>CAWGZN010000016.1:0-430039 GCA_963827075.1 uncultured Acidimicrobiia bacterium | reverse complement strand
GCTCTGACACAAACTCAGGGCGACACCGAGACGGTCGGTCATTGTTCGACTCCGGGCGATCGTCAGTCGCCGACGTCCAGCACGGTGAGCGGCGCGCTGGTGTCGGCCGACTCCGTGGTCGGCACACGGGCGGCAATGTACACGGCGACCAGCAGGAGGCCGGCGGAGATGGCTGCCAGGTCCGCGAGCACGTGGTACCCGACGGCACGCCGGATGAAGCCGGAGGCGAACCCGGCGATGCCGCCGCACAGACTCATCGTCAGATCAGCGGTGCCCTGCACGCCGACTCGGTCGGCGGCGGGACCGTTCAGTGAGCAGTGCCGAGCCGCCGAGCAACCGAAGTTCCAGCCGACACCGAGTCCCCACAGGGCTGGGAACAGCAGCCACTCGACGGGACCGGACACCGCCGCGAGCAGCGTCGCCACGAACAGCACCGCCGCGCCGGTCCGGACGCGGTGAGTCGACCGTGCCGGTCAGTGAATCGACCCACCAGTGGACTGAAGGCGTACATGCCAGCGATGTGCAGTGAGATGACGTACGGGCTCAGCGGCTCGTGGCCGTGGAGCCGCATGTGAACCGGCGTCATCGTCATCACCGCCACCATCGCCGCCTGCGAGACGGCCATGGCGACGAGGGCGAGCCGAGCGTGCGGACGGACGCCGATGACCCGCAAGGCATGCCTCGCGCCGAAGCCCGTCGTCACGGAGGCGATATCGACGCCGCCGGAAACGACGAGCGGGTCGGGTCGCAGGCGCAGTGCAGTGTTGAGCATCGCAGCCGCAAAGCACACTGCGCTCAAGAGCCACGGCCCGGTGTACCGGGCGAGTCCGAACCAGGTTTCGCCTGCCGCCTGCGCCGGTCCGATGACCAGCGGCCCGAACACGGCACCGAAGGTCGATGCGAACACGATCCGGCTCATCGCGCGACCTCGATGCCCGGGATCGGCGAGATCGGCGGCGGCGTAGCGGGCCAGCAGGTTCGACGCCTGGCCGCTGCCGAACATGAAGAGCCCGATGATGAAGGTCGCCAGCGAGCCCCGCTCGGCCCCGAGCGCCGCGAACACAGCGCCGACCGACGCCAGCGCGTATCCCAGCTGCAGGCCCGGCCGGCGCCCGCGCCGTCGCATCAGCCGCGAGAGCACCTGCGACATGAGCGCCGTCCCGGTCGTGACCGATGCGGTCGCGATGCCTCCCCAGGGCGTCTCGTCGCCGAGGATGTCCTGAACGACGAATGCCCCAATCGTCACCGCCGCGCCGAGCGCTCCTGCGCCAACGATCTGCCCGACCGTCAGGACGCGCAGCACCCTCCGCTGAAGCTCGGCACGAGTGGCCACATCGAGATTGCCCGCCCGAGCCGCGGTCATCGATGCACCGTACGCCGTGTCAGCCCCGAGAGCCGGACGGACACAGCAGACCCTTTGGTCACGGAATCGCGCGGACGGTCGCGCGACTTCGTGACCAAGGCAGTCGCTAGAAGAGCTCGACGTCGCCGAGCTCGAGGTGCCAGAACGCCGGCTCGGGGGGCGCCGCCAGGTTCACCGGCCGGCAGACGAGGGTCGGGCCCTGGCCGGGGACGGGCAGGAAGCCGGCCCGCGGCAGGTGGTCGCCGAGACGCACCAGGTAGTCCGCCCCGCTGATCCGGGCGAGCCGGGCGAGCAGCGCGCGCCTCGTTCCCGGCTCGTCCGGCGGGACGAGCTCCTCGCAGACCACCGCCTCGAGGGCCGGGCCGCGACGGCGCAGCCGGAAGATCACCATGCCCCGAGACGGCTCGTCGGCGGACGTGACGGCGCGGTAGCAGAGCGGTGGGAAGCCGTACCGCCACGTGAGATGGGCGGCCGTGCGGTTCGTGCGCAACCCGGTGTCGGGCAGGGTCGCGAGCAGGTCGGCGAGGCCGGCCGGGTCGGCGGCGAGCGCGTCGGCAACCGACTCGCCCGCATCCGTCGCGACCGACCACTTGTCGGCGGGGACCCGGGCCCGGGCGAGGCGAGGAAGGGCCGTGAGCGAGCGGAGGCGGGCGAGCACGGGGAGCTTGCGGACCGGGCGCCAGCCCATCCGCAGGTACCCGGGGCGGCTGCGCTCGTTGGGCGTGTTGAACACGAACGCCACTCCGTCGTCACGGAGGGCGCCGAGGGCGTGCTCGGTGAGGGCGGTGAACACCCCTCGCCCCTGGTGGTCCGGGTGCGTGGCCGTGTCGACGGCCCGCACGGCGCGCACGAGCTGCCCGTCGAGCCGGAACTCCCAGCGGAGGAACGTGCGGAACCCGACGATCTCGCCGTCGACGGTGGCGACCCACGCCGGCGAGACGCCGAACGAGTTCTCGGCGTGCTTCCAGGCGAACAGCCGGGCGTGCAGCTCGTCGGGCACCCAGCCCAGCGACGCGCCGAGGAGCACAAGCACCGCCGGCTCGTCGGCCGCCTCGTAGCGGCGCAGCTCGGGTGTCCCCGACGGCACGGCCGTCATCGCCGCCCGGTCAGCCCGCGGACGAGGACCACGCTCCCCGCCCGCACCTGCGTCCACGCCCGGCTCGCCCCGTCGGCGACGATCCGCATGCGGGACGAGAGCCATTCGGGCAGCGACGGCGGACCCGTCTCGCGGCCGTAGCCGAGCTCGTCGAGCAGATCGCCGGCGATCGCTTCGAAGGCGGCGACGTCCCGCTCCGGCATGTCCCTGCGCCAGTCGCGCAGACCACGCGTCGGTGGCAGCAGCAGCCGCTGGTGGGCGGCGGGGAATCGCGTGGCCGCGATCACCGCGTCCGCGGCCGCTTGGTGGTGGAGCATCGCGCCGTCCCACTCGAGCTCGAGGAACTCGCACAGCGACCGGAGGAGCGGTTCGGGGTCGGCCACGAGCTCCTCGTAGCGGATCTCCCGGTAGCGGTCGGGGCCGAGCCGGCGCCCGTCGCGTCGGCCCCGGCGGACGTTTTCCCGCCACCGGACGGCGGCCTCCGTGGCAGTCGCCGGCCCCCAGGTCACGCTCTGGTAGCTCAGCGCGACGTCGCGGCCGTCGCGGATGATGTGGACGAATCGGGCCTCGGGAAAGAGCCGGGCGAGGCGGCGCAGGTAGAGCACATGCATCGGCGTCTTGTCGGCGTAGCGCGGCTTGCCTCGGGCCGTGGCAGCACATGTGTACAGCCGCCGGACCGTGTCGCTGAACGACGCCGGCACCGGGTCGGCGAGCGCGGCCCGGACGGCCCCCTCGGGCAGGTCCCAGCGGCGGAAGGAGGAGTCGGCCGCGATGAGATCCATGCACGCGGCGGCGTCGAAGCGGCGGGGCCAGCCGTAGCGCAACGCGTAGTGCGGACGGGAGTAGCGGATGATGAAGGCGACCTCGTCCGGGATGGCGAGGTCGGCCCGAGCGTCGAACATCGCCCGCAGGAGCGTGGTCCCGGACCGGCCGCAGCCGACGAAGAACGGGAACGTCGGCCTCGGCTCGGCGGACGTCATCGCGCGGCCGAGCCCTGGGCGAGTCGCTTGGCCCGCCGGCGCACCGGCGCGAGCAGCCGGTGGCGGCGCACGTAGGCGACCGGCCCGTGCTCGTACCAGCCGCGGCCGTCCAGCCGGCGCAGGACACGCCGGGTCAGGGGCGGCGACGGCAGCCTGGAGTACGGGATGCCGGCCGTGGCGGCGAGGTGCCGGTTGAAGGCGTCGATGAGTGGGTTCACGCGCTCGTTGCGCGACCGGTACACGAAGCCGCTGGCGTCCATCTCGTTGTGGTAGTGGAGGACGAACGGCGGCGTCACCTCGTGCTCGAACAGCGGGTGCACGGCAACGGTCGTCGACAGGTTGGCGGCCACCGGCAGGTCGCGGACCGGGATGTCGTCGCCGACGACGGCGAGGGCGAGGGCGAGCTGGTTCGTCCAGTGGCGCTCGGCCCGGGGCACGATGTCGGGCCGCCGCTCGTACAGGTCGAGCACGTCGAACACCCGTCGCGTCCAGCTCTCGAGCAGCGCCGCGCAGCGTCCGTGCGGAACGAACAGGACCCCGCTGTTGTAGTACGGGTACGTCACCTGGGCGGTGCTCGTCGTGACGAGCGAGCGGCTGGGTTCGTCGATCGCGAGGGCGGCGAACACGTCGCGCCAGCACTGGGCCGGATACGGATCGCGGTTCTCCGGCTTGATCGCCACGGCCTCCGCGTCGGCGTAGCGACTGACGTCCCCGACGACGAGGGTGTCGGTGTCGATCGCGAGGAGGACGTCGAACTCGTGCGTATCGGCGAGCTCGAGCATCCGCAGCTTGTTGCTCGCCGGGGTGCGCCGATCGAAGCGCGTCACGACGCGCACCTCGGCGTCGAGCGCGGCCAGCCCCGACTCGTACCGCGGCTCGACGGCGTCGACGAAGTTGACCACGACGGGTGCACCGCTGAGCTCGCCACCGAACCGGCGGATCGAGAGCACGAGGTTGTGGGCCTCCTGGTACCAGTGGTCGCCGTTCTCGGCTACGCACGCCACGAGCAGCCCTCCCACGCGGCGATCGTATCGACGGCGGTGCGGGACGGCCGCCGCGTAACGTGACGCCGATGTTGGACGCCCGGGCCGCCGCCGCTCGCGCGGTCAAGGCCACCGCCGCCCTGGCCGACCGCGTCCGCCGGCCCCCGCGTGGCGTCGTCTTCCTGATCTACCACCGGGTCGGTGGCGGAACGGCGAGCTCCGTGGACCTGCCGGCGGGTTTGTTCGCAGAGCAGATCGCGTGGCTCGCCGAATCGGGACGAGCGGTGAGCATGGACGCCGGACTCGCTGCACTGGCGGGGTCGGAGCCGCCCACGCCGGACCCCGTCGTGGTCACGTTCGACGACGGGACCGCCGATCTCGTCGACGTCGCCTTGCCGATCCTGTGCGCCCATCAGGTGCCGGCGGTGTTCTACCTGGCGACCGACTTCATCGAGCACTCGCGGCCGTTCCCCCCCGACGCACCGCCGCTGTCGTGGGCGGCCGTGCGGGACGCCGTCTCCACCGGGTTGGTGACGATCGGGTCGCACACCGACACCCATGCCCTGCTCGACCGCATCGACCCGGCCGCCGCGGCCGGGGAGCTCGACCGCTCGCGGGAACTGGTGGAGGAGCGGGCGGGGGTCGAGGCGGTCGACTTCGCGTACCCCAAAGCCGTCGCCGGATCCCCGGCGGTCGACGCGCTCGTGCGCCAACGCTTCCGCTCGGCCGCGCTCGGCGGATGCCGGCCCAATCCGTACGGCACCTCCGATCCCCACCGGCTCGCTCGCTCGGCCGTCCAGCGCGGCGACGGGATGCGCTACTTCCAGCGCAAGGCGGCCGGTGGCATGGCGCTCGAGGACGGGCTGCGCCGCTCGGTCAACCGATGGCGCTACGCGTCGGCGGTGTCGTGACCGGCCGGCGCCGCCACCAGCGGCTCGCCGCGGCGGCCCGACGATAGGAGTCGAGCACCAGCGCGACCACACGTCGCTCGTCGAAGGACGTCCGGGCCCGATCCACGGCGGCGACGCCCATCGCTCGCCGGAGGCCCTCGTCGTCGCCGAGGCGGCGAATCGCGTCGGCCAGCGCGACGGGCGCCCGCACCGGCACCAGTAGCCCGGTGACGCCGTCGTCGACGACCTGGCGGCAGCCGCGGACGTCGGTCGCGATGACGGGCACCCCGCTGGCCGCCGCCTCCATCGCCGCTCGCGGGTAGCCCTCGCGGTGGGACGGGAGCACGAACACGTCCATCCCGCGGTACAGCAGGTCGACGTCTTCCCGGAGGCCGAGCAGCCGGACGCCGGCGCGCCGGCCGGCCTCCAGTTGCGCCGGGGTGAGAGCGTCGGCCTTGTCGTCGTCGGCCGGCCCGATCGCCACGACGAGATGGTTCTCGCCGAGGGTCGCCGCGGCCGAGAAGAGCTCGGGGAAGCCCTTCTCCGCCACCAGGCGGCCGACCGCGCCGACGACGACCTGACCGGGCCGGGCGCCGAGGGCGGTGCGGGCCCGGGTCCGCTCGTCGTCGTCACCAGCGGGCCGGAACCGCTCGAGATCGACGCCGTTGCCGAGGAGGCGGGTCCGCCGCCGGGAGTTCAGCCGCCAGCGGGTGAGCAGGGCGAGGTCCTCGGGGTTCTGGACCAGCTCCACGTCGGAGAACCGGGCGGCGATCCCCTCCGTTGCGAGCACCGCCCAACGCTGCAGCCGGCGACCGTCGCGGAGGTAGAGGCCGTGATTCGTGTTGACGATGACGGGGACCCCGGCGAGCCGTCCGATCACGCGGCCGTAGACGCCGGGCTTCGGGTTGTGGGTGTGGAGCACGTCCACCGGTGTGGCGCGCAGGATCCGCCAGAGGTCGCGGGCGGCCCGCAGGTCCGCCCGCAGGTCAGCGCTGCGACTCGAGGTGGGCAGCGGGATGTGGCGGACACCGTCGCCTTGGAGTGCCGGCACCCACGGGCCCGGCGCGCTGATCGCGATGACCTCACCGCCCTCGTCGAGAACCGCGCGCAGCTGCGGCCGGAGCAGGTACCAGAGCGTCGAGTCGACGGTCGTCAGGTGGGCGACGCGGAGTGCCCGCTCGCCATGGTCGCTCAAGCGCCCGCGTCCTCCCCCTCGCGCACGAACACGGCGGCGTCGTACCGCAGCATCACCAGGCCGGGCTCCCAGCCGTCGGAGCGGGCCGTCGACGGCAGCCCGATCAGCTCCTCCAGCAACCAGCGCGGGAAGTCGGCGCCGGCCTCGCGGCGAGAGCGGGAAGCCGCCGCCGAAGCGGGCGTTGAGCTCGATGATCGCGATGTCGTCGGTCCGCTCCCCGACGAACGCCTGGATCGTGATCGCGCCGTAGGCACCGGGCAACGTCTCGCACACGTCGACGGCGAGGCGCTCGAGCGTCGGTGCGCGCACCGTGACCGCCTTGGCCACCTCCCCGGCGCGCACCTCGATCCGCCGTCGTGGCACCGCGCACACGCACCGTCCGCTGCGGTCGACGAGGGCGTCGACCGTGTGCTCGGCGCCCACGGCCAAGGTCTCGACGACGACGTCGCCGTCCCGCGCCGCGACCTGCAGCTCCACCGGGTCACGGACGACGGCGACGCCGTGGCCGGCGCTCCCGAGGCGCGGCTTGACGAGGAGGGGGAACGGCCATGCCGTCGGGTCGCCCTCCACCTCGGCGACGGTCGACTGGCGCACCGTCGGAAAGCCGTGCGCGGTGAGCCAGTCGTGGGTCGTCCGCTTGTCCGCCGCGATCGCGACGACCTCGGGCGACGAGATCGAGACGGTGGTCCCGATGGCCGCGAAGTCGTCGCGCGCGGCGGCGAGGACCGGCAGCTCGGTGTCGATCGTCGGCACGACGAGGTCGACGCCCTGCGTCGCGGACAGCTCGAGCATCCGGGGGACGAAGTCGGGTGCGTCGCAGGCGGGGACCCGATAGTGGGCGTCGGCGCTGTGCACGGCGCTCGAGTACCACGAGCGGTCGGCCGCCAGCACCCGTCCGTCGACGCCGAGCGCGTCGAGCGCGGCGCGGAACCCGCGCAGCAGCTCGACCCGCCGGCCGGCCGACGAGATCAGGACCGAGAGCTTCTTCATCCGCGAGGCGCCGGTGGCGCCGGGAGCTCGGCCATCGTCGCGTGACCATCGCCGGCGATGCCGTGGCGCCGGATCACCATCGGGATCGTGGCGGCGAGGATGCGCAGATCGACGGCGAGCGAGCGGTGCTCGACGTACCACACGTCGAGCTCGAGGCGGTCCTCCCACGGGACCCGGTTGCGGCCGTGGATCTGCGCCCAGCCGGTGATGCCCGGCGGGACCTCCAACCGTCTCCGCTGCCGGGGCGTGTATCGCTGCAGGTAGCGCACGGGCAGGGGACGGGGCCCGACGATGCCCATGTCGCCGCGGAGGACGTTGACGAGCGATGGGAGCTCGTCGATGCTCGTCGCGCGGAGGATCCGGCCGAGTCGCGTGATCCGGGCCCCGTCGGCGTCGGGCGCCCGTTCGCCCGGTGCGAGCGGACGCATCGACCGGAACTTGAGCAAGCTGGAACGGCACCCCGTCGCGACCGGCGCGCTCGTGGTGGAAGAGGACTGGCGCCCCCATGCGCCACCGGATCGCGATCGCGGTCACGGCGAGCAGGGGACTGGTGACGGCGAGCACGCCGCCGGCGAGTAACACGTCGAGGGTGCGGCGGGCGGGTCCGAGACCGGTCCGACCCCGCCCCTGTCGCGACCGGGCACCCGCCACGGGCGCCAATTCTTCCGCATTCGGCGCGCGATGTGCCACTGTTCGCGGGCGAACCGCCGACGTCGACAGGGAGGTGTCACGCCGCATGGTCCGACTGCGGGCCCCACTCGCGAGGCGGCTGCGGGCCCTTCCCGTCCTCCGGCGCTACCCCGCGACGTTCGTGACCTCGGGATGGAGCGGCTTCCGGCAGCGCGGTGACTTCGCGGCTGTCCGGTCGTTCGTGATGTTCGTGGGCCAGCCCCGCACCGGGCACAGCCTCGTCGGCGCCCTGCTCGATGCCCATCCGAACACGCTCATCGCCCACGAGCTCGACGTCCTCAAGTACGTCGACGCCGGGTACGACCGGCGACGGCTGTTCGCCCTGCTCGTCGCCCAGCAGCGGGCCCGGCTGGCCGGCGGGCACGTGTCGTCGGGCGGCTATGCCTACGCGGTTCCCGGGCAGTGGCAGGGCACGTACGCCCGGCTCGAGGTGATCGGAGACAAGAAGGGCGGACGCTCGACACTCAGGCTGGGCGACGACATCGGCCTGCTCGACCGGCTGGCGGAGACCGTCGCCGTCGACGTGCACGTCGTGAACGTCGTGCGCAACCCGTACGACGTTCTCGCCACGATGCACCGTCGGGCGCCCAAGCGGCCGCTCGCCGAGGTCATCGACCTGTTCTTCGCGATGGCCGACACCGTCGAGGAGGTCGCGCGCCGGCACGATCCCGCTCGTTTCCACCGTCTGTACCTCGAGGACGTGATCGGCGACCCGGCGACCGCGCTCGCCGGACTGTGTCGGGGCCTCGGCCTCTCCGCCTCCCCTGAGTACCTCGCCGCGTGCAGCCGGATCGTGTTCGACTCGCCGCGCCGGACTCGGGACACCATGGCCTGGACACCGGAGTTGCTCGCCGTGGTCGCCGCCCGGTCGGCCGCGATCCCGCCGTTCGCGCGCTATCGGCGCGACGGGCCGGTCGCCGCGGAGCGCGCCGGGTGAGGACCAAGCAGGCCCACCGACGGCGCCAGGTCGCACGCATCGTCAACGGCGTGCGCGTGCTGCCTGGGTTCCGCAGCTACCCGGTGTTGTACGTGAGCTCGGCGGTGCGCGGCCGCCGGCAGCGGGCCGAGTTCGCGGCGGTGGGTACGTTCGTCGTCTTCATCGGCCACCCGCGCAGCGGGCACAGCCTCGTCGGGTCGCTGCTCGACGCGCACCCCGAGATCGTCGTGTCGCACGAGCTCGACGCCCTGAAGTACGTCGCCGCCGGGTATCGGCGGGACCAGCTCCTTGCCCTCGTGCTCGAGCACGCCAAGGTGAACGCGGCCGCCGGCCGGAAGTCGTGGGGGTACTCCTACGCGGTCCCCGGGCAGTGGCAGGGGCGGTATCAGCGGCTCACAGTCGTGGGCGACAAACGGGGACGGGCGACGACTGCTCGCCTCGCCGACCGGCCCGAGCTCCTCGACCGCCTGGCCGAGGCGGTGGACGTGCCGGTGTCCGTCGTGCAGGTCGTCCGTGACCCGTTCGACAACATCGCCACGATGTGGCGGCGGGCGCGGACGTCGACGCTCGACGACCAGATCGAGGCGTACTTCTCGCTGTGCGCGACGGTCGACGCCATCACCCGCCGGCACCCGCCCGAACGGTTCCACCGGCTCCAGCTCGAGGACCTGATCGCCGATCCCCGCCGTTGTCTCGGCGAGCTCTGCGACTTTCTCGCCGTCCCGCCCGATCCCGGATATCTCGACGCGTGCGCCTCGATCGTGTTCGGCTCGCCGCGCCGGACGCGTGACGATGCCCCGTGGACGCCTGAGCTGGAGGCCGAGGTGGAGCGGCGCGCCGGCGAACACGGCTGGCTCCTGCCCTACGTCGGTGCGGGGTGAGGGGGGCGGTGCGCTACAAGTCCCGCGCCAAGGCGGCCTTGCGCGCGCTCGGCCTGCGCCGGCGCCGGGCCCCGTGGGTCCGCGCCGAGTCCCCACCCGCCGCGGCCGAACGGCTCCCGTCCTTTGGCCTGTACGCCATCGCCGTGACGTGGATGGAGGCCGACGTCATCGGCGCCACGGTGCGCAACGCCTTCACCCAGGGCTGCGACCGCGTGCTGATCCTCGACAACGACAGCCCCGACGACACCATCGCCGCGGCGAAGGCGGCCGGTGCCGAGCTGGCTGCGACGTTCTCGACGCCTGAGCTCGACGAACCGCTCAAGATCCGCCTGCTCAACGAGATCGTGGCCGAGACGTCGGCGGCGTCCGAGCACGACCACATCTGGTGGCTCTGGCTCGACGCCGACGAGTTCGTCCACGGCCCTGGTGGTGAGACGGTGCGGGCGATGGTGTCCGCGCTCGACCGCCGGTTCCGGATCGTCGGGACGCGTTACATCAACCACTATCCCGACCGCCGGCCGGAGTACCTGCCCGGGTGGCACCCGCTCGACTTCCAGCCCCTGGGTGAGGAACGGCGCGGCAACCTGTGCTCGCTCGGCCATCGCAAGCACAACCTCCAGCGCTGGGACCGCGCCGGGCCGCCGATGACATGCGGGCTCGGGTTCCACGCGGCGCGGGAGCTCGGAGACGCTCGTCGAGCCGACAGCGGCCACGTTCACCCACCACTTCCCGTACCGACTCGAGGAGGTGACCCGCCGGCGCCTCGACGCCCTGTGCACCCCCGATGCGGAGGGCCGGACGCGCGTCGCCCCATACGACCGCCAAGTGCGGCGCAACGCCGGTACCGACTCCGACATGAGTAAGCGCTACCGGACGCTGGAGCACGTGTACGCCGGCGAGTGGGCCCAGGTCGAGAACCTCAAGCGCGACGGCGCTCGCGTCGGGGTCGCGCCGCAGCCGTGGACGAGCGCCGTCGAGGCACGGGACGCCCACGTCGACCGCTGGTACGCGCCCGACGAGCTCGAGGAGGCGATCGCCGGCTGGCGCGAGGCGGCCGGCGCGGCGAGATGAAGCCGCCGCCGGTGCAGTCGTCGGCCCCGATGGTGCTCCCGAACTTCGTCGTCATCGGGGCGATGCGATCGGGCTCGACGTCGTTGTACAAGTACCTGCAGGCGCATCCCGATGTCTTCATGCCGCGCAAGGAGATCCACTTCTTCGACCGCAAGTGGGACCGCGGGCTGGCGTGGTACGAATCCCGCTTCGAGGACCACGCCGGCCAGCCGGCGATCGGTGAGGCGACACCGACCTACCTGGCCGAGCCGGCGGCGCTCGACCGGATGGTGAGCACGATCCCCGAGGCCCGGCTGATCGCCGTGCTGCGCGACCCCGTCGACCGCGCCTACTCCCACTACTGGATGGAGCACGCCCGCGGTCGGGAGCCACGCTCGTTCGAGCAGGCGGTGCACGACGAGCTGGCCGGGCGGGCGGGGCCGGGCCGCGCGAGGACCGCCGACTACCTGGCGCGGGGTGAGTACGTCCGGCAGCTCGCCGACGTCACGTCCCGGTACTCGCGATCTCGTCTGCACGTCGTGCTGTTCGACGACCTCCGCGACCGACCGCACGAGACCTACGCCGAGGTGTGCCGCTTCCTCGCCATCGACGACGGGTTCGTCCCGCCCCGGATCGGCGAGCGGGTGAACCGGTACGTGGCGTTCCGGTCGCTGTGGGTCCGGGGGAAGCGGCGTGAGCTGCCGACGAAGTGGAGGATCGGCCGCATCGTCGGCCGGCTCAACGCCCGCGAGGGCGCCTACCCGCCGATGGCTCCGGAGACGCGGGCCCGTCTGCGCCGGCACTTCGCGCCCGGAATCCTCGAACTCGGCGACTGGCTCGGCCGCGACCTGTCGAGATGGGCCGCACCTCCACCGGAACCGTGAGCTGAGCGTGCGGATCTCCGCACGCTCAGCTCACACTTCTCGGGTGGGACGGCGGGGGAGGGCGGGTCAGGGCGTCGGGATCCAGGCCAGGGCGAGCTGGGTCACCTTGACGTCGGTGCGCTCGAGCGTGATCGCGGTGGACGTCACGTTCTTGGCCAGGCCCATCCAGCGGCGGTCGATCTCGGTGAGCTCTTCGGCCAGCTCGGCCTCGACCGCCTCGAGCTCGTCCTGCAGGCGGGTCACCTTGTTCGCCGCCGCCTCGACTCGCGATCCGCCAGCGGTGCTGCGCGACGTGCGGCCGGCGGCCCGCCCGATCTGACCGAGCAGGCCGCCGCGCGACCGCCCACCGAGCAGACCCCCGAGGATCGATCCGGCGGACGACAGCAGGTTGTCGCGCTCGCGTGCCCGCTGCTGGTCGGCGGCCACCTCGGCCGCGTCCGCCGCGGCCTCGATCCGGTCGCGCAACGTGGTCGCCTTCTTCTCGTATTTGTCGCGCAACTTGGCGATCTCGGCATCGGCCTTCTCGTCGGCGACCTGGAGGCAGCGGGCCGTGAACGCCTCGGCATCCTCGCCCGGGCGGCCGTAGAGCTTGAGCTCGCGGTTGACCGGGATCTCCATCGTGAGGCTGCGGACGAGGTGATCGACGAGATCCCGCTCGACCTGCTTCCAGAACCGCGACTCGTCGAGCGGCGCGCCGGACAACCGGTACGTCCAGCCGCCCGGGTCGGCGTCGCGGAGGTCGCGGTCGTCGTAATCGACGGCGACGGCGCGCGTCACGTCGACGGTTGCGCCGAGCGGGAACAGCACCGTTTCGTACTCCTGGTCGTGGACGAGGTCGGCCTTGGTCTCGTCGTAGCGCAGCGTGACCCGGGCCACGACGGCGGCCTCGCCGGTCGACCCGCCGGCGTCGCCGCCGACCTCGGCGAGCCAGGGCGCGGCGGGATCGGTCCAGCGCACGGCGATGCCGGTGGCTACGGACGGCATCACGGTCGTGGTGTCGGCTGCCTGGGCCGGAGCCGCCTCGGCGGCCGCGGCAGGGACCGGCGTCGCGGCGGGTGCGGACGCAGCCTCGTCGGCCGGCGCGGGCTGGGTGCCGCCCATGAGGACCTTGATCTGATCCCGGGTCAGCGGTCCGCGCAGGTAGCTCATCGCCCAGCGGCTCGTGAACACCTCCGGCTGGTCCTTGCCGGCCCGGCGCAGGACGAACTCCCGCTTGCCGAGCCCGCTGATCGTGTCGCCGACCGCCTTCACGTCGACGCCACCGGCGGCCGCGCTCATCCCGTCGAGCAGGCGCTGCTTGTCGCGGTCGGTCTGCAGCCGGCCGACGATCCACGTTCCCGCGTTCGACAGGGCCTTGTAGTCGACGTCGACGGGGTTCTGGGTCGCCAGCACGACGCCGACGCCGAACGCCCGGGCCTGCTTCATCAACGTCATGATCGGCTTCTTGGTCGGCGGGTTCGCCGTCGGCGGCAGATAGCCGGCGACCTCGTCCATGTACAGCAGCGTGCGCAGATCCGTCACGCCGCTCTGCCGGCGCATCCAGGTCACGAGCTTGGACAGGATGAGTGACGTGACGAACTGCCGCTCCTCGTCCGACAGGTGGGCCGTCGTCACGATCGCGCAGCGCCCCTTGCCCTCGGGGGTGTAGAGGAGCGACTGGATGTCGAGGGGCTGGCCGGCGCCCCACGCGGCGAACGCTGGGGACGCCAGGAGCCCGTTGAGCTTGAGGGCCAGCGCCATGCGATCGTCCGGCGGGAAGAATTGGTCGAGCTCGAACACCCCGAGCTTGCGCAACGGGGGTGACTGGACCATGCCGACGAGCGTCGCCAGATCGAGCGCCGTCCCTGCCGACCACGAGTGCTGGATCAGGTTGGCGAGGAGGATGTGCTCCCGGCTCGACAGCGGGTCGGCGTCGATGCCCACCAGCCCGAGCAGGCCGGACACGTAGCCCTCGATCTCGTCACCGACGACCTCCGGGTCGTCGACCGCGGGCACCTGCAGCGAGCCGACGATGTTCATCGCCACCCCGGACTGCGAGCCGGGCGTGTAGATCGTGAAGTCGCACGCCGCCCGCAGCGCCGCGATCTGGTCCGGGCCGTAGCCCCAGCCGGCGAGGCCCTCCCTCCACGTCGTCGCCTGCTGGGCGGCGAACTCGTCGGGCGTGACCCCTGCCGCGCTCGCCTGGGACTCGTCGATCCACGGGCGGAACTCCGCCGCGGAAAGTCCCGGGAACGTGAGGCAGAGGTTCGTGAGATCCGCCTTCGGGTCGATCAGCAGCGCCGGCAGCCCGGCCGCGAGCACCTCCTCGACGAGCACGAGGGCGAGCCCAGTCTTCCCCGATCCCGTCATCCCGACGATCACGCCGTGGGTGGTGAAATCCTCGGTCTCGAGGCGGACGTCATCTCCGGTGCGCTCGTGGGTCGCCGGGTCGACCGTTCCGCCGACGAACAGCTCGCTCATGAGCTAGCGAAGATAGTGAGCGGCCGCGGTACCGTCGGCCGGTGAGCTTCAACGGGATCCCGCGGGACGCCATCGACTTCTACGAGCACCTGGAGGCCGACAACACGAAGGCGTTCTGGCAGGACAACCGGGGCACGTACGAGGACGCGGTCAAGCGCCCGATGCAGGCGTTGTGCGCCGAGCTCGCCGAGTTCGGGACCTTCCACATCTTCCGGCCGTACAACGACCTGCGCTTCGCCAAAGGCCGCCCGCCGTACAAGACCGCGCAGGGCGCGGTCACGCAGGGCGAGGGTGGGACGGGCTTCTACGTGCAGATCTCCGCCGAGGGGCTGATGGCGGGAGCCGGCTACTACATGATGGCCAAGGACCAGCTGGCCCGGTTCCGCGCCGCCGTCGACGCCGAGCGCACCGGCACCGAGATCGCCGCTCTCGTCGACGACGTCGTGCGTGCGGGCTACTCGGTCGGCGCCCACGACGAGCTCAAGTCCGCCCCCCGTGGCTTCTCGAAGGACCATCCCCGGATCGCCCTCCTCCGCCGGTCGGGGCTGATGGCGTGGCGGGCGTGGCCGGTCGCCAAGTGGCTCCACTCCAAGCAGGCCGCGACGCGCGTGCGCGAGACGTGGAACGGCGCCGCGCCGATGTGGCGCTGGCTCGATGCCCACGTCGGGCCGAGCACGCTGCCGCCGGCTGACGCCGCGATGGGTTGACAGAATGTCGAGGTGAGCGTCACGGAAGGGCCGGTCGCGGCATTGGAGTCGCAGCTCGGGCTGGCGGATCGGGTGGTCGACGACGACGCCCTGGCCAACAGTGTCGATCGATTCCGCGAGCGCGGGATCACGCTGCCGACGTTCGCCGAGCTCGCCGATCCGACCACGTTCGACCCGAGCCGCGTGGGCGGCGCCGATGCCCAGGCCGCCGACGCGCGGAACCTGTGGCGGGTGCACTGGTACAACGACCTCACCGGCGGGCGGGTCGACGTGCCCGAGCACGTCGTGCTGCCGACGTCGCTCACCGGCGTCGAGAGCCCGATCGTCGTCGTGTTCGGCGACCGGTTCCCGATGATCACGGCCCACAAGGTGCTCGCCGCGTTCGCCTGCCTCGCACCACGCGTCGTCACCGGTCAGTTCGACCCCACCCGGCAGCGGGCCATCTGGCCGTCGACCGGCAACTACGCCCGCGGTGGGATCGCGATCAGCCGGATCATGGCCAGCCGCGGCGTCGCGATCCTTCCCGAGGGGATGAGCAGGGAGCGGTTCGACTGGCTCGACCGGTGGTGCGAGAACCCGGCCGAGGACGTCATCCGCACGCCCGGCACCGAGTCCAACGTCAAGGAGATCTACGACGCGTGCAACGAGCTGGCCGCGGACCCGGCGAACGTCGTGCTCAACCAGTTCTGCGAGTTCGGCAACCACCTCGGTCACTACGAGGTCACCGGGCGGGCACTGGAGCACGTGTTCGACCAGGTCTCCTCGCAGCGGCAGCTGCACCTCACCGCGTTCGTATCGGCCACCGGGTCGGCCGGCACGATCGGCGCGGGCGACCGGTTGAAGGACCTCTTCGGCACGCGCATCGTCGCGGTCGAGGCGCTGGAGTGTCCGACGATGCTCGAGAACGGGTTCGGTGAGCACAACATCCAGGGCATCGGCGACAAGCACATCCCGCTCATCCACAACGTGATGAACACCGACGTCGTCGTCGCGATCTCCGACACGGCGACCGACGAGCTCGACGTGCTGTTCAACTCCGACGCCGGCCGGGCATACCTCGTCGATCGCAAAGGTGTCCCGGCCGACGTCGTGGCCGTCCTCGCCCACTTCGGGCTGTCGTCGATCTGCAATGTGTTGGCCGCGATCAAGACCGCCCGCCTCCTCGATCTCGGGCCGGACGACGCCATCGTCACGGTCGCCACTGACGGTGGCGCGATGTACGGAAGCGAGCGGGCGGCGCTGCTCGCCGAGCGCTACGAGCAGGGGTTCAGTGAGCTCGACGCGGCCGAGGTCTACGGGCGCCACCTCGCCGACGTCGACACCGACCACATGATCGAGTGCACGGCGCGCGACCGCACGCGCATCTTCAACCTCGGCTACTACACGTGGGTCGAGCAGCAGGGCACGCCGCTGGAGCTGTTCGAGCAGCGGCGGAGTCAGAGTTTCTGGCGCGACCTGCGGCGCTACCTCGCCGTGTGGGACGAGATGATCACCGAGTTCAACGCTCGAGTGCAGTCTTGACCCTCGGGCTCCGCTGCGCGGTGTGTGGCACGACCGTCGACATCGCCACGCCGTTCCCGTTCCGCTGTCCGCGGGCGACGGCGACCGACCGTCATCACGTGCTTCATCCGCTGGTGCGGGCGGGGGCGGGTCCGGAGCGCCTCGACGATCCCAACCCGTTCGTCGCCTATGGGCCACGGATGGCGTGGTGGGCGTTCGCCCGCGCCAACGGGATGACCGAGGCCGCGTGCGTGGCCCTCGCCCGCGACGTCGCCGGCGGGTTCGAGGTGACGCCGCTCGCCCGTTCGGCGCCCCTGTCCGAGCACGTCGGCGCCGACGTCTGGATCAAGGACGAGACCGGCAACGTCGGCGGGAGTCACAAGGGCCGGCACCTCGCCGGCGCCCTGCTGCACCTGCGGGCCGCGGAGGCGCTCGGGCGCTCCGCCACGACCCGCCGCCCGCTCGCCATCGCCTCGTGTGGCAATGCCGCCATCGCCGCGGCCGTGCTCGCTCAGCGGTCGGAGTGGCCGCTCGAGGTGTTCGTGCCGGACTGGGCCGACGGAGGCGTGGTCGACCTGCTCGCCTCGCTCGGTGCGACCGTGAGCCGCTGCGAGCGACGGCCGACCGACGCCCCCGGCGATCCGGCGGTGCTGCGCTTCCGCGAGGCGGTGGACCAGGGCGCAATCCCGTTCGGGGTGCAGGGGCCAGACAACGCCCTCTGCCTCGACGGAGGCCGCACGATCGGCTGGGAGCTCGCCGACGCCGGCACCGACTTCGATCGGGTCCTGGTCCAGGTCGGCGGCGGGGCCTTCGCCGCGTGCCTGGGATGGGGCCTGGGTCCGGGAGTGCGGCTCGACACCGTGCAGTCGGCGGGGTGCGCGCCGCTCGCCCAGGCGTGGCGCCGGGCCGCCGATGCGGGGCTGGCGCGTGACGACCTCGGGCGGCACTGGAGCGAGTTGATGACGCCATGGGACGACCCGAAGTCGGCGGCGGAGGGCATCCTCGACGACGAGACCTACGACTGGCTCGGCGTGTTCGAGGTGATGGAGCATTCGGGCGGACGCCCGCTCGTCGTCCCCGAGTCGGGCATCGCCGACGCCCACGCGGTCGCCACCCGCACGGGGATCCCGGTCAGCGTCACCGGCAGCGCCGGCCTCGCCGGGCTGCTCACGGACGAAGGTGCGCCGGCACCGGGGGAGCGCGTCGCCGTGATCTTCTCCGGCGTCGCCCGCTGAGCCCCGTTCGTGCAACTACATGCGTGGCTCTGGCATCCGATCGAGATGCAAGAACGGCGGGGATAGCCTCCCGAGCATGAGCGAGAGCCTGCCGCCCATCACCCCTCAGATGCTCGAGGCCGCGATCGACCCCCGCGCCGACGTCTTCAATCGCCTCTTGCGCGACCGGGTGATCCTCCTCGGCGCGGCCGTCGACGACGACATCGCCAACCAGATCTGCGCCCAGCTGCTCTATCTCGAGGGCGAGGACTTGAACCGCGACATCTGGTTGTACATCAACAGCCCCGGTGGCTCGGTGACGGCCGGCATGGCGATCTACGACACGATGCAGTTCGTCGGGTGCGACGTGGCGACGGTCTGCCTCGGGTTCGCCGCGTCGATGGGGCAGTTCCTACTCACCGCGGGCGCGGCGGGCAAGCGCTACTCGCTGCCCAACGCCCGCATCATGATGCACCAGCCGCTGGCCGGTCTCCGCGGCCAGGCCGCCGACATCGCCATCCAGGCCGAGGCGTTCACCTACACGAAGACGCGGATGGCCGAGCTGATCGCTCAGCACTCAGGGAAGTCCGTCGAGCAGATCCGCACCGACTTCGAGCGCGACCGCTGGTTCACCGCCGAGCAGGCCCAGGAGTACGGCCTCTGCGACCAGGTGATCGTGCGCCGCGGTGACATCCACTAGGTCGTCGAGCGGACTCCGGCCGCACCCAGCTAGCCCGGCGGGGCCGACGTCGTGGTCGTCGTGCGCCCGCGGCGCGCCGGCTCATCCGGGACGATCGTCGCGACCGGACCGAGGTCGACCTTGCAGTTGGCGAGCAGCCAGTCGTGCACGGCGACGGCGGAGCGCTCGGTCGCGTAGGCGCGGGCGGCGACGCGCTGCAGCGACTCCGGGTCGTTCGGCATCACCGTGCTCGCCGTCTCGTAGTTCAGGATGAGCGCGTCCCACTCCCGGGCGATGCCGAGCGGGGCGAGGGCCGCGAGGTCCCGATACAGGCCGAGCAGCGTGTCGACGTCGTCGATCGTCCGTAGGCGTGGCCTGACGAGCGCCCGGGTGTTCGCCTGGACCTCGCCGCAGAAGCGCTCAGCGTCACCGGCCGATCCGCCCCCGCCGCCGCAGCCGAAGAGCACGACGGTCATCACGGCGGCCGCGACGGAGACAACGGCGCGGATCGGGCGGGACACGGGTGGGAGTCTCCCATGTACCCGCCCGATCGCGGGGGACGGTCAGAACACGTGGACCTGGTCGCGGAGCAGAGCGAGCGTCGCCGGGTCGCCGGCCGTGTGCACTTCGACGTCGGACCACGATGCCCGGCGGGTCGACCACCACACCAGGTCAGCGGTGCTGCAACAGATCGATGCGACCGTGTCGACGCGGGCATCGTCGCCGCTCACGATCGCGCCACTCGGCAGGAGGACGAAGAGGCCGCCACCGGGCCCGGTCAGCAGGAACTCGACCGGCCCGGCGAGCCCGGTCAGCGCCATCGCGCACTGCTGGGGAAGGGCCGCGAGGATCCAGGCGATCGTCGGCCCCATGCGCAACTCGTCCGACGGGGGCGCCGGGACGTCGAGTGGCCCACGAGGCGCGAGCAGGTCGGCGCGGATGTGGGTGTAGTGGTCGAACGCGTACCCGCAGGCCAGCATCGACGCCGGGAAGGTGCCCAGGTCGCCGAGGGGCACCGGATCGTCGACGTCGCGCAGACGCTCGAGCACGGGCAGGACACGCCCGGCCGCCTCCACGTAGTCCGTGACGATGTGGTCGGGGCTCCACGCGGCGCGGGACGCGACGTCGCGGTCCTGGGCCTGTTCGGTCGGGAACCCGCGGTTGTCGGGCAGGCGCGACGGATCGACCATCCGCCAGAACAGTGCGCCCAGGTGGGCGACGAGATCCTTGACGGTCCAGCCCGGGCAACCGCTCGGCGCGGTCCAGGCATCGGGGGGCAAGGCCGCGAGGAGGTCGACGAGGACGGCCTGTTCGGCCTCCACCGCGGCGACGGCGTCCGCCGGCAGCGTTGCCAGGGTGCCGGCACTTGGCATAGTATCGCTATGCAACATAGTGACACTATGCCAACGGAGTGCCATGACGTCAACCACGTCCCGCGAAAGCGCTACAACGAGGGCCCATGACCACGTCGCCGGCGTCGCGCCGTGACGCCCGCGTGGCGGAGACCCGTCACGCGCTCGTCGCCGCCGGGCGCGCCCTGTTCGGCGCCGTACGGGTTCGCGGCCACGTCGGTGGACGATCTCGCCCGCCACGCCGGGGTCACGACCGGCGCGTTGTACCACCACTTCACGACCAAGGCCGAGCTCTTCGAGACCGTGTTCGAACAGCTCGAGGCCGAGCTGAGCGAGAGCTCCAACGCTGCCGCCCGGGACACCCGAACGCCCCTCGACGGGCTCAAGACGGGATTCGACGCCTTCCTCGACGCGTCGCTCGAGCCCGACGTGCAACGCATCGCACTCGTCGACGCTCCCGCCGTGCTCGGCATCGACCGCTACCACGAGATCGACGAGCAGTACGCCCACGCCCCGATCCTCGCCGCGCTGCGCGCCGCTGAGCGCGACGGCACGATCGACGCGAGCGACCTCGACGTGCTCGCCCAACTATTGCTCGGCGCGCTCATGCAGGGCGGCATGTTGATCGCCCGCGCCCCCGATCAGCAGCGCGCCCGCGCCGCAGTCGGCAAGAGCCTGCGCCGGCTCCTCGACGGGTTGGCGCGTCCGTCGGCGGGCTGACCCGCTCCGGCCTCAGCCCAATCGCGCGAATGCCGGCGCCGGTTTCGGGAGCCGCGACGCCCCGTCGAGTTGGGTGAGGAGGCGGGCCGCGAGCTGCGGCACGACAGGTCGAGCGGCGCGGGCGATGGCCCGGGCACTGCGCACGTGGCGGACGAGCAGATGATCGATCGCGGACGGGTCGCTGCCGCGCCGCCACGGCTTGGTGGTCTCGAGGTCCTGGTTGAGCGCGGTGACCGCCGCGGCGATGGCGGCGGTCGCGCCACGGAGGTCGAAGGCCGCGAGGCGCGCCGTGACGTCCTGCTCGAGACCGCGCACCGCTTCGATGGGCTCGGCGTCCACCTCCGGCACGTCGCCGTCGCGAAGGCGGTGGACGAGCGTGACGATGCGGTTGGTCACATTGCCGAGCCCGTTGGCCAGGTCCTCGTTCGCCCGCGCGGCCAGCCGCTCTGGCGTGTAGTCGGTGTCGGCGACCGGGGACACGTCGCGCGCGAACCACCAGCGCAGCGCGTCGGTGCCGTACTCGTCGACGACCTGGCGCGGCTCGATGGACGTGCCCCCCGACTTGGAGAGCTTGCGGCCGCCCGCGGTGAGGTACGGGTGGACCTGGATCCGGGTCGGCGGCGGCTGGCCGGCGGCGGCCAGGAACGCCGGCCAGTACACGGCGTGGAACCGCACGATCCCCTTCCCGACGACGTGAACCCGCTCGTCGGACTGCAGCCACCACCGCCGGTAGTCGGGGGTGTCGCCGGCGCCGAAGCCGAGCGCGCTGAGGTAGTTGGTCAAGGCGTCGAACCAGACGTACACCACCTGTGACGGGTCGCCGGGCACCCCGATGCCCCAGTCCCTGGCGCGGTGGACCGAGCGCGACACGCTGATGTCGGCGAGCCCGCGCCGCACGAACGACAGCACCTCCTCGCGGAACGGCGCGGGGTGCACGGTCAGCGCGCCGCTGCCGATGAGCTCCTCGATGTGGTCCTGATAGGCGGAGAGCCGGAAGAACCAGTTCTCCTCGACGACCGGCTCCAGATCGGTGCCATGGTCCGGACAGCGACGGCCGGGCGCCTCGGCCCGTTCGTAGAACTGCTCGCACCCGACGCAGTAGTTGCCCGAGTACTCGCGTTTGTAGAGGTCGCCCTTGGCGGCGCAGGCGAGCCACAGTCGCTCCACCGCGGGTCGGTGGCGCGGATCGGCGCTCGTGCGAATGAAGTCGTCGAACGAGAGGTCCAGCGGGCCGGCGAGCTCGGCGAACTGGGTGGCGCGTGCGGCCACGAACTCAGCGGTCGGCACGCCGATAGCGGCGGCCGCCCGGACGTTCTTCAGCGAGTAGTCGTCGGTGCCTCCGAGGAAGCGCACCTCGTCGCCGGCGAGCCGGCGGGCGCGGGCGAACACGTCGGCCTGCACGAGCTCGTAGGCGTAGCCGACGTGCGGCGCGGCGTTGACGTAGGGGATCGCGACAGTGACGTAGGTCGTGTTCATCGGACCTCCCGCGGCTGATGCGAGCGAGTGAGCGCCAGCGAGCGAGCGGCTGCCAACGGCCTGCGTGGCCGGGGAACGCCGTGAATAGTCGTGTTCATAGTGATGGTCTCCTCTGGTCGGCCGGAGGAGCACCACGTGGACCGACGATCGACCCCGGGGAGATCCTCCGGGGTCGGAATGAAGTGCTAGCGCACGCGCGACTTCGGCCCCGGGTGGGGCCGCATCAGAACGAGCGCACGGGCGTCAGACACGTCCTCGACGATAGCGACGGCGGGGCCGTCGTCGGTGGCCGTTTCCGGTCGCGGAGATCCAGCGGCGCTCCAATCCGTCGACGGGCAGGCAACGAACGAGGGCCGTGCGGCACGGATGGACCCGGCCGCCGGACCCACAAAGGAGACGGTCGTGCACAGATTGACACGACGAGACGTCCTGCGCGCGTCTGCGGGTGCTGCGGCAGCGGTGCCGGTGGCCGCGCTCGGCGTCAACGCAGCGAGTGCCGCCCCGCAGACCGAACACGAGGAGCTCGCCATCCTCGATCGGGCCGGCCACGAGCCCGTGATGTTCTTCATCCACGACGTGAAGCGCGGCGAGGTCTCGATCCTGCGCGGCACGAACGAAGTCGTGATCACCGATCGCCGGCTCGTCGGTCGCCTGCTGCGCGCCACCGACGAGCCCCGTCCGTCCAGCATCAGCAACCGCCGCTGGTTCTGGTGAGGAGGAGCACCCATGTCATCACACCGTGAAGCGCCGGAGATCTCCAAGGACCCGGTCGCCGACAACACCGACACCTACTGCTTCGTGAGCCCCGACCGTCCCGACACGGTCACGATCATCACGAACTACGTCCCCCTGCAGGCACCGTTCGGCGGCCCGAACTTCTTCGAGTTCGGCGACGACGTGCTGTACCGCATCAACATCGACAATGACGGCGACGGCAAGGCCGACGTGGTCTACGAGTTCCGGTTCCAGACCGACATCCGGAACCCGGACACGTTCCTCTACAACACCGCACCGATCAACAGCGTCGACAGCCGGAACTGGAACCGGCCGCAGAGGTTCTCGGTGACGGAGGTGCGTGGCCGCCGCGACCGCAAGCTCGGCGACGGGCTGTTCTGCCCGCCGTGCAACGTCGGACCCCGTTCGACGCCGAACTACGCGGCGCTCGCCAACTCGGCGATTTACGACGTCGACAACGGCATCAAGGTGTTCTGCGGCCAGCGACTCGACGGCTTCTACGTCGACCTGGGCGCAGTCTTCGACCTCGCCGTCCTGCGTCCGTTCCAGAACCTGCACCGGTTCAATCCCATGCCGGCCGCTGACGGCATCAACTCCCTGAAGGCGTTCAACGTGCACACGATCGCGATCCAGGTGCCGATCCGCCGGCTCACGCGGGACGGGCGCCGGCCCACCGACGTGATGAAGCCCGAATCGGTCATCGGCGTCTGGGGCTCGGCCTACCGCCAGAAGGCCCGCTTCCGCGACAGCGACCGCGACGACCAGTACGGCCCGTACACCCAGGTCTCGCGGCTCGCGATGCCCTTGTTCAACGAGGTCATCGTGCCGATGAGCCGCAAGGACCTCTGGAATGCGGTCGGCCCCGACCAGGACTTCCGGTTCGCCAAGTACGTCGCCCGGCCCGAGCTGGCCCGGCTGCTGCCGTTCCTGTATCCCAACGTGTTCCCGAACCTGGCCGCTTACAACAAGGAGCGGGCCGACCTGCTGGCGATCCTGCTCACGGGCATCCCGGCCGGGGTCGTCAAGGGGTTCCAGAACTTCACCGGCGCGACCCAGGCCGACGAGATGCGGCTCAACGTGGCGATCCCACCGAGCCCGAACCCGAACATCATGGGCATCATCGGGGGCGACCTGGCCGGCTTCCCGAACGGGCGGCGGGTGTATGACAACGTCGTCACGATCGAGCTGCAGGCCATCGCCGGGGCGACGATCCCACTTGTCGACAAGTCGTTCACGCCGGACGGCGCGGCGGGCATCGTGACCGACGGTGTGACGCCGCCGGGGAACGTGACCTTCCTCGACGTGTTCCCGTACCTCGACCACCCGGTCAGCGGCTACGACGTGAAGCCCCTGTCGGTCTGATGGGTGGCCACACCCACAGCCATCCGCACGATCATCATCCGCACCCCCACGGGCACCCGCACGCGCACGAGCACGCACGCGACAACGGAGTCGTACGAGCACGTGCGCGGCGGGCCGCCCGTCCTCGACATCGGCGGCGAGATCGGGGCGATGGTCGCGACGATGAGCCCGCAGACGGTCGGGCGGGAGCTGCACCTGCGGTCGGAACACCACCCCCCGGTCTCCGTCCACACCGGGGTGTGGGACCGCCAGCTCGGTGATCGCACGGTCACGGCGGCGGTCTTCTGCGAGCTCGTCGAGGGCACCTACTGGGTGCTCGACGCCACCGGCGCTGCCGTCCACCCGGTCGAGATCACCGGCGGCGAGCTCGCCACCATCGATCTCCGCCACTTGCGGTTCTGAGCCTCCTGGATCGCGCTACGCGCGATCAGGACTCCGGAGAACTCGTGTAGGCAGCGGGGTCGGCGGCGAAGGCCCGAAGGCAGCCGGTGCCGCAGAAGAAGGAGCGCCGGCCGTCGTGGTCGAGGTGCAACGACGACTCCGTCGCAGCCACGGCCATGCCGCAGACGGGATCGGCGGCGGTCCCTGAACGTGCCCCGGGACCCCCACCCGGAGCGATCTGCCCCCCAGTCGTATCGTTCAGGGACTCGCCGCCGAAGGGACGGGCGGACGGTCGGGGCCTGCGGGCGACGATGTCGGCGAGGATCGACATCGCGACCTCTTCTGGTGTGCGGGCACCGATGTCCAACCCCGCGGGTGTGATCACGCGGGCGCGCAGCGTGTCGTCGACCTCGAGGCCGCCGACGACGGCGGTGCCCCGCTTCGGGCTGGCGACCAGCCCGACGTACGCCGCGCCGGCCTCGAGCGCTGCGACGAGCACCTCGGCCTCGTCGCGGCCGTGGGTCGCGACGACGACCGCAACGGCGCCGTCGGGGATCGGGTCGTCCGGGTCGGTGTGCACCATCTCGTAGCCGAGCGCCCCGCCCACGTGGACGAGGGCCCGGGCGATCGGGCTGTCGCCCGCGACGGCCACGAGCGGGGGAGGCCGCCGTGGTTCGAGGAAGATCTCGAGGGTCCCGCCCGACAGGCACGGGTTGTGCGCCATCAGCTTGCCCGGCACCGGCTCCTCCGCCGTCGGACTGATCCGCAGCACGACGCTCTCGCCGGAGTCGAGCACGGCGAGCGCCTGGGCTCGCACCGTCGACTCGGCGCAGTCGCCGCCGACGAAGCCCTCCATCGACCCGTCCGGCAGCACGATCGCCTCATCGCCGGGGTGCGCGCTGGTCGGCTTCTCGGCGAGCACCACCCGGGCGTGGACGAACGGCACCCGCTCGCGCCGCAGCTGTTCCGCGCGGGCGGCGATCTCGTCCATCACTGGAGGGTTATGCGCCGGAGCGTCCCGCACGAAACCCTCGGATGACACGAAACCCTCGGATGGGGGCAGACGAGCGTCACGTGAAGGCGAGGTCCGTCCTGGCCGGGCGGCCCTGGATCGCCAGCCACACCTGGGCCGGGGTGAGCGGCATGTCGGCCGACTTCACGCCGAGCGGCTTGAGCGCGTCGAGCACCGCGTTGACCACCGCCGGCGGCGACCCGACGGTCGCCGACTCTCCGACGCCCTTGACGCCCAGCGGATGGTGCGGCGACGGCGTGACCGTCTCGCCGAGCTCGAAGCTCGGCACCTCCATCGACGTCGGCAGCAGGTAGTCCATGAACGACCCGTTCAGGCAGTTGCCGTCCTCGTCGAACGTGATCGCCTGCATCAACGCCATCCCGATGCCCTCGGCCAGGCCGCCGTGCACCTGACCCTCGACGATCATCGGGTTGATGCGCGGGCCACAGTCGTCGACGGCGATGAACCGTCGCACCTTCACCTCGCCGGTGCCGGCATCGACGTCGACGACGCAGATGTAGGCGCCGAACGGGTACGTGAGGTTGGGCGGGTTGTAGACGGCCTGGGCGTCGAGATGACCCTCCACGCCCTCGGGCAGCTCCAGGTTCGAGTGTGCCAGCAGGGCAATCTCGGCGATCGTCTTGGAGTGGGCGGGGTCGCCCCGGACCTGCCACGAGCCGTCCGTCCACTCGAGGTCCTCCGGATCGCACTCGAGAGCGGTGGCGGCGATGATCCGGGCCTTGTCCCGCACTCGCTGGGCGACGACCGCGGCGGCCGCGCCGGACACCGGGGTCGACCGCGACCCGTACGTCCCGAGCCCGAAGGGCGTGTTGTCGGTGTCACCGTGGATGACCTCCACGTCCTCCGGTGGGATGCCGAGCTGGTGGGCCACGATCTGGGCGAACGTCGTCTCGTGGCCCTGCCCCTGGGACTGCACGGACAGCCGGAGCTGCGCCTTGCCGGTGGGGTGCAGGCGGAGGTCGCAGCCGTCGGCCATGCCGAGACCGAGGATGTCCATGTGCTTGCGCGGCCCCGCGCCGACCCCCTCGGTGAAGAACGCCAGCCCGATGCCCATGTACGTCTGTGACTCGGGGTGGCCGCTCGCCGCCGCCTCCGCTCGGCGCTCCGCCTGCTCCCGGCGCAGCTCGTCGTAGCCGGCGAGCTCCATCGCCTTGCGCATGGTGGTGGGATAGTCACCCGAGTCGTACTCCCAGCCGGTCGGCGTCGTGTACGGGAACTGCTCCGGGCGCAGCAGGTTGTTCATCCGCAGCTCGGCCGGGTCCATGCCCAGCTCGTCGGCGAGCCGGTCGATGACCCGCTCGATCAGGTACACCGCCTCCGTGATCCGGAACGAGCACGCGTAGGCGACACCGCCGGGTGCCTTGTTCGTGTACACGCCCGTGACCTTGCAGTGCGCGGCGCCGTAATCGTACGAGCCGGTGAAGATGTGGAAGAACCCGGCCGGGTACTTCGTCGGCTGGGCCGTGGCGTTGAACGCGCCGTGGTCGGCGATGACGTCGACCCTGACGCCGAGGATCTTGCCCTCGCTCGTCGCGGCGATCTCGGCGTGCATGTGGTAGTCGCGGGCGAACCCGGTGGTCATGAGGTTCGAGCTGCGGTCCTCCATCCACTTCACCGGACGCTTGGTGACGATCGAGCCGACGACCGCGAGCACGTAGCCGGGATAGATCGGGACCTTGTTGCCGAACCCGCCGCCGATGTCCGGCGAGATGACCTGGATCTTGTGCTCCGGGATCCCCGCCACCAGGGCGTAGACGGTCCGGTGGGCGTGCGGAGCCTGGCTCGTGATGTAGGCGGTGAGCTTGCCGCTGATCGGGTCCATGTAGGCGAGCGATCCGCACGTCTCCATCGGCGCCGGATGCGAGCGCGGGTAGAGGACGTCGAGGCCGACGGTCACGTCGGCGCCGGCGAACGCCGCGTCAGTGGCCGCCTTGTCGCCGGACTCCCAGTCGAAGATGTGGTTGTCCCGCTTGCCGTCGATCTCGTCGCGCACGAGCGGAGCGTCGGCGTCGAGTGCCTTGCGGGCGTCGATCATCGGCGGCAGCGGCTCGTACTCGACGTCGATCAACTCGAGCGCGTCGCGGGCCGAGTAGCGATCCTCGGCGATGACGAACGCGACCTCCTGGCCCTGGTAGCGCACCTTGTCGGTCGCGAGGACGGCCTGCACGTCGCCGGACATCGTCGGCACCCAGGCCAGCTTGAGCCCGTCCAGCATCTGGCCGGTGATCACCGCCTTGACCTTCGGGTGGGCCTCGGCGGCCGACGTGTCGATGGAGACGATCCGGGCGTGGGCGTACGGGCTGGCGAGGATCGCCCCGTGCAGCATGCCCGGCATCACGACGTCGTCGAGGAAATTGCCCTTGCCCCGGAGGAAGCGGGCGTCCTCCTTGCGCAGCATGCGCCCGAAGCCGATCGGGTTGCCGGCCTCCGAGATGCGGACTTCGGTAGTCGTCACTGGTGAATCCTCTCGATGATGCGAGCGAGCGAGCGCCAGCGAGCGAGCGGCCAGCAGCTGCGCAGGCAGTATGCGGCGTGGCCGGGGAACGCAATGGACGTCACTGGTGGATCCTCTCGACGATGCGAGCGAGCGAGCGCCAGCGAGCGAGCGGCCAGCATCGGCCTGCGTGACCGGGGAACGCAGTGGACGTCACGCCACGACCTCCTTCGGATGCTCCGCCGCCCAGCGCACGGCCTTGACGATGTTGTGGTAGCCGGTGCATCGACAGAGCTGGCCACTGATCGCCTCGCGGATCGTCGCCTCGTCGGGGTCGGGGTCGCGGTCGAGCAGCCACCGGGCGGTCAGCATCATCGCCGGGGTGCAGAAGCCGCACTGCAGGCCGTGGCACTCCATGAAGCCCTGCTGCACCGGATCGAGACCATCCGGCCCCTCCATGCCCTCGACCGTGTCGACCCGATGGCCGTCGGTCATGACGCCGAGCACGGTGCAGCTCTTCACCGGCGTGCCGTCGAGCATGACCACGCACGCCCCGCAGTTCGACGTGTCGCAGCCCCAGTGCGTGCCGTTCAAGCCGAACTGGTCACGGAGCAGGTGCACGAGGAGCACTCGGGGCTCGACCTCCGCCGTGCGGGGCTCTCCGTTCACCGTGATGGAGATGTTCATCGACATCGGTCAGTCCTCCCTGCCCTGCGCCCGGGCAACGGCGGCGCGCAGCGCCCGTTTGGTCAGCTCACCCGCGAGGTGGCGCTTGTAGTCGGCCGGTCCCCGTTGATCGGTCGCCGGATTGCTGTGCGCCGCGGCGAGCTCGCCGGCGCGGTCGATCGCCTCGTCGGACACGGTCTCGCCGCGGAGCGCGTCCTCGGCGTCCGGGGCGCAGAACCGGGGCGCGCCGACGGCGGTCAGGCCGATGCCGACCTCCGTGACGGTGGTGCCGTCCAGCCACACGCACGCGCCGGCGGCGGCGACAGCCCAGTCCCCGGCGCGCCGCTCGACCTTCCGGTAGGCGCTGCCGATGCCTGGCCGGATCGGCACGCGGATCTCGATGATCATCTCGGCGTCACCGACCGCCGTCTCGTACGGGCCGAGGAAGAACTCGCGCGCCGGCACGGTGCGATTGCCGCCGGATCCCCGGATCACGATGTTGGCGCGGAGCGCGGAGAACACGGCCGACAGGTCCTCGCTCGGGTCGGCCTGGCCAATCGAGCCGCCGATCGTTCCCCGATTGCGCACGACCGGGTCGGCGATGACCCGCTCGGCGTCGTGGAAGATGCGGAAGTGCTCACCCGCCACCGCCGAGTCGAGCAGCTCGGCATGGCGGGTCATCGCCCCGATCAGCAGCTCGTCACCGTCGATGCGGATGTAGGACAGCTCGCCGGCGAGCTCGTTGATGTCGATGAGATGCTCGGGCCGGGCGAGGCGCAGCTTCATCATCGGCAGCAACGAGTGGCCGCCGGCGATGAGCCGGGCCTCCGGTCCGAGCCGCTCGAGGAGGGTGATCGCGTCGTCGACGCTGCTCGCCCGCTCGTATCCGAACGGTGCCGGTGTCTGCATGGTCGACGCCCCCTACGAGTCGCTACCGTCCGCGCGCGGACGAATTTCCCCCCACTGCGTCGATGATCCGTCCGGGACCGCCCCGGCGTCAACCGGGCGATAAGGGTTCGGTTAAGCCGGTCGCCGGTACGGGTGGAGGCCGTCGGCCGGGATCGTGCCGAGGCGACCCGCCTGGAAGTCCTCGAACGCCTGCATCAACTCGGCCCGGGTGTTCATGACGAACGGTCCGTACGCCGCGACGGGCTCGCGGATCGGCTGGCCGCCGAGGAGGAGCACGTCGAGCGGCTCGTTCCTGCTCGCCCCCACGGTGACCGTGTCGCCGCCGTCGAACACGGCGAGCTGCCCCATCGAGATCGGGCGCCGTTCGGGCCCGACGTCGCCGGTGCCCTCCAGCACGTAGGCGAGCGCGTTGAAGTCCGCCCTCCAGGGCACCGTCACGCGACCGCCGGGCGAGACCGTGACGTGGGCGACGGTGATCGGGGTGTGGGTGCTGCCCGGGCCCTGATGGCCCGCGATCTCGCCGGCGATGACCCGGACGAGCGCGCCGCCGTCGGGCGACGACAGCAGGGTCACCTGCTCGCCCTCGAGGCTCTGGTAGCGGGGCGGCGAGAACTTGTCGCGGGCCGGGAGGTTGACCCAGAGCTGGATCCCGTGGAAGCGCCCGCCGCTGATCACGAGCTCCTCCGGCGGGGTCTCGATGTGAAGGATGCCCTCGCCGGCGGTCATCCACTGCGTCGCGCCGTTCGTGATCAGGCCGCCGCCGCCGTGCGAGTCCTGGTGCTGGAAGGCGCCGTCGATCATGTAGGTGACCGTCTCGAACCCGCGGTGCGGGTGCCAGTCGGTGCCTCTGGGCTCGTACGGGGCGTAATCGACCTCGCCCATCTGGTCCATGTGGATGAACGGGTCGAGCTGCTGCAGGTCGACGCCGGCGAACGCCCGCCGAACCGGGAAGCCCTCGCCTTCGAAGCCCTGCGGCGCCGTGGTCACGGAGCGCACGTGGCGATCGCGGCTCTCGGCCGGCGGGGCAGGCAACCTCGGCAGGGTCACGGGATCAGCGGTCACAGCTGGCATGTCGGGCCTCCAAATTGTTGCGATCACAACTATAAACCCGAGACGCGGCCGCGTATTCCCGGCGACGGGCCGCCCCTACCATCCGCCCGTGACCCTCAACCAGCTGAAGGTTTTCGTGCTGGTCGTGCGCCTCGGCTCGCTCCGCGCCGCGGCGAGCGCGCTGGGGGTCAGCGAGCCGGCCGTGTCGCAGGCCCTCGCCGCGCTCCGTCAGAGCCTCGGTGATCAGCTCGTCACCCGGACCGGGGCGACGCTCACCCTGACTCCGGCCGGCCAGCGCGTCGTCGGCCTGGCATCGCAGATGGTGAACCTCGCCGTGGCTGCCGAGGACGCGGTGCGGTCGGCCAACGGAGACGACGACCTGCTGCGCGTCGTCGCCGCGGCCAACGTCGGTGACTCGGTCGCGCCGGCGTTGCTGCAGTCCTTCGCTCGCCGGGCGACGAACGTCGAGGCCACGCTCGGGATCGCCACGAGCAGCGAGATGCGCGCCCTGCTCGCCGAACGCCTCGCCGACGTCGCCCTCGGACCGGTGATCGCCGGTCCAGGCGCGCCCGGTGTCGTCAGCGAGCCGCTGCTCCGGTACCGCCTGCTCGTCGTCGCCGGCCAGTGCCACCGTGGTCATCGCGAGCGGTTGCGGTCGCTCGCCGCCCTACGCCACGAGCAGTGGCTGGTCGACCCGACGGCGGCCGACCCGGAGTCGGACCTCGGCCGGCTGCTCGACGGCATCGGCGTGCCCGAGTCGAACGTCCGGGTGTTCCCGACCCAGCCGGCGGCCTGGGCGGCGGCGGCCGCGGGGCCCGGCGTGGCGCCGGCGATCGAGCATCTGTGGATCCGGGACCCGCATCCCGACGTGGCTCCGTTGGCCGTGCCGGGGACCCCGATCGAGCTGCTGTGGCACGTCAGCACGCTCAACGGCGACCGGTGTCCCTCCGTCGTCCGCCGCCTGCAGCGGTTCCTCGCGACCTCCGACGCCACCCAGGCGATGTACCGGGCCGACGGCGGGGTGCCCGCGTCGCGGTTCCGGCCACCCGTGTACGTGACGCTCTGGAGCTGAACGTCCGCCGGCGGCGGGCGGCGCCGCCGCGATCGAACGCACGGTCGGTCCACCTGTGACACCCCCTGCGTACTGTTCTCACTGAGCCGTCGTGGGGCCGGCACCGTCCCAGCCAGATGTCACCAAACGTTTGGTTTGGAGGAATCGTGTTGGAACCGATCCACGGCACGCTCGTGCCGCACCATCGTCGCCGCCGGCGCGGGTTCGCCCTCGTGCTGGCGCTGCTCGTCGGACTCGGCGGCGCCGCGACCGCCGCCCCGTCGTCGGCCGCGGCGGCGACCGCCCCGATCTCGCCGCTCACCGACGAGGAAGAGGCGTTCGTCGAGGGCGCGACCGCGCTCACCGACCTGACCGCGGCCGAGGCCATCGACATCTTCCGGCATCACCCGGAGCTTGCCGACGCCATCCCGGTGGCCGTCACCGATGTCACCTACCGGTTCGCGCCGTCACCGGCGCGGCACGAGTCGGTGAGCTCGTCGCGTCTGCCCGTCCCGCTGCAGTGGTGCCGGGTGTGGACCCGGCGCAAGATCCGCAACCGGGTCGGGATGGTGCTGTTCAGCTTCAAGATGACGCAGGACTGGAACTACAACTACACCCGCGTCTGGCCCCGCACCCCCGTCACGTCGTACGACGTCACGGACTGGGGCCACTGGCTCGGGGGTTGGCACTACGACGGGCTCGTTGAATCGGGCGGACGGTACCGGGGCATCGACGGTGTCTCGCCCTTCGCGATCCACCGTTCGTGGCGCACCGGTCAGTTCCGGACCGCGGACGTCGGCGGGGGCATCGCCGTCAACGTCCCGTTGTTCATCGAGAAGCTGTACAACGGCGACTGGGTCTCCACGACGAAGTTCGGGTTGCCCGGCTGCAACAACGCCTGATGGCCACGAATCCGATGGCCGGCGCCGCCGCTCCGGGCGGCGCCGGCCCGAGGTGGCAACGGATCGCGCTGGTGCTCGTCGGGATCTACGGCTCGTACCTGGCGCTCGCGACTCCTGCCGGCGGGGCGTCCGTGCGGGCATCCACGAGCGTGCTCGCGGTGGCCGTGATCCTCTCCTTGGCGGCCCGAGGCAACCGGCGTCACAAGCTGGTGGTCCTGATCGCGCTGGCGCTGCTGCTCGCGCTCGGCGTGGTCTCGGGGGCGTGGACGTGACCGGCCAACCTTGACACCCTCCCCGGTAGGGTCGTCGCAACGCCGTCGTGGGGCCGGCTCCGTCCCAGCCAGATGTGCATCGTCATTTGGTTGGAGGAGCTGTGCTCGCATCGATCCCCGCCGCCACCGTGCTCGGGGCCAACGGGTACGAGGTCACCGTCGAGGTTCACGTCGGTCCGGGCATCCCCGGGTACCACATGGTGGGCATGCCCGATCCGTCGTGCCGCGAGTCCCGTGACCGGGTCCGCGCCGCGGTCCTGAGCTCGGGCCGCGCCTGGCCCAAGCGGACGATCACGGTGAACCTGGCCCCGGCCGGGCGCCGCAAGTCGGGGGCCGGGCTCGACCTCGCCATCGCCGTCGGTGTGCTCGTCGCCGACGGGCAGCTCCCTGCCGAGTCGGTGGCAGGTCTCGGGTTCGTCGGTGAGCTCGGACTCGACGGCTCCTTGCGGCGGGTGCCGGGCGTGGCGCCGATGGTGGCCGTGCTCGAGGGGCTCGACGTCGTGGTGCCCGTCGCCTCGAGTGCCGAGGCCCACGTCGCCGCGACCGGCGCGGTGCGCGTGGCGACGAGCCTGTCGGACGTGCTCGCCGCGCTCACCGGCGAAGCCTCGTGGCCGCCCGACCCGGGTCCAGGAACCGGGATCGATGAGCCGGCGGCGCCCGATCTCGCCGACGTCCGGGGGCAGCCCGTGGCCCGGCGGGCGCTCGAGATCGCGGCCGCCGGTGGGCATCACGTCCTGCTCGTCGGCCCGCCCGGCTCGGGCAAGACGATGCTCGCCCAACGGCTCCCCGGGCTCCTTCCACCCCTCGATCGCACGCTCGCACTCGAGGCCACGATGGTGCACTCGGCGGCCGGGGTGGCGATGACGCACGGGGGACTGGTGCGGGTTCCACCGTTCCGGGCCCCCCACCACACGAGCTCGGTGGTGGCACTCGTCGGCGGCGGATCGCACACGTTGCGGCCCGGCGAGATCAGCATCGCCCACGGTGGCGTGCTCTTTCTCGACGAGCTCGCCGAATTCGCCCCGTCCGTGCTCGACGGTCTGCGCGAGCCGCTCGAGGAGGGAGTGATCCGTGTCTCGCGGGCATCGATCCACGTCGTCCTCCCCGCCCGCTTCCAGCTCGTCGCCGCCACCAACCCCTGCCCGTGCGGTGGCGGACCGCCCGGCTCGTGCGAGTGCGGTGAGCTCGCCCGGCTGCGGTACCTGCGCCGGCTGTCCGGCCCGTTGCTCGACCGCTTCGACCTGCGGGTCGCGGTGCAGCGTCCAGACGTCGACGACCTGCTCGATCCGGGTGGGGGTGAGCCCAGCGCGGTCGTCGCCCGGCGCGTCGCGGCGGCGCGTGCCGTCGCCCTCGAGCGGGCGGGCCGCCTCAACGCCGAGCTGCACGGCGAACTGCTCGATCGACTGGCCCCGCTCACCGGCGAGGCGCGCGCCCTGCTGCGGTCCGAGATCGAGCGCGGACGGCTCACCGGTCGCGGCTACCACCGGATCCGGCGCGTGGCGCGAACGATCTCCGATCTCGCCGCGTGCCCGGCCGACGTGGTCGAGGTCGAACACGTCGAGGTGGCGCTCTCGCTGCGCAGCCGCCTGCGGGCGTCGGCCCCCGGGTTGGTGGCCTGACCATGTCCACGGCAGCCGCTGATCCGATCGCCGGCCACGTCGCCGCGCTCGCCGGCTTCGACCTCATGACGGTGGCCCGCCTGCGGGTGCTCCTCGCCCACCACGAGCCGGTCGAGGCATACGCGGTGGCCGCGGGCGATGCGCGTCCGGTGGCGCACGTCGCCCGCCTGCTCACGCCACCGGTGCGGGCGGCCTGGCGGGCCTCGGCCGCGCGACGCCCGCCGAGCGAGTGGGCCGAGCGCTGTGCCGCCGGCGGCATCCGTGTCGTCACGCTGCGCGACGACGAGTTCCCGGTCCCACTGCGTCACGACCCTCAGCCGCCGGCCGCGTTGTTCGTGCGGGGCGACCTGGCCGCGTTGGAGGCGCGGCGGGTCGGCATCGTCGGGACGCGCAACGCCACCGGCGTCGGGCGGGAGATCGCCGCGTCGCTCGGCCGAGGCCTCGCCGAGGCCGGGGTCAGTGTGGTGTCGGGACTCGCCAAGGGCATCGACGGCGCCGCCCACCGGGGTGTGCTCACCGTCGCCGACGGGCGTCCGGTCGCCGTCGTCGGCAACGGTCCGGACGCGCCGTACCCGCGGCAGCACGCCGCGCTGTGGGACGAGGTGTGCGCACGCGGCGTCCTCCTCTCGGAGTGGCCGCCGGGCACGGCCCCGGAGCCGTTCCGCTTCCCGCTGCGCAACCGCATTCTCGCCGCGCTGAGCGAGGTCCTCGTGGTTGTCGAGAGTCGGGAGCGGGGCGGGTCGCTGATCACCGCCCAGGCTGCGGTCGAGCGCTCCGTCGAGGTGATGGCCGTTCCCGGGTCGGTCCGCAACCGCGCCGCCGCCGGCACCAACCAGCTCGTGCGCGACGGCGCCGCTCCGGTCACCTGCACCGACGACGTGCTCATCGCCCTCGGCCTCGACACCCGTCGGGCTAGCGCCACGGCCTACGACCCGCGGCCGATCCCACGCGGCATCCAGGCCGCCGTGCTCGACCGGTGCCGGCGCGACGCGTGCACGCTCGACGAGGTCGTGGTCGACCTCGAGCTGCCGATCACCGAGGCGGCAATGGCGCTCGCCCACCTCGAGCGCACCGGCTGGGTGCGCGAGGCGGGCGGATGGTTCGAGCCGGTACTCACGTGGGAGGCGGGGTGACCACACGCTTTTCTCTCGCGCGGATGCCCCGGTCGCGCCGTCATGAGCGAATACCCTCGCCTCAGTGTCGGTCGCGCGGGACGCCACGTCCTCCGCCGTCGTCGCCGTCGACTCGGCGCCGTCCGCGGAGTGGTCGGTCGATGCCTTCGCGCGCTCGCTGACCTCACTGTCGGCGCGGACGGTGGAGGCCTACGTCGCCGACATTCGGGGATTCGCCGAATGGGCCGGCCGTGGGGGCGTCGGCGGGCCCGGGGCGGTCAAGCGCACCACCGTCCGTCGGTATCTCGCCTTCCTCACCACTCGTCAGTACGCGCGCCGCAGCATCGCTCGGAAGGCGGCGTCCCTCCGGCGCTACTTCCGCTGGCTCGCCCGCACGGGACGCGTCGCCACCGATCCGACGATCGGACTCCAGGCCCGAGGTGGCGACGGCCGCCTGCCGCGGGTGCTCGACCGGCGCGACCTCGAGCACTTGCTCGACGCCGCTCGTCCCGACGGCGAGCCGGAGTGGCGCCGGCGGCGCGACGACGCGGTGCTCGAGTTGCTCTATGGCTCCGGGCTTCGCGTCAGCGAGCTCTGCGGGCTCGGCTGCGACTCGATCGACTTCTCCGCTGGTGCCGTCACCGTCTGGGGCAAAGGGTCGAAGGAGCGTCGGGTGCCGATGTCGGAGCCGGCCGCCATTGCTGTGCGCCGCTGGCTCGAGGTTCGCCACGACGTCGTCGTCGACGAGGTGTCGCAGACCTCTTCCACCTCGCCCACCTCGTCAGCGGCCGGCCGGGCGTTGTTCGGCAACGAGCGCGGCCGGCGGTTGACGCCGCGCGACGTCCGTCGCATCGTCGACCGCCGCTCACCGACGCCGACCCATCCGCACGCGCTGCGGCACAGCTTCGCCACCCACCTCCTCGACGGGGGTGCGGACCTCCGAGCCGTCCAGGAACTGCTCGGGCACACCGACGTGGCGACGACGCAGCGCTACACCCACGTCAGCCGCGAGCGCCTCCGCGCCGCGTATCGAGACGCGCACCCCCGAGCATGAGCATCGTCGACGTCGATCCGTACCTGGCGCAACAGTGGGACCGCTGGCTCAAGCGGCGCAGCTCGTCGGCCCGCGATCACCTGATCGTGTCGTACGCGCCGCTGGTCAAGTTCGTCGCCGGGCGGGTGGGGGCCGGTCTCCCGTCCACCGTCGATCCGCGCGACCTCGTCAGCTCCGGGGTGCTCGGCCTGATCGACGCCATCGAGCGGTTCGATCCGCAGCGAGGGGTGAAGTTCGAGACGTTCGCCACTCCCCGCATCCGGGGCGCGATCTACGACGGGTTGCGTGAGCTCGACTGGGTGCCGCGCTCGGTGCGATCGAGGGCCCGCGAGGTCGAGCGGGCGATCAACGAGCTGGAGGCGATCCACGGTCACGCCCCGTCCGACGACGAGCTCGCCGGCCATCTCCGCCTCGGTCGGGACGAGCTGAACCGATGGCTGTCGTCGATCGCGACGACCACGGTCGGCCCGCTCGAGCGGGCGCTCGACAGCGGGGCGGAGCCGCGGGCGCTGAGCGGCGAAGTGCCGGTCTTGCCGTCAGCCGTCGTCGAGGACCGGGAGGTCCGCGAGGTCATGCGGAACGCGATCGACAAGTTGCCGGAGCGGGAGAAGCTCGTCCTCTCGCTCTACTACGACGAGGGCCTCACGCTGGCCGAGATCAGTCGTGTCCTCGGGGTCAGCGAGAGCCGCGTCCCCCAGATCCATACCAAGTCGGTGCTCTACCTCCGGGCGCGGATGACCGCGGCCGGCGTCGCCTGAACCGTCGGGCCGCAGTTCCGCCCTCGTGGGCTTCGTGGGCCGCGTCGCCCACCGCAGTGATCGACGAACCGCAAGGAAGTGCTCATGGGTCTGTTCGCGTCCCTCCTCCTGTCCTCCTGCCTGCTGCCCCCGGTGTCGGCGCCGGTGGCCGATCCGTTCCGGGAGCCGGCCTGTCCGTGGTGTCCGGGCAATCGAGGCATCACGTACGACGTTCCCGCCGGCGCACCGGTGCGGGCGGCCGCCGCCGGCGTCGTGACCTTCAGTGGATGGGTCGCCGGCACCTTCTACCTGGTCGTCGGCCACGCCGACGGCCTCCGGGCGACGTACGGCGAGCTCGCCGGCAGCCCGTTCGGCATCGGTGACCCGGTCGTCGCCGGCGCGACGGTCGGGGTCTCGGCGGGTGGCCTGCACTTCGGGCTCCGCATCGGCGACCAGTACGTCGATCCGGCGCCGTACCTCGGGCGGCTGGTCGAGCGAGCCCGTCTCGTGCCGACCGACGGCAGCGCCCCACGTCCCGCCCCGGCGCCCCGATTGGACTGCGGCGTCCCGTTCCTTCCGTTCCTTCCGTTCCTCCCGTTCTTCCCGCTCCTCTCGGCGGACAGAACGAGGCCGCTGCCCGTCCGGTAAGCTCTGCGACCGGCCCACCGTCCGGTGGACCGTCCGATCACCTGCCCGCTCACCTCTTGCGGTCGCTCCGGCGCCGGTGCGCGGGTGCGACAACCGCAACGAGGAGTAGTGCCATGGCTGTCATCACCATGCGGCAGATGCTGGAGGCCGGCGTCCACTTCGGACACCAGACTCGGCGCTGGAACCCGAAGATGAAGCGGTTCATCTTCGGCGAGCGCAACGGGATCTACATCATCGATCTCGAACAGACGCTGGGCCGGGTCGAGCGGGCGTACGAGTTCGTCCGCGACCTCGTCGCCGGTGGGGGCGTGATCCTGTTCGTCGGCACGAAGAAGCAGGCGCAGGACCCGGTGCGCAGCTACGCCGAGAAGTGCGGCATGCCCTACGTCAACGAGCGCTGGCTCGGCGGGATGCTGACGAACTTCGACACCATCTCCAAGCGGGTCAACAAGATGCTCGAGTACGAGCGCATGCGCGACTCCGGTGAGTTCGACGCGATGCCGAAGAAGGAAGCCCTCCAGCACGTGCGGGAGATGGAGAAGCTCCAGCGCAACCTGGGCGGGATCCGGGGTCTGTCCCGTCGTCCCGACGCGATCTTCGTGCTCGACACGAAGAAGGAGCACATCGCCGTCACCGAGGCCAACAAGCTCGGCATCCCGGTGGTCGCCGTCGTCGACACCAACGTCGACCCGGAGCTCGTCCAGTACCCGATCCCCGGCAACGACGACGCGATCCGGGCCAACTCGCTCCTCGCCCGGGTGATCGCCGACGCCGTCGAGGAAGGTCGGTTCATCGCCGCCAAGCGCGAGCCCGGCCCGGCCGCGGCGGCGCGCACGCCGGAGCAGGAGGCCGCCTTCGCCGCTGAGCAGGCCGCGGCCCGGCGCCAGGCCGCAGCGGCCCAGGCCGACCGCGAGGCCCGCCTCGCCGCCGGCAGGGCGCCGGCGTCGACAGCCGCGGCCGAGACGGCTCCGGCCGCACCCGCCGAGGCCGCGGTGCCCGAGCCGAGCGCCGAGCCCGCCGCCGTCGAGCAACCAGCCCCGGCCGCGGCCGAGACGGCTCCGGCCGCACCCGCCGAGGCCGTGGCACCGGAGTCGAGTGCGGAGCCCGCCGCTGTGGAGCAGCCCGCTCCCGAGACGGAGCCCACTCCCGAGGCGGAGGCGCCTCCCCAGGCGGAGCCCACTCCCGACGTGGAGGCGGCTCCCCAGACGGAGGCCGCGCCCGAGGCGGAGGCCGCGCCCGAGGCGGACGCCAGTTCCGATCAGCGCGCCGCTGACGAGGCCGACGCCGGCGTCGGGACGGAGGGCTGAGCGATGGCGTTCACGGCTCAGGACGTTCAGGCGCTGCGCCGGTCCACCGGCGCCGGGATGATGGACGCCAAACGGGCGCTCGAGACGAACGACGGCGACGTCGAGGCGGCCAAGCAGTGGCTTCGCGAGCAGGGGCTCGCGGCGAGTGCCAAGCGCAGCGACCGCGAGAGCTCCCAGGGCGTGGTCGCCCTCGTCGTCGACGACAACGTCGGTGCCCTCGTCGCGTTGAAGTGCGAGACCGACTTCGTCGCCGCGAGCGAGCACTTCAAGCTCGAGGCTCAGGACCTGGCGCGCGTGGTCGTGGCCAAGGGCACGGAGGCCGTCGCCGACCGCCAGCCGCGGCTCGACGACCTGAAGATCACCCTCAAGGAGAACATCGAGCTCGGCGAGATCGTCCGGCTCGAGGCGTCCGACGACGAGATCATCGACAGCTACCTGCACATTCAGGGTGGGCGCGGGGTCAACGGTGTGCTCGTGGTGCTGGCCGGCGGGGACCGGCAGATCGCCCACGACGTCGCCGTCCACGTCGCCTTCGCCCGACCGCGGTACCTGTCCCGCGACGATGTTCCCGCCGAGGTGATCGACGCCGAGCGGGCCACGCTCGAGGCGATCACGCGCAACGAGGGCAAGCCCGAGCAGGCGATCCCGAAGATCGTCGAGGGCCGACTCGGCGGCTTCTACAAGACGGTGGCTCTGCTCGACCAGCCCTACGCCAAGGACGACAAGCAGTCTGTGGGCCAGCTCGTCGGATCGGCGCGGGTCGTCCGGTTCGCCCAGGTGGAGATCGGCTGACCGTGGGGGATCCGGACGGGCGCCGCGAGGGGCCGCGCTGGCGACGGATTGTCTTCAAGCCCTCGGGTGAGGCGATGGCTGGGAACTCGGGCAAGGGCCTCGATGGGGCAACGTTGGCGAAGACCGCCCACGACATCATCGATCTGCGCCAAGGGCTCGACGTCGACGTCGCGGTGGTCGTCGGGGGTGGCAACTTCTGGCGAGGCCGGATCGGGGAGCTGGCCGGCATGGACGCCACCCAGTCCGATCACATCGGCATGCTCGCCACGGTGATGAACGCTCTCGCTCTGCAGGACGCACTCGAGCGACTGGGGCAGGCCACGCGGGTGCAGTCGGCGATCGAGATGCCGCGGATCGCCGAGCCGTACATCCGCCGACGCGCGGTCCGTCACCTCGAAAAGGGCCGGGTCGTAATCTTCGCCGCGGGCACCGGCAACCCCTTCTTCACGACCGACACCGCCGCCGCGCTCCGGGCCGCCGAGATCGACGCCGAGGCGTTGCTCAAGGGCACCCACTCCGGGGTCGACGGCGTCTACGACGCCGATCCCCGCACCGACGACACGGCAACGAAGTTCGACGAGATCGGCTACATGGAGGTCATGAACAAGGACCTCAAGGTGATGGACGCCACCGCCATCGCCTTCTGCCGGGACAACAAGATCCCGATCGTCGTGTTCGACATGACCGCGCCGGGCTCGCTGCGGGCGATCCTCGAGGGCGGCAAAGTCGGCACGATGATCACCTGATCACGACGTCGGGCGTCGGAGGGGTACGCCCAGCCGCGACACCGGGAGCGTTACGCTGGGCCAGGTGATCGAAGAGACGCTCCTCGAAGCCATCGACAAGATGGACAAGGCCGTCGGGCATGTGCAGTCGCAGTTCCAGACCGTTCGCACCGGTCGCGCCGCCCCCGCCCTGATCGAGAAGCTCAACGTCGAGTACTACGGCTCTCCGGTGCCCCTGCAGCAACTGGCCGGCATCCAGGTCCCGGAAGCCCGGCAGCTGCTGGTCAAACCGCACGACCGGAGCTCACTCGGGGCGATCGAGAAGGCGATCGTCGACGCCAACCTCGGCGTCGCCCCCAGCAACGACGGAACGGTCATCCGGCTCTCGTTCCCCCCGCTCACCGAGGAGCGGCGCAAGGAGTTCGTCAAGGTCGTGAAGCACATGGCCGAGGACGGACGGGTCGCCGTGCGCAACCTCCGGCGGGAGGCCCGCAAGCACCTCGAAGGATCCGAGCGGGCCGGAGAGATCTCCGCCGACGAGCTCGAACGGGCCGAGAAGGAGCTCGAGAAGATCACCCACGACCACGTCGAGGCCATCGACGCGGCCCTCGGCCGCAAAGAGGCCGAGCTGCTCGAGGTCTGACCTCGGGCCCGTGGCGCACATGAGGAAGGGGAGTCGATGAGTGACGAGCGGTGGCGGCCCGAAGGGAGCAGCGAGGACGCATCCGAATCCGAAGCGTTCGGTGGCCCGTTGTTCCCGGACGAGCCGACCGATCGTCCGGCCAGCGGCGACGACACCGGCGAACGGCGTCTGCGCTTCGGGCCCAACGACACCGGACCGCTTCCGCACTGGACCGACCCGCCCACGGGGGAGATCCCGCGGATGGACCCGCAGGCCTCCGGTAGCGGCTCGGGCAGCGACGACGACGTGGACGTGTGGTCTCAGTTCACCACCGAGACGCCGGTGTGGCGCGACGACGAGCCGTCGACCGAGACGGTGGCGCCGTCCGAGCCCGGGCTCAGGGACCCCTCGGGCGAGCAGCGCACCGACGCCGACCCCTCCGGCGACCAGGCGCTCGCCCCACCGCGGCGCGAGCCCGGCCGGATCACCATCGGCACCGACCCGTCGGGCGTCCCCCGCCGCCCGCCGGCCACCCGATCCGGTCGGCAGCGCTCGGGCCGGCCGGCCGGTCCGGCCCGCACCGCGGCCGGCGCCACCGCGTCGGGGCGGGACATGCCGGCGGCGATCATCGCCGGCGTCGTGCTCGCGGCCCTCTTCATCCTCGCCACGCTCTGGCGGCCGGTCGGGGTCCTGATCCTGATCGTCGCCGTCCTCGCCATCGCCGCGTTCGAGTACTTCGGCAAGGTCACCGAGAAGGGCTACCGCCCCGCCGTCGCGGTCGGGCTGGCCGCCTGCGTGGCCGCGCCCCTGGCCGCCTACTGGGTGGGCGACCAGTCGTTGCCGCTCGTCGTCTCGTTCGCCTTCATCGCCGGCGCGGCCGGGTTCATCGGAGCGGCCGGCGTCGAGTCCGGACCCCTGCCCAACATGGCCATCACCACGCTCGGCGTCGTATGGATCGGCCTGCTCGGCTCGTTCGCGGCCCTGATCGTGCGGTGGTCCAACGAGCCCGGCTTCGAGAACGTGGGTACGGACACGCTGTTCATGATCGTGCTCGGCGTGGTCGCCAACGACGTCGGTGCGCTGCTCGTCGGGTCGTCGATCGGCAAGACGCCCCTGCGGGCGTGGATCAGCCCGTCCAAGACGGTCGAGGGCGTCATCGGCGGCACGCTGATGACGATCGTGGTGCTCTTCGTGGCCGGCCTCACCGGTCGGAGCGACACCTGGTCCACGGGCGACCTGCTCATCCTCGCCATCGTGATCGCGGTCATGGCGCCACTCGGCGACCTCACCGAGAGCATGTTCAAGCGCAACCTCGACGTGAAGGACTTCGGCGCACTCGTCAGCGGGCACGGCGGTGTCCTCGACCGCTTCGACGGGTTCCTGTTCGTCCTGCCGGCCGCGTATTACCTCACGCTGGTCCTCGAGCCATGGACGTCGTAGCGCCCGAGCCGTGACGTTCATGGCGTTCCCCGGCCACGCAGGCCGTTGCTGGCCGCTCGCTCGCTGGCGCTCACTCGCTCGCATCATCCGAGACCAGTGACCTTCATTGCGTTCCCCGGCCACACCGCATACTGCCTGCGCAGTTTCTGGCCGCTCGCTCGCTGGCGCTCGCTCGCTCGCATCAGCGAGATGCAATGACCGTTCGCGTCTCCATCGCCGGCTCGTCCGGCTCGATCGGCACGCAGACCCTCGACGTGGTGCGGGCCGAGTGGCCGCGCTACGAGATCGTCGCCCTCGGGGTGGGGTCGTCCGTCGACGTGCTCGTCGAGCAGGCGAAGGAGTTCCGGCCGCCGCTCGTCGCTGTCGCCGATCCCGAACGGCGGGCCGAGGTCGCAGCCGCGCTGCCCTTCGCCACGGTGGTCGACCGCTTCGCCGACCTCGTCGAGCCGGCCGACGTCGTCGTCAACGCCGTCGTCGGCTTCGCCGGACTGCCGGTCACGACGGCGACGCTCGAGCAGGGCAAGCGGCTCGCCCTGGCGAACAAGGAGAGCCTGATCGCGGCCGGTCCGGTGGTCCAGCCGCTGCGCGCGACGCCCGGCGCCGAATTGGTGCCCGTCGACAGCGAGCACTGTGCGGTCCACCAGTGCCTGCGCTCGTCCGTCGCCGTCGACCGGGAGGTCGCCCGAGTGCTGCTCACGGCCAGTGGTGGCCCGTTCCGGGGCCGCGGCGCCGGCGAGCTCGCCGCCGTCAGCGTCGAAGCCGCGCTCGCCCATCCGACGTGGGCGATGGGTCCGAAGATCACCATCGACTCGAGCACGCTGATGAACAAGGGCCTGGAGGTCATCGAGGCCCACGAGCTGTTCGGCACCCCGTACGACCGGATCGAGGTGATCGTGCACCCGCAGTCGGTCGTCCACTCGATGGTCGAGTTCACCGACGGCTCGACCGTCGCCCAGCTGAGCCTCCCCGACATGCGGCTGCCGATCGGCTACGCCCTCGGCTACCCGGAGCGCATCGCCACCCCGTTCGGCCGGATCGACTGGGCCCAGCTGGGAACGCTCACGTTCGAGCCGCCGGACACGGGCACGTTCCGCTGCCTCGACGTCTGCTACCAGGCCGGACGCGCCGGCGGCAGCGCGCCGGCGTGGCTCAGCGCGGCGAACGAGGTGGCCGTCGACGCCTTCCTCGCCGGGACGATCCGCTGGGATCAGATCGCTGACGTGTGCATTGCCGCTCTGGACCGGCATGATGCTGGGGTGCCGGCGACCGTCGACGACGTGGTGGCGGCCGATCGGGCGGCCAGGGTGGTCGCCCGCCGACAGGTTCAGGACATGAGCTCACGATGAAGACGACAGAGGATCGCGGCCGCTACGACCGCTTCCGGAACGAAGTGATGGCGGGCGGATCGGTGACCGAGGCCGCCCCCGAGGAGCCTCAGGGCGCCGGCTGGGCCGGTGCGCTCGGCGGCCTGGCCATTCTCGGTCTGCTCGCCTGGTTGGCCGTCGTGAACCTCTGGATGTTCGTGTTCGTCATCGGGATCCTCGTGTCGGTGTTCCTGCACGAGGCCGGTCACTTCGTGACGGCCCGTATGACCGGCATGAAGGCGACCCAGTTCTTCCTCGGGTTCGGGCCGCGGCTGTGGAGCTTCCACCGCGGCGAGACCGAGTACGGCGTGCGGGCGCTGCCCCTCGGCGCCTTCGTGCGGATCATCGGGATGAACAACATGGACGAGGTCCCGCCCGCCGACGAGGCCCGCACGTACCGGCAGAAGAGCTATCCGCGCCGGATGTTGGTCATCTCCGCCGGGTCGTTGATGCACCTGCTGATCGCCATCGTGCTCCTGTTCGGCGTGTACTCGACTCGAGGCGAGCTCGTCGAGCGGGACGGGGCCGAGATCGCCGCCGTCGAGGGCGGCGGACCGGCCGAGCAGGCGGGCCTGCAAAGTGGCGACATCGTGCTCTCGATCGGCGGGGAGCCGATCGTCGACCCTGACGACCTCGGGAACACGGTCCGCAGCCACGAACCGGGCGACTCGATCACCGTCGTCGTCGCTCGCGACGGCGAGCAGCACACGGTCACCGCCGTGCTCGGCACTCACGAAGCGGGCAGCGATCTGTCGGGAACCGCTCGGCTCGGGGTCAACAGCCGGACGGCCGCGGACTGGGAGGACATGTCGCTGCCCGACGCGGCCGTCTCCAGCGTGACCGACCTGATCCCGGTGACGTGGGAGTCCACCAAGGGCGTGGTCCAGGTGCTCAACCCGGTGAACATCTTCGAACACCTGAGCGGCGAGAACGGCGACCTGGCGACGCGCCCGACGACCGTCGTCGGGGTCACCCAGGTCAGCGGCACGGTCGGGGAGACCGAGGGACTGGTCGGGGTGTTGTACCTGCTCGCCGTGCTCAACGTCTTCGTCGGCGTGTTCAACATGTTCCCCCTGCTCCCGCTCGACGGCGGGCACGCCGCGGTGGCGACGTACGAACGGGTCCGCGAGCGCGGCGGCCGGCGCTACTTCGCCGACGTCTCCCGGCTGATGCCGTTCGCGATGGGGGTGATCATGGTCCTGCTCGCCCTGTTCGTTTCCGGTCTCTACCTGGACATCACCCAGCCGCTGCGATGAAGCCCGGGTCGCTCAGCGCGCGCCGCCCGACGCGGCAGATCCACGTCGGGACGGTCGCCGTGGGCGGCGGGGCGCCGGTGAGCGTGCAGTCGATGACGATCACCAAGACGGCGGACGTCGACGGCACGCTGCAGCAGATCTACGGGCTCGCCGCGGCCGGATGCGACATCGTCCGGTGCACGTGCAACGAGGCCGAGGCGGCCGAGGGACTGGCGCAGATCGTGCCGCGGTCGCCGGTGCCGATCATCGCCGACATCCACCACCAGTACCGCATGGCCCTCGCCGCGCTCGAGGCCGGCGTGCAGGGGCTGCGCCTCAATCCGGGGAACATCCGCCGGCCCGAGCACATCAAGGCGGTGGCGACCGAGGCGCGGGACCGGGACGTCCCGATCCGGATCGGCGTCAACGGGGGGTCGCTCGACCCGGCGCTGTACGAGCGCTTCGGCGGGGTCACCCCGGAGGCGATGGTCGCCTCGGCGATGCAGGAGCTGGCCTACTTCGAGGAGGTCGACTTCGACCTCGTCAAGATCTCGGTCAAGGCGTCCAGCGTGCCGCTGATGGTCGAGGCCTACCGCCAGCTGTCCGAGGCCACTGACCACCCGCTGCACCTCGGCGTCACCGAGGCCGGCCCGCCGCCCGGCGGTTTGCTCAAGGCGACGGCCGGGATCGCCACCCTCTTGCTCGAGGGCATCGGTGACACCATTCGCTACTCGCTCACCGTGGACCCGGTCGAGGAGGCGCGGGCCGGACGGCAGCTGCTCGAGTCGCTGGGCCTTCGCGACCGCAAGAACGTCGACCTGATCGCCTGCCCGTCGTGCGGCCGGGCGGAGATCGACGTCATCGACGTCGCCCAGCGGGCGATGGACGCGTTCGGCGAGCGCGAGCTGCCGCTGCAGGTGGCGGTGATGGGATGCGTCGTCAACGGCCCTGGTGAGGCGCGCGAGGCCGACCTCGGAATCGCGGCCGGGAACAAGCGCGGCCACCTGTTCGTGAAGGGCCGCAACATCGCGGTCGTACCCGAGGACGAGATGGTCGACTCGCTGGTCGAGTGGGCCGAGTTCATCCACGAGCACGGCGTGGAGGCGGCGATCGCCAAAGCCGACACGACCCGCGCCGAGCGGGAGGCCGCCAGGGACCGGTCCGCCCTCCTCGACGCCCAGGGCACCGACGTGAACCACGCCGAGGAGAAGATCGTCGAGATCCGCAAGACCGTCGGCCACTGACCCCCTCCCATCCGAGGGTTTCGCCGCACCGGAGGGCTTGCGGACCGGATGCCGGTCCGGAAACCCTCGGATGATCAGGCGTGGGCGACGTAGGCGGTGGTGCCCGGCCGGACGTCCAGCACCTCACCAGGCGCGAGAAAGCCGGTGCGTCCGTCCGTCGTGATGACGAGCTCGGGCCCGGTGGCGGCGTGGGTCGCCGGTCCGTCCCGCCGGAGCAGCCGGATCGACGTGTCCGGCAGCGGATACTCGGTCGAGGGCGGCAGTTCGGGATCGGCGACCGGGGTGGGGTCGAGCACGGCGAGCAGGTCATCGACGTCGACCGGCTTCATGGTCAGTCCACCCCGCACCACGTTGTCGCTCGATCCCATGAGCTCGATCCCGGCGCCGCCGAGATAGGCGTGGAGTGTCCCGGCCCCGAGCTGGATCGTGTGCCCGGGTTCGAGGCGGACGAGGTTGAGCAGCAACGTGGCCGCGACGCTCGGGTCGCCTGGGTACCGGGCCGCCAGCCGCGTCACCCACTGCGCCTCGCTCCGTTCGCTCGCTCGGCAGCTGTCTACGATCGGCTCGACGTGGATGCCACCGTGATACAACGCGGCCAGCGCGTCGGCGGGTCCGTGCCGGCTCAGCGTGCCGGCCAACTCGTCGGCGCCGAGCTCGGCGAGCAGGGCGAGTGTCGCCTCGACGGGACGCACGCCGCAGAACGCCTCGAACTCCGTCAGCGCGCACAGCAGCTCTGGCTTCGGCTCGGGATCCGGATAGCGCCCCGCCGCGAAGCCCGTCCGCGCCTGCTCTGCCGACGGATGGGCCTGCAGCGACAGGGGCTCGGCGGCGGCGAGGATCTTGAGCAGGAACGGAAGTGGGCCGGTCACGTCGACCAGGGCGCGCCCGTCGGCGAGCTCGGCGGGTCCGTTCGGATGCGTGCCCAGCCACAGCTCGGCCCACGGCCGCCCGTCGGGGACGACGCCGAGGAACCGGGGGATGAACTCGTGGTCGCCCCATGCGTAGTGCTGCACGGCTCCCCGGATCGGCTGCACCGGACGGAGCCTAACGATCGCGGGAACCGGAGGCCCCGGGCCGACGTCCAAGCGAACGTGCGTCACCTCTCACGTCCCCTCGTCTTCGTGTCCGGCGCCGCCGCCCTGGTGCTCCTCGCTGCCTGTGGCGAGGCCTCACCGGCCGCCGACCCGTCCGACCCCCCGACGACCTCGGCCGCTCCGGCGACGGAGCCGCCGGAGACGGCACCCCCGTCGACGTCGCCGCCGAGCACGTCACCCCCGACGACGACGCCTCCCACCACGGACCCGGGCTACGCCCATCCGACCGGGGCCGACGAGGCCGTGCTCGAGATCCTGTACGAGGGCGGGTTCGCCAGCCCGGAGATGCTGTTCTCCCGGGCACCGGTGCTGCTGATCACGGGCGACGGTCGGGTGATCACGACGGGCCCGGTTCCCGCGATCTTCCCGGGACCGCTGCTCCCGAACCTGATCGAGCGCTCGATCACCGAAGAGGGGATCCAGGCCCTGCTCGCCAAGGCCGACGAGCTGGGACTGCTCGCCGATGCCAACTACCTGCCGAACAACCAGATCGCCGACGCACCGAACACGGTTGTGCGCATCACCGTTGACGGCACCACGTACACCCACGACGCCTACGCCCTCGGGTTCGAGGAGGAGTCGGACAGCGGTCGGGCCAACCTCTTCGAGTTCGTCACCGCCGCCACTGATCTCGCCGGCACCGTCGGCCAGGACCAGCTCGGCACGGAGGGCCCGATGGCCAGCGATACCTACCTCATCCGCGCGACACCCATCGATCTCGCCACCCTCACCACCGACGTCCCGGCCACCACCGTCGAGTGGCCGGCGGACGCGTCCGTGCGACTCGCCGACGCCAGCGAGTGCACCGAGTTGCCGGCCGCCGAGGGCGACCCGTTGTTCACCGACGCCAACGAGCTGACGTTCTTCACCGAGGGCGGCGTGACGTATCGGGTGGCGGCGACCCTCGCCGTCCCTGGCCGCGCCTGCTGACTCAGAGCACGACGACGGAGCGGAGCACCTCGCCCCGCTCCATCTTGTGGAAGGCGTCCTCGACGGCGTCGAGACCGATCTCCTCGCTGACGAAGCGTTCGAGGTCGAGCCGCCCCTGGCGGTACAGGTCGATGAGCATCGGGAAGTCGCGTGACGGCAGGCAGTCGCCGTACCAGCTCGACTTCAACGCCCCGCCGCGACCGAACACCTCGATGAACGGCAGCTCGAGCACGTCATCCGGCCGCGGGACTCCGACGAGGACGACGGTGCCGGCCAGGTCCCTGGCGGCGAACGCCTGCTTGTAGACCGCCGGGATGCCGATCGCCTCGATGCACACATCGGCGCCGTGGCCGCCGGTCACCGACTGGACGAACGCCACCGGGTCGTCGCGGGTCGAGTTGCAGGTGTGCGTCGCGCCGAAGTCCTTCGCCCACTCGAGCTTGCGGTCGTCGATGTCGATGGCGACGATCGTGGCCGCGCCGGCGAGCCGGGAACCGGCGATCGCGGCGTCGCCGACGCCGCCGCATCCGAAGACGGCGACGCTCATGCCGCGAGACACGCCACCGGTGTTGATCGCCGCGCCGAGGCCGGCCATCACGCCGCAGCCGAGCAGCCCGGCCACGGTCGCCGGCGCCTCGGGATCGACCTTCGTGCACTGCCCGGCGGCGACCAGCGTCTTGTCGGCGAAGGCGCCGATGCCCAGCGCCGGCGACAGCACGGTGCCGTCGGCGGCGAGTGTCATCTTCTGCGCGGCGTTGTGGGTGGCGAAGCAGTACCACGGCTCGCCTCGGCTGCAGGCCCGACACGTCCCGCACACGGCGCGCCAGTTGAGGATCACGAAGTCGCCGGGCGCGACGGACGTCACCCCGTCGCCGACCGACTCGACGACCCCGGCCGCCTCGTGACCGAGGAGGAACGGGAACTCGTCGTTGATCCCGCCCTCGCGGTAGTGCAGGTCGGTGTGGCACACGCCGCATGCCTGGATCTGGACGACGGCTTCGCCGGGCCCGGGATCCGGGATGACGATGGTTTCGATCGAGACCGGCTCGCCCTTCGCAGGGGCGATGACACCGCGGACTTCTTGTGGCATGCGGTGAAGCTAGTCAGCGCCGCGGCTCGGCTCGGAAGTTAGGAACGCTCCTCCGGGTCCGGCGCGAAGTCGGCCTCGGCGGATCAGAACAAGCGGAGCTCGTCGGGCGCGAGCCCGCGGAGGACGTCGTAGTCGACCTCCACCCAGCGGAAGCCCCGCGCCTCGGCGAGGATCCGGGCCTGGGGCTTGACGACCTGGGCCACGAGCACGCCCCGCACGTGGCCGAGCGTCGAGTCGAGGTGCAGCCGCTCGACGTAGCGGGTGAGCTGCTCGACGCCGTCGATCTCGCCGCGCCGCTTCACCTCGATAGCGACAACGGTCCCGTCGGCGGCGCGGCACACGAGGTCCACCGGCCCGATCGCGGTCGGGTACTCCCGGCGGACGAGCCGCATGCCGAGCTCGATGGCGTCCGGGTTGGCGGCGAGGAGCTCCTGGAGGTGCGCCTCGACGCCGTCCTTGCGGAGTCCGGGATCGGCGCCGAGGTCGTGCGTCCAGTCCGCCAGGACCTCGTGCAGGGTGATCGTCAGGTGCTCACCCTTGGGGTTGCTGACCACCCATTCGTGATCGGACGTGACGACGGAGTTGGGCGCGTTCATCCAGTTGAGCGGCTTGTACGCGCCGCCGTCGGCGTGCACGGCGACGCACCCGTCGGCCTTGACCATGATCAGCCGCACCGCCTCGGGCAGGTGAGCGGTCAACCGGCCCACGTAGTCGACCGAGCACCGGGCGATCACCAGCCGCACGCCGGCCGACCCTAACGAGCGCCATTCGCATCCGAGTGCCCAAGCGCATCCGAGTGTCTCGTGAGGGAGCCCCCCTCATCCCGCACTCGCACGGCGGAAGACACTCCGACGGCCTAGTGGCGGTGGGTCATGCGGCGCTGGATGATGGCGCGGCGCTCCTGGAGCTCGCGGTGGGTGAGGCGTTCGACGCTCGGATCGAGGCCGAAGCCGGCCTTGAGGCCGTCGAGGTCGATCTCCACCGCGCTGGTGTCGATGCCGAGCTCCCGGCCGAGCTGCTCGCCGTGGCGCTGGGCGAAGGTCATCGAGATGCCGGCGATCTCGGCGAGGATGTCGAGATCGGGCGCGAGCCGGGCGATCGCGCCGTCGAGGAACACCAGGTTCTTGACGTAGAGCATCAGCTCCTTGGGCATCCGCGCGCCGTAGCCGAGGAGAGCCTTGACCACCCGCTGGACCTCCTTCACCAACTGGTCGCCGGTGAGGGTCGTCGGGTCGACGGGCACTTGATCGAGGCCGAGGTCGTGCACGACCGCGCGCAGGTCGGTCCCGTGGGGCAGGGCGCCGAGGTCGCGCAGGGCGCCCATCTGGCCCATCAGGTCGTTCGTCATCGCGGCCAGCATGAGGCGGAGGAAGGCGACCCGCCGCTCGTCATCGAGCCGCCCGACGATCCCGAAGTCGAGGAGCGCCGTGCGTCCGTCGGGGAGCACGAGCAGGTTCCCGCCGTGCAGGTCGCCGTGGAACACGCCCTCGACCATCGCCCCCTCCATCAGGGCGACCATCGCGGTGCGGACGACGCGCTCGGTGTCGACGCCGGCTTGGCGCATGCCCGCCACGTCGTCGAACTTGAAGCCCTCGACGCGCTGCATCACCAGCACCCGCCGGGTCACCAGGGTCGGGTGCGGCCGGGGGACGACGTAGCCCGTCTGACCGAGGTCGCGCAGCATCACGGCGACGTCCAGCATGTTGGCGGCCTCGACACGGAAGTCGAGCTCTTCCACGATCGTGTCGGCGAACAGCTCGACCAGCGCCGGAGGATTGGCGAGCGAAGCCACCCGGATGCGGCCGACGAGGTGCGTGGCCAGCCACGCCATCGCCCGCACGTCGCGCTGGATGGCCCAGGCGACGTCGGGACGCTGCACCTTGACGACGACCTCCTGTCCGCTGCGGAGCCGGGCGCGGTGCACCTGGGCGATCGACGCGGCGGCGAGCGGCGCCTCGTCGAACCAGGCGAACACGTCGCCGAGCGGCCGGCCGAGGTCCTCCTCCACGGTGCGCCGCACGTCGTCGAACGACTCGGCCGGGACCTGGTCCCGGCAGCGCTTGAACTCCTCGACCAGTTCGGGGGGGAAGATGCCCTCGCCGGACGAGATGATCTGCCCGAGCTTGATGAACGTCGGCCCCAGCGCCTCGGCGGCGAGCCGGAGCCGCCGGGACAGCTCGGCGACGCCCTTGCCCCCTGGTGCCCGGCCCCGGTGCCGCCGCCACACCCACGGCACCACGGCGACCCCGAGCCGGGCCAGGACGGTGACGCCCCGGCGGCCGGGCGGCAGCCGGCCCGGTGTGATCAGCGTCGGCACCTCCTCGCGAGCTCGCCCCCGGAGCCGCTCGGCGGCCGCCGCCCACGGGATCGAGCCGCGGTCCAGCACCCACGGGGCATCGTCGGGGAACGTGCCCCAGGCGAGGTCGTCGGCCGGCGCCATCACGTCCATCATGGCGGCGAGCGGGCCGTCTGCCGCATCGTTTCCTGGTGACGGGGTGACGTACGGTCGGCCTCGTGGCGCTGCAGGACGGCGGGTCAGCTCCCGCGCCGACCGTGACGACGGTACCGCCGTCCGAAGCGCCAGTGAGCCTGTTCGGCCGCCCGCTCGCCTACAAGTACGTGGTCGCCGCGGTCTTCGTCGCCGCGCTGTTCCTCGACATCCTCGACACGACGATCGTCAACGTCGCCCTGCGCACGATCGGCACCGAGCTGAACACCGAGGCGATCGAGTGGGTCGTCCTGGGCTACACGCTCTCGATGGCGGTGTGGATCCCGGCCAGCGGGTGGCTGGGCGACCGCTTCGGGACGAAGCGGCTGTTCCTCACGGCCCTCGTGCTGTTCGTCGGTGGGTCGGCGCTCTGCGGGTTCGCCCAGTCCATCGGCCAACTGATCGGGTTCCGGGTGCTGCAGGGCGTCGGCGGCGGGATGCTCACTCCGGTGGGCATCGCGATGTTGTTCCGCGCCTTCCCGCCGATCGAACGCGCTCGCGCGTCGACGATCGTGATGGTGCCGACTCTCGCCGCGCCCGCACTCGGGCCCGTGCTCGGGGGCCTCATCACCGACACGATCGGGTGGCGTTGGATCTTCTTCGTCAACGTCCCCATCGGGTTCGTCGCCCTCGCCTTCGGCCTGCGCTACCTGCGCGAGCACACCGAGCCGAGCGCCGGCCGCTTCGACGTACCGGGCTTCGTCCTGTCGGGATACGGGCTGGCGGCGATCATCTACGCCCTCAACGAGGGCCCGCGCGTCGGCTGGGACGCCCCGGCCGTCGTGCTGCTCGGCGTCACGGGTGTGCTCGCGTTCGTGGCGCTCGTCTGGGTCGAGACGCACAAGCCCGAGCCGATGCTCGCCCTCCGCCTGCTGCGCGACCGGCTCTTCGCCACGACGAACCTCGTGATGGCGTTCGGGATGGCCAGCTTCGTCGGGCTGCTGTTCGTGCTCCCGCTGTACCTGCAGGGACTGCGCGGGCTCGACCCGTTCGACAGCGGCCTCGTGACGTTCCCCCAGGCCATCGGCATCCTCATCTCGTCGCAGGTCGCGGGCCGGATCTACGGCCGGGTCGGCCCGCGGCGGCTGATGGTCGGTGGGATGTTCGGCGCCGCGGTCTCGGTCGCCGCGTTCACGCAGCTCGGCCTGACCACCAACCTGTGGATCGTGCGGGCGCTGCTCTTCGCCAGGGGACTGGCGATGGGCTTCACCTTCGTCGCCGTGCAGACGGCGAGCTACGCCCGCATCGCCCCGAGCGACAACGGCAGGGCGTCGGCGATCTTCTCCACCCAGCGGCAGATGTCGGTATCGATCGGCGTCGCCCTGATGGCGACGGTGCTGTCCGGTTTCACACCCCTCACCGCCGCGCCGTCAGATCCGCAACGGGCGCTGGAGGGCTACCACTGGTCGTTCGCCGTCTCCACCGTGCTGGCCCTGATCGCGACAGCGATCGCGACCCGGATCAGGGACGAGGACGCGGCGGCGACGATGTACAGCCGTTCACCGGAGCGTGTCTCCGACTGACGTCAGGCCCCGTGGGCGTGGTCGCACCAGCGCTCTTCGCCCGCCTTGATCGCGCCGGCCCCGACGCCCTCGAGGGCGGCGAACGGACCGCACGGGTGGGCAGTGATCCAGACGTGGATCATCGGTGACTGGCGGAGCTCGACGAGGGGCGCCGGGCAGTCGCCGTTCGGTTCCCGGAGCCCGGCGACCTGTGGTGCCTCGGGATCATCGGTGAAGCACAGGTCGTTGTGGACGTGCCACTGCATCAGCTGGCCGCCGTAGTTGGGAACCTCGTCGAGCGTCATGTCGCTCGGCAGCATGTACATCGCCGACACGAGCTTCTTGGAGCCGTCGGGCTGCGGCTCGTACACCAGGCTCTCGGGCGCATCGGGATCGAGCCAGACGTCGTCCTCGATCCAGTCCCACTGGATGTAGTGCTCGTGCCCGGTGCCGCCGTCGCCGATCGACCGGAAGCCGGCGGCCTCGGCGACGGCCGGGTCGGACCACTGGGGCAGCCGCACGATGTTCGTCGCCACGAGGTTCTCGGCGTATGCCTGCTGGCGGGGCGTGACGCCCGCGACGCCGCTGAGGTCGATCGGCCGGCGCGGGTGGTACGGGACCGGCTGGTCGGCCGCCGCGGCCGCACCCTCGCCATGGTCGTGCCCGGCCACGCACACGTCGACTCGTTGACCGGCGGCGGCGTCCGCCTGCCCGGCGCCGTGGCCCTCGAGCGCGGCGAACGGTCCGCACTCGTGGGGCACGACCCACACGTGGACCATCGGGTTGTCCCCGCCGGCGTGGATCGTTCCCTCCGGACACGTGCCGCCGTGGTCGTCGGTCAGGGCGACGACCTCCGGCTCGCCCTTGTCGTTGAGCGCCCAGCAGAGGTTCTGGTGGACGTGCCACTGCATCAGCGGGCCGGCGAAGGCGACGAGCTCGGGGTCGTCGATCGGGGTCTCGGCGGCGATGTACATCGCCGAGACGAGCGTCCGGTTCTGGCCGTCGACGCGGTAGACGAGCGACTCCGGGTAGTTCGGGTCGAGGAAGTGGTCGTCGGCGATGTAGCCGATGTTGATGTAGTGCTCGTACCCAGAGCGGCCGTCACCGATGGAGTGGTAGCCCAGCTCGTTGAGCGTGCGGACGTCGGAGAACTTCGCCGGGAGGACGGCCAGCGTGCGGGCGGTCAGACGCTCGGCCCGGGCTTGCTGCTGCGCCGTCACGCCCGGCACGCCCGAGAAGTCGATCGGCTGGCTGGGATCCCAAGCCCGCGGCCACGCCGCGCCGGCCGCGCCCGCTCCATCGCCTGAGTGCGAGTGGCCGTCAGTGGCGGCGGCTGCGTCGTCGGGGTGACCGTGGTCGTCGGTGGCGGCGGCGGCGCCGTCGCTGGCCGCTGCGTCGTCGCTGTGGGCGTGGTCGGTGGTGGCGGCTGCGTCGTCGGGGTGGGCGTGGTCGTCCGTCGCCGTGGCCTCCTCACCGTGGGAGTGCGCGCCGGCCGCGCTCGTCGCCTGCCCGTCGTCGTGGCTGTGCACGTGCGTGCCGCCGTACATCATCGCCACGACCGTCAGCGCACCGACGGCGACGGCGGGCAGCCCCACCCGCGGTCCGGCCGGCTCGGTCCGGCCCCGGAGCAGGGCCGCGCCGGCGGCGACTGCGGCCACCGCGCCCAGCGTCGCGCACGCGGTGTCGGCGAACTGCGGGGCCTCGGATTGCTCGAGTCCCTCGATCCACGAGATCCCCGACAGCCGCGTGACCGCCCACGCGACGACGGCGCCGGCGTTGATGACGAGCGTCGCGGCCGACGCGGCCCGTCCACCCTTGAGCAGCATCACGAGTCCGGCCCCGAGCTGCGCCGCGGCGACGGCGACGAAGAGTCGGGCGAGCGTCGCGTGCTCGGCGTGGATGCCGATGGCGGCGGCGTGGATCGCGCCGGCACCAAGCGAGGCGAGGCCGGCCAATTCGGCTCCCGTGATCCAGCCCCGCCGGTCGCCAGTCTCTCCGCCCGCTCGCCGGCCTTCGTCGTGGTCGCCGTCGCTCGTCATCACGTGTCCAGTCTCCTGACCGCCCTTGCGCGTGCGGCGTCAACCCTACGCTCGCCGACTCCTCTGTGACCGGTCGGGTTCACGTTCCGGCCGGCCGCCTACTGAGCGGACGACGGCGCGGCGGCTCCGACCATGCGCTGGGCGAGACCTCCGGTCTCGGCGACGAAGCGCCGTCTTCCGAGACCGAGGAAGACGGTGTCCTGTGTCAGCCACGAGCTCGCTGCGTTCTCGATCAGCGACACCAGCCCGATGGCGGCGACCTCGGGCTCGACGCTGGATCGCGCCCGCCCGCTGTGGGTGCGGACGGCGCGGGCCAGCACGACAACCTGCTCGATGCGTGTCTCTCGCCGCAAGGCCTCGATCGCAGCGTCGACCCCTGCTGAGTGCGCGAAGTACACCGTCGCCGGGGTGCGGTTCAGCTCGAGCCACTCGAGGATCTCGGCCACGAGGCGGCTCGCCCAGTTCTCATCCTGGTCAGCACGGGTGAGCTCCCGCACCGTCGCGAGGTAGCGACGGGTGAAGATCTCCAGTCCCTCGAGCAGCACGTGTTCCTTCGAGGGAAAGTGGTAATAGACCGCGGCTGCGGTCATGTCTGCGGCGGCGGCGATGTCGGCGACGGTGACAGCCTCGGGTGGATGCAGCGCGAACAAGCCCATCGCGGCGTCGATGACCGTGGAACGCCTCGATGGACGGTGGGCCGGTCGCTTGGTCACGGTTCGCCGCCGACGCTGCGGTAGCGTGGCCGATCCCGGCTCCGAGCGGACATGGACGATGAGAACTCAGGCCTCGAACGTCGCGTCGCACCGTCCGTCGCGTCGCGGAGTCATCGTGGACGCGGCCATCAAGGTGTTCTCCAGTCAAGGTTTCAGCGACGCCGGTATCCACGATATCGCACGTGAGGCGGGCGTCGCCCCGACCGCGGTGTACTACCACTTCACCGGCAAGCCCGACCTCTTCGAGGCCGCGCTGCGCAACGTGCTCGGGTCGATCACCAGCGTTGTCATCACGACGCGCGCCGACGAGGACCCGGGTAGCCCCGAAGCGCTCGCGGCGGTGATCTCGGCGGTCTGGAAGTGGCTCGACGAGAACCCCGAGTCGTGCCAGCTCCTGTACCACCACCTGCCGGGCATGACGACCCGCGCCGTGGCGCTGCAGCGTGAGTTCGAGGAGGTCCACTTGCGGCGCGCCTTTGACTACCTCCCTCAGCGGCCGGCGCCGACGACGCGCCGCTCCGCCATCAGCCGGCACGCCTCCGAGATGCTCGCCGTTCGTACCTTGATCGGTTTGACCGTGCTGATCCACCCGATGAGGAGTCAGGACGGACCGCTCTCCGGTCGCGCCGACCGTCGTGTTCGCGATGCACTGATCGACGTCTGCCAGCGCCTCCTGGCCGGCTGAGTCGATCGGCCCTGGTTCGGCCTTGGGCTTGGGCGTCAGGTCACTGCCGCCACGCCATACTTGAGTTGGTTCGACAAAGGTGCAGCCGGGGGAGCGGGCGCTCACGACAGGAGGGGACATGCGACAACTGTCGGGGGTCGACGCCAGCTTCCTCAACATGGAGACGCCCACCCAGTTCGGGCACGTCAATTCGATCACGATCATCGACCCGTCGACCATGGGCGACGGCGCCAGCGTGTACGCCGAGCTCAAGCGCACGATCGAGGAACGACTGCATCTCGTCGACATCTACCGCCGCAAGCTCGTCGCCGACCCATTCGGCCTGGACAATCCGTACTGGGTCGACGACCCTGACCTCGATCTCGAGTTCCACATCCGTGAGATCGCGCTGCCCGCGCCAGGCGACGATCGTCAGCTCGCCGAGCAGGTGGCCCGCCTCGCCTCCCGTCCGCTCGACCGCACGCGACCCCTGTGGGAGTGGTATGTGATCAGCGGGCTCGAGGGCGGCCTCGTCGGACTCTTCATGAAGCTGCACCACGCGACGATCGACGGCGCGTCCGGCGTCGAGCTGCTCCACGTCCTGCTCGACACCGATCCGAACGGCCGAGTCGTCGAACCGCCCTCGGAGCCGTGGCGACCCGAGCCCACGCCGACACCGTTCGAGCTCCTCGGTCGGGCGCTGTGGAGCTACGCGATGCGTCCGCAGAAGGTGCTGGAGTACCAGATGCGGCTGATGAAGGAGACGGCGCGGATGACGCAGAACCCGGCGCTGCGGGAGCTCACGCCGAACTGGATGCCGTCGTCGTGGCCCTGGTGGCCGTCGAAGGATCGCAAGGACGATGCCGCCCAGTTGACGCGGAGTGCTCCGCCGACGCCGTTCAATCGCGCCATCACGGCGCACCGCCGGTTCGCGTTCTGCACGGTGAAGCTCAGTGACGTGCAGGCGGTCAAACGGACACTGGGCGTCACCGTCAACGACGTCGTGATGGCGATGTGCGCGAGCGCGTTGCGTCGCTACCTGCAGGACCGGGAGGCGTTGCCCGACGAGTCGTTGATCGCGATGGTTCCCGTCTCCGTGCGCAGCGGTGACGAGTCCGACACCTTCACCACCCGGGTCACCGGTGTGATGTGCCTGTTGCACACGGACCTGGCCGATCCGCTCGCGCGGCTGAGGGCGATCCACGAATCGATGGCCGCGGCCAAGGAGCTGCAACGGGCCATCCCGGCGGACGTGCTCACCGACATGACGCAGTTCACGCCGCCCGCGCTGGCTGCTCTCGCGGCGCGCGTCGGGAGCATGACCAAGATCGCCGACCGAATGAGGCCTCCCGCCAACCTGATCATTTCGAACGTGCCCGGACCACGCGAGCCGCTGTACCTCTCGGGCGGGGTCGTCAAGCACTACTACCCGGTGTCAGGTGTCGCCGAAGGAATGGGCCTCAACATGACCGTGCAGAGCTACCTCGACAACCTCGACTTCGGCCTGATCGCATGTCGTGAGCTGGTCCCGGACCTCTGGGACCTGTGCGATCTGCTGCCCGAGTCGCTGGCCGAGCTCCAGGCTGGCGTCGCCTCGTAGCCGGCCCGGCGTCAGCCGGCCTCGTTGCCCTCGATGTAGCTCCGGAGGACGCCGAGCAGCGCCTGGCGCTGGGCGGGCGTCAGGCGTTCATCACGCTTGATGGCATCCTCGGTGGAGACCCCGCTGTCCTCGACGGGGAGACCGGCGGCGTACATGATCAGCTGATCCGGCCGGATGCCGAGGGCCTCGGCGACGGAGCGCAGGACCCGGATCGAGGGCTCGTGGAGCCCTCGTTCCAGCTGGCTCATGTAGGTGTCGGAGAGATCCGCCATCCGGGCCAGATCGCGCTGGGACTGCTGGTTGAACTTCCGCTGCGCCTTGATGTAGTCACCGAGGCGCTGGAGCTGGTCCTTCCAGATCGCCTCGGTGACATCCATCGATCGCGAGTCTTACTTCTTCGCCGTCTTGGCGGCGGCGGCAGCAACCGGTTCCGAGGCCTCGAGCAGACCGAGGGCGAAGGACTTGTTCGCCTCGAGCAGCTTGGTGGCGAACTCGAACGTCTCCTCGACGACCTCACGGGTGGCCTCGGGCTCCGGAGTGGACACCCAGGGAGTGAGCGACGACGGCACGTCCGTCTTCGTCGAAGACGCCAGGTCGCGGTAGGCGCTGAGGATGCGCTCCTGGACGGACGTGACGTACTTGAGGGTGGACTCGTTGGCCGCGCTGATTGCTTCGAGGGTGCTGGTCATGGGGGTGCCTTTCGGTTCGCAGTTCTGTTGGGCCTTTGCGTACTATACTACGCAAAGAGGCGGCACGCGTCAACGTCTTTCTTGACAGATTCTGCAGTAACTGGTTGGACAAGGCGTCGTACCTGCCGCACTAGTTTCTTGACATGGACTCACAAGAAGCGGCATCGACGGGATCAGCTCCCTCCGAGCCCGAGCGGTCCTCGACCGTGCGCATGAGCAAGGTCAGGCGGATGACGGGCGACCACATGGTGATGAGCAAGCAGGTCAGTCCGCACGCCTTCAGCGTGGTCGAGGTCGACTACGCGAACGTCGACGGGACCAGGTCGGCGATGAAGTCGGGCTGGCGCGAAGCCGAGGGCTTCAGCCTGACGTACCTGCCCTTCATCTCTCGTGCGGTCGTCGACGCGCTCGGTGAGTTCGGACACCTCAATGCCAGCGTGGGGAACGGCGAGCTTGTCGTCCACGACCACGTCGATCTGGGCATCGCCGTGGACCTGGACTACCAGGGACTGCTGGTCCCCGTGATCCGGGATGCGGCCGGCAAGTCCGTCGGCGATCTGGCTCGAGCGATCAACGACCTCGCGACCCGGGCCCGGTCGCGGAAGTTGTCGCCAGACGACGTCGGGGGGGCCACGTTCACGGTGTCCAACAACGGCTCCGCCGGGTCGGTCCTGACGATGCCGATCATCAATCAGCCCCAGGTCGCGATCCTCTCGACCGACGCCATCGTCGAGAAGCCAGTCGTCGCTCGCGAGCCGGACGGCTCGCGCACCATCGTGATCCATCCGGTCGGTGCCCTGGCGATGAGCTGGGACCACCGCGCCTTCGATGGCGCCTACGCGGCCGCCTTCCTCAGCCGGGTGAAGCAGATCCTCGAGTCCGCCGACTGGTCCGGTCGGCTGTGAGCAGAACGGCCTCGATCGCCTCGTGGAGCCTGGCCAGCTGGTGGTCTGCGGGCCAGCTGTCGGGATCGAAGAGCGCCTGGACGGCGATTCCGTCGGTTACCGCGATCAGGTGCTCGGCTCGCGCCGTCGCTTCGTCGGGCGATGTTGCGCCGCATTGGCGGGCCAGGTCGGCGACGTCGTCGCGGAACTCGCGGTACGCATCGCGCTGGGCGTGCGAGAGCTCCTCGTCGCCCGCGGCCTGGGCACAGAACGCGACCGTGACCATCCAGTGCCGGCGGCGCTCCTCGTCGAGGGGCAACGCCCCTTCCAGCGACCGCACCAGAGCCTCATCCGGCGCCATCGCCTCGCGGGCGTCCCTTGCCGCGTGGCGCTGGGCGAGCGAGGATCGGAACGTGAACAGCAGCAGCTCCCGCTTGCCGCTGAAGTAGTGGGTCAATGCGCCGGTCGTCCAGCCCGCCTCGGCCGCGACGTCGCGCATCGTGGCCGCACCGACCCCCGAGCGGGCGATCAACTGGGCGGCAGCAGCGGCGAGCTCCGCTCGTCGCTCGTCGGTGTCGACGAACTTCGGCATTGACCGGACCTTATCACATCTGTTATATAACAAGTGTTACCAGAAAGTCCCGCCGAGGAGGAACCCGTGGTCCACGTCCCGACCCGTGGTGATGTCCCCGTTCGTCTCGGACCCGGCGTGCCGACCACGCCCGGATACGGGCCGAGCGAGATCCCCAGCCAGCCCTACGTCGATCCGGTGCAGTTCGAACTGGAGCGCGAGCGGGTGCTCAACACGACCTGGCTCCTGGTCGGGCGCTCGGCCGACGTCGCCGGCGCCGGTGACTGGATCAGCTTCGAGAGCCACGGTGAGACCGTGGTTGTCTCGCGGCAGGCCGACGGGTCACTGGCCGCCTTCCACAACGTCTGCCAGCACCGCGGCGTGTCGTTCGTCACCGAGTGGAAGGGCTGCGGCGCCAAGCGCTTCACGTGCCCGTACCACGGGTGGATCTACGACTCCACCGGCAAGGTGGTCGGGGTACCGGAGAAGATCGACTTCGACGAGGAGCAACTGCGCGACCTCCGGGCTCCCTCCGTCGCCGCCGACGAGTGGGGCGGCTGGGTGTGGGTGAACCTGGCCGGACCGGATGCCGCTCCGTCCCTGCAGGACTGGATCGGCGATGACATCGTCACCGACCTCGGGCGGTACCGGATGGAGGACATGTTGCTGCTCGAGACGCTCGAGTGGGAAGTGCCGGTGAGCTACAAGGCGGTCGTCGACGGCTTCAACGAGATCTACCACGCCACGTCGTTGCACGGCGTCGGCCCGGCGTGGACGAAGTCGGCGAAGGACGCCACGTTCCACGTCGTCAACGACCACAACTACATGTGCTTCGTCCCGCGCCACCAGTACCGGGACCAGCTCGCCGAGGCGTGGGACCACCATCGGTATGCGATCTGCCACTACGTCGTCTTCCCCAACACGATCTTCAACTGCAACCCCGAGCACATCCAGGTCTTCAATCCGATTCCAGTCGACGTCGACCGCACCCGCTTCGTCTGCTGGGAGCTCGTCTACCCGGGCGACGACGCCGACCCGGAGTACGCGGCCTACAAGCAGCGGATGCTCGACCACTGGGAGCATCTGAAGGTCGTCGTCGGCGAGGACGTCGACATCTACAACCAGCTGGAGCGGACCAAGCGGTCGAGCCGGTACAAGCGCAATCTGCTGTCCTCGCGAGAGTTCAAGATCGCCCACTACCACAGCCTGATGGCGGAGATGATCCGCGACTGACGGCCCTCACGGCCTTCGGCCCGGGCTCATCCGGCTCGGATCCGCAGCAGAAGCGTCCGGCGGGAGAAGCGCCAACCGTCCGCGTCGCGACGGAACTCGTCGTCGTAGTGGAAGTAGATGAGCGGGCGCGGTCCCATCGCTGCCCGCTCGCGTCGCCAGGCACCAGCCCGCGCCGCGAACCTCGGACTCCGCCACCGCGACGAGGAGCGGTGGCCCTGGGACGTGGATCATCGGACGGGTGGGGTCGAAGTGCTCGAGCACCGTGGCCGCGATCGCCTCGGGGCCCTCGGCGGTGCCGTAGCCGAGCTCGGTGCCGTCCCACGTCGCATCAGCCGTGAACAGGTCGGCCAGCTCGTCCGCACGGCCGTTGTCGGCGAACAGGGCGTAGGCCTGCACCAGGTTGTGCAGGTCGGCCACGACATCCGGCGGCGGGGTCTGGTTCCACGCGCTCGCCGTGGCGAGCAACGTCTCGCGCCGGTCACTCGTTCGCTCGGTGTCCACAGGGCCCTCCTGAACTGAAGATCGACTCAAGTATGTCAGCAGCCCCAACTGCACGTGGTGGAGTGCCGCCGGGTGCGTCGAGCACGACTGCCGGCCCGTACTCATCCTCGATCCGGTTACTATTTTGAGACGATGACCACATTGGACGCTCCGGCACCGGCGGCTCGCTGGACCGCTCAGTGGAAGGAGCTCTACGAGGAGGTCATCACGACCGGCCTCTGCACCGGGTGCGCCGGGTGTGTGGTGACGTGTCCGCACGATGTGATCGGCTACGAGCACGAGGAGGGCAAGTACATCCCCTTCCACCTCGAGGACGAGCTCGGGCCGAGTGACTGCATCCATGGCGTGAAGGGGTGCACGACGTGCACGCGGGCGTGTCCGAGGTTTCGGGCGTGGGAGCCGGCGGCAGACATGCATCTGTTCGGGCGGACTCGTGAGCCCGATGAGATGGCGGGGATCTGGCGGCAGTTGCTGTTGACCCGGGCGACCGATGCGACTCAGCACCAGGTTGGCCAGGACGGCGGGTTCGTTTCGGCGATGCTGATCTGGTTGTTGGATCACGACTACATCGAAGCCGCGATGGTGTCGGGGGTGGAGCCCGATGATGCCTGGAAGGCCAAGCCGGTCCTGGTCCACGATGCCGAGGAGGTGCTCGCCACGGCGGGCAGCAGGTACACCTACTGCGCCAACCCGTTGGCGTTGCGGGAGGCGAAGGCCGAGGGCCTCAGCCGGCTGGCGTTGGTGGGGATGGGGTGCCAGACCAGTTCGCCGCCGGTCATGTGGGACCGCAAAGCGGGCAAGGTGTCCAGGCCGTTCCTGTTCAACATCGGCCTGTTGTGCTCCAAGACGTTCGACGACGCGATCTTCCCCGAGTTGTTCGAAGCCAAGTACGGCCTGGCCAAGGCCGAGATGGTGAAGATGAACATCAAAGGGGTCTTCCAGATCTGGATGAAGGACGGCTCGTATCACGAGATCGATCTGAAGGAGTGCCACGCGTGGACCCGGGAGGGCTGCAAGCGCTGTCCCGACTTCGCCGCCGAGCACTCCGACATCGCCACCGGCGGGATCGGCGTGGACAACGACTGGACGTTGACGATCGTTCGCACCGAGTTGGGGGAAGAGGTGATCGACCGGATGATCAACGACGGCACGATCCTCGCCCGCCCGGCCCAGGAGGACGAGAAGGCGATGAAGCTCCTGCGCACCCTGTCCATCGTCTCCCGCCGCCGCTGGCCCGACACCGCCGATCCAGCGCCCAGGATCGGCGTCCCCCCACCCAAGAAGAAGGCCGCGGCACCGGCGCCGGCATGACGGGCTCACCCGCCGAGACCGGCAACGGGATGTGGTAGCAAGAAACTCGATGGAGCTGCTGTTCATCCGGCACGCCCTGCCGCAGCGGGTCGAGGGCTTCGAGGGACCGGCCGACCCCGAGCTCTCCGAGGCCGGGCACCACCAGGCCCGGCACCTCGCCGAGTACCTCGCCTTCGAGCGGATCCACGCCGTGTTCGCCAGCCCGCTCCGGCGGGCGATCCAGACCGCCGAGCCGGTGGCGGCTCGGCAGTCGATCGAAGTCACCATCGCCGACGGGATCGCCGAGTACGACCGTGAGGCGTCGGAGTACATCCCGATCGAGCAGCTCAAGGCCGAAGGCCTGCCCGGCTGGCAGGACGTGCTGGCCGGCGACGTCCACCGCAGCGCCGGCGTCGATCCTCACGAGTTCCGCACCGGCGTGGTCGAGGCGGTGGAGGAGATCATCAGCTGCCCACCCGGGGGAGAAGGTGGCGGCGGTGTGCCATGGCGGCGTGATCAACGCCTACCTCACCCACATCCTCGGCATCGCCGACCCGACCGGCTTCTTCTATCCCAACTACACCTCGATCCACCGCATCGCCGCGGCCCGCAGCGGCGAGCGCAGCGTGCTCTCGCTCAACGAGACGTGCCACCTGCGGGGGACCGGGCTCCCGGTCGGGTTGTTCGGCGGTTCCTGAGGGCTGACGATGACGAAGGTCGGCCCGTTCGAGCTCGGCCGCATCGTCCAGATCGCGTACGCCGTCGAGGACGTGCGGGCGGCGGCGCGATCGTTCGCCGAGCGGGTGGGCGCGGGGCCGTTCTTCGTCCGCCACCACGATCTGCCGCGCCACGTCGACCACCGTGGCGAGCCGGCCGGCTTCGACCACTCGTCCGCCTACGGGCAGTGGGGAGCCGTGCAGATCGAGCTCGTCCAGGTCCACGCGGCCGAGCCGGCGAGCCTGGCCGAGATCGTCCAGCGCACGAGCGGCATCCACCACGTCGCCACGTTCGTCGCGTCGATCGACGAGGAGCAGCGGCGGCTGGTCGAGCTCGGTTGGCCGGCCGTCATGACGGCGGAGACGGCGAGCGGTCTGCGCTACGCGTTCCACGACGCCCGGGAGCAGCTCGGCCACCTGCTCGAGGTGTACGAGCCGTCGCCGGGAGTGCTCCAGCTGTACTCCATGGTGGCCGCCGCCGCGCAGGGTTGGACCGGCGACGACCCGGTGCGCGAGTGGTGACGCCGGGCCTGGTTCGGAGTCGGCGGAGCTATGGTACTTTCTCTACTTGGAATCAATAAAGGGGTGCACGAGTGAGCGTCACGACCGAGACGAAGGAGACCCTCGACCGCGATCTCCTGCTGCAGATCTACGAGACCGTGGCTCGCATCCGGGCGTTCGACGACAAGGCGAAGGCGCTGATCGCGAACGCCGAGGCGTTCTTCGTCCACTACCCGGTGCGCGGCCACGAGATCATCTCCGCCGCCGTCGCCGCAGCGATCGAGCCCGATGACTACATGACGGCGACCTACCGCGGCGCGGCCGACGAGATCGCCAAGGGCGTGCCGCTGCGCGAGATGTGGGCGGAGATGCTCGGCAAGCAGACCGGCACGTCCAAGGGTCGGGGCGGACCGATGCACATCTCCGACCCGGAGCACGGCCTGATGCTGTGCACCGGCATCGTCGGTGCCGGCATGCCGATCGCCGTCGGCCTCGCCCTGTCGTCGCAGCTGAAGGGCGACGGCAAGGTCACGATCAGCAACTTCGGTGACGGGGCGACGAACATCGGCGCGTTCCACGAGTCGCTCAACCTGGCCTCGGTGTGGTCCCTGCCCGTCGTGTTCGTGTGCCAGAACAACCAGTACGGCGAGCACACCCGCTACTCGGACACGGCCAGGAACGCCTCGGTCGTCGACCGCGCCGCGGCGTACGCGATGAAGGGCATCAAGGTCGACGGCATGGACCCGGTGGCCACGTACCTCGCCGCCAAGGAGGCCGTCGACCACGCCCGCAGCGGCGACGGGCCCGGTGCTGCTCGAGTGCGTGACGTTCCGCACGCTCGGCCACGTGCTCAGCGACAAGAACGAGTACATGGATCAGGATCAGCTCGCCGCAGCAGATCGCCAACGACCCGGTGCCCCGCTTCCGGGCCTGGATGCTCGAGCGAAGGGCGTGGCCGACGAGGACGCCCTGGCCGGGATCGACGCAGCCGTGAGCGGCGAGGTCGACGCAGGCCTACGAGCAGGCTGCCGCCGACCCGCCCGCTGATCCCGAGACGGCGATCGAGGACAACTACGGCTCGGCCCCGGTCGCCGACGAGCCGGGCGAGGACGCCGAGCCGAACGAGCGGCTGACGTTCCGCAACGCCATCAACCAGGCGATGGACCAGGCGCTGGCCGCCGACGACCGGGTCTTCATCCTCGGTGAGGACGTCGCCGACTCGGCGGGTGGCGGCGTGTTCCACGTGACCGAGCGGCCTGTCGGCCAAGCACGGCGAGGACCGCGTCCGCAACACGCCGATCTCCGAGGAGGCGATCATGGGGGCGAGCGTCGGCGCCGCGATCGCCGGCATGCGGCCGCTCCCAGAGATCATGTTCATGGACTTCCTCGGCGTGGCGTTCGACCAGCTCGCCAACCACGCCGCGAAGTTGCGCTACATGTCCGGCGGGCGCACGCCCGTCCCGCTCACGGTCCGCGTGAACATGGTCGGCGGCACCCCGATCGGCGCCCAGCACAGCCAGTCGCTCGAGGCGCTCCTGATGCACACGCCCGGGCTGAAGGTCGTCTTCCCGTCGACGCCGTACGACGCCAAGGGTCTGCTTCTGGCCTGCATCGCCGACGAGGACCCGTGCGTCTTCATCGAGAGCACGGCGCTGTTCATGAAGCGGGGCATGGTCCCGACCGAGCCGTACACGATCCCGATCGGACGCGCCGCCGTCCGTCGCGCCGGTGACGACGTCACGATCATCAGCTATGGGCGGCTCATGAACGAGGCTCTCAAGGCGGCCGACCAGCTGGACGGCGAGGGGATCTCGGCCGAGGTCATCGACCTCCGCTCGCTCGCCCCGCTCGACATGGAGACCCTGCTGGCGTCGGTCGCCAAGACGAAGCGGGCAGTCGTCGTCCACGAGGCGGTGCGGACGTGCGGAGCCGGTGCCGAGATCGCCGCCCGGCTGCACGAGGAGCTCCACGACCAGCTCGCCGGGCCGGTCCGCCGCGTCACGGCGCCCGACTCCTCGGTGCCGGCACCCGCCGGCCTGGTCGCCGTGTTCTACCCCAACGCCGACGCCATCGTCGCCGCCTGCCGCGCGGCGAAGTGAGGAGGACCTCTTGACCACGACATCTGATCCGGCGACGCAGCCGAAAGGTTCGGCCCGTTCCCCCGGGCTGAGCTACCAGCAGCTGCTCGACGCCGACACCCACGAGGTCCCCGACATCCTGCGCGAGGAGTCACCACGCTTCCTCGGCGACGCCGACGTGCCGATCGAGCACTACATCTCCCGGGAGTGGCACGAACGGGAGAAGGAACGGCTGTGGTCGCGGGTCTGGCAGTTCGCCTGCCGTGAGGAGCACATCCCCCGAGTCGGCGACCACACCGTCTACGAGATCGCCGGCCGCTCGTACTTTGTCATGCGATCGGCGCCCGACACGATCAAGGCGTTCCCCAACGCCTGTCTGCACCGAGGGCGTCAGCTCAAGCAGTACGACGGCAACTGCTCCGAGATCCGCTGCCCGTTCCACGGCTTCGCCTGGCACCTCGACGGCAGCCTCCAGGACGTCCCGGCGCACTGGGACCTGCCCCACGTGACCGAGGATCGCTTCCACCTCCCCGAGATCAAGGTCGGGACGTGGGACGGGTTCGTGTTCATCAACCCCGATCCCGAAGCCGAGCCCCTCGAGGGCTTCGTCAAGGAGCTGGCCGCCCACTTCGATCGCTGGAACCTCAGGGACCGCTACGTGCAGACGCACGTGTCGAAGGTGATCGCAGCCAACTGGAAGATCGCCCAGGAGGCGTTCTGCGAGGCGTTCCACGTCAACGCCACCCATCCGCAGATCCTTCCCTACATCGGCGACACGAACAGCCAGGTCGACGTGTGGGAGAACTGCAGCCGGGTCATCACCCCGGCGGCGACGCCGAGCCCGTTGCTGGACTGGACGCCCGACGACGAGACGATCCTGCGCTACGCCCTCGATGTGCGCCTCGACGAGGAGCTGTTCATCACCGTGAAGGAGGGTCAGACGGCGCGCTCGGCGATGGCCGATGCGACGCGCGAACGAGTGGCGGCCCGTCGTCGGCGAGCTGATCGACGAGTTGGTCGGACGCCGAGATGGTCGACAACCTCGACTACACGCTCTTCCCCAACTTCCATCCCTGGGGGGCGTTCAACCGCATCGTGTACCGCTTCCGGCCCAACGGTGACGACCATCGTTCGTCGATCATGGAAGTGCTCTTCCTGGCGCCGTTCAAGGGAGAGCGGCCACCGCCGTCGCCCGTCCACCACCTCGAGGTCGACGAGCCCTGGACCGACGCCGCCGAGCTCGGCGTGCTCGGGAAGGTGTTCGAGCAGGACACGTTCAACATGGCCCGCGTGCAGCTCGGCCTGGAGAGCACCCGCAAGCCGGGTGTGACGCTCGCCAACTACCAGGAGAGCAAGGTCCGCTGGCTGCACGTCAAACTGGAGCAGTGGCTGAATGGAGGGGACTGACGTGTACGGCGTAATGCATCCGTTCAGCAAGGCGGTCTATGAGGTGGACGAGACCGGAGCCGTGCTGATCACCAGGAACGGACGGGCGCGTCGGCCGGTACCGGCGCGACGGCTCGTGGCTCGACGGAGAGGTGTTCGACGTCGACCCGCAGATGTGCAACTGGGTCGGCGGCGTCCGGGCCCAGCACCGCCTGCAGAGCGAACCGAAGGTGTCGTGATGGCGCGAGCGAACGTTCCGGTTCGGCGCCAAGGCCGTGAAGGCCGGGTCGGCCAAGGAGTGGACCGACACCGTCCGCCAGGTCGAGGACCTCGGCTACGTCAGCTTCCACATGGACGACCACTTCGGCAACCAGCTCGCGATCGTGCCGGCGCTGATGGCAGCCGCCGTCGGCGACGAGCACGCTCCTCATCGGACCCCACGTCGCCGGCGTCGACTTCCGCAACCCGGTGCTGTTCGCCAAGGAGTGCGCGACGATCGACCTGCTGAGCGAGGGGCGGCTCACCCTCGGGATCGGTGCCGGCTGGTCGGAGAAGGACTACGCCATCGCCGGCATCCACCAGGACGACGCGCTCACGCGCATCGGCCGCCTCCGCGAGGCCGTGCAGATCATCAAGGGGCTGTGGGGCGAGGGCCCGTTCTCGTTCGACGGCGAGCACTACCGCGTGGCCGAGGTCGACGCCGTGCCCAAGCCGTACTCGCCGATCCCGATCATGATCGGCGGCGGCGGACCGAAGATCCTCGCCCTCGCCGCCGAGGAAGCCGACATCGTCGGGATCAACCCGAAGATCGTCGGGCGCAAGATCAACCCCGAGTCGATGGCCACCACCGCCGCCGACGCGATGGACGAGAAGGTCGACGCCGTGCGCGCCGCCGCCGGTGACCGGTTCGACGAGCTCGAGCTGCAGCTGCAGATCTTCAAGACCGTGGTGACCGACGACCCGCAGGAGGCCGCCGAGCAGCTCGCCCCGGCGTTCGGCCTGTCGCCGGACGTCATGCTCGGCGCTCCGTTCTTCCAGATCGGCACCGTCGAGCAGATCACGGAGAACATCCAGGCGATGCGCGAGCGCTGGGGGATCAGCTACGTCCTCTTCCAGAGCGACGGCATCGTGCCGATGGCGCCGGTCGTCGAGCGACTCGCGGGGACCTGACCGACGGCCGCCCGGTGCGGATCACCAGATCGGTGGTGCCGCCGGGCGGGCGTCCGTTCCGATGCCTGCAGCGCGCTCGCGGATGACGTCCTTGTAGGCGCCGTGGGTCAGGATCCAGAACCGGTTGGCCCGGATCGCGTCGAGGACGTGCTCGGCGACGTCGGCGGCGTCCATCGTCGTCTGGACGCCGGCGGTCGTGCGGGCGACGGCGGGCGGCGGTGCCGCGTCGGCGAGCTCCCCCGGCCGGTTGCGCTCACTCTCGGTGATCCGCGTCGCGATGAAGCCCGGGCACAGCACCGACACGCCGATGCTCGCGCCCACGGCGTCGAGGTCGAGCTGCAGCGCCTCTGAGAGCGCCACGACCGCCGCCTTGGCGACGCTGTACGCGGCCAGGTTCGGGATCGGGAGCAGACCCGACATCGACGCGGTGTTCACGATGTGGCCACCCTCGGCGTGCGCCAGCATGCGCGGGACGAACGCCCGGACGGCGTGGATGACGCTCCAGAGATCGACCCCGAGCACCCATTGCCAGTCGTCGACCGTCAACTCCCACGACCGGGCTCGCTTGACGACACCGGCGTTGTTGCACAGGACGTGGACGGCGCCGAAGCGATCGAACGCCACCTCGGCGAGACGATCGATGTCCGCGGCGCGGGACACGTCCGCCACCTGGGTGGCGACCTCGGTCTCGGCCTCGCCCAGGGTGCGGGCGACTTCCGCGAGCGGGGCTGGCTCGATGTCGGCGAGGACCAGCCGCATGCCTTCGGCGGCCATCCGCTCGGCCATTGCCCGTCCCAGGCCGCTCGCCGCGCCGGTGATGACCGCGACCCGGCCGGCCAGGTCGTCCATCACCCGGGTGTGCGGCGGTCGCGCACGATCACGACTCGATCTCGCCGATCGTCTCGCCGACCGGGTACGTCTCACCCTCCTCGCCGCTGATCCGCACCGTGCCCGAGGCGGTCGCCTCGACCTCGTTCTCGACCTTGTCCGTCTCGATGACGAAGATCGGTTGGCCCTCGGAGACGGCGTCGCCGTCGGCCACGAGCCACTCGACGATCGTGCCTTCGGTCATCGAGACGCCCAGCTTCGGGATGTTGATCGGAACGGCCACCTCGCCTCCTTTGTTTGTCGACACGGACACTACTTACTTGTCATCTCGTTCATGAACTGTTCCAGAGCGGCGATGTGCTGGTCGGGACCCGAGAGGTCAGCGGAGGGGACGCCGAGGAACGACGTGCCGGTGGTCATCGAGCGCATCGACATCAACGATCCGCCGACCTCCTCCCAGCGCGTGGCCCGGTCGTGCCACTCCTCGGGGCCGGAGGCGAAGTCGACGAACATGTCCATGCCGAACGTGGCCCGGTCGCGGCCGTTCTCGGCCAGCAGCTCGTCGAGGCGGACGGCCGCCTCGAAGTGCCGATCGGTGCTCCCGGCGAAGATGTGTCCGTCGCCGACCCGCGCCGATCTCGCCAGCGAGGCCTCGGCGGATCCGCCCATCCACAATGGGATCTGGCGGCCCGGGCGGGGCACCACACCCGCTCGCTCGATCCGGTGGAACGTACTGTCGTGGTCGACGAGCTCGCGCTCCCACAGGGCTCGGAGCACCGCCACCTGGTCGTCGAAGCGGCGAGCGCGGTCGCGGAACGTCGTGCCGAGCGACGTGTACTCGACATGGTTCCACCCCGTGCCGACGCCGAGCACCAGGCGGCCACCCGACAGCAGGTCGACCTCGGCGGCCTGCTTGGCGACCAGCGCCGTCTGCCGTTGGGGCAGCACGAGCACCCCCGTGGCGAGCTCGATCCGGGTCGTGTGAGCGGCGAGGAACCCGAACAGCACGAACGGCTCGTGGAACGCGTCGTGCTGGGTGTACGGGCCGCGGAGCGCCGGGTCGCGTTCGGCGTGGTCGACGCCGAGGACGTGGTCGTAGGCCGTGAGTCGCACGCACCCGAGCGCCTCGGCCGCCTGGGCGTAGTCGCGCACGGCGATCGGATCGTTGCCGATCTCCGTCGTCGGGAAGACGGCCCCGAAGCGCATCACGCCGCCGCCTGGGACGCGCGGCACGAGTCTGACGTCGAGGCGGGTGAGCCCGCGGAGGATCCAGCTCGGCTGATAGCGGAGCGAGGTCTCGTCGACGACCTCGATCCGGGCGTAGCGCTGGGTCAGGGTGCGCAGGGCGATGATCGCCTCCAGGCGGGCGAGCGGCGCACCGAGGCAGTAGTGCGGCCCGCGGCCGAAGGCGACGTGCTGGAACAGGCCCGGCCGCTCGGCGTCGAGCACGTCGGGATGTTCGTAGCGGGTGCTCGTCCCGGTTCGCCGCTCCGAACATGACCCAGATCGTCGCGCCCTCCGGGATCGGCACGCCGGCGAGCTCGGTGTCGACGGCGGCGATCCGGAACGAGCCCTGGTTCGGGCTGAGCAGGCGGAGCAGGTCCTCGACGACCGCGCCCGTGGTCTCTGGCTCGGCCGCCAGCCGCGGCCCACCGCTCGGGCTCGTGCGCCAGCACGACCACCATGTCGCTGATCAGGCTCGCCGTCGTCTCGCTGCCGGCGACCTGCAGCTGCTGGACGATGGAGATCATCTCCTCCATCGACAACGGCTCGCCCTCGACCTCGTCGTCCGGCGTGAGGCGCGCGTGCGAGCAGGTCCGTCAGCAGGTCGTCGCGTGGCTCCCGCCGGCGGGCCTCGAGCTCGGCGGCGAAGTACTGCTGCAGCTCGACGACCTCACGCGCCGATCGAAGCCAGGCGTCGTCGGACAGCTGCCGGCCGATGGCCGCAACCTCGGCGTCGGCCCAGCGCCTGAAGTCGAGGTAGCGCTCGTCGGGTACCCCGAGCGCCGTCGGCGATCGGCGCGAGTGGGGATCGGCACGGCAGTAGGCGGCGACCAGGTCGACCGGTTGTGGACCGGCGTCCATCGCGTCGCACAGCTCGGCACAGATCCGCTCGATCGTCGGACCGAGCTCCGCGACCCGCTTCGGCGTGAACGCCTTGGACACCAGCTTCCGGTATCGGGTGTGCGCAGGTGGGTCGGCGTGGAGCATGGTCGGCGGCCGGACGTAGCCCTCGGCGGCGATGGTGCGCAGCTCGCCGACGAGGTGGGGTGGCGGAGCGCTGCGCGACGTGCCGAACTGCGACGAGAACGTCGTCCAGTCGGAGAGGACCTGGGACACGAGGTCGAACCGGGAAACGGCGTACACGTACTCGCCCGGTCGGCCGATCCACGACGCCGGGATGCGGTGGACGGGATCCTCGGCCCGCAGGCGGGCGTAGGCCCGAACGGGCACTGCATCGTCGCCTCGTCGCGAGGATCGAAGGTCGTGGTCGTCGGCTCGGTCACAGTCTGGTTACTAGACCTTACCTACAGTTTCGGCGACCGGGCTTCACGTGCCCGACAGGCGGGCGACGACTGGCGCGAAGTCGTCCATGTTGCGCTGCGGCACCGTGACGTACGAGAAGCCGTACCGCTCGCGGCGCTCCTGCAGCGTCTCGCAGATCGTGTCCACGGTGCCGAGAAGCGCATGGGGGTGGGAGGCGAACTCCTCCTCGCTCACCCCGAAGCGGCTCGCCATCGCCGTGATCATCGCGCCCGGATCGTCGTCGACGGCGACGAAGTAGGCGCCGATCTCGAGCTCGATCTCGTCGTATCGGTCGCCGGCGCCGGCGCGGACCCACTCCAGCTTCTGCGCCGTCTCGCTCGCCCCGGAGCTGGCCACGCTGGCGGCGCCCAGCCGACCCGCCGAGTTGTCGAAGTTGAAGCTGACGATGTCGGCCAGCCGCCCGGCGAGTGTGAGGATGCGTTCGCGCCCACCGCCGATGAAGATCGGCGGGTGGGGCTGTTGCACTGGCAGTGGGAGCCCGGCGAAACCGTGGGCGTGCACGTACGTGCCGTCCACGGCCACGTCCTGCCCACTCCAATGGGCCTTCATCAGCTCGACGACCTCACCGAGCCGGGAGATGCGCACACCCGGCCGGTCCATCGGTCACCCCCAGTCCTTCGTACTCGGCGACGACCCACCCGGCGCCGAGGCCGACCTCGAGCCGTCCCTCGGACAGCATGTCCAACGTCGCCAGCTCCTTGGCCAACACGACGGGCTGGTGGAGGTCGACGTTGAACACGCGGCAGCCGACGCGGATGTCGGTCGTCACAGCCGCAGCGGCGGTCATCGCGGCGATCGGCGCAACATCGACCGGGCGATGACCTGACGACTCCGAGATCGGCCCCGGACCGAAGTAGTGATCCGTGGTGAACAGCGTGCTGTAGCCGAGGTCCTCGGTCCGCCTCGCGATCTCCGACCACTCCTTGCCGGACTTGGCCTCGAAGGCTTGGGCGGCGAAGCGAAATGGACGGGCTGAGGCGGAAGCCATGGGGACCCCCCGGAGTCGGCCGGCGTCGGTTTCGCCAGGCAGCGTTACTCTACTACGATTCCAGTTACGAGGGGCCGGTCGCCGTACCGCTGCCGACCTGGCCGAGGAAGGGGGTTCGAGGATGGGGACGGATGACGATGCGATCCGCCGGTGGACCGTAGAGGACCATGAGAACGCGCGGTTCGAGGACGACCACGTCGAGCCGTACGTGAACCTGCGCCGGATCAGCGCCGATCCGGCGATCCGCGAGGTGACGTTCCCGCCCAACGCCACGCTCGGCGTCCACTCCCACCCGTGCGACACGTTGTACGTGATCCAGTCCGGAGAGTTCATCGTCGAAGGCGAGGGCTCGTATCGCCCCGGAGAACTGCGATGGGTGCGGGCGGGCGTCACGTACGGTCCCGAGCGGGCCGGTGCCGAGGGCGCCGTGGTGCTGATCGTCTCGACGAACGGACCATTCGGCGTGCGGTGGGGGCACACGGACGACTGATGGTGCTGATCGCGGCCGGCCTCGCCGCCGATCGTCCCGATCAGGTGGCTCTGCGCGACGACGACGTGGCGCTCGGCTGGGCGCAGGTCAACGACACGCTCAACCGGGTCGTCAACGGTCTCGCCGACGTCGACCTCGGTCCTGACCACCGCGTCGCGGTGCTCGCCGAGAACAGCGTGGAGACGGTGCTGGCTCACCTCGGTGGCCTCCTCGCCGGGACGTCGACCGTCCCGGTCAACTTCCACCTCAACGTCGACGAGGTGGCCTACATCCTCCAGGACTCCGGCGCCCAGGTCCTGTTCGTCGGACCCGGCACGGCGGACACGGGTCTCGAAGCGGCCCGGCGAGTGGGCATGCCAGTGGTCATCGGATGGCGGCTCGGAGGCGAGCACGAGGGTGCCCGGTCGTGGGAGGAGTGGCTCGCCGCGGCGTCTCCGGACGAGCCGTCGCCCGACGTCGAGCCACGACCCAACCTGATGTACACGTCGGGGACGACCGGCCGGCCCAAGGGGGTCGAGCTGCCGCCGACGATGTTCGCCGGAGGCGGCACGATGACCGAACACGTGGCCGCGCTGGCGCAGAGCCCGTTCGCCGCGTTCGGCACCCACCTCGTCGTGGGGCCGATGTACCACACCGGTCCGCTGTCCGGCGTTCGCCTGCTCGCCGCGGGGATCCCGGTGGTCGTGCTGAGCCGGTTCGACGCCGAGAACGTGCTGCGGGCGATCGAAACGCACAGTGCCGAGACGACGGTGATGGTGCCGACGCACTTCATCCGGCTGCTGTCGTTGCCCGACGATGTCCGGGCGAAGTACGACGTGAGCTCGCATGAAGCTGGTCGCCCATACGGGTGCCTCGTGTCCGATCGACGTGAAGCGACGGATGATCGACTGGTTCGGGCCGGTGCTGCAGGACTCGTACGGCGCCACCGAGGTGGGCACGACGTGCACGATCTCGAGCGAGGAGTGGCTGGCCCACCCCGGATCGGTCGGGCGTGCCGTTCCTCCGTTTCGCGCCATCGTCGTCGACGAGAGCGGCAACGAGGTCCCGGCGGGCACGGAGGGCGCGCTGTACTTCGAGGACTCGACCGGGCGCGGCATCATCTACCCCGGCGATCCGGAGAAGACGGCCCGGGCCCACCTGCGCCCCGGCGTGTTCACACTGGGAGAGATCGGCTACATCACCGACGACGGGTTCGTCTACATCACCGACCGCTTCAGCGACATGATCGTCTCCGGCGGGGTCAACATCTATCCGGCCGAGTCCGAACAGGTGCTCGTCGAGCACCCGCAGGTCGCCGACGTCGCCGTGATCGGCGTCCCCAACCGCGACATGGGCGAGGAGGTCAAGGCGCTCGTGGTGCCGGTCGACCTCGCTGCTCCGCCGGAGAGCGGGGAGCTGATCGCGTGGTGTCGCGATCGTCTCGCCGGCTACAAATGCCCTCGCTCCGTGGACATCGTCGAGACGATCGGTCGAACCGCGATGGGCAAGGTCAACAAGCGGGAACTGCGCAAGCCGTACTGGGACAAGAGCACCGCTGAACGACAATGACGACGGCGTTCCCCGGCCACGCAGGCCGTTGCTGGCCGCTCGCTCGCTGGCGCTCACTCGCTCGCATCTGCGAGATCGTTCACCGATGACGTCCCGGCTCGTGTCGTTGGCCGCCGGCACCGTGCTCGACGTCGACCCGGCGCAGGCGGTCGACGTAGCCGCTGACGCCGGGTTCGGCGCGGTCGGGCTCTGGTTCGACCCGGCCACCTGGACGCGGGCGGTGAGCACGGCCGTCGCCCGGCGGCTGCGGGCCACATCGCTCGCCGCGCTCGACATCGAGCCGGTGATCCTGGGCCGTGGTGAGGATCCCGGCGATGCGCTCGTCGACACCGCCGGCGAGCTGGGCGTGCGTCACGTGCTCGTGGCCAGCGGGCCGGCCGAGCGCGGCGCCGTGGTCCAGCGCTTCGGTGAGCTGTGCGAGCGCGCCGCGCCCGCCGGGGTCGTGGTGGTCCTCGAGTTCCTGCCGATCTTCACGATCGGGACGCTCGCCGCCGCGGTGGCGGTGGTCGAGGAGGTCGGCCATCCGAATGGTGGGGTGCTGATCGACACGCTTGCACCTGGCCCGCTCGGGTGGATCGCCGAACGACCTCCGTGGGCTGCGGCCCGGGCTGGTGCCGTACCTGCAGCTCGCCGACGCGCCCGCCGAGCCACCCGCACGCGACCGGGACACGTTGCGCGACGAGGCGTTGCACGGACGCCTCCTCCCCGGCGACGGCGAGCTGCCGCTCGACGCCGTACTGGCGGCGGTGCCGGACGTCCCGCTGTCGCTCGAGCTCCGGTCGGCGGCATTGAGAGTTGCTCATCCCGATCCGACGGACCGGGCCCGGGCCGTGTTCACGGCCACCGAGCGGCTGCTCGCCGGGCGCTCGGATCAGCTGCCGAGCAGATGAGGAGCGAGTAGCTCGAAGCTGGCGTCGCTGAACGGGCTCACCTGGACGCGTGAGATCCCGGCGTCCGCCAGCCCGTGCATCGTCGCGGCGACCTTGGCCGGCTCGCCGAAGAACCCGCCCATGAACGTCCCGTCGAGCCGCTGCGCCCAATCGCGGGTCCGCTCGTCGCCGGCCACGCTGCACATGGCGAAGACGCCGAGCGGCGCCGACTCGTTGACCTGCACGGACCCGCTCGACGAGGTCGTCGAGATGCGATCGCGAGATGGCCGCGAGCGCGTCGAAGTCGATCGCGCCCGCCCGATTGGCCACGGAGATGACCTGCAGCTCGACCCGGTCGGCGATCGGCCCGATCTGGCGGATCGTGCGTGGTCCGCCGAGCGCCGCGACCAGTGGGGGCGGCGGTCCGACGCGAGGGCCGATGACGGGCACGTCGACGTGGTAGTAGCGGCCGTGGAACGAGCACGTGCCCGTGGTCAGGAGGTCCCGGACGATGTGGGCCGCCTCGGCGTACCGGTCGGCCCGCTCGCCGGCAGGCGGGAACTCGATGCCAGCGGCCTCGGCCTCATCTCGCTCCCACCCCGCACCCAGGCCGGCCTCGAACCGGCCTGCGGACACGGTCTGCATCTGCAGCGCCGCCTGGGCGAACTCGACCGGTGAGCGGAACAGGTTGTTGGCGAAGGCCGGCGTGAGCAGCACCCGCGCCGTGGCCGCGGCGAACGTCGCCAGCGTGACCCAGAGGTGGGGGTAGGCCCGGCGGGGGCTGAAGAAGTGGTCGGCGCAGCCGAGCACGTGCCAGCCCTCGTCCTCGCGCCGCCGCGCCCACTCGGCCGCGGGGACGTCAGCGGTCATGAAGTTGGCGGCGAACTCCATGGAGCTCCGAATCTAGATTGTGGACATCGACTCCACTAACTCCGATGACCGGTCGCTCGACGTCCTGGTCCTGACGGGTGGTCATCGCGTCGACCTCGACGCCCTGTTCGAGATGATGTCGGCGATCTGTGGCCCGAGTGGGTGGCGGTGGGCCCATGCCCGCCAGCCCTCGGCGCAGGACTGGCTGGTCCCGTCGATGGTCGGGCGCTGGGACGCGGTGCTCGCCCATGACATCCCGGGCCTGCGCCTGCGCCGCGGCGTCGCGCCGGCGCCAGAGGGTCCGAGCATCGGTGTCCGTCGGGCGCTGGTGGAGCTGCTGCGGCGCGGCCAGGGCCTGGTGGTCACGCATCACGCGCTGGCCGGCTGGCCGGGTTGGGAGGGCTGGGCCGAAGCACTGGGCGGCCGGTTCCACTACGCGCCGGGTCGCCTGCGGGGGCGGGACTGGCCGTCGTCGGGTACTCGCCTCGCCAGTCACACCGCGTGCGTCGTCGCGGCCGACCATCCCGTGTGTGCCGGAATCGCCGATTTCCCCCTCGTCGACGAGCTGTACTGCTGCCCGGTGTTCGAGGACGACGTGGTGCCGCTCCTGCGCACCGACGCACCGATGGACGGCCCGCTGTTCACGTCGACGTACGAGCACGTGCTCCGCGGCGAGGCCGACGCGCCCGACTGCCGCGATCATCCGCCGGCGAGCGACCTGATCGCCTGGGCGACAGTCGCGGAACGAAGCCCGGTCGTGTACGTGCAGCCGGGGGACTCGGCCGCGACGTTCGCCCTCGACCCCTACCGCCGGCTGATCGCCAACGCGCTCGCCTGGGTCGCCTCGCCCGAGGCGCACCGCTGGGCGGCGGGGCGGCCCAAGCCCCTCTCGATCGACTAGTGCCCGGTGGAGGGCGGTGGGAACAGGTACCTGAGGTGCGGCGGGGGAACGAACGGCTCCCACGGCCCGTGGCCCTGGTTCAGCCGGTCGGCGATCACGTGGAGCGCCGCGACGTTGAACCCGAGCCCGTTGTGCGTCCCCATCACCTCGATGTTCTCGCGGCCGGGCCCGACCGGTTCGACGCACGCCTGCCACCGCACGATCCCGTCGGTGCGGGTGTAGACGGACGTCGCGGGCACCGTGAGCGGCGGGCTCTCGTGCTCCGGCATGACCCGTGCGGGGAACGGATCGTGCTCGGGCGCGACCGCCGCGTACATGTCCGAGACGTGGCCGCGATCGCCGGTGCGGAAGCGATACGGGCTCCCGAGCGTGATCACGAGTCGCACGCGGCGCGGATCCTCACGGGCCAGTTCCCGCGCGTAGATCCCACCGAGGCTCCACCCGACCAGGCTGACGCGAGAGCCGTACCGGTCAGACAACTCGCTCAGGCGGCGCCGCAGCCCGTCGAGCACGTGCGGGTGAGGCCCGACGTTGGAGCCCAGTCCCCAGCCGTGCACCGAGTAGCCCTTCTGACGGAGCAGCCGGCGAGGCAACTGGGTCGAGCGGTCCGATGCGGTGAAGCCGGGGAGCACCAACGTCGGGTTGCGCTCGTTGGTGCACGGCGGGATGAAGCACTGCCCGGCGACGGAGAAGAAGCCGCGCTCGAACACCGACAGCGACTCGAGGCCGAACAGGATCGGAGACGGCGGGTCGAAGGTGTGCTGCGCCATTAGCGGACCATCATGCTCGGCGGCTCTCGACGGGAGCGGTTCTTGCGGCCCACGCGATGGCCCGCCGGAGGATCTCGATGTACTCCGGTACCTCCCAGGACCCGCGGTCGACGGTCGGCCAGCGGGCTCCGTTGTGTGGCGGGTCGATCATGTCCCAGTGGCTGCGACAGTGGCCGAGCGTGAAGTACAGGACCTCGCCGTCGCCGAGGGGTCGACGATAGAGGACGAGTCGCGGCTCGTCGTCCGGCCACTCGGCGTCGGCGAACCCGCGCGTCGTGCCCGTCCATCGCGTCTCGAGCAGCGGCGCGATGTCGCCGTGGTGCTCCATCAGGTACAGCTCGTCGCGTGCCTCGAACGACTCGATGCCGGCGACGAGCGGGTCTCCGTCCGCCCCGGGCGACCGTTGCACGACGTAGGGCTCGATCGGTGGGTGCGACAGGAACTGGCTGCCGAGCGTGTCGACCCAGACCGGGAAGGTACGCGGGGCGGCGTACAGGCCACCCTTCTCGGGATCGGGCGGGTCGAGGGCGCAGTTGGTGCCGTGGAGGGCGAGCCAGCGCCCGCCCCGCTCGACCCATCCTCGGATCGCCTGCTGCTCGTCCTCCGACGGCCGCACGTCGCACGTGTAGGTGACGAGGAAGTCCGACGCGGTGATGGCGTCGAGATCGCCGAAGTGCTGGGCGACCCGGACGCGGACGTGGTCGTCCGCGGCGAGCAGCTCGAGCAGCTGCAGGCGGGCGAAGTCGAAGTCGTGGTACTTCCCGCCACACACCAGATAGCCGTCGATCCGTCGTTCCGCGTCGAGCCCGCTCACTCGCTGGACCCGCTGATCGGCCGGAACGCGTAGGTGACCATCGGCTCGTCGGTCACGCTCGACGCGAAGGGGACGATCGCCAGCTCCATCTCCATCCCGATGCGCAGCTGCTCCGGCGTGGCGTCGACGAGGAGGGTCTCGACCTTGACCTCACCGGGGAGCTCGACGTAGCCGACCGGATACGGCTCGAACTCGACTGGACCCTCGTAGGGAGGCGACTTCGGCCGGAATCCCTGGACGGTCCACGTCCACAGGGTGCCGGTGCGGCTGAGCAGGTGCCGCTCAACGGCCGTGCCGGTGCAGGCCGGACACGAGTCCTGCTCGGGAAAGGTCACGACCCCGCATGCCTCGCACCGGCTGCCGATCAATCTCGGCTCGTCGTCCGGCCAGGTGAACAGCCCCTCGGCCACGGGCCGAGCGGCGCTGCCATCGGTCGCCACAGCGGTCCACCCTACTCGACGCACTGTCAAGTTAGTACTTCCGAGTGAAGTACGATCCGGCCGACAGGACACGCGAGCACGGAGGGTGTGAAGCGATGGAACACCATGACGTGGTGGTGCTCGGCACGGGTGCCGCCGGGCTGACCGCAGCGATCGCTGCTCACGAGGGCGGTGCTTCGGTGGCGGTGTTCGAGAAGGCCGACAAGGTCGGGGGCACGACGGCGTGGTCCGGCGGGCAGGTCTGGATCCCGAACAACCCGCACATGGGCGAAGTGGCCGTCGCCGACAGCCGCGACCGAGCCCTCACCTACATCATGTCGCTCTCACGCGACATGCTCGAGCGCCGGCTCGTCGAGGCATATGTGGATGCCGGACCGGAGATGGTCGAACTGCTCGAGGCCAAGACCCCAGTGCAGTTCTACGCCGTGCCCGGCATGCCCGACTACCACCCGGAGTTCCCGGGCGGGAGCCCGGGCGGCGGCCGGACGCTCGAATGCCCGATCTACCCGTTCGACGACCTCGGGGAGTGGGCGGCGCGGGTGACGCCATCGCCGTACTTCACCGACCCCCACATCACGATGAGCGAGACCCCGTTGGGCAAGGCGGTCCCGGAACCGCCCTCTCCCGAGGAGCACGAACGCCGGCGGGTTCGCAACGAGCGCGGTTGCGGACAGGCACTCGCCGGCCGCCTGTTGCGCGCGTGCCTTGATCGCGGCATCGAGCCGCGCACGTCGTGCGCCGGCCGGGAGCTGTTGCTCGAGAATGGCGCGGTCGTCGGTGTCCTCGTCGACACCCCTGACGGCCCCCTGGAGGTGGCCGCCGCCAAGGGCGTCGTCCTCGCGTCCGGCGGGTTCGAGTGGAACGCGGACCTCCGCCGCGCGTTCCTTCGGGGCCCGATGACCCACCCGGTGTCGATCGAGACGAGCACCGGTGACGGGCTGCTCATGGCGATGAAGGCCGGGGCGATGATCACCAACATGCGCGAGGCGTGGTGGATCCCCGTCGGCGACGTGCCGGTCGAGGAGAACCCGCTGGGTCGGATCCTCGTCAACGGGCAGCGCACGTTGCCGCACTCGATCATGGTCAACCGGCGCGGCCGCCGCTTCACCAACGAGGCCGCCAACTACAACGCGTTCGGGGCCGCCTTCCACGTCGAGGACGTCTCCCGGTTCGAGTACGCCAACCTGCCGTGCTGGCTGGTGTTCGACCAGAACTATGTCGACACGTACGGGTTCCGCGTCGCCGCCGGCGGGGGAGGGGGGCAGGTGCCGGCCTGGATCCCGCGTGGAGACACCCCTGCCGAGCTCGCTGCGGTGGTCGGGATCGACCCCGAGGAGCTGGAGCGCACGGTCCAACGGTGGAACGAGCTCTGCGCCGAGGGCCACGATCCCGACTTCGGCCGCGGTGACAGCGCGTTCGACTGCTGGTGGGGCGATCCGTATCGCAAGGGCCGGCGCGACGCCACGCTGGGTCCGCTCGACCGCGGGCCGTACTTCGCGTACGAGATCCACAGCGGGGCGTTGGGGACCAAGGGCGGGCCGCGGGTCGATCCCGACGCCCGGGTGCTCGATCTCGATGGCGAGCCGATCACCGGCTTGTACGCCGCCGGCAACGCCATGGGTTCACCGTTCGGCATGACGTACGGCGGGCCGGGTGGGACGCTCGGGCCGGCGATGGTCTTCGGCTTCCTGGCCGGCCGCCACGCGGCGGCGCGCGACGTGGGGGCGGCCGTTACGTCGTGACGATGCGCTCGGCGAACGCCGCGGCCGACGCGCCGGCGATGCGTCCGAACACGATGCAGTTGGCGTAGTTGTTGCCGCTGCCGACGTACTGAGCGCCGACGACCCCGCCCGTGCACTCGCCGGCGGCGAACAGGCCGGCGATCGCGCGGCCGTCGTCTCCCCGCACGCCGGCGTCGGGATCGATGCGCAGCCCGCACGCCGTCGACGCAACCGTCGCCGGTCGCAGCTCGGCGCCGTAGAAGGGTGGGGTGGCGATGGGCTCGAGGAACGCCGCGTCCTTGAGGTACTCGGGGTCTCGCCCGACGGCGACGCCCGCGTTGTAGCGCGCCACCGTTCCCTCGAGGTTCGCCGGCGGCACGCCGAGCGCGCCGGCGAGCTCGGTGACGCTCGCCTTCGAGGACACCCTGCCCTCGGCGACCATCTGATCGACGATGTCGGCGTTCCAGTGGGGGCTCTGGCGCTTCGACGAGCCCGGGATCGCGTGCTTGTAGCGCGCGACGCCGGCTGCGGTCGCCTTCTCCAGCGCGGCGCGGTCGAACACGGCGTACACCCGGTCGCCCTGCTCGCGGGTCATCGAGTCGAGGATCCCGTAGGGCGCGGTCTCGTCGACGAACCGGCGTCCGTCGGAGTCCACGAGGACGAGCCAGCCCGGCAGGTAGGCCTCGTAGATCTGGTCGAAGCCGGCGTGGAGGAGGCGCAGGCCGTGATCGTGCCCGATGACCTGAGCCCCGACCTGGGCACCGAGGTCGAAGGCATCGCCGCGCGATCCCTCCGCCCCGATGTACCACGCCGAGCCGGTCCGCGCCGCCGACGGGAAGTGCTCGGCCAGCTTCTCCGGGCTGTTGCCGAACCCACCGGTGGCGATCACGACCGCACCGGCGGTGATGGTGTCGTCGCCGACAGCGACTCCCGTGACGGTTCCGGCGTCGGTCAGCAGGCGGTCGACCCGCTGGCCGAGGGCGACGTCCACCTCAGCCTCGCGGCAGTGCCGAGCGAGGATGTCGACCACGGTCTGCCCCCGGCCGATGGGCACGTGCACTCTCGGGACCCGCTCCTCGCCGCCGAACACCATCGTGTCGTAGAACTCGACGCCCAGGTCGCCGAGCCACTCCACCGTCGGCCCGGCGAGCTCGGCGAACCGGCGCACGACGCCGGCGTCGACGTTCCAGCCGTTGAGCTGCATGTAGTCGTGGAACATCGCGTCTGCGTCGTCGTCGATCCCGAGTGCCTTCTGGTACCTGGTCCCGGCGCCCATGATGAGGCCGCCGGACAGGCGCGAGGAGCCCCCGACGACCCCCTCGCTCTCGGCCACGAGCACGGTGGCCGCACCCCGCTGCCGCGCCGACAGCCCCGCCGCCAACCCGGCCGCGCCCGACCCGACGATCACCACGTCGACGTCACGGTCGGCAGCCACGGGCGTCCCTCAGCGGGGGATGTCCCGCCACGGCACGTCCTTGTCGACGCGCGGTTCCGGTGGCAGCCCGAGCACGTGCTCACCGATGATGTTGCGCTGGATCTCGTCCGAGCCGCCGGCGATGCGGTAGCCGGGCGCGCCGAGCACGTGCTGCCCCCAGCCGTACGTGCCCCAGGCGCCGGTGTCGGCGAGCAGCGACGGCCCGAGGATCTGCGAGACGACATCGGAGAACAGCGTCATCCCGTTGGTCCACAGGAGCTTGCCGAGCGAGCCCTCGGGTCCGGGAGTACCGCCAGCGCGGACGAGGTCGGCGAGGCGCCGGTTGAAGTAGACCTCGATGCGCTCGTGGGTGTAGGCCTCGGCCAGCCGCTGGCGGATGACCGGGTCACCGGTGCGGTCCATCGCCCGCGCCGTCGCCACCAACTGCGCGCCAGCTGCCGCCGACCCGACCGGTCACGGTCTGGCCCGACCGGTCACGCTCGAAGCCGAGCGTGGTGAGGGCGACGCGCCAGCCTTCGCCGACGGCGCCGAGGCGCATCGAGTCGGGGATCCGCACGTCACTGAAGAAGACCTCGTTGAAGGACGCCCCGCCGCTCATCTGCTTGATCGGGCGGACGTCGATCCCGGGGAGGTCCATCGGGATCATGAAGGCGGTGAGCCCCTTGTGCTTGACGATGTCCGGATCGGATCGGGCGATCAGCTGACCCCACTCGGCGAAGCGCGCCCCCGAGCTCCACACCTTCTGCCCGCTGATGACCCACTCGTCGCCGTCGCGTCGCGCCCGGCAGGCGAGCCCCGCCAGGTCGGAGCCGGCGCCGGGCTCGGAGAACAGCTGGCAGCAGAGCTCCTCGGCGGCGAGGAAGCGGGCGACCAGCTGCTCACGCTGAGCGTCGTCCCCGAAGGCCATGATCGTCGGCGCGATCAGCCGGGTCGTGACGCTGTGGGTCTCGTGACTCGCCGGCCGGGCGTATCCGGCTTCGAGGTCGGCGAAGGCGCGCGCGTACTCGACCGGCAGTTCGAGTCCGCCGTACCTCCGGGCGGCGGACACGGCGTGATATCCGTGCTCCGCCTTGAGTTGGGTCCAGCGCTGGGCCCGGTCGAGCAACGCCCGCTCCTCGTCGTCGGACAGCGCGTGGAACACGGCGACGTTGAACTCGCCCTTGTTCCAGACGAACTCGTCCGCACCGTCCTCGGAGAGGGGCTCGGCGTGCTCGTCGAGCCATGTTCGGGCCTGCGCCACGAACGAATCCAGTGGCTGCGCGGCCCCGGCCATCCGCTCATCCTAGTTGGAGGTCGGTGTGGGACTGCGCACTTTCTTGAGATTGATTGTGGTGTGGCAGACTGGTCGTAGGTGCGACTGATGGAGGAACCGACGTGACCGAACTGCTCCCCCTCACGCCCGATGAGCTCCTCACGACCACTCGAGCCGTGCGCAAACGACTCGACCTGCAGCGTCCGGTGGAGCGGGATGTCATCGAGGAGTGCATCGAGATCGGCCTCCAGGCCCCGTCGGGCTCGAACCGTCAGGCGTGGCAGTGGATCCCCGTCGACGACGCCGACACGAAGGTTCGCATCGCCGAGCTCTACCGCGAGGTCTTCGACTCGTACGAGCCGCGCAGCAGCGGCTACGTGGAGGGTGACACCCGGGCCGAGCGGCGTGACGCCGTGACGGCGTCGTCGATCCACCTGCGCGACCACCTCCACGAGGTCCCGGTCCTGCTCGTCGTGTACCAGGAGGGTCGCATCGAGGAGCTGGCCCTCGGTTCACACCCCGGATTCTGGGGCTCGGTCGTGCCGGCGGTGTGGAGCTTCATGCTCGCCCTCCGGGCGCGGGGGTTGGGGTCGACCTGGACGACGATGACGTGCCGGCGGGAGAAGGAGATGGCCGAGGTGCTCGGGGTGCGTCACGAGGAGTACACCCAGGTCGGGCTGTTCCCGGTCGCCTACACCCTCGGCACGGACTTCAAGCCCGCCCCCCGGCTCGACCCGTCGAGCGTGATCCATTGGAACCGCTGGTAGTCACGGGCCCTCGTTGTCGCGACGCTCGGTCCGATCTGGGCACCATTCTTCTCAGGTGCTGAGAAAATTCGCGCCCAGATGGGCGGTTGAGAAGAGTCGCGCCCAGTTTGTCGGGGTGACGTGGGCGGAGAGCTCAGCGTGAGAGGTAGCCGCCGTCGACGGCGAGGGCGTGGCCGACGGTGAACGAAGAGTCGTCCGAGCACAGCCACAACGAAGCCTTGGCGATCTCGGACGGCTGGCCGAAGCGTCCGAGCAGGCTCAGCCGGCCGGCGACCTCCTGCGGATCCCGACCCCGCCGCTCGATGGCCGCCCGCAGCATCGGCGTATCGATGGCGCCAGGACAGATGGCGTTGATGCGGATCCCGTCGGACGCGTAGTCGATCGCCGCGTTCTTCGTCATGCCGAGCACCCCGTGCTTGCTCGCCGTGTACGCCGACTGGTGAGGCTGCGGCCGGTACGAGTTCGTCGACGCGATGTTCACGATGGTCCCACCTCTGCCCTGGGTGAGCATCTGGCGGATCTCGTACTTCATGCAGAGGAAGATCGACTTGAGGTTCACGGCGATGATGCGGTCGAACGTGTCCTCCTCCACGTCGGCGAGGCGCACCTGCTCGAGCTCGATGGCGGCCCCGTTCACGGCGCAGTCCAGCCCGCCGAACGCCTCGACCGTGCCGGCCACGAGCGCCTCGACCGACTGGGCGTCGGCGACATCGGACGCGATGAACCGGCATTCGCCACCGGCGCCGGCAATCAGGTCGGCGGTCTCCTGTCCGGCCTCGGCGGCGATGTCCGAGACGGCGACCTTGGCTCCGGCTTCGGCGAAGGCGATCGCGATCGCCCGCCCCATCCCGCCGGCGCCCCCGGTGACGACGGCGACCTTTCCGGCGAAATCCTTGTCGCTCATGGCAGCCTCGTTTCGATGCCGTCGATGATCGCTGAGCCGAGGCCGCGTATCATCGGACCAACCTTCATCTGTAGACGATGGCAAGTTAGTCGACGCAGTAACCGGCGCGGAAAGGAGCTTCGTGCTCATCGGGCTCGACGAACACCCGCTGCACCAGATCACCACCTCCTTCGCCGGGGTCGCCGGCAGCGACCCGCAGTGGAACGACGGCCACTACGTCTGCTTCTGCGACCTCGACGGAACGGTGTGCCTGACGTCCAACGTGCGGCTGTACCAGAACAACGACGTGCTCGACGGCTTCGTCTGTCTGCGCCACGAGGGTCGACAGCACAACATCAGGTTGTCCCGGCGGCTGCGGCCGCAGATCGACCACTACGGCGTCGGGCCGCTGCGCATCGAGCTCGTCGAGCCGATGCGGACGCTGCGCTTCGTGCTCGACGAGAACGAGTTCGGCATCGCCTGCGACGTGCTCTGCCACAGCACGGTGCTGCCGTACGAGGATCCGGTCGAGGTGACGCGACTCGACGGGCGGCTGCTGAGCGAGCGCGCCACCTACGAGCTGGTCGGCGGATGCGACGGCTGGGTCGACGTCGGTGGACAGCGCTACCAGCTGACGCCGGAGAGCTCGAGCTTCTTCCGTAACCACTCGTGGGGCAACCAGGCCGGTCGTGGAGGGCCGAGGTACGGGGCGCCGCGACCGCCGCGGCGGGTGCCGGGCGTGCGGCAGTGGGTGCTGTTCCGCGCCGCGGGCCACGGTGGCTTCTACTTCTCCGACCCGAGCGGCCGGGCGGCGTCAGGTAAGGGTGCGATCCTGTTCGCCGACCGGTCCGTGCCAGTCACGGCCATCGAGCACGAGCTCGAGTTCTACGACGGCGGCCGCCGGGTCGAGGCCGGCTGGTACCGACTCACCGACGCCGACGGCGAGGAGCGCACGTACTCGTTCACCGATCTCGGGTGGGTCTACTGCCAGGGTGGCGGCTACTTCGGTGGCTTCGACGACGGGCTCGGACAGGGGGTGTACCGGGGTGACCATCACGCCGAGGGGGAGGTCTGGGACGTCACCCACCCGACCACGATCGTCGACGAAGACGGCCGGTCGTTCGAGTTCGATCACGACTGGGCCGAGAGCTTCGTCCGCCTCAGCACCGGTGACGAGACCGGGCTCGCCCACTTCGAGTGCGTCGTGATTCGAAACGCCGGAGCGGGCCCGTGAGTGACAGCGTCCAGGTGCTCACGGCAATGGTCCATCGCTACTGCGAACTCTTCGACACCGGCGACTTCGACGCCTTCGCCAGCCAGTTCCAGCACGGGGTGTGGTACAAGGCGGCGCCGGGCGCCGAGAGCGTCCTCGCCTTTCTCGACGAGCACGTCCTGCTCTACGGCGGGTTGCCCTGCACGAAGCACGTCACCACCAACCTCGTCGTCGACGTCGACGACGATGATCAGACGGCCACGGCGTCGTCCTACGTCACGGTGTTTCAGGCCCTACCAGACTTTCCCCTGCAGCCGATCTTCACGGGTCGCTACAAGGATCGCTTCGAGCGTGTCGGTGGGGTCTGGCGCTGGCGGGAGCGCCAGGTGATCGGCGACCTGCGCGGCGACACCTCGCGCCACACCAGGACTCCGAGAACGGAGACCGCATGAGCACCCGCCTGGAGGGCCAGGTCGCCGTCGTCACCGGCCCGGCGAGCGGGATCGGAGCCGCGATCGCCGAGCGGTTCATCGAGGAGGGGGCGCGCTGCGTGCTCGTCGACATCCAGGACGACGCCGGCCGCGACGTCGCCGCTCGGCACGGCTCGTCCGCGTCGTACGTCCACGGGGACGTGTCGGTCGAGGACGACGTCGCGGCCGCGGTGGACACGGCGGTGAAGCGCTTCGGCCGGCTCGACTGTGTCGTGAACAACGCCGGCATCCTCGGTGCCATTGGTCCGATCGCTGAGATCGACGGAGCGGCGTGGCGACGCAGCGTGGCCGTTCTGCTCGACAGCGTCTTCTACGGGACCAAGCACGCGGCCCGGGTGATGATCGAGCAGGGGAGCGGCGGGGCGATCGTCAACATCGCCAGCACGGCCGGTGTGAAGGCCGGGCTCGGCCCCCACGTGTACACCGCCGCCAAGCACGGTGTCGTCGGCCTCACCCAATCCGTCGCTCCGGAGCTCGGTCGTCACGGGATCCGGGTCAACGCCATCGCACCGGGCAGCACGGTGACGAGCTTGACCGCGTACGTAACCACGGGTGACGCCAGCGACCTCGGGGAGGCGAGCAGGCGGGTGGGCAGGGGAGCGACGATCGGTCGTCCCGCTGTCCCGCGCGACATCGCCGACGCGGCACTCTTCCTCGCCTCGGCCGAGGCGGGCTACATCAGCGGCGCCGTCCTCGTCGTCGACGCCGCGAGCGAGGTGATCGGCGACAAGAACCTGCGATTCGTCGACATCGGCGCGACGATCGTGCAGGAGGCCGGGCGGACCGGGCTGTGAGTTTCTTGAACTAGTATCCGGATCCGGATCAGCGAAGGGGGCATGGTCGATGGATCTGGAAGGAAAGGTCGCGGCCGTCACCGGCGGCACGAGGGGCATCGGGCGAGCCATCGCCGAGGCCTTCGTCCGCGAGGGCGCCAAGGTCGTCATCAACGGGCGCAACGAGGAGAAGGGTCAGCAGGCGCTCAAGGAGATGGACGCCGGCGATGCCGTGCTGTTCGTCGCCGGCGACGCCAAGCTGCGGGAGGACTGCGAACGGGTCGTCGACACGACGGTCGACAAGTTCGGCCGCATCGACATCATGGTCAACAACGCCGGCGGGTCCAGCAACCATGCCCCGGTCGTGGACCTGACCGACGAAGCGTTCGATGACGCCCTGCGCTGGATCCTGTGGTCGACGTTCTGGTGCACGCGGCGTTCGCTGCAGCACATGATCCCCCAGAAGTCGGGGCGGATCATCAACGTCAGCTCGCTCGAGGGCAAGTGCGGCAAGCCGGGCGTGTCGATCTACGTGACCGCCAAGCACGCCATCAACGGGCTGACGAAGTCGTGCGCCCACGAGGTCGGCACGCTCGGGATCACCGTCAACGCCGTCTGCCCCGGTGGCATCGAGACCGACATCATGGCCGAGGAGGGACCCAAGGCGGCCGAGCTCATGGGCATGACCTACCAGGAGTTCCTCAACTGGTACGCCAAGGAATCGGCGACCAAGCGGCTCGGCGAGGTCGAGGACGTGGCCGCCGTCGCCGTGCTGCTGGCGTCGGACGCCGGCGCTGGCATCACCGGATCGTTGATCTCGATCGACGGCGGCACGGCCCCGTACTGAGAAGGAGGCAGCGATGGGAAAGCTGGACGGCAAGGTTGCCGCAATCACCGGCGGCACGCGCAGCATCGGCCGCGGCATCGCCGACGCCTTCGTGCGCGAGGGCGCGTCGGTGGTCGTCAACGGCCGCGACGAGGCCAAGGGCAAGGTGTGCATCGATGAGATGGACGCGGGCGATCGGGCTGCGTTCTATGCCGGCGACGCCACCAAGCAGGAGGCCGTCGAGGGCCTGGTCGACTTCGCCATCGACCATTACGGCCACCTCGACATCATGGTCCTGAACTCCGGTGGCGTGATGCAGACCGCGCCGGTCGCCCAGATGACCGACGAGGAGTGGAGGCTGGAGGTCGACTGGAACCTCAACCACGTGTTCTGGGGGATGCGGCGGGCGTTGCAACACATGATCCCGCGGCAGTCCGGGCGGGTCATCGTGACGTCGTCGGTCGAGGGCAAGCTGGGCAAACCGGGGATCCCCGGCTACGTCGCCTGCAAGCACGCGGTCAACGGATTGGTGAAGGCGGCCGCCCACGAGGTCGGCACGATCGGGATCACCGTCAACGCGCTCCTGCCCGGCATCATCGAGACCGACATCGTGCGCGAAACCGGTCCCGACTCGGCGGTCGCGATGGGTGTCGGCACGTACGACAAGATGATCGCCCTCTTCACCGAGGAGTCGGCGCTCAAGCGTCCGAACACCGTCGACGAAGTCGGGGCGGTGGCCGTGCTCCTCGCCTCCGACGCGGCGCGGAACATCACCGGCTGCATGTTCCCGATCGACGGTGGGACGATGCCGTACTGATGGCCGACGACATGATCGTGATCACCGGCTGGATCGATGTCGATCCGGCTGTGCGGGACGATCTGATCGCCGCCACCGTGCCGCTCCAGCAGTCGACGCGCGAGGACGAGCCGGGGTGCCTGGCGTACGTGTTCGCGGCCGACCCGGCCGTCGATGGTCGCATCCACATCTACGAGCAGTGGGCGACGGCGGCAGACCTGGACGCTCACTTCCAACACCCCAACTTCCACGCCACGGGGCAGCTGCTCCGGAGCCAGCCTCGCCGCGGGGGCGAGACGACGAAGCTCCACGTCGACCGCACCGGCCCGGTCCGCGATCCCGACGGCGCGGCGTCGGCCACGTACTGGCCCGGGGGATGACCGCGACGTCTCCCTAGCCGCACGAGCCGGCCAGGGAGACGGCGGGTGGACGAGTCAGACGCCCCAGAGCGCCTTGAAGTCCTCCTCCATGGTGGGTGGCCACCAGTCGCCGTTGCAGCAGTCGAGGATCTCCTGAGCGAACTCCGCATCCTCGACGATGACCGTCGGTAGCGAGGCGGCCTCGCGCTCTTCGGTGAGCTCCATGCCGAGGCTGAGCCGGGCGGCGGCATCCACCATCAGCCAGCCGGCGTAGGCCTTCGGGTCCGCCGACCACGCACCCATCGTGCCGGCAACGATCTCCTCGAGCCCGAACGCCGAGAAGTCCTGGCCGTACACCGTGACCTGGTCGAGGAGGCCGGCACTCTCGAGAGAAGCGGTCACGCCGGCCGCGAGCGAACCGAACGAGAAGAACACGTAGTTGATGTCGGGGTTGGACTGCAGCTGAGAGGCCACAGCCGCGGGCACCTCACCGCCCGTGAGCTGCGGGATGGTGATGTCGAGCTCCGTATGGGAGCAGTCCGGACAGTTCTTCTCGAGCTCAGCGATGTACGCGTCGGTCTCGGCCTTCAGGACGGGGAAGTCCGGGATGCTGACGATCAGGACGTTGGCCGCACCGTCGGAGTCGACGATCGCCCAGTTCGCCATCAGCGGGCCGGTCTTCTCGACGAAGGACGTGTCGCCGCACTGGGTGTAGATGTTGGTCTCGTCGCCCCCGGGCGGCTCGGTGTCGAAGCAGCTCAGGATCTTGATGCCCTGGTCGGCGGCGGCCTGGGCCTGCTCCTCGTAGAGCGAGCGGGCCTCGCCGGAGCTGGCGATGTAGTCGGCGCCGGCGTCGATCGCCTGCTGGAAGGCCGGCCCGGGGTTGGCGCTCTCCGAGGCGATCTTGATCATCTCCCAGCCGAGCGCCTCGGTGGCGGCCTGGACCCCGACCGTGATGTAGGGGCACGACTCGAGCTCGCACTCGAGCCAGGCGAACTTCTTCGGTTCGGGTACTCCCGTGAGCGGGATCGTGACGCCGATCGGCTGGTTGGGGTCGCGGTACTGCTCGACGTTGGCGAGAGCGGCCTCCACGCCCGAAGCCTCACCCCCCGCGCCGGTCGTTCCCGGTGCTTCGGTGCCCGTTGCGTCGGTGCCCGGTGCCTCGGTTCCCGTTCCCTCGGTTCCCGGTGCTTCGGTGCCCGTTGCGTCGGTGCCCGTTGTGTCGGTGCCCGGCGCCTCTGTCGCCGCGCTCCCATCGTCGTCGTCATCGTCACCGCACGCAACGGCGATGAGGGCGCCGGCAAAGAGCACCGCGGTTAGCTTTCGGCGAGTGGTCATCAGTCCCCCTCTTCAGGATCGACGCGTGGCTCGCATCGACCGCACAACCTTACTTTATTTACACGGACCACAGGTTGCTAGTGTGTGGCGAGTTCTTGGGGGGCACCGTTGGCAGAGGTCCTGCGAATCGAACATCTTTCGAAGACGTTCCCCGGGCAGGTCGCCCTGTCGGACGTCTCGGTCACGATCGACGCCGGTGAGGTTCACGCCCTCGTCGGCCAGAACGGATCAGGCAAGTCAACGCTGATCAAGGTGCTGTCCGGGTACCACCAGCCCGACCCGGGCGACAGCCAAGCCTGGGCCAACGGCGAGCCCCTGACGCTGGGCGACGGTCACGCCGCCAGCACCGCCGGCATCCGCTTCGTCCACCAGGACCTCGGGCTCGTCGGCTCCCTCAGCGCGACCGAGAACATCGCCCTCACCGTGGGGTACCAGGTCGGCCGGGGTGGCCGGATCCGCTGGCGCGACGAGGTGCGTCGCACCCGCGAGGCGCTTTCCGTGCTGGGGCTCGCCGACATCGACGTGAGGGCCCCGATCAGCAATCTGCCGCCGTCGCAGCGCACCGCTGTGGCGATCGCTCGCGCGCTCGTCGGGTGGGAGCAGGGCGCACACCTGCTCGTGCTCGACGAGCCGACAGCGACGCTGCCGGGCGATGACGTGCACCGCCTCTTCGAGGTCGTCCACCGCCTGAAGGAGCGGGGTTTGTCCATCGTGTACGTCTCGCACCACCTCGACGAGGTGTTCGAGCTGGCCGACCGGGTGACCGTGCTTCGCGACGGCAGGCTGGCCGCCACGGTGCCCGTGTCGGAGCTCGATCACCATCGCCTCGTCGAGCTCATTGTCGGTCACCGCGTCGAGACGACGACTGCCACCGAAGCTCACATCAGCGGTCAGCCGCTGCTCACCGTGCGGGGCCTGCGCGGTGGCACCGTGCACGGGATCGACTTCGACGTGCATGCCGGCGAGATCGTCGGGTTGGCCGGCATCACCGGCTCGGGCCGCGAGCACGTGCTGGCGCTGATCGCAGGGCAGATCCCGCGCGAGGACGGCGACGTCGTGCTCGCCGGCACCCCGCTCAACAACTACCAACCGCGCCACGCGATCCGGACCGGGATCGCCTTCGTGCCGGCCGAGCGCGCCGTGCGGGGCACCGTCGCGCCCATGACTGTGCGCGAGAACATGACGATCACCGATGTCGACCGCTTCTTCCGCGGCGGCCGACTGAAGCGGCGGGCGGAGCTGGACGAGACGCGCGAGTGGATCGATCGCCTGTCGATCAAGACCGCGTCGACCGAAGCGCTGATCGGCTCGTTGAGCGGAGGCAACCAGCAGAAAGTCATGTTCGCCAAGGCATTGCGCCTGACGCCGAGGCTGCTCATGCTCGACGAGCCGACCCAGGGCATCGACGTCGGCGCCAAGGAGCAGATCCACCAGCTCGTCGACAGCGCCGGAGAGGCAGGCGTCGCCACGCTCGTCGCGTCGACCGACACCGACGAGTTGGTTCGCCTCTGCCACCGCGTCATCGTCCTGACGGACGGCCGAGTGAGGGCCACGTTGGTCGGCGGCCACATCGCGACCGAACGCATCGAACACACCCAGCTCGAGAGTTCCCGGAGGGCTTCATGATCCAGCGCCTGCGGTTCGACAAGTACAGCGCTCTCTACCTGTGGGCGCTGTTCATGATCGTGTTCACGATCACCGAAGGTCGTACCTTCCTCAGCTGGACGTCGTTCGAGCTCGTGCTCACCGATCCGGCGGTGTACACCGGCACGCTGGCACTGGCGTTCCTCGTGCCGCTCGCCACAGGCACCTACGACCTGTCGATCGGCGCCAACATGTCGATGGCGCTGGTCGTCTCGGCGACCCTCGCCAGCAACGACACGACACCGGACATCGCGGCGATGCTCATCGCCCTCGGCGCGTGCGCCATCGCCGGGTTCATCTCCGGCTTCTTCGTCGTGCGATTGAAGGTGAACAGCTTCATCGCCACCCTCGGCATGAGCCAGGTCATCACGGCGTTCATCCTCTGGACGTCGGACCAGTCGATCAACGACGCCTTCACCGACAGCTACCGCAACGTTGGTCGCGAGGAGCTGTTCGGGCTGCCCTTGTACTGGTACTTCATGATGGCTCTGGCAGCCGTCGTGTGGTACATCTTCGAGCACACGCCGGTCGGCCGGCACATGTTCGCGGTCGGCGGCAACCCCGAAGCCGCCCGGCTCGCCGGTCTACGCAGCGACCGTCTGGTCTGGGGGTCGCTCGTCGCATCGGGGATGATCGCCGGATTCGCCGGGATCATCTACGGCTGGAAGGTCGGCAACTATGCGGCGACCGTGGGCCCGGGTTATCTGTTCCCCGCGATCGCGGCCGTCTTCTTCGGTGCATCGCAACTGAAGGGTCGCCCGAACGTCTGGGGTACATTCATCGCCCTGTACGCACTGGCGTGGGGCATCAAGGGGCTGCAGCTCACGTTCACCACCGGCACGCGGTGGATCGAACCCTTGTTCCAGGGCGCTTCGCTGCTCGCGGCCGTGTCGCTCGCCAGCCGCAATGCGGTGGTCAAGGTGCCGAGACGGAGGCGAACGACCTTCGTCGACCCTCCCGGCGGGATCGACAGTCTGTCACCGGTCGACGCCAAGCAATGAGGCTCGCCGCCGGCCGGCAGTAGCGTCACAACATGCCCGACTACACCGACAGCTACGAAGATGTCTCGAGGTTCACGCTGTCGGGCGAGCGGGAGCAGGCGCTGCTCGACGCCCAGACCGAATGCTGCTTCATGTGGACCACCAAGGCCGGCGACCCGGTCGGGGTGATCATGAACTACGTCGCCGCCGACGACCGCTTCTGGATCACCTGCACGACGCGCCGCAAGCGGGTCGCCGCCGTGGCGGCTCGCCCGCGCGTCGCCATCGCCATCACCAGCCGGGGCACCAAGATCGGCGTCAGCCAGGCGGTGACGTACAAGGGCACGGCGATCATCCACGACGACGACGAGACCAAGGGGTGGTTCTATCCGGCGCTCGCCGCTCGGGTCCGTCCGGAGAGCGCCGAGCATCAGGCCGCGTTCATCGAGCACCTCTCGACCGACGGTCGGGTCGTCATCGAGATCGTGCCCGACGGCCGCATCGGGTTCGACGCCGAGGAGATGTTCCTCGACTCGCCGGCCGGACCCTCTCGAACCGAGGTGTGAGGACGGGGCGAGCGCTACGCCCGCGCGCCGGCCCGGCCGTTGGCCACCAGCTCGTCGATCCAGCGGTGGAGGTTCTGGTTGCCCCCCTCGTTGCGCCCGAATCGGAAGTGCCCGTCGGCGATAGCGGCCAGCCCTCGGTTGATCTTGAAGCCGGTGGCGAAGTCCTCATCGCCGGTCACCTGCGCGTACAGCTGGCGCCGTGTCTCGGCCAGCGCCGTTGCTTCCTCATCCTCCACCGGTTGGCGGTAGTAGTGGTACTGCTGGGTGCGCGAGCGGTCGGGTGTCGGTCCCGGGAGCAACCGGCTGATCATCAGCGGGCGCGTCGGCTGACCCGAGATCGAGAGGTTCGGGAACACGTAGTGCACCATGCTCATCAGCTCGAACATGGGCGGCCACTCCTCCTCGGGACGGTCGCGGATCTCGCCGATCGGCTTGTTGGCGAACCCGATGCGGACGTGGGGTCCGAAGAAGTCGTAGGTGTTGCGGTTGGTGATCGCCTTCACACCGATGGTCGTGCTGTGCAGATAACCGATGTGGTACCCGTCGACGTACCCGTCAGCGGTGAGCTTCCAGTTCGGGCTGTCGAGCATCGTCTCGACCGGGTAGCGATGCAACTCCTCGAGCCGCAGCATGGACAACGCGTCCTCCATCCCGGCGAGCCATTCGAGCGGATCGAAGTCCAGGTCCGGGGTGAGCACGGCCAGAACGACGCCGGCGACCTCGTGGGTGGGTAGTTCCACGAGCCCACTGACGTCGAGCTCCCCGAACGTGTTCTTGCCGGGGACGCCGACGAGCTTGCCCTTCGTGTCGTATACCCAGGAGTGGTACGGGCACGTGAAGCGGCGCGTGTGACCGCAGCCCTCGGCGACCTGGGCGCCCCGGTGGCGGCAGACGTTGAGGAAGGTCCGAGCCACACCGTCGTCGCCGCGCATGACGACGATCGGGCGATCGGCGATCTCGAGCGTGTCGTAGTCGCCCGGCTGGCGGAGGTCGCAAGAAAGTGCGACCACGAGCGGCGACCGGCGGAAGATCTGCTCCATCTCGGTCTCCCACCGCTGCGGATCGCGGTAGACCGAGATCGGGACCTTCATCTGGCTTTCGGCCTGGTCGCTCGTCCCGGCATCGACGTTGGCCAGTAGCCGGCGGGCAACGTCAGCGTGAGATGCCACCGTCATGTCGAACCTCCCCTCGGGCCTGGTGGGCTCGAGCCTACTCGGGCCCAAGCGACCCAGTGACAGAAACTTGACGCGGTGTGCAGTCTCGCTGACCCGCCGTCTCGCGTGCGTGGCGCCGTGTCTTCAGGCCCCGGAGATGTTCCCCGAAGCTCGTCGCACGACGTGCATCCGGCGCTGCGTGATCCTCCAGGCGCCCTCGACCCGGCGCAGGGAGTCGTCATAGCGGCCGTGAGTCGTACCGACCACATCGGGGTCGGCCGATGTGGCTTGAGAGGCGGTGACGTACGTGAGCGCCGTCGCTGCATCACCGTCCACGCTGACCCGGTACACCGATACGAGGTGGTGCTGCCACGCCTGCTGGCGTCCGTAGCCCGCGATCCAATCCACAACCTCGTCGACACCGTGCATCGGCGCGTGCTCGCCGTACGTCGCTTCGACGTCATCCGCGAACACCGTTCGCAGCACGTCGTAGTCCCGCGCGTCGACGGCGGAGGCATAGCGACAGAGGGTCTCCGCGATCTCGAGTCGGTCGACCAGAGCCCGCGGGTTCCGTCGGCACGAGCGGATCTTCGCGCGCCGTTCGCGCGACGGGCTGGCAAGCATCGGGCAGATGGTCGAGTCCGTGATCCCAGACACCAGAAGGCGCTGCCGAGCACGATATCCGCTGTCGTTCAGCCCGGTGACCGTCGGGACGATGGCGCTCGACCGCCGGCTCGTCGTTTCCTCGCACTCCGGCGGAGGTGGGTCGCTGCTCGGCTCCGAGACGTTGTTCGAGAAGCATTGCGCCTACTGGCTCGCCCGCGTCGACCGGTGGCGTGCGGTGGGTCGGGGGTGGACCCGTGTTCGTGCGCAACCCGCTGATCCCGGGGTTCGAACCGACCGGCGTCGGCGCGAACGGTCCGGGGATGTTCCGCGAGCCGAACTTCGTCGAGCGCGTCGGCCGGTTCATGGCCCGATTGCACGCCGCCGGCGGATTCGGCAGCGTGCAGTTCGTCCAGCAGGGCGGGATGCCGTCGGCGCCGTCGAACACGCTGTCCGGCTACGCCGACCACCGCATCCCTCACGCCCTGGACGGTCGCGAGATCTCGTGGCTCGTGCGAGAGTACGGCGAGTCCGCCGCTCTGGCTGCCGAGGGCGACGCCGACGCCCTCGAGCTGCACGCCAACCACGACGACGTCCTGCAGTGGTTCCTGTCGCCGCGGACAAACCGCCGTACCGACGGTTACGGCGGCAGTTTCGAGAACCGTCGCCGGCTGCTGCGGGAGATCGTGGAGTCGATGCGCGACCACGTCGACCGGCCGATCACCATCGGGCTGCGCCTGTGTCTCGACGAGATGATCGACGGCGGCCAGACGGTCGACGACTGCCAGGATCTCCTGGCCGCCTTCACGGCCGATGCGACGGTCGACTACTTCAGCCTCGACGTCGGCGACAACTGGGGCCGGGTCAGCTACATCCCACCCGCCTTCTACGCCGAGGCGGAGTGGGCTCCGCTCGCCGGGCAGGCGAGGAGCGCAACCGACCTCCCGGTCGTCTTCGTCGGCCGCGTGACCAGTGTCGCGACGGCCGAGCGCATCCTCGCCGATGGACACGCCGATCTCGTCGGGTTCACGAGGGCTGCGATCGCCGACCCCCAGCTGGTCGTGAAGTCGGTGGATGGGCGAGTGGCCGACGTGCGCCCGTGCATCGGCATCCAGGAGTGCATCGACCGTCGTGTCGTCGAAGGCCTGCCGTTCGCCTGCGGCGTCAACCCGCACTCCGGGCGCGAGGACGAGGGCCGGCCGCCACCTTCAACCGAGCCGCGGTCGGTGCTGGTGATCGGGGGCGGACCGGCCGGTACCGAGTTCGCCGGGCAGATGGCCGAACGGGGCCACGGCGTGCAGCTCTGGGAGCGCGAGGGGGAGCTCGGCGGCCAGCTGGCCGTGGCTGCTCGACTGCGCATGAACCGCAGCTTCCGGAGATGGGTCGACTGGCAGGAGCGCCGGCTGGCTCGCGTCGGTGTGGACGTGTGCCTCGATCGCGAGGCGACGGGCGACGACGTCCTGGCCGCGGGCGTCGACGTCGTGGCCATTGCCACGGGTGCCACGGCGCGCCGATCGGAGGTGCCGGGCGCCGACCTGCCGTTCGTGCTGTCCGCCAGTGAGGCGGTCGACCGACCCCGGGCGTCTCGGGCGCCGGGTCGTGGTGATCTCGGAGGATGACCGCCTCGCTCCGCTGGCGATCGCCGACCAGCTGGCCAGCGACGGCCACGAGGTGACGGTCGTCCACCAGACCCTCGCCCCGTCGCCACTCGTCGGCAAGTACACGATCGGTGCGGTGATGGCCCGCCTCGACGGCGCCGGCGTGACGATGGTCGCGGCGGCGCGCCTCGTCGCCGTGGAGGAAGGCACGCTGACCCTCGCCCACTGCTTCAGTGGCCGGCGCTGGACTGTCGACGGGGTGGATTCGGTGGTCCTCGCCTGCGGGGCGATCCCCATCGACGACCTGTACCACGCCCTTCGCTCGCGACACCCGGCGGTCCATCTACTCGGGGACGCCTTCGCCCCCCGCCGCATGGTCTTCGCCACCCGCCAGGCCTACGAGCTCGCCCGCACCTTCGCCTGACACCCCGAGTGTTTCGCGTCAAGCGAGTGTTTCGTGCGGAGACGTACCCGCAGGAAACACTCGGGTGGTCAGACGACGTCCGGGCCGAAGAACTGGCCGGCGAGGTCGGGCGCGCCGACGTAGAGACGGGTGAGCGATCGGGCGGAGAAGCGCCAGCCGGCGTCGGTCCGCCGGTAGGTGTCGTCGTACCATCCGGCCAGGATCCGTCGATCTGCATCCACCGGCACATTGAGCTCGACGAGGTAGGCGCGTCCGGCCGCCGCGTCGCCGTCGATGGTGGCCGTGCTGCTGAGGTACAGCTGAACCACGTGGCGGTAACTGGCGATCGACGTCCGCCAGTGGTCGACGATCGCGTCGCGACCCTCGATCACCCGACCCGGCGCCAGCTCCCACCGGCCGTCCTCGGTCCACAGTTCCCCCACGCCGACCGCGTCCTGGGCCAGCACGGCGTCGCCGTAGGCGTGGAGCAGGCGGCGGATGGCGTCGGTGTCATGCTCACTCATCGAGGCCGGATCGTAGAGCGGGGGCCGGTGATCGACCCGCGGGCGGCGAATAGTCTCCGCCCGTGATCGTTCCTGACGTCAGCGACCGAACGCTCGCCGAGCTGATCTCCTTGAGCGGGAGGCGTGCCGTGGTGACGGGCGCCGGCCGCGGTCTGGGAGCCCAGATCGTGCGCCGGCTGGCCGAGGCGGGTGCCGCCGTGGTCGCCGGTGACCTCGACGGCGACGCGGCCGGCGCGGTGGCGCAGGAGGCGAGCGAGGCGGGCGGTCGCGCTCATCGGCTGCGCGCTCGACGTCTCCGACACCGCGTCGCTCGCCGCCGCCGCCGACCTGGCCGTCGCCGAGCTGGGCGGGCTGGAGATCTGGGTCAACAACGCCGCCATCTTCCCGACGACGGGACCGGCCGTCGACGCCGACGACGCGTTCGTCGACCGGATGCTGCACGTCAACGTTCGAGGGACCTACGCCGGGCGCACGTGAGGCCGCCCGCCGCATGTCCCGAGGCGGAGTGATCGTCAACCTCACATCGACCGCCGGGTTCAAGGCCAGCGCCGGGATCAGCGCGTACGTTGCGTCGAAGCACGCCGTCGTCGGCATCACCAAGGCGCTGGCGCTCGAGTTCGGCCCACTCGGGATCCGCGTGCTCGCCGTCGCGCCGACGATCATCGACACGCCGGGCGTGCGCGAGCAGATGGCGCCGTTGGCCGAAGCCGGCCTCGACGTCGAGGCCCGCGTTGCCGCCAACCCCCTCGGGCGGATGGGCGTCCCGGACGACGTCGCGCGCGTCGTGCTGTTCTGCTGCTCCGACATGGCGGCGTTCATGACCGGCTCGACGGTGGCTGTCGACGCCGGGCTCGCTGGCCTGAGCAGCTTTGGTCACCAGATCGCGGTCGCCGCGCGATCCGGTGACCAGAGCAGATCGGAACGCGGGTCACGCGGTGGTCAGCAGCCGGCCCGCAGCCGCTCGATCGTCGGCGGAGAGACGCCGAGTGCCGCCGGCCACGCGGCCATCGAGCCGTGGCGATCGGTCACCCGCTGGGCGAACAACGGTCATCGCCTCGGCCGGCGCCGACCAGATCAGGGCGGGGGAGCGCCCGACCGGCGGGTCGCCCGAGAGCGGCTGGGAGATCATCGCGTCCCGGCGGCGCTGGGTCGGCGCGTCGGACAGGGCGTACTCCGTGACGATCGACTCGAGCGTCACGCCGATGGCGGCGTGGATCAGCGCCACCACGAGACCGGTCCGATCCTTGCCGGCGACGCAGTGGACGAGCACCGGCCCGTCAACGATGTGCTCGGCGACGGTGTCCACGGCTCGCACGAGCTGCGGGCCGCCCCGCTCGACCATGTCCTCGTAGAAGCCGACGATGTCGGTGGCCTCCTCGAGGCGGGGCGGATTGTCGACGTCGATGACGCGGTCGACGGTCGGGATGTGGTGGGTGATCTCGGCCGGCCCGAACGTGTGGCCACGGTCGAACTGGGCCTGCTGGCGCAGGTCGATGACGGCCCGCAGGCCGAGCTGGGCGATGCATGCCCGTCCCTGGGCGGTGAGGCGGACCGGGTCGTCGGCGCGGTAGAGCGCGCCGGTCACCATGCGCCGGCCGTCGTCGGTCGGCCACCCGCCGGCGTCGCGCACGTTGAAGCAGCCGTCGATGTCGAGGTGGCTCGCTTGCTCGCTCATGACACCCGGAAGTCCGAGGCCTCGGCGAGGACGGCGCGCATGCCGTCCGCGGCTCGTCCTCGCCGCCTCCGTCGCCGGCGCCGCCCACAGCTCGGTCGAGCACACCTCGAGCGAGATCGGCGCACGCACGCCGATCTCGGTGAGCAGCCGGACGAACGCGACGCAGTCGAACTCGCCCTCGCCGGGCGGGACGCGGTTGGCCAGGCAGTCCTGCTTGTAGTCGTCGAGCTGCGGCCGCCGCGGCCCGTCGTCCATCTGCACGGCGAACACGCGCTCGCCGGGCAACGCTCGGATCATCGCATCGTCGTTGGCGCCACGCCGGTGGTGCCAGATGTCGGCGCAGTACCCGCCGTTGGCGCGCCCGGCAGCCTCGACGATCTGCTGGGCATCGGCGGCCGTCGCGATGTTCGTGTACGGCAGCCACTCGATGCCGACGAGCAACCCGTGGCGGCCGGCGCGGTCGCACAGCTCGCCGAACGCCGCTCGCCGCCTCGGCGACCGTGCCCTCGTAGGGCCCGATGGCCTGCAGGTAGCGGCAGCCGAGCTCGTCGGCCAGCTCGTAGGCCAGGTCCTCGCGGCGCCGGCACTCGACCGCCGCCTCGCCTGACGACGCCCATCCGTGCACGGTCTCGATCTCGGCGAGTACGAGCCCGTGATCGTCGAGCTGGCGGCCGATGTCCTTCGCCGAGCGGCCCTCCTCGTCACGCAGCCGCTCGTACTCCGGGGCGAACAGTCCGATGCCGGCGAACCCGGCGGCGGCCGCGGCGGCGACCCGCTCGTCGAAGGCGCCGAAGCGGGGACGGCTGAAGTGCGACCAGACGAGATCCGGCCACCGCAGGTCGCGAGCCGATCCCATCACAGAGAAACTAGCATCGATCTACAGTAAGTCCCCATGCGCTTCGCGTTCACCGCCGCCCAGTCCAACTGCACGTGGGACGAGCTGGCCGAGCTGTGGAGGCGTCGGCGACGACCTCGAGGTCTTCACCACGGCGTGGGTCTACGACCACTTCTACCCGCTGCGCACCGGTCCGGAGGAGCCGACCCTCGAAGGCTGGACGTGCCTGGCGATGCTGCTCGCCCGCACCCGACGCCTGCGCGGCGGGGTCATGGTGACCGGCATTCCGTACCGCCACCCGGCCGTGCTGGCGAACATGGCGGTGACGGTCGACATCGCCTCCGGAGGTCGCCTCGAGCTGGGGCTCGGCGCCGGCTGGTTCGAGGCCGAGTGCGAGGCCTACGGCATCGAGCTGGGCTCGATCGCCGAGCGCTTCGACCGCTTCGAGGAGGCGCTCACCGTGATCCACTCGCTGCTCACCCGGCCGACGACCGACCTTCGACGGCCGGCACTACCGGCTGCGCGACGCCTGGTGCGAACCGAAGGCGGCGCAGCAGCCGCACCCGCCGATCGTGCTCGGCGGCAAGGGGGAGCGGCGGCTGCTCCCGCTCGTCGCCCGCTACGCCGACCACTGGAACTACTCGGGTGACGACCCGGCCGAGTTCACCCGCCTCCGCGGCCGGCTGGTCGAGCTGTGTGACGGCGAGGAGCGCAGCGTCGACGACCTCACCCTGTCGGCGAACGTGCGCCCGTCGGCTGACGCCCCGTCGCGGATCCTCGAGCAGATCGCCGAATACCGCGATGCCGGTGCCCACATGGTCTGCGTCCTGTTGCCGCGTCCGTACGACCCTCGCCTGCTCGAGCGGCTCGCGCCGGTGCTCGCCGACGTGGCCTGACCACGCGCGATCTCACTCGGCGACGAGGTCGGCCATCTGGCGCATGAACGTCTGCTGCAGCACGGTGCCGATGAGCGCCATGTTCGGCGCCGGGTTGGCGCCGGCGAACGACTTCAGGCACGAGCGGTTGGCGCACGCTCCCTTGAAGAAGTTGAACGACCCGCCAGTAGCGCAGCTGATCGGCGTCGACCTCGACGCCGACCTCGCCGCCGGATCAGCGCCAGCCAGTCCTCGAGCGGCATCGTCCGCGCCCCGCGCATCGACAGCAGGAACGACCAGTCCTCGGTCGGGTCGCCGAGGTGGGAGAACTCCCAGTCCGTGAACGCCAGCACCCGCTGGCCGTCGTGGACGAAGTTGCCGGGCCCGGGATCGCCGTGGACGAGCGCGACGCGCTCGAGCGGCGGCGCGTGGGCGTGCAGCCAGGCCGCGCCTTCCTCGAGCAGCGGGACCGGCAGCGGCGACGTCGAGCGGTAGACGTCGGCCCAGCGCTCGATCTGCACGTGGGTCGCCTCGGCTCGGCGGCGGTCCGTCGAGCACCCCGTCCCAGTCGAGGCGGTGCAGCTCGTCGAGGCGGCGGACGAAGTCGACGGCGAGCTCGGGCGCCAGGCTGCGGTCCTCGCGGTCGGTGGCGACGCCGCCCTCGACGAAGTCCATCACGAAGAACGGCTGGCCGATCACCGTGCCGGTCGGCTCGAGCCAGCGCACCGCGGCGACCGGGAAGCCGAGGCGTCCGACGGCCCGCATGAACTCGAACTCGTCGGCCCCCGACGTGCCGAACACGCCGCCCTGCTCGACCCGCACGACGAACCGCGAACCGTCGTCGAGCTCGAGGAACCAGTTGCCCCGGGAGTGACCGGTCGTGATGCGGCGCAGCTCGGCGACCGCCACCGGCCGGCCCGACTGCTCGCCGATCCAGCGCTGCGAGCTCGTCACGCATCGGGGAGCTGCCCGCGGAAGTACGGCATCAGCATGCCGGTGACGGCGAGGTCGTCGTCGAGGTGGCGGCTGACGACCGGTCGCAGCTCGGCGCGCACCTCGTCGCCGGCGTCGTCGTCGCGTGCCACCGCGCCGGCGAGCACGGCGCTGACGGCGCGCGAGCACCGCCTCCGGCGATGCCGTCGGAACCGGCCAGTGGGGGGCGACGACCGGGTTGTCGCCCAGCCGGTCGAGCACCTCGGCCAGCTCCGCCACCCGGGCCGCCGTCGGGTCCGCCGGGCCGGGTGGTGGCGAACCGGGCCATCCCGACCAGCTGCACGGCGGTCACCCGGGCCCAGTCGTCGGCGAGCGACGGCAGCAGCACGTCGCGCACGGTCGCCTCCACCGACCGCCACATCGCGGCGTCGGACGGCTCATGCACCGCGCACCTGCCGGGCGACGGCGGCCTCGGCGTCGAAGTCCCACGACGCCTTCCACATCGGATCGACCATCGGTCCGTCGACGTCGGCGTACCCCTTGCTGCGGAACCAGTCGTAGGTGTGCTCGTGGCCCGAGCGCAGGTCGTAGCGGCACGTGAAGCCGAGCCGTTGCTGAGCCTTCTCGATGCTCGCCATGGCGTGGTGGCGCACGCCGAACAGGTGGCCGAACACCGGCTCGGGCAGCTCGCCGAGCATCGCGTCGGGCAGGTAGACGACGTCGGGCTCCTCGCCGACCACCCCGGCCAGCACGTCGATGTAGCGGTTCACGGTCACCGACTCGCCGGTGATGTTGAACACCTCGCCGACCGCGGCCGGGTTGCCGACCATCGCCACCATCGCCTCGCACAGGTCGTCGACGTGCCCGTACGACCCGACGACGAGGCCGCCGTGCGGCACGACGATCGGCCGATGCTCCGAGCAGGCGCAGGAACATCGGCAGCTCCATGTCGAAGATGTTGTTGTCCGGCCCGTAGATCGCCGCCGGCCGCACGATCGTCGACCGGGAACCCGGTGTCCCGGTGGCGGGCCAGCATCCCGGCCTCGGCCACCGCCTTGAAGCCGCCGTAGCTGCCCGGCCCGTCCGGGTTCGTCGGCAGGTCCTCCGTCCACGGGAAGATCCCGACCAGCGACTGGTCGTAGGCCATGATCGAGCTGACGTAGACGTAGTGGCCGACGTGCCCGTCGACGAGGTCGAGCAAGCCCTCGATGTCCGACCCGCCGGCGGCCATCACGAACCCGGAGACGTCGAACACGGCGTCCCAGTCGCGACCGTGCGAGCACGCCGCGCAACTGGTCGATGTCGGTGCGGTCGGCCACCAGCCGCTCGACGTCGTCGGGCAGATCCGTCGGCGTCCGCCCCCGGTTGAGCACGGCGACGTCGTGTCCGCCCGCGAGCAGCGCCTCGACGGTGTGCTTGCCGACGAACACCGAGCCACCGAGGACGAGCGTCCTCATGAGGTGGTCCCCGCTTCGTGGCCAGGCTCGGACGCCACCGACCGGAGGGCATCCCACCACGGCTCACCGATCGGGTCGAAGCGCTCGTGGTAGTGGGCCGCGACGGGCGAGACATCGGGAGGCAGCGGCTGGGGGTCGGTCGGCGCGAGCGGCGACGCCTGCTGCAGCGGGTCGATCCACTCCAGCCGCATCTCCTCGGTCAGCTCGCGCAGCTCGGGGCCTGCCGATTCGTGGTGGTCACTCGACTGGTGGGCCAGGAAACCGTGGTAGTCGTCGAACGACAAGAGGCAGTAGTAGGTCGCGGGGCTCGGCGCCGCGGAAGTACTCGTAGCGCCGGACCGCCGACTCCCGCTTGTGGGTCTGGCGGTAGAGGCCGGCGACGACACGTTCGAAGCGCGCCGCCATCCCGGCTCGCACGCGGATGTGGACCAGGAGCGTCGCCACGTCAATCGCCCCGTTCCGGCGTCATCGGCCGACCGGGCTCCAGCCGCACATCACCTCTTGCTCGCGCTCGACCCGGTGCGCCATGAGAGCGGCGCCGCGCTCGATGCGCTCCTCGTCGCCGGCGGCGACGGCCTCCTCCATCGCCCGCGAGAACGCCTCGCTCGCCCGCCGATAGCGCTCGACGACGTCGTCGAGGTGGAGGCTGTCGTCGGCCTGCGCCGGCGTCGTACTGCCGGTGAACGCGTCGAGCTCGCCGATCTCGTCCGTCATCCAGGCGATCTCGTGGGCGGCGCGGACCGCGGCGTTGCGCAGCACGAGATCCATCATGTAGATCGTCACCACCACGGTCTCGTCGGTGACGGCGGGCAGCACCACCTCCATCAGCTCCCGGCTGCAGTCGTTGAGGATCTGCTCCGTCGTCGGCTTGGCGATCATCGAACCCCCCAAGGTGCTCGCGGTCAGCGACCGCAGATGTCGAGGTACTTCTCGTGGAAGTAGCACATGCTGTTGACGAGGAACGGCGACATGATGCCCTTGGCCCGGCCCCGGGAGAGGGCGTCGGCGCCCTGCATCATCTGGACGAACAGCTCGGCCATGCCGAGGATGAAGAAGTACTCCATCACCTCCGGGTTCACCTGCTCCTCGGTGAACCCGGTGAGCTCGCGGTACTCGGCGAGGAACGCCTCCGGGTCGGCGGTGTAGAGGCTGTCGGGGAGCGGGCTCCCGCTGTAGTAGCCGACGTCCTCCCGGGGGTCGCCGATGCGGGTGAACTCCCAGTCGATGACGACCGGCGGCCGACCCTCGGCGACGAGGATGTTGCCGGGCTGGAAGTCGCCGTGGACGACGGAGAGCGGCACGGGTGGGGGCTTGTTGGCCCGCAGCCACGCCGAGACGTAGCGGATGATCGGGCTGCTGTCGGACAGCTCGGACTCGGCCCGGACGTAGATGTCGATCGCGCTGTCGATGTAGCTGTCCCAGTCCGTGGGCCGCTCGATGTCGGCCGGGAGCGCGTCGAGCGGTGTGCGCACCAGCGCCGCCGCGACCTCGAGGAACACGGTCCGCGCCTCGGCCACGTTCGCTCCCTGACCGAGCGTCGACTGCAGCGGGGTGCCCGCGACGTGATCCATCACGATCGTCTTGGTGCCGAGCCGCTCGCCCGTCCCGTCGTACCAGCGGGGCCGTGGGATCTCGATCGTGTCGACATCCCACATCGCCTGCAGCAGCGGCCACTCCCGGTCGCGGTCGCTCGTGAACACGCCTTTGTCGCCGCGCGGGTCGGACCGGAGCACGAGCTTCTGGGCCCCGCCGTCCGCGGTGCGGACGTCCACGAGCGCCGTGACCCGGCTGTAGCCGCCGCTGATCGGCCGGTACGAGACGACCGTCGCGGCGAGGTCGGGCTCGACCTCGGCCAGGAACCGCTCGAGCCGCTCCGGCATCGGTGTCTCGTCCTTCGTCACTACTCGCTCCTCAGGGTCGGATCGGGTCGAAGCTGACGTGAAGCTCCTTCAGAGCCCGCAGCCAGAACCCTCGCAGGTGGGAGAAGTCGTTGCGGTCCGGGGTGAAGCGGAGGTTGCTCATCCGCCGGAGGAAGAGCTCGGCGGCGATGCGCTGCTCCAGCTTGGAGAGGCCCTCGCCGGGGCAGCGGTGCTCACCGGCACCGAACGCCACGTGTCGGGCGGCGTTGCGCCGGCCGAGGTCGAGGTCGTCCGGGTCGGCGAACATCTCCGGGTCGCGGTTGGCGGCGCCGTAGCGGATGTGGACCGTCGCGCCCTTGGGGATCAGCACGCCGCCGATCTCCACGTCGCGTGCCACGCCCCGCCACAATCCCTGGGTCGGTGATTCCAGGCGGAGGACCTCGTCGACGAAGGTCGGGATCCGCTCCGGTTGCTCGCGGAGGCGGCGCTCGATCTCGGGGTGGCCGGTCAGCAGCCACAGCCCGGACGTGATGGCGAACGTCGTCGTCTCGTTGCCGCCGATGAACAGGTGGTCGATGAGGTTGATGATCTCGGCGTCGGTCAACGGACGCTCGCCGTGCCCGGCGTCGTTGAAGCGGGCGTGGGCGAGGTGGGAGAGCACGTCGTCGCCCGGGTGCTGTCGCTTCTCCTGGAGGTGCGACCAGATGTAGCGCTGGAACGCCACCCCCTGCTCGGCGACGTACATCTCCTGCATCGGCGCTGAGGCCGCGCGAGAACGGCATCACCCACGCCTCCGACCACCGCTTGAGCTGCTCGATGTCCTCGAGCGGGAAGCCGAGCACAGTCGTGATCACCATCACCGGCAGCGGCATCGCGAACTGGCGCACGATCTCGACCTCGCCGTCGTCGATCCACTCGTCCATCAGCGCGGTGGCCAGACGCTCGATGACCGGGCGGGCCCGCTCGGCGCCGGCGCCGTTGAACCAGGGGTCGACGAGGACCCGGTACTCGCGGTGCTCGGGCGGATCGATGCCGAGGGTCTGCTTGCGCCGCCATCCGTGCTCCTCGTAGTAGCGGTTGGCGGCCTCGGTCTGGAGCAACCGGAAGTCGCTGCTCGTCGACGTGTGCGGGAACAGCTCGGGGTGGCGCAGGACGTAGATCACGTCGTCGTAGCGGCTGAGGAAGTACTCGCCCGTCGCCGGGATCCGCCACACCGGGGCCTGTTCGCGCAGCACGCGGTAGTGGGGGAACCAGTCCTCCTGGACCTCCGGGTCCATCAGGTCGATGTGGTCGACGTCCGTCACGCCGTCGCCGTCAGGGGACGATGACGCCGCGACCCTCGAGGGAGCCGTCCTCGAGGGCGTGGAACGCGTCCGGGATCTCGTCGAACTTGAAGGTGGTCACCTTTGGCTCGATCAGGCCGTTGCGGGCGAGCGCGATCACGTCGCGCAGGTCGGAGATGCTGCCCCACGCCGATGTCGAGAGCTCGATCTCGAGCTTCGTGGCAAAGAACGAGTAGGGGACGGTTCCCCCCGCCACGCCGACGAGCACGATGCGGGACCCGGCCCGCGCCGTCGCCAGAGCGAGCGAGAGGGTCGGCTTCGCTGCCGACGAGATCGAACGTCGCATCGACCCCGCGCCCCCTGGTCAGGTCGGTGATCGCGGCAGCGGCGTCCGGGCCGGCCTCCACGGTGTGATGCGCGCCGAGGCTCGAAGCCAGGGCCAGCGCCGCCGGCTTGTTGTCGACGGCGATCACCGTGGACGGCGTGACCGCGCGCAAGATCTGCACCGCCAGGTGACCGAGCCCGCCGATCCCGATCACGACGGCGACCGAGCCCGGTCCGAGCTGGTCGCGCGACCGCCGGATCGCCCGGTACGGAGTGACCGCGGCGTCGGTGAGCGGGGCCGCCTGCACGGGGTCGAGGTCGCCGAGCGGGGCGAGCTGACTGACGCGGTCGACGAGCATGTACGGCGCCATCCCGCCGTCGACGCCGAGGCCCCACCCGGCCCCGGGGAGCTCGGCGCCCCGGTCGCAGATGTTCTCGTCGCCGGTCTGGCAGCGGGCGCACGTGCCGCAGCCGAGCGGGCCGTAGACAGCGACCGCCTCACCGACCTCGATGCCCGTCGCGCCCGGTCCGAGGGCCTCCACCCATCCCGCCGTCTCGTGGCCGAGCGTGAAGGGAAGCTCGGCGTTGAAGACGCCGGCTTCGAACTCGTGGATCACATGGAGGTCGGAGTGGCAGAGCCCGGCGGCGCCGACGCGTACGAGCACCTGGCCGGGGCCCGGTTCGGGCTGGGGCACCTCCTGGTACTCGGGAGGGGTCTTCCACGCCACCATGCGGTACGCCTGCATGGTCGTGAGCGTAACTTGACACCGAGTGTGCTTGGAAGGGGCAGTGTGGACGCCAGCGACATCATCGAGATCCATCAGCTGCTCGGGCTCTACGGCCATGTCGTCGACGCCGAGGAGTGGGATCGCTTCGACGAGCTGTTCGCGGCGGACGCCGTGCTCGACTACACCGGGCGTGCGGGCGCCGAGGGTGTTCAACGGGCTGGAGGAGATCCGCGAGTACTTCCGCGACGCCAACCACCCGTCGGCGCACCACGTCACGAACATCGTCGTCAGTCGAGCACGGCCGGCGACGTGCGGGTGAAGAGCAAGTTCCTCGCCCCGTACACGCGGGCGAGCCACGATCCGCTGCGCTGGTACGGCGGTGACTACGACGACGTCGTCGTCCGCACGGCCGACGGCTGGCGGTTCCGCCGCCGGGTCTGCACCGCTCGCTGGCAGTTCACGCCGGGTGAGCAGGAGGAACTGCCCGAGCACCGGCGAACCTGGTGATTCAGGTGATGCCGAGGGACCTGGCGCGCGAGCCCTTGTCGTGGAAGTCGGCCTCGAAGCAGACGCGATCGCCGTCGAACCGCAGGAACGACATCACCTCGACGGACCACATCTTGCCGACGTGCTCGGGGCCGTAGATCGACGCATCCTTCACCGTCGCGCTCATCACGTAGTGCAGCGGCGAGGCCGCTGTCGTTGGCCCAGAACTCGTCGGGCACGAGCTGGAGGTCGTCCCACTTGGCGAGGCCGGACGGCGAAGAAGGCCCGGATCGCCGGCCACCCCTCGAACGTCCCGCTGGCGATGTCGTGGAGGACGGCGTCCGGCGTCATCAGCTCCTGCGGCGCGTCGGGGTTGCCGGAACTCCACCCGGCGAACAGTTTCTTGGCGATCTCGATCCGCTCGTCGCTCATGACCGCAACCTAGAACCCTCGGCCAACGAGGGCACTATGTTGACACCGTGTCCAGTGACGAGCAGGCCATCATCGATCTCGCCATCGCCTACACGTGGGCGCTCGACACCAAGCAGCTCGACCGGCTGAGCACCGGTCTTCGCCCCGGACGCCACGGCCGATCTCAACGGCGTGGAGTGCGACGGCCTCGACGCGATCGTCGCCCGCATCGAGCGGCCGATCAGCCGCCTCGACGCCACTCAGCACCTCGTCGGTAACCACGAGGTACGCGTCGAGGGAGACACCGCCACCCACCGCTGCCATCTCCAGAGCCAGCACGTCAAACGGGGCACCCCGGGCGGCGACAACTACCTGATCGGTGGCGTCTACGAGGACCGCCTCGCCCGCACGGCCGACGGGTGGCGGATCACCCACCGCACGATGCGGGCGTTGTGGACCGACGGCAACCCCGCAGTGGTCGGTCGCTGACCGGACGCTACTGTAGAGAAACCAACCGTTGGGGGCCGAAGAGCAAGGGGGCGCACCAATGAGTGACACGAGCGAGACGCGGGCGCGGCTGGAGGAGTTCTTCCGCCGGCGCAGCGACGACCCCGGCAGCGTCAAGGTCGTCGACTACCAACTGATCACCGGCGGCTACAGCCGGCAGATGTCCCGTGTCTGGGTCGAGGAGGGCGGCGAGAAGCGGGGCTACATCGTGCGCCAGGACCCGCCCCCCGGACAGGCGATCATCGACACCGACCGGGCCACCGAATGGGAGGTGCTGTCGACGCTGCACAAGTCGGGCAAGATCCCGATGCCCGCCCCGCTGTGGTTCGACCCGACGGGCGAGGAGCTCGGCAGCCCCGGCATCGTGATCGACATGGTCGCAGGCCGAGGCGCTCGTCAGCCTCGGTCGCAAGTGTGACCCGAGCGAGCTCCCCAAGTTCGCCCCCCGGATGGCCGAGGTCGGTGGCGCCCTCGCCGCGTTCCCGCTGGAGGACGCGCCGGCCTGCCTCGAGGTGCCGGCGTCGTGGGACGACTACATCGACGGGCGCATCCAGTACTGGATCGACGCCGAGAACCGTCACGTCGACCGGGACCCGTTCATGCGGCTGATCGGCGCATACCTCAAGTCCAACCGGCCACCGCCCGTGCCGCTGGGGCTGGTGCACGGTGACTTCCAGGTCGCCAACGTCCTGATCGCGGACGATCCGGCCGACGATGTCATCGTCGACTGGGAGCTCGCTCACATCGGTGATCCGCGCGAGGACCTGGGCTGGTGCATGATGGCCAGCGTCACCCAGCCGCCGGACGTCGTCGGCGCCGACGAGGAGGCGTTCTACTCCCGCTACCGCGAGCTCAGCGGGCTCAGCGAGGAACAGGTCAACCCGACGACGACCGACTACTTCCTCCTCCTGGCCTCGGCCACCGTGTTCGTCGGCGTGATCGAACAGCTCGCAGTCTTCGACAAGGGCGAAACGACCGGCATCCAGCTGGCGTACATGTCACCTGCGGTGGCCGGCATGCACGACGTGTTCTACCGGGCCCTGAAGCGTCACGCCGCGGCGACAGGAGGTGCGCAGTGATCTCGCGACCGACCACCCAGCAGCTCATCGAGGGCGTCTGCGCCGAGCTGAAGAGCAAGGTGGCGCCGGCGGTCACCGACCCGGTCGTCCAGGTCCAGCTCGAGATGGCGATGGCGGTGCTCGCGACGACCGCCGTGCGCAGCGGCAACGAGTTGGCGTGGATGCAGGAGGAGCGGGACGCCATCGAGCAGACGGCGAGCCGGCTGCTCGACGCGCTGCCCGACGCCAAGCCGTTGCGGGAGGCCCTGCAGGCGTACACGCGACGGGTTGACGAGACAGCCTCTACCTGAAGGACGCCCAGGCCGACTACGCCCGGGCCAGCGAGGTGCTCTCGTGCGCCATCGAGGCCGCCTACGAGTCCGGCGACGCCGACCACATCGCCGCCGTCATGGGCCTCATGGACCAGCGCCACGCCAACCAGCAGGCAGTGACCGGCCAGTTCATGGCCGCCGGCCGCGCCTGACCCCGAACTGTCCGCCGGAATCGGCCGGAAATCGCCGAAACCGACGGACAGAACGGAGGGGGTTGGGGGGATCAGGGGTGCTCGACCCAGTCGGCCAGCAGGTCGGGCACGCGGAGGTGCTCCGGGATGCGGTCGGGGCCGATCACCTTGTCGATCCAGGCCTGGACGTGCCAGATGCGCCGCTCCTGGTAGTTGATCACCTGCCCGCCGTGGGCGGCCGTCTCCATCGATCGCTGGATCGGCTCCAGGTTCTCGTAGTCCTCGTCCATCACGGTGTCGAAGCGGGTGAGGCGGAGCGTCCCAGATCTCCCGCTGCTCGCTCGGGCATCTCGCCGTCGCCCCAGTCGGCGGCGAACCACGTGATGTCGAGCCGTGTCCGGTCGATCGCCAGCGGCCAGAAGCCGAGGAACGGGAAGCCGCGGGCGTCGAGCGGGGTGATGAGGTTGGGGAAGATCCCGTACGCCGGCTGGACGTCGCTGGTGAAGATCTCGGTGACGCCCTCCCACATCGGCAGCAGCTCGCGCCGGTCGCCGCGCGTGCCGCGGTTGACCGGCGAGAGCATGTTCTGGTGCCCGTGGTCGAACAGCGTGATCACGGTCCCTCGAGTGTCGAGCGACGGGCCGACCGTCTTCGGGTGGATCGTGCGGGCGTGGTACACCTCGAGGAAGGCCTCGGCGAGGATCTTCCAGTTGCAGCCGAGCGTGACGCTCTTCTCGTCGATCACCCGCAGCGGCGCTGCCGCCACCTCGGGGAGGAGGCGCGGGATCGGGTCGAGCCACTCCGCCAGCGGCACGGCGTCGTCGTCGAGGTTCACGAAGTGCCACCCGCCCCAGCGCTCGCAGCGCACCGGCGGCAGGCCACGCTCCTCGGTCTGCAGGCCGACGAAGTCGCGTTCGTCCGGCACTCGCACCAGCCGACCGGCGAGGTCGTAGCTCCACGAGTGGAACTGGCAGACGAGCAGCCGCGCCGTCCCGCACTCGCCGCGCACGACCGGCGCGCCACGGTGCCGGCAGGCGTTGCGGAACGCCCGCACGGTTCCGTCCTCGCCCCGTACGAGCAGGATCGGTGCCCCGCCGACGTGGCACAGGCGGTAGCTCCCGGGCTTCGGGCAGCTGGCTGTCGTGGGCGGCGTAGAGCCACACCCGCCCGAACAGGAGCTCGTCCTCGAGCGCCTGGAACGTGCGGGTCGGTGTAGCGGCCGAGGGGGAGGTCGGGCAGCTTGGGGAACCCGTCGGGAGGACCGTCGCGGCCGGCCTCGTAGGCGGAGCGCTCACGGAAGCGGGCGAGGAACGTCGCGTCCATCGTGACCCTTCAGATCGCGGTCTCGCCACCGTCGACGACGAGCAGCGTTCCGGTGATGAAGCTGGCCTCGTCGGACAGCAGGAAGCAGATCGGCGCCGCCAGCTCGTCGGGCTCGGCAACGCGCTGCTGCAGGTTGGCCATCCCGAACCGCTTGGCTCCCTCCTCGGACGTCGCGCCGCGGCCGGTGAACAGCGGCTCGGTCATCCCGGTCCGCACGCGGCCGGGCGCGACGCGAGTTGACGCGGACATCGGGTGCCGCCTCTCGGGCCAGCTGCCGGGAGAAGGCGACGATCGCCCCCTTCGCCGCGCCGTACGGAGAGTTGTTGTTGTTCGCGGTGAGCGCCGCCGTGGAGGCGACGTTCACGATCGACCCGCCGCCCTGGGCGCGCATGATCGGCAGCACGTGCTTGCACACCAGGAACGTCCCGCCGGCATGGACGGCCATCATCCGGTGCCAGCCGTCGAGCGTCCACTCCTCGATCGGCCCGAACGCGGCGTGGCCGGCGGCATTGAGCACGCAGTCGATGCGCGCCGAACTGGTCGCGGGCGGCTTCGACGGCGGCGACGACCGAGGCCTCGTCAGCGACGTCGCCGCCGATCCCGATCGCGCCCTCGAAGTCGCCGGCCACCTCATTGGCCCGGGCCGCGTCGAGATCGACGATCGCCACTCGTCCGCCGCCGGCCGCGAACCGGCGGGCCGTCGCGGCAGCGATGCCCGAGCCACCGCCGGTGGCGAACAGCACCTTGCCCTCGAACTCCATGGCAACGACCCCTTCACTCGGCTCGTGGCTGGTACTGGTAGCTGCGCTCGGTCCGGCCTCCGGCCACGAGCAGGTTCTGGCCGGTCACCCAGTCGGCGGCCGGAGAGGCCAGGAAGACGACGGCGGCGGCGATGTCGTCGGGCGTGCCGAGGCGGCCGAGCGGGATCGTCGCCTGCAACTGGCTCGAGTTCGATCGGACACCCCGAGCACCTCGAGGAACGCCTCGGTCGCCACCGGGCCCGGTGAGACGGCGTTGACCCTGATGCCACGCGGAGCGAGCTCGAGGGCGAGCGTCTGGGTGAGGTTCAGCATGCCGGCCTTGGCCGCCGCGTAGGGGCCGGTGCGGGGCGAGCCGCGGGTGCCGGCGCCGGACGCGATGTTGACGATCACCCCGCCAGGCTCCATCCGCCCGGCCGCCGCCTTGGCGCCCTGGAACGCGGACGTGAGGTTCAGCTCGAGCTGGGCTCGCCAGATCTCGTCCGGCGTATCGACCAGCTCGCGGACCGTCTTCTCGTCCGAGCCTCCGACGTTGTTGACCCACACATCGAGCCGGCCGAGATCGGCCATCGTCCGCTCGGCGAGCTCCTCGGAGAAGTCGCGGATGTCGGCGTCGGCGAGCAGGGCCCGCCGCCCGCGCTCGTCCACACCGGCTGCGGTCACCTCGAGGTCGCGCGCGCCGCCGGGCGTTGACGACGACATCGCAACCGGCGTCGGCCAGGCCCCACGCGATCGCCCGGCCGATGCCCTGGCCCGAGCCCGTGACGACGGCGACCCGGCCGTCGAGCCGGAACCGGTCGAGCAGCGTCACCGCCGCCCGACTCACCGGCTGAGCACGGTGCACGCGGAGATGCCGGGCGCGCCGTAGACGTGAGTGAACGCCGTGGCCGGCGCGCCCGGCACCTGCCGGTCTCCCGCAGCGCCCCGCAACTGGATCACCGATTCGTGGACCTGACGCAGCCCCGATGCCCCGATCGGCTCACCGTTGGCCAGGCAGCCACCGTCGGTGTTGACCGGCAGGCGGCCACCGATCTCGGTAGCGCCCGAGCGGATCAAGTCTTCCTGTTCGCCGTCGGCGCAGAACCCGCACTCGGCGAGGTGCATCACCTCGGCGCCGGCCTCGGTGTCCTGGACCTGGGCGACGTCGATCTCGTCCGGACCGATGCCCGCCATCTCGAAGGCACCGGCCGCGGCCGCGACTGACGGCGAGTCGCCGCGGTGGTCGGCGAGGGCGGGGCTGAACACCTCGAACGAACCGAACGGGCGGGACTTCAGCACGGCGGCGCGCAAGTAGACCGGTGGGGTCGGGAACTGGCCGGCCACGTCCGACGATGCGAGCACCAACGCCACTGCACCCTCCGCCGGCGAGCAGAACATGTACTGCGTCAGCGGGTCGGCCAGCAGTGGGGCGTCGAGGATCTGATCCTCCGACAGGGGAGTCCGGCGCCAGGCGTTGGGGTTCATGGCGCCGTTGCGGAACGCCTTGGCCGCCACCTTCGCCAGCGCTTGTCGCGAGATGCCGTGCTCGTGCATGTAGCGCTGGATCTTCATCCCGAAGAACTGGGTGGTCAGCATCAACCCGGTCTGGCCATACCAACTGCCGATGCCGTACTTGGCCGGCTCGGGATCGAATGCGCCCCGCGGGTGCTTGTCGAACCCGACCGCGAGAACGACGTCCGCGGCCCCGGCGCGAATCGCGTTGTATGCACTGATCAGGGCGCTGCCGCCTGTCGCGCAGCCGTTGGCGACGTTGATGAACGGCAGCCCGGTCAGGCCGAGCCGTGACACGAGTGTGTCGGCGTCCCCGGCCGCCGCCGACCCACCGAACGCGTACTCCACGCGCGACCACTCGATCCCGGCGTCGGCCAGCGCGGCGCGAGTCGCCAGCGCCCCCTGCTCGAGCCCTGACGCTGGGTGACGGCCGAACGGATGGATCCCGGCCCCCACGATCGCGACGTCTGCCACGTCAACCCCCTCCGGTCTCGTCACCCACGAGGCGAGTGTAGTCAAAGCGTGTCAAGTTACTCTCGAGCGGCTTGCTGCACACGACGTCAACAAAGTACGGTCTGTCATGGCTCGGTGGTCGGAGTAGCGTCCGACGGCGACCGCCGGCGAACCGGAAAGCGAGGTGCGATGCGGAAGCGACGTCACGCCTTGAGCGGAGCCCTCTACGAAGTGGGAACGGACGGCAACGTCTACGTGGAGAAGGACGGCCGTAACGGCGTGTTCACGCCACGCGGGCAGTACATCTCGGGCGACCTGTACTCCGCCGACCCGCACATGTGCCTCTGGCTGGCCGGGCCGCAGGTGCCGGGCGGGGCGAACATGAAGGACATGCCCGTGCCGGCGGGCTTCGACGGTTGACGAGGTGACATGAGCACCATCGAGGTACGCCCCCGTGCTCCGGGCATCAGCTATCAGGAGCTCCTCGACACCGACACCCACGAGGTGCCCGACATCCTCCGTCGTGAGCAGCCGCTCGACGGTGGCCCGACATTCGTCCCCGTCGAGCGCTACATCTCGCAGGAGTTCTTCCAGCTCGAGCGAGCGAAGGTGTGGGACCGCACCTGGCAGATGGCGTGCCGCGAGGAGCACCTCCCGAACGTCGGCGACTACGTCGTGTACGAGGTCGCCGGCCGCTCGTACCTCGTCGTGCGCAGCAGTCCGAGCGCGATCAAGGCCTTCCACAACGTGTGCCTGCACCGCGGCCGCCTGCTGCGGACCGAGGGCGGCACGCGGGCGGCGGAGTTCCGGTGCCCGTTCCACGGCTTCGGCTGGAAGATCGACGGGTCGTTGCTGAACATCCCGTGCGCATGGGACTTCCCACAGGTCGAGGATCCGGCCGAGTGGAGCTTGCGCGGGGTGCAGGTCGCGACATGGGGCGGCTTCGTGTTCATCAACCCCGACCCGGCGGCGGCTCCGCTGGCGGAGTACGTCGGTGAGCTCGACCGAGCACTTCGCTCGCTGGCCGCTCGAGGATCGCTTCGTCCAGGTCCACGTGGCGAAGGTGCTGCGTTGCAACTGGAAGGTCGCCCAAGAGGCATTCATGGAGGCGATGCACGTCGTCGCCACCCATCCCCAGATCCTGCCCAGCATCGGTGACGCCAACTCACAGTACGACGTGTTCGGCAACTTCAGCCGGGCGATCACGGCCAATGGCACACCGAGCCCTCACCTCAAGTGGTCGCCGACGGAGCAGGAGATGCTCGACTCGATGTACGACCGCAACCTCGACGAGCCTCCGGTGCTCACCGTGCCCGAGGGCCGTACGGCCCGCGAGGTCGCGGCCGAGAGCCGCCGCAACCAGCTCCGTCCCGTCCTCGGTGGCGATGCCGACAAGCTGTCGGACGCCGAGGTCAACGACAGCTTCTACTTCACCTTGTTCCCCAACTTCCATCCATGGGGGGCGTTCAACCGCATCGTGTACCGATTTCGGCCGAACGGCATGAACGTCGACGAGTCGATCATGGAGTGCATGTTCCTGTCGCCGTTCCCCGACGGCGATCGTCCGCCACCCGCGCCGATCCACTGGATCGACGCCGACGACGACTGGACGAAGGCGCCCCAGCTGGGCTCGCTGGCCCGAGTGTTCAACCAGGACTCCTTCAACCTGCCCAACGTGCACCTCGGGCTCAAGGCGTCGCCGCTCGAGCACGTCACCTTCGCCCGATACGAGGAGTCCAAGATCCGCCACTGGCACATGCTGCTCGAGGAGCACCTCGCCCGTCCGTGAACAGATCATTCGAAGATCGCCAGGCGATCGTCGACCTCGTGATCCAGTACGCCACCGGCGTCGACCGCCGCGACTGGGCCCTGTACGAGGAGTGCTTCACCGATCCGTGCGAGTTCGACTTCTCCTCGTGGAACGGGCGACCCGCGGCAACAATGGGGGCGGGGGAGTGGGCGGGCAAGGTGCGGTCGACCAACGGCAACTTCGATGCCACCCAGCACCTGTCGACGAACCATGTCGTCACGTTCGACACGCCCGACACGGCGACGTGCGTCAGCTACGTGCAGGCGCAGCACTGGTTCAGCGCCGAGCGGCTCCAGCGCCTCGGGCACGCGGTCGACGAGCCCCGGTGGTGCACGGTGGGCGGCTACTACACCAACTCCGTCGTGCGCACCGACGCCGGCTGGCGGATCGCCCGTTGCCGGCTCACCGTCACGTGGGTCACCGGAGATCGGTCGGTGTTCGACATCGCGCGCTCCCTCGGGGATCCCGCCGAGCGGGCGGACGAGCTGGGATCCGCTGTGACTGACCGTGGGTGACGTCTCCGTCGACCAGCGGTTGGCGGTCGAGTACGGCAAGGCTCGCCGGCGCGTGCGGTTCCTGCTCGAGGACGTCGAGGAGGACGCGGGTGAGCGCCGGGTCCCCGCCTGTCCCGCGTGGACCGTGGTCGACCTGCTCGCCCATCTGGCCGGCCTCGCTGTTGGCTACGGCACCGGGCCGGTCCCGGACGGTGACCGCGAGATGTGGCTCGTCGGGCTCGTGAGCGAGCGACGTGGATCCCCGGTCGCTCAACTCCTGGACGAATGGGACCGCGCCGGGCCGCCGATGGAGCAGGCGATCGCTGCCGAGCCGCCACGCCGCTGGCCGCTCGTCTACGACGTGATCGCCCATGAGCATGACCTGCGCGGCGCGCTCGGCCGCCCGGGCGACCGCGACGGCGATGCGATCAGGCTCGGCCTGCAGCTCGGACTGCGGATCACAGAGCGTGATCTGGCCCGGCACGCTCTGCCCGGCATCCGCGTGCTCGCCGACGGCGTGGAGCTGGTCGCCGGCGATGATCCGATCGAGCTCACCCTGGAAGCATCGACGTTCGAGGCCTTCCGGCTGCTCGGCAGTCGACGCACGCTGGCGGAGATGCGAAGGGCGGCGTTCACCGGCGACCTCGAGCGGTATCTGCCCGGCCTCGTCCACATGCACTTGCCCATCCACAGCCTCGAGGAGGTATGAAGGTGAACAGCGTCGTCGACTATGCCCGCTGCTACCACCAGGGCGTGCGGGTGCCCGATCTCGAGGTGGCGATGGCCGAACTGAGCGCCGCCCTCTCATTGCACTGGTGCGAGCCGCAGGTTCGGGACCAGGCGGTTTGGCTGCCCGACTCCGGTGCGACGACGATCAAGCTCCGGTTCACCTACTCGTCCGACGGGCCGCAGCACGTCGAGCTTCTGGAGGGAGAGCCAGGCTCCGTGTGGGACGGGACCGAGCAGCGCGGGCTCCACCACGTCGGCCTGTGGTCCGACGACGTAGCGGCCGAGACCGCAGCTCTGATCGACGCCGGCTGGATCCTCCGGCTGGCCCAACGGGATCCGGCTGACGGATACGGCGTGTTCACGTACGTGCAACCACCCAGCGGGCTGCTCGTCGAGCTGGTGTCGACGGCCGTCAGGCCGATGTTCGAGCGCTGGTTCGCGGGTGGGCCACTCGCCTGACCGGCTGATTCACGCCCGCGCGACGGCCGCCGCCATCAGCCGTGCAGCGCGTCGAGGACCGGCGCCGCCCACTCCGGCCGGCAGACCAGGAAGTCGGGCAGCCAGGGGTCCCGACCGTTGTACACGAGTGGTGACCCGTCGATCCGGCTGACGTGCAGACCGGCCGCCGCGGCGACGGCCGCGGGCGCGGCCGAGTCCCACTGGTACATGCCGCCGTCGTGGACGTAGATGTCGGTGTCGCCGTTGACGACGGACATCGCCTTGGCCCCGGCCGACCCGAGTCGCACCGCCTCGGCGTCGAGCGCGCTCGCCACCACCGCTGCCGCGTACGGCGCCCGGGTGCGTGACGTGACGAGGCGCGGCCGCTCCCGGCGGACGTCGGCGATCGGGGGTGGGGGATCGGTGGAGAACGTCACCCCGAGGGCCGGGAGGCTGACGGCGCCGGCGAGGAACCCTGCGGACGCCCACAGCGCGACGTGCACGGCCCAGTCCCACCGCCCGGGCTCGCCGAACTCGCGGGTGCCGTCGAGCGGATCGATGATCCAGACCCGGTCCTGGCGGAAGCGCCGCGGATCCTCGAGGCCTTCCTCGGACAGGACGGCGTCGTCGGGCCGGACCCGGGCCAGCTCGTCGGCCAGGTAGCGCTGGCTCGACGTGTCACCGCCGTCCCTCACCTGCCACTCGTGCGCGCCCCCGCTCACGAGTTGATGACGCACCACCAGCAGCCGGCGGCCGGCTTCGTCCGCCAGCCGGGTCGCCAGCGCGCTGTCGGACTCCGTCTCGGATGGTGCCACGGGGTGCTCGGTCGTCATCGCCCGGGGGAGGCTACTGTCCGCCCGATGCAGCCGGCGGATGGCCCGCTCACCGATCATCGCGGGTCCCGCCGTCTCGGCCGGTTCGAGCAATGGGTCTGGTACGTCGTCGCCGGGGTGTCCTACGTCGGCCTGGGCATCTACCACAAGTGGCTGCTCAACTGGTTCGTCGGGCCGGTATGGCTGGTGGCGGTGGTCGTCATCGGTCCGTGGCTGACCGACCAGGTGTGGTTGCGCGTGCGGCCGCGATCGGGGACACCGAGTGCCGGTGACGGTGCGGGACCGACGTGAGCTGGGCCGCGCACCAGTTCGAGATCTACGCCGTCCAAGCCCATCTCCCGAAGAAGATGCGCGGGAAGGTGAGCTTCTGGGCGATCTTCCTCGGCGACTTCACGCCCGACTTCCTGTCCAAGTTCTGGGTCTACGGGATCACGATCGGCGGGACGCACTACGGGGCCGACGAGCCCCACCGCTGGCACCGCGGGTGGCCCGGGATGGGGTTCACGCACACGCTGTTCCTGGGCGTGCTCGTGGCCGGCGGGTTCTGGCTGTGGAAGCGCAACCGGGCGTTCACCGTCGGGTACCTGCTGGGGTTCGCCGCCCACGTGCTCACCGATGTCAACGACTCGGTGGGGACGATGCTCCTGTTCCCGTTCACGACGATCAACTGGACGGTGCAGACGTGGGCGTACGCGGCGACTGTGGAGGGAGGCAAGTACCTCGACGCGGCCGCCTACTACTCCAGCCTCGGGTTCGCCATGGACGTGTTCTGGCTCGTCGTGGTGTTGCTGTCGTGGCGGGTGCTCACCCGCGAGTACTGGCGCACGCAGATCGTGCCCGCCGATCCCCGGGTGTGGGCGTGGTTCGGACGGTTCCTGCCCGAGCGTGGGCTGCTCGCCCTGTACCGGTCGATCTTCTTCTACGGGGTGTGCCGGATGATCGCGTGGGGGTTGTGGGCACACGTCGTCGCCGAGCCGGTGATCGACGGAGTGCAGCGCGTGGGCTACCCCTTCGACTTCTCATGGACCGGTCCGTGGTGGTTGACCGCCCGGTCCCTGCCCCACGTGAACCCGTGGATCGTCGCCCCCGTGACCCTCGGCCTGCTCTTCCTCGTGTACTGGGTCGTCAGCTGGCTGTGGGAGCCGATGGGCCGGGCCGAGACGGCCCGCCGAGCGCGTTGACCCAGATCTCAGGCCGGCGAGGTGGCGGGCTGGGCCCAGACGCTCGCGCCGGCCCGCTGAGGCCGGGCCGCCGGCACCCAGGCCTCCGCCGCGGCGACCGCGTCGGCACCGAGGATCTCGACCGGATCGAGGTCGAGGCTGCGCAGGAACGCCACCGTGCGCACGTCGTGGGCGACCGGGTCCGGCTCGGGTGCGAGCCCGGCGCGGGCCAGCATCCGGTGCACGGGGTTCTTGACCACGTAGGCGACAAACGTCCCCTGGATCGCGATCGCCTCCGCCGTGCTCACGCAGTTCAGGCACATGCCGGCGAGGGTACCCGAGGTTTTCCGTCCACCCGAGGGTTTCCGACGCCCTTGGGGGTCCGCAAGCCCTCGGATGGGGGAGCGGCGGGTCAGCCAGCGAGCTTCTTGTAGCGGATGCGGTGGGGCTGGTCGGCGGCCGTGCCGAGCTCCTTGTGCCGCCACTCCTCGTACTCGGTGAAGTTGCCCTCGAACCACCGGACCTGGCTGTCGCCTTCGAACGCCAGCACGTGGGTCGCGACGCGGTCGAGGAACCAACGGTCGTGGCTGATCACCACGGCGCACCCGGGGAAGCGACTCCAGCCCTGCCTCGAGTGCCCGTAGCGTGTCGACGTCGAGGTCGTTGGTCGGCTCGTCGAGCAGCAGCACGTTGCCGCCCGACCTGAGCAACTTGGCGAGATGGACGCGGTTGCGCTCGCCGCCGGACAGGTCGCCGACCCGCTTCTGCTGGTCGCTGCCCTTGAAGTTGAAGCTGGCCACGTAGGCCCGGCCGTGGATCTCCCGGTTGCCGACCTTGAGATGGTCGACCCCGCCGGTGATCTCCTCGTAGACCGTGTGCGTCCGCCTGCAGGTCGTCGCGGCTCTGGTCGACGTAGCTCAGCTGCACGGTGTCACCGATCGTGATCCGTCCACGGCACGTGCTGGATCGGCGAGCCTCGGCGCCCCCGTGATCATCCGGAACAGCGTGGTCTTGCCGGCGCCGTTGGGCCCGATGATCCCGACGATCCCGGCCCGGGGGAGCGAGAACGAGAGATCCTCGATCAGCAGTCGGTCACCGAACCCCTTGCGCAGGTTGGCCACCTCGATCACGGTGTCGCCGAGCGCGGTCCGGCGGGGATGGTGATCTCGACCCGGTTGTCGTCGGTGCGGGCCGCCTCGGCCTCGGCCTGCAGCCTGTCGTACGCGGCGAGGCGGGCCTTGCCCTTGGCCTGCCGGGCCTTCGGTGCCATGCGCACCCACTCGAGCTCGCGCTCGAGCGACCGCCGGCGAGCCTCGTTCGACGCGCTGCTCACGGGCGAGGCGCTCCTGCTTCTGCTCGAGCCACGACGAGTAGTTGCCCTCGAACGGGATGCCCCGGCCCCGGTCGAGCTCGAGGATCCAGCGGGCGACGTTGTCGAGGAAGTAGCGGTCGTGGGTGATCGCCACGACCGTGCCGGGGTAGTCCTGCAGGAACTGCTCGAGCCAGTCGACGCTCTCGGCGTCGAGGTGGTTCGTGGGCTCGTCGAGCAGCAGCAGGTCGGGCCGGCTGAGCAGCAGGCGGCACAGGGCGACCCGCCGCCGCTCGCCGCCCGACAGGGTGGTCGACGTCGGCGTCGTCGGGCGGGCAGCGCAGCGCGTCCATCGCGATCTCGACGTTGCGGTCGAGGCTCCAGGCGTCGGCGGCGGCGATCTTGTCCTCGAGCTCGGCCTGCAGGGACGCCGATCTTCTCGTAGTCGGCGTCGGGCTCGGCCCACATCGCCATGACCTCGTTGTAGCGGTCGATGATCGACTGCACGGCGGCGACGCCGTCCATGACGTTGCCCCGCACGTCCTTCGCCGGGTCGAGCTGCGGCTCCTGGGACAGGAAGCCGACGGTGAAGCCCGGCGTCAGCCGGGCCTCGCCGGTGTAGCCGTCGTCGAGGCCGGCCATGATCTTGAGCAGGCTCGACTTGCCGGCGCCGTTGGCGCCGATCACCCCGATCTTGGCGCCCGGATAGAACGACAGCGAGATGTTCTCCAGCACCGTGCGGTCGGGCGGATAGAAGCGGGCGAGCTTGTAGCAGGTGTAGATGAACTCGTGCGCCATGCGGCGTTCGAGGCTATCGGGGGTCGCGCCGGCGATTTCGCGGAGTCCTGGGATCGCTCGGCGATCGCCAGCTGTCGTCGACCGGTCGGGCTCGTCGCACGGCCGGTGGCGGAGGCCGAGCGGCGACGAGCGGCCACGACGTACAGGACGAGGCCGGCGAGAACGGCGCGGTCGAACCCGTAGGACATCGAGATCGAGCGGTCGTCAGCGACGCGCCGAGCACGGAGAAGAACCCGTTCACCGCCCAGCACCACGCCACGAGCCGGCCCGGCTCCGCGCCGGCTCGCTCGGCGGCCGCGACGACCGCGTCCATGCCGGTCGGCAGGAACACGCCGAGCAGCAGGCCGACCGGGAACAGCAGCAGGAACACCACGACGATGCGCGCCCACTGCGGCCACGACAGCGCGGCGTCGGTGAGCTGCTCGGCGATCAGCGACGTACGGCGCCGGTGATCACGATCGAGCACGGCGGTCACCGCGGGCAGCGCCGCCGCGCGCAGCGGCGCACGACGCCGGAGCAGCGGGCGCCGACTGCCGTGGCGATGAGCAGCGTGAACAGTGACACCGACAGCGACAGCGTCGGGAAGCCCGAGCAGCAGCGCGAAGCGCTGGATCATCGAGATCTCGATGAGCATGAACCCGAGTCCGAGCGACGCGAAGTAGACGAAGAAGCGCCACCGGCCGCGCACGGTGGCGCCGCGCCCGACGGCGGGTCGCGGCGAACGGGAGCCACAGCAGGACTGCCGGCGACGACCGCCGCGATGCCGAGCAGGACGAGCAGCAGGCGCTCGCCGATGGCGATCTCGGAGTCCTCGAAGCTGCGGTCCCAGTCCGTCAGCACGTCGCGGAACGGCGTGAAGTGCCAGAAGAACGGGCGGTCGTCGTCGATCGCGGAGATGTCGAACGCGTAGTCGGACGACGATCCGGTCGACCTCGTCCGGCGAGGCCGATGACGAGCTCGCCGATCGAGACCCGGTTCGGTGGTCGCCCCCGGGCTGATGGACCGCTCGGGCGTTCGGCACGTTGCAGCGATGCTGGCGGCGATCGCGCGCGTTCGTCGGCGCGTCGAACGGCTGCCGGGACAGCAGGATCGTGCTGGCCGCCCGACGTCGACCTCGCTGCGCTCGACGACGACCGTGGTGTGGCCGGCGAAGTCGTCGATCCGGTCGTCGAGTGCCTCCCGCGCCGTCACGACGTACCGGGCCGTACGGGTCGGCCGGCGTGTCGAAGTCGAAGTCGCCGAACTGCGAGACGATGACACCCGTCGGGGAGAGGTGGTCGAACGCCGTCTCGATCATCTCCTTCGTGTAGAGGTAGCTCTCCGACAGCACGAACGCGCCCGACGTGGCGGCGTTGGCGGCGGCGTAGCTGTCGGGGGCGACGAACCAGACGAGGTCGTACTCCTCGTCGCTGCGGGCGAGGAACGTGCGCCCGTCACCCTGCACGTAGTCGACGCGCGGGTCGCTCGTGATGTTGCCGGCGTACTCGGCGAACTCGCCTCGCAGCAGCGACGACCGTGACCGGGTTGAGCTCGACCGCGTCGACGTGGCCGACGCCGTAGGTCAGCGCCGCCTGGATCTCGTTGCCGCCGGCGGCGCCGATGATCAGGACGCTCGGGGTCGTCCGTCGACGCGGCGGCGAAGGGGATCTGGCGGCTGTCGCTGAGCGAAGCGGGTCGTGGTCGCGGGCGTGCCGTCGTAGCGCCAGATCGCCGAGCCCCACAGCCCGTCGTGGTGGAGGAAGTGGAGGTCGCCGAACTCGACCGCGTCGACCCGGAAGACGGCGCCCCAGTCGCCGGCGGCGATGGTGTCGCCGTCCTTGATCGTCTTGGTGTCGTCGGCCCGGATCTTGAGCTGTCCCGCTCCGAACGCGACCAGAGCGACCCCGGCGACGGCGGCCATGGCGATGGCGGTCCTCCGGTGAAGCGCGACGGCGGCGAGGACACCGAGCGACGCCAGCGGCACGAGCGCGAGCAGGATCATCGCCGGCGGCCCGATCGTCGCCTGCAGCGGCACGGCGAGCAGGCAGCCGAGCGCCGCCCCGGTGAGGTCCCAGAAGTACAGCCGGCGGACGTGGCGGACCTCGGCGACGAGCAGCGACGCCAGCATCAGCGCCGACGGCGAAGAACACCGCGGTCAACGACACCGACAGGACGAGGAGCAGGCCGAGCTGCCCGAGCGCCTCGCCGCCGTCGCCCGTCCAGATCCGGTTGATGTCGGTCGGCAGGCGGGCCGCCGACGACGTAGCCGAGCAGCCCGATGAGCCGCGGCGGCGGGCCCGGCGACGGCGACCAGCCGCACCGTCTCGATCGAGCGCAGCCGGCTCGAGAGGGCGACCACCGCGCTGGCGGTGCCGAGCCCGAGCAGGGCCAGGCCGATGACGAAGTAGGTGTAGTAGTAGAAGAGCTTGAACGAGATCACCCGCGTGTAGGCGATCTCGAGGGTGAGGCTGACGAAGCCGATGACGAACGCGGTCAGCAATCGCGCCGCCAACCTGCTCCGATCGTTCATGGCGCGCCGACTCCTCCCCAGGATCAGCGCGTCACCGTAGCGTTATCCCCCAGATCGCTCGGGGAGGGCGGGGTACCGTTCGCGCGTGGGCGGTTGGGCGGCCATCGCTGCTGTGCTCGCCTCCGTCCTGGGGGCGCCGGGGTCGGCGGACGACGCTCCGATCCTCACCGCGTCCGAGCTCGGCGCGCCGGGCTGGACCGACACCAGTTGTGAGGTGAATGGGTCGCTCGACGTGTGCTACTTCGCCCATGAGGCGGCCGTGCTCGCGATCAGCGCCCACGCGCTCGGCCTGGGAGAGCGCGCTGAGACCCACGTCCAGGCCCAAGCCACGTTCTGCGAGGGACTGACGCCGATCGACGTCGGCGGTCTGCCCCTCACCGCCGGCTGCACGTCACCGGAAACGTCGATGCTCGTCTTCGCCGGTCAGGACTTCGTGTTCACGGCGAACCTGATCGAGTCCGGCAACCCGCCGTGGGACTCGGCGGCATTTCTCCTCGACCTCAGGCAACGGCAACTCGCGGTCGCGGGCGGCGAGCCCGACCCCGACCCGGTGGTGACGCTCGACGCCTCGCCGCTCGATCGCTACATCCCGACCGGCCCGCCGGGCTACGAGCCGTCGGCCGGAGTTCCGGTCGACGTCAACGAGTTCGGGGCGAGCTCGGAGCGGGATCTGGACATCGCTCGCGCCGATCTCGAGTTCCTGCATCGTCGCGTGAAGACGCGCGTGAGGCTGTGGCAAGCCGGAGAGCGCACGTTGGCCGTCACCGTTGCGGAATACCCCCACGAGGCCCTCGCCGGGATCTCGCTGGCGAGCGTGCCGGCCTCGGCGACACCAGTGACGGGCGTTCCGGCGGTCGGGCAGATCGAGGACCTCGTCGCGTTCGAGGTCGACGGGGCTGGCGGCCCGTTCCACTGGCAGGGCTTCCGGCGCGGCCGGTTCGAGTTCTGGGTCGTCACGACCGGGTCGGACCAGTCGACTCGAGCGCAGATCGCGTCGGACATGGCCGCGTCGGTCGCCGCGCTCGCCCCGGACGGTCCGACTGCACCGGTCGAGCAGCCGACGGGATGGGAGAGCGCCGGCAGGGCGGCGCTGATCGCCCTCCTGGCCGGAGCCGGCGCGCTCGTCGTCCGACGGGCATTCGCCGGTCGCGCCCGCCGCGCCAACGGCATCGCTCCGCCACGCCCGGTGGTGGTCGACGTCAGCGCCGAGGCTTCCGGCCTCCGCCACCGCGGTCGCGTCCTTGCCACCGTCCAGGTTGCCGCGTGCACCGTCATCGTCGTCGGTCTCGTCGCGGACATCGGTCCCTGGTGGATCGCCGTCGTCGCGACCGGCGTGCTCCTCGGCGTCGGGGCGACGATGCGGGCCCGACGCCGTGAGCTGGAGGGCGCGCTTCGTTACCAGCCGCGGGCGAGCTGGCCGGCACTCGTCCTCGGCGTCGCCGGCGGCGTCCTCCTCGTCGGCGGGATCGGGCTCGCCATCCGCGGGCTGAAAGAGTTCGTGTTCCTGCCGTCGTTCACCCACCTCCGGCTGGCGGACCGGTTCTCCGTCGCCTCCGAGCCGTTGGCGGCGACGATGGGTATGACGGGAATCGCGGCGCTGGTGATCGGAGGACTCCTGCTTCGCCGGGCTCGGGCCCACGCCCGCTCCGACCCGGCGCGCCTGCGACAGATCGATCCCCGGCCACCGATCCTCTACCTGCGGTCGTTCGACGACGACGGCCTCGCCGTGCCCAGTGTGCACTCCGCACGGCGCCCGTTCCTCGAGTTGTTCAACCTGCGCGGAAGGGACTCCTTCGAGGAGAGCATCGCCTGGGAGCTCGCGGCCAACGGGCCGGTGGTAGCCGTCGGCCGGCCGGGCGGATCGACAGCGACGCTCGGTGCGGCTCGAGAGCTCCTCGACGACACGACCTGGCAGCGCGATGTCGCCACACGGATGAGAGGTGCCGGCGCGATCGTCCTCGCGGTCGGCGACAGCCCGGGCCTGGCTTGGGAGGTGGGCGAGGTCGTCCGGTCCGGTCACCTCGGCAAGACCCGGTTCGTCGTGCCCCCGGCGCCTCCTGAGCAGGTCGACCGCCGCTGGGCGGCGACGTGCCGGGCGGTGGACCAGGCAGCCGGGCGCCTGTTCGTGCCACCGGTGCGGATCGCCGGTGGGCTCACCGCGAGCATCGACCCCGCGTCGGGGGCGGTCACGGCGACGTGGGCCGATCGGTTCGACGAGGCGGCCTACCGCGCCGCCGTCGACGCCGCCCTCCGACCCTGAGCGCACGTCCCGACACCCTGGGCTACGGTGCCCGGCTCGTGCCCCAGCCGTCGACCCGCCGGCCTCTGCCCGCGGTCTGGACCCTCCACCACGCGGGCGGGGACGCCCCGGTCGCCGTGGAGGGGGTGCCGGCGACCGTCCCCGGCTGCGTGCACACCGACCTGCTCGCGGCCGGCCTGATCCCGGATCCGTTCCTCGACGCCAACGAGCTCGCCGTCGCCTGGGTGGCCGACGCCGACTGGGAGTACCGCACGACGATCGACCTCACGGCGGTGGCCCATCACGAGCGCGCTCGAGCTCGTGTTCTCCGGCCTCGACACGCTCGCCACGGTCACGATCGACGGTGTGGTGGTCGCCGAGACCGAGAACATGCACCGTACGTACCGGGTCGACGTCACGGGGCGCCGCGGCCGCGCCGAGCTCGCCGTCCGGTTCCGATCGGCGACCAGGGAGGCCGAGGCGCGCGCGGGCGCGGGACGGCGGCTGGCCGTCGGCGTCGTTCGGCCGGCCGTTCAACTACGTGCGCAAGATGGCGTGCAGCTGGGGGTGGGACTGGGGCCCGTGGTTGACGACGGCGGGCATCTGGCGTCCGGTCGAGCTCGTTGGTTGGGATCTTGCCCGGCTCGCCTCGGTCCGCCCGGTGATCTCGATCGCGCCCGATGACACGGGCTCGGTCACCGTCCACGTCACGCTCGACCGGTCGACGGCTGCGGACGTCACGGTCCGCGCCGCGCTGGTCGGGCCCGACGATGCCGAGCCGGTCGCCTCGGCGGCGACGGAGGTCACCGAATCGGCGGGTGAGCTCACGCTGACGCCCGGCCGGGTCGACCGGTGGTGGCCCCACCCACACGGCGGCCAGCCGCTCTACCGGCTCGCCGTCACGGTCGAGGACGCCGAGGGCACCGAGCTCGATCGGTGGGAGCGGCGCGTCGGCTTCCGCGACGTCGTCCTCGACACGTCGCCGGACGCGACCGGTTCGGCGTTCACGTTCGTCGTCAACGGGCGTCCGATCTTCGTCCGCGGCGTCAACTGGATCCCGGACGACCCCTTCCCGTCCCGGGTCGGCGCCGGGCGCTACCGCGAGCGGCTCGCGCGGGCGCGTGCGGCCGGCGTCGATCTGGTGCGGATCTGGGGTGGCGGGATCTACGAGGACGACGCGTTCTACGACGCGTGCGACGAGCTCGGCCTCCTCGTCTGGCAGGACTTCGCCTTCGCCTGCGCGGCGTACCCGGAGCAGCTCCTCGCCGCCGAGGTGGAAGCCGAGGCACGCGACAACGTCACCCGGCTGATGACGCACCCGAGCCTCGCCCTCTGGAACGGCAACAACGAGAACCTCTGGGGCTACGTGGACTGGGGATGGCAGCCCGTGCTCGGCGATCGGCCGTGGGGTGCCGGCCTGTATCTGCGGGTGCTCCCGGCGATCGTCGCCGAGCTCGATCCTGGTCGGGCCTACTGGCCGGGGAGCCCGTTCTCCGGGTCGATGACCGTCGCGCCGAACGCCGACGCCCACGGCTGCGTCCACGTGTGGGACGTCTGGAACCAGCTCGATCACACCCGGTACCGCGACCGCACGCCCCGGTTCGTCGCCGAGTTCGGCTGGCAGGCGCCGCCGACGTGGGCGACGGTGCGGGCGGCGATCTCCGACGACCCGCTCGCGCCGGACTCGCCCGGCGTGATCCATCATCAGAAGGCGCACGACGGCAACGCCAAGCTCCGGCGTGGCGTGGCCCACCACTTCGCCGTGCCCGACGACTTCGACGACTGGCTGTGGGCGACGCAGCTCAACCAGGCCCGCGCCGTGAGCAACGGTGTCGAGCACTTCCGGTCGCTGCGCGGGACGTGCATGGGCACGATCTGGTGGCAGCTCAACGACTCGTGGCCGGTGACCAGCTGGGCCGTGGTCGACGCGTCCGGTCGCCCCAAGCCGGCGTGGTACGCGCTGCGGGATGCGTACGCGTCGCGACTGCTCACGATCCAACCGCGCGGTTCGTCGCTCGTGGTCGTGGCGGTCAACGACACCGCCGAGCCGTGGGTCGTCGCCGGGGACGTCCGTCGCCTCGACGTCGACGGGCGCACGCGTGCCGGTGCCGAGCTCGACGCGGTCGTCGAGCCGTGGTCGTGCGGGCTCGTGGTGCTCCCCTCCGCGGTGGCGACGTCAGCATCGCCCGAGCGCGAGCTCCTGCTCGCCGAGGCGGGGACGTCGCGAGCCTGGTGGTGGTTCGTCGCCGATCGGGACTTCGCCTACCCGGCGCCGCGGTTCGACGTCGACGTGACGACGGAAGCGCCGGGACGGCACCGGGTCCGGCTCGTTCCCGACCGCCTGGTTCGCGACCTCGCGCTCTTCGTCGATCGCCTCGCGCCCGGCGCCGAGGTCGACCGGCAGCTGATCACCGCGCTCCCCGGCGAGCCGATCGACCTCGTCGTGACCGGCCTCGACACGGTCGACGAGACGGTGCTCTCGACCCGGCCAGTCGGCCGCACTGCCAACGACCTCGTCATCTGACCCAGCCGACCGCTCCGGAACTGTGAGCTCTCCGTACCGATATCCGTACGCTGAGCTCACACTTCGGAGCGGGAGGCCGATGCTCGAGACCGCGAATGTGATGTTCACCGACACGGTCGGCTCGACGGACACGCTGACGCGCGTCGGTCCGGCCGCCGCCGAGGCCCAGCGCCGTCAGCACGACACCCTCGTGGCCAACGTCGTCACCGTCTTCGGCGGCTCGGTCGTCAAGAGCACCGGCGACGGGGCCGTCGCCCTCCTTCCGTCGGCGGACCATCTCGTCCGCGCCGCGGCCGCCGTCCAGGAGGCCGCCGAGGCCGGCCGGATCCAGCTTCGCGTCGGCGTCGCGACCGGGGACGTCGTGTCGGAAGCTGGTGACTGCTTCGGGGAACCGGTCGTCGTCGCGTCGCGGCTGTGCGCCCAGTGCCCATCGGGCGCGGTCCTCGTCGATGCCACGACCGTGGGGCGCGCGGGCACCGGCACGACCCGCCCGTCGAGCGCTTCGGCGACCTCGTGCTGAAGGGGTTCGACGAGCCGAGGGAGATCTGGACCGTGACGCCGCCCGCCCCTCGGCCGACGCCGCCGGGAGACGCGTCCGAACCGGCCTACGGCCGGGATCAGGAGGCGGCGCGCATCGAGGCCGCGTGGCAGACCGCGAACGGGCCGGCGCTGGTCGTGCTCGGCGGAGAGCCCGGGATCGGCAAGACCCACCTCGCCCGGACGACGGCCGAGCGCCTGGGCGAGCCGCTCTGGGTGCGTTTCGAGACGTCGACCGGTGACGGCTTCGCCGCGTGGTCGGCGGCGCTGGACGGGTACGTGAGCGAGCTCCCGGTCGGGGTGCTCGCGGCACTCGGTCCCGACGTGGTCGCGCAGCTCGTCGCCCTGCTCCCGTCGATCGCGGGAGCATTTCCCGTCGCGGCCGGGGAACCGCGACTCGACGCCGGCCGTGAGTTCGTCTTCGGCGCGCTCGCCGCCGTCGTCGAGCTCGTCGCTCGCGATCGCGTCATCGTCCTCGACGACGTCCAGTGGGCTGGTGGGACCTCCCACTCGTTCGTGGCCCAGCTCCTGGCCTCACCCGAACGGTTGCGGCTGGTGGCCACGAGCCGGCTGCCGGTGCCGGAACCGGTCGCCTCCGTTGCGACCCTCGTGCTGCCACTGGGTGGCCTGCCCCCCGATGCTCTCGATGAGCTGCTGCGGCAGCGGGGGGTTGAGAACGCCGATGCCGAGGCGGCGACTCGACGAGCGGGCGGCAACCCACTGCTCGCCCTCGTGGCGTCGGACAGCAGAGCCGGCGGTGCCGGCGATCCGGTCGCGGAGCGGTTCCTCGTCCTGCCGCCCGAGGAGCTGGAACTCATCTCGGTCGCCGGTCTCATCGGCGGGACGATCGACCTGACCCTGCTGCAAGAGCTCACCGGCGCACCCGCGTCGCAGCTGGCCGACCGTCTGGACGCCGCCGTCCGTGCCGGGCTGTTGGCCGAGGACGATGGATCGCTCGAGTTCGCCCACGATCTCGTGCGCGAGGCCGCGGTGACGCGGTTGCCGGCCCACCGCCGCACCATGCTCCACGCCGCGGTGGCGACCGCGCTGCTCCGGCGCGGCGACACCGTGGCGGCCGTCCCGCACGTGCTCGACGGATTCGGCGCGCTCGACCCGGACCGCGCGGTCGAGGTGGTGGCGGGCGGCTGTCAGCAGCTGGCCGGGCGACTGGCGTTCGAGGAGATGCTGGCCGTCGCGCACGCGGCTCGGCGAGGTCGTCGGTCGCGATCAACGGAGCCGGCCGCGGCACGAGGCGGCCGCGCTGCTGGTCGCATCGTGGGCGCATCAACTGCTCGGTGACCTCCCTCGTCAGCAGGAGACCGCGGCGGCGGCGGGCCGCCTGGCGCGGGCCGACGGCGCGTCCGTGCTGCTGGCCGAAGCGGCGCTGGCCCGAGCCGGATCCGGTCCGGCCGGTGTCCCGGATCCGGAGGCCGCAGAGCTCCTGGACTCGGCGCTGGCGCTCGTCCCGGAGGACGACCTCGCCCAGCGGTCGAGGTTGATCGGGATGCGGGCGTACTACCTGTTGAACTACGAGGGCCGCGGAGCGGAGGCCCGGCTGGCATCGCTCGATGCCGTGTCCATTGCTCGTCAGGGCGGCGATCCCGGGGCCGTGGCCGACGCGCTGTCCGGCCGGCTGTTCGTGCTCCTCGCGGGGAGCAGCATCGTCGAGCAGGTCAAGGCGGCGGAGGAGTTGCGCGGCCTCGTCGCCCGACTGCCGCCGTCGCGGGCGGCGGAGGTGCGGGCGGCGCTGCACCGCAATCTCGGCGTGCTGCGGCTGCAGATGGCCGACCGGCCCGGGTTCGCCGTGTGTCACGACGAGGTCCGGTCGCTCGCGGGCGCCTCCCACAGCTGGCTCCTGACCGCGATCGCGACCATGTGGGACGGTGTCGCCGCCCTGCTCGACGGCGATCCGGACCTCGCCGCTCGGCACGCGGCGGCCATCACCGCCGACCGCGACGAACACAACCTCGTGGCCAGCCGGACGGCCCAGCTCACCGCGGCTCATCGTTGGCGCGGGACACTTGGCGCCATCGCCACCGACGTCGTGGCGGAGGCGGCGGCCCAACCGGAGCAACCACTCCCGTCGAGCGCCGCCGCGGTCGTCGAGGCGCTCACGGGCGACGGCGACGCGAGGCAACGACTCGACGAAGTCCTCGACCGATCGCCGTTCCTGGTCGACGACCCCACCCTGGCCGCCCAGCTCGCCACCCTGACCGAGGCGTGTGCCCTGACGGGCCGGCAGGTTCCCGACGCCGTGACGGCGGCCCTCGAACCGTTCGCCGGTCAGCTGCTCGTGCTGTCGTGGGGTGTGGACGTGCTCGGCGCGGCGGATCGGTTCCTCGCCGTCGCCGCCGCTCGATCAGGGGACCTGGCCACTGCCGCGGCCGCGTTCGACCGAGCCGCCGAGCTCGAGGCGCGGGTGTCCGTCGCGCTCCCGCTGCGGACCCGTGTCTGGCGCCACGTCCTGCTCGGCGACGTTCCGCGCCCGGAGATCCCGAGTCCGCTCGCCGGACTCGCCGTCGAGGTCGACGCCCTCCGTGCAACCGTCGGGCGATGAGCCGCACCGAGCGCGTACGGTCGTCGCGATGGAGGTGAGCTTCCACCGCGCGGTCGACCGCAAGGATCTCAGGCCATGGGTGGCCCGGGTGCGGAAGATGCGCGTGGAGGGATCGATCCTCGGTTCCTCCGTCGGAGACGAGCTGCCGCACGATCTCGTGACGTTCGTCGTGGAGCGGGAGCTCGGGATGGCGGACGGGTTCTTCGGCACCGTCGCCGCCGGGGGCACGTTCCGGTCGATGGCCAAGAAGCGCCATCGGGCGGGGCGGCAGGTGATCGCCCGCAACCGCCTCGCCCTCGGTCGGGCCGAGGGCGTGGTCCACGAGCACTGGGACGCCTGGCGGCAGGGTCGGGCGACCCCGTGCGCCGACGCGTTCGAAACCGCCCAGGACGCCTGGCGAGCGTGCCCGCCGGGGACGGCGCTCACCCTCTCGTGGGACTTCGTGCCGCCCGGTCCAGCGCGGAAGCGCCGGCGCCGGTAGCGCGCCTACGGTGGTCGGCGGTGACGGAACTGGTCGAACTCACGGCGACGGAACAGCGGAGACTGATCGGCGGGCGCGAGGTCTCCGCCGTCGAGCTCCTCGACGCCCACCTGGCGCGGATCGAGGCGGTCAACGAACGCGTGAACGCCATCGTCACGCTCGACCCTGACGTCGGCCGGCGCCGGGCGCGGGCGGTCGACGACGCGATCGCCGCCGGCGACGACCCTGGTCCGCTGGCCGGGCTGGTGACCGCCCACAAGGACCTCACCGAGACCGCCGACTTCACGACCACCTACGGCTCGCCGTTGTTCGCCGGCCACCGGCCGAAGGCCGACAGCCTGCTCGTCGCCCGGATGAGGGCGGCCGGAGCGGTGGCCGTGGGCAAGACCAACACGCCGGAATTCGGGGCCGGCTCGCACACGTTCAACGAGGTGTTCGGTGCCACCCGCAACCCGTGGGGGCTCGACCGCACCGCGGGCGGCTCCAGCGGCGGCGCGGCCGTGGCGCTGGCGTGCCGGATGGTGGCCACGGCCGACGGCAGCGACACCGGCGGCTCGCTGCGCAACCCGGCGGCATGGGGCAACGTCGTCGGCTTCCGGCCGACGGTGGGCGTGGTGCCCCGGGTCAACCCGGGCAACGCGTGGATGCCGATCAGCAGCGAAGGTCCGATGGGACGCACGGTCGACGATGTGGCCCTGCTCCTCGGAGTGCTCGCCGCACCGGACGCACGCGCCCCGCTGTACCGGCCGATCGACCTCCCGGACGAGATCCGGCCGCTCTCGCGGCCCGTGCACGTCGCCTGGTCCGGTGAGCTCGGCGTGCCGGTGGACGCGTCACAGCTGGACGTGCTCGCCGAAGCGCGCCGGGCGATGGTCGAGCTCGGCTGGGACGTCGTCGACGACGAGCCCGAGCTGGCGCGAGCGAGCGAGTGCTTCCGGGTCCTGCGGGCATGGAACATCGCCAACGGGCCCACGGCTCCGTTCCACGACCGGATGGACCAGATCAAGGCGACGATCCAGGACGAGATCCGCCGCGGGATGGCCGTGACGCAAGCCGAGGTGGCCGCGGCCTACGCCCAGCTCGCCGCCCTGTGGCGGGAGACCGTGGCGTTCTTCGATCGCGGCTACGACGTGCTCGCCTGCCCGGTCACCCAGGTGTCGCCCTTCCCGATCGAGACCGAGTACCCGACCGTCGTCGCCGGCGTGCCGATGAGCAACTACATCGACTGGATGGCGGCGTGCTGGCGGATCACCGTGACCGGGTGTCCGACCCTCTCGCTGCCGGCTGGCTTCGATACCGACGGACTCCCCGTGGGGATCCAGCTCGTGACCCGCCAGGGCGCCGACGTCCACCTGCTGCGCATCGCCAAGGAACTCGAGGAAGCGACCGGGTTCGCCGCCCGGCAGCCGCCGCTGCTCGCCGAAGTGGGTTGATCCCGCTCAGTGACCGCTGCCGTTGCCGGCGACGGACTGCTTGACCTTGTCCGTGAGGTGCGGGGGGAGCAGCTCGTAGTGGTCGTGGACGGCCGAGAACGTGCCCCGCCCACCGGTCATCGACCGGAGTTCGACGGCGTAGCGCTGGATCTCGGCCGCCGGCACGAGGGCGACGATCTCGTGGGCGCCGCTGCCGAGCACCAGCGTGCCGTTCACCCGGCCCCGGCGGGCGTTCAGGTCGCCGAGCACGTCGCCCTGGTAGCCCTCGGGCACGACGACGGTGAGGAGGGACACCGGCTCGAGCACGGCGGCGCCCGCCTTCTGCAGCGCCTCACGCAAGCCGTGGGCGGCGGCGGTGCGGAAGGCCATGTCCGATGAGTCGACCGAGTGGTACTTGCCGTCGTAGCACTCGACCCGCACGTCGACGACCGGGAACCCGTGCACCCCACCCGTGGCCATCGCCTCCTCGACGCCGCGCTGCACGGCCGGGATGTACTGCTTGGGGATCGCCCCGCCGACGATCGAGTTGACGAACTGGGCGCCCTCGCCGCGGCCCATCGGGCTGACCCGCAGATTGGCGACGGCGAACTGGCCGTGGCCACCGGACTGCTTCTTGATCTTGCCCTCGGCCTCGGCCGAGCCGGTGATCGTCTCCCGGTACGGCACGCGCACGTCCTCGGTCTCGACGTTGACCCCGAACTTGCGGGCGAGCCGCTCGAGCGCGACGGCGAGATGGGTGTCGCCGGCGCCGCGCAGGACGGTCTGCCCGGTCTCCTCGTTGCGCTCGACGACGAGCGCCGGATCCTCGGCGATCAGGCGCTGGAGGGCACCGGACAGCTTGTCGTCGTCGGACTGCGTGATCGGCTTGAGGGCCAGGCCGAACGAGGGGGCCGAGGCGCTGGTGGCGGCGACGCGCACCGGCGAGTCCTTCGGCGACAACGTCGACCCGGTGGGCGTGGCGGCCAGCTTGGCGACGGCTGCGAGGTCGCCGGCGACAACCTTGTTCGCCGGCAGGTGCTCGCGCCCCCGCACGTGGAACAGCGCGTGCAGACGCTCCTCGGTCCCGGTGGCGGTGTTGACGAGGCGGTCGTCGATGGCGACGGTGCCCGACAAGACCTTGAACAGCGAGACCTGCCCCACGAACTGATCGGCGACGGTCTTGAACACGTAGCCGAGCGGTTTGCCGCTTGCGTCCGCCGTCACCTCGACGTCCATCGCGGCCGAGCCGGTGCCGGCGGTGACGGTCACGGGGCGGTCGGCGGGGGAGGGGCCGAGCTCGCAGATGAAATCGGCGAGCCGGTCGACGCCGACGGCAGTGCTCGCCGACCCGACGAGCACCGGGAACTCGGCGCACTCGAGCACCTCGTGGGCGAGCGTGCGCTCGAGCTCGGCGGCCGACGGCACCTCCCCGGACAGATAACGCTCGAGTTGCTCGTCGTCGCCCGCCACGATCTCCTCGACCAGCTCGTCGTGGAGGCGGTGCTCCTCGTCGGCGACGTCGGCCGGGATCGGTTCGGTGTGGTGCTTGCCGTCGGGCTCGTACTCGAACCCCTGGTCGGTGAGCACATCCGCCACCCCGTGGAACTTCTCCTCCTCGCCGAGGGGGAGCTCGAGGGGCACGAAGCCGGAGCCGAACCTGGTCTTCAGCTGCTCGAGCACGCCCCGGAAGTCGGCGCGCGGCTTGTCCTCCTTGTTGACGAACACGAGGCGGGGGATGCGCCGCTCGGCGCACTTGTTCCAGGCCAGCTCGGTGCCGACCTCCACGCCGTCGACGGCGCTCACCACGAGCACGGCGAGGTCGGCGACGGCGAGCGCGGCGTCCACGTCGGCGGCGAAGTCGGCGTAGCCCGGCGTGTCGATCAGGTTGATCTTGTAGGTCTCGCCGTCCGTGGCCTGCCAGTCGAACGGCGCCAGGGCGAGGGAGAGGGACATCGACCGTTTGGCCTCCTCCGGCTCCGTGTCACACACCGTCGTCCCGTCCTCGACCCGTCCCGCTCTGGCGAGCACCCCGGCCCGCAGGAGCAGGGTTTCGGCGAGTGTGGTCTTGCCGCACCCGCTGTGCCCGACGATGGCGACGTTACGGATCTTGTCGGTCGACGGGTTGTTCAAACCTGACCCCCAGGAGACGAGTGGCGGACCCTCAACGGACTCTACCGACCTCGCCCGCAGCCTTGAAATGGTGGGTCTGGCGGGCGCGTCCATCTCGGTAGGTTCGGGGAGGTGACGTCGGGATCGGTCGAGACCTGGCTCACCGCCGAGCCGGCGGTCCAGCGGGTTCAGCTCGATGCGTCGTCGTGGGTGGACGTCGTCCGGGGGATTCTCGCCGGGGAGGCTGCCGACGCGGTCCACGACGAGCTGTTGACGTCCGTCTCCTGGGAGCAGGGTCGCGTCTTCCGGTACGAGCGGTGGGTGGACATGCCCCGGCTCGACGGTCACCAGGCCGGCTCGCAACGCCACCCGGCGCTGGTCGAGGTCGAGCACTGGATCAGCCGCCGCTACCGCGCTCGGTTCGACGGCGTGGCCCTCGCCCACTACCGGAACGAGCGGGACGGCGTCGGGTTCCATCGTGATCGAGAGCTGCGCTGGCTCGAGGACACCGTGGTTGGCGCCTTGACGCTCGGGGCCCGCCGTCCGTGGCTCGTGAAGCCACTGCGGGGACGGCGTGGCGACCCCGATGACGAGCTGGCCGACGCCATCGACCTGTCTCCGGGCAGTGGCGATCTCCTCGTGATGGGAGGACGGTGCCAGGCCGCGTGGCTGCACGCCGTGCCCCAGGTGCGCCATCGGCTGCGCAGCCGGGTGTCCGCCCAGTGGCGCTGGACGTCGCGGCGGGGCGAACGCGACCGCAACCCGTCGTTCTACGCCCCGCGCTACTTCAGCCGCTGAACCCCGACCGCGCCCAGATGACGGGGATCCCGCCCAGGACCGGCCGGTACTCTTGATGGTGATGAGTGCAACCGCGTCGACGGGTCCTGCGTTCGGCAGCAACTCCTGGCTGGTCGAGGAGATGTACGAGAAGTACCGCGCCGATCCCGACTCGGTCGGCGAGGCGTGGCGCGAGTTCTTCGCCGACTACAAGTCCGCCGCGCCGGCGGCCCCCGCCGCCGACGCCGCACCGGTGGAGGAACCGGTGGTGGCACCAGAGCCCAAACCACCGAGCGAACCGGCGACGCGAACCACCGAGACGCCCCGCACCCCCGGCGTCGCGAGCGCCAGCGAGCAGCCGGACAGTCGCCGAGGCCCCCAGGCCGAGCCGACAACTGAGCAGGGCGATCCGCTCCGCGGGCCGGCCGCGGCGATCGCCACGAACATGTCCCGCAGCCTCGCCGTCCCGACGGCGACGAGCTTCCGCGACGTGCCGGCGAAGCTGCTCGAGGTCAACCGCAAGGTCATCAACGGGTACCGCAGCCGGAGCGGGATGGGCAAGGTCAGCTTCACCCACCTGATCGGCTTCGCCGTGGTGCGGGCCGTCGCCGACGCCGTGCCCGTGATGCGCAACGCCTACGCCGAGGGGTCCGACGGCAAGCCGCGGCTGGTCCGCAACGAGACGGTGAACCTCGGCATCGCCGTCGACGTCGACAAGGGCGACGGCACGAGGAGCCTCGTCGTGCCGGTCATCCGCGACGCCGACCGCCTCGACTTCGCCGGCTTCCTGTCGGCGTACGAGGAGCTGATCCGCAAGGTCAGGGCGAACAAGCTCACGCTCGAGGACTTCCAGGGCGCCAACGTGTCGTTGACCAACCCGGGCACGATCGGCACGGTGCAGAGCGTGCCCCGGCTGATGCCGGGCCAGGGGGTCATCGTCGGCGTCGGCCGCATCGACTATCCGGCCGAGTACGAGGGCGCCGACCGCGCCAACCTCAGCTCGCTCGGGATCAGCAAGGTCGTCACGCTGACGAGCACGTACGACCACCGCATCATCCAGGGCGCCGAGAGCGGCCTCTTCCTGCAGCGGGTGCACGAGCTGCTGCTCGGCGAGCACGGCTTCTACGACGACGTGTTCACGTCCCTCGACATGCCCTACGAGGCGGTCAAGTGGCGCCCGGACGTGAACCCGATCGACCACGAAGAGGCGATGCTGCAGAAGCAGATGCAGGTCGCCACGCTCATCCGCGTGTACCGCGTGCGCGGCCATCTCATCGCCGACCTCGATCCGCTGCACTGGAAAGAGCCGGTGATGCCGACCGAGCTCGATCCGTTCACCTACGGGTTGACGATCTGGGACCTCGACCGCGAGTTCCTCACCGGGCGCATCGCCGGGCGGGAGAAGATGCCGCTCGGTGAGTTGCTCGGCGTGCTGCGCGACGCCTACTGCCGCACGATCGGCATCGAGTACATGCACATCCAGGACACCCAGGAGCAGCGCTGGATCCAGTCCAAGGTCGAGGGCGTCCACCCGACGTTCGACAAGGAACGCAAGCACCGCATCCTCGAGCGGCTCAACGCCGCCGAGGCGTTCGAGAAGTTCCTCGCCACCAAGTACGTCGGCACCAAGCGCTACGGGCTGGAGGGAGCCGAGTCGGCGATCCCGATCCTCGACGAGGTGATCTCGACCGCCGCCGACAGCGGGCTCGACTCGTGTGTGCTCGGTATGGCCCACCGCGGCCGGCTCAACGTCCTGTCCAACATCATCGGCAAGAGCTACGACGCCATCTTCCGCGAGTTCGAGGGCCACATCGACCCCGACTCGGTGCAGGGCTCCGGCGACGTCAAGTACCACCTCGGCGCCACCGGCAAGTACGTCGAGCCCGTCGGGGTCCGACATCCGGCTCGAGCTGGCTGCCAACCCGAGCCATCTGGAGGCCGTCGACCCGGTGGTCGTCGGGATGACCCGTGCCGCCCAGGACCAGATCGATCCGCCCGGCTCGTATCCCGTCCTGCCGATCCTCATCCACGGCGACGCCGCGTTCGCCGGGCAGGGCGTCGTGGCCGAGACGCTGGCGATGAGCGACATCACCGGGTACCGGGTCGGCGGCACCATCCACCTCATCATCAACAACCAGATCGGCTACACGACGGCGCCCGAGTTCGCCCGCTCCTCGCTCTACTGCAGCGACGTCGCCAAGACCGTGCAGGCCCCCATCTTCCACGTCAACGGCGATGATCCCGAGGCGTGCGTGCGCGTGGCCCAGCTGGCGTTCGAGTACCGCCAGAAGTTCCACAAGGACGTCGTCATCGACATGTGGTGCTACCGGCGCCACGGCCACAACGAGGGGGACGATCCCAGCTACACGCAGCCGCTCATGTACAAGGCGATCGCCGAGCGACGCAGTGTGCGCAAGCTGTACGTCGAGGCGCTCGTCAAGCGCGGCGACATCACCCTCGAGGAGGCCGAGCAGGCGCTCGCCGACTTCCAGGACAAGTTGCAGGTGGCGCTCGACGAGACGCGGGCGCAGTCGCCGGGTGCGATCAAGGCGGCCAAGCCGCCCCAGCCGACCGGCGTACTCCCTCACATCGGGACCGGCGTCGAGCGGGCCACCCTCGACAAGATCTTCAACCAGCTCACGGCGTACCCCGAGTCGTTCACCGTGCACCCGAAGCTGACCCGCCAGTTCGACGCGAGGAGTGCCATCTACGCCGAGGGTGACGTCGACTGGGCGACCGCCGAGTCGCTCGCCATCGGGTCGCTCCTGCTCGAGGGCCACGACGTCCGCCTGGCCGGCGAGGACACCCGCCGGGGCACGTTCAGCCAGCGCCACGCCGCGCTCACCGACTACGAGACGGGCAAGCCGTGGATCCCGCTCGAGCACCTCGAAGACGCCGAGGGGACGTTCTGGGTGTACGACTCGTTGCTGTCGGAGTTCGCCGCCCTCGGGTTCGAGTACGGCTATGCCCAGGCCAACCCGCACGCCCTCGTGATCTGGGAGGCGCAGTTCGGCGACTTCGTCAACGGCGCCCAGGTGATCCTCGACCAGTACGTCGTCGCCGCCGACGACAAGTGGGGTCAGAACAACGGACTCGTCCTGCTGTTGCCCCACGGCTACGAGGGGCAGGGGCCCGAGCACTCGTCGGCGCGCCTCGAGCGCTTCCTGACCTCGGCCGCCGAGGACAACATCCAGGTGTGCAACGCGACCACGGCGGCGCAGTACTTCCACCTCCTGCGCCGCCAGGTGCACAGTGAGCGCCACTCGCCGCTCGTGGTCTTCGCCCCCAAAGTCGGGCTGCGACTGAAGCAGACGAGGTCGCCGGTCGACGAGCTCACGACGGGGTCGTTCGAGGAGGTCCTCGACGATCCGTTCGTCGAGGACCGGTCGACCGTGCGCCGGATCGTGTTCTGCAGCGGCAAGATCGCCTGGGACGCGATGGCCGAGCGGGACGAACGTGAGGTCCCGGCAGCCATCGTCCGGCTCGAGCAGCTCTATCCGCTTCCGAACGACCAGCTCCTCGCCCTGCTCGACCGCTACCCGAACGCCAAGCAGCTGATGTGGGTGCAGGAGGAGCCGGAGAACATGGGCGCCTGGAACTTCCTCGAGCACCACGTCTGGCGGATCAAGGAACGGGGCTACGTCCTGCGCCACGCGGCGCGGGTCGAGTCGGGCAGCCCGGCCACCGGCTCCAAGGGAATCCACGATCAGGAGCACGCCGACCTGATGGACGAGACCTTCGCCGACCTGTGACCACCCGAGTGTCTTCCGCCATCGGAGTGCCCTGTGAGGGAGTCTCCCTCGCACGGCACTCGGATGACCGGAAACACTCGGATGCGACATGAGTCCCGCAGAGCGAACCTGGGGGTTCCGGACCCGGGCGATCCACGCCGGCGCGCGTCCCGATCCGACCACGGGCGCCCGCGCCGTGCCCATCGTGCAGAGCACCAGCTTCGTGTTCGAGGACGCCGCCGACGCCGCCGATCTGTTCGCCCTGCAGAAGTACGGACCGATCTACTCGCGCATCTCGAACCCGACGGTCAATGCCTTCGAGGAGCGCATCGCCAGCCTCGACGGCGGACTCGGGGCGGTGGCGACGGCCACCGGCCAGGCGGCCGATCTGCTCGTCGTCGCCGCCCTGTGCCGGTCGGGCGAGCACGTCGTCTCGTCGGCGCAGCTCTACGGCGGCACGCGCACGCTCTTCGAGGTCACGCTCGGTCGCCTCGGCATCGCGACCACGTTCCTCGCCAGCCGCGACCCTGAGGACTTCGCCGCCGCGATCCGGCCGAACACCAGGGCCGTATTCACCGAGCTCGTCGCGAACCCATCGGGGGCGATCCCCGACCTCGAGGGCCTGAGCGCGGTCGCCCACGACGCCGGGATCCCGCTCGTCGTCGACTCGACGGTCGCCACGCCGTATCTCTGCCGGCCGATCGACTGGGGCGCCGACATCGTCGTCCACTCGGCGACCAAGTTCCTCGGTGGTCACGGCACGTCGCTCGGCGGGGTCGTCGTCGAGTCCGGCCAGTTCCCGTGGGACAACGGCCGCTTCCCGGAGATGACCGAGCCGGTCGCTTCCTACGGCGGCCTGTCGTGGTGGGGCAACTTCGCCGAGTACGGCTGGCTCACCCGGCTCCGCGCCGAGCAGCTCCGCGACCTCGGCCCGTCCCTGTCGCCGTTCAACGCGTTCCTGCTCCTGCAGGGCGTCGAGACCCTTCCCCAGCGGATGGACGCCCACCTCGCCAACACACGGGCGGTCGTCGACTTCCTCGTCGGGCACCCGGCCGTCGCCTGGGTGTGCTGGCCCGGCCTGCCCGACCACCCGGACCACGAGCGGGCGCAGCGGTACCTGCCGCTCGGTCCGGGTGCGGTCGTGTCGTTCGGCGTGAACGGCGGGCGGGACGCGGGCCGCCGGTTCGTCGAGTCGGTCGAGCTGTGCAGCCACCTCGCCAACATCGGCGACGTACGCACCCTCGTGATCCACCCGGCGTCGACGACCCACCAGCAGCTCGACGACGAGGCGCTCGCCGCGGCCGGTGTCGGTGCCGATCTCGTACGCATCTCCGTCGGACTGGAGGATCCGGACGACATCCTGTGGGACCTCGATCAGGCCCTTGCCGCCGCGAGCAAGGCGAGCTGACGTGGTGACGCTCGTCGACGAGTGGACCCCGCCCACCGCACGGGAACGGTTGGCGATCCTGCGCGGCACCCGCACGGTCGCGATCCTCGGCATGTCGGCGAACCCGAGCCGGGCCAGCCACTTCGTCGCCACCTACCTCGTGTCGTCGAGCTGCTCGTTCGAGCAGGTGTGGTTCGTCAATCCGAGCGGCGGCGAGATCCTGGGTCGTCCGGTCTACCCGAGCCTCGCCGACCTCCCATCGTCCCCGGACCTCGTCGACGTGTTCCGCCGCACCGACCAGCTCCCCGCCGTCGCCCGCGAGGTCGTCGCCCTCGACGGCGTGCGCACGCTGTGGTGCCAGCTCGGCCTGTGGTCCGACGAGGCGGCCGAGATCGCCCACCGCGCCGGCCTGAACGTCGTGATGAATCGGTGCCTCAAGATCGAGCACGCCCGGTTCCACGGCGGCCTGCACCTCGCCGGCTTCGACACCGGTGTGGTCTCGTCGCGCCGCAACCGCCCGCTCTGAGCCGATCAGGCGAGCTCGAGACCGAGCAGGGCGCCCAGTTCGGCGATCGCGACCGCGGGATCGCCGACCTTGATCGTCGTCATGCCGAGCTCGCGGGCGGGCTTCAGGTTGACGCCGAGATCGTCGAGGAACACGCACGCTCCGGGCTCGACGCCGAGCCGTTCGCAGGCGAGCGTGTAGAAGGCCGGCTCGGGCTTGCGCACACCGAGCTTGCTCGACTCGAGCACGACGTCGAACCGGGCCATGACCGCGGCGACGTCGGCGCGGGCGTCCCCGTCACCGCTGACGTCTCCTCCGGAGACGTTGTTCGTGAGGCACGCCGTCGCCAGCCCGGCCGCCTTCACGCGGTCGAGGGCGGTCACCATCTCTGGCCGCACCTCCCCGGCGAGCAGGGCCAGGACGTCCGCGCCCGGCACCTCGTGGCCGAACGCCGCGGACTCCCGGGCGAACTCGGCGTCGAACTCTTCGGGTGTGATCTCCGACCGCTCGAGCCGGGCCCATGCGTTGGCGTCGGGCACGGCGGTGTTGACCGTGCGGAGAAAGTCGGCCGGTAGTCCGTGCACCTGCTCGTAGTGCCGGAACGCCTCGAACGGGCTCGACAGGATGACGCCGCCGAAGTCCCACAGCACGGCTCGGATCTCGATTGGCGTGGGCTGATCGGAGGTCTCCACCGGGCGTGACTCTACGATGAGGCGCCATGGCGTTCCCGGCTCGCGTGCACATCGGCGACATGGTGAACACGTGACGTCGCACAAGGCACCCGTCTCCAACGTGGTCGTCGTCGACGGGTCCAACATCGCCACCGAGGGGCGGTCCACGCCGAGCCTGCGTCAGCTCGACGAGGCCGTGCGGGCGTACCGCGATGAGTTCCCCGACGCGGTGGTCACGGTGGTCGTCGACGCCACGTTCGGCCATCGCATCGACAAGAAGGAGATGGCCGAGTTCGACGAGGCCATCGCGTGCAACGAGCTGGTCGCGCCCCCGGCGGGCGCCATCGGGCGGGGCGACGCCTTCGTGTTGAGCATCGCCAACAAGGTCGGAGCGCGGGTCCTCAGCAACGACTCGTTCCAGGAGTTCCACGGCGACTACCCGTGGCTGTTCGACGACGGCCGGCTGATCGGCGGCAAGCCGGTGCCCCACATCGGTTGGGTCTTCGTCGAGCGCCTGCCGGTCAAGGGCCCGGTGAGCCGCAAGGCCCAGCGCGCCGCCCGCCGCACCACGGAGCCACCGCCCCGGCGGTCGGCGAGCAAGGAGGCGAGCCGGCCGATGCCGGTGCCGACCGCGCCGCCGCCGGGTCCCCGCCGGAAGGCCAAGTCGGCCGCCCGGGCGGTCGCGCCCGTCACGCCTCCGGTGGACTCGGCGCCACTGCCGCCCGCATCGGGGTCGACGGTGAACGACGTGCTGCCGTTCCTCGACTTCGTCGAGCGCCATCCGGTCGGCAGCAGCGTCAACGGTGTCGTCGAGTCGTACTCGTCCCACGGCGCGTACGTCACGGTCGGTGACGTGCGCGGCTACGTGCCGCTGCGACTGATGGGTAACCCACCACCGCGTAGCGCCCGCGAGGTCATGCGGACGGGGGATGCGGTGACGCTCGTCGTGACGAGCTTCGCTCCCGGGCGGCGCAGTGTCGACCTGGCGATGCCCGACATCGCGCCCGTCGTCGAGCTCACACCGGAGCCGGAGCTGGAGGCGTTGGCCGAGGCCGTCACGGTGCGCAAGCGGGGCAAGGAGCCGGCGGCGAAGAAGGCGGCGGCGCCGAAGAAGACGGCGCCGAGGACGACGGCGCCCAAGAAGGCAGCGGCGAAGACGGCCGAGGTGACTCCGCCGCCCGCGAAGAAGGCGGCGCGGACCAGAAAGGCCCCTGCCCTGCAGGCGGCCACTGCCCCCGAACCGGCGGCGGTGGACGCGCCGGCGCCGGCCCCGGCGAAGCAGAAGGCCACCGCCCGGGCGAAGAGGAGCGCCGAGCAGAAGAAGGCGGCGCCGGCGAAGAAGAAGGCCGCGGCGACCAGGACCAGCACCCGAGCGAAGAAGACCGCGGCCGCCGCCACCGAACCGACCGGGGACGCCTGATGCCGAGATTCGCCACCTGGAACGTGAACTCGTTGAAGGTCCGCCAGGATCGGGTGACGCAGTGGCTCGCGGATGTCTCGCCGGACATCGTGTGCTTCCAGGAGACCAAGCTCGCCGACGGCGCGTTCCCGCAGCTCGCGTTCGAGGCCCTCGGGTACACCGCCGTGCACCACGGCGAGGGCCGTTGGAACGGGGTCGCGATGCTGTCCCGGCGGGGGCTCGACAACGCGTCGTTCGGCTTCGCCGACGGCGTCGAACCGGACTCCGAAGCCCGGCTCATGACCGCGACGTGCGACGGGATCACGGTCGTCAACGTCTACGTGCCGAACGGCCGCGTCGTCGGCAGCGAGCACTACGAGTACAAGTTGAGCTGGCTGCAACGCCTGGCCAACCACGTGGACACGGTCGCCACGTCGGGCGCCCCGGTGATCATCGCCGGCGACTTCAACGTCGCGCCCGCCGACGCCGACGTGTACGACCCAGAGGCCTTCGAGGGTGAGACCCACGTGACCGAGCCGGAGCGGGCGAGCGTGACCGCGCTCGTCGAGCGCGGCTTCCGTGACGTGTTCCGGCTCCAGCACCCCGACGCGCCGAAGGTGTTCTCGTGGTGGGACTACCGCCGCGGTGACTTCCACGAGGGCAGGGGGATGCGGATCGACCTCGTGCTCGCGTCCGCCCCGGTCGCCGATCGCGTCGAGTGGTGCATCATCGACCGCAACGCCCGCAAGGGTCAGCAACCCAGCGACCACGCCCCGGTCGTCGTCGATCTCGCCGACTGACCGGAGCTCACACTCCGTCGAGCGCCGAGCGGATCGGTGGGAACAGCCGGGCCGCGGTCAGCGGCCCGAAGCCCGTCACCGCGGCGAGCTCGTCGGGGGATCGCGGCGAGGCGCCGGCGATCACGGCGAGGTCACGATCCGAGCACAGCTCGCCGGGAAGCACCGCTGCGGCACGCGCGGCCTCCTGTCGCCACGCGACGAGACGCTTCAGGGGGGCGTCCTCCTCCCGCTCGTACGCCAAGACCTCGGGTGGCGGTCGCCGCGGCGCGGGCGCCTCGACGGTGAGCCCGGCGAGCAGCGGGCTCGGTTGGCGCCGGTAGCCGCCCCTCCTGGCCGCCCACGTCACGACGAGTCGGTCGCTCGCCCGCGTGAGCGCGACGTGGAGCAGCCGGGCCTCCTCCGCCCGGGCGGCGGCCGTCGTGGCCGAGCGGTGGGGGACGAGGCCGGTCTCCACGCCCGTGACCACGACGGTGTGCCACTCGCGCCCCTTGGCGCCGTGGAACGTCAGCAGCTCGACCCCGGCGTGGTCGCCCGAGGTCGCGAACGGGTCGGACGACGCGATCCACGCCCGCAGGGCGGCCCCGTCGCCGAGCGGCTGGTCGCGCAGGAACTCCAGGACGGCTGCGGCGAGGCGGCGCTCGGCCGACTCGATCGGGTCGTCGTGGTCCGCCGGTTCGGAGTCGAGCACGTCGTGCGCCCAGCCGCGCAACCGAGTCGCCGAGGGCAGGGCCGTGACGGCACGCACGGCGTTGGCGAGTGGGCTCCCGGGCTCGACCGCGACCCGGCGCAGCGGCACCGCCGCGTCGGCGCACGCCCTCCTGAGCCGGGTCAGCTGGGCGTTCGTACGGGCCAGAACGGCCACCTGGCCGCGACGCACGAGATCCGGATCGAGGCCGCGGACGAGTCGGGCGACCTCGGTGGACTCGTGGACCTCGTCGTCGGTCCCGATGCTGCTCAACGGCTCGCCGTCGGGGCGGGACGAGAGCGCGTCGGCGGCCTGCCCGGAGCGCGTCGAGCACGTGGCGACCGGCGGCCACGATCTGCGGGGTGCTGCGATGATTCGTCGGCAGTCGGATCACCTCGACGCCGGGGAGCCGATCGGCGATGTCGGCGAGGAGCAGCGGGTCCGAGCCGTTGAAGCCGTAGATCGCCTGCGCCGGATCCCCGACCAGGTAGAGGTCGTCCCGTCCGCCGACGACGAGCTCGAGCAGCCGGAACTGGACGGGGTTCAGGTCCTGCGCCTCGTCCACGAGGACGTGCCGGAAGCGCCACCGCACGGCCTCCGCCCACCGCGGGTCTCGCGCGAGCTCGGCGGTCGCCATCGCGAGCAGGTCGTCGAGGTCGACGACGCCGCGCCGGCGCTTGAGGGCGGCGAAGGCGGCGAGACGCTCGGCGATCCGCTCCGGTGCCGCCGCGACCCGGCGGCCCGCGGCGCGGACCGCGGCCGCATAGTCGTCCGCGGCCACGCCGCGCGCACCGGCCCAGTCGGCCTCCCCGGCGAGCGTCGCCATCGGCACGCCGGCCGTGACCTCGGCGAGCAGACGGTCGCGATCGCCGACGACGGTCGGGGGATGCTGGTCGAGCTCGAGCCACCGCTGCCGGAGCAGCCCGAGGGCGACGGCGTGGAACGTGCCCGCCTCGATGCGTTCGCGCAGTCCGGCCCGGCGCAGGCGGCGGCGCAGCTCGCCGGCGGCCTCCCGCGTGAACGTCAGGGCGAGGGTGTGCCGCGCGTCGGCCGTTCCGGCGGCGACGCGGTGGGCGATGCGGCGCGTCAGTACCCGGGTCTTTCCTGAGCCGGCGCCGGCGATCACGGCGACCAAGGTCGTCGGCGTGGTCACTGCGGCGGCCTGCTCCGGGTCGAGATCGGAGACCAGCGAGACCAGGTCGCGCACCGAATCACCCTACGCGGCCTGGGATTACTGTGATCCCATGCCCTATCCGAAGAAGCTGCTCAACGACTACGAGACGGTCGCGCTCGATGTCCACCCCCACTGGTGGTACTTCGCCGAGGCAGCCTTCGCCCTGCTCGCCGCGATCGTGCTCGGCATCGTCGTCGTCGCCATGGACGCGGAGTCGTGGCTCAAGTGGCTCGCCCTGATCCTCATCGCCGCCTCCGCGATCTGGCTCCTCGTCCGGTACGTGCGCTGGCTGACCACGAACTTCGTGATCACCAGCGACCGGGTCATCTTCCGCCACGGCGTGATCGCCAAGAGCGGCATCGAGATCCCGCTCGAGCGCGTCAACAGCGTCCACTTCCACCAGGGCATCATCGAGCGAATGCTCGGCGCCGGCGACCTGCTCATCGAGTCGGGCTCTGAGGAGGGCCAGCAGCGCTTCACGGACGTGCGCAACCCCGATCGGGTCCAGAACCTGATCCACTCCCAGATGGAGCTCAACGAGGACCGCATGTACGGGCGGGTCAGTCGCGACGGCAGCGCCGTCGCGACCGGGTCCGGTCAGCTCGACGTGGCGTCCCAGCTGGAGAAGCTGGAGGCGATGCGCGACCGCGGCACGATCACCCCGGAGGAGTTCGAGGTCCAGAAGCGCCGCCTCCTCGACGGCTGACCCCGCCCCGCCACACCCCGTTCTTGCATCTACTTGGCGCGCCCCGGCGCGCAATCCAGATGCAAGAACGTCAGGGACGGAGGCGCAGGGGTCAGGTGAGGCCGGCGACCGTGGCGAACTGCTCCAGGGCGTCGACCTCGAACGGCGCCCGGAGGGCGAGGTTCACCTGATCGGCCCCGGCGGCGGCGTACTCGCCGATGCGGTCGACGACCGCTTCGACGGAACCGCTGAGAACGCCGGGGCGGACGAAGTCGGCGATCGCGCCGAACTGCCGTCGGAGGCCCTCCTCGTCCCACGCCAGGCCGAGGTTGACAGCACACGTGATCTCGCTCGGGTCCCGGTCGATGTCCGCGCAGTGGCGGTGCAACACGTCCCGTTTGGCGGCGAACGTCTCCGGCGACACGAATGGGACGTTCCACCCGTCGGCGAAGCGGGCGGCGATGCGCAGCGTGCGCTTCTCGCCCCCGCCGCCGACCCAGATCGGCAGCTTCTCCTGGATCGGCCGGGGCTCGTTGCGCGCCGCGTCGACCCGGAACCACTTGCCCTCGAACGTGGTCTCCTCGTCGTGGAGCAGGCCGCGCAGGATCGCAACCCCTTCCTCCAACTGGTCCATGCGGATGCCGACCGACGGGAAGTCGATGCCGTAGGCGCGGTACTCCACCTCGGCCCACCCCGCACCGATGCCCATCGCCGCCCGTCCGCCCGAGATCAGGTCGATCGTGGTGATCGCCTTGGCGAGCACGGCCGGGTGGCGGTAGCCGATCGAGTACACCAGCGCCCCGCACTGCACCCGCTCGGTCTCGGCGGCCAGCGCGGCGTGCATCGCCACCGCCTCCAGGCAGGCGGCGTCGTCGGGGCTGCCGGTCGCCCCGTAGAAGTGGTCCCAGATCGAGATCCAGTCGAAGCCGAGGGCCTCGATCCGCTTCCAGAGCAGGCGCAGCTCGTCCGCCGTCGTGTGCTGCAGCCCGGTGTGGACACCGAAGCGCGTCATCTCGCCGGACGGTAGTCGGGTTCGCGAGACTGCGGCGATGCCACGCGCCACGGTCGCCACGACCAACCCCGACTCCATCGAGATCGAGTACGAGACGTTCGGGTCGCCTGACGACCCGACCCTGCTGCTGGTGATGGGCTTCACCGCCCAGTCGATCGCGTGGGACGACGAGTTGTGCCGAGAGCTCGCAGGGCGCGGCAGCCACGTGATCCGGTTCGACAACCGGGACTGTGGGCTCTCCACCCACCTCGACGGCGTGAAGGTGAATCCGATGGCGGTGCTGCAGGCGAAGCTGGCGGCGCAACGAGGCTCCCGCCGGTCCCGTACACCCTCTCGGACATGGGCAACGACGCCGTCGGCCTGCTCGACGCCCTCGGCATCGACGCGGCCCACGTGATGGGCGCGTCGATGGGCGGGATGATCGCCCAGACCGTCGCCATCGAGCACCCCGAGCGCTGCCGCAGCCTGATCTCGGTGATGAGCTCGCCGGGCGATCCCCGCACCGGCGCGCCCGACGCAGGAGGCGCGCGAAGCGCTGCTCAGCCCGCCACCGCTGGAGCGCGGCGCCTTCATCGCGGCCGCCGACCGCAGCGCGGTGTGGGCGTCGAAGCGCTATGTCGACGTCGACCGCCTGCGGGAGCGCGGCCGCGGCCGCGTACGACCGGGCGTTCTACCCGGAGGGAGCGTTGCGCCAGCTCGCCGCGATCTACGCCAGCGGCGACCGATCCGAAGCCCTCGCCAAGGTCGAGGTGCCGACGCTCGTCATCCACGGCCGGGACGACACGTTGATCACGCCCGAAGGGGGCCGCGCCACGGCCGACGCGATCCCTGGCGCCAGTCTCCTGCTCCTCGCCGACATGGGCCATGACCTCCCGGAGGCCGCTCTGGCCGGTGATCGTGGACGCCGTGATCAGCCACACGACCTACGCCGACCGCGGCGCAGCCTGAAGGAAGGAGGCGACGACATGCACGGACCGCTCGCCGGCTACCGGATCATCGAGATCGCCGGGATCGGGCCCGGCCCGTTCGCCGCGATGATGCTCGCCGACATGGGCGCGGAGGTGGTCCGTGTCGAACGGGCCCAGGCGGTGCGGGGCCCGGCGCCCGAGACGCCGGCCCGCGACCTCCTGCTGCGCGGCCGCCGCAGCGTGGCGATCGACCTCAAGCACCCCGACGGGGTCGACCACCCTGCTCGACCTGGCCGCGCACGCCGACGCCCTGATCGAGGGGTTCCGTCCCGGGGTCATGGAGCGACTCGGCGTCGGCCCCGACCGAGTGCTTCGCCCGCAACCCCAAGCTGGTGTACGGACGGATGACCGGCTGGGGCCAGGACGGGCCCTATGCCCAGGCCGCGGGTCACGACATCAACTACATCTCGCTCGCCGGCGCGCTGGCCCACTTCGGCCGGGCGGGGCAGGCACCGGTCCCGCCGCTCAACATGATCGGCGACTTCGGCGGCGGCGGGATGTTCCTCGCCTACGGCGTGGTGTGCGCGCTGCTCGAGGCCCAGCGCAGCGGCGCCGGGCAGGTGATCGACGCGGCGATGGTCGACGGCTCGGCGGTGCTGATGACGATGTTCTGGTCGTTCTCCCAGCTCGGTCTGTTCGACGAGGACGCGCGGGGCACCAACCTGCTCGACACCGGCGCCCACTTCTACGACGTCTACCGCTGCGCCGACGACGAGTACATCTCGCTCGGCTCGATCGAGCCGCAGTTCTACGCCGAGCTGCTCGCGCCTCACCGGCCTCGAGGGCGACGAGCAGTTCGCCGCCCAGATGGACCGGTCCGGCTGGCCGGCGCTGAAGGAGCGCCTCGCCGCGCTGTTCGCGACGAAGACGCGGGACGAGTGGTGCGCGCTGATGGAGCACACCGACGTCTGCTTCGCGCCCGTGCTGCGAATGAGCGAGGCGGCCAAGCACCCGCACAACGTCGAGCGAGTCGACGTTCGTCGAGCTCGACGGCATGGTGCAGCCGGCGCCGGCACCCCGCTTCAGCCGCACCGTCGCCGAGGTCGTCCGCCCGCCGGCGCACCCCGGCCAGCACACGCGGGACGTGCTCGCCGACTGGGGGATCGGGGCCGAGCGGATCGACGCCCTGCTCGCGTCCGGAGCCGTCGTGCACTCCGGCTGAGGCGATGGCGACCCTCGCGTTCGTCCACGCCCACCCCGACGACGAGGCCATCACGACGGGCGGCTCGATGGCGCGTGCCGCGGCCGACGGGCACCGGGTCGTGCTCGTCGTGTGCACGAACGGGGAGCTCGGCGAGGTCCCCGACGACCTCGCCGAGGGCGAGACGCTCGTCGACCGCCGCCGCGCCGAGACGGAACGGTCGGCGGCCGTGCTCGGCGTGCACCGGATCGTCTGGCTCGGCTACCGGGACTCGGGGATGACGGGCTGGGAGCAGAACGAGGATCCCCGGTCGTTCCTCCGGGCCGACCCGGACGAGGCGGCCGAGCGGCTGGCGGCCGTGCTGCGGCAGGAGCGGGCCGACCTGATCGTGGTCTACGACTGGCACGGCGTGTACGGGCACCCCGACCACGTGCAGGCGCACCGGGTCGGGCACGCCGCCGCGGACCGGGCGGGCACGCCGAAGCGGTTCGAAGTGACGTTCAACCGGGACGCGGCGAAGGCCGACATGGCCGCGATGGCGGCCGCCGACATCGCGGGGTTCGAGGAGTTCGACCCGGCCGGTCCGTCCGACGACGGTAACCCGTTCGGCACGCCGGCCGCCGAGATCGATCTCGCCGTCGACGTCAGCGAGCACGTGGCCAAGAAGCGGGGGGCGATCGCCTGCCACGCCAGCCAGGTGACCGACACCGGGATGTTCCTCGCCCTGCCGGAGGAGCTCTTCAGCCGGGCGTTCTCGCACCGAGTGGTACATCGATCCGGGCGCGCCGGCCGGGAACGGGCCCCGCGCCGGCTGGCTGCTCGACTGATGGCCGTCGTCCATCTGGTTCGCCACGGGCGCGCCGTGGCCGGCTGGGACCGCGATCCGGACCCGGGGCTGGACGGCGTCGGTACCGCCCAGGCCGAAGCGGTGGCCGACCGGCTCGCCCCGCTCGGGGCCACCAGGTCGCTGCCGATCGTCACCAGCCCGATGCGCCGCTGCCAGGAGACGGCGGCGCCGCTGGCCCGGCGATGGGGCGCGACACCGATGGTGGAGGAGACGGTTTCGGAGATCCCCTCGCCGCTCGGCGTGGCGATGGCGGAACGGGTCGACTGGCTGCGCGAGGCGATGAGCGGCACGTGGAGCGAGCTCGGCGACCGCTACACGAGGTTCCGCGACTCAGTGGTGGCGTTCGTCGCCACCCGCGCCGAGGACACCGTCGTGTACTCCCACTTCATCGCCATCAATGCCGTGCTCGGCGCCTGCCTCGCCGACGACCGACTGGTCATCCGCCGGCTGGACAACACCTCGGTCACGATCGTCGAGGTCCGCGGCGGCTCGCTCAGCCTGGTCGAGGGTGGCCACGAAGCGGACACCCTGATCCGTTGACCGCGAGCGTGACCCTCGACTGGCATCGCATCGGGGCCTGGGCGCTCGTCGCCGCCAACGCCGGCGCCGGCCTGTGGGCGCTGGCCGCCCACCGCTGGACGGTGCTCCGGGGCCGCCCGCTGTGGATCGCGATCATCGTGGCCCAGCTCACTGCGTTCGCCCAGGCCATCTCGGGCACGATCCTGATGACGCGCGAGGACCTCGAGCCGGCGCGGCTCCACGCCCTGTACGGCTTCTCCGCGGTGGTCGCCGTCGGGATCCTCTACAGCTACCGGACGAGCCCGTTCATGCGCGGCAAGGAGTACCTGCTCTACGGCCTCGGCTGCCTGTTCATCATGGGGCTCGGCCTGCGCGAGGTGATCAGCCTCTCCTAAACCCGTTCTTGCATCTGAATTGCGCGCCCTGGCGCGGAATTCAGATGCAAGTTCGGCTCATGACTCATGAATGGATGAGCACGCCGCGGAGGTTCTTGCCGGCGTGCATGTCGGCGTAGCCCTCGTTGATCGTGTCGAGGGTGTACGTATTGGTCACCAGTTCGTCGAGGCGGATCTTGCCGGCGCGGTAGAGCTCGAGCATGGCGAGGATGTCGCGCGACGGGCTGGACGCCCCGAACAACGCGCCCTGCAGCCGCTTCTGGAACAGGGTCAGCTCGCCCGGCGAGATCGGGATGCCGACCTCGGTGATGTTCCCGAGCCCGGTGACGACGACCGTGCCCGCCTTGCGGATGGAAGTGAACGCCTCGGCGATGTGCTGGCCGGTCGTGACCCCGACGGTGACGATCGCCGAGTCGGCGCCCTGCCCGTTGGTGACCGACTGGGCGAACTCCGTCGCCTTCTCCATGTTCTCGAAGGCGTGGGTGGCCCCCAGCTCCATCGCCTTCTCCCGCTTGAACTCGACTGGATCGACGGCGATGACGTGCATCGCGCCGGCGTGGGCGGCGCCCTGGACGGCGTTGATGCCGATGCCCCCGATCCCCATCACGATCACGGTGTGCCCGGGGTACACCTCGGCGGAGTTCACCGCCGATCCCCAGCCGGTGCCGACCCCGCAACCGACGAGGCAGGCCTTCTCGAGCGGGAGATCGTCGGCCACCTTCACTGCGGACGCCACGTCGACGAGGGTGTGCTCGCAGAACGTCGAGATGCCGCACATCTGCCCGACCGGCTTCCCGTCGAGCGACATCCGGTACGTGCCGTCGGGGCGGCACCCGGCGAGCAGGGTGGCGCCGAGATCGCAGAGGTTCTGCATCCCGCTCGCGCACCAGCGGCAGCGCCCGCACCCGGGCAGGAACGAGAGCACGACGTGGTCGCCGACCTCCCACCCGGGGGTGTCCGGTCCGACCTGTTCGACGATGCCGGCACCCTCGTGGCCGCCCGCGAACGGGTACACGCCAACGGGGATGTCCCCGGTCGCGACGTGGTCGTCGGAGTGGCACAGCCCCGACGCCACCATCTTGAGGAGCAACTCGCCCTGGCGGGGCTCCTCGACATCGACTTCGACGACCTCCCACTTCCCTGGAGGTCCGGTGATGACGGCAGTCCTGGTTTTCACGGGACGAGTCTCGCGCATCCCACGGGGGCTCCGCCCCCGTGGACCCCCGAAGAATCGACGGCGCCGCCCATCGCGGCGCGCCTGCTCGGCCGACTCCGAGCACAGCTCGGAGTCAGGCCAAGCGGGCCTCGAGGGTGTCGAGGGCCAGCGTGAGGGACGCCGGGACCGCATCGCCGAACCGGTCGAAGTGCTCGCGGATCTGGGGCAGGGCCTCCCGCCACCCCTCGGTATCGACGCTCAGCAACTCGGCGAGGTCCTCGTCGCTGATGTCGAGGCCGTCAGTGTCGAGGGCCGCCGTCGTCGGGAGCAGCCCGATGGGCGTCTCCACCGCGTCGGCGTCGCCGTCGACCCGCTCGAACACCCACTTGAGCACCCGGCTGTTCTCGCCGAAGCCGGGCCACAGGAAGCGGCCGTCGCCGTCGCGGCGGAACCAGTTGACGAAGAAGACCTTGGGCAGCTTCTCGGCGTCGGTGGCCTTCCCGATGGTGAGCCAATGGGCCCAGTAGTCGGCCATGTTGTAACCGCAGAACGGCAGCATCGCCATCGGGTCGAAACGCAGCTTGCCGACGGCGCCCTGCTGGGCGGCGGTCGTCTCCGACGCCATGATCGAGCCCAGGAACACCCCGTGCTCCCAGTCGTACGCCTGGGTGACCAGCGGCACCGTCGAGCCGCGCCGGCCGCCGAACAGGATCGCCGAGATCGGCACCCCGGCGGGATCCTCCCACTCCGGTGCGATCGACGGGCACTGCGATGCCGGCGCCGTGAAGCGGGCGTTGGGGTGGGCGGCCGGCGTCTCGACGTCCGGCGTCCACGGGTTGCCCTTCCAGTCGGTGGCGTGCGCGGGCGGGTCCGACATGCCCTCCCACCAGACGTCGCCTTCGTCGGTCAGCGCGGTGTTGGTGAACAGGCAGTTACCCCAGAGGGTGTCCATCGCGTTCGGGTTGGTCTGGTAGCTGGTCCCCGGCGCCACGCCGAAGAAGCCGGCCTCGGGGTTGATCGCGTGGAGCCGGCCGTCGTCGCCGAACTTCATCCAGCAGATGTCGTCACCGACGGTCTCGGCCGACCAGCCCGGGATCGTCGGCACGAGCATCGCCAGGTTGGTCTTGCCGCACGCCGACGGGAACGCGCCGGCGATGTACTTCGACTCGCCCTTCGGGTTGGTGAGCTTGAGGATCAGCATGTGCTCGGCCATCCAGCCGTCGTCGCGCGCCATCACCGAGGCGATGCGCAGGGCGAAGCACTTCTTCCCGAGCAGGGCGTTGCCGCCGTACCCGGAGCCGTACGACCAGATCTCGCGCGTGTCGGGGAAGTGGACGATGTACTTCTGCTCCGGGTTGCACGGCCATGGCACGTCGGCCTCGCCCTCGGCGAGCGGCGCGCCGACGGAGTGCAGGCAGGGGACGAACTCGCCGTCCCCGAGGACATCGAGTGCGCCCTGGCCCATGCGGGTCATGATCCGCATGCTCACGGCCACGTAGGCCGAGTCGGTGAGCTGCACGCCGATGTGCGCGATCGGCGACCCCAGCGGGCCCATGGAGAACGGGACGACGTACATCGTGCGACCCCGCATGGCGCCGGTGTAGAGCTCGGTCAGCTCGGCCCGCATCTCGGCCGGATCCCGCCAGTTGTTGGTCGGACCGGCGTCCCGCTCCTCGGCCGAGCAGATGAACGTGCGGTCCTCGACCCGGGCGACGTCGCCGGGATCGGAGTGAGCCCAGTAGCTGTTCGGCCGCTTGGCCTCGTCGAGCGACGTGAACGTCCCGGACTCGACCAGTTCGGCGCACAGGCGGTCGTACTCCTCGGCGGTGCCGTCGCACCAGTAGACCTCGTCCGGCTGGAGCACCTCCGCCCACTGATCCACCCATGTCATCAGCGCTCGGTTGCCGGTCTGGCCACTCATCTGGTTCTCCGTTCGGTTCGGGGGGACTCCGCCAGCCAGGACCCTCGGCCTACTGGCCGGGAGTCTGCATGTCAATCTCGGAGCCGAGCCGCAGCCGCGTGGCCCGCCGGTCCGGATCGAGGTCGAAGATCACGCGCTGGCCCTGCCGGACCATGCGCAGCACCGATCCGGTGAGCGCATCGGCGGCCAGGTCGTAGTCGGCCAGGTCGGTGTCGCACATGACGACGCCGTCTCCGGTCACCGGGTCGTAGGCCTTGATCACACCTTGCACGGCGGGGAGCCGATCAGCTGGCGGTGGGAGCCGACGTCCTGGCGACCTTCGTGACCTTGCCCGACTTGAGGCAGCCCGTGCACACGTACACCCGCTTCGGTGATCCGTCCACGAGCGCGCGCACGCGCTGGATGTTCGGGTTCCAGCGGCGCTTGGTGCGCCGATGCGAGTGCGACACCGACATGCCCCACGAGGGCTTCTTGCCGCATACTTCACACACTGAGGCCATCGTCAAACAGTCCACTCCGTCGGCTGTGTCCGCGGGGCGCGAACAGCACCACATGAGGCTACCGATCCCGCGTACCTGCAGCTACTTCCTTGAGCGGGGCAACGCATCCGCCGGCAGGTCCGCCTCCTACGATTGGCCGTCATGACCGCGCTCGCGCCGCCGCTGGAGGTGTTCGGCGTCGACGCCCTGCGGGACACCATGACCACCTTCCAGGAGGCGCTGTCGGCCCACGCCGAGCGGATCAACCGGCTCAACGTGTACCCGGTGCCGGACGGGGACACCGGCACCAACATGGCCCGCACGCTCGACGCGGTGGTCGCCGAGATGCGGGCGGCCCCGGACGAGCTGGTGCCCACGTGCGACGCGATCAGTCACGGCTCGCTCATGGGAGCGCGGGGCAACAGCGGCGTGATCCTCTCGCAGATCATGCGCGGCATCGCCTCGACGCTGAAGGGCTCGGCCGAGGCCGACGGCGCCGTCGTCGCGGAAGCGCTCAGCGTCGCGACCGAGGCCGCGTACAAGGCCGTGCTCACTCCCGTCGAGGGCACGATCCTCACGGTGGTACGGGAGAGCGCCGAGGCGGCCGGCGCAGCGGCCGGCGCCGGTGCCTCGCTCGCCGAGGTCGTGCGGGCGGCGCGGGACCGTGGCCGGGTCACGCTCGACTCGACGCCGGAGCTGCTGCCGGTCCTGGCCGAGGCCGGCGTCGTGGATGCCGGCGGCGCCGGGTACCTGCTGCTGCTCGACGCCGCACTGCACGTGATCGACGGCGAACCACTCCCGGAGGCCCCGGAGGGCGACGTCGGCGGCGGCCGCCCCCGTCGCGATCGCGGCCGAGCCGGACACGACCGGCACGCGGTACGAGGTGATGTTCTTCTGCGACCTCCCCGACGAGCGGATCGAGGATCTCAAGCACGGCTGGGGTGCGATCGGCGACTCGATCGTCGTCGTCGGCGGTGACGGGATCTGGAACTGCCACGTGCACACGAACGACATCGGCGCCGCGATCGAGGCCGCCCTCGACCTCGACGGCCGGCCCCGGCAGATCCGGGTCACCGACCTGTTCGAGGAGGTCGTCGCTGAGCACGCCGTGCGGGAGCGGGCGATGCTCGCCGGCAGTCCCACCGAGGCGGCCGCGGACCACCCGGCCGTCACGTGCGCAGTGGTCGCGGTGAGCAGCGGCGCCGGGATCAGCGAGCTGTTCCGCGAGCTCGGCGTGCAGGGCATCGTCGGTGGGGGACAGACGATGAACCCGTCGACTGCCGAGCTGCTCGACGCCGTCGAGCACGTCAACTCCGGCCACGTCGTCGTCCTGCCCGGGAACAAGAACATCATCCCCGTCGCCGAGCAGCTCGACGCCCTCACGGCCAAGACGGTCCGGGTGGTCCCGACGCGGTCGATGCCGGAGGGGCTGGCCGCGCTGATGGCGTACGACCCGGAGGCGGACGCGCCGATGAACGCCACCGCGATGCGGCAGGCCGCGGCGGAGCTCGCATCCGGTGAGGTCACCCGCGCCGTCCGGGCCAGCCAGACCACGGCCGGGCCGGTCGCCGAGGGGGATTGGATCGGCATCGTCAGGGGGGACGGCATCGTCGCGGTCTCGCCCGATCTGCTCGAGGCGGCGACGGCGCTGCTCGGGAAGCTGCTCACGCCCGGCCGCGAGCTCGTCACCGTGCTCACCGGGGCCGACGCCGACGACGGAACGACCGCGTCGATCGAGGCGTGGCTCGCCGAGCAACACCCGGCGGTCGAGGTCGAGGTGCACGACGGGGGTCAGCCGCTGTACCCGTACCTTTTCGGGGTGGAATAGGCCGGTGCCCGACGGCCAACCGATCACGCTGCGCGAGCTCGCCGCGATCGACGTGTCCCGGCTGCGCGGCGTGGGGGAGCGCAAACGGTCCGCGCTGGCCGAGCTCGGGATCGACTCCGTGCTCGACCTGCTGATGACGTATCCCCGTCGGTGGGTCGACCGCACCAACGAGGCCCGGCTGGCCGACCTCGTGCCCGGCGCCGAGGCCCTCGTCCTCGTCGAGGTGCGGTCCGTGCGCAAGCGGATCGGCCGCAACCGCCGTGCGATCGTCGAGGGGATCGTCGGCGACGGCAGCGGACGGATGCACGTCGTGTTCTTCAACCAGCCGTGGCGGGAGCGTCAGCTCCAGGCCGGCCTGCAGGTGGCGCTGTTCGGCAAGGCGGACATGTACCGGGGTGGGCTGCAGATGACGAACCCGGTCGTCGACCTGATCGGCGATCGCACCGGGCGCATCGTGCCGATCTACCCGCAGAGCGAGAAGGCCCAGATCAACACGTGGGATCTGGCCGGATGGGTCGAGAACGCGCTCGAGCGGAGCCGCCCGCGTGGCCTCGCCGACCCGGTGCCCGTCGCTGTCCGGCGCCGGCTGGGGCTGATCGAACGGGAGTCGGCGCTGCACAGTATCCACCTGCCGGAGTCGCTCGCCGAGAAGGACCGGGCCCGGCGCCGCCTCGCGTTCGACGAGTTGTTGCGCGTGCAACTGGCGCTCGTGATGCGCAAGCGTTCGATGGAGCGGGACGCCGTCGGCATCAAGCACGTCGTCGACGGGGACGGGAGCAGCCTCGTCCAGCGGTTCCACGCCCGCCTGCCGTTTCCCCTCACCGGCGCCCAGCGCCGGACGATCGCCGAGATCGAGGCCGATCTCGCCGCGCCGCACCCGATGCACCGGCTGCTCCAGGGCGACGTCGGGTCCGGCAAGACCGTCGTCGCCGTGAGTGCGCTGCTGGCCGCGGTGCAAGGTGGTCATCAGGGCGCGCTGATGGCGCCGACGGAGGTCCTCGCCGAGCAACACCACGCCGGCGTGCGCCGGCTCCTCGACGGGCTCGAAGTGCCGTCGCGTGGCGAGACGCTGTTCGCCGACCGACCACTGCGGGTCGAGCTGCTGACCAACCGAGTCATCGGCGCCGAGCGCCGACGGGTCCTCGGCGGACTCGCCGACGGCTCCGTCGACCTCGTGATCGGCACCCACGCCCTGATCCAGGAGGGGGTCGAGTTCCGCAGTCTCGGGGCGGTGGTCGTCGACGAGCAGCACCGGTTCGGCGTCGAGCAGCGGGCGGCGCTGCGGGAGAAGGCCGGCGGGACGGTGCCCGACGTGCTCGTGATGACGGCGACGCCGATCCCGCGGACGGCGGCGATGACGGTGTACGGCGATCTCGACGTGAGCGTGCTCGACGAGCTCCCGCCCGGGCGCACCCCGATCGTGACGCGGTGGGCCGGCGGACCGCTGCTCGAGGCCGAGGCGTGGGCCGCGGTCCGGGCCGAGGTCGCCGCCGGCCGGCAGGCGTACGTCGTGTGCCCGCTGATCGAGGAGTCGGAGAAGCTGGAGGTCGCCTCGGCCGAGGAGACCTACGCCCGCCTCGCCGCCGGTGAGCTGAAGGGACTCCGCCTCGGCCTGCTCCACGGGAGGCTCTCACCGGCCGACAAGGACATGACGATGGACCTGTTCCGGTCCGGCGCGCTCGACGTGCTGGTGGCGACCACCGTCGTCGAGGTCGGCGTCGACGTCCCCAACGCGACGGTGATGGTGATCCTCGACGCCGACCGGTTCGGGATCGCCCAGCTCCACCAGTTGCGCGGCCGAGTCGGCCGGGGCGCCCACGAGTCACAGTGCTGGCTCGTCACGGCGAGCGGCGAGCCGAACCCCCGCGTCGACGCGATCGTGGCGTCGACCGACGGGTTCGAGTTGGCGGAGGTCGACCTCGAGTTGCGCGGCGAGGGCACGCTGATGAGCACGGCCCAGAAGGGGCGGAGCGACCTCCGGCTGGCGTCGCTGCGCCGCGACCGCGAACTCGTGCGGCTGGCGCGCGACGCGGCGTTCGAGATCGTGGACGCCGACCTCGACCTCGCCCGGCACCCCCTCCTGCTCGACGAGCTCACGCTCCTCCTGAGCGAAGACGCCACCGAGTTCCTGACCCGCAGCTGACCTCCCCATCCGAGTGTCTTCCGCCGAGCGAGTGTCTTGTGAGGGGCCTTCCCTCGCCACGCACTCCGATGGCACAAGACACTCGGATGGGTCAGGGGTCGTCGACGGCGTCGTCGTCGAGAACGAGGTCCCAGCGGTCGAGGCATTCCTCGCAGCGGTAGGTGACGATGTCGCCGGGCCGCCACTCGTCGGCGCCGGCGTCCTCGGGGTCGACGCGCCGCGGCGTGATCAGGTGCGCCCGGCCTCCGCAGTCGATGCACGTGATGACGGGATCGGGCTCGAGCACCACGCGGTCAGCCGCCGCCGGCGGTGGTGGTGGTCACCACGAGGCCTGGGCACTCGGCGAAGACGCCGAACAGCTCCCCGGAGAGATCCTCGTTCTGATTCACCGCCTCCTCGCCCTCGACGAACGTGATGACCATGATCCGCCGCAACAGATCATCGCTCATCGCGTCGGCGAGGCAGTCCTGGTCTGCCTCGGACACGTCTCGGTCGGCGGAGAAGGATTCCACGAAGAGCGTCTTGACGTCGATGTCGCACTCGCCGAACGCGTCGTACATCGCGTTGCCGTCGTTGTCCGTCAGCCCGACCGTCGTCATGTCGACGTTCCCTTCCTCGGCGAAGTCCCGCGGCTCGATCCCGGCCGCGGCGAGGCGATCGGCGCCGATCGCCTCGACCCATAGGGGAGCGAGGCACTGGGCCTGCTCGCGGTTGATCTGCAGCTCGTCCGGATCGGAGTTGTCGAAGCTGTCGATCATCGCGTCGACGTACGCCTGGGCGTCCGCGCCACCCGCGGTGCCACCCGACCGAGGGCCGGTGGTACCACTCGAGGCCGCGGTGGTGCCACTCGAGGTCCCGGCGGTCGTGCCGGCGGTCGTGTCGGCCGCGTCGTCGTCGTCGTCGCCACACCCGGCGGCGAGCACGACGGCGGCTCCGGCGATGAGCAGGGCGAGGGTCCTCGCCATCGATCCATGTTGCATGGACGACGTGTACCCAACCGTAGCCTCGGCTCATGCGCGTGGTCGCCGGAGAGCTGCGCGGCCGGCGGCTGGCCGCGCCCACCGACGGGTCGATCCGCCCGACGACCGACAAGGTGCGGGAGGCGGTCTTCAACGCGCTCACGAGCCTCGACGTGATCGTCGACGCCCGCGTCGCCGACCTCTACGCGGGCAGCGGCGCGCTGGGGATCGAGGCCCTGTCGCGGGGAGCGGCGCATTGCACGTTCGTCGACCGGGGACGGGCCGCCTTGTCGACGGTGGACGCGAACCTCGCCGCGCTCGGTCTTCGTGACCGCGCCCGGGTCGTGTCCGGCGACGCCCGCTCCGTCGTGTCCCGGCTCGACGTCGAGCTCGTCTTCGCCGACCCTCCGTACGGGTTCGACGACTGGACTCGACTGCTCGCCGCGATGCCTGCCGACGTGCGGCTCGTGGTCGCCGAAGCGGCCGCTCCGGTCGCCGCGCCGGACGGTTGGAGCCAGGCGCGCGTCAAGCGCTACGGCCGCACCTGGGTGACGTTCCTCGAGCCCACCACCCTTCCGGAGTGACGCGACCCGCACCAACTAGCGTGAAGCTATCCATTGCGTTCCCCGGCCACGCAGGCCGTCACAGCGTTCCCCGGCCACGCAGGCCGTATGTGGCCGCTCCTCGGCTGGCGCCTCGTCGCTCGCAACGGAACTCTCGCTGGCGCTCGCTCGCTCGCATCGGCATCGGGCCTTCTAGTGGCGACCGTCCTGATCCCCGGCAGCTTCGACCCCATCCACCTCGGACACATCGACGTGATCGAGCAGGCCGTCGACCTGTTCGGCTCGGTCGTCGTCGCCGTGATGCACAACCACGAGAAGCCGGCGGGCCTGTTCCCGGTCGACGAGCGCGTCGACCTGATCAAGGCCAGCGCGGCCGAGGCGGGGGTCGCCGACCGCGTTGACGTGCTCGTGCACTCGGGCCTGGCGATCGACGCGGCCAAGATCGCCGGCGCCGACTTCATCGTCAAGGGCCTGCGCACTGCAGCCGACTTCGAGATCGAACAGCAGATGGCGCTCACCAACCAGTCGGTGACGGGCGTGCGCACCGTGTACCTGCCGTGCCGGGCCGACCGGGGATTCATCAGCAGCCGCTTCGTCAGGGAGATCGCCCGGTACGGTGGAGACGTCTCCCACCTGGTGCCGGGACCGGTGGCCGACGCCCTCATCCGTCTGTTCCCACCCACCGAGGCGCCACCCACCACCACGCCATGAGCCACGACGACAGCTACGAAGACGATCCCGACGCGTACGACGAGATCGACGACGAGTACCCCGAGCCCGGCCAGGGCTACGTGGGCGACGCGGAGACGTTGCTGCGGCGCTCGATCGACATCATCGCGACGGCGCCGACGATGCCGCTGTCGTCGTCGCCCCGAATCGACCGCGACGAGATCATCGAGTTGCTCGAGGAGGCGCTGCAGCGGCTGCCGGACGAGCTGCGCCAGGCCCGCTGGATGTTGAAGGAGCGCCAGGAGTTCGTCGCCAAGACGCGCCGCGAGGCCGACGAGCTGCTCGAGGCGGCGCGGGTCCGCGCCGAGCGGATGGTGCAGCGCACCGAGGTCGTCCGCGCCGCCGAGCAACGGGCGCGACAGGTCATGGAGACCGCCGAGGCGGACTCCCGCCGGCTGCGTCACGAGACCGAGGACTTCCTCGACCAGCGCCTCGGCAGCTTCGAGATCCTGCTCGACAAGCTGCAGAAGACGGTCGGCGCCGGCCGGCAACGTCTCTCGATCGGCGCCGCGCCGATCCCCGCCGGCGACGCCGACGAGGAGGAGGACCCCACCAAGGGGTTCTTCGACCAGGACCGCTAGCCGGATGGCCGCGTCCGTGGCACCTCTCCTCGTCAATGCCAGCGAGCTGCTCCGCCAGCCGGGCGGCCGCCGGCACGTCGACGCCGTCGTGGCGAGTCGTCGACGTCGGTCTCGACGACCCCCGCCTCACCGGCGACGTGTCCGTCGACGTGACGCTCGAGTCGACCCTCGACGACGTCGTCGTCACCGGCCGTCTCCGAGCCGGGCGACGCGACGCCTGCCGGCGGTGTCTGCGCCCGATCGAGGATGTCGTCGAGGTCGACATCGACGAGCGCTACGGCCTCGAGCCCGATCCGTCCGGCGAGCGCTTCCCGATCGTCAACGGACAGATCGACCTCGGTCCGATGGTCCGCGAGGAGGTGCTGCTCGCGATTCCCGACGCCCCGCTGTGCCGGCCCGACTGCCCGGGCCTGTGCCCGAGCTGCGGCGCCGACCTCGCCGAGGGTCCGTGCGGGTGCGACACGACGGTCCGGGACGAGCGCTGGGCGATCCTCGACCAGCTCCGTGTGGACGAGTGAAGGGACGGCGCTAGCCTGCTCCGGCCGAGCTTTCGCACCTGAGAGTCGAGACCACGATGGCTGTTCCGAAGAAGAAGAAGTCGAAGTCGAAGTCGCGCAGCCACCGCGCCGGCGCGTGGAAGCTCAACGCCCCGGCTCGCAGCGTCTGCCCGCGGTGCGGCAACGCCAAGCTCCCGCACACGGTCTGCCCGTCCTGCGGCTGGTACAAGAACCGCTCGGCCATCGACGTCGCCTGACGCGCACGACCGCCGCCTGACCCCGCCCGCCGGATCTGTGTCACCGAACAGGTCGTCGACGGCGTATGCGGTGACACAGACCCGAAACGTCTAGCTTCCGCAGTCGATGCAGCCGATCGCCGTCGACGCCATGGGCGGTGACCGGGCGCCAGGCGAGATCGTCGCCGGTGCCCTCGAGGCCGCGGCCGAGGGGATCCCGGTCGTCCTCGTCGGCCCGCCCGACCTCGCCGAACGCGGAGACCTCCCACTGATCCCGGCCACCGAGGTGGTCGCGATGGACGAGGACCCGGCCCAGGCGATCCGGCGCAAGAAGGACTCCACGCTCGTGCGCGCCGCCGAGGCGGTGCGGGACGGCAAGGCCTCGGCGATGATCTCCGCCGGCAACACCGGGGCCACGATGGCCGCCGCCCTCCTCCGCATGGGCCGGATCAAGGGCGTCAGCCGGCCGGCGATCGCGACCCCGATCCCGGTGCCGGGCTCGACCCCGACCGTCCTCCTCGACGCCGGCGCCAACGCCGAGGTCCAACCCGAGTGGCTCGTGCAGTTCGCCCAGATGGGGGCCGTCTTCGCCAGGCACCGGTTCGCCCTCGACGTCCCGCGCGTCGGGCTGCTGTCGATCGGTGAGGAGCCCGGCAAGGGCGACACGCTGCGCAAAGAGGCCTTCGGCCTGCTCGGCGCCGCTCCCGGCATCGACTTCATCGGCAACGTCGAGGGCCGCGACATCATGAGCGACGGCGTCGACGTCGTCGTCACCGACGGCTTCACCGGCAACGTCGTCCTGAAGACGCTCGAGGGCGGGCTGAAGGCGATCGTCAAGGCGTTGTTCGACGCGTTCGAGTCCGAGGAGCACTACCAGCCGCACGTCGAGGCGCTCCTGCCGGCCCTGCTGCCGCTCTACGCAACGCTCGACCCGGACACCTACGGCGGGGCGATCCTGCTCGGCGTCGACGGGGTGTGCACGATCTCCCACGGCTCCACCGGGGCCAAGGCGATGGCGAACGGCATCCGCGTGGCGAAGGAGATGGTCGAGCACGAGATCGTGGAGGAGATCCGCACCGCAGTGGCGGGACATTCCACCTGAGTAGCATCGGGCGGCGATGCCTGCGGAGACCCACGTCGAACAGGGCCCGCTCGGGCGCCAGGAGATCTTCGAGATCGTGCGCGACCGGCTGGCCGACATCCTCGAGATCGATCCCGCCACGATCAGCGAGGGTCAGTCGTTCGTCGACGACCTCGAGGCGGACTCGCTGGCCCTGATCGAGCTCGTCGAGGCGCTCGAGGAGGAGCTCAGCGAGCGCACGGTCGGTTTCCGCATCGAGGACGAGGACCTCGCCGACCTCAAGACGGTTCGCGACGCCGTCGACTACGTGCACGCCCGAGCCGGGGAGGGCGGCTGAGCGAGGATTCGCTCGCCGAGCGCATCGGCTACACCTTCTCCGACTCGTCGCTCATCAGGCGGTCGATGGCGCATCGCTCGTGGTGCGCCGAGCATCCGGGCACCGAGAGCAACGAGCGCCTGGAGTTCCTCGGTGACGCCGTGCTCGGCTGGGTCGTCGCCGACCTGGCCTACCACCGCTACTCCGACCTGCCCGAAGGCGCCCTCACGGGCGTGCGCAAGGGGGTCGTCAACGCCCTCGCCCTGGCCGAGGTCGCGGTCGCCCTCGAGCTCGGTCAGCACCTGCTCCTCGGCCGAGGCGAGGACGCCGCCGGAGGTCGGGAGAAGCCGTCGATCCTGTCCGACGCCCTCGAGGCGCTGTTCGGCGCGGTCTACGTCGACGGCGGACCCGCGGCCGCCCGCCAGGTGGTGGAGCGGCTGATCGGACCACGGCTCGCCGACACCGCCGCCCGGTTGGACTTCCTCGACTACAAGTCGCGGCTGCAGGAGCTGGCCGTGCGCCACGGTGCCGGCGTTCCCGAATACCACACCCGGTCCGAGGGACCCGACCACGCCAAGCGCTTCTTCGCCAGCGTCGTCATCGACGGCAGGACTGCGGGGGAGGGGACCGGCCGTTCGAAGAAGGCGGCCGAGCAGGCGGCGGCCGAGGCCGCCGGCGCAGATCTCGAGGCGTCGGACCCGACCCCCTGATGCCGGAGCTCCCCGAGGTCGAGACCGTCCGTCGGGGGCTGGAGCAACGGGTCGTCGGCCGGACGATCCTCGGCGTGACGGTCGGTCGGGAACGCACCGTGCGACGCACCTCGGCGCGCCAGCTGATCGACGGCCTGACCGGGGTGCGGATCCTCGCCGCCGGGAGGAGGGGCAAGTACCTGCTGTGCCCGCTGGACACCGGCGACACGCTGATGGTGCACCTGCGGATGACCGGTCAGCTCCTGCTCGTCCAGCGGGGCGCACCGCCGCTCCCGCACACCCACGTGGTGCTGTCGCTCTCGGGCGAGCCGGCCGAGGAACTGTGGTTCGTCGATCCGCGCACGTTCGGCGAGATGGTGGTGTTCGACCCCGATCACGTCGACGTCGAGGTGCCCGAGCTGGCCCGACTTGGCGTCGACCCGCTGGCGGACGGGCTCGGTGCCGGCGACCTGCGCGCTCTGCTCGCCGCCCGCCGCACCCGGATGAAGGCGCTCCTGCTCGACCAGCACACGATCGCCGGGGTCGGGAACATCTACGCCGACGAGATCCTCCACGCCGCCCGCATCCACCCGGACCGGGTCGCCAGCACCCTGCGCCGGCGGGAGGTGACCCGTCTGCACGAGGCGATGCACGACGTGCTCGGCGCGGCCGTCGTCGCCGGCGGCTCCACGCTCGGCGACAACCAGTACGTCGACCTGATGGGCAGCGGCGGCTCGTACCAGGACGACCACCGGGTCTATGGCCACGCGGGCGAGCGCTGTTCGACGTGCGGCCGCGGCGTGATCAGGCGCGCGCTCGTCAATGCCCGCTCGACGTACTGGTGCCCGTACTGCCAGCGCCTGCCGCGGACGACGACGCCACCACTGGCAGCTTCTTGCATCTGATTTGCGCGCCAGAGCGCGCCAGATGGATGCAAGAACGGGGAGGGGACCATCCGCCGGCCTGCGAGGGGCCGCGGATAACGTCGCCCGCGCCGTGTTCTTGAAGAGCCTCACCCTGAAGGGTTTCAAGTCGTTCGCCGAGGCCACGACGCTGGAGCTCGAGCCTGGTGTCACCGTCGTCGTCGGACCGAACGGCTCGGGCAAGTCCAACGTCGTGGATGCGATCGCCTGGGTGCTCGGCGCCCAGGCCCCGAGCGCGGTGCGCAGCCAGAAGATGGACGACGTGATCTTCGCCGGCACCGCCTCCCGCCCGCCGCTCGGCCGGGCCGAGGTCAGCCTCACCATCGACAACTCGGCGGGTCTGCTCGGCATCGAATTCAGCGAGGTGACGGTGCGGCGCACGTTGTTCCGCACCGGCGACAGCGAGTACGCGATCAACGAGGTCCCCTGTCGCCTTCTCGACGTCCAGGAGCTGCTGTCCGACGCCGGTGTCGGTCGCCAGCAGCACGTCATCGTCAGCCAGGGCCAGATCGACGCCGTGCTCAACGCCCGCCCCGAGGATCGCCGGTCGATCGTCGAAGAAGCCGCGGGCGTGCTCAAGTACCGCAAGCGCAAGGAGAAGGCGGAGCGCCGTCTCGACGCCACCGAGGCCAGCCTGGTGCGGGTGCAGGACCTGCTGCGGGAGGTGCGCCGTCAGCTCCGCCCGCTCGAACGGCAGGCCGAAGCGGCGCGACGCCACGGCGAGCTCATCGGTGAGCTCACCGCCCTGCCGCGTGCACCTGGCCGGGCGGGAGATCGCCGCCCTGCGGACGAAGCTGAGCGCGCTCGCCGCCGCCCGGCACGACGGCGCTCAGGCGGAGGCGGCGCTGAAGTCGGAGCTCGCCCGGCTCGACACCGAGGTGATGGCCGCGAGCGCCGAGCTGTCCGCCCGCGGCGCCGACGACCTGAGCGACCGGCTCGTTCGCGTCGAGCAGCTCCGCGAACGTGCACGCGGCCTGGCCGCCGTGATCGCCGAGCGCCGGCGCGGGGTCGAGCGCGACCGTGGTCAGCTACTCGACGCCGACGTGGTGGCGAGCCTCGAGGGGGACGCGGCCGGATACCGCGAGGAGCTGGAGGTCGTCGAGGCCGAGCTGACGACGCTGCGGCCGGCCCTGGACGTCGTGGCGGCCGACGAGGCGGCACTGGCCGCGGAACGGCAGGGCGTGTTCGGGTTGTTCGACCCGGCGCCGGCGACGGCCGCAGCGAGCGCGATCGCCGAGGTCCGCGGCGAGCTGCGCTCGCGTCGCGCCGCGACCGAGCGGGCCGAGGCCGATCTCCGGCGCTCGGCCGAGCGGGCGGCCGCCCTCACCGCCCGTCTCGCCGACGTCGAGCGCCAGGCCGACGACGCCCGCCACGACTGCAACGCCGCCGAGCTCGCCGAGACCCCGCTGCTCGAGGAGATCGCCCGAGTCGAGGATCGACAGCGCGCGCTGGACGTCGAGGCCGAGGCGGTCGAGACCGCGCACCGCCGCGCGCGCGAGCACGCCTCGAGCTGGTCGGCGCGGGTCGACGCGCTCCAACTCGCCCTCGACGCCGCGCACGCCCGAGCGGGCGCCGAGTGCCTGGCGGGTGCGCCGGGAGTGCTCGGCCCACTGTTCGATCTCGTCCGCATCGACGCCGGTTGGGAGCAGGCCGTCGAAGCCGCGCTCGGCGAAGCCCTCGACGCGGTCGTGGCGACGGATGCGGCCGCCGCGGCCCGGGCCTTCGACGCCCTGCGCCGAGCGGACACCACCGGCGCGGTGCTCGCCCTCGGGCTTGCGGTGGCGGCGGGCGAGGACCCGCCGGCCGGCGATCCCGTGCGGCCGCACGTCACCGCGGACCGGGTCTCGGTGAACGCGCTCCTCGATCGGCTGTTGGGCGGGTCGGTGCGGGTCGACGACGTCGACGCCGCCGTCGACCTCGCTTACCGCTATCCCACCGCCACCGTCGTCACCGCCGACGGCGACCGTCTCGGCCCGTCCGGCTGGCGGCTCGGCGCGGCGTCGTCGGGCGGGGTCACCGCCGCCGCCCTCACCGAGGCGATCACGCGTGCCGAGCAGGCCGAGCGCGAGACGGAGCGGTGCCGCGCCGAGCAGCAGCGCGTCGAGACGACCCGGTCCGGCGTCCGTCGGCACCTCGACGAGCTCACCGTCCGCCTCGAGGCGAACGACGCCAGGATGACCGCGGCGTCCGAGGCCCTGGCCCGGGTCCACGCCGAACGTCGCGAGGCCGAGGTCGAACTCGGTCCGCTGGAGGTGCGCGCCGAGGAGGGGCGGGCCCACCTCGCCGCCGACCGCGAGCGGATCGCCGAGCTCGAACAGCTGCTGCCGGACCTCGAAGCCGGCGAGCTCGCCGAGGCCGATGCCGCCCGCACCCGGCACGAGGCGCGGGTCGCCCTCGACGCCAGGACGGCGGTGCTCGTCGGCCGGCGGCGGGACCTCGAAGTGCGCGCCGCCGGGCTCGGTGAGCGGGCCCAACTCCTGCGCCACCGGCTCCAGGAAACGGAGCGGCGCCTCGCGGCCGACGCCGACGCCCGCGCCACCGCCACCCACCGGCGCGAGGGGATCGAGCGCACGCTGGCCGCCCTCGAACGCCTCACCAGTGTCGTGGACGGTCACCGCGCCGTCGTCGAGGCCCATCACGGCGCGCTGGTCGAGCGGCGGCGCCACCAGACGGAGGAGGTCATGGCGCTGTCGGGCCGGCTCGACGAGCTGCGCACGGCCCGGGGCGCGGCCGAGCGCGCCCTCGACGAGACGAGGGAACGCACCCGGCGGGCGGAGGTCGACGAGGCCGAGGCGCGGCTGCGCCTCGAGTCCGCGGTCGAGATGCTGCGCCACGACTTCGACGTCGAGCCGGCCGTCGCGGAAGCGACGGACGCGCCGGCGCTGCCGGAGGGCGTGTCGGCCCAGGCTCGCGCCCGCGAGCTCGATCGCGAGCTGCGCCTGCTCGGTCCGATCAATCCGCTCGCCCTGGAGGAGTTCACCGAGCTCCAGCAGCGGCACACGTTCCTCGAGGAGCAGCTCGAGGACGTCAAGACGACGAGGCGGGAGCTCAACCGGGTGATTCGGGCCGTCGATCACGAGATCCAGACCGTCTTCGCCGCCGCCTACGCCGACGTCAGCGCCAACTTCACGAGCCTGTTCACGACGCTGTTCCCCGGCGGAAGCGGTCGCCTCGTGCTCACCGAGCCGGACGATCTGCTGGCGACGGGGATCGAGGTCGAAGCGAGGCCGGGCGGCAAGAACGTCAAGAAGTTGTCGCTGCTGTCCGGAGGCGAGCGCAGCCTGACCGCGCTCGCCTTCCTCTTCGCCGTCTTCCGCAGCCGGCCCTCGCCGTTCTACGTCATGGACGAGGTCGAGGCCGCTCTCGACGACGTCAATCTGCACCGCTTCCTGGGGCTCGTCGCCGAGTTCCGCCGCGAGGCGCAGCTCCTCGTCGTGAGTCACCAGAAGCGAACGATGGAGGCCGGTGATTGCCTGCTCGGGGTCACGATGCAGCCGGGCGGCTCGTCGAAGGTGATCACCGAGCGCGTCGGCACGCCCGCCTGACCGTCCGGATCGCCGGCCGACGCGGCAGCGAGCGCGAGCCCGCGCCGCCCCGTGTGACAAGGAGCACGCCGCCAGGTGGGCGTCGTGTCACCTGGGCGACAGAGCGCGGCGCCGTTCTGGTGGATCCTGCTGACTGAGGCCGCCGAACGGCGGCTTCGTGAAACGAGGGAGAACTCAGATGAACTATCGGCGTTCGATCGCCGCGGTCGGACTGGCGGGCGTGCTTGCGTTCGTGGTCGCCTGCGGCTCCGAGGATCAGGTCACCGTGCCCGCCGGCCAGCCGCGAGTCGTCGCGCCGAGCCCGCAGGCCGCCTACGAGCACTACTACGACGTCACCCACCCCGCCCCGAAGGTGCGGCTCAACGGTGACGCCAAGGATCACCCCGGCTTCGGCCAGATCGAGTCCAGGCCCGCCATCGCCTCCGGCGATGCCAAGGATCACCCGTCCTACGGCCAGATCGAGCCCGAGCCCGGACCGGTCGGCACCCCCGACTGGCCCGGCGACGCCAAGGACCACTCCGGCTACGGCGGCGGCGCCGGCGGTCAGGTCCGGTACGCCCTCGTGGCGCCGGCCCAGCCGCTGCCGGAGAACTACCGCGAGGTCTTCCTGGCCGAGCTGAGCGCGCTCGCCGCTCAAGAGGGCGTGACCGGGCTTTCCCCGGCGTTCCTCCAGAGCGTCGACGCGGGCGGGTCGAACTCCGACATCTGGAGCACGCCCCGCTGAGATCTCCCCATGGGAGGGGGTCCGAGTGGCCGGCCGCGACTGCGGCCGGCCACTCGTCGTTTTCTGTCGGTGATGTTCTCGTTCCGCGACCCGGACGGCAACACCTTCTCCCTCTCCGAGCCCGACTCGTAGCGATCCCGACGTCGGAGGGCGGGCCCACCGCCGCTCGTGTGCGACACTGTGGCGCATCGCGCGGAGGAGAGGGAGAACGCCGATGCGACGTGGCGCGGGGGCGGCGGCGGTCGGGCCGGCCATCGGTCGAGTTCGCCATGGGGGGTGCGGGCCATGACGGTCTCGCTCCTCGACTCGCTCACCCCCGAATCGCGCTCGCTCGTGTTCGAGCTCTCGCGTGTGCGGCGCCTGGCGGCCGGCGAGCACCTGTTCCACCACGGCGATCACGCCGACTCCATGTACGTGGTCGAAACCGGCCGGCTCGCCGTCCGGGCGACGACCGTGGACGGTGACACCGCGATCGTGCGCGTGATCGGTTCCGGCGACGTGGTCGGCGAGCTCGCCCTGCTCGTCGACGGCCTTCGTCGCACGGGCACCGTCGCCGCCCTCGAGCCGTCCGACGTGCGGGTCATCCACCGGTCCCAGTTCGCCGAGATCCGCGCGCGCGATCCGCGCATCGATCGGGCGCTCGTCGCCGACCTCGCCGCACGCCTGGCCCAGCTGTCCGAGCAGCTGCTGGTCAGCCAGTTCGGCACCCTCGCCCAACGCGTCGTCGAACGGCTGCTCGTGCTCGACGAGGTCTATCGCCACGGCTGGATCGACGTCACCCAAGAGGTACTCGGGGCGATGACCGGCGGCTCGCGCCAGGCCATCAACCGCGTGCTGGCGGACGAGGCGGCGGCCGGGATGATCGCCGTCCGACGGGGTGCCGTGCGAGTGCTCGACCCGCACGGGCTGGCCGCCCGTCACCGCTGACCGGTCCTCGGGTCTGTGTCACCGCAGACGTCGAACGTGGCCAGATGCGGTGACACGGATCGGCTGCGGTCCAGGTGACGAACGCCACCGCACCGACCGGTCGCTGTGTCGTGTGGGTGACAGTGCGCGGCCGCCGTTCCGCGCACAATGGTCGTCGAGGGGCTGTCAACCGGCGGCAATCGAACGCAAGAGGGAGTGCGAATGAGAATTCACCGCCGGCTGATCCTTCGACGTCTCGACGGGCGGGTCGAGAGCGATCGAACCGACCGCGGCGAGGGCATCACTTCCCTCGCCGCGGTTGGCACCTCCCGCAGCTCGTACGGCTCCTTCCGCACGGGCGATGGCTCTGGCGTTTCTCTCTCCGCCGCCACTCTCGGTGCGAGGACCGAGGTCGGCGTGGTGTTTCACACCGTGCAGTGCCGATGGTGGTGACAGCGTCTTCGCGGACGTCGTTTGACGCGCGGGAGTACCGATCAGACGGTCGCCGGTGACGGCGACCGTCTGATCGCGGTTCGACCTCGCGCGCTGCCCGCAACGGGCTGAGCCGGCCGTCGATAGCGTCGCGCGGCGATGGAGTGGATCTACCTCGTCCTGATCGCGCTCGTGATCGCCTTTGGCATCGCGGTGCTGATCGTCAACCGCCGGCGGGCCCAGCGCAGCATCGAGGCGCCCCCCACGGCACCGCCGGTCGCACCGCCGACCGCGCCTCCGCAACCGGGCGCGGTCGTGGTCGAACCGGAGGTCGTCGAACCGGAGGTGGCGCCGCCGCCGGCGCGGCTGCGCGATCGCATGGCCCGCGCTCGGTCGGCGTTCGCCGGCGCCTTCGCGGGCGTGCGCGGCCGGCGGGGCATCACGGACGAGACGTGGGACGACCTGGAGGAGGCGTTGCTCCGTGCCGACGTCGGGGTCGGGGTGAGCACCGACCTGCTCGATGGGCTGCGGTCCGCCGTCAAGAACAAGGAGGTCACCGAGCCCGATCAGCTCCTCGACGCCCTGCGCACCGAGATGCAGACCCGCCTCGACGGCGCCGATCGGACGCTGCACTTCGCGCCCGGTGAGCCCGGGAGCCCGAACGTGTGGTTGTTCGTCGGCGTGAACGGCGTGGGCAAGACGACGAGCGTCGGCAAGGTGGCCAGCCAGCAGCGGGCCGAAGGGCGCACCGTGCTCGTCGCCGCGGCCGACACGTTCCGCGCCGCGGCCGCCGAGCAGCTCGAGACCTGGGCCGAGCGGGCCGATGCCGAGCTCGTCCGCGGGAACGAGGGTGGCGATCCGAGTGCCGTCGTGTTCGACGCCGTCGAGCGGGCGTCGGCGCGGGGGATCGACCTCGTGCTCGCCGACACCGCCGGTCGCCTGCACACCAAGACGAACCTGATGGAGGAGCTGCGCAAGGTGCGCCGGGTCGCCGAGAAGGGCACCGGCCGGGTCACCGAGGTCCTCCTGGTCATCGACGCCACGACGGGACAGAACGGCCTCGCCCAGGCCCGCGAGTTCGGCGAGGCCACGCAGGTCACGGGCGTCGTCCTGACCAAGCTGGACGGATCGGCCAAAGGGGGGATCGTGTTCGCCGTCGAGACCGAGCTGGGCATCCCCGTCAAGCTGGTCGGCATCGGCGAGTCGATCGCGGACCTGGTCCCGTTCGACCCCGACGAGTTCGTCGACGCCCTGTTCTGAATCGCGCCCGCCTGGGCGCATGTGATCGACGCCACACCACTACCTGGTCATCGGATGACCAGGTTTTCAGCCCGTGCCCGTGCCCAAGGGCGTGCCCTGGTATCCCGACGACGTGGACAACTGGACGGTGCGGTGGGTGCTCCTCCACGTCATCGAGGAGACGGCACGCCACGCCGGCCATGCCGACATCATCCGCGAGAGCATCGACGGGGCCACGATGTACCCGCTGATGGCCGCCGCCGAAGGCTGGCCGGCCACCGACTGGCTGCAGCCCTGGCAGCCCGCGGGCTGACGATGTGAGTGGGCCTCAGGCCGGCTTGCGGGCGCTGGCGTTCCAGCCCTGGTCCTGGTAGACGCTGACCTCGACGTCGGCGAAGCCGGCGGTGCGGAGACGCTCCGCCAGTCCGGCCGGATCGACGGGCTGGTAGACGTCGTCGTGGTGGAACTCGCGCAGCCCGTCGCTCGCCATGCTGTCGGCGGCCACGAACACGCCGCCGGGTCGGAGCACGCGTGCCACTTCGGCGAACAGCCGGTCCTGCAACTCCGGTGTGGGGACGTGGTGGAGCATGAAGAACGACGTCGCGCTCGAGAAGCGGTCCGCCTCGAACTCGAGCGCAGTGGCGTCGCCCTCGACCACCTCGACGTTTCCGCCGGCGTACCGCTCGCGCAGCTGCCCGGCGAGCTCGGGATGGATCTCCACCGCGGTCACGTGCTCCACCTGCTCGCGGCAGATAGTCGGTCGTGGCCCCGTAGCCCGGGCCCACCTCGAGCAGGTCGGGTCCGAGATCGGTCGACCCCAGGATCGCCGGGAGGATGTGGTCGCGGAGCTCCACCCGCCAGTGGTCGCTCCCGCAGAACTCTGCGTGGCCGGAATTCACGAGCGCCGACGCTACGCGGCGACGATCGGTTCGGTGACCGTGTCGTCCCGCGCGACCACGCCGACGTAGGGGTGCGGCCGCAGCCGGGCCGTGACGACGAGCCCCTGCCGCCTGGCGAACAGCGCGGTGGCGACGACGGTGCCGACGACGGTGAGCGCGCCGCCGCCGATGAGAGTCCAGCGGGCGCCGACGTGCTCGGCCAGCCACCCCAGCGCCGGTGCCCCGACCGGCGTGCCGCCCATGAAGATCGCCATGTACAGCGCCATGACGCGGCCACGCATCTGCGGCGCCACCGACATCTGCACGAACGCGTTGGCCGCCGTGATCATGGTCAGCGCGGTGAACCCGCACAGCGGGAGGAACACGGCGAAGGTCAGGTACGTCGGCATCAAGCCGGCGATCATCTCGGTGATCCCGAAGGCGATGGCCGCCCCGATCACCAACCGCTGACGGGACTGCGCTCGGCGCGCCGCCAGCAGCGACCCGCCGAGCGAGCCGATCGCGAGCACCGAGCCGAGGACGCCGTACTCGCCCGCGCCCTTGCCGTACACCTCGGTGGCCATCAGGGCGGTCGTCATCTGGAAGTTCAGGCCGAACGTGCCGGCGGAGAACACGATTGCCATCGTGAGCATGAGGTCCGGGCGCGACCGCACGTAGCGGAGGCCCGCCCGCAGCTGGCCGCGGGCCCGGGGGACCGGCTCGGTGGGCTTGAGCTCGGCGGTGCACATCCGGGTCAAGGACAGGATCACGGCGAGGTAGCTCGCCGCGTTGAGGAAGATGACCCAGCCCGTGGCGGTGACGCCCGAGCCCATCCAGGCGATCAAGAGCCCGGCAACGGCCGGTCCGATGACCCGGCCCAGGTTGAACGACGCCGAGTTCAGCCCGACCGTGTTCGCCAGCTGATCCTGCCCGACCATCTCGTTGACGAAGGCCTGGCGCGCCGGGACGTCGAACGCCGCAGCCGTCCCGAAGACGAACGCCAGCACGTAGACGTGCCACGTCGTCACCAGCCCCGTCACGGCGAGGACGCCGAGCACGCCGGCCGTGACGGCGAGGGCGACCTGCGTGACGATGAGCACCTGGCGCTTGGAGTAGCGGTCGGCGATGACGCCGGCGATCGGCGAGAAGAGCACGAGGGGCAGGAACTGGAGACCGGTCGTGATGCCGAGCGCGCCTGCGCTGCCCGTCAGCGCGAGTATCAACCAGTCCTGGGCGACGCGCTGCATCCACGTCCCGACGTTGGAGACGAGCGATCCGGATGCGAACAGGCGGTAGTTGCGGACGCGCAGCGCGGCGAACGTGGTCCTCACGACCTCGCCAGTTCTTCGAGCAGGGGCGCGACGTCGCGGAGCGCGGCCCGCTGCTCGCGGGAGAGGACGGCGAGCCGCTGAGCCAGCCACGCGTCACGACGGCGGCGGTCCTCTTCGAGGACCTGGCGGGCGGCGGGGGTGAGGTCGACGACGACCTGACGTCGGTCGGTCGGGTGCGGGCGCCGTGTCACGAGCCCGGCCTCGTCGAGGCTGTTCACGGTACGAGTCATCGACGGCGGCTTGACCCGTTCGATGCGGGCGAGCTCGCCGACGGTCAGCTGGCCGCAGCGATTCAGCGTGCCGAGCGTGGCGAGCTGGTTCATGCTCAGGGCGTCGCTGCTCTTCTCGAGGCGCAGCCGCCGGGCCAGGCGCATGACGCTGAGCCGCAGAGAGCTGGCGAGATCGGCATCGGCGCGCTGAGCGAGAGTCACATCCTTAGCCTAAGTCATTAGCACTGCGAACAAAACTGGGTTTGTGTCACCGCATACGTCGTCGACCACCTATTCGGTGACACAGATCGGGATCACGGGCCGATCGGGCGACCGATAGCGTCGTGATCGCATGTTCGAGAACCTGTCCAACCGGCTCGAGGGCATCGTCAAGCGGATCCGGGGCAAGGGTCGGCTGACCGAGGCCGACGTCGACGAGATCCTCGGAGAGATCCGTACCGCTCTGCTCGACGCCGACGTCAACGTCGGCGTGACGCGCGAGGTGGTCGCCCGCATCCGTGCCGCCACCATCGGGGCGACGCTGCTCCCAGGCGCTCGACCCGACCCAGCAGGTCGTCAAGTCCGTCAACGAGGAGCTCACCCGCATCCTCGGTGGCGAGACGCTCAAGATCACCTACGCCGGCCGGCCGCCGACCGTGGTCCTCATGGCCGGCCTCCAGGGCTCGGGCAAGACGACCGCGTCGGCGAAGCTCGCCCGGTGGTTCAAGGCCCAGGGGCGGCAGCCGCTGCTCGTCGGCGCCGACCTCCAGCGTCCGGCCGCCGTCGAGCAGCTGCGCACGCTTGGCCGCCAGATCGACGTGCCGGTGTTCTCCGAGCCGGGTGATCCCGTGCTCACGGCCGCCCGCGGCCTCGCCGAGGCTCGCCGGCTCGGACGCGACGTGCTCATCGTCGACACCGCCGGCCGGCTGGCGATCGACACGGAGATGATGGAGCAGGTCCGCCTGATCTCGGGCGCCGTCGCTCCGCAGTACACCTTCCTCGTCATCGACGCGATGACCGGTCAGGACGCGGTCAACGTCGCCGAGGCGTTCCACCACACGCTGGCGATCGACGGTGTGATCCTCTCCAAGCTCGACGGCGACGCCCGCGGTGGCGCCGCCCTGAGCGTGAAGGAAGTGATCGGCCGTCCCATCGCCTTCGCCTCCACGGGGGAGAAGCTCGACGCCTTCGAGCAGTTCCACCCCGACCGCATGGCCGGCCGGATCCTCGGCATGGGCGACGTGCTCACGCTCATCGAGCAGGCGGAGCAGGCGTTCGAGAAGGATCAGGCCGAGGAGGCCGCGAGCAAGCTGCTCGAAGGGGCGTTCACGCTCGACGACTTCCTCGAGCAGATGCAGCAGCTCAAGAAGATGGGTCCGCTCGGCAACCTGCTCGGGATGATGCCCGGCATGCCGAAGGAGCTCAAGGGCGCCCAGATCGGCGACGACGAGCTGAAGCCGGTCGAGGCGATCATCCGCTCGATGACGGTCGAGGAGCGGGCCATGCCGCAGCTGATCAACGGGTCGCGGCGCAGCCGCATCGCCAATGGCTCGGGCACGACACCGTCGGACGTCAACCGCCTCGTCAAGCAGTTCTCCGAGATGCAGAAGATGATGAAGCGCTTCGGCATGACCGGGAAGGGGAAGAAGGGCAAGCGCCGCGGCGGCTTCCCCGGGCTCCCCACCGGCGAGGGCTTCCCCGACCTCGCCGAGCTCACCGGCGGGCTGCCACCCGCGCCCCGGTGACGGCTCACCTGATCGGAGATCCCCGCCGCTAACCTTTCCCGGTTCGTTCTCCCACCCCGAAGGACCGTTCATGGCAGTGAAGCTGCGCCTCACCCGCGTCGGCAAGACCAAGCAGCCGCAGTACCGAATCGTCGCCGCCGACTCGCGCTCACCCCGCGACGGCCGCTTCATCGAGATCCTCGGCCACTACAACCCGCGCACCGAGCCGTCGAGCCTCACGGTCGACAACGACAAGGCCGTGAAGTGGTTGCGTCAGGGCGCCCAGCCGACCGATCGGGTGCGCAAGCTGTTGGAGATCTCGGGCGCGCTCGAGCAGTTCGGCTCGACCGGCTCGACCGGTCCGGTGGCCGCCGCCCCGGCCGACACGGAAACGCAGTGACGCTCGACTCGGGCGTCGACGGCTCCGAGCCGGGGGAGGGCGAGCGGGAGAACGCGGCCGTCGCTCCCACCGCGACCGCGGTGCTGACGCACATCGTCTCGTCGATCGTCGACGACCCCGACGCCGTCCAGGTCGAGGCGTACCAGAGTCGCGGTCGGGTCCGCCTCGACGTGCGGGTGGGGCCGGGCGATCTCGGGCGCGTCATCGGCCGGCGCGGTCGCACCGCTCAGAGCATCCGCACCGTCGTGCGGGCGGCCGGAACCCGCGACGACACGGACATCGACGTCGAGTTCCTGGACGATTGACGAACCCGCCGCCTGACGGGCTGCTCGAGATCGGGCGCATCCGCCGGGCGCACGGGCTCCGCGGTCAGGTCGCGGTCGAGCTGGGGACCGATCGCCTCGAGCGGCTCGAGACCGGGGCCCGGTGGTATGCCCGCGGGGGCTGGCTCACCGTGACCGCCGCCTCGCCGCACCAGGGCCGGTGGCTCGTCTCGTTCGCCGAGATCGACGACCGCACGACCGCCCAGCGCTACACCGAACGCACCCGTGTACGCCGAGCCGGTCGACGACCCCGACGAGCTGTGGGTACACGAGCTCATCGGGTCCACCGTCGTCGAGGTCGACGGCACGGCGCGAGGCGCGTGCGTCTCCGTCGTCGCCAACCCGGCGTCCGACCTGCTCGAGCTCGACTCCGGCGCGCTCGTGCCGGTGGTCTTCGTCGTCGGGCGGGACGGCGACCGCATCGTGATCGATCCTCCGCCGGGGTTGTTCGACGACGTGATGCCGGAGGCGTCCGGTTGAGGATCGACGTGTTCAGCATCTTCCCCGACGTGGTCGACGGGTTCTGCCGCGCCAGCCTGCTGGGCAAGGCGAGGGACGCCGGGCTGTTCGACCTGCGCACGCACGACCTGCGCGAGCACACGACGGATCCGCACCGCACCGTCGACGACGTCCCCTTCGGCGGCGGGGCCGGCATGCTCATGCGACCCGAGCCGGCGTTCGCCTCGGTCGAGGCCGTCGACCCGCCCCGCCCGCTGCTCTTGCTCGGCCCCGGTGGCCGGCGCTTCGACCAGAGCTGGGCCCACGAGCTGGCTGCGGGGGACGGGTTCAGCCTGCTCTGCGGGCGCTACGAGGGCGTCGACCACCGGATCCGTCAGCACCTCGTCGACGGCGAGCTGAGCGTGGGCGACGTCGTCCTCGCCGGCGGCGAGGTCGTGGCGTGCCTCGTCATCGAGGCGGTCACGCGGCTGCTCCCCGGCGTCGTCGGGAACGCCGCCAGTCCGGTGACGGAGAGCTTCGGCGAACGGCAGCTGCTGGAAGAGCCACAGTTCACCCGTCCGGCGGAGTTCCGCGGCTGGGCCGTGCCGGAGGTGCTGAGGAGTGGCGACCATGGCCGGATCGAGCGCTGGCGGCACGCCCAGGCGCTGTACCGGACGCTCCTGGCCCGGCCGGATCTGATCGAGGCCCGAGGCGGTCTGCAGGCCGACGAAGTCGCGCTGTTGGAAGAGTTCCCGCCGGTCCCGTATCCTTCCTAGACCCTTCTCCCAGGACTGCGCCAACGCCATGAAAGCCACCGACCTCATCGACAACGAGTCACTGCGCGACGACATCCCCGACTTCGCCTCCGGCGACGAGGTCAAGGTCCACGTGCGGGTGGTCGAGGGCAACAAGGAGCGGGTCCAGATCTTCCAGGGCAATGTGATCAGGCGCCAGGGGAGCGGACTGCAGGAGACGTACACGGTGCGCAAGCTGAGCTACGGCGTCGGAGTCGAGCGCACGTTCCCGCTGCACACCCCGACCGTCACGAAGATCGAGGTCGTCAAGCGTGGCGACGTCCGTCGGGCCAAGCTGTACTACCTCCGTGGTCGGACGGGGAAGGCCGCCAAGATCCGCGAGAAGCGCGACTTCTGACTCACGCGCTCCGCCGACTGATCGAGCGCCACGGTGCGCTCCCCATCTCATCGATCGAGGGAGCAGCGCGTGTCGTCACCCCACCTCGAACGCGGCCGGCAGGGCGAGGAGCTCGCCGCCGCGTGGTACACCAGCAACGGCTTCGCCGTGCTCGACCGCAACTGGCGGTGTCCCACCGGCGAGGTCGATCTGATCGCGCGTCGCGGCGACCTGCTCGTCGTCTGTGAGGTCAAGGCCCGGCGGACCGACGCCTTCGGGCCTCCTGCGGCGGCGGTGGGTCGTCTGAAGCAGCAACGCCTTCGCCGTCTCGCCGCCGCCTGGCTGGCCGCCCGCGACGTACACGGCGTCGACGTGCGCTTCGACGTGGTCGCCGTCACCGGGATCGACGTCGAGGTGATCGAGAACGCGTTCTAGCTTGTCGATCATCATCAGTGGCATCCATCACCTCGGTCTCACGGTTCGCGACGTCGACGCGAGCGCTGCCTGGTACGAGCGGGTGCTCGGGTTCCGCCGCTCGGGACGGTACGAGTCGCCGGACGGGGCGCGGCGGAAGGTGTTCCTCGTCCACGAGGGACTGCGGGTGCGGCTCGGCCTGACGCAGCACCGCGGCGGGAGCCGGGACGACTTCGACGAGACCCGCGTCGGCCTCGACCACCTCGCCTTCACGGTGGATGACGGCGACGAGCTCGAGGCGTGGGCGGTGCGCCTGGCGCAGGCCGGGGTCAGGTGCGCGCCGATCGCACCGGCGAATTCGATCCCCGGGGCGTACGTGCTCGTCGTGCGCGACCCGGACAACATCCAGCTCGAACTGGTCGCCGACACGTCGTCGCAGGAATGACCCAGGAGCAGCTCCTCGCCGACGCCCGACGCGGCGACGAGGCGGCCTTCGAGGAGCTCGTGCGACAGCACCGGCGGGAGCTGCACGCCCACTGCTACCGGATGCTCGGATCGGTGCAGGATGCCGAGGACGCGTTGCAGGAGTCGCTCCTCGCCGCGTGGCGCGGGCTCGCCGGCTTCCAGGGACGAAGCTCGCTCCGCACGTGGCTCTACCGGGTCACCACGAACGCCTGCCTGCGGCAGCGCGAGCGCCGGCCATCGCGGATGCTGTCGCCGGATCACGGCCCGGCGCGGTCGGACCTGTACGACCTCGGCGAGCCGGTCACCGGTCCCGTGTGGCTCGAGCCGTGGCCGGACGACATCGCGTCCGACGAGCCCGATCCGGCGACGGCGTACGCCCTCCGGGAGAGCGTCGAGCTGGCGTTCGTCGCCGCTCTGCAGCACCTGCCGGGGACGCAGCGAGCGGTGCTCCTCCTCCGCGAGGTGCTCGGCTTCTCCGCGGACGAGGCCGCCCAGGTGCTGGACTCCACGCCCGCCTCGGTGAACAGCGCGATGCAGCGCGCCCGCGCTGCGGTCGAGCAGCGCGTCGCGCCCCGCAGCCAGCAGGCTGAGCTGGCCGCGCTCGGACCTGACGGACCGCGGCGCCTGGTCGACGAACTGGTCCGGGCGTGGGAACAGGCCGACGTGCCGGCCCTGGTCGACCTGTTGACCGAGGATGTCCGCTTCACCATGCCGCCGCTCCCGGCGTGGTTCGACGGCCGCCGCGACGTCACCCGGTTCCTCGCCGAGCGCGTGTTCGCGACGCCGTGGCGCCTGACGCCGATCGCCGCCAGCGGGCAGCTGGCCCTCGGCTGCTACCAACACGACGGCGCGCGTTTCCGCCTCGGCGCGCTCAACGTCCTGACCGTGCGCGACGGTCGCATCTCGTGGCTGGCCGCCTTCCTCGACCAGGAGCTGCCCCGCCACTTCTCCCTGCCCACGGAGTTTTCGCCTCCGGACCGATGAATCGGAAGTCCACGACGTCTCTGTTCCGTGGAGACTCCGATTTCCCGTGAGAGGTACACCGTGCGCAAGCTCATCGTCTCCAACATCACATCGCTGGACGGCTACTTCGAGGGTCCGGGAGGCGACGTCATGGCGCTCCCCATGGACCCGTTCTTCGCCGAGCACAACCTGGAGCGCCTCCGCGCCGCGGACACGTTGTTGCTCGGCGCCAGGACCTACGTCGGGTTCAAGGGCTACTGGCCGGCGGCGGCCGCCGACCCCGCGTCGTCCCTCAGCGTGGCCGCCAATCCGGAGCTGATCGACGTCCAAGCCGAGACCGGCCGCCGCAACAACGCGATCCAGAAGGTGGTCGTCTCCGACTCACTGTCGATGGAGGACACCGCACCGTGGACGGAGACGACGACGATCGTGCGCCGGGCGGACGCGCATCGCGCCGTTGCCGAGCTCAAGGAGCAGTCCGGACAGGACATTCTCACGTTCGGCAGTGGGACACTCTTCAACGACCTGCTCGTCGCCGGCCTCGTCGACGAGCTCTACCTCACGCTCGGCGCCGCCGTCCTCGGCTCGGGCACTCCGACGTTCGCGGCCGGGTCCGCCCCGCCGCTGCGGCTCGTGGACTGCCGTCCGCGGGACGGCTCGCACAACGTGGTGCTCCACTACGAGGTCGACAACGACGACCGGTGAGCCCGGAGTTCGACGCTCAGGACTTCCGGACCGTGTAGTGCAGGTGGGTGACCCGGCTGCCCTCGATCACGGTCGGGCCGTCGAGGATGACCGGCGCGGTGCTGACGGCGTCGAAGAACGGGGTGCCACCGCCCAGGAGCACGGGGACCAGATCGAAGTTGATCTCGTCGAGCAGTCCGAGCTCGAGGCACTGCCGCGCGATCGTGCCGCCGTTCACTCCGACGTCCTTGTCCCCGGCGATCTCCCGCGCCCGGTCGATCGCCGCCGCGAGGTCGTCGACGAATGTGAACGGTGCGTCCGGATGGGCCTGCACCCAGTCGTCCGGTACGGAATGGGACACGACCACCACCGGCCGGTCCAGCGGATGGATGCCGTCCCAACCATTGGTCATGTCGAACAGGTGCCGACCGACGACCAGCACACCGATGCGGCCGACGAACTCCTTCATGTACGCGTGGTCGGGCGCGGTCAGGGCGAAGGGGATCTCGGGGTGTGTGCTCGGGAACTCGAGGTCGCCGGCGTTGTACCACGTGAAGAGGTGCTCGAAGCCGGACTCGCCCGGTCCGGCGATGTACCCGTCGAGCGAGACGCTCGCGCCGGTCACGATCTTGCCCATCTCGTCCTCCTTGGATGAAGCCGTCGTAATGGTGACTGCGCGCCTGCGGTCAACTCATCGTTCATCCCCGCCTGGACGCGCACCGCGTCCAGCGCCTTGCTGGTCGACCCGAGGTACTCGCCCCGGCCGTCAGCGGAGTCGTCGGCGCTCCCAACACGACCGGTGCCAGTGCCGACGCAGCTCCGGCGCCAGTTCGGGCACGGCCACGTAATGGCCGATGCCCGGCGGGATCGCGTTGTGGCAGCCCGGGCAGCGATATTCCTTCGTCGCCTCGTACGGCTGCACCCGGCGGACCTCCACCCGGCCGTAGCCGCCGTCCCATAGCCCGGGATGTCCCCGCCGCTTCGCCATCACCCGAGAAAGGCCCAGAGCACGAGCGCGACGGCGACGAGCACCGCCACCACGACGAGCACGTAGTCCGCCGGCCGGGCGCGGAACCTCCGGTACGGGTTGTAGCCCACGGCCATCAGTATCGTGCCGACGATGGACCCCAAGACGTTGGTCGTCGAGCGCGCCGACGGGATCGTGACGATCACCCTCGCCCGGCCGGAGCGCAAGAACGCGGTCAACGCGCAGATGTGGGACGAGCTCCTCGCCACGTTCCGCGAGATCGGCGAGCAGGAGCACGATCGGGCCGTCGTTCTCACCGGCGCCGGCGGCGACTTCTGCTCGGGTGCCGACATGTCTTCGGTCGGAGAGGGCGAGCGGCCGCCGCACGCGCTGGCGAACATGCGTCACGTCGGCGACGTGTGCCTGGCCCTGTACCGGTTGCCGCAGCCGACGATCGCCAAGGTGCGGGGGGTGGCGGTGGGGGCGGGCATGAACCTCGCCCTGGTCTGCGACCTCGTCGTCGCCGGCGACACGGCCCGCTTCTCGGAGATCTTCGCCCGGCGCGGGCTGAGCATCGACTTCGGGGGATCATGGGTGCTGCCCCGGCGCGTCGGCATGCACCGGGCGAAGGAGCTCGCCTTGTTCGCCGAGATCATCGGCGCCGCCGACGCCGAGCGCATCGGGCTCGTCAACCGGGTCGTCCCGGACGCCGAGCTCGACGAGTTCGTCGCCGGGTGGGCGGCGAAGCTGGCCGCGGGACCGCCGATCGCGCTCGCCCAGACCAAGCGCCTGCTCAACAACGCGGTCGGGATCACGCTCGAGCAGGCCCTCGACGAGGAGGCAGCCGCGCAGGCGGTCAACCTCGCCACGGCCGACACCCGGGAGGCGGTACGCGCGTTCCTGGACAAGCGGACCCCGAGCTTCACCGGTCGCTGAGCACTCCGCCTTGACGGGCCTCGGCGCGGGTCGTCCCGTAGCCTGGCCAGGTGCTCCGCCGTCTCGCCTGCGTCGTCGTCGCCGGTGTGGGCGCGCTCGTCCCGGCCGTGGCCGACGCCCAGGATGACCCTCCGGACACGCCGGCGGCCGCGGACGGCTCGGCGCGGCAGTGGCTCGTGCCGATCCCGAGTGGGTGCCAGGCGCCGGCACTGCCCGATGTGGTGTTCCTCGGCACGCTGCGGGCGAAGGACTTCCGGACCGGGCGTTTCCGGATCGACCAGGTCCGTGCGGGCGCCATCGAGCGGTATTCGTACGGCGACCTCGTCGACGTGCGGTTCGGCATCGACACCAAGAACCTCGAGACCGGCACGCAGTACCTCGTCGGCGCGAGCCTCGACCCGCAGACCGCCGTGCTCACGTCGAAGATCCGGGCCGAGGAGCCGCTCTTCGGTGGCAACGACGTGATCGGCGCGGCCGAGACGGACATCGAGTGCCCCGTGCTCCGGGACCCGGTGCGCACCGTGCTCCCCGACGGGTCGTCGGTGGACTCCGGCGTGCTGTCACCGCTCGCGGACGCCGAGCGCAGCCTGTTCCGGGCCCTGTTGCTACCGCTCGGCGTGGCGCTCGCCGCCGTGTTCGCGCTCGTCGCCCTGCGCTGGCTGCTCACCGGCATCGGGTGGGGCCTGCGCTCGTTCACCCGCACGATCAGCGAGCCGCGTGAGGTCCGCGCCGCGGTGCGCAGCGGGCCCCGAGCCCATCAGCCGGAGTAGCCGCCCGGGGCGCGCTCGACGACGGCGAGTGCGTCGCGCCAGCCCTCGAGAACGATCTCCTCCGCAGCCCCGTCGAGCCGGCACCGGACGAGGACGCCGCCGACGACCGGCTCGGCCAGGAGCCGCCCGAGCGCCACGCCGTACGCCGCCAGCTGGTGCCGGTAGCGGGCAACCCGGGCGTCGCGGTCGGTGCCCGGACGCCACTGGTCGGTCTTGTAGTCGACGATCACGAGACCTCCCGGCGTCCGGACGAGCAGGTCGATGTACCCCTCGAGCACCGTCGCACCCAGCTGCGCCACGACGAACAGCTCGCGCCAGTGCTGGGCCCCGGCCGCCGCCTCCTGCACGATCGGGGCACCGAGGGCGGAGCGGCTGAGGGCGGCGACGCGGTCCTCGAAGCCGAAGATGCCCTCAGCCGCGCACTGGACGACGGCGAGGCCGTTGATGTTGTCGCCCGTCGCGAGGTCGGCGTCCTGGAGCACCGCGTGCACCGCGCGACCGATCGCCGTCCCGTATCGGCCGCGCTGCCATGGGGGCAGATCGAGGTCGACCGGATCCTTGGCCAGTCCGGCGTCGGCCTCCGCCGACCCGGCGGCCGGATCCGGCGAGGCCGCGGCCAATGTGGTCGCGAGGCGGGTGGCGCTGATCGCCGACCGGGTCGACGAGTCGCGGATGGCGCGCGCCCGTTCCGTCGCCCACTCGCCCGCGTCGGCCCACGGCAGCTCGGGCGCCGGAGCATCCACTCGCGGGACGGGCTCGGCCGGGCGTTCGAGCACGCCGGCGCCGTGGCCGTGGGCGCCGGCGACGGCGAGCACGGTGGCGCTCGTCGACTTCGTCGTGCCGTCGGCGGTCGCCTCCGGCTTGCGGTGCAGGGAGACGACGAGGTGGTCGATGGCCCGGGTGCACGCGACGTAGAGCAGCCGGCGCCGCTCGGCGTCGCCCATCTGCTCGTCGAGCGGCTGGAACTGCTCGAACAGCTCGCTCTTGCGGTCGGCGAGCGCCCACCCCGGGCCGGCGGCGGAGTGCAGCCACACGACCGACATCGCCGACCGCCCCTGCATCTGCGTTGTCAGCCCGGCGAGAACGGTGATCGGGAACTCCAGGCCCTTGGCGGCGTGGACGGTCATGATGCGCACCGCGTCGTGGTCGCGCTCGGGGAGGATGGTGTCGCTGGCCCGACCCTCCCCGGCCTGGAACGCCGCCCACCGCAGGTACCGACGGATGCCCCGGCCGCCGGCGTCGGTCCACGCCCTGGCCTGGTCGACGACGAACCGCACCCGCCGCCACACGTCGCGGGCGTCGGTGCCGGCCAGGGCGGTCTCGAGCACGCGCCGCTCGTCGACGATGGCGTCGAGCAGCTCCGCCGGTCCGGCCCGACCGACACGACGGGCGATCGACCCGACGTGTTCGAGGGCCGCGGCGACCGGATGGTGGCGGAGCTCGTCGACAGGAGGGGTGGCAAAGGGGCTCCACCGGCCGCCGGCGCTCCGCCACTCGTACAGCTCGACGTCGCTGCAGCCGTACAGCGGTGAACGCAGGGCCGCGACGAGGGCGAGCTCGTCGGTCGGGTCGGCGGCCGCCCGGAGCGCGAGCAACAGGTGCCTGATCTCCGGGGCGACGTAGACGACCGACGAGTTCTCGGCCCGGTACGGGACGGCGAGCCGGGACAGCGCCGCCTCGAGCATCGGCAGCGACGTGCGGGCGGGCAGCAGCACGGCGATGTCGTCGGCCCGGCACGGCCGCAGGCCACCGGTGCCGTCACCCACAAGCCAGCCGTCGCGAAGGGCGGTGGCGACCGCATCGGCCACGTCGGCGGCCTCCCGCTCGCGCAGCACCTGGGCGGTCACGTCGCCGGCGGCGTCGTCGTGCGGTTCGACGCCGAGCACGGTCACGCTTCCGTGGTCCCGCGAGCCCTCCCGACACGTGTCCAACGGGACGAACGCCGGCTGCACGTCGGGCTGGGCGGAGATCACGTCGGAGAACACCCCGTTCACCCAGTCGATGACGGCCGCGCTGGAGCGGAAGTTGGCCGAGAGCACGACCTGCTCGGCGTCGAGCTGATCGGCGGCGCGCAGGTACGTCGCGATGTCGGCCCGCCGGAACCGGTAGATCGACTGCTTGGGATCTCCCACGACGAACAGCCGGCCCGGGAGCGGCCGCAGCGGCCGGTCCGGACTCGGAGTGTCGTCGGGCGACGCCGTCAGGCGGACGGCGAGGTCGAGCTGGATCGGGTCGGTGTCCTGGAACTCGTCGAGCAGGACCCGTTGGTACCGCTGGTGGAGGATCCGCCGGGCGCCGTCGTGCGTGGTCAGCAGGCGGCGGGCCAGCACGAGCAGGTCGTGGAACTCGAGCGTGCCCGCGGCCGCCCGCTGGTGGGCGCCCGCGAGCACGAATTCGGCGGCAACCGCCCCGACGACCAGTCGCCGGTACTCGCGCCACTCCGCGAGGCGGGCGTCGATGGCCGTGGCGAGCTCGCGCTGTTCGTCTCGCAGACGATCCAGCGCCTCGGTGCCGAGAGATCGCCAGTTCGCCTTGTTGCCGAACCTCCAGTTGAGTGCACCGCGGACCGCGGTGAGGCCGGCGAGGGTGGTCCCGACATCGTCCGCGCCGGCGAGGTCGGCGGCCGCCGCGGCGACCTCGGCGAGAATGGCCTCCTGTCGGTCACCGGGAGGCGTCGGGGTACTGGCCAGTTCCGCGGCGCGGCCGGCCAGGTCGGGTGCGCCGGTGTCGGGCCGCGCCGGTGCGACCCGGTCGACGCGTGCCTCGACGAGGTCCCAGTTGGCTTGGAAGTCCTGCACCACGCGCAGGAGGCCGCGCGTGACCTGGAACCCTTCCCACTCGCACAGCTGCACGAAGCCGGTGGCGGGCAGGTGTGGCGCGACCTGATGGTCGGGGTCGTCGAGGATCTCGTCGAGCAGGTCGACCCACCGCTCATCGAGGGCGAGCTGGCTCTCCAGCTCGTCGAGCACGGTGAAGCCGGGCGGCAGCCCGGCCTCGACCGGAAACTCGAAGAGGATCCGGCGGGCGAACGCGTGCAGCGTGCCGAGCGGCGCGCCGTCGAGCTGATCGAGCGCGGCGCGCCGGCGATCACTGACCGGCTCGACCGCCAGCTCCTCGCGCACGCGGTGGCGGAGCTCGCCGGCGGCCTTCTCGGTGAACGTGATCGCGGCGATCGCGTCGATCGGCACGCCCTCGTCGACGAGTGTCACGACCCGCCCGACCAGCGCGCTGGTCTTGCCGGCTCCCGCGCCCGCCTCGACGAAGAGTGTCTCCGTGGTCGCGGTGCGGATGCGGTCCCGCGCCGCCTGATCGGGCGGCGGCGTCGAGACCTCCGCCGCGGCCTCGGCCGCGGCCAGGTCGAAGTCGAGCTCGAGCTGAGCCGTGCTCATTCCGCCATCTCCGCCGCGAACCAGGGGGTGAGACGCTCGTCGTGGCGCTTGCGCTCCCACTCCGGCCAGCGCTCGCCGGTACCGAGGCTGTCGGGTTGGCAGTACTTGCACCGCACGAAGTGCTGGTAGCCGGGTGGGTCAGGGATCGCCGGGAAGACCCCGGCCTCGATGCCGTCGATCACCCGCGTGAGTGCATGCCGCACCGTCAGCCAGGAGCGCTCGTCGAGCGTGACGCAGATGCGCTTGAACCGTTCCTTGGCGAAGAAGGCGTACTCGGCCTTCACCGTGGCGTCGGGCCGGCCGAGCAGGACGCGGGCGGCGGCCGCGTACACCGGGAGCTGGAATCGCGTGCCGCCGAGGGTCGGGTCGTCGTCGCAAAGCGCGGTGTAGTCACGCGCCCGGCCCGTCTTGTGGTCGGTGACGACGAGCGTTCCGTCCGGGAGCTGGTCGACGCGGTCGATCTGCCCGGCGAACGAGACCGTCCGCCCGTCCACGAGGTCGAGCGTGACGGGCTCGTCGTCGCCGAACACTGCCTCCGACAGCAGGACGGTCCGCCCATTCCAGTTGGCCCGGTCGGCCTCGACCCAACGGGTGAGCTCCGCCAGCAGGGCCGGCCGCTCGACCGCCCAGAACGCGGGGCGGCCGGTTCGCCCCGCGGCCTCGAGCTCGTCCGCGACCTCGCCTCCGAGGCGAGCGAGCAGCTCGACGTGGGTCGTGGTCCAGCCCCCGGGCCCGGGCGCCGGCGCGGCTCCGTCGAGCACGGCCTGGTTCAACCGGTGCACCGCTTCGTGGAGGGCCGAGCCGCGGTCGAGGGCGGTGACCGACACGATCTCGTCCGGCTCGTCGACCGGCTTGACTCCGAGCAGGTAGCGCACGAAGTAGGCGTGCGGGCAGGCCGGCCAGGCCTCGATGCGGGTCGGCGAGATGGGTCCGGCGGCCGGGGCGACGGTGCATCGCGACAGATCGCCGTCATAATCGGTGAAAGCGTCGCTGGCCCTGGCGTCGCGCAGGCGGACGGCCCGTGCGAGCACCTCGTCGTGACGCACGAGCGGGTGGACGCGGATGTCGTTCCCGGCGCGGCAGGTCGTCCACAGCTCGCGCACGCGGTGCTCGGCCGGCGACATCGGGAACTCGGTGGACGCCAGACCGTGCACGTGGGAGTCGATCATGCGCACCGGAGCGGGACCGTCACTCGCCGCGCTGGTGGCGGCGAGCCAGCGCGTGGGGTGGTAGTCGGTCGTCGCCCGCAGGTCGCCGCGCGGCACGGTGACGAGCACCCGGGGAGTCGTGGTGACGGCGGCGAGGAACTGCCGGTGGGCGACCGCGGCCCGCTCGGCCGAGCCGACGAGACCCGCCGCGCGCCGCTCGTCGTCGCCGAGCAGCGGGTCGACCGAAGGGGGAGGGGGCAGAAGGCCTTCGACCGCGCCGAGCACGACGACCAGGTCGACGTCGAGGCCGCGGGCACCGGCGAGGAGTCCGACGTGAACGCCGTCGCCGACCGTGCCGCGCCGGGCCGGGGTGACGTCGAGCTCGGCGACGAACGTCGCACGGAACTCGGTGCGGTCGACCGGCGGACCGATCGAGTCGAGGTGGCGCAGGCGGTCGAGCACCTGCTGCGTGCGCTGGTAGGCCTCCTGCTCGTCGTCGGTGAGGCGAACGAGCGTGGACGCGCCGAACCAGGCCTCGAGCTGGTCGTGCGACCAGTCGACCCACTCGCTCCACGGTCGCACGCTGGCGCGGTCGCCGAGGCGGCCGCGGAGGTCGCTGACGAAGGCGAGCAGCGCCGTGCCGTGGTCGGCGGAGACCGATCCGCGCACCGCGGCGTCGGCGAGGTACGCCGGCAGGCGGGTGTCCCAGTCCTCCTCGCGCACGATCCCGGCCTTGCGACCGATGCGCTCCCAGCTGGCGCTCGGCACGCGGCGGCCGTCGGCGCCCAGCGCGGGGATGTCGCCGAGCAGGGCCATCAGGTCCGACCGGCGCAGGCCCCGGCGATCGAGGTCGAGGAGCTCGGCCAGCACCCGCGGCACCGATCGTTCGCCGGTGCCGGTGCCCGGACGCCCGTTCCACGGGATCTCGGCCGCGCCGAGGTGGTGCTGGACGAGCCGGGCGTACGGGCGGTCCGTCGGCCACAGCAGGGCCATGCGGTCGAACGGCACCCCCGTGCGAGCACTGTCGAGGACCGTCCGCACCGCCGCCCGCACCTCGTCGTCGGCATCGGTGGTGGAGATCACGTCGACGAGCCCACTGTTCGGCGGGCTCGCGGGAGCGTCCGGTGTCGTACCCGTGAGGTCCTCGACGAGCGCGACCACCGACGCGTCGGCGTCATCGTCGCCCGTCAGCCCGACGACGAGCTCAACCGTGCCCGCCTCGCCGAGGGCGCGGAGCAGATCGAGCTCGAGCGGGCGGATGCGTTCGGGCAGGTGGATCACGACGTGGGCCAGGCGCCCGGGCAGTTCGGTGCGCGCCCGGACGGCGGCGCGCGCCAGGAGGTCGCCCTCGTCGTACCAGCCGCGGGCCAGCAGTCTCGCCAGCTCGGCTGCGACGCGCCCCGGCTCCCGGCCGCGGCCGGTGCGGGCCAGCGCCGTGAGCGCGCCCGGACCGGCGAGCCGGATCTCGCGGTACAGATCGCGCAGGGCGACGACGGTGGAGGGATGGTCGGCCACGGCGCGGTAGAGGCCGGGTGATCTCCGCAGCACCTGCTTGACGGCGAGGTCGACGACCGGTGTCGACACGGGCTTGCGGCCCTCGTCGAGCAGGGTGGACGAGCCGAGCAGCTCGCCGAGCCGGTACAGCGTGAGCACGTCGATGGCGGTCGCGCCGCCGCGCCGGCCGAGGGCCCGGCGCGCCATCACCCCGGCCGTGTTGGTCGGCACGACGATCGTCACCGGGGCGAGCGGGTCTCCCCCCTTGGCGGCCTGTACGGCGGAGGCGAGCGCGTCGAGCGCACTCGCGCCGTAGGCGACCGGCGTGGCGTGGATCGGCACGGTTCGATCGTAGGGACGGGGTGTGACAGCGTCGTCCCTCCGGAACTGCGAGCTCAGCGGGCGGATATCCGCACGCAGGACTCACACTTCGCCGGTTCGGGGATGCCCCGGATGTTCTGCGCCGCTCGGATCTGCCATGCTCGCCGCCAGTGGATCCCGTGGAGTCCGGACCCCTCCTGCGCATCGACCGGCTCACCAAGCGCTACCCGGCCGTGACCGCGCTCGACGACCTCACCGTCGAGGTGCCCCGCGGCCGGATCGGCCTGGTCGGGGCGAACGGGGCCGGCAAGACCACGACGTTCCGGCTGCTCCTCGGGCTCGCCCACCCGACGTCGGGCACCGTGGAGGTGTGCGGGATCAACGTCGCCAACGACCCGATCGGGGTGCGGTCCCGCCTCGGGTACATGCCCGAACACGACTGCCTCCCGCTCGACCAGACGGCGGCCGACGTCGTGTCGACGTTCGGCGAGCTCAGCGGGCTCCCCGCCCGGGCCGCCCGTCAGCGGGCATCGGACATCCTCGACCTCGTCGGGCTCGACGAAGCCCGGTTCCGGCCGATCGGTGGGTTCTCGACGGGGATGCGTCAGCGGACGAAGCTCGCCCAGGCGCTCGTCGGTGACCCTGAGCTGGTCCTGCTCGACGAGCCGACCGCGGGGCTCGATCCGCTCGGACGGGAGGAGATGCTCGCCCTCGTCGGCCGGCTCGGGACGTTCGGCATCTCGGTGCTCCTCGCGACCCACCTGCTCGACGACGTCCAGCAGGTCTGCGACTACGTGGTCATGATCGACGCCGGGCGGCTCGTCGTGTCCGGGCCGACGGATTCGCTGCTCGAGCGCACCGGTGTCGTCACCGTCGACGTCGGCACGGAGGGCGCCAAGCTCGTCGCCGGGCTCACCGACGTCTCGCTGTCGGCGGTCGCGGACGACGGCGTCGTCGAAGTGACCATCGCCGGCAACCACGACCTCGACCTGTTGCGCGACGTGATCGCCGACCTCGGCCTGCCGCTGTACCGCCTGACGTCCCGCCTGACGTCGCTGGACGAGGTGTTCGTGCGCCACGCGGGGCCGGTGTCATGAGCGAGCGAGTCTTCGAGCGAGCGAATCAGCGTTACGGCGCCGAAGGCTCACTGGTGCACCAGGCACGAGAATCGGATGACGCTCTCCACCCTGACATGGTGCACCAGTGAGCGCCAGCAGCGGGATCGGCGCGGTCTACGACCGCGGCTACCGGCCCTACGAGGGACCGCGGGGCGGACGCGAGGCGGCCACGTTCGCCCTGTTCAAGGCCTCGATCCGGCGGGCCCTGGGCCTGCGCCGCTCGTGGCGACAGAAGGTCGCCCCGTTCGTCCTGCTCGGGATCGCCACCATCCCGGCGATCGTCAACGTGGGCATCGGCTACGTGACGCGCAACGAGACGTTCGACCGGGTCGAGATCATCACCTACCACGAGTACGTCGGGGTGTCGTCCACGTTGCTGCTGTTCGTCGCCCTGATCGCCCCGGACGTCGTCTGTCCCGACCGCCGCCAGCGGGTGCTGCCGTTGATGTTCGCCCGCCCGATGACGGGAGTCGACTACGTCCTGGCCAAGGTCGGGGCCATCTTCGCCATCCTGTTCGCCTTCTCGTTCCTGCCCCAGGTCGTGCTGTTCGTCGGCAACATGCTGGTCAGCGACAGCGCGCTCGATTACGTGCGCGACAACCTCGACGTGATGTGGAAGGTCCCGCTGGCGGTCGCCGTGCTGGCGTTCTTCTACGCCGTCGTCGGGCTCGCCGTGGCCTCGATGACCGACCGGCGCATCGTCGCCGGCGCCGCGATCATCGGCCTGCTCCTCGTCACGTCGATCACGGCCGGCGTCCTGATCGGGGACCGCCTCGAGTTCGAGGAGGGCTCGCCGGCCGCGCTGATCAACGTGCTCGTGATGCCGCTCTACCTGCGTGACGTGATCTTCCTCGGCCACATCGAGGAGGGATCCGACCTGAGTGGCGTGAGCAACGGCGGGTGGTTCGCGCTCGCCGCCTACGTCGCCGTCGTGCTCGTCGCGGTGGGTGTGCTCCTGCGGCGGTATCGGTGGGTGGAGCGGTGAGCGCCCCGTGGGGTCCGCCGACGGCACCGCCGGCTGACGGGAGCGCCGCCGATCCGGCGTTCGCCCCTGACGCGACCGTCACGGTTGCCGAGGTGTCCGTGTGGTTCGGGCCGAAGGTCGCTCTGTCCGAGTTGAGCTGCTCGTTCGGACCCGGCGTCACCGGCCTGCTCGGTCCCAACGGCGCCGGGAAGACGACGCTGATGCGGTCGATGACCGGGCTCCTCGGCGTCAACCAGGGGTCCGTCCTGGTGGAGGGACGGGATCCCCGCCGCGACCGGAGGGTGCACGGACGGGTGGCGTTGGTGCCCGAGGACGAAGCGGTCCCGGCGGCGCTGACGGCCCGCCAGTTCGTGCGCTACGTCGCCGACCTCCACGGCGTCGCCGATCGAGCCGCGCCCGACCGGGCGCTCGGCACCGTCGGCATGCTCGAGGCCGCCGATCGCCGCGTCGACGGGTTCAGCAAGGGGATGCGCCAGCGCACCAAGGTCGCGTCCGCGCTCGTCACGGATCCGCAGGTGCTCGTGCTCGACGAGCCGCTGAACGGGGCCGATCCCATCCAGCGGGTCCATCTCATCGCCTTGTTCAAGCAGCTCGGCGCCGACGGTCGCACCGTGATCGTCAGCTCGCACGTCCTGAACGAGGTCGAGCGGATGGCCGAGCGCGTGATCGTGCTCGTCCACGGCCGGCTCGCCGCCGCGGGCGACCACCGCGGGATCCGCGACGCGATGGACGACCGTCCCCGGCACGTGCTCGTGCGGTCCGACGACGGCCGCCGGCTCGCCGGATCGCTCGTCGGGCTGGAGTCCGTCGCCGGCGTCACGTTCGACCGATCCCGTGACGGCGTCGTGATCCAGACGGAGCAGGCCCGCGAGCTGGCCACGGCGCTGGCCCGGGTGGCCCGCGACGCGTCGGTGCGGCTGACCGAGGTGCGCGCGCTCGACGACTCGCTGGAGAGCCTGTTCCGGGAGCTCGTCCGATGACGTCGACGACGCAGGCAAGGCCGCGGTCCCGCTTCGGGGCCATCATCTCCTACACGTTGCGGGCGTGCTTCCCGCCCAAGCGTTGGGTGGCGATCCTGCTGCCGTGCGCCGCCGCCGTGCTGTTCGGGCTGCTCACGCGGGCGGTCGACGACCCGCCGGCGCGGGCGTTCGCGAACGTGGCCGCCGAGGGCATCTTCGGCCTGCTGATGCCGATTGCCGCGCTCGTGGTCGGTGACTCGGTGCTCGGCGCCGAGGTGCGCGCCGGGACGTTCCACTTCACGTGGCTTTCACCGGTGCCGATCTGGCAGATCGTGCTCGGCCGCTGGATCGGCGGCTCGCTGGTCGCACTCGCGACGATCGCACCGTCGTGCGCGCTCGCCGCAGTCGTCGCCGGCGTGCCCCAGGACGCCGGGGCGGCGTTCCTGGCCGCGGCCGTCGGCAGCGTCGCCTACATCGCCGTGTTCATCGCCATCGGGTGCCTCACGCGCCGCACGGCGGTGTGGTCGTTGGCCTTCGTGTTCCTCGTCGAGCGCCTGCTCGGCGCCGTGCTGACCGGGATCGCCCAGCTCTCGCCGATGTGGGAGTCCCGCGCCATCTTCGTCGCCTTCGCCGACGACGCACCCCGCCGGCTCGAGCGGGACGGGATCCCGGACGGAGGGGCCGCCATCGTGCGCCTCCTCATCGTGTCCGTGGTTGTCCTCGTGCTGGCCAACTGGCGAATGTCGCACATGCGGCTCTCCGGCGCGACCGACTGACGCCGGTCAGATCGAGAGGGCGGCGATGAGGACGAGCACGAGCGTGACCGCCCCGACGAGGCCGTGGACGACGACCACGGGGATCGGGAAATGCTGCTCCGCCGGGATACCACCATCGCTGCCCGCAACCGGGCTGACGGACGCCGCCGCGCTCCGGCGGCCGGCCAGCCAGCGGGCGAACATGACGAAGCCGAGCAGGGCGACGACGATCAGGATCACGAACGCCGTCCATGCCAGCCCGCTCGACTCGTCGCTGGCGAGGAAGACGATCCACAGCACGAGCCCCACCGCGGCGAGCAGGAAGTGCCCGAAGATCAGGCCAGGGGGAAACCGGCTCTGCCCGGCCTGGGCCTGCCGCACACCCCCTCGGGTGAGCCAGGTGCCGAGGAGGACAAAGCCTCCGACGGCGGTGGCCAGCCACGTGATGAGTGCGGCGACGTCCATCAGTCTCCTCCTCTGCGGTCCACGTATCCCTCGGCCTGAGTCGACTCGTCAGCCACCCGGACGCCGTAGCGGTAGCTCAACCGCCCGCCGAGCCAGCCCGACACGGCGAGCAGCACCAGCGCACCGGCCGACAGAGCGATGAGGCCGCCCGATGTGGCCGCCGGGGAATCGATGTCGCCCTGGCGGATCAGCCACGAAACGACGAACAGCACGACGACGACGAGGTTGAGCGACATGTGGACGAGCCCGGTGCGGAACGCCGGGGTGCCCGTCGGGATGGCGAACAGGTCGAGGAACCCGGCCAGGGCGGCCGCGAGTGCGCCAAGCACGCCGAGTGCGATGAGCCAGAACGCGCCCTTGGCGAACACGTCGGCCTCGTCGGCGACGTGGGACGCGATGTCGAAGCCGAGGCTGGCGATCCAGGCGCCGATGGGGACGGTGACGAGGATCGGGTGCACCGGGTGGCCGTACGAGCCGGCGAGCACGCTCACCGGCTGCTTCGCCTGGTGCAGCCTCTCGCCCACGGGGTCGTTCTGCAGTGCACCGATGTCTCGCACGGTAACGAGCGCTCCCCAATTTGTCAATATTTGCTAGTTTTGGAAGCGGAAGGAGGGAGCATGGGAGACGGTGAGCGTTCCGACCAGCCGCTGGCGGCCTTCGCCGCCCTCGGGGAGCCGACTCGGCGCGCGCTGTACCAGCACGTCGCCGACCATGGCGGCTGGGTGGGGCGCGAGGAGGCGGCCGACGCCGTGGGGATCAGTCGCACGCTGGCCGCCCACCACCTCGATCGTCTCGCGGCCGATGGCCTGCTGGACGTCGACTACCAACGGACGAATGAGCGGCGCGGGCCGGGCGCCGGCCGTCCGGCCAAGCTGTACCGTCGGGCGGCCCGGCAGATCACCCTGTCGCTCCCGCCCCGTCGGTTCGAGCTCATGGCCCGACTCCTCGCCGAGGCGGTCGACGCCGCCAGGCAGGATGACGTGGACCTCGCCGAGGCCCTGTCGAGCAGCGCGCGGCAGGCCGGTGAGGCGATGGCGGCAGCCCGCGCAACGGACCTGCCGCGCCGCGCCGGGAGCGGGCGGACGCGCACCGCGGTGGCGGCGGAGCTCCACGCCCGCGGCTACGAGCCGGTGGTCGCGCCGTCGGGTGCGATCACGCTCCGCAACTGCCCGTTCCACGAGCTCGCCGAGCGTCACATCGACCTCGTGTGTGGGCTCAACCTTGCCCTGCTCGAGGGGCTCGTCGCCGGGCTCCCGACCGCTCGCCTGGTCGCGCGCCTCGCCCCGGCGCCCGGGCGTTGCTGCGTGACGCTCGATCCCGCGTCCGCGCAACCAGCGTGAGTCAGCCCACCTCGGGCTCGATGCCGGCTTCGTGCCAGCGGCGCAGCAACTCGAACGGGAAGATGCCCGTGGCGTGGCCGTCGTTCCACGTGATCGCCAGCCCCCACGCGCCGTGGAGCCGGGCGTCCTCGATGCGCAGCGGCTCCGGGCTCCCCGTGCGCGGCCACACCGCCTCACCCCGCTCGCGCTGCGCCCGGCACGTCGCGCACGGACAGCCCACGCGCAGGGGGACCAGGTCGAAGCGGGCCACGTACCCGTCGGCGAACGTGATCGTCACCCGCTCGTCGCGCACGACGTCGATCTGCGACGGCTCCAGGCGGTCCTCCATCGAGGCCAGCCTGCCCGATCCGGTGCAGTTCCGGTGATAGCACGGCGATGATGGCCACGTCTCCAGTGCCACGGAACGTGGGTGTGGAACGCACGGATGCGGGGCGCTTTGCCGCCACCAACAGCCGGGGCGGTCGGGTCGCCTTCGGAACCGGCGACGGGCCGGACTTCACGCCCACCGAACTGCTCCTCGCCGCCATCGGCGGTTGCACCGCGATCGACGTCTACATCCTCACGTCGCGTCGGGCCGAACCTGAGTCCTTCGCCGTCGCGGTCGACGCGATCAAGATCCGGGACGACGAGGGCAACCGGCTGACCGACATCGAGGTGTCGTTCCGCGTCCGGTTCCCCGACGGCGCTGACGGTGACGCGGCCCGCGAGGTGCTCCCCGGCGCGGTGCAGCGCTCGCACGACCGGCTGTGCACCGTCGGACGGACCGTCGAAGTGGGCTCGCCGATCGCGACGCGGATCGAATAGCTCAGCGTTCGTCCGTCGTGTCCCACCGGTCGATCGGCTGCATCGAGGCAGTGGTGCCCGGCCAGTGGTAGGACCACGCCGTCGCCCCGTCGACGGTGCTCACGACGACGCGGTGGAGCAGGCCCGAGACGGTGCCCTCCACGTCGTCGAGGAGCTCGAGCGCGGTCGGGACCCGTTCGGGCACGAGGTCGACGAGCACGCCAGGGACCTCCCGATCGACGAGATCGAAGACGGCCACCGGCCAGCCGTTTCCGCTGTCGTAGAGGAGACCGCGGACGGCCGCCGGGCGCTGATGCGTCGCGAACGGCGCGAGGAGCGGCCACCGCAGCCGGCCCGGCTGCAGCGTTCCGTAGACGAAGAGCCGGGGCGGCACGACGGCCGCGTCGTCGAGCGTGGTCACGGAGCTCAGGCCGCGCCGACGGCGTCCGTGGCGAGCCGGCGCAGCTCGGTCACCGCGTGCTCGAGCCCGTCGGGGTCGCCGAACAGGGCGCTGCCCGCGACCAGCACGTTGGCGCCGGCGCCGGCGGCGCCGCGCACCGTCTCCGGGGTGATGCCGCCGTCGACCTCGACGTCGATCCGGTCGGCGCACCCGGCGGCCTCGATCATCGCCCGCACGGCGGTGATCTTGGGCTCCATCGACGCCAGATAGCGCTGCCCGCCGAAGCCGGGGTTCACGGTCATCACGAGCACGAGATCGACGAGGTCGAGCACGTGGGCGATCTCGCTCGGCGGCGTCGCGGGATTGATCGCGACCCCGGCCGCGGCGCCGAGCTCCCCGATCGCGCCGAGCGTGCGGTGGAGGTGGTCGGTCGCCTCGGCGTGGACGATCAGCCGCGCGGCACCCGGCCTCGACATACCGCGGTGCCATCGCATCCGGCGTGAGCACCATGAGGTGGGCCTCGAACGGGACGCTGGCGTGCTCGCGTGCGGCCGCGATGACGTCGGGGCCGAACGTCAGGTTGGGGACGAACTGGCCGTCCATCACGTCCCACTGGATGAGATCGACGCCCGCCTTCTCGAGCGCGGCGACCTCGTCACCGAGTCGGGCGAAGTCGGCCGGCAGCACGGAGGGCGCGATCTGGATCGGACGGGCCATCCAGGTCGACGGTAGCGGAACGGGGTGCTCGTAGCATCCGGACATGGGCCGTCTGGTGCTCCGCCCGGAGCGCTTCGTCGCCGGGGGCGACGCGCTCGGCACGGGACGACGACGGACGGGTCGTGTTCGTCCGCGGGGCGCTGCCCGGCGAGACGGTCGTCGCCGACGTGACCGCGGCCAAGCGGGACTGGGCGCGGGCCGACGTGGTCGAGGTCGTCGATCCGTCGCCCGATCGGGTCACGCCGCCGTGCGCCTCCCGCCGGGCGGGGTGCGGCGGCTGCGGGTGGCAGCACCTGTCGGTCGACGCTCAGCGGGCGGCCCGCGTGGGCATCGTCGCCGACGCCCTGCGCCGGATCGGCCGCGTCGACGGAGCGGTGGTCGAATCGGGCGGGGGAGTGACGCCGACCCGGTACCGCACGACCGTCCGAGTCGCCGCGGGGCCGGACGGGCGGGCGGGGTTCCGGGCGGAGGGTTCGCACGACGTCGTCGCCGCGCCCGACTGCCTCGTCGCCCACGCGCCGCTCGCCGGTGTGATCGCCGAACTGCGCCTCGACCCGGGTGTCGAGGCGACGCTGCGCATGTCCGTCGCGACCGGTGAGCTCAACGCCCGTTGGGACCGTTCCGCCGGCGAGGTCCGCGGGCTGCCCGACGGCACGGCGATCGGTTCCACCGCCACCGTCCACGAGGACGTCGCGGGCCGGCGGCTGCGGGTGTCGATGGCCTCGTTCTTCCAGTCCGGCCCCCAGGCGGCCGAGCTGCTGGCGACGACCATCCGCCGCCTCGCCCCTGAACTGGAGCACGCCGCCCTCGTCGTCGACGCCTACGCCGGAGTGGGGACGCTGGCGGCATGCGCGACCGATTCGGAGACGCGCCTGATCGCGATCGAGACGTCGCGCGCCGCCGTGGCCGATGCCCGCCACAACCTGGCCGGGCGCGACGCCGACGTCGTGCGGACCGAGGTCGGAGGCTGGCACCAACCGTCGGACACGGCGGTCGACGTCGTTCTCGCCGACCCCGCCCGGACCGGGCTCGGTCGGCCCGGGGTGGCCGCCCTGACCCGGACGGCGGCGCCCGTGCTCGTGGTGGTGAGCTGCGACGCGGCATCGCTCGGGCGGGACACCAAGCTGCTCGCCGGCGCCGGCTACCGCCACGCCCGCACGGAGGTCGTCGACACGTTCCCGCAGACCACCCAGGTCGAGGCGGTCAGCCGGTTCGAGCCGGCGTGACTGCCCGTTCTGTCGGTCGGGATCGACCGGTTCCGGCCGATCGCAACCGACAGAATGCGAGACTGCCGCTCGTGCTCGAACCAGTCGTCGCTCCCGCGGTGGCGGACGCCCTCTCCTCGGGCCGTCCGGTGGTGGCGCTCGAGTCCACGATCTTCTCCAACCTCGGGCTGCCGTCGCCGGCCAACGCCGACGCGCTCGAACGGTGCGTCCGGACGGTGGAGGCCGGGGGAGCGGTGCCGGCGGTCACCGCCGTGCTCGACGGTCGGCCACGGGTCGGGCTGGATTCCGACGAGCACGCCCGGATCCTGGGACCGGCCCGCAAGGTCGCCGAGCGCGACCTCGCCGTGGCCACGGCCCAGCGGTGGGACTTCGGCGCGACCACGGTGTCGGCGGCCGTCGCCCTCGCCGCCGCGGCCGGCATCTCGGTGTTCGCGACGGGCGGCATCGGTGGCGTCCACCGCGAAGCCGACGTCACCGGCGACATCTCGGCCGACCTCGACGCGGTCGCCAACCACCCCGTCGTGACGGTCTGCGCGGGCGCCAAGGCGTTCCTCGACCTGCCCCGCACCTTGGAGTACCTGGAGACTGTCGGCGTGCCCGTGCTCGGCTGGCGGCACGACTGGTTCCCGGCGTTCTACTCACGGTCGTCCGGGCTGCCGGTCCCGCACCGCGTCGAAACGGCGACCGAGGTGGCGGACGTCCTGGCCCGCCGGAGCCGGGCGGCGCTCGGCGTCCTGCTCACGGTTCCGATCCCCGAGCGCGACGAGCTCGAGGCCGCGTACATCAACGAGATCCTGAGCCGCGCCTTGTCCGACGCCGCCGGCGCGTCGATCACCGGCGCCGCCGTCACCCCCTACGTGCTCGAGCGCATCGCCGAGGCGACTGCGGGGCGCAGCGTGCCCGCCAACCTCGCCCTCGCCGAGCACAACGCCGCCGTCGCCGCCGAGGTCGCCGGCGCCATCGCCTCCCGTCCCTAACCACCCGAGTGTTTGCGTGCATCGGAGTGTCCGATGAGGGTCCCTCCCGCACAGGACACTCGATTGACGTAAGACACTCGGACGAGAGGTGACGTCAGCGGCTCAGCTTGCGCTCGACGCGATCGAGGAAGGCCTGGCGCTGGCGGTCGGTGGCGGTGTCGACGCCGTACATCGCCAGCCACGTGGTGCGCGTCGAGCGGATGGCACACGGCCCGCAGCGTCCGGGTCACGAGACGCTTGCCGACCTCGCCCTCGACGGCGTTGACGAGTTTGGACGAGCCGTGCGTCGTGATCGCAACCAGCCGCCGCACGTTGTGCAGGCGGGGCTGGACGCGGTTGGAGCCCGGTGGCAGGTCGAACGCCACGTCCCGCACCCACACCCGCTCGATCCAGCCCTTCATCATCGCCGGCTGGCCGCTCCACCACGTGGGGTAGACGAGCACGAGCCGGTCGCACCACTGCAGGTCCTCGGCGTGGTGGGCGACCGCCGGGTCGGGCCCCGGCTCGAGGTGGCGGTCCTGCTCCTCGCCGCTGAGCAGCGGGTCGAAGCAGTCGGCGTACAGGTCAGTCACGCGCACCTCGTCGCCGCGCCCTCCGATGGCGGCGATGGCCCGCTCGGCGACGGCCATCGTGAACGACTGCGGATCCGGATGGCACGTGACGACGAGGGTCTTCATCGCCGGGCCGGCTCGAGGTGGGCGGCGGTGTGCTCCACCCGGTCGAGGAACGCGCGGCGCTCGGCGTCACCGAGCGTGTCGATCGAGTAGAGCCCGAGCCACGTCGTCGGCGTGCGCAGGCCGCAGTTCATCCGCAAGGCGCGGGTGAGCATCCGCCGCCCGCCGTCCTGGAGCAGCTTGATGTACGTCCACGGCGATCCGTACGTGCTCACGCCGACGATCCGCCGAACGTGGGTGAGCGCCGGGCGCACCTTCCCGCGGTCGTCGAACCGGAACGCCACGCCCGGGACGAAGACCCGCTCGAGCCATCCCTTCAGGATCGCGGGCGGCCCGCTCCACCACGTCGGGTAGATGAACACGAGCATCTCGGCCCGCTGCACGAGCGCGGCGTGCTCACGCGTGAGCGGATCGAGCAGCGGCTCCTCGCCGTGGTACGCCGCCCGTTCGGCGGTCGTCATCGCCGGGGCGAACCCGAGCGCGTACAGGTCGAGCGTCGTCACGTCGTGACCGGCGCGCGTGAACCCGCGGACAGCGGCGTCCGTGACGGCGTGCGTGTAACTGCCCGGTCGCGGGTGCGCGCACACGACGAGCACGTCCATCGCCGCACCGTACGCCACCCACTCCACACCCGAGGTTTCGTCCATCCGAGGGTTTCCGACGCCCCGTCCGGCCCGCAAACCCTCGGGTGAAGCGAAACCCTCGGATGGATCAGCCGGCGGACAAGCGCTGCCGCAGCCGCTCGCGCACCTCGGGCCAGTCGGTGGCGGTGATCCCGAACAGCGCCGAGTCGCGCGGCCGCCCTTCCTCGCCCGCCACCGACGACGGGCGGTGGTTGCGCAGGATCCCCTCGAACCGGGCGCCGATGCGCTCGATGGCGATGCGGCTGCGCTCGTTGCGGGCGTCGGTGCACAGGGCGACCCGCCACACGTCCCACACGTCGAACGCGTGGGTCAGCAACAGCAGCTTGGCCTCCGTGTTCAACGGCGAGCGCTGGGCGTCGGCCGCCAGCCACGTCCCGCCGATCTCGGCCTCGTCGGGAACGGGCCGCCCCCGCCACCAGCGCAGCTCCATCAGCCGGGTGCACCCGACGAGGCGACCGTCGGCGAGCCGGCGCTGGGCGAACGGCAACGCCGCGTCCTGGTCGCGCTGCCGGAGCAGCTTGGTGATGTACGCCGCCATCACGCCCGCGCCGGCCGGCACCTCCGTGAAGCCGTACGTCGCTCGATCGCCGGCCGCCGCCTCCGCCAACTCGTCGGCGTGGGCGACGGCGAGCGGGATCAGCTCGACGTGGTCGCCCCGCAGCGTGACCGGCTCGATCGGCACCGGGCGAACGTATCCGGGGTCGACAGCGACCGGGTGCGGCGGTTACGACTGAGGGATGAGCGTGTTCGCGACCGATTCGATCCTCCCGCCCGACCCCCCGGGATTCGAGCCGCTGCACGACCGCGAGTACCGCGTGCGGGCGTACCGGGTCGCCGACGATCGCCTCCTGATCCGCGGCGCGGTGCGCGATCAGAAGCCGCCCGGCATGTACGTCGAGGACGATCCCGACCCGCTCACCATCCACCACATGCAGGTCGAGCTGGAGATCGACTTCCCGTCGCTCGAGATCGTCCGCGCCGAGGCCACCCTCGAGATCCACCCCAACACGACGTGCCCCCGTATCGAGGACCACTACCACGAGCTCGTCGGGCTCTCGATCGCGCGCGGCTTCACGAACCGGGTCCGGGAGCTGTTCGGCGGCCCGCGCGGCTGCACGCACACGACCGCGCTGATCCAGGCGATGGCGCCCGTCGCCGTGCAGTGCTTCTGGTCGATGCGGGCGGCCCGGGTGCGCAACATCGACGACGTCGACGTCCCGTTCCAGCCGCCGGACCAGGACCATCGCGACATGGCGTGGCAGCTGAACATGGGCAGCTGCCATGTGTGGGCCGAGGACGGCGAGCAGGTCGCACGGCTGCGCGCCGGCGGCGAGATGGAGGTCCCGGTGTGGATGCAGGTCCGCCTGCGCTCGCTCGGCCGCGACCCGTCAGAGTGGGTGCCCGGGTTCCCCCGCGCCACCGGCAAGGACTGAGGTGTCCGCCGATCCCGACCCGTTCGGTCTCGACGACCTCGACGTGGCCGGGCTGCGGGCGCGGCCGGGAGCGAAGTGGGCGCAGGCCGGCGGGCGTCTCGCCGCGTGGGTCGCCGACATGGACTTCCCGGTCGCCCCGGTCATCCGGGACCGCCTGGTCGAGACCGCCCGCACCGACGTCGGCTACCCGAACTGGCCGACGATCGGCCGCTCCCCGCTGCCGGAGCGCTTCGTCGAGCGGATGACGGTGCGCTTCGGGTGGTGTCCCGACGGGGAGCGCCTGCACGAGATCGTCGACGTCATGCACGGCGTCTCCGTCGCCATCAACCACCTGACCCGACCCGGCGACGGAATCGTCGTGCACCTGCCCGCGTACTACCCCTTCCTCGAGACGATCCGGAGCGCCGGCCGACGCGTCGTGCCCGTGCCGGCCCAGCTCGTCGACGGCGCCTGGTCGTTCGATCACGACGACCTGGCCGACCGCCTGCGCAGCGGGGCCGACGAGGCCCGCCTCGTGCTGCTGTGCCATCCGCACAACCCGACCGGGCACGTGTTCCGGCGGGCCGAGCTCGAGCAGCTCGCCGACATCGCGCTGCGCCACGACCTCGCCGTGCTCAGCGACGAGGTCCACGCCGAGCTCGTCCACCCGCCCAACGGCCACGTCCCGTTCGCGACGATCGGCGAGGACGCCGCGGCGCTTGCCGTCACGGTCACGTCGGCGTCGAAGGCGTTCAACCTCGCCGGCCTGCGCTGGGCGATCCTCCACGCCGGCCACCGCGGCCTGCACGAGCAGCTCGAAGCGCTGCCGCGGCACTACTTCGGGGCGCCGAACCTGATGGGCGTGACGGCGACGCTGGCCGCCTGGACCGGCGGCGATGACTGGCAGCGGGCCGTCGCGGCGCGGCTCGATGCGAACCGCCGACGTCTCACCACTCTCCTCGCCGAACACCTCCCGGGCGTCGGGTACGCGGTCCCGGACTCGACCTACCTCGCCTGGCTCGACTTCCGCGCCCTGGACCTCGGCGACGACCCGGCGGCGGTGATGCACGAGCGCGGGGTCGAGCTCAGCTCGGGGCCCCGGTTCGGCCCCCAGGGCGTCGGCTTCGCCCGGCTCAACTTCGCGACGAGCGACCGTGTGCTCGAGGCGATCGTGCAGACGATGGCGACGTCACCCGCTGACGGCGATCTCGAGGCCGAGGTGCGCGCCGCCGGCGAGCGGTAGTTGATCGCCGCTCCAGAACCGGCCCGGGTCGTACCAGTTCGCCGGGCGCTTGGGGTCGAGCAGTCCCATCCGTTCGAAGGTGACGGCGAGGAGCTGGGCGCAGAACACCGCCTGCCCGGTCGCCTCGTGCCGGAAGCGGCCGGTGACCCAGCGTTGGACGAGGCCGAGGGGGGACGGGAACGGCCGGCCGTCGTACTCGGCGATGACGCGGAGCAGCTCGTCCTCCATCGCCCGCGTCACCTCGCCGTCGAACTGCCGCACGTACGCCCATTGCCCGTAGCGCCCGGTCCATGTGCGGTAGGCCTCCTCGAGCCGGTTGAGCTGGGCGCCGCGGTGGTGGGTGCCGGTCCACACGTCCTCCATCGACTGCCCGAGCTCGGTGTGCCAGAGCAGGGGCGGCAGATCGTCGATGGCGACGACCATCGCCACGTGGTTGACCGGCGCGTTGGTGGCGATGCGCACGGCGCGGTCGGCGAGCTTCGTCCCACGGAACAGCCACACGTCAGCGGTGTGGGCGGTCGCGAGCGCCTCGTCCAGGCTGATCGTGGTGCCCTGCGACACCGCCGTACTGTACGGGGCCGTGCGCTGGTGGAAGCTCTTCGGTCTCGCCGCGCTCGGCGGTGTCGTCGCCGCCGGAGTGGTCCGGGAACGGCGTCGGCGGGCGTGGCGCAGCTACGACAGCGACGAGCTGCGCCGCCGCCTGCACGAACGGCTGGCCGCCGCCGGCGGGTGACGACCTTGCCCCGGCGGTGGGCAACCGCTACCGTCGATTCCTGACAGAACCGGTCATGTTTCGGGAGAGGGGACGTTCGTGTCGACCACTGATCAGCTGCTCGAGAACAACGCGGCCTACGCCGCCGCCTTCGACAAGGGCGACCTCCCGCTGCCGCCGGGCCGCAAGGTCGCAGTGGTCGCCTGCATGGACGCCCGGCTCAACCCGTACGGCGTGCTCGGCCTCGAGGAGGGGCAGGCGCATGTGATCCGCAACGCCGGCGGAGTCGTGACCGACGACGTGATCCGCTCGCTGGCGATCTCGCAGCGCCTGCTCGGCACCGAGGAGATCATCCTCATCCACCACACCGACTGCGGCATGCTCACCTTCACCGACGACGAGTTCAAGCGGTCGATCCAGGACGACGTCGGCATCAAGCCCGCATGGTCGGCGGAGGCGTTTCCGGATCTCGACGAGGACGTGCGCCAGTCGATCGCCCGGATCACGGCGAGCCCGTACATCCCGCGGAAGGACAACGTCCGTGGGTTCGTCTACGACGTGCACACGGGCAAGCTCAACGAAGTGAGTTAGTTCAGGGCCACAAGCGCGAGCTCGCCAGCTCGGCGCCTCGAGCGAGCGCGCCGAGCTTCGCCCACGCGACGTCGGGGTCGATGCCCTGCATCCCGACGTGGACGCTGAACCCGCAGTCGACGCCCGCCATCACCCGGTCGCGGCCGACGAGGTTGGCGTAGCGCTCGATGCGCTGGGCGACGAGCTCGGGGTGCTCGATGTAGTTCGACTGCGGCTCGATCACGCCCGGACACAGGATCTTGTCGTCCGGCACGGCGACGGTCTCGAACAACGTCCACTCGTGAGCGTGACGGGGGTTCGCCGCCTCGAACAGCACGGTCCGCGGCTTCGCCCTCCACACGAGCTCGAGAATCTCGGCCAGGTCGACGTCGTGGTGGTGGGGCCCGGGGTAGTTGCCCCAGCAGAGGTGCATCCGTAGGCGGTCGGCGGGGATGTTCCGCACGGCGTGGTTCAAGGCTTCGATGTTGAGCGCGACCCGGTCACGGAACTGCTTCGCGTCCATCCCGGCGTACGCGGAGTGACGGCCCATCGCGACGTCCGGACAGTCCAGCTGGACGGCCACGCCGGCGGCGGCGATGGCCTCGTACTCGGTTCGCATCGCCTCGGCGATCGCGTCCAGGTACTCCTCGTCGCTGGCGTAGTACTGGTTGGCGAAGAAGAGCGACACGACGCCCGGTGACGCCGCGCTCGAGAACGTGCTGGTCGCCGGCGCGGCCTCCGTCGCCCGGCGCAGGTTGGCGAGATCGCGGGCGACCGCCGTGTCGTCCTTCACGGTGATCGGTCCGGTGCAGGCCGGCGCCGAGCGCTTGCGGCGCCCGGGGTTGGCGGCGACGAGCTCGGCGCTGCGCGGGAAGTCGACGAGGTCGGCGAAGAAGTAGTCCTGGATCGACTCGCCACCGAACCCGCCGAGGCGGTCCTTCACGTACGTCGCGTAGCTCGGCTTGGACATCTCGCCGTCGTTGACGACCGCGATGCCGGCGTCGAGCTGCCGCTGGATGATCTCGGTGACGGCGGTGGCGATGCGGGCCTCGAGCGCGGCCGGTTCGACGGGGATGCCGTCGCCGACGGCCCACATCAGCTGGATCAGGTCGGCGGGGCGGGGAAGGCTGCCGGTGTGGGTGGTCAGGATGCGGTCCGCTTCGTCGCTCACTGGTGCACCGTCGCACCGTGGAGAACGTGCTTCATGGTTCGTGATCGGTGCACCAGTGAGCCTTCGGCGCCGTGATGCTGGTTCGCTCGCTCGAAGACTCGCTCGCTCACTGGCCTCTTCCGCTTCCCCGACGGTCGTGACCGGTGCATGGTAAATTGTCCGTCTGGTGGCCACAAGCCGAGCGGGGCCCGAACGCAGGAGGTACGAGCCGTGGCGACGATGGAGAAGCTTCCCAGCAGGTTGCACCACAACGCCTTCGTGACGAAGGATCAGGAGGCCACACGGGCGTTCTACGAGGACCTCGTCGGCCTCCCGCTCATCGCCACCTGGTCCGAGGCCGACGAGCTGTTCGGCGCGCTGCGGGTGTACTGCCACACGTTCTTCGGCCTCGGCGACGGCAGCGCCCTCGCCTTCTTCCAGTTCGCCAACCAGGACGACGACGAGCTGTTCAACCCCGAGCTCACGCCATCCCCGTTCCGCCACATCGCGCTGAAGGTCACGCCCGAGCTGCAGCAGGAGATCCACCACCGCCTGCAGGAGGCCGGGTGGAAGCCGGACGGGACCTACGTGCTCGAGCACGGGTACTGCCGCTCGCTGTACACGGAGGACCCGAACGGTCTGCTCCTCGAGTTCACCGCCGACGTCGACACCGTCGACGAGATCACCGCCGAGCGGCGGGCCGACGCCCATGACACCCTGAAGCGCTGGCTCGACGGCGATCACACGAGCAACAACGTCTACCGGTAGCCCCGAGTGCCGCGACCGGTCCCGGCCACGGTGCTCTTCGTGCACGGCGCGCACCACGCCGGATGGTGCTGGCTGCTCGTGATGGACCAGCTGTCGACGTGGGGCGTCACCTCACGCGCCGTCGACCTGCCGTTCACCGGGTACGAGGACGACGTCCGGTGCGTGCGCGACGAGCTCGCGGCGCTGTCGACACACGGTCCGGTGCACGTCGTCGGGCACAGCTACGCCGGGCTCGTGGTCGCCGCGGCCGGCCACGCGGCGGCGCACCTGACGTTCGTCGCCGGGCGGCTACCGCTCCCCGGAGAATCGCCCGCGGCGCACACCGGTGATTGGGGCTTTCCCGAGTTCCACGCCTGCATGGTGGTCGGCGACGACGAGGTGGTGCGCCTGTCCGCCGACGCTCGACCGCTCCTGTACCACCGCACGAGCCCGTCGCTCGCCGACTTCGCGACGAGCCGGTGGCGTCCGATGTCCAGCGTCGTGCCCGCGGCGCCGACCGCCGACCCGGCGTGGACATCCGTCCCGAGCTCCTACGTCGTGTGCGCCGACGACCGCGCCGTGCGTCCCGGCGCGCAGCGACAGCGAGCGGCTCTCGTCGGCAGCTCGACCGAGCTGGACACCGACCACTCCCCGTTCTTCAGCGATCCCGTCGCCCTGGCGAGCTTCATCGCTGATCAGACCGTGGCGATGGCGGCGTAGATGGACCGTCACGTGCGCTCGAGCGGATTCGGTACCGGAAGCCGCGACAGGTTGGCCCACTCCTGCGTGACGTGGTCCGCCGTCTCGAGCAGCAACGGCAGGTGGCGCGTCGTCAGCTCGCGGACCGACGTCTCGGCGGCGTGCACGGTGACGTTGAGGGCGGCGACGGTGCGGCCGGACGCGTCCCGCACCGGCGCGGCGATCGACCGGATGCCGAGCGACAGGCGCTCGTCCGACACCGCCCAGCCCCGCTCGCGAACGCCCTCCAGCTCGCGCTCGAGCTCGCGCCGGGGCGGGGACACCCGCGGGATGATGTCGGACTGCGACCGGGTCTTGAGCACCCGCGTCAGCTCGGCGCGGGGGAGGTCCGCCAGCAGCACGTGGCCCATCGACGTCGCCACGGCCGGGAAGCGGGTCCCGATGTGCACCGCGATGGCGATGATCTTCGGCACCGCCACGCGGGCGACGTACACGATGTCGCTGCCGTCGAGTTGCGACATCGAGCTCGACTCGCCGGTGCGCCCGACCAGGGCCTCCATGTGCGGACGGGCGAGCTCCCAGATCCCCAGCGCGGCGACGTACGTCGTGCCGAGCTCGAGGACCTTGGTGGTGAGCGAGTACAGCCCGTTGTTCGCCCGGACGTACCCCAGCTGCTCCAGCGTCATCAGCAGGCGTCGCGCCGTGGGGCGGGGCAACGACGTACGCGTCGCGACGTCGCTGACCGACAACTGGGTCGCGGTGGGGCTGAAGGCGGTGATGATGGCGAGGCCTCGGGCGAGCGCCTCGACGAAGTCCGAGCTCGACTGGCGCGCCACGGACGCATCCTCGCACGGGTGCCGGACATGAGCGACGATCCCGCGACCGGACGGCGCCGCGGCCCGCTCGACGGCATCGTCGTCGCCGACCTCTCGCGGGTCCTCGCCGGTCCGTACTGCTCGATGCTGCTCGCCGACATGGGCGCCACGGTCCTCAAGGTCGAGGGCCCGAACGGCGACGACACGCGCACGTGGATGCCACCCGTCAAGAACGGCGTGTCGACGTACTACCTGTCGATCGGACGGAACAAGCGATCCGTCGTACTCGACTTCGGCGACCCGGACGATCGAGCGCTGGCCGTCGAACTGCTGCGTCGCGCCGACGTGGCGATCGAGAACTTCAAGCCCGGATCGCTGGCGAAGTTCGGGCTCGACTACGAGTCGGCAGCGCCCGGCAACCCCGGGCTCGTGTACCTGTCGATCAGCGGGTTCGGCACGGCCGAAGGGGCGTGGCTGCCCGGTTACGACCTCATCGTGCAGGCCGTGTCGGGCCTGATGAGCCTCACCGGTGATCGCGACGGCGAGGCCTTCCGCGCCGGCATCTCGGTGTTCGACGTGATGGCCGGCCTGCACGGGCTGATCGGCGTGCTCGCCGCGCTCCACCAGCGCAGCGAGACCGGACGCGGCCAGCACGTCGAGGTGAACCTGCTCTCCTCGGCGATGTCGGGGCTCGTCAACCAGACGGCCGCCTACACGGCGGCGGGAGTCGTGCCGATGCGCATGGGCAACGCCCACCCGAGCCTGTTCCCGTACGAGACCATGCCGACCGCGGACCGGGACCTGATCATCGCGGCCGGGAACGACCGCCAGTTCCGTGCCCTCTGCGACGTGCTCGGGATCCCCGAGGTCGCCGATGACCCTCGCTTCGGCACCAACGTCGACCGCACGCGCAACCGCGAGGAGCTGCGCCCCTTCCTCCTCGCCGCGCTCGCCAAGTGGCGAGCCGACGACCTGTTCATCGCGCTCAACAAGGCCGGCGTGCCGAGCGGGCCGATCAACACGATCGGGGAGGGTGTCGAGCTGGCCGAGGACCTCGGGCTCGCGCCGCGGGTCGAGCTCGGGAGCGGCGACCGGGCCGTGACGCTCGTCCGCAACCCGATCACGTTCGGCGCGGCCGACCTGCGCTACGACCGCCCGCCGCCGGATGCTCGGTGAGCACACGGACGAGATCAAGGCCTGGCTGCGCGGCGATCCCGACGCAAGGACTGGACTGATGGGCGCCGATCACCTACCGGACCGGCATCGGCACGTCGTCGGTCGACACGATCACGCTCCTCGGCCACGACCTCGCCGGCCGAGCTGATCGGCCGGTGTCGTTCGGCGAGCTCGCCTTCTGGCTCGTCGCCAAGCGCCGCCCGACGCGCGGCGAGTTGACGATGTTCGAAGCCGTCCTCGTGTCGCTCGCCGACCATGGCTTCACGCCCACGGCGATCGCGGCGCGGCTCACGTACCTGAGCGCACCGGACTCGCTGCAGGGCGCGCTCGCCGCCGGCCTGCTGGGTGGCGGCTCGCGGTTCCTCGGCGTCACCGAGGACGCGGCCGAGTTCCTGGCCGCCGCGCTCGCCGAGCAGAACGAGCGGCCGGCCGACGAGGCGGGATGGGACCAGCTCGCCACCGACGTCGTCGCCCGCACGAAGGCGGCGGGACGCTTCGTGCCCGGGCTCGGTCACCCCGTGCACAAGGTCGAGGATCCCCGCACGCCGGTGCTGTTCGAGCTCGCCCGTCGCGAGGGCACGTTCCGCGACCATCTCGAGTTGTTCGCCGCGATCGGCCGCGTGCACCCGCAGGTCCTCGGTCGCACGCTGCCGCTGAACGGCGCCGGCACCTGCGGCGCGGTGCTCGCCGACCTCGACCTCCCCCTGTCGGCGATGCGGGGCTTCGCCCTGCTCGCCCGGTGCGCCGGGATCCTCGGTCACCTCACCGAGGAGCAGGCCGACCCGGTCGGGATGGACATCTACCTGCACGTCGACCGCAACATCGACTACCACCCGCCGGACGGGTCCTCCGACTGACTGTCCGTACTGTGGTAGCCTGTCCGCTGGTCGGTCGGGGGGCCGACGTGGGGAAAGGGGGTTCATTGATGGCTGTCATCACCGCTCCGTCGACGGACGGCCGGGCGACGATCCGAGAGGCCGCGCGACTCAAGACGCCCGGCGGGATCGCCCCGTGGTGGTACAACTGGGTCGATCGGCATCGCGTCGGTGGCATCGTGCTTGTCGGCGTGATCGCGACGCAACTCGGCACGTACTTCGGTTATGTGTTCCCGGCGGTCGGCCTGCCGACGCTGCCGTGGCCGCTGTACAACGGCATCCTCGGTACCACCTTCGCCGATGGTCTCAACGGGGCGACCGCGACCGGTGCCTTCGACCCGGTCTTCGCCACGTCGGCCGCTTCGTTCTTCACCGGGCAGGCGTTGCACTTCGTGAACGGGATCGTGTTCTCGATCCTCTACGCCGTGCTCTTCCTCCCGCTGATGCCGTTCCGCAACACCCGGGGCGGCAACCTCGCCTCCGGACTGCTGTACAGCGTCATCATGTCGATCATCAGCGTTGGCCTCCTGGTTCCGTACGCGTACGTGCCCAACCAGGGCTACGGGTTCTTCAGCTTCTCTGGTCCCGACGAGTGGAAGCTGCCGGCTGCGGTGCTCGTGTGGCACCTGATCTACGGGTTCTTCCTCGGCACGCTCTTCATGGTGAAGAACCACGAGGGCTACGAGGCGGCTGAGGTCATCTGACTGATCGTGTCCCGGGAGGCGCCTTCAGCGGCCGGGACACGAACAGGCTCGCTTGCGATGTCGAAGCTCTTTCCGACGTCTCTCGTCGGGTCATACGCCCAGCCGGACTGGCTGATCGACCGGGCGCGCCTCGCCGGACGCTTCCCGCCGCGAGTCCGCGCCCGCGAACTGTGGCGGGTGGATCCGGAGTGGCTCGAGCAGGCGCAGGACGACGCCACCGTTCTCGCCATCCGTGACCAGGAACGGGCCGGGCTCGACATCATCACCGACGGCGAGATGCGGCGGGAGAGCTACTCCAACCGCTTCGCGACCGCCCTCGACGGCGTCGACATCGACAACCCGGGCACCGCGCTCGACCGCAGCGGTCATCCCAACCCGGTGCCCCGGGTCGTCGGGCCGATCCGCCGCCGCCACCCGGTGCAGCTGCGCGACCTGGAGGTCCTCAAGGCCAACACCGAGCGGCCGACGAAGGTCACCGTGCCCGGGCCGTTCACGATGTCGCAGCAGGCGCAGAACGACTTCTACCCGAGCGCCGCGGAGACTCGCGCTCGGGTACGCGTCGGCGGTGAACGAGGAGATCAAGGACCTCTTCGCCGCCGGCGCCGACATCGTGCAGATCGACGAGCCGTACATGCAGGCGCGACCGGACGCGGCCCGGGAGTACGGGCTGCAGGCGATCGCGCGGGCCCTCGACGGGGTTACGGGCACGACGGCGCTGCACATCTGCTTCGGCTACGCGGCGATCATCCACGACCGCCCGTCGGGTTACTCGTTCCTCCCCGAGCTGGCGGGCACCGCCCTCGAGCAGATCTCGATCGAGACGGCCCAGTCCGGGCTCGACACCTCCGTGCTCGCGACGCTCGAGGGCAAGACGATCATCCTCGGGGTGCTCGACCTCGGCGACCACACTGTCGAGACTCCCGACGTCGTGGCGGCGAGGATCCGCCGCGCCCTGCCGTACGTGCCGGCCGAGCGGCTCGTGATCGCGCCGGACTGCGGGCTGAAGTACCTCCCGCGCGACGTCGCCTTCGGCAAGATGCAGGCGATGGTCGAGGGCGCGGCCATCGTGCGCGCCGAGCTCGAGTCGCCGACCAACTGACGTCTGGGCGCACGTGGTGCCCCCCCAGGGACTCGAACCCTGAACCAATGGATTAAGAGTCCACTGCTCTGCCAGTTGAGCTAGAGGGGCACGTGAGCCCCGGCAGTGTACGGGCGCCACGACGTCCCGTACACGGCCGGATGGGGTGAGCGAGGGGACTTGAACCCCCGACCTCCAGGGCCACAACCTGGCGCTCTAACCGGGCTGAGCTACGCCCACCATGGGACGTGTCAGTTTGCCACGCCGGCCGGGGAACGGCACCATCTCCTTCGGGCCAGGTCTCCGCTCGCTGCGCCGAACCGGGCTTGCGGGCCGTGCTGGTAGCGTGCTGCGACCCCACGGCTGCATCCCCAAGGGAAGTGATACCTCCATGACCGCCGCGCATCCGTCCTCCGACGTGGCTGCGGCCCCCGAACTGGTGGCGAAGGCCAAGGCGATCATCGAGCGTGAGCTCGCCACGTACTCGGCCCGTACCACCGGCTCGCAGGCGGCCACCGACCGCGCCCGCAGGGTCCTGCCCCTCGGCGTGCCGTCGAGCTTCCAGGCGTACGACCCGCACCCGATCGTCGTCCGGAACGCTTCCGGTTCGCGCATGATCGACGTCGACGGCAACGAGTACGTCGACTACGACATGGGCTTCGGTGCCCTCTTCGCCGGGCACATGAACCCGGTCGTCGCGGCCGCGGTGCGGGAGCAGCTCGACGACGGGACGCTCTATGTCACCCCATGCGAGCTCAACGCCGAGGTGGCCGAGCTCCTCCGTGATCGTTACCGCCTGCCCATGTGGCGCTTCACCAACTCCGGCACCGAGGCCACGATGGACGCCGTCCGGGTGGCGCGGGGCGCGACCGGGCGGGACCGGATCGTCAAGGTGGAGGGCGGCTACCACGGGCACCACGACGAGCTGATGATCTCGATGAAGCCGCCGCTCGACCAGGCCGGGCCCGCCGACGCGCCGCGCTCGGTGCCGGCCACGGCGGGCATCGCGTCCGGCGTGATCGCCGACACCGTGGTCGTGTCGTACAACGACCCCGACGCGCTCGAGCGGGTCCTGTCCGCCGGTGACGTCGCCTGCTTCATCGTCGAGCCGGTGATGGAGAACATCGGCATCTGCCTGCCGCTTCCCGGCTACCTGGAGGCGGTGCGCGAGCTCACGACCCGGTACGGCAGCCTGCTCATCTTCGACGAGGTGAAGACCGGCATCACGGCGGGGTACGGCGGCGCGACCGGGCACTTCGGGATCGAGCCCGACCTCGTCACGCTGGCGAAGTCGATCGGAGGCGGGTTCCCAGTCGGCGCGTTCGGCGGCAAGCAGGAGTACATGGACCTGATTACCGCCGGCAAGGTGCTCCACCTCGGGACGTACAACGGCAACCCGCTCGTGATGGCGGCGGCCCGGGCGACACTCGCCGAGGCGTGCTCGCCGGAGCAGACCGACGCCGCGATCGACCGCAACCGGCGGCTCGTCACCGCGTGCCAGCGAGTCATCGACGACGCCGGGCTTCCGGCGCACACGGTGCAGTTCGGGGCCAAGGGCTGTGTGACCTGGTCGACCGAGCCGGTCCGCAACTACCGCGACTACAAGGCCACCGACTTCGATCTCGCCTTCGCCCAGTGGATCCACGGCATCAACCGTGGCGTGCTGCTGCCTCCCGGCCTCGACGAGCAGTGGCTGATCTCGGTGATGCACACCGACGTGGAAGCCGACCGCTACGCGGAAGTGCTCGCCGAGTTCGCCGACGAGCTCACCGCCTGACCGCCCGGCTCGCCCGTCAACGCTCGCTCGAGGGCGGCGAGGCCGCGGTGTTGCAACGCCTTCACCGCACCCACGGGGCGGCGGGTGATGCGCGCCACATCGCGTAGCGACAAGTCGGCGACGAACCGCAGCAGGACGACCACCCGCTGTTCGTCCGTGAGCGTGTCGATGGCCGCCTGCAGCTCGGGATCGATGGTGTCTGGTTGCCCGTCGACGGCGACCTGCTCGGGCGGCTGCTGATCGGTGGTGGCGGGACGGGCGGCTCGTCGACGCCAGGAGTCGACGAGTCGGTGGTGGGCGATCGTGAACACCCAACGCCGCCGAGCGTCGGCATCCCCGCGGCAACTCTTGACGTTCCGTGCGACGTGCAGGAACACGTCGCCGAGCAGGTCCTCGGGTTCCGTGGCCCGTTGCGAACGGAGGTAACCGAGGACGGCGGGCGCAAGCTCACGGTAGAGCTCAGCGGCAACGTCCTCCTCGGCGACGCGGCGGCGCGTGCGGCTGGTGACCAGCGGCCGGGGTGGCATGAGCGTCAGGTCGGTGCTGACGTCAACCTCCACCTCGCGCGCCGCCCGCGTTGTCGGACGGCAGGTCGGTGGGCGGCCCGGCTGGGACACTGACCGGCGGCCCGGCGGGGACGCTGACCGGTGGCCCGGCGGGGACACTCTCGGGTGGCCCGGCCGGTACTTCGGCAGGTGGTCCGTTCGGGACGCTGTCGGGCGGACCCGGTGGGACGCTGTCGGGTGGTCCGTTCGGGACGCTGTCGGGCGGACCCGGTGGGACGCTGTCGGGTGGTCCGGTGGGACGCCGTCGGGTCGTCCGCGTGGAACCGAGGTCGGTGGCCCGTTGGGCACGCTGCTCGGAGGCCCGATGGCGACGCCGCGGCGATTGACCCGGGAGAGCGCCGTCGTCGTCGTCGTGCTCTCCTCCTCGTCGTGGCACGCCGCCCGCAGCCATGCGAACTCGTTGGCTTCCGCGGCTCGCGCACGCCCGTCGACCGCTGGTATGCCGGCGAACGGAGGCGGTCCGATGCAGGGATCCGAGTCCACACGCGGGGGAAGCCCTGCAGGGGCGGCCCGCTCGGTGCGAGGCACATCGACCGGCGACGACGATGCAACCTTGGGTGGAACCCCGGTCGAGATCGGAGCTCGGTTGTTGGACGGCCAGCGAGACGCCGACAGCAGTCGCCGATCCCCCGATCGTCAGCGCGAGCGCGACGGCGGCGCCCGTGGTGAACCGCCGCGGCCGCACCGTCGCCATCCGGGCGAGCTGGGCGGCCGCGACGGAGTGTTCGACCTCGGCTTCGCCGAGTCGGCGAAGGCGATGGCTCAGTACGTCATCTCCCATACGGCGGTAGTGATCGCAGCCGGGTCGGCTGGGGATACGGGTCGGTGGCGAGAATTCTCGCGCCCGCCGACGAAGAACCTCGACAAGGCCGTAACCATCGGGCGCGTGTCGGCGATGTGTTAGGTGTCGACATCTCGCCATCCAGGTGGGGGGAGAGTGGCGACCGGCGGGGCCGCGGATGTTCCGCCGGTCGCTACAGCCCGGCGGTCACGCGTTCCCTGAACTCCGGCGGACGCGACGGCCCGCCTGACCCGGTTTCGCATCGGCCCGCCTCCGACGGTCCCGGATCAGACGGGCCCCTTTCCGCGCCGTGCTGCCGCGGCCGGCTTCACTTACGTGACGGGCACCGTGACCGTGTCCGATTCGATGCCACCCTCGAGGAGCGTCAGCGTCGCCTCGGTGAACGTGACGTCCACGATGTTGGGGGCCGGGCCCACTGCACGTTGGGGCACGACGTACGTGTAGACGCCCGGCAGCGAGCGGCGTGAACTCCGTCACGCTGGCGGTTGGTCGCGTTGATCGTCCCACCCGGGCCGACGCCGTCCGTGCCTGGCGTGTCGGCCGTGTTCGTCAGCGAGATCGTGTCGCTGATCGGTTGGCCGAAATCGAATCCAGTCGCGGGTCTACCCCGCCGTCATGGATTGTCAACGAAATCCTGGGCGCGCAGATCAAAACCAACGGTGTTGGTCGGTGTGGACCTCGATCGGCTTGTCCCACGACCGCCGGCGCCGGTCGACCGCCGCGGAGGCGCGATCAACGCCAGCGCGATCGCGACGAGGACGACCGCCGTCCCGATGACGAACGGGAGCGAACCACGCACGACGGCCGGCACGAGGGCGAGCCAGATGTTGTCGCTGATCTCCGGCACGACGAACGTCGGGATGAGATAGCCGAGCACGACGACCGCCGACGGCGGCGAAGAGGCAGAACAGCCCGATGCCGTAGACCGCATCGACGCGGCGTGGGTGGGCCAGCAGGGCGAGCAGCAGGGCCACGCCACCGGCGATCGCCGCGGCCGGCACGAACCAGTCGAGTCCGATGCGGGCCACGTTGAGGGCGGCGATCTTCTCGACCGGAAGCGTCACCGGTGGGAGCACCGCCGCCCGCTCGTCGCGCACGATCGGCACGAGCTGCGGGCCGGTGATCTGGACCGGTTCGTCGCGCCGCCCGATGAGCCGGGCGTGGGAGTCGGCGATCACGGTCTCGAGCGCGGTCCGGATCGCCGGATCGTCGGCCCGCAGCCAGCTCTCGATCTGCATCCGCAACTGCAAGGGCGGGATGCCTCGGGTGGCGGCCGTCGCGTTGGCCGTGATGCGGGCGATCTCGCCCCGGATGTCGGCGTCGTCCATGGCCGTCTCGACGACGTCGTCGCTGACTTCGGTGCCGAAGGCGACGCGCTGCAGCCACCAACCCCCGGCGGCGAGGGCCAGGCAGACGGCGGCGATGAAGAAGAACAGGGCGGCGAGGCCGCGGCGCATCGGGCGATTGTCGCGGACTGGTCTCCTACCGTGGGAGCATGACCCGCCCGTCGCTCACCACGATGCTCTGGCGTGGCGTGCGGCGCCGCTGTGCGTGGTGCGGCGCCAGGGGAGCGTTCTTCACCGGCTGGTTCACCAAGCAGGAGACGTGCCGGACCTGCGGGATCCCGTGGCGGCGTGGGTACGAGGGCTTCGAGTTGGGCGCGCTGGCCGTGAACACGATCGTGTGCTTCGGCGCCTTGTTGATCGGCGTGGGGATCGGGATCGCCGCCACGGCTCCGGACGTGTCGGTCGTCGCGCTCATCGTGATCCTCGGGCTCGGCGCCATCGTCCTGCCGGTTGTCCTGTACCCGGTCAGCTACACGTTGTGGCAGGCGATCGACCTGACGATGCACCCGCCCGAGCCCGGTGACGGCATCCCGCCACCGGTGCGCTGAGGATGCTTGCCCGAACGATTGTTCGCAGGTTACAGTGATGTCATTCGCGGCCGTTTGGATGTGACACCCCTTCCGTAAGGTCGCCATCACCGACACCACGACGACGTCCACACGGGAAAGCGAGACGAGATGAGCACCGACCGCGACAAAGCCCTCGAGATGGCGTTGGCCCAGATCGACAAGCAGTACGGCAAGGGGTCGATCATGCGGATGGGCGAGAAGGGCTCGATGGCCATCGAATCGGTTCCCACCGGAGCCCTGTCGCTCGACCTCGCGCTCGGTGTCGGGGGGCTGCCCCGAGGGCGGGTCACCGAGATCTTCGGCCCCGAGTCGTCGGGGAAGTCGACGCTCGCCATGCATGTGGTCGCCGAGGCCCAGCGCAACGGCGGGGTGTGCGCCTACATCGACGCCGAGCACGCGATGGACCCGGTGTACGCCAAGGCGATCGGCGTCGACATCGACCAGTTGCTGATCTCCCAGCCGGACACCGGCGAGCAGGCGCTCGAGATCGCCGACATGCTCGTGCGCTCCGGCGCGCTCGACGTGGTGGTCATCGACTCGGTGGCGGCGCTCACCCCCCGGGCCGAGATCGAGGGCGAGATGGGCGACAGCCACGTCGGCCTGCAGGCCCGCTTGATGAGCCAGGCCCTGCGCAAGTTGACGGCCAACCTCAACAAGACCAAGACCATCGCCGTCTTCATCAACCAGCTGCGGGAGAAGATCGGTGTGATGTTCGGTTCACCTGAGACGACCCCTGGCGGGCGGGCGCTGAAGTTCTACTCGTCGGTGCGGCTCGACATCCGCCGCATCGAGTCGCTGAAGGACGGCTCCGAGGTGGTGGGCAACCGCACCCGGGTGAAGGTGGTGAAGAACAAGTGCAGCCCGCCGTTCAAGATGGCCGAGTTCGACATCATGTACGGCAAGGGGATCAGCCGGGAGGGCTCGCTGATCGACATGGCCGTCGACCTCGGCATCGTCAAGAAGTCGGGGGCATGGTTCACCTACGAGGGCGAGCAGCTCGGCCAGGGCCGCGAGAACGCCAAGACCTTCCTGGCCGAGAACCCCGAGGTGATGGTGGAGGTCAGCGACCGGGTGCTCGTGGCGGCCGGGCTCAAGCCGGGCAGCGACGCCGTCCAGCCGAGTGCCGAAGCCGGTGAGACCTTCAGCGACGCCGACGACGCTCCGATCGAGCTCGACTGATCACGTTCGGGCTCGCTCGCCCACGCGCTCCCCAGTTTGTGTCACCGTTCTCGCCGCATGCGGCGAATGCGGTGACACAAATCGGAGGCCGCCGGGTCACAGGCCGGGCTTGAAGATCATCAGGTAGAGCATCACGATCAGCAGCAGGTGCGTGATCCCGATGCCCGACGCCAGCTTCGAGCGGGCGCTCTCGCTGGTGTCGCCGAGGCTGGGGCGGATCAGGAACCAGCTCACGACCATCAGGACCACCCAACCGATGAGCGAGAGCACGATCCACGTCTGCGACATCTCCCACACGCTGTCGGACGCCCCGACGAGGCCCATCCCGAGCACCCACACGAGCACCAGCGCCGGCAGCACCAGCCGCAGGTGGAGCTTGGCGATCGTCGCCCCGGCGCCGGCTCGCTGCAGCGACGGATAGATGAACAGCGGGCCGAAGGCGATGATCGCCGCCAGCACGTGCAGGATGCCGAGGATCTGGTAGCCGGTAGAGACGTCGAGGATGGCGAGCACGGGCCCACGGTACTGACGCCGTAGTGTCGCCACGGTGAGCGAGGCGACCGGACCGGCGCTGACCTATGCCTCATACCTCGCTCTCGACGAGGTCCTCGCGGCCCAGCGTCCCCGGTCCGACGAGCACGACGAACTCCTCTTCATCGTCGTCCACCAGGTGTACGAGCTGTGGTTCAAGCAGATGATCCACGAGCTCGTCCACGTCCAGGACCTCCTCGAGCACGACCACACCGCCCGGGCCGTGCACACCCTGCGCCGGGTCCTGACCATCCTCAAGGTGGTCGTCGCCCAGGTCGACGTGCTCGAGACGATGACACCTCGCGAGTTCACCGGCTTCCGCGGCCGGCTCGACGCGGCGAGCGGGTTCCAGTCGGCCCAGTTCCGCGAGCTCGAGGCCGTGCTCGGAGCGCGCGACCGACGTGCCCTCGCCGCCTACCCCGACGGCAGCACCGAGCGGCAGCGCATCGAGGCCGCGATGAACCGTCGCTCGCTGTACGACTCGTTCCTCATCTACCTCGCCAATCACGGCCATCCGGTTCCCGGAGCCACATTGACCCGGGATGTCCGGGCACCCGTCGAGCGCACCCCTGAGCTCGACGACGTCCTGCTCGCCGTGTACGCCGACGACGCCGGCCCGGCCCAGGTGTGCGAACGGCTCGTCGACCTCGACGAGGGCTTCCAGGAGTGGCGCTACCGCCACGTCAAGATGGTGGAACGCACGATCGGTGACAAGCCCGGAACCGGCGGCTCGTCCGGCGCCGCCTACCTGCGGTCGACCCTCTTCCAGCCCGTCTTTCCGGATCTCTGGGCGGTGCGCGGCCGCCTCTGATGGCGCTCGAGTGTCGCCGAGCTGAACATCGGGGTTCGAGATGCACCGCTCGCGCGGCTCGCCTATGGTGTCCGGTCTCGGGACAACGCGGTCCCGCACAGACGGGGAAGGTGGATCTATGGGCGAGCACAGCAACTGGACAGCGTCACGCCGCGCGTCCACGACGCAGACTCGTACGTGTCGTCGGCGGGCTCGTGGCATGCGTCGCGGTCCTCGGCATGGTGCCATCCGGCGAGCTCTCGGCCCGAGCTCACCTGCCGGCGAAGGCTCCGAAGCCGCCGGCGCCCGCGAGCGGCAAGCTGCTGTTCTTCGCCGCCGACGGGCTCCAGCAGGCCACCGTCGAGCGCTACGCCCAGCAAGGCGTCGTTCCCGGCTTCCGTGACCTTCTCCGCAACGGGGCCAAGGCGTCCGACAACGGCCTGCTGACCCAGGCCGCGGCGAACACCGGCGCCGGCTGGTTCTCGCTGACCACCGGGGCGTGGCCGGGCGTGCACGGCTCGACGAACAACACCTTCCACGTGAACGGGCAGGCGTTCGGCAACTCCACGTCGGCGTTCGGCGCCAACGTGCTGCAGGCGGAGACCCTGGCCCAGGCGGCCGAGCGGGGCGGCAAGAAGGTCGTCCAGATCGAGTGGGCCGGCGGGCGCAGCGGCGTGATCAACGGCCCGACGCTCGACTTCCGCGACTTCCGCTCCGGGCGCGGGGTGGCGACGAACTACATCTCGACCAGCGACTCGGCCGCGTTCATCAGGTCCTTCGGCCTGCAGTTCGACCACCCGGATGGCTTCCCGGAGGCCCAGCGGGACCCGTTCCCCCAGGCCGAGCCGACCGACGCCGTCGGATGGACCGACGTGCCGCAGTCGTTCAGCCCACCCAAGGAGATGCGCCTGCGGGTGCTCGACGGCACACCAGCCGTCGACAAGTACGGCCTCAACGCCTATCTCTACGACAGCCGCAACGACGGGCGCGCCCGCTACGACCGGGTCCTGTTCTCGACGACGAAGGACGGCGATGACGCCGTCGCCAACCTCAAGCAGGGCCAGTGGGCCGACGTCAAGGTCACGATCCAGGGCAGCAACCTCGACGGTCGGACCGGCGGCTTCCTCGTCAAGGTCGAGCGCCTGGCGACCGACCTCTCCGAGGTGCGCCTGTTCCACACGTCGGTCACGCGAGCCATCGCCATCTGGCCCGGCTGGCCCGGTGAGCCCGGGTTCACGGGCGACTTCGGCGACTTCATCGCCGAGCGCTTCCCGACCTCGACCGCCGCGGACTTCGCCGTGCTCGAGGCCGGCATCGTCAGTGAGGAGACGTACATCGAGCAGGGCCTCTACTGGGAGAAGCTCTACCACCCGGTGATCCGCTACCTGCTGCGGACCTACAAGCCGGACCTGGCGATGATCGGCGACCCGGTCACCGACGAGTTCCAGCACCAGTTCCTCGGCCTGATCACCGAGGACCTGCCCAATGGCGACGCCAACCCGTCGTACGACGACGTCAACCTCGACGGCGACCCCGACGGCCGGGTCGAGCAGCGCGAAGCGTTCATCCGCCGCGCCTACGCGGGTGCCGACCACACGATGCGGCTCGCCCAGAAGTTCATGCGCGCCCGCAACCTGACGACGTTCGTGTCGTCGGACCACGGCTTCGCCCCGCAGTTCCTGGCCATCGACGCGAGCGAGGTGCTCGTCGACCTTGGTCTCCTGGCGCTGCCCCAGACCGCCAACTGCCGTCCGGCCATCGGGGAGACGATCGGCAAGGCCAAGGCGTGCTGGGCCGGCGGGACCCTCCAGATCTATCTGAACCTCGCTGGGCGCGACCCGGCCGGGGGCGGGTTCCAGCAGGTGCCGGCCGACCAGGAGGCGGCCGAGGTGGCCCGCATCAGAGCCGCCTTCCTCGCGCTCGAGGACACGAACGACTGGGACCACGACGGCACCGAGGAGGGCTGGGACGTCATCGACCGGGTCTTCACGAAGGCCGAGGCGCGATTCATCCCCAACGGTCCGGACAGCACCACCGACATGGCCCACCCGACCCGCACGGGCGACCTCGTCGTGTTCTCCGCCCCGCCGTACCAGTTCGACGCGGCGACACCGGGCACGCTCATCGCCCCCTCGGCGTTCTTCGGCCAGCACGGCTACGTGCCCGACGTGCAGGACCTCGACAGCAACACCAACATGCGGGCGACGTTCCTCGCCGGCGGCGACGCCATCGAGCGGGGAGTGGCGGACGACATCCGCACGATCGACCTGGCCCCGACCGCGGCCTTCCTGCTCGGGGTCCCGACTCCGCAGCACAGCCAGGGCGTCGTTCGCCGCGATCTGCTCGAGGACGGCGACGACTTCACGGCGCTGTCGATCGTGGGTCTCAACGACTTCCACGGGCAGCTCGATCAGACCACGACGCTGATCGACGGGCGCACGGTGACGGTCGGTGGCGCGGGCCAGCTGGCGACGATGTTCGACGAGGAAGCGTCGGCCCTTCCTGGACAGACGCTGTTGCTCGCGGCCGGCGACAACGTCGGGGCGTCCCCGCCGAACTCGGCTCTGCTGGACGACATCCCGGCGATCGACGTGGAGAACGCGTGGGGGCTCGACGCCACGAGCTTCGGCAACCACGAGTTCGACTTCGGTGTCGAGCGCATCCTCCTCCACCAGGACCGCGCCAACTTCCCGTTCCTCGCGACCAACATCGTCGAGGAGGCGACCGGTGTTGCGCCGGACTGGATGCAGACGTCCGAGGTGTTCACGGTCAACGGCATCCGCGTCGGCGTCATCGGGTCGGTCGTGAGGACGACGCCCGAACTCGTCAGCGCCGGCGCAACCGAGGGCCTGTTGTTCCTCGACGAGGCGGAGCGGATCCGGCAGGAGTCGGCCCGCCTCCGCGCCGAGGGCGTGCAGGTGCAGATCGTCGTGATCCACGAGGGCGCTTCGCTCGGCGCCAACCGCCTCGGCGCCAACCCGGCCTCGCCGTGGGCGGGGCCCATCATCGGGATCGTGAACGGGCTGCAGAACACGACCGTCGACCTCGTGATCGCCGGCCACACCCACCGCGCGGCCAACACGTTCGTCGGCCGCATTCCGGTGGTCGAGGGCTTCAACGCCGGCGCCAGCTACTCGGTTGTCCAGCTGATGGTCGAGGGGTCGGACGTCGAGTGGGCCGGCACGTCGACGCGCACGGCGAAGAACCTCGGCGTCGCGCCGCGTGCCGACGTGCAGGCGATCGTCGACAAGGCGAACGCCGACACGGCCCCGCTGCGGAACCAGGTCATCGGCACGCAGTCGATCGACATCCGCCGAGACCCGGCCCGCCTCGCCGAGTCGGCGATGGGGAACCTCGTCGCCGACGCGATGCTGGACAAGTACCCGGGCATCGACGCCGCCCTCACCAACTCGGGCGGGCTTCGTCAGGACATCCTCATCACGCCGCCATCGGCGGGTGAGGCCGCCGGTGAGATCACGTGGGGCGAGGTGTTCGCCGTGCTGCCGTTCGGCAACCGCACGGTGATCCTCACGCTCACCGGTGCGCAGTTGACCGAGGCGTTGATGAACGGGTTCAGTCCGACGTGCAACCCGGCGATCGCGACCGGGCGCTCGCCGCAGGTGGCTGGGCTGAAGGCGACGTTCCACTGCAACGGGATCACCCCGGTCGTCGACGGGATCTGGAAGGCCCCGGAGGGCGTTGACCCGGGCGACCCGCTCATCCCGGTCGGCCCGACCGACACGGTGCGGCTCGTCACCAACGACTTCATGCTCACCGGCGGTGACGGCTACACGGTGCTCACCCAGGCCACGGACGTGCTTCAGCCCGGCGACGGCCTGCTCGAGATCACGATCGAGTACATCGCCGCCAACTCTCCGGTCGCACCGGTGGTCGAAGGCCGCCTCGTCCGGAGTTGAGATCGCCGTAGCCTGGGCGGCCGTGAGCGAGGTGTCGCCGGCCGCCCGGAGCTACGTCGTGCGCACTTTCGGGTGCCAGATGAACGAGCACGACTCCGAGCGCATCGCGGGGTTGCTCGAAGCCGACGGGCTCGTCCCCGCGCGGGACGTGAGCGACGCCGACATCGTCGTGCTCAACACGTGCTGCATCCGGGAGAACGCCGACAACCGGCTGTACGGCAACCTCGGCCAGCTCAAGGCGTGGAAGGCGCAGCGTCCCGAGCGCCAGATCGTCGTCTCCGGCTGTCTGGCCCAGAAGGATCGCGACCTCGTCCGGCAGAAGGCGGGCCACGTCGACGTCGTGATGGGCACCCACAACGTGCATCGGGCCGCCGAACTGATCCGCACCGCGCGACTCACCGGACCGGTCACCGAGATCCTCGACGCCGCCGTGATCGACGACCACGCCAGGTTCCCGTCGGCGTTGCCCGCCGTGCGGGAGACCTCGTACAACGCGTGGCTCACGATCCAGATCGGGTGTGACAACCGTTGTGCGTTCTGCATCGTGCCCGCCGTGCGCGGCGTCGAGATCTCCCGGCCCTTCGAGCAGATCGTCGAGGAGGTCGATGAGCTGGCCGCGGCGGGGGTCACCGAGGTGACCCTGCTCGGCCAGAACGTCAACAGCTACGGGCGCGATCTGCAGCTCGCGGCCCGCCGCGCCGGCGATTCGACGGCGAAGGTTCGGCCCCTCTTCGCCGACCTGCTGCGCGCCGTCGGCGAGGTCGACGGCATCCGCCGGGTGCGCTTCACGTCGCCGCATCCCAAGGACATGCGGCCCGAGACGTTCGCTGCGATGGCCGAGACCGCGGCCGTCTGCGAGCACCTCCACTACCCGCTCCAGGCCGGTTCGGACCGCGTGCTCGCGGCGATGCACCGCGGCTACACGGCGGCGCGCTATCTCGACCGTCTCGGCGAAGCCCGTCGCACGGTGCCCGACCTGGCGGTGTCGACGGACATCATCGTCGGCTTCCCGGGGGAGACGGAGCGGGACTTCCAGGAGACGCTGGAGGTCGCCGCGACCGCTCGCTTCGACGACGCCTACACGTTCATCTTCTCGCCTCGCCCCGGCACCGAGGCGGCCGAGTTGACCGGCCAATTCGTCGATCCCGCGGTGGCGGGGGAGCGGTTCGACCGGTTGCGAGTCGTCGTCGAGCGCAGCGCGCTCGCCGCCAACCGCGCCCGCGTCGACCGGACGGAGGAGGTCCTCGTCGAGGGTCCGAGCCGCAAGGACGACTCCGTCGTCGCCGCCCGCACGCGGCAGAACCGGCTCGTCCACTTCACCCCTCCGTCCGCGCTGCGCCCAGGTGCGTACGCGGCGGTCGAGATCACCGGCGCCGCGCCGCACCACCTGACCGGCCACTTCGTCGAGCTGCTCGCCGAGCCGGCCCACCGGGTCCGCATCCCCGTCGCCGCCGTCTGACCGGGCTCGTGGCCGCCAGGTCGCCCGTCGTCGTGCTCGGCCCGACCGCGTCGGGCAAGTCGGCGGTCGCAATGGCCGCGGCCGGCGCGGTGTCGGGCACCGAGATCGTCGCCGTCGACGCGATGCAGGTGTACCGGGGGATGGACATCGGCACGGCCAAGCCGAGTGCGGAAGACCGGGCGGCGATCCGCCATCACTGCCTCGATCTGGTCGAGCCCGACGTCGAGTTCACCGTGACCGACTACCGGACGGCATTCGACGACGCGGTGGCGACGATCGCCGGCCGGCCCCTGCTCGTCGCCGGCACGGGGCTGTACCTGACCGCGGTCATCGACCGTCTCGACGTCCCGGGCATCTGGCCCGAGATCCGCGCCGACCTCGATGGTCAGCCGCTGGACCGGCTCTGGGAGCGGCTGCGCACGCTCGATCCGGTCGCGGCCGGGCGCATCGAGCCGGGGAACCGGCGGCGGGTCGTGCGCGCCCTCGAGGTCTGTCTCGGGAGCGGACGCCCGTTCAGCTCCTTCGGGCCGGGCGTCGCCACCTACCCACCCGTCGACGCGCTGCTGATCGGGCTGCGCTGGCCGCGTCCGGCCCTCGCCGGTCGGATCGAGGAGCGCGTCCACACGATGGTGGCGTCCGGGCTCGTCGACGAGGTCGCCCGGCTCGCCGACCGCGGGCTCTCGCGCACCGCCGGCCAGGCGCTCGGCTACAAGGAGCTGCTCGCCCATCTCGAGGGTCGCGCCTCACTCGACGAGGCGGTCGCCGAGACGGTGGCCCGGACCCGTCAGTTCGCCGTCCGGCAGGAGCGGTGGTTCCGTCGTGACCCCCGCGTACGCTGGTGCGACGTCGATCGCGACCCGGTGTCCGACGTGACGCCGGTGGTGATCGACGCCCTGCGCGCATGAACCTCTCGCTCACCAAGCACCACGGCCTCGGTAACGACTTCCTGGTCGCCTTCCATCCCCCGACCCACGACGACAACGTGCTCGGCGAGCTTGCCCGCCGCTGGTGTGAGCGCCGGCGGGGCGTTGGCGCCGACGGACTGCTGATCGGCGAGAGCGAGCCCGAGCACTCGGCGCAGATGGTCCTCTTCAACGCCGACGGGAGCCGGGCCGAGATGTCCGGAAACGGGATCCGCTGCTTCGCCCAGGCGCTCGCCACTCGGCGCCACGACACGCTGCCGGTGACCATGCGGCTCCGCACCGATGCCGGAACGCGGACCGTGGTCGTGACGCCGACGGAGGACCCGGCAACCGTCCTCGTCGCCGTCGACATGGGCGAGGTCGTGGAGCTGGACGAGCACCGCGGATGGGCTGCGATCGGCGCGCATCCGGACCGCCCCGTCGCTCACCTCGGCGTCGGCAACCCGCACATCGTCGTGGCCGTCGACGACGTCGATGCCATCGACCTCGCGGCCATCGGCGCCCAGCTGCCGGATGTGAACATCGAGGTGGTGCAACCGGGTCCCGAGGCGGGTGCCGTGACGATGCGGGTCCATGAGCGAGGCGTGGGCCTCACCGAGGCGTGTGGTACCGGTGCCTGCGCCGTGGCCGTGGCCGCGTCTCGGTGGGGGCTCGTCGCCAAGGAGGCCGGTGAACTCATGGTGCACATGCCGGGAGGGAGTGCGAGAGTGACGCTCGACGACCCGGCCCCCGGGCGGGTCACGCTGACCGGGCCGGCCACCTACGTCGCGACGATCGAGGTTCCCTTGCCGTGAGCAGTCCGTACAACGAAGCACTCGGCGCCACGCTCATCGAGCGGGCGATCCGGGAGCGCATCGTCCTCGTCGGGGTCACGTTCGCCGGCGGGACCGACGACGACACCGACGCCAGCCTCGACGAGCTCGCCGCGCTCATCGACACCGCCGGGGCCGACGAGGTGGGCCGGCTCGTGCAACGCCGCGATCGACCCGACCACACCTGGTTCATCGGCAAGGGAAAGGCGGCCGAACTTCGCGAGCTGTGCGTGGCGGTCGACGCCGACACCGTCGTGTTCGACAACGAGCTCAGCCCCGCCCAGCAGTACAACCTGGAGCGACTGCTCGGCCGGACGGCGATCGACCGCACCGCGGTGATCCTCGACATCTTCTCCCAGAACGCCCACACCCTCGAGGGCAAGGCCCAGGTCGAACTGGCCCTGCTCCGCTACCGGCTGCCCCGTCTGCGCCGCGGCGCGACCGCCAAGCTCGCCCAGCAGCGCGGCGGGGTCGGGATGCGCTTCGGCGCCGGCGAGACGCGGCTGGAGGTCGATCGCCGGCGGATCATGCGCCGGATCGCGAAGCTCGAGACCGAGCTCGCCGAGCTGACCACCACCCGGCGGCTCCAGCGCCGGCAACGGTCCCGGAGCGGGCTCGCCGCGGTGACGATCGTCGGCTACACGAACGCGGGGAAGTCGACGCTGCTCAACACGCTCACCGACGCGGGGGTGCTGACGGAGGACCGGCTGTTCGCGACCCTCGATCCGACCACCCGCCGGCTGGCCCTGCCCGGCGGGGAGACCGTGCTCGTGACCGACACGGTCGGGTTCGTCCGCCGGCTGCCCCACGGGCTCGTCGAGTCGTTCAAGAGCACGCTCGAGGTGGCCACCACGGCCGACTACCTGCTGCACGTGGTCGACGCGAGCGCGGCCGACCCACAGGGCCAGATCGATGCGGTCCGCGCCGTGCTCACGGAGATCGACGCGGCCGGGGTCCCCGAGCTGCTCGTCGTCAACAAGGCCGATCTGGCACCTGACGAGGCGAAGGCCATCGTGGAGGATCACCCCGGCTCGGTGGCGATCAGCGCGGTCACGGGCGCCGGCATCGACGACCTGCTGGTCGCGCTCTCCGACCGCCTGCGCTCGCTCGCCGCGGTGATCGAGCTGGTGGTGCCGTACGACCGGGGCGATGTGCTTGCGGCGATCCACCGCGAGGGCGAGGTCGTGTCGACGGCCGAGGAGGACGGTGTGCTGCGGGTCCGGGCCCGGCTGTCGGAGGCCTCGACCGGCCGCCTCGCCGAGTTCGTCGCCGGCAGGCGGGCCCAGTGATCACGACGGGATTCGTCCCGCCGCCTTATCCGTACGACCGCCTCGACCGCCTGATGCCGGTCGCCGAGCGCCATCCCGGCGGTGTCGTCGATCTCTCGATCGGGACGCCGGTCGACCCACCCCCGCCCGCTGTCGTCAATGCGCTCTCGACGTCGGACACCGAGCGCGGATATCCGCAGAGCATCGGGTCACTCGCGCTCCGGACGGCGGCGGCGCGGTGGGTGTCCCGGCGGTTCGCGGTGGACATCGACGCCGGGCTCGTCGGCGCGTGCGTCGGGACCAAGGAGTTCGTCGGCACGCTGCCGCAGTGGCTCAAGCTCCGATCGCCCGATCGGGACACCGTGCTCTATCCCGAGATCTCGTACCCGACGTATGCGATGGGCGCCACGCTCGCCGGCTGCCGGGCGGTCCCCGTGCCGCTCACGGAGTCGGGCGGGCTCCGGCTGGACGCGGTCGAGCCGAGCGATGCGGACCGGGCGCTCTGCGTGTGGGCGAACAGCCCGGGGAACCCGACCGGTGCCGTCGACGACCTCGGGGCGGTGGCCCGGTGGGGCCGCGAGCGCGGGATCCCCGTCTTCTCCGACGAGTGCTACGTGGAGTTCACCTGGTCGGGGCGCGGCCGCAGCATCCTCGAGCACGGCGTGAACGGTGTGATCGCCGTGCACTCGCTGTCCAAGCGGTCGAACCTGGCCGGCGTCCGGGTCGGCTTCTACGCCGGTGATCCGGAGCTCGTCCGGTACCTGCAGGAGGTGCGCAAGCACGTCGGGATGATGGTTCCCGGCCCGGCGCAGGCCGCCGGAGTCGTCGCCCTCGACGACGACGCTCACGTCGAGCTGCAGCGCGATCGCTATCGCCGGCGGCTGGAGCGCACCGCTGCGATCCTCGAACGCTGGGCCGGCCGGCCGGTCGCCCTTCCCGCCGGTGGCTTCTACCTGTGGTTCGAGGCGGGCGACGGCTGGGCGTTCACCGAGCGGCTGGCCGCTGAAGGCGGCGCGCTGGTGAGCCCCGGTGAGTTCTACGGCGCGAATGGCCACGTTCGCGTCGCCGTGGTACAACCTGACGAACGGATCGAGCTGGTCGCCGAGCGGCTGGGAGTGTGATGGGGCACGCTGTGCCAACTGCAACGACGAACCGAGCGCGCATCCTCGGCGTTGTCGCCCTGGTGCTCGGAGTGGTCGGTGCGGTCGTGCTCTGGGTCCTGTCGACGAAGCGCTACGACGACGCCGTCGCCGATCTGGCCCCGGCGCCCGTCGGGTGCGAGACCACGCTGCTCTTCGATCGGACGGGTACGTACACGTTCTACGTCGAGACCTCGGGGGAGGTCGGCGAGATCAATGGCGACTGCAACGGCGACGACCGCACGTACGAGTTCGACGGTGACGATGAGCCGCGGGTCCAGTTGACGCTGGTCGACGACCGCGGCGACGAGGTCGACCTCGACCGGGCGAGCGGACCCTCGTACGACCGGGGCGGCTCCAGCGGCGCCGGCGTGCGCACGGCCGACATCGAGGACACCGGGGCCTACGTGCTGCGCGTGGACTCGGAGGAGGACGAGCTGATGGTGCGCGTCGGCCGCGATCCGTCCAGCGGGGTCGTGCCGATGCGAGTCGGCGCGGTCGCGCTGCTCGTGGCGGGACTCGTCCTCGGCGGCATCGGGTTGGCGCGAAGCCGGGGTCCCGGGTTCGAGCCGGCCGCGGGTGCCACCGATCGGTGGCCGCCGCTCGACGGGTTCCCGACGGCCCCCCCGACCGCGCCTCCGTACGCCAACCCGGCCGTGCCGCCGCCATACTCCGCCCCGTCTCCGTGGCCGGCGCCCGGCGAGCAACGGCCTCCCCGCGGTGGGCCGCTGCCGCCGCCGCAGTCGCGCTGAGTGCTCCGGGTCAGAGGCGGCGCATCACCGTGACGACCCGGCCGTAGAGCTCGACGTCGCCTTCGTCGAGTGAGATCGGCTCCATCGCCGAGTTGGCCGGCGTCAGGGTGATCTTGCTCCCGCGCTTGGTGAACTTCTTGACCGTCGCCTCGCCACCGGGAATGCCGGCCACCACGGTGTCGCCGTTCGACGCGACCGGTTGCTGCACGGCAATGACGTAGTCGCCGTCGAGGATGCCCGCCTCGATCATCGAGTCGCCCCGCACGCGCAGCATGAACAGCTCGCCGTCGCCGGTGAAGTCGGCCGGAACCGGGAGCAGCTCCTCGACGTTCTCCTCGGCGAGCACATCGGTGCCGGCGGCGACGTCGCCGACGAGGGGGACGTGCCGTACCGGCCGGCGCTCCATCACGGCGCCGGAGTTGGGATCCCACCGCACCTCGATGGCCCTGGGCTTGGTGGGGTCGCGGCGGAGGTAGCCGAGCCGCTGGAGGGTGTTGAGATGGCTGTGGACGGTCGACGGCGACGTCAGGCCGATGGCCTCGCCGATCTCGCGCACCGACGGGGGATAGCCCCGGTCGCGCATCTGCTGCTCGATGAAATCCAGCACCTGGCGCTGTCGGGCGGTGATCTTGGAACCAGGGGCACGGGCGTCGCTCATGGGCCTCATCGTACGAACGTTCGGAAGCGAAGTCAAACATCTGTTCAGAAATTTCGTCTTGACGGCGAACGCTCGTTCCGCCAAACTGCGAACTGCTGTTCCCGTACGGGTGTTCAGCTTCTCGGCGTCCTGACCGGTCCCGGCGGTGTTCCTGCCTCCGCCGCCGGGGCCGGAACGGCCGCTGCCGGCGGTGTTCCTGCCTCCGCCGCCGGGGCCGGAACGGCCGCTCAGTAGTCTTCCTCGCTGGTGCATTGCCCGTCGTGCCACGCTGAGGACACCAAGGTCGTGGACTCGCGCCTCGCCGAGGAGGGGTCGGCCGTGCGGCGCCGGCGTCAGTGCTTGTCCTGCGCCCACCGCTTCACCACGTTCGAGCGGGTGGACGAGGTGCCGCTCGTCGTCGTCAAGGCCGACGGCCGGCACGAGCCGTTCGACCGCGGCAAGGTCGTCGCCGGGATCGTCGCCGCCACCAAGGGCCGGGGGGTCGAGGCCACCGAGATCGAGAAGCTGGCCATGGCGATCGAGGACTCGTTGCGCCTCCACGGCTCGGAGGTGACCAGCGCCCAGATCGGGCTCGCCGTGCTCGACCGACTGCGCACGCTGGACGAGGTCGCGTACCTGCGCTTCGCCAGCGTGTACAAGAACTTCGACGCCGCCGCCGACTTCCATCGCGAGATCGAGCTCCTCGGCAAGCTGGCCACCCGCGGCTGACCAGGGCTATCTGGGCGCGAATCTTCTCAACAGGCGACCTGGGCGCGATCCTTCTCAGCTGCTGAGAACGGCTGCGCCCAGATCGCTGTTCGATCGCCGGCGGAGCCAGCGGGTGTAGAGGAACGAGCGCTCATCGGTCAGCAGGTGGGCGAGCGCGAACCCGGCGATCGTGGCGCGTCCACCGACGGTCACCCGGGGCCCGTCGCCGCCCACCAGGGCGGGGGAGACGGTCAGGTCGAGCTCGTCGACGCAGTCGGCGTCGAGCAGCGACCCGTTCAGGCGGGGACCGCCCTCGGCCTGGACGAACGAGGGTTCGGGCACCACCCCGTCGAGTCGGGCGAGGGCCAGCGGGAGGTCCACCGTCCCCCGGCCCGCCCGCACGACGTCGACCGGACCGCCCGGCCCTGCCGGCGCCGCAGGTCCGTCCTCGGGCATGATCAGGAAGCCAGCCCCGCTGCGGAAGAGCGGGCTCTCCGGGTCGACGCGGCCCGTGGCGGTCACCACGCCGATGCGCTGGCCGGCCTTCTTGGGCGGGCCGTAGCCCTCCTTCCGCACCGTCGCCGCGCCGACGACGATCGCGTCGGCCGCCCGTCGCAGCGTGGCGAGGACGGCGACGTCGTCGGGGTTGGACAGGCCCGCCGACTTCCCCGCCACGACCGTGCTCCCGTCGAGGCTGGCGATCATGCAGAGGCCGACCCACGGCCGATCGCCGACGCGGGTCCTGATCGGGCCGCCGTAGGCCTCCTCGATGTCCACGTCGCCGGCCGGCTCGGGGAACAGACGCCGCACGGCGGTGATGATGACACGAGCGCCCCGGAACGCCTGAACGGGGGATGAACGGCGCGTTGCCCACACGGTCATCCGAGAGAAATTCACAGGGTTGTTCCCCTTTCACCCCACAGGCCGGGCTGTCTAGGTTGAGGGCGTGCCGGCTGCGGTGCGGCACGCGGACCGACTGCCGGACCCCGGGGGGCGAGGGCGCTAGGGCCCGGGCGGGCCCCGAACCTGCGTTGCCGCACCGCTAGCCGTGCCGTCGGCGACGGGATGCCGGCGGACTTCTCGAGGAAGTTGACAACGCCGTAACTACGATGGTGTAATCTGTTCCCCACCCACAAGAACTAGTGGTCAGGCGGACGCCCAGGGGGGAACGTCCACCAGATGTTGTGTCTCCCGAGGGGCGGGTCGGGAACACCGTCCGATGCTCGATGGTTGAAGGAGAAGTCCCTATGTCGCTGGCGCCCGAACGACTCACGATTGGCCTGCGCCGTCTCTTCACGGCGCCAGGTGTCGATCCCTACGACGAGGTCGTGTGGGAGCGCCGCGACGCCCGCATCACCAACTGGACCGACGGCTCGGTGGCCTTCGAGCAGCCCGCCGTCGAGTTCCCGGTGAGCTGGTCGCAGAACGCCACCAACATCGTCGCCCAGAAGTACTTCCGCGGCACCCTGGGCATGCCGGAGCGGGAGTCGTCGTTGCGGCAGGTGATCGACCGGGTCGCCGGCACGATCACCCGCTGGGGGCGCGAAGGTGGTTACTTCGTCGACGGCGACGAGGAACGGGCGTTCGCCGACGAGCTGAAGTACATCCTCGTGACCCAGCGAGCGGCGTTCAACAGCCCGGTGTGGTTCAACATCGGCGTCAAGGGCGTCCCGCAGCAGGCCTCGGCGTGCTTCATCCTCTCCGTCGATGACACCATGGACTCGATCCTCAACTGGTACCGCGAGGAAGGGATCATCTTCAAAGGTGGGTCCGGGTCGGGCGTCAACCTGTCGAAGATCCGCTCGAGCCGCGAGCTCCTGCAGGGTGGGGGGACGGCGTCGGGACCCGTGAGCTTCATGCGCGGGGCGGACGCCTCGGCGGGCACCATCAAGTCCGGCGGCAAGACCCGGCGGGCCGCCAAGATGGTCGTGCTCGACGCCGACCACCCCGACATCGAGGAGTTCGTGTGGTGCAAGGCGCGCGAGGAGCGCAAGGCTCGCGTGCTCCGCGACAACGGGTTCGACATGGATCTCGACGGCACCGACTCGTTCTCCATCCAGTACCAGAACGCGAACAACTCGGTACGGGTGACCGACGAGTTCATGCAGGCGGTCAGGGAGGACGCCGACTGGGCGCTCGTGGCCGTGACCACCGGCGAGGTGCTGCAAACCGTCCGGGCTCGTGAGCTGTGGAGGCAGATCGCCCAGGCCGCGTGGGAGTGCGCCGATCCCGGTCTGCAGTTCGACACCACGATCAATAGGTGGCACACGGCTCATGCAACCGGTCGTATCAATGCAAGTAACCCATGCAGCGAGTACGTCCACCTCGACAACAGCGCGTGCAATCTCGCTTCCATCAACCTGTTGAAGTTCCTCGATCCCGATGGTTCTTTCGACATCGACGCCTTCCGGCACACCGTCGAGATCGTCTTCACCGCCCAGGAGATCCTCGTCGGCCGGGCCGACTACCCGACGCCGCAGATCGCCGAGACGAGCCGGGCCTTCCGCCAGCTCGGGCTGGGCTACACCAACCTCGGCGCCCTGCTCATGGCGCTCGGTATGCCGTACGACTCGCCGCAAGGCCGGACGTGGGCGGCGGCTCTGACGTCGCTGATGACCGGGCACGCCTACTCCACGAGTGCCCGCATCGCCAGTCGGATGGGCCCGTTCGCCGGCTTCGCCGAGAACGGTGAGCACATGCTCCGCGTCCTGCGGATGCACCGGGACGCGAGCTACGCCATCGAGGGCACCGACGCCGTGCCCGCCGAGCTCGTGCGGGCCGGACAGGACGCCTGGGAGACCGCCGTCCGTGACGGCGACGACCACGGCGTGCGCAACTCGCAGGCCACGGTGCTCGCTCCGACCGGGACCATCTCGTTCATGATGGACGCCGACACCACCGGCATCGAGCCCGACCTCGGGCTGGTGAAGATGAAGAAGCTCGTCGGCGGCGGGACGATGTCGATCGTCAACCAGACCGTCCCCAGGGCCCTGCGGACGCTCGGGTACACGGCGGAGCAGATCGACGACATCATCGCCTACATCGACACCGAGAAGTCGATCCTCGGCGCGCCTCACCTGGCACCCGAGCACCTCCCCGTCTTCGCCTGCTCGATGGGCGACAACCCGATCCACTACGAGGGCCACGTGCGCATGCTCGGAGCGGTTCAGCCGTTCCTCTCCGGTGCGGCGTCCAAGACGATCAACATGCCCGAGGACGTGACGGTCGAGAACGTCGAAGGCATCCACATGCTCGCGTGGGAGCTCGGGCTCAAGGCCGTCGCCATCTACCGCGACAACTGCAAGGTCGGCCAGCCGCTCTCCACGGCCAAGAAGGCGGCGGCGACGGCCGGTGACGCGACGAAGATCGTCGAGAAGGTGGTCGAGAAGATCGTCCACCGCCCCGTCCGCCAGAAGCTGCCCCGCAGCCGGCGCGGCCGGACGTTCGAGTTCCGTGTCGCCGACTGCAAGGGCTTCGCCACGATCGGCGAGTACGACGACGGGCGGCCCGGCGAGGTCTTCCTCACCGTCTCCAAGCAGGGCTCGACCCTGTCGGGGATCATGGACGCCTTCGCCAAGTCGATCTCCTACGGCCTGCAGTACGGCGTCCCGCTGCGGGCGTTCGTGGAGGCGTTCACGAACATGCGCTTCGAGCCGGCCGGGATGACCGACGATCCCGACATCCGGTTCGCCACGTCGATCATGGACTACCTGTTCCGCCGCCTCGCGATCGAGTACTTGAGCTTCGACGAGCGCGCGGAGCTCGCGATCTTCACCATCGACGAGCGCATGCAGCCGACCCTGCCCGGGGTCGAGGAGTCGATCATCGAGACGTCGACCGGCACCGAGATCGCCGCCGACCCCAAGTCGGTGCCCCAGGCCGGCGAGTTGGCCGACCAGATGGAGCTCGGCGCCGTGATGCCGACGCCGGAGGACAACACGCCCGCCGCGGGCGTCATCCGCCACGCCGACGCTCCGATGTGCATGCAGTGCGGCGTGCAGATGGTGCCCGCCGGGTCCTGCCACGCCTGCCCGAGCTGCGGTTCGACCAGCGGCTGCAGCTGAGACTGGAGAGCCCTCGGTCCCGACCCCGCGGAGCCGCCTACCCAGCGGCTGACGGCGGCGGCTCGTCGAACTCGTCGTGGCGGCGGAACCAGAACGAGTCGGGGGCTTTCGGCCAGCCTTCGGGGGCGTCCTCGTTCTCGGCCTGTGCGCCGTAGGGCGTGAGCGACATGAGCGTCCAGACGCTGCCGATCGTCTGGACCATGGCGCCCTGCTGCAGGAAGTAGGTGCGGTAGACGTCGTCGCCGTCACGCAGGAAGACGTGCAGTGCGAACCACTCCTCAGTGCCGAAGTCCGCTGAGAAGCGTTCCGTGCGGATCGTGTACCACGGGATGTGCGTCCAGCCCATCCGCTCGGCGTAGCGCCGGAGGTTCTCCTGCGGCGCCGGCGAGACCAGCGCGAACGTGATGTCACGAGCGTGAAGGAGCCCGAGCTGGCCGATGCCGTCGGCCCACGACGAACAGCCGGGACAGCCGGCGTCGGGCCAGCCGTCGACGCCCTCCTCGAAGAAGAACCGGTACAGGATGAGCTGGCTGCGGCCGTCGAACAGCTCGGCCAGCGACCGTTCGCCGTCGGGCCCCTCGAAGCGGTAGTCGTCCTCGACGCGCACCATCGGCATCCGCTTGCGGGCGGCGGCGAGCTGGTGGATCGCTTCGGCGACGGTCTTCTCCCGCTCGGTGATGGCAGCGAGGGCTGCGTTCCACTCAGACTGGGTCACGACGGGAGGGCGAGCAACGGTCACGAGCCGATCATGTCACGCCACGCCGTGATCTCGGCCCTGGGCGAGGTCGGGCACGACATCACGACCGGGTCGCCCCCGGACTCGTAGACCTCGTCCCACGCCAGGCCGCTGCTCATCTGCAACAGGTCACGCACAGTGATGTCCTGTCGTGGGTCGCCGGGATCCCGCCACTGCCGGATGTCGGGGTGGTCGTCGAGCGCCAGTTCGCCGTCGCTCACGAGCAGCCCGATCAGCGCCGACGTGAAGCGCTTCGCCACCGAGAACGACGGGAACACCACGTTAGGACCGTCGCGCGGGGATACCGCTCGTACACGATGCGGCCCGGGCGACGCGGAGTGGTGAGGGCGATCGCGGAATTGTGTCGTTTATGTGACAGTCGATGGAGGTACGGTGTCCCCCAGCGGGCAGCAGCGTGGAAAGGATGACAGATGCGGTTCAAGCGGTTGGCCACTGTCGCTGTCGCAGCCCTGGCGGTGACCGCCTTCGCGGCCTGCAGCGACGATGATGACGACGACGCCCCCACCGACACAGGCGGCGGGGACGCCACGACCCTCCCGTTGACGACGACCAGCTGACCGTCGTCTATTCCGGATCCTGTCGCCGCCCGGCCCGTCGTGGCCGGGCGGCGGCGCGTCCGGAGCCCCGCCGCCGAGGCAGCTCCAGGCGCACGAGGGGGCGGCCGCCCGGGCGGTCGACCTCGGTGAACCCGGCGCCGGCGAACATCGAGATCGTCCCGGTGTACATCGCGCTCGGCCCGTGCTCGGGGTGCTCGGTGGGGTACCCCTCGACGAGATGGCCGCCACGGGCGGCCACGAACCGGCCAACGGCCGCGAGGAGCTCGGTGGCGACGCCCTCGTGGCGGCGGTCCCGGCGCACGAAGAAGCAGGTCACGACCCAGCTCGGCCGATCGTCGTGGCGGCGGTACGTGCGGGCTCGCGGGTTGTCCAGACGGGCGTAGCCGCTCGCGGGGCGCGACGGCGCACCAACCAATTGGCTCGTTGCCGGAGTAGGCGAGCAGGCCGGGCTCCTCGCCGTCGCTGACCCGGCGCCGCAGTTCCGACCGCCGCTGCGCCGGGGTCTGCCGATCCCACTCCGCCGACCGCCAGATCCACCACGTGCACCAGCAGTTCGAGTACGCCCCGTTGGGTCCGAACAGCGTGACGAGGTCGTCCCACCGCTCGGGGGTCACCGGTTCGATGCGGAGGGCGGTCATGGTGCTGCCGGCCGACGGAGCCGGTCGATCACGGGCGCGAACGCTTCCGCCTCCCGGACGACGAAGTACGAGATGCCCCACCGCTCGTCGGCCGATCGAACGTGCTCGGCGATCTCGTCGTGCGTGCCGAGGGCGAGGAACGGCGTCGCCAGGGCATCCTCGACGGTGAGGTCCTCGACCTGCTCGGCGAGCGCGGCTGCGGCCGCGGTGCGATCCTCGGTCACCTGGACCGCCTGGACCAGCACGTTGAGCTCGACGGGATGCTCGCCGGCCTCGCTCCGCACGAGATCGACCTCGGCATCCAGCACGGCCGGCTGGAAGCGGGCCGCGTGCCGATGCCCGTCGGGAAGGGTCCGGCCGAGCCCGGTGAAGCCGACGATGTCGGCGTGGCGGGCCGCGTGGGTCAGCAACGCGGTCCCGCTCCCGCCGACGAGGATGGGCAGCCGGTCCTGCGCGGCGCGGCCAGTCGAGGCCGACGCCAGGACGAAGTGCTCGCCCCGATGGTCGACCGTCTCGCCGTCGAGCAGGGACCGGATGACCTCGACGAACTCGGCCAGGCGTGCCTTGCGCACCCGAGCCGAGGGGAACGGGACACCAGCGGCGGCGAACTCGGCGGGCGTGTGCCCGGCGCCGAGCCCGAGCTCGACCCGACCGCCGCTCAGGTGATCGAGCGTGGCGACGTCCCGGGCGAGCAGGAGCGGATGGTGCAGGCCGGCGTTGAGGACAAAGGTTCCGAGCCGGATGGTCGTCGTCGCGGCCGCCGCGGCACCGAGGCAGAGAAGTGGACTCCAGTCGCTGCCGACGTGGTCGGCGACCAGCACGCTGTCGAATCCGAGCTCTTCGGCGCGCCGAGCCTCGACGGCGACCTGCGCCGGATGGTCGGCCCGCAACTGGAGCCCGAACCGCACGGCTTCCGTCTGTCCGCTCAGACGACCACGATGGTGGTGCCGACGGGGGCGAAGTCCCAGAGGAACTGGGCATCGCGCTCGGCCTGGCGCTGGCAGCCTCCGGACAGCCGGGTGCCGAGCTCGGCCTCGGTCTGGTACGGCGAGTTGTCCTCGCGGTGCAGGGGGATCGAGTGGAACCCGATGTGCCCGATGTCGGTCTGGTACCAGCGGATCATCAGCGGCAGCCACGCCCGACCGTTCCATGCGGTCGATACGTCGGAGCGGCTGTAGACCTCGTGGAAGCCCGGCACCTCGTTCTCGTACTGGCTACCGGACACCAGCCACGAGCGGACGATCCGCTCGTTCTCGTCCACGGCCCAGACCCGCTGCCCGAGCCGCGAGTACACGACCCGTTTGCCGCTCCCCGTGTCGGGTGGCAGCGGCGGGGCGTCCTTGCCGGCGGAGGCGACCGACGAGAGGGGATAGCCGAGCAGATCGACGGCACCCTCCGGCGGCTTCGGGGTGCGGACGACGAACGACTTCTCCTCCGGCCAGATGTCGAGGGAGATGGCGGTCTCCCGGCCGACGACGCCGTCGACGAAGAGGTCCCGGTCCGCTTGGATCGCCTCGACCGCGGTGAACGTGGCCCCGTCGAACGTGCCGTTGACGTCGCCCTCGAACACGCCGGCCTCGACGAGCGCCCGCTGCAGGCACGTGACGTCGTCGCCGGAATCGCCGGCCCGGAGCGACTCGGGTTTGATCGGGCAGACCTTGCGGGGGCGTTCGCGGCCGACGAGATCGGGCAACGAGTCCTCACTCTCGCGAGGCTCCGCCCGCGTGAGCGCGGCGACGCCGGACAACTCGTCCCCCGAGGCCGACGAGGAGGTGGACAATGAGCCGCTTTTTCCCGAGTCCCGCATCGCGCCGGCCACGCCGAGGGCGACGAGGGCCGCCACCGTGGCCCCGACGACGATGAAGGTGAGGCGGGCCTCGGCCTCGCGTTTGGTCGTCCTCGCGGACCTCTTGGCTCGGAGTGGGGCGTCGGTCATCGGGGAGAGCAAGTCCGTACTGTCGGTCGGGAGGCGCGGAATGTTGCCGTTTCCAAACGACAGAACGTAAATCAGCGGGTCAGTTCGTTGCTGCGACCGTCCACGTGCCGTTGGAGCGCAGCAGGGCGGCCAGGTCGCCGGGGCCCTTGCGCTCCGACGCCTGGGCGAGCTGGCGCCCCATCGCCGAGGCGTACTCCTGGCGGACGACCCGCCGGAAGATGCCGAACGGCGTGGGTGAGTGGTCGTCGTTGCTGAGCCGGGCGAGGGCGAACGCGAGGCTCGGATCGTCCCGCTCGGCGTCGTGCACCAGGATCGCGTCCTCGCCCACGTCGGCGACGTCGACGAGGCGCAACTGGCCGTCGGCGCCCATCACGACACCCCGCTCACCGTTGGCCCCGAAGCGGATCGGCTGGCCGTGCTCGAGGTCGATCAACCGCTCGTCACGATGCTGCTTCTTGGTGATGTCGGCGAACTGGCCGTCGTTGAACACGTTGCAGTTCTGGAAGATCTCGACGAACGCCGCGCCCCGGTGGTCGTGGGCCGCCCGGAAGACCTCCATCATGTGCTTGCGGTCGAGGTCGTGGGTGCGGGCGACGAACGTGGCCTCGGCGCCGAGCGCGACGGCGAGCGGGTTGAACGGCGGGTCGAGCGAGCCCATCGGCGTGGACTTGGTGACCTTGCCGAGCTCGGACGTCGGCGAGTACTGACCCTTGGTCAGGCCGTAGATCCGGTTGTTGAACAGCAGGATCGTGAGGTTCACGTTGCGGCGCAGGGCGTGGATCAGGTGATTGCCACCGATCGAGAGGCCGTCGCCGTCGCCGGTGATGACCCACACGTCGAGGTCGGGACGGGCCAGGGCCACGCCGGTGGCGATCGCCGGGGCCCGCCCGTGGATCCCGTGGAAGCCGTACGTGTTCATGTAGTACGGGAACCGGCTCGAGCAGCCGATGCCCGACACGAACACGGTGTTCTCCGGCGCCACGCCGAGTTCCGGCATCAGCTGCTGGACCGCCTGGAGGATCCCGTAGTCGCCGCAGCCGGGGCACCAGCGCACCTCCTGGTCGCTGGCCCAGTCCTTCTTGGAGGTCACGGGGATCGTCGTGTCACTCATGACGCGAGCTCCTGTTCGATGGCTTGCTCCAGCTCGCGGGCGGTGAAGGGCAGACCCTGCACCTTGCCGTACGTCCGGGCGTCGACGAGGTAGTTGGCGCGGATCACGCGGGCGAGCTGGCCGGAGTTGAGCTCGGGCACGAGCACCTTGCGGTAGCGCCGGAGCACGTCGCCGAGGTCGGCAGGCAGCGGGTTCATGTGCATCAGGTGGACCCACGCGATCCGGTGCCCGCCACGGCGCTGGCGCTGGATCGCGGCGTCGATCGACGCCCACGTCGAGCCCCAGCTGACGACGCACAGCTCGGCGTCCTCGTCGCCCTCGATCGTCACGGGTGGGATGTCGGCCGTGATCGCCGCGACCTTGGCCGCCCGCAGGTCGACCATGCGCTGGTGGTTCTCCGGCGTGTAGGAGATGTTGCCCGAGCCGTCCTCCTTCTCGATGCCGCCGACACGGTGCATGAGGCGTGGAGTGCCGGGGATCGCCCAGGGCCGGGCGAGCGTCTCGGGGTCCCGGAGGTACGGCCAGAACTCCTCGTTGCCGTCGTGGTCGACGTGGTTGAGCTCGATGGCGAACGGCACCGAGATGTCCGGCAGGCCGGCGACGTCAGGGAGCCGCCACGGCTCGGAGCCGTTGGCGAGGAAGCCGTCGGAGAGCAGGATCACCGGGGTGCGGTACTTCACCGCGATGCGGACGGCCTCGATCGCGGCCTCGAAGCAATGGACCGGGCTGCGCGCCGCGACCACCGGCAGCGGAGCCTCGCCGGAGCGCCCGAAGAGGGCGATGTTCAGGTCGGCGGCCTCGGTCTTGGTCGGCAGGCCGGTGGACGGCCCGCCCCGTTGGATGTCGACGACCAGCATCGGCAGCTCGACGGAGACGGCGAGGGAGATCGTCTCGCTCTTCAGCATCACGCCGGGCCCGCTGGTGGTGGTGACGCCGAGGTGGCCGGCGAAGGCCGCGCCGAGGGCGATGCCGGCCGCGGCGATCTCGTCCTCCGCCTGCACCGTGCGGATGCCGAAGTGCTTGTGCTTGGACAGTTCGTGGAGGATGTCCGACGCCGGCGTGATGGGGTAGGAGCCCAGCGTGACGGGCAGCTTGGCGAGCTGGCCGGCGGCGACGATGCCCCACGCGAGGGCGGTGTTGCCGGTGACGCTGGTGTACTCGCCGGGGGGCAGCGTGGCCGGGCGCACCTCGAAGCGGTGACCGACGGCCTCGGTGGTCTCGCCGAAGTTGTACCCGGCCAGGAAGGCGGCCCGGTTGGCGGCGGCCACGAGCTCGTCGTTGGCGAATCGCTTGGCGATCCACTCGAGCGTGGGCTCGGTCGGCCGGGTGTACATCCATGACACCAGCCCGAGGGCGAAGAAGTTCTTCGAGCGCTCGGCGTCCCGAGGCTTCACCCCGAGCGGCGCCGCGACCTCCTTGGTCAGCGACGTCATCGGCACCCGGATCACCCGGTAGCCGTCGAGGCTGCCGTCGTCGAGCGGGTTCACCGTGCCACCCGGCGGGGTCGTGTACCCGGCCTTCTCGAGGTTGCGCTCGTCGAACGTGTCCTCGTTGACGATGAGGGTGCCGCCGGGCTCGAGCCGGCTGAGGTCGGCCCGCAGGGCCGCCGGATTCATCGCCACCAGCACGTTCGGCTCGTCACCCGGCGTGGTGATCGGGTGATCGGAAATGTGCACCTGGAAGCTGGACACGCCGTGGACCGTGCCGGCGGGGGCACGGATCTCGGCGGGGAATTCGGGCAGCGTCGAGAGGTCGTTGCCGTAGGCGGCGCTCACCGAGGTGAAGCGGTCACCGGTGAGCTGCATGCCGTCTCCGGAGTCGCCGGCGAAGCGGACCACGACCCGATGCAGGGTCGTCGCCTCGCCGTGTCCGCCGTTGACGGCCGCTGCGGTCGTCTCCTCCCGCTGCCCCGTGTGGGCAATCTCGGTCATATGGTCGGGCCGGCGTCGTTGCCGACCCCCTCCTCCGTGACTACACGGTAGCCGCCGATACCTGCGATGTTCCGGTCTTGTTACCGATTCCGCCCGTCTACTGTGACGCCCATGACCGAATCAGCGGGAAAGACGGCGGCCGAGCTCGTCGCCGAGGCAAAGCAGCGGGTCACGAACCTGACCGTCGACGACGTCGTCGCCGAGCGCGAGTCCGGCGATCCGCTGATCGTCGACGTCCGCGAGCCGGCTGAACGGGATGAGCATGGCTCGATCCCGGGTGCGGTCTCGGCCCCCCGGGGGATGCTCGAGTTCTTCGCCGATCCGACCAGCCCCTATCACCGGGCGGAGTTCGATCCCAGCCGGCGGGTGATCCTGCACTGCGCCGCCGGCGGTCGTTCGGCGCTGGCGGCCGACACGCTGCAGCAGATGGGGTACACCGACGTCGCCCACCTCGACGGTGGGTTCACGGCGTGGAAGTCGGCGGGCCAGCCGGTCGAGGGCGGCTCGTAGCGCGCGGTGCTGTTCGCCGAGCTGGCGAGCACGTCGGAACAGCTCGCCGCGACGACGAAACGGGGTGAGAAGTCGTCGTTGATCGCCGCGCTGCTGCGCCGGCTCGCCCCTGAGGAGATCGAGGTCGCCGTCGCCTACCTCACCGGGGCGGCACGTCAGGGCCGGATCGGCGTCGGCTGGCGGACTCTCCAGGCGGCGCGCACCGACCCGGCCGCCGAAGCGACGCTCGAGATCATGGCCGTGGACGCGGCCATCGAACGGCTCGGGGGGATGTCGGGTCAAGGGGTCGCGGCGGCTCGCCGCGCCCTGCTCACGGACCTCTTCGGCCGGGCTACGCAGACCGAGCAGGACCTGCTCTGGCGGATCTTCACCGGCGAGATGCGGCAGGGCGCCCTCGACGGGGTGATGGTCGAGGCGATCGCGAAGGGGTCCGGCGTGCCCCTCGCGGACGTGCGGCGGGCCCACATGATGGCCGGGGACCTCGGCGCGGCGGCGCACGCGGCAATGACCGGGGGCGCCGACGCGCTCGCGGCGGTGGCGCTGGTGCCAGGCCGGGCGGTGCAGCCGATGCTCGCCGCCCCGGCGGCGGACGTCACGGCAGCGTTGGCCGCGACCGGGCCGGCATCGGTCGAGTGGAAGCTCGACGGAGCGCGCATCCAGGCCCACCGCCACGACGGCCGCGTCGCGTTGTACACGCGCAACCTGAACGAGGTCACGGACCGCCTCGGATCGATCGCCGAGCTCGTGGCCGGGCTCCCCGGCGGTGACCTCGTGCTGGACGGCGAGGCGCTCGGCGTCGACGACGAGGGCACGCCCCGGCGATTCCAGGACTCGATGGGTGACTTCGGCGCCGACGCCCCGACCGGCCGCGGCGTCGGGTTGTCGGCGTACTTCTTCGACGTGCTCCACGCCGGCGGCGAGGTGCTGGTCGACGAGCCGCTGTCCGTGCGCAAGGAGGTCCTCGCCACAGTCGTGCCGGCCAGGTCGCGCCTGCCGTCGATCGTCACGGCCGACGCCGGCGAGGCGGCGGCGTTCCTCGACGGCGCGATCGCAGCCGGGCACGAGGGGGTCATGGTCAAGGCCCTCGAGTCGGGCTACGACGCCGGGCGGAGGGGAGGCGCGTGGCGCAAGGTCAAGCCCGTGCACACGCTCGACCTCGTCGTGCTCGCCGTCGAGTGGGGTCACGGCCGCCGTTCGGGGTGGCTGTCGAACCTCCATCTCGGCGCCCGCGGCGACGACGGCGGGTTCGTGATGGTCGGCAAGACGTTCAAGGGGTTGACCGACGAGCTGCTGCGCTGGCAGACGGAGGCCCTGCAGCAGCTCGCGGTCGGCACGGAGGACGACTACATCGTCCACGTCCGGCCCGAGCTCGTCGTCGAGATCGCCCTCGACGGCGTGCAGGTGTCGACCCGCTACCCGGGCGGTGTGGCCCTCCGGTTCGCCCGGGTCCGCCGCTACCGGCCCGACAAGTCGGCCGCCGACGCCGACCACATCTCGACCGTGCAGGCGATGCTGCGCTGACGCGAAACCCCCGTTCTGTCAGTCGGGAACGGCTGGATCGGGCTGGTTCCGACCGACAGAACGGGGCTGACACCCCTTCGCTATCGTCGCCGAGCGGTACATGGCCATGGCGAGCTTGCGGTTCAGCTTCGGGACGATGGGGTCGGGCAAGAGCACGTTCGCTCTCCAGATCCACCACAACTTGAACAGCCGCGGGCTGTACGGGCTGCTGCTGACGATCCTCGACCGAGAGGGGGCTCAGGTCACCAGCCGCCTCGGCGTGGCGGCGCCGGCGATCGACGTCGAGCCCGACCTCGACCTGTACAAGCTCGCCCTCGCCCACTGGCCGATCCACTACCTGGTGTGCGACGAGGCCCAGTTCCTCTCGGTCGAGCAGTGCGATCAGCTCGCCCGGGCCGTCGACGACCTCGGCGTGGAGGTGTACGCGTTCGGGCTGATCACGGACTTCCGGGGCCAGCTGTTCGAGGGCACCAAGCGGCTCCTCGAGATCGCCGACGAGCGGGTGCCGCTGCAGGTGGAGGCCCGCTGCTGGTGCGGCGCGCGGGCCACCCACAATGCCCGGGTCGTGAACGGTGAGGTCGTCACCGAGGGCGAGATCGTCGTCGTCGGCGACACCGCCGACCCGACGACACCCTCCGCTGTTCGGCGACGTGGTGCGCTACGAGCTGCTGTGCCGGCGCCACTACCGCGACGGCGAGCTCGGCAGCTGAGCGCGACGGATCAGCGGTCGATCGTCAGGTGATAGGTGACGTCGAGGGGCAGGCCCACTGAGTCACCTGACTTGATCCGGAGCCGGTGGGTGCCCCTGCTGAGCGGTGAGAGCAGGATCCAGTAGCCATCGGCGACCGCGGGCTGCCGCGGATCGGGCGTCGGAGGGTATCCGAAGTCGGCCAGGAGGGGACCGAAGCGCAGGGGGAACCCACCAGGGGGTGACTGCGCCCGGTAGCTGAACAGGTCGGTGATCTTGCGTCCGTCCAGGCTCACTTCCAGCAGGTTGATCGCGTTGATCGCCTCGTTCGCCCTGCGCCGGATGGCATCCACATCGGGCCCGTCCTCGGGCACCCAGAACAGGATGTTGGAGACGGGGAAGAACAGCGCCTTCCCCCGTGGGATCGTGCACGTCCTGACGGCCGGGTTGTCCTCGCCGGCGGCACCACCGAAGTTCCCGGCGAGGAACCAGATCTTCCCGGACTGGCCGCGCGAACAGTCGACGCGGCCGTTCTCGACGATGGGGTTCGTCTCCAGCGGGAACTGGACGGCCCAGTTCCACCAGTCGCCCGCCAACTCCTCGTACGACGTCCCGTAGTGCCGGCGGGTCGGATCGAGCGGTTGACCTCGCCCGGCGGCATCGGTCGGCAGCGACGACGAGAGGGCGAGCCCGGCGGCGAGCACGACGGCGCCGAGCCGCAACGTCCGGTGGTTGTGGCGGGTGCGGATGGTTTGCATCGCGTCCTCCTCGGTCGGGGCGCCATCCGTTATCGCGCTTCCCGATCCCTGGTGGCTTGCGCGTGGCTTGCTCGTCGAAGCCGGCGCGCTGGGGCGTGTTGCACGGGCGCGGCGACCGGCGTTAGGGTTCGGCGCTCCACGGACGGACATGGCGGAATCAAGGGAGAACTTCATGAAACACTCGAGATCGATCGCGCGCGGCCTCGTGGCGGTCGTGGCCACGGTCGGCGTCGGTGCGTCGGTCGCCGAAGCCGACAGCGGCGGCCAGGCTGCACCGCCGGTCAAGGTGGTCGCCTCAGGGCTCGAAGGCCCGTTCGGCCTCGGTGCAGGCGCTGGTGGCCGGCTCTACGCGGCCGAGAGCGGGGACGGACAGATCACCAGGATCAACCCGGAGACCGGACGCACCAAGGTCGTCGTGAGGGCACTGCGGAATCCGGTCGGTGTCGACCGCGTCGGGCGCACGCTGGCGATCGTCACCGGCGGCGAGGAGGTGCCCGACACGACGACACGTGGCGACGCGTCGTTGTACGTGAAGCGCCCAGGAGAGAAGCGGCGGGTTCTGGCCAACCTCGAGCGGTACGAGCTCCGGCACAACCCCGACGGCCAGACCCAGTTCGACCCCCAGAGTGGTGAACCGCTCGACGCGCTGTCGAACCCGTTCGCCGTGCTCGGCCGGCGCGGTCCCGGGTTCGTGTTCGTCGCCGACGCAGGCGCCAACGCCGTGCTGTCGGTGTCGCGGACCGGCAGGGTGCGTACGTTCTTCGTGCCCCCGCTGGTGACCACAGGCGACTGCGCGGGAGCGCCCAACAACCATCCGAACGACCCGAAGGGCTGTGACCCGGTCCCGACCGGCCTCGCCTACGGGCCGCACGGCCGGCTCTACGTGAGCACGCTGTCGGCCGAGGTGCACCGCCAGGGCCGCGTGTACGTGCTCAACGGACGCACCGGCAAGGTCGTCGACGTGATCCGCCGCTTCACCGCGCCGACCGGAGTGGCGGTCTCGCCCAACGGCACGGTGTTCGTCTCGGAGCTGCTGCACAACGCCCCCGAAGGTCCGCCGCCGCCGGGCTTCGATCCGGCGACGGTCGGCCGCATCGTGCGGGTCGCGCCCGACGGGACCCGCGCGCGGGCCAAGGTGACGATGCCGATCGGGCTCACCTGGAACAAGGGCCTCTACTCGACGGCGTGGAGCGTGGCCGGACTGTTCCTCGGCATCCCGGATGCCGGCCAAGTCGTCAAGGTTGGCGCGCGCGCCTTCCACTGAGCCCGGCAGGAGCGAGATCTCGGCGCCGGGACTCGTCGGGCGATCACGTCGCCCCGCGTGTCCCGGTGCCGTGATCGTTCCCGATCAGCACACTTCGCGACCGACGGCATCATCCCGCGACGGCAAGCTCAGCGGCCACGCACCGCGAGCCGCACCGCAGCGACGAGCCCGGACAGCGTGGCTGCACGTTGAGCGGTCCGCACGAGACACGTGACGAGGCCGACGCTTCGGTCGGCGGACCGATCCCGAAGCTTTCGCCGAGAGCTGAAGCTCGGCGCGTTCTTCGTCAGCTGTGTGCTTCGAGACGATCGGGCGAGGCTGGCCATTGCGACCCGGCAACCGAGTCGGCGACGACACCAGCGACGGGTACGACGAACGACTCGATTGGGTATATGTGACCGTGACACACAAACGGATCAAGCAAGCACTCGCAGTCGGTGCCACGGCAGCATTCGGGATCGGAGCGACGGCGGGCACGGTCAGCGCCGACCCGCCGTTCAACGTGATCGTCGGCACTCTCGGTCCCGACCTGCTGATCGGCACCCAACACAACGACTGGATCGTCGGTCGGGCCGGAAACGACGAACTCGTCGGCCGCAGGGGTGACGATGTCCTCATCGGCCGACGCGGCAACGACGTGCTCCGGGCGGCGGCACCAGGTGGCTCCGGCCAGAACGACTCCGGTGCTGACATCCTGCGGGGCGGACGCGGCAACGATCGCTGCATCGGCGACAGCAGCGACCGGTTCTCCCGTACCTGCGAAACGATCATCCGTCTCGGCGGCTGACCACGGTATTCGCGCCGACGCTGGCTCAATCGGATAGAACGGAATCGCCGTCCCGGCTCCCGTGGGGCGCCCCGCCCGCTCCCTCCGGTGAGCCGGGGCGGTGAGTTCCGCTCCCCTCGCTCGTTACCCTGGCGGCTCCAGGTGGAGGTCTCCAGCATTCGGCGCACCATCAACGCGGCCTGATACGGACCAGACACACCCGGCCCCGCTCATCCAGCGCCGCCTCCATCCGCCCGAGCCGGGCGAGGCGGTCACGCTCGGCTACCGGGGCGACGCGAGGTTCAATTCTGCTCGGTGTCGGATCCCAGTCGACGACCGCCGAGGCCTCGCCGGAGGCGTCGGCGCCGAGCCGGCCGACAAGATGGCCGCGGTCGTTGACGTATTGGGACTGTCCACTCGATCCGGCCCGCCACTGCAACCTTTGAGCGGGCGCCAATGGCCGTCCCGCCACGCCACAGCGACCGGAACGTGTTTCATCGCCATCACTTACCACCTTCGGGCGGAACCACCGGCCGTCCGCGCCTTCGGTGGTCACGCCCAACTCGCCCGCGGCATCGACGGCCGCCCGATCCGGCGCCAGTGGTTCGGTGACCTGTGGCCAACACTGCGCGAGCGGGCCGGGCTGCCGGACGCCCGGTTCCATGACAGGAGGCACACGTACGGCTCCGTGCTGCTGTCAGGTGGCGTGTCGGTCGCCCCGGCCGCCGGGTACCTCGGGCACGGCCCGGCCGTGCTCCGAGTGTCTACGCGCAGGCCGCGTTCGGCGCGCCCGCGTCGTCACGTGTCACAGCCGTGTCACAGTGACCCGGATCAGGGCGCTTGCGACGCTGTGACCTGCGGTTATGCGCCCCAGGCGCAGGGCAGGCGCTTGATCCCGTTGAACAAGTATCTGGGGTTCCGCGGCCAGCCTTTTCGCGCCGATCTGCCGTTCTGCCAGGCATTTCCTGTCTCGTTGGTTCTCACCGTTTCACGCCAGCTCTCACGCTCCCGCGTCACAACCGCGTCACGACGGGGAGCGGCACGGCCACCCATTGCCGCACGAGGAAGACTGGCTGCGCTCCGCGATCGACGACGCTTTCGCCGCCGCGTGTTCTGTGCAAACCCTGTGTCAACGGGGACCGAAACGGGCGTTTGGCCCCGGTGACCAGATGTCGTAGCAGAGGTAGAACTCCGCTCAGGAGTTTCGCGACCGGCGGTGATGCGCCGACGTGCCCGTTTAGCAGGTATTTCGCTTCTCGTCAGTTCTCACCGCTTCACGTCGATTCTCAGGCAGTTGTGTCATCCACGCGTCAGAGATATCAGGGATCCTGACATGCTCGACAGCCGCGAGTTCACTCCCGAGTCCGTCCGGCGATGCTCGACGCCGTCGTCCGCACACCCAGCCGTCCGCACACCAGACCACGCCGGGGGACGACGAAGCGCCGCAGGTGCTGGAGCGGCAGGCCGTCGTGGGATGGCCGACGCGGATCGGCGGAATCGGGAGCCTTCGCGGTCGCGTCGGCCAGCGCGAAGAGATCCGATCGGCAGATATGGCACGTCCCCGACCGGCACTTCTGGGGCAGTCGCGTCGTGTACGAATGTTCGCGCTGTCAGCTCGTGTCGCGTCTACCCGACGCGTTGCTTCCCGCGTCCCACATCGCCGCGTCAAACTGGCCGTTCCGTTGATGGGCATCGACCGTCTGTCCAGAGCGGCTATCCCCGGCCATCGGCGGTCGCGGAGGGTGCGTCACACCATCCTGGCAAGTTCCTCGCAGGCGAGATCGACCACTTGGTCCTCGGTCATGTGGCGGCCGCGCTCGATCAGCGGATCCCATGCATCACCCATGGCCAGCTGCACCACTGCCATCGCTTGAGCGAACACGCGAGTCGCCTTTGCGGTCCGGCGGGACCTGCCGCCGAGCCAGCCGACTATTGTCGCCGCCGGTTCGAGCCTGCCATTGCGGTGGAGGACCTCCGCAGCGCGGTGCAGTCCGTTGACGAGATCCATCCTCGCCCCCATGTTCTGGAGGAACCGGAGGAGCTCGATCATCTCGTGTGCGAGCTGATCCGGTGGCAGCACCACCATCTGGTTCTCGACTCGATCGCGGCGCATGAGCGCCTCGAGGTAGCGGTTTCCGGCGTCCACAGCCGCTTGGATCCCCCGCTCGTAAGCCTCGAGGCCGCGAATGTGGTCGGAACTGCTGCGCGCCATGGCGATCGCGTACCAGCCCCACGCTCGTCCCGACGGCCATCCGATCGACTCGGCGCGGTCGAGGATCTGCTGCGGGAGCACGCCGGGATCGCGACCGGCGAGCACTAGCGTGGCGGCGAGCGGCCAGGCGCCGAACACACGATCAGCCGGCCTCAGCGACTGCTCTCTGTACTCGTAGTACCGCTGCTGGCATTCGATCGCTCGGTCGTACTCGCCGGCGAAGCAGTGTGCCCACCCCAGGTTGATCCACGCGTCCCCGGCGTCGGGCCCGCCATCCGCCAACATCTCGTATGCGAGTCGGCGCGATGCGTCAAGATCGTCGTTGGCGATGAAGTCGTAGCCGTAGGCGACACCACGTGCGGCCGCATTCCCTGCCGTGTGTTCGCGCAGTTCGTAGAACCAACGAGAGAGCTCGTGCGACCCTCTCAGCAGCATGAGCGTCGCCAGCTCGGCGACGCCTTCCAACACGTCGTGTAGACCGTGCTCGGCGCCCCAGGCAAGCGCAGCACGAAGATCAGGAAGTCGGCGCTCCACCTCGCGGGCGGCCTCGGCCTCGCCTGGACCCTGCAGGACGCCGGCTGTGCGCACGGCGTCCGTTGCGAAGTGCGCTGCGTGCTTCACGCTGACCGCCGCCAGTGCCTCGGTGCGTTGCAGATGGTCGCGTGCGTACGAACGCATCGTCTCGAGGTACCGGTAGCGGACGATCGAGCTCGTCGCATCGACGACACACATGGACTTGTCAACGAGCGCCGACACGGCGTCCACGACGTCGAGCTCCGCGAGCTCGTCGTCGCGTGCGACCGCCACGGCGTCGTCGAGCGTGAACCAGCCAACGAACACGCCCAGCCGGTCGAACACTGCCTGTTCCAACGGGGTCAGAAGCGTGTACGACCAATCGAGAGTGGCCTGCAGTGTCTGGTGTCGGCCGACACCCGTACGCCACCCTCCGGACAGCAGCCGCAGCCGTTCATCGAGGCGCAGAGGACTCCGGAAGTTCCGAGATCGCGCTCTCGCCGCCGCCAGCTCGATCGCGAGCGGCATCCCGTCGAGGCGACGGCAGACTTCTGCAATCGCGGCGAGCTCGCCAGCGTCGGGCACGAACGCACCTCGATCGGCACGGGCGCACCGCGACGAACAACGCGACCGCGTCGGATTCTGACTCCCCGTCGGCATCGGTCGCCAACGGCCCAACCGCCATCACGTGTTCGCCGCGGACCATCAACGCCTCGCGGCTCGTTGCCAACACACGCAGACCTGGACACACGCGCAGGAGCGTGTCGATCAGTTGCGCGCTGCCGCGCATGATGTGCTCGCAGTTGTCGAACACAACCAGCGTCGAGCGGACCTCGAGGAACTCGACGACTCGAGCATCGAGCGGTTGACCTTGAGCGGGCCGCACCCCGAGCGAGGTAGCGACCTCGTCGAGCACCGCGTCGTCCGACCGCGCGAGTCCGAGATCGACGAACCACGTGCCGCCGTCCATCGCCACGCTGTACTGATCCGCTGCCTCGACCGCCAGTCGCGTCTTCCCCATCCCCCCGACACCGACGATCGTGACGAGACGGTGGGCGGCGAGACGCTCCAACAGATCCATCATCTCGTCAAGGCGACCGACGAACTCGTCGAGTGGGAGCGACAGGTTCCCGGCGCGCACGTGACCCGTTCGAAGCGGAGGGAACGCGTCGCCGCCGACCTGCCAGACCCGGATCGGTGACGTGAGTCCGGGAAGCGTGTGCTCGCCGAGGTCGGTCAGCAGGGCGTCGTCGCGAACCAGCGAGGCAGTGCTGTCGGAGATCAAGATCTGCCCTCCGTGGCCGGCGGACATGCTGCGGGCGCAGCGGTTCAGCGTCCGTCCGAAGTAGTTGCCGTCACGCTCATCCGCAGAACCGGTGTGAAGACCCATCCTCACCGGCAGATCCAGCCGCGCCTGCGCCTCCAGCGCAGCACGGACCGCCCCCAACGCATCGGAGAACGCCGCTGCGAACCCGTCACCACCCGCGGCGAACACATACCCGCCGCGATCCCGAATCGTCGACTTCAGGAGGGCGTCATGCTCGGCCAGACGCGCCCGCATCGAGGATGGATCGCTCTCCCACCGCCCCATCGACCCCTCGATATCGGTGAACAGGAACGTCACCGTGCCCGATGGAGGAGGACCACACTCCCCGACGACCTCGTTCACGTCAACTGCACGATCATGCGGGTGAGCGTGGGCGTCGACCGAGGTGACATCAGCTCGGCTCCCGTGCCATCCGTCGAACGCTACCCACTGGGCAATCGGCAGCCTTGTGAAGGGTTCGCGAGCCCGCCGCGTGTCCTAGACCGCCGGCTCCAGGTCGCTGATCTGTGCGGGTACCTCCGGACGATCCGCTAGCGCATCACGGCAGATCGGTACTGGCGACTGGCGCTCACCGGTTGCCCATCGACGCATTGCGTCGTCTGGGCGTACCGGGACTGTCGTTCTGTCTTGACGGTGCAACGTGTCAGGGCGCCAGCGATGCCGTCGTGGCACGCCATGAGTGTCCGCGCGCCAATGGCACGGGTCGGTCAACCTGCCAACCGGCGCGCTGTCGAGACTCACCTGGGATTGATGTTCTGGTTCAGGTGGAAAACGTTCTCGGGGTCATACCGCCGCTTGATGTCGACGAGGCGGTCCCAGTTGGGGCCATACGCCCAGCGAATCAGGTTGCCGTCATCGGCGGAGAGATCGTTTACATAGGACTGTTCGACCATGTGGGGGCGCAGAGCCTCGAAGGTTTGCCGAGTCCAGGCGATGTTGGCGTCATTGTCGGCCTGCTCGGCCCATTGGCCCAGGATGGCGAGGCTGTATCCGAACTGGCGGTGCGGCATGGCCATGGCGTCGACTGGTACCCGGTTGACCGCGCCGTGGAAGGGGTTGAGGACCATGGCGGTCATGGGAGAGGGACAGCTAGCAAAGCGGTCGACCATGACGCTGATGACGTCGTCACTCAGCTCCCGCAGGAACGCCGATTTCCAGTAGCTGAGCGCGCCCTTCGGGAAAGCCTCGTCGAGGAGGGTGTTGATCCTCGGGTACGGCATGCGCTCAACGACGTCGACAGCAGGCGGACCGAAGCGGCGTAGCGGGGCGACTTCTGCATCGGCTTGCGCGGGATCGGGTCCACAGTGGCACAGCGGCATTGCGGCCACCTTGGTGCCCGACCCGTCGGGGGCGTGTACAAGGCCGAAGAACACGGTGAGTTCGTCCGACGCCTCGGCGGTGAATTGGCGGTAGAAGGACCAGGCGTCGGCCGCCCGGTCCAGTGGGTGCAGGACCATGCCGCCGAGCACAGTGTCGACCGGGTGTGCCCGGTACTCGAAGGCAGTCGCCACGCCGAAGTTGCCGCCTCCGCCTCGTAGCGCCCAGAACAGGTCGGGGTCGTGCTGGTCGTTCACCGTGAGCACGTCGCCGTCGGCGGTAACAAGCTCAACGGCGAGGAGGTTGTCGACGGTCATGCCGTAGCGGCCCATCAGCCAGCCCTCGCCCCCGCCCAGGGTGAGACCGGCGATGCCCGTGGACGACACCACCCCGCCCGTAGTGGCCAACCCGTGGACGTGCGCCGCCCGGTTCAGCTCACGCCACAAGACGCCGCCCTGCGCCCAGATCATCCGCGTGGTCGGGTCGACGTGAACCCCTTTCATCGGTGACAGGTCGATCATCAGACCGCCCTCAGTGACGGCATTCCCCGCCACGTTGTGCCCGCCGCCCCGTACTGCGATCTCCAACCCGGCGCTCCGCGCGTAGCGCACCGCGTCGACCACATCCGGCGTGGTCAGACAGCGGGCGATCAACGACGGACGCTTATCGATCAGCCCATTGTGCACCTGCCGAACATCGTCGTAAGCCGCATCACCCGGCCCGAGCAACTCACCCCCGAACGACTCGAGACCGACCGGAACCGTACTCATCGCCATCGACATCCTGTTCCCTCCTTGTGGACACCGACTACGCCCAAACACTAGAGCAACGAAAATTCGCGAGCCGCGTCGCTGAGGAGGCGGACGCTTGAGGCGCCGAATCGGCGATCTGTCGCTAGCGATTCGCCGGCGTCACACGTCTCCTCAGCGCTCGCCTCGCTGACGTCGATACGCACGTCGCCCGGTAGGGGCGCGGCTCGCAGGCCGCGGTCGCGCACAGATCATCCGATCTGTAGCTGCCCCGAACGCCGGCCGAATGACGTCTCCGCTCACCACGAGCGACACGTCGGGGCAGTGACTCGGTGGTGAGGAGGCGGCGAGTTCCCGGCACGTGATGTCTGATGCCTACGGAACGCCTGCGCGGCGCATCACAACGTCGAGCGCCGGCCACGGCGGGCCCTCGTGGAGAACTCTGAGCAGCTCTCGCGCTGCTCGTTCGCCGTTCGGGAGTTGGTCGCCCGGCTCGAAACGCCACGCTGCCACCATGGCAAGAACGAGGCACCGGCACTCACGGAGAAGTTGCTGATCAGCGCTCGAGTAGCGCTCGCTGACCTGTTCGGGCACGTGGGCGAGGTCGAACTCGACCGGTCCTCGGCAACACGTCTCGAGGTCGATGAACCGCAGCCCGTTCCTCGTGCGCAGCACGTTGCCGGGATGCGGCTCGCCGTGCAGCAGCTGCTCGACGGCGCCGTGGTCGACGATCGCTCGTCTCAGGTTTCGCAGTGTGGAACTGAGGAGCTCCCGGTCCACGTCGCGAAGCAGAGGATCGTCGCAGCTCGCCACCAGTTGTTCAGCCTCCGCGACACGGTCCGTGAAGTGCGGACACGCGACATCGAGCGTCCGCATGCCGGCGTGTAGCCGCTCGAGCGCTCGTGCGTAGTCGGCTGGTGAGACGTCGCCAGACGTCGCAGATTCGTAGTAGGTCCACAGCGTGATCACGAAGCCGTCACGCTCATAGGCGCACGGCGCCACTCGAGGCTCGAGGGCAGCCACCGGGCTCTCGGCTTCGGCGAGCTGTTGAGCAAGCTCGACTTCGAACCGTGCAACCTCACGCCCAGCATGTGCGACTCGGGCAAAGACGTCACACGGGAGCAGGCGCACCGCGAGCTTGTTCGAGTTGTGAAGAACGACCGCGTCGCCGACTGCCAGGTCAAGCGCTGAAGCGGTCGACATGGCCGCAGCCACCGCGCGCCGAACATCCGATGCGTCGATCTTCACTCACCTCGCTGCTGTACGTCCGCCGCTGCGGAGAACACAGAACTCGTTGCCGTCGGCATCCCTTCGACCATCATCCGGGTGCGGCGCCAAGTGCAGTTGTAAACCAGGCTCGCACCTGCCACCTAACGCCGGCTCCAGGTCGCTGATATGTGCAGGTGCCTCCGGACGATCTGGGCATCCCCCCTTTCCGTGGAGGCATCGTCTATGAGGAGACGTCATGCCAGAGCGGAGGAAGTACGACGCTGAGTTCCGTGAGGGGGCGGTGACGATCGTTCGGGAGACCGGTAAGTCCATTGCTGAGGTGGCCCGGGAGCTCGGGATCGGCGCCGGCACCTTGGGGAGCTGGGTGAAGAAGGACCGCCTCGCCCGCGGGGAGGACTCAGACCGTGCCCGGCTCGATCCGGGCTATGTGCGTCGGCTCGAGCGGGAGAACGCCGAGCTGCGGATGGAGCGTGATGTGCTCAAGCGCTCCGTGGTCCTGTGGGTGAAGGAAGCGACACGATGAGCGTGGCATCGTTCGTCGCCGCCCAGAGGACCGAGCTTGGTGTTCCCCACGCGTCACCTGCCGGGCCCTGGAGCTCAGCGAGTCGTGGTTCTACAAGTGGCGGGATCGGTCCCCGACGCCTCGCCAGGCGCGGCGCCGCGCTCTCGACGCGGACGTGAAGCGCTCCTTCGAGGAGTCCGACGGTGACTACGGGTCGCCGCGGGTGCGGGCGGACCTGCGCGAGTGGGGATGGAAGGTGTCGAAGAAGACGGTGGAGGCGTCGATGGCCCGTCAGGGACTGGTGGGCCGGGCGACGAGGCGCCGGTTCCGTTGTCTGACCCGCCCCGACAAGGCCGCACCGCCGGCCCCGGACCTGGTCAAGCGGGACTTCACGGCGTCGGCGATCAACGTCAAGTGGTGCGGCGATCTGACCGAGGTGCCCACCGACGAAGGCAAGCTCTACCTCGCCCACGTCGAGGACCTGGCGTCGCGGCGGATCCCCGGCTTCGCCCTGTCTGAGCATCACGACGCCGAGGTCGCGGTCGCCGCCCTGCAGATGGCCGCCGCCGTCCGCGGCGGCGACGTCGACGGGCGTGATCTTCCATTCCGATCGAGGCAGCGAATACAGCGCCGACCTGTTCGAGACGGCCTGCCGACGTCTGGGGGTGCGTCAGTCGATGGGGCGGGTCGGGTCGTGTTTCGACAACGCCGCGTCGGAGAGCTTCCACTCGACGCTCGAGTTCGAGCTGCTCCGCAAGCATCGCTTCGCCACCAAGGTCCAGGCCCGGGCGGCGGTCGCCGGCTACATCGACCGCTACAACCGGATCCGCCGGCACAGCTCCTGTCAGATGAACTCACCCATCGACTACGAAGCGATCCTCGCCGCCCGCGCCGCCGAAACCGTCACCGACGGGGAGGCGGCGTGAAAACCGGCCTCCAGGATCGCCTGAGAGCCCCGCAACGAGATCGGGTGGCACCAGACACCGGACCGATGACAGGCTCAATCAGCAATCAGCAGCCCTCCACGATTCGGGGGGAGGCCCAATCCGCTAGCGCATCACGGCAGGTATGGGTGGCCGTTTGTGTCAGCGTTATCCGTCGAATCGCCGGCTGTTCTGCGGACACAGACGAGCAGCCCGGCTTGCCGGCGACGCCGAATGCCCGGTAGGGGCGCGGCTCGAGAGCCGCAGACGCGCACAGATCATCCGATCTGTAACTGCCCCCAAACAATCGATGTGTGAGGACCTCGCCGGCTCGGGCGTGGGCAACCATTCGGTTTCTCAACTGCTTGAGCTCGAGCAAGGAGGTCCTCGATGAGCATGGTATGTGGCTTGGATCTGCATCGTCAGCAGATCACCTTCGACGCTGTGGAGACGGAGTCGGGGGAGGTGTGGCGGGGCCGGGTGTGGCAGCCCGACCGGGAGCGGTTCCGGCGCTGGCTCAGCCGCGACGTCGCTCGTCGCGCCGACGGGCGGCCGGTGGCGATGGCGGTGGAGGGCTGCACCGGCTGGCGCTACGTGGTCGAGGAGATCACCGCCGCCGGCTTCGAAGCGCACCTGGCGGAGCCGGCCGACACGCAGGCGGCGCGGGGCCGCAAGCGGCACGCCAAGACCGACCGCTCCGACGCCCGGATGCTGCGCGACTTGTTGCAGTCCGGCGATCTCCCCGAGTCGTGGATCCCGCCGACGGACGTGTTGGAGTGGCGCGAACGGGTGCGGCTCTACAAGTCGCTGGTCGATCAACGACGCGTGTGGACGCAGCGGATCCACGCCGAGCTGTTCCAGCACGGCGTCGCCGTGCCCGAGGCGGCGATCCGTTCGGTGACGACTCGGGAGTGGCTGACGGGCGACGAGGTGAACTTGACCCCGGCCGGCCGGCAACGGGTGCGGGTCGGCTACTCGATGCTCGAGGCCACCGACGTCGAAGCGCAGTCGTTGAAGCGGGACCTGCAGCGCTTCGGTCATCGCCAGCCGGCGTGCCGGGCGCTGGTCGAGGCCAACTACGGCATCGGCGGGTTGATCGCCGTGGCGGTGTGGTCCGAGCTCGGCGACTGCCGCCGCTTCTCCCGCTCCGAGCAGGTGGTCCGCCATACCGGCTTGGACGTCTCCGTCGACGCCTCCGACCGCCACCGCGCCCATGGCTACCTGACCCGCCAGGGGCCACCGACGTTGCGCTGGGCGCTGTTCGAAGCAGCGATGAACGCGTCGCACCGGCGCAGCCCCGACCACGCCTACTACAACACGGTGAAGGACCATCACGACGGCAAGCTCGCCGCCATCTCCGTCGCCCGTCAGTTCGCCCGACGCTGCTACCACATCCTGCGCAACCTCGATCCCGACGTCGTCTACGCCATCCCGGCCTGAACATCGTCGGCTGCGACGGCCGGAATCACCCACGCCAACATCACGGGTCTCCACCGCGGTCAGCTCCTGCAACCGGCGTGCCCGCCAGCCTCCGGGCTGGACGGCCTTCAAACACTGACGCGACCGCGTTCCCAGCCCACGGGGGACACCCGATCACGATTGTTGTCGCCGACGACGCACTGTTCGTCGAGCACCTAGGAAACGCAGGGCGCCCCCACGCCGCCGTCAACCGGCCCATAGCCAGTCTGCACCGACCCTCGGGTTGGTCAAGGTCGTTCGTCCTCGCTTCGCTGCGGGCGCTCCACCTTGACCAACGCCTGCGGCCCGGAGCACTGCGCACCAAGAGAGCCTTGACAACAGGGGCTCACACAGGAAACGCCGGATCGACGCCGGCCACCAACGGTGCGGTCAGGTCCTGCCGGCGTACGCTCGATTCAGGGCGGTTCAGAATGGCCTGGGTTGTCCAGCAGCCCGATGGGCCGGATCGCTGAAAGGTCTCGGAGCGGCTTACCGACTCGCGTTCGGGCGTGGTCAATCAGGTCTCGCACGCCCACGACAACGCGCTCCGTCTCTTCAGTAGTCAGCGGATCAGAGTCGCCGTATCGGGCTTGCGGCCGAAGGCTCGCAAGTCGCGCAAGTAGCTGGTGGAACTCGCGAGGACTGTTTCCGAGCCTCGTCCACTGTGAGAACCAACTGGTGCGGCGGCCGTGTTGGTTGCGTCCCCCAGTCGGTTCCTCGATGAGAGACATCATCGCTGTTACTGCGAGTTCGGCCGCCGAGAACGCAAGGTCGAGGGCGGGGCTAAGATGGCCCACCGTAAGAGCACCTTCGGCCTGATCACCGAACGCATCCGCCTTGTCGAGCAATCGACGGGCACGCCCGCGATTCCTCGTGAAGTCGAAGGCCACCACAACTCCGACTCCAGGGATCTGCGCGAGGGCTACCCAGCCGGCATCCGGGTCGAGCGTCACAGGTCGCAGGCCGGTCACCGTTGCCGGGTCAATGTCGGCGACTGTGACGTTTTGACCAGCGTCCATCGCGCGGGTCGAACGCGCCTGGAAAGCCAGCTCGGCCTCGTCGTTGAGGTCAACGCGGACGCCGACGCCGGGCGCAAGGACTACCAGGGCCTTTCGGATCGCGTCTCGGCCCGGCGGAAGTCCCCGCCTCACCTGCTCCGGGAGGATGAACAGATCGTACATCTGATCGATCACACCTCGCGCAAACTCCGAATCGTTCGTCTCAGCGGCTCGATCGCCTTCGCCGTCGTCCACGGCTCCAGTATCGAGGCGCAAACGCTCGTTTCGACCGCCGGCGCGCGGCCGAGATGAGGCAGCAAGTACTGAGCAGCACAGAACGACGCGCCCGAACGACCACTGCCGGCTCTGATGCGGCGCGGCCGAACGAAAGCAGGCATGTCGTTGCCCGGCTCCAGCGCGAGTCACGCATCGTGACAAGCGTCGCTCTACCGGTTTCATCCGCGCCTATGAGGGCGAAATCGGGATGCAGATCCTCCTGAATCCGCCGACGCAGCGGCCATCTTAGGAATTGCTGCTGCGCACTCGAGCCGAGTAGCTGAAGTCAGGATCGGGTGGAGTGACTCCACGCTGGAGGCTGACCAGCGTCTGCAACGTGTTGACGAGCGCGCCCAGTCGTCCGGCGAGCAGCACGCCGAACGGCCCTCTTACCCAACGTCCCGCCCTCGCGATACCACCTTGATACTTCGCCAACGTCCGCTCGGCCTGCTCGACGCGGGAGCGGTACTCCTCGCGCCAGACATCGGCCTCCTGTGAGCTCTTCGATCTCGCGACGAGCCATGCATACCGCTCGGTTTCCGCCCGGAAGGCGGCGAGTTCGTCACGATGTCGCCGAAGGGCTTCAAGCACTTCAACGTCGAACACCTCCGGACTGGGTAGCGCGTCAGAGAGGAGCGCGAGCCGAGCCATCTCGACCTCGCCCGTCACGGCGACGGCTGCGACGTCAGAGTCCGTCACCACACCTGCCTCCAACTCACCGGCGATCGCCGCGCGACACAGCGGCCATGTACTCGTGTGCTGTCGTGCGCTCCACCTGCCACCAGCCCCGTGACTCTGCTGTGGCGAGTCCTCTGGCGGCGAGATGGTCGAGCAGGTCGTGCGATGTCTTACCTTCGTGGAGGCCGAACGTCGGCGAAGATCTCATCAACTCCCTCCGCACATCGAGATCCACTACGTCGATCGCGCGTGCGAATGCCTCGCTGACATGGTGGACCGCGGAGTGATGGTTCTCGGGGAACTCGTAGGCAACCATGTCGCGGCTCATTAGCTCGCGCGTTGAACTCATCGAAGTTCTCGTCGGCTTCATCCGCAACGGCCATCGGGGTGGGAACGAGAAGCCGGTCCCAGTAGAGGAGGTGTCGGGCCAGCCAGCTGCTCTCGGGAACACTGAGCATCGGGAAGTAGACGAGCGAGGCGCGATCGCCGGTCATGTCGACAGTCTGGTCGGCCGACTCATGTTCACGCAGTCGGAGGCGCGCCAGAATCGCAGAACCGAACGACGGACTCTCGGCCGAAGAGGCCACGCCCGAACGGCACCTCCGCGCCTGGCAGGCGACGGTCCGTAGCAGCCCGAGGGGAAGGAGACCATGGTGCAAAAATCGCGGGAGGCGAACCGTCACACCGGGCGGGCGCGTGCCAGCCACGCCGGTTCGTCGACGCGTGTCCCGACCGGCAGGCCGATGGCGTCGGCGTGCGCCTCCTGCACGACGCCGCGATACGTCGTGGTGTCCAACGCTTCGAGCACCCAGCCGTCGCCGAACGCCTCCCGAATGACGGCTTCGCTGACCTCCGGCCCGAATCCGCGGCCCGCGTCGGACAGGGCGAGCACGTGGACCAGCGCGCCGGGCCGGCACGCAGCGTGCAGGCTGCGGACGTATCTGGGGCGATCGGAGTCGTTGAAGATGTGAAACAGCGCGCTGTCGACGATGGTGTCGTAGGCCGACTTGTCGCCGAGGTTCATCGCGTCCGCCACCTCGAACCGGGCGTCGACGCCCTTCTGTGCGGCATTGGCCCGGGCATGTTCGACGGCGTGCGGTGCGAAGTCGATGCCTAGCACGTCGTAGCCCAGCCGCGCGAGCAGGATCGTGTGTTCTCCGGTGCCGCAGCCGACGTCGAGCACCTCGCCGCGGATCCAGCCGCTCCGTTCAAGGTCGATGATCGCGGGCTGCGGCTCGCCGATCACCCACGGCGCGGTTTGGGACTGATAGGCGCTGTCGAACAGGTCAGCGGCCGGTGTCGTATCCATGGAATGCAGTGTGGTACCTCAACCAAACTTGAGGTCAACTGTCGCTTCATTCTGTCAGCCCACCGCAGTACAGAGCGTGCCGACCGAACGCCGGGCTTGACGCCGTGACGACCCGCCCGCATCGGCACACATCAGCAGGCTGCGCGACGTTCCAACCGGGAACCGAACGCCCAGCTGCGTTGCGTCGATCCGCTGTCGGCGCGGGCTAGCAACTCCAACACCTCATGTGTAGCTTTGTAACAGTGTTACGAAGTGACCAGGAGGCCCTGTGCCAGTAATACGGATCGACGATGATGTCTGGGAGCGCCTGAAGGCCCACGCCAGCCCCCTGGAGGACACTCCCAACTCAGTTCTGCGTCGACTACTCGGCATCGACCGAGCCGGCCATGTGACGCGCCGAACGGCGGGTACCTCGTCCGATGCCAGTGGCAGGCGAACGCCGCGGTCTGACCACGGGCCGGGCAGCGGGGCGCCAGCGCAATCAAGGATGCGAGATTCAAGGATGAAGTTGGGACGCGCATTGAGTGTCGAGCGTGGCGTTGAGGCGAAGCACAGCCTGTCCCGGAGGGACGGGAAGTGGTACCAGCATCTAACGGACTTCCCGGGCGTGTTCCACGATCTGAACGGATACGTCCTCTTTGAGACCGAGACCGAGTACAAGAACTCGCCATACCTCCAGCATGGAGCCACGGTGCACGTGCCCAACGGCATCGCCTCGGTGCCTGGCTACGTGCGCGTGCCGTAGGACTCGCACCGAGCGCTGGCGCTCGACCACCCAGAGCTGGCTCGACCTACTTGGCTTAACGGGTAGGCCGCGATTTCGCAGATGGACAGCGCGACCGAAGTGCGGTACCGAACGACGGCGGCGGCGCTACCGCGACCCGCCCATATCAATCAGGCACGTCGGAACACTCCGGCATGGAGCAGGAGACCGATTCGTCGATTGGCACGTCGTACCGGGATGGTTGACTCGACTGGCGCTAGCTCCAGATTCGGGCTTCGATCCGCGCGCTGAACGCGACGCCGTCCGCGAACACGGTGCGCTTCTACATCGGTCGCGGCTACAGGCTCATGGGCCAGTCGCTGCCGCACCCCTCAGGGCGTTAGCGCGGTGACGACCTGGTCGGCGAGGTGGCGCAGCGCGTCGAGTTGCGCGTCGTCAAGGAGGCGAGGTCGGTGGTCGGCGATGCACAGTGTCCCCACCCGGCTGCCGTTGTCGAGGGCGAGGGGCGCGCCAGCGTAGAAGCGAACGCGAAGAGGGCCGACGACGACTGGGTTGTCGGCGAAGCGTGGATCGTTGAGGACGTCGGGCACTTGCATGACGTGGGGTCCGAGGATGGTGTGCGCGCAGAACGATTGGTCCCGCGGTGACTGCGCCAAGTCGATGCCCCGCCGGGACTTGAACCATTGACGGTCGCGGTCGACGAACGTGATGAGCGCGATCGGCACACCGAACCGCTGGCAGGCTTGCTCGGTGAAACGGTCGAAGCGGTCCTCGGCGTCGGTGTCGAGAAGGTCCAGCGCGTGGAGCGCGTCGAGGCGGGTCTCCTCGTCGGGCGGCAGCGGTGCGGCGAGCCACCGGCACGCCCGCCGGAGCACCGCTGCGCGCAGCTTCGTTCGAACGTGCGCCTCGGTTGCCGGCCAGACCAGCCAATCGCACATACCGGCGGGAACGGGAGGCGCAGCGGTGAGCGCTCGCGTCACGGCGACGATCCCCAGACGAGCCCAAGCGGACGGGGTGATAGCCGATCGCAGACGATCGAGTCCGCCGCCATCGTCGTCGACGTCCGCGACGACAACCAGGCGACCTCCTTGATCGACCGGGCCGACGGCATCGGAGGCGTCGACGACCGGCAGCTTCTCAGCTCGAGCCGCATCCTCGACCACACGTCGCAACGCTCGATCACCGCTGATGATGACAATCGAGACGGTCAACTCCTCCAAGGCTGGCGTCGCCGACGCGGAGCGCGCCCTGTGCGGGGACCGCGGCGACGATGATGGGGACACGTCCAGCATGTCGCCTTCGGCCGCGGCGACGACCTGCGTCCTGCCCGTGGCCCGGACGTTGGCCCGCTCGACGAGCGCCTCGACGGTGGCGTCGTCGTGGGACGGGTCGTGGTGGAACAGGACCGTGCGGCGCACGCCGGCCGCGCACGCGACGTCGACCACGTACTCCATCGGGCTGTGCCCCCACCCGACCCGGGCGGAGTACTCCGAAGCGTCGTACTGCGCGTCGTGAATGATGACGTCGGCGCCCTCCAAGAACTCAACGTGTCGGGCGTCATCGCCATTCGCCGACACGTCTCCGCCCCGGCCCAGCGCCGGATCGAACGGCTCGTGGTCGGTGACGTAGCAGACCACAGCGCCGTCGCACTCAACGCGATACCCAAGTGTGAGCGCCGGATGGTTCAAGTACTGCGTCCGTACCACCAGATCGCCGATCTCGAAAGTGCCCTCGACCAGCTCGTGGAACGCGACTTCGGCCCCAACTTGGTCGAGCGCCACCGGGAAGTACTGATAGTTCATCTGGCCGGCAAGCGTCTGGTCCAGCGACACGTCGAGGCCTCTGGGACCGTATACGTCCCAGTGGCCGCCGCCGAAGAGCGGTTCGAAGAACGGAAATCCCTGGATGTGGTCCCAGTGGGTGTGGCCGAGGAGGATCGATCCGGTCACCGGATCGCCGCCGGGTCGTGTCTGCTCGACGAGCGCTCGACCAAGGACTCGAGCTCCCGTGCCGCAGTCGAACACGATCAGCGTCCCGCGACTGGAACGGAGCTCTACACACGACGTGTTGCCTCCGTACCGCACGGTCGCTGTTCCCGGTGTGGCGATGGAGCCCCGCGTGCCCCAATACCGAATACGCATGTCAGCAGGATGCCCCATGACAGCCACAACCCGCTGCTCGCGCGTCGGTGGACGTGTCCAGGGGCGATGCACGACCCCGACCAGTTATCCGGCCGAACGTGGAAACCCGCGACACACCGGTCGCAACGTGGCCGAGTCCGGCCATCGGGCCCGAACGCACACCGAATGTCGCGACCGAACGACGTCGACTGAAGCCGGGCTCGGCGCACACATATCGGCACCTATTCGCCGATCGCCGGGCATGGTGTGAGGTGGTCAACCCGTCCGTGACACCTGGACCGCCACGGACTCGGGTCGGTCGCCGGATTCGATAGAGCTGATCGTGGTGCCCGCGCGAGGGCTGGCGTGTCGTGCGTCGGCTATTTCGGCGTCGGCGTGGAGCGGTTGATCCAGCCTCGGTCGGCGGTGCGAGCCCCGATCGTGCGGGCCGACAACCCGCCGAGGCGGGCGAGATCCTCGGGCGACAGCGTCAATCCGGTGGCGGCGGCGTTCTCCTCGAGGTAGCTGATCCGCTTGGTGCCCGGGATCGGGATCATGTCGTCGCCTTGGGCGAGCACCCAGGCCAGTGCCACCTGGCCGGGCGTGGCGCCGTGGGCGGACGCCACCGCGACCACCTCGTCGACGAGTCGACGGTTGGCGTCCAACGCCTCGTCGGCGAAGCGCGGGTTGCCGCGGCGGAAGTCGTTCGTCGCCAGCTCGTCGCGGGCGGTGATCGTGCCGGTGAGCATCCCGCGGCCGAGCGGGCTGTAGGGCACGATGCCGACACCGAGCTCCCGGCACGTGTCCAGGATCTCTCCTTCGACGTCCCGGCTGAACAGTGAGTACTCGCTCTGCAGGGCGGCGATCGGGTGTACGGCGGCGGCCCGGCGCACGGTGTCGGCCGACGCCTCCGACAGGCCAAGGTGACTCACCTTCCCGGCCGCGACGAGCTCGGCCATCGCCCCGACCGTCTCCTCGATTGGGACATCCGGGTCTGGGCGGTGAAGGTAGTACAGGTCGACGTGATCCACGCCGAGTCGCTGCAACGAACCCTCGATCGAGCGGCGCACGTACTCCGGCCGGCCATCAACCTGCCGGACGCCGGGCTCGACCGGACCGACGGCCAGGATGCCGAACTTCGTCGCCAACGTCACCTCATCGCGGCGCGAGGCGATCGCTTGGCCGACGACCTGTTCGCTGACGTGAGGCCCGTACACGTCGGCCGTGTCGAGCAGCGTGACACCAAGATCGAGGGCACGGTTGATCGTCGCCGTCGGGTCATAGCCATCGAAGCCGCCATACACCGGGCTGAAGCTCATGCACCCCAGACCGATGGCGCCGGCGGTGAGGTCACTTCGCCCGAGGGTGCGGATGGGGATGCGGCCGTTCATGACGACCAGACTCGCGCGGTCCGGCCCACACAGCGACCCGACCCACTTTGAGATCGGACAGATCGTCGCACTACCGGATCTGCCGATAGCACGGAGACGCTCCCGCAGCCCAAGGGCGTGCCCAGAACGCGAACACCGAACGACAACTCGCAACTTGATGAAGCGCGCACCGATCGGCACCTCCGCGACCCTCATGGTCGCGCGGTGCGGGAACGACGATGAGGGCGTTGTAGACCGGCCGGCCACGCCGGACGTCGACGCGAGCGGTTCTCGCGTCTCGTCGCACGTTTCCGGAGCCGTTGACGAGGGCGGTGACCGGAGCCGCGGACACGTCCGCGGCACGGCAGCCGCTATCGCGAAGCGGCGTAGCGTGGATGGTTTCAACGGGCCTGAACGGAGGCGCCATGCCATCACGAACTGCCAAGACCGCCTGGACGGGGACACTCCAAGAAGGCTCCGGGCAGGTGGAGATGACCAGCTCTGGGATCGGCACGTTCGAGGTGTCGTTTCCGAAGCGGGCGGCCGACGACGCTGGAGGCACCACGAGCCCAGAGGAGCTGATCGCCGCCGCCCACTCGGCCTGCTACGCGATGTCGCTCTCGAACGAGGTGGCCACCGGCGGAGGAACACCGCGGTCGCTCGACGTCGAGGCCGACGTCAGCCTTGGGCCCGACCCCAGCGGCGGGTTCAAGCTGACGGGAATCACTCTCACCGTGTCAGGCGACGTCGACGGGCTCGACGCCACCGGATTCGAATCGGCGGCCGAAGCGGCGAAGGTGGGATGTCCAGTCAGCAAGGCGCTCACCGGTGTCGACATCACCCTGAAGGTGACGACGTAGCTTCCGCCGTCGCATCCGTGACCCGACAGCGCGGTCGCCGACTCGCCCACGGTGACGACGCGGAAGGGCATCTCCACGAGTGGTTCGTTTCGTGCTCATCCGACTCACGTCCCCGCGGGCGCACCGAACGCGCGCCCGAATGACGCGCCAAAGGTTGAGACCACGCACGCCGAACGGCATCGGCGTATCGCCCCGCCCGTCGCCAACCGGAACCGGCACGCCGCCCCCGCCACGGGCCGCACGTTCGGTGCACCGCAAGGAGCAGACCACCGGACGCCGGCCAGGATCAGCGCGACCAACACGTGAGGATTCTCAGCGCATCGCATGCGCGGCCGAACCGTCGTTCGGTACGCCCCACCCGCTCGACGATACGGCGCGACCGTGGTGACGAATGTCATGGGTTGGATGCGGGCGCGCCGCTGGATATGCTTACTTTTGCAAGCACTAGTCGCACAGGAGACAGCACCGCCCATGACCACCACCACCCTTCATCACCGAGCGCCTCGACGAGCTCGAGGCGAACCTCCCGGCCGTGCCGGCACGAGTCGTCCGCCTGCAGCGGGCCATTGCCGGTGCCGCCTGCGACCAGACCGCTGCCGTCGCGACCGCCGTGGCGACGTCGACGCGGACGGTGCTCGACGCCGCTCGCATCTCCGGTCGCACCGTGACCGGCCAGGCCCGTGCGGCCGCCGACGACGTCGTGTCATCCGCTCGTGGCGGCGCCCGCCAGGTCACCGGCCAGGCCCGCGCCCAGGGGCGTCGCATCGCAGGCACGGCCTCGCGCGAAACCACCCAGCTGCTCGACTCGGCGATCGACACCGTGGAGGACGTCGACGCCACGGTCGGTGGCCCCGGCGCCGGCACCCCCTACGAGCAGTGGACGAAGGCCCAGCTGCTCGAGCGCGCCCGCGAGCTCGACGTCGAGGGCGCCTACAAGCTGAACAAGCGCCAGCTCGTCAAGGCGCTGCGCTCCGCCTGATCGCCAGCCTGCCCCGACTTGGGCGGGGATCGTGTTTCGGCTGGATCCGTGTCGACATCCGACACGGATCCAGCCCAGTTCGCGTTCGGGGGCCGTAATCGGCGGTAGGTGCGCGCGGCGTGGGTTCCCTCACCGAGAGCCTCCGCGGATCCCGGGGCGATTCAGTGCTGGTCGTGCGCAGCGAGGAATCAGTAACGAGCGGCGTCGGCAGAGGTGTGGGGTGTCATGTCGGGCTACGACACTGGTCCGGGCCTGCCGTCGTACGTGAACGTGCCGGATGCCATGAACAGGCTCATCCACACATCGTCGGGAACTCCGCGGGTGGGCGGGGTGCTGTTGTCGATCATCGACAAGCGAAGCTGCTCTGCGTCGAGCGCGGCGTGGAATACCACGTGTCCGGGAGTCTGCGTGGGGAGGAGCTCGACTACGCGGCCCCGGATGGTGCACGCCCCGTCGTCCAGGCGTAGGCCGTCGTCACGGTTCAGCAGGTAGGCACCGTCGGCGATGGTCAACTCCCATCGTCCGCCGCGTCCCTCCAGATCCTCGTCCAGCACCGGGCCGACGTGCTCGCCTGCCGAGATGCTTTCGAGGTGGCCGACGATCGCGTCCGGTGTCCACAGCCGCTCCGCGACCCATCTGCCGGTAAGGCCACCGAGTCGTTCGGCGACACGGCGCCGGCTGCGCAGCAGTAGCACCTTGGCCGCTGCCACGCCGCACCCCAGCCGGTCGGCGACTTCGACCACTGGGCGATCCTCGAGATGGTGTAGCCATACCGCGGCGGCGTGCCGGCTCGGGAGGTCGGCGAGCGCGGCGACCAAGTCCAGGTCCGATTCCGGCTGGGCTAGCTGATCGGGTGTCCCGACGCGCGCCTCGAGGGTCGACCGCATCCGGTCGCGCCAGGCGCGGCGACCAGCGATACGGATCGCGACCCGCCGCACCCAGGCGAACGGCACGTCGAACCCGGCGACCTCGTCCCAGCGCTGCAGGGCGGCGATGAACGCTTCCTGCGCGACGTCCTCGGCGCCGGCACCGACCAACGACCGCACCGAACCGGCGACCCTGCCGAACTCGCGTCGATAGAACTCCCCGAAGTCGGTCTCGACCACGCCCACCGACACCCGCCCAGTGTTGCACCCACCTGCGACCGCGACGGCCGCTTATCGCTGCGCAGGGTCGAGGTCGCGATGTAACCATTCGCCGGGCTGACGTCAGTGACCTCTCGACAGAACCAACCCGTGGTTCTCCCTCCACGAGGAGTCGACGATGCCGACCAAGGCAACCCTCTGCTGCATGCTCACCGTGGCCGTCGGACTGGCGGTCCCTGCCGGTGCTGAGTCCGCGACCCCGCCTGAGCATCTCGGGCCGTTCATCGACACCTACTCGTTCACCGTGGACTGCGGCGGCTTCGAGGCGACCGTGGACGGGACCTCATCCAGTCGGTTCATCGTCCACTTCGACGGCAACGGTGACGTCACCCAGGTGCAACAGTTCGTCCGGGCTCCCGACGACCTGTGGGTGAACACGGCAACAGGTGCGTCGATCGTGGTCCGGGGCGAGTTCCAGCAGACCTACACGCCGATCCCTGGCACCGATCAGATCACCGTCGCCATCCGCGGGTTCCGCTACCTGGTCAATGAGCCCGGCCGCGGCGTGCTCGTCCAAGAAGTCGGCCGTATCGTCTACGGCGAACCAACCGAAGAGACGATCCTGGCCATCGCCGGCCAGCACGACATGCCACTCGGATCGCAAGTCGAACCGGTCCTCTGCAACGCCCTCACCTGACCGGCGATTACGCATAATCTGACACCCAACGACCGCCCGACGCACGACCTCGATCCTCCCCGGGACCGTCCTCGCTGGCGGGCCGCCCCGCCGCCAACCTCGAGCGACACCTAACGACGAAACCGAACAACCGCCGACCGCAATCCGTAGCCGCGCCCGAATCAGGCACGTCGGCGCCGACCGTCTACAGGGTCAGTCCGGCGTCCGACGAGGCCCGGGCCGTCGTGGACGCGGAGTCAGAACAGCCAGGGATTTCGGATGTCGATGAACTCGACGTTGGCCATCAGCGCTTCGAACTCGCCCATCTGCGCGGCGAGCTCGGCGGGCGGCTCCTTGGATTCACCCTGTCGCGCCTCGGCCTCATCAATGAAGTACGCCACCTCGATGTAGCTGTCAGGCCCGGTCCACATGCGAATTCCGCCCAGCAAGTCAGGGCGGAACGAGGCGGCGTGCGCTTCGAACTGCTCGTCGAGAGCGTGGACACGGTCACGGTCCATGCCGTGGCCCTTCATCACCTGGACGAAACCGGCATCGTCCGAGCCGCCGGCGAGAAAGCTGTCGACATCATCGGAGTCGGCAAACCGGACTTCGCCGTCAAAGCATTTCTCGGTCTCGGCCCACCACTGACCTTGCTCGCTGCGCTGACTGTTGGCTGCGGCATCCGACGCCGTCTCGAACCGGGCGAACACGATGGCGTCACCTGCGTCGGTCACCCCAGCGGTCGACCCGAGAAATCCCTTCGCTCCCGGTCGCAGCTCGGTTGCCCATCGCTCGAGCTGACGACGCAGTCCACCGGGATCGGCGACCCGGCCCTCGAACGCCTGTACAAACATGATTACCTCCGCTCCGCTGTTCCTCCCACCTGTGATCATCCTCGCAAGCCCAACTTCTCGCAACATCCCTCCGCACGGATCGCCCAAACGGATCAACGTCCCGGTCGACCGTGCCCGTCGGCAGCAGCGAATCGGGGACGTGGGGTCAAGGTGGGCTCGGTGATCTCCGAGCCGCCCCAGATCCGGGAGTTCGCGCCGACGCGCACCGAAAGACGCGCGCCGCGCCAACGCAACCCGCCCATATCGGCATGTCGTTCGCGAGCGGGAGAACACGAAGCCCTGTGTGGTCGTATCGGGAAGTTCAATTGCCGATGGGACAGTCTCCCGGTGATCAGTCGCTGGTTGGTGCAGGACGCACGGGCTGACGTGTGAATGGGTGGGATCTCGTGCGCCGCCATGTCGTCTCGGCCACCCGCGTGAGCTTGAGGTCGGCCCAGCGCTCGGGCTGCGCAGCGAGTTGGTCAAGGAGTTCGAGCACCGCCGCGACACGCTCGCGGACGGCGCCAAGGCGCCCCTCGAGGCCGAAAGCACCGTCGACCGGTGCCCGAAAGGCCTCTTGACAAACAAAGAGGACTCGTTCGGGGCGGGTCTGGCCCGGTCAACCGGCTCCTCGTCGATGCTCCCTACCGGGCATTCGGGCCTACAGGGTTGACTCGGACCAGCCCGAGGCGTCCTTTCGATGTGCTCGGGCGGCGATCTCGGCGGCGACTTCGACCACCTTCCGGTTCTCATGTTGCGACTGGGCTTTGAGGCGCCTGAACGCTTCGTCCGCGGAGCAACCCACCGTGACCATGATGACGCCCTTGGCTTGGCCGATGATGTCCCGCGATTCGATCGCGACGGCAAGCAGCGCCATCTCGTCGATGTGGAGTTGGTCACGCCGCCCCAGCTCAGCGATGTGCAACTCGTCGCGACGTTCCGTTTCGGCGAGGTGCAGATCGTCGCGGTGCTGCATCTCGGCGTCGTGCTTGGCATCGCTGGTGAGTGCTGCGGCAAGCAGGCGCTTGATCTCGCTGCGCAGTTCCGGACTGTCGGATTCGTCGTTCATGATCTGGTGCCTCGGAGGTGCCCCCAGCCCTTCGTGGTGTGGGATGCGATGACTGTGGGCAAACCTATTACCAGCGCGTGAGCGTCCATGGCCAGGCGCTCGCGTGTTAGACGCTCCGCCGTTCAATCAACAGCGGCGGAGCGCCGCGGGTGATGCACTCCGCAGCGGCCGGGCGAGGACCGCAGAACTGCCTGATTGATCGGCGCGTCGCAGCCGTCCCGGTGACCGGTGTCCACGCGCAGCTACTCGGCGGACGGTGCTCGCGACGTGGCTCGCCCCACCAGAGTCAGTCAGGGGCCAGGCGTTCGCGGCGCGGGTGATCGCCGCACCGAACTGCGCCACCGAATGACGGCACCGTATGCCGACGCCATCGGTGCCGTGGTCGCGCCAGAACGAAGGCACCTCGGCAGCCGCGCGGATCGTCGGTCGGAGCTCGGACCCGGCGCTCGTCGGATCCTCGCGGCATGCCGGCGCAGTCGTCATCTCGGCGACCGCGTGGCCAGCTTCCCGGGCTGGCGGTGGTGCCAGGGTCAGCGGATGCCGGTGTCGCAGCTGATGTCAGCGCGGACTGGCGGCCCTGGAGTGACGATGATCGTCACGGGTTGGCATATTGGTAGTCCGGCGCCGGTGGTCGCTACGACGGTGTAGGTACCAGGTGCCAGAGTGAGGCTGTAGTGGCCGTCGGCGTCGGTCCGCGTGCTGGCGAGGACGTCGCCCTCGGCGTCGTGAGCGTCGATCGCAGCGTCCACGGGCCGCGGGGGACATGGATCGTCGGCGGTCTCGACCGGGCAGGTTGGTCCGGCAAGGACGACTCCGAAGGCACCGGGCGGGTCAGACGTTGACTGAGACGTCACGGCGATCGTGGTTGGACCACCGTTGCCACCGGTCCCGTCGCTGCCACAGGAGGCCAGAGCAGCCGCGGTGAGCGCCAACAAAGTCGCCACGAGTGAATTGCGCAGCCGGTGACACGCGCTGGCCGTCATCCGCTGTTTGACGTTCGCTCACGCCCAAAGGGTTCCGACGACCGAGATCGGGAGGCGGCTGGCCACAGCCATCTCCGATGGCGCCGTTTGGGTGGCTCGATGCTCCGCGAATGTCATCGCGGTCGGTGTTGCGAGGGTTCGCAATCCCCGCCAGGCGCAGCCTCCGGCCCCGACCCGCCGACACAGTGTGCGCCGAATAACGGCCACGCACGGAACACCGCGCCCGAACGTCGGCCGACGACGAGATCGAGGCCGCCCACATCGGCATGGAGGCGCTGCCGGCTCACCGTTCGCAACGGGTCTCGTAAGGTGCCGCCCGTGACCGAGATCGCGTACTCCGCGGCGGTCGACCGCTACGGCTCGATGCAGTATCGCCGCTGCGGACGAAGCGGACTCAAGCTGCCCGCTGTGTCGTTGGGGCTGTGGCACAACTTCGGCCACGATCGGCCGTACGAGACGCAGCGGGCGATCGTCCGACGTGCCTTCGATGTCGGGATCACCCACTTCGATCTGGCCAACAACTACGGACCGCCCTACGGTGCAGCCGAGCTCAACTTCGGGCGGATGCTCGCCGAGGATCTGAAGCCGCATCGCGACGAGCTGGTGATCTCGACCAAGGCGGGCTACGACATGTGGCCCGGACCGTACGGCGAGTGGGGCTCGCGCAAGTACCTCCTCGCGTCGCTGGACCAATCGCTGGCGAGGATGGGCCTCGACTACGTCGACATCTTCTACTCCCATCGCCTCGACCCGGACACGCCGCTGGAGGAGACGATGGGCGCGCTGGACACCGCGGTGCGCTCCGGGCGTGCGCTCTACGTGGGGATCTCGTCGTACAACTCGGAGCGAACCCGGCAGGCGGCGGCGATCCTCGGCGAGCTCGGCACGCCGCTGCTCATCTCCCAGCCCTCATATTCGATGATCAACCGTTGGATCGAACACGACCGGCTGCTCGACACGCTGGAGCAGGTCGGCGCTGGGTGTATCGCCTTCTCACCCCTGGCCCAGGGCCTGCTCACCGACCGCTACCTCAACGGTGTGCCCGCAGGCTCGCGGGTTGCGACCGGCGGGGCGATGGGCCGCGACATGCTCACCCAAGACCGCCTCGACCACGTTCAAGCCCTCAACGACGTGGCGGCGCAACGCGGCCAGAGCCTCGCCCAATTGGCCGTCGCCTGGGCACTGCGTGACCCGCGCATGACCTCGCTGGTGATCGGCGCGAGCAGCGTCACGCAGCTTGAGGACAACGTCGCCGCACTCGACCGCCTCGAGCTGACCGAGGCTGACTTGGCGGAGATCGACCGGCACGCCACCGACGCCGACGTCAACCTCTGGTCCCGCTCCAGCTCGGCATAGCACCCCCAACGAACGCTCCGAACATCGCGACCGAATGACACGCTGACGCCTGACGCAGGAAGCACCGAACGGCATGGCGGTGCTTGTCAACATGCTCGCCTCCGTCGGCTCGAATGTCTTGGCTCCGGGGCACTGTGTCGTTCCGAATCGCTTGTCGCCGGACGCGGCGTGATCATCAATCCGGCTCAGAGCGGGCTCGGCCCCGTGGCGCCGGCGGAACGTGTTCGGGACTGGACCGTGCCGGCGGCGATAGTGGCACGTGCGCCACGACTATTTCGGTGACGAGATCGCCGCTTCCTACGACGAGAGCATGGACGTGCGGTTCAGCGCCGACCACCTTGCACTTGAGTCGACGTTCCTGGCCCAGCTCGCCGGGCCCGGTGGACGGGCACTCGAGCTGGCGATCGGCACGGGTCGCGCCGCCCTGCCACTCGCCGACCGAGGCATTGACGTGGTGGGGATCGACCTGTCCGAGGCGATGGTCGCCGAGCTGCGGAGCAAGCCGGGTGGCGCGAATCTTCAGGTGGTCATCGGTGACTACACAAGCGCCCGCGTCGACGGCGAGTTCGACGTCGTCTACCTGGTGTTCAACACCATCGGCAATGTCGCCAGCCAGGACGCCCAGGTGGCGACGTTCGAGAACGCCGCTCGGCACTTGCGACCGAGCGGTTGCTTCGTGATCGAGACTGGCACGCCCGGCGTGCTGCTCGCTCAGGCGGACCACCGTTACCGGGTGTTCGACCACAGCGGAGACCACGTGGGCATCGACGAGTACGACGTCGCCACGCAGCTGATGTGGTCGCACCACTACACGCGCCGCGACGACGGCAGCTACCACCGCAACTCCCTCCCGTTCCGCTACGCCTCGCCCGCGGAGTTCGACCTCATGGCACGGATCGCCGGGATGCGGCTGCGAGAACGCTGGGCGTGGTGGGACAAGTCGGCGTTCACGGCCGAGAGTCCCAGCCACGTCTCGGTGTGGGAGAAGCACCGGACCTGACCACCGACGCGGTGCCTGGAGGTACAGCCAGAAACTTGACCGACAGGGAACGATCCGCGTTGCTCGTCGAGCCTGGTCAGGTTTCCACCTGCGTGTGCAGAGTCGAATCCTCGCTGCGCGCGGGCGACGGCGCGCCGAACGGGACGACCGAACTGCAGCACCGAATCACGGGCTGACCCGTGACCGTGGCCGCACATATCTCACTGGCACGTCGGTCTGTCTCCGCGGGGTCGGTCGGTAGGTAGGTACGCAGTCACTCGACGTTGGTGGAGAGCCGATTGAGGAGGAAGACCTCGGCGTGGCCATTTGGAGTGTCCACGGCGAATCCGTTGCGTTCGAAGCCAAGCGGTTCGTCGAAGTCAGGAGCTTGAATCGGGTGGTTCTCGCACGACACCCCGCGCTTCGCTGCGTCGGCCTCGGCGGCACTCGCGAGCCGATGCCCGAGCCCGTGGCGCGATGGTCGTCCGCCGACCCTCAATCACTCGATCCTCGCGTATCCGCCCTACGAGAACGCGTCGAGGCCGGCGATCAACTGACCGTCCACGTCACTGAGGAAGCAGCCCTGGAGCGACCGACGGTGAGCCCGGTGGCGGCCAGGTTGTAGTCGATCACTCGCTCGCGCAGCGCGTCGATCATGGCGCCGTCGACCTCGTCGGTGATGCGAACCTCCGTCATGACTCAACATGCTCGCACCGCACTGTGCTGGACACGTTCCTGCATGATTTGGATCGGTCCCCGTCACAGATCACTGCGCGGCCGTGGCCCGCAGCATTCCAGCGGACTGCCGCGTGAAATCAGGGTGCGGTGACGACGGCTCCGTAGATGTTCTGGTCCAGGCCGCCGTTGTTCGGGCAGGTGTCTGGCCCGAATGTCCCATCGGGATTCGCCGCCCGGCATTGCAGCACGTCGAAGCCATCCGTACCGTCGAGCGGATACCGCGGATCGGTGCCAGGCACGGTGTCGCGTTGGTCGGTCCAGGTCATCAGCGCCGTCGAACCGGACGCGGCGATGTAGTTGTAGTCACCGAAGAAGGGCACGTCGCGGTCCCCGAACTGCTCGTACTGCGGCATCGTCGCGGCGGTTGAGACCTCGGTGACGGTCCAACTCCCGCCTCCGTCGGCGGACGTTGCGTAGAACGCATCGAGACCGGGAGCGACCGCGACCGCACCCGGCGGGTTCGTGGCGACCGCTCGGTTGGACACTGGCACGGTCCGGAAGTCGCCGCCGTTCGGTCCGCTGGCGTTGTCGGAACGGCTGTCCTGCCAGACGGCGTGCAGTCGTCCGGAGTCTGCCGCGATGTCCGGGAAGTACTGGTGCCCCCTGCTCTGCGGGTCGATGCGACGGGGAGCGGTCCACGTAGCCCCGCCGTTCGTCGTCTTCAGGAAGTACACCGACGCCTGGGTCCCAGCTCCCTCGGCGACGGTCCCGTAGGTGGTTCCCGTCGGTACCTGGCTGCCCGGCACGCTCCCGTCGTACACGACGAAGACGTCGTCGGCGTCGCCGTCTTCCGTCGGGTCGGCGGTGATGCGCACTTGAGTGTTCATGCGGTGGAACACGTAACCGGACTGGCACGCCAACGGACCGTCGCCGCAGTCGCGGGCGAACGCTCGTGGCTCCGGACCGGCGCAGGCGCCGAGCGTGCCGTCGGCCGCCAGACACGCCGCGTGCTTCGCCGCGCCGTACGCGGCGGCGGACACCGTCTGGTCGCCGGGATCCCAACCGATGAAGGGTGTGGCCACGGCCGGCTTCGTGAACGACCGACCGCCATTGGTGGACTTGACCCAGACCACCGCGTTGTCCTGCATCTGGCCGCGGTCGGGCTTGAAAGCGAATTGGCGCCACGCCACGTACACCGCGCCCGAACGCGTCACGGCGATGTCGCAGAACTGGCTGCCGTGAACGCCCGAGGAGATCTTCTGAGTCCGGAACGTCCGACCGCCGTCGCTGGAGCGGGCGAGGAAGACGCCATTGTTCGGGACGCTGGCCGTGAACCGCGCCCAGCAGACGTAGACGTTGCCGGCGTGGGGGCTGTCGGCGCCCCGGTCCACCTCGAGCTGGATCTTGTCGTGGAACAGCCCGAGGAAAATCGGGCTCGGCGTCCCCCGCTCGACGAGGGTCGTGAACTCGTAGTCCGGCGCCGGCCCGGAAGCCCAGCCATAGCGGGCGACCCAGATCGAGCCGAGCGCCGGCCGGGCCCGATTGAATGCGATCCCCGCGTAGTAGAGATGGCGGTCGTTGTCCCAGGCCTGGACCGGATCGCCGGCGTTGGTCAGTCCGAGCGCGAACAGCGGAGACGCCGCACCGTCCGCGGACGTGTCGCCGGGATACCCGGGCAGCAGGCTGTTCGTCCAGGTGGTCCCGCCGTTGCTCGAGTAGTAGAAGCCGGCCCAGGTGCCGCCCGCCGTCGGAACGGTGCAGTAGTCGTTGGCCCCGGACGACATCAGCGCGGCGTCGTGTGGAGCGACCGTGGCGGTCGGCTCGTTCTGCTGACGGTTGTTGATGGAGCAGGCCGCGACCACGGCGTCGCTTCCGCCATCGGAGCGGACGTAGGCCTGGTCGCTGATCTTGGTGTCGTCTGGCGCGGCGACAGCCACGCCGGGCGCCGCCCACCCGAATCCCAACGCCAGAACCGCGCAGATTCCTGTGGTCCGTCGCATCACTCCTCCATCTCGATTCCCCACCATCACCGTTCTCCTCAAGCGAGGTGGTGTCAAGACGTTCGGTGGATCTGGCAGCCGGCGAAGTCTGAACGCCGTGCACCGAGCTGCTCGCGCGGCGGACAGACTTCCGAGACCCGCACGCTGACAGGTCAGCAGTTCGATGTCGGACCGGTTGCGGTGCGGCCGTCCCCTGCCGAACCGCAGCACCGAATGTCGCCGCTGGACCGGGTCGACGCGGTACCGATCGGCACCTTGGCCGTCGTCAATCCTTGCCGTGGCATCTGGGCCTGCGCGACCCGTGACGCGATTCGTGTCAAGCTGTCTTGACAGCGTGCAGCTGTCAGGGTACCTTGACAGGGTGGCTAGATACAGCAGCGGTCCGGTCACACACCGAGCATTGACGGGCCCGAGCAGGGCGGCCGGCATCCGATCGACGAAGGAAGCCTGGGAGCATGAAATCGTGTACACGCTCTCGTGCATCCAGGAGCTCCGAAGCAAGATCGATCGAAACGAGCTCGCAACGGTGAAACTGGCCCGTCAGGCCGGGCTGTCGTGGACGGACATTGCAACCGCACTCGGCGTCAGCCGTCAGGCCGCCTGGGAACGCTGGCGAGAGATCGACAGGCCCGAGCAGACCGGCTGACCTGTCGGGGATCATCCACCGCTGGACGGCGTCGGCGTCGAGGAGGGCGCGGTCGATCCGCGACTGGGGCCCGATGCGTCCGGTCAGCAGCGTGGTGGACCCGGCGCGACGGTGTCCCCGTCATCTGAACAGGACTCGGGGTAATCCCGCACCGGCGCGTCCGCAGACGCGTGGGCGTCGCGAGCCGCACCGACGCCTATCGCGCTCGCGATCACGAGCGCGAACGCAGCCCACGCTGCGTCGCGGAATCCGGCACCGGCGACCGTCTCGAATGAGGTCGGAACCCGCCGCACGGCAGCACCGAACAACGCGCCCGAACGACGACGTCGAATCTGACGGAGACGCGCCAGATCAGGCACGTACGCGGGTGATCGACTCGGGTCGTGAACCAGTGCCGGTCGCTTCTGGACCCGGCGCGGTCGTCAGCTTGCGCAGTCGATGACCCAGGTTGGGTTGCTCGTGGCGATGCACAGATCGATGCCCTCGACTGAGAGTGCCTGCCAGGATCCTTGGTCTCGGCTGTGCCACCCGCTGGCGGGAAGGCCGAGGTACTGGGCGCTGAAGACGAGCCGAGCCGGTACTAGCAGCAAACCGCAGTCGACGCGGACATACGCGGCGGGGGCTTGGAGCACCCTGTGGAGCGCATCGGTGATCGCTCCGTCGATCGCCGCACGGTTGGTGTCGTAGTCGAGCCCGTCGGCGGCGGCATCGACGTGGTCGCGTGTGGCGGCGAGCAGGCAACGCGTCTCGGCGAACGCCGCGGTGATGTTCTCGGCCGGCCACTGCGCGTGGGTGCGCCACCCGTCCATCGGGGGCAGCTCCAGATTGACGAGCTCCTCGTCGAGCTCGTCGGGGTGGTCCGGTAGCAGCTCATCGAGGTCATCGACGGCGAGGGCCTCGACCACGTTGATCACGGTGGTCGTGCGGTCATACCAGGCTGGGCGGCGTTGGCGGGCGTTGAGCCGCACGACGGTGTCAGGGATCACGACGTGCACCGCGACGTCGTGTCCGGCGGCGACGACGCGTGCGCCAACCGGATGGTGGGGATCCTCCAGGTCGAACTTGTAGGTGATCTCCTCGAGGATCCGATCAAACCAGTAGGGGTCCCGACGCAAGGTGTTCGCCATCACCTTCTCATGGACCGGCCGAAACGCCGCGTCCTTCCAGGCCGCCGTTGTCTCGGTCAGCGGAATCCGGATTGCGTGAACAGCGCGGTGGTTCACGAACACCAGTGGGTGCGGGCTGGCTTGTCTGATTGACCGTCGAGACGACGAGAGCCCGACGCCGACGACCCGCCTCGACGGTGCTCGAATGGCGGCCCGCGGGGTACGACACGTCCACCCCCATCTAGTCGGTCCGGGTGATCGTCGCGGACCTGTCGCTCGATGCAGTCAGCCCGGTCTGGTCCCTTCGTGGTCCCGTGGTGGTCCCGTAAATGGCGGTCAATGACGGTGTCAGACGGTCAATGGCGGTCATTCCGCCGTCTCTGCAGTTCCTGGTAGATGCCCTGATCACACGTCATTTCCAGGGGCGCCCTCGGCAGGATTCGAACCTGCGCACACGGCTCCGGAGGCCGATGCTCCATCCGCGAGGCGTCACGCCTGCTCATCGATGAGCCCTCACTATCCCGCAGTCCCGAGATTCCCTCTGCCACCCGAGGTGGTGCGTGCTGTGAGAGTGAGCGCGAGCCTGGTTACGAGGAGGGCGCGCGCTGACGGCGCCAGCGAGATCTGGAAGGCGGTGGCGGCCAGCGTGGTCCATGAAGCTGTAGAAGCCGCTCGCTCAACGCCGGGCAGGAGTCTCATGAGTCACCGAGTCGACAAACCGGATCGATCCGCCAACGGCCCACTGCTCGCGCTGTCGCCGGAGTATCCGGTGTCGCGTCCTCGTCACATGTACCGGGGCGGCGGAGATGCTCGGCATCGGCCGAACAGCGCGTTACGAGGTGATGCGCAGCGGCAGTTCGGCCCTGCTCACGTCCGCCGGGGGGAAGAGTGAACACCTTGTCACCTCGATTTCGCAGCCGGCCACCGAGTCGACGTCGCAAACCACGGTGCGCTACCCGTATCAGCTCCTCAAACAGGCCCGCATCCGCGCCGCCACCGACGAGATCACCCCCAAATCCTGCTCATCACTGCCGCGAAGCGAACTCGCCCTCCGCGGCAGGAAAGAGGAGCACTGCCGTTCCCTCGCCGAGGGGCGCTAGGACGCGAAACGCGTGTTATCGACAGCTGTCCGCAGAGTCCTCAACGCGTCGTCGGCGTCGCGCTGCGACCCTGGCCCGCTCAGAAGTTCTGTGACAGAACCGTTCGAGGAGGGTCGATGTCCGGATGAGACCCGAATCGGCTTCAGCCCCGCAAGGAGTCTCGTAGTGATGGAGAACCTGATCGACTCCGACGATCTCTCGAGACGGCTCGGCGGCGTGTCGAAACGGACACTCGACCAGTGGGCGTACCTTGGCACCGGCCCTCGCTTCGTGAAGATTGGCCGGCACCGCCGCTACGACCCCCGCGACGTCGAAGCGTGGATCGAGTCTCGGAAGCATGGCGGCGAGGTCGAGGCATGGATTGAGCCGACGATCGGGCACCGATGCGCGGCGCACCGATAGCTCGGGACGCCCGGCGTGCCGTCAGCGGCGTCGGCAGATCAGCGGCGGCGTGATCGATGATCACGGGACCCACCGGGCGTTCAGTGTGGCGGCTGCGACGAAGTGCGGCGCCTCCCCGGGCTTCTCGACGACTCGGTGAGAGGTCGCGTCGACATCATCGGCGGCGGCGACCGGTGGCCACGCGGGCTCGTCGACGAGGAGAGCTGGATTCCGGCACGCCGTGACCCGCGCACCCTTACCATTCTGATCAAGTCACAGACACGATCCGCATCAGTGACGCCAGACTCGCTCTATCTCATATATGACGTTCATCCGACCTGGTTAACGTCCACGGATGAAGACAGATCGGCGGCACGGATACAACAGATAACGACGCACACGGAGCGTTACAGACCACCACAGCGTGCGACTATCGTCAACACAACTCGATCCCGACCTGAGGAGGCGTGATGGGCTTCATCACGACGATCGGTCCGAAGAGCGACCGTCGCTACCGGGCGCGCTGGCGCACCCCGGACGGCAAGGCCAGGTCGAAGACGTTCACCCGCAAGGTCGACGCCGAGCGTCACGTCGCCGCGGTCGAGCACTCGAAGATGACCGCCAGCTACGTCGACCCGAAGCTCGGCCGCACCACCGTCGCCGACTACTGGACGGCGTGGTCGGCCCGCCAGCCGTGGCGGGACACGTCCCGGACGTCGATCACGAGCCTGTTCCGCCGTCACGTGCTCCCCGACGCTCGGCGACCGCCAGCTCGCCGCGCTGCGCCGTGGCGAGCTCGAGGCCTGGGCGAAGCGACTACCGCTGGCGGCGCGAACGGCCCGTCAGGTGGCGCAGTATCTCTCGACGATGCTCGAGTCGGCGGTCGCCGATGGACTGATCGCCCGGAACCCGGCCGACGGCGCGAAGCGGCCGCGCGTCGACGACGAGCCAGTCGTGCCGTTCACCGACGATGAGATCGACGCTCTCCGGGCGGCGACCCCCGGCTGGTTCGACGTAGCGCTCACGCTCGGGCTTGGCGCCGGGCTGCGGCAGCGTGAGGCGTCCGGACTCACGGTCGACCGGGTGGACTTCCTCCGCCGGACGCTCACCGTGGACCGCCAGCTGGTGACGGCGGGCGCCGGCCGGCCGACGTTCGGGCCGCTCAAGACGAAGCGGTCCTACCGCAAGGTGCCGCTCGCCGATTCCGTGATCGAATCTCTGGCTCGCCACGTCGAGGTGCACGGCGCCGGCCGGGACGGGCTGCTGCTGCACTGCGCTGACGGACGGCCCGTCCAGCCGCAGTACTTCGGGCAGGTCTGGCGCAAGCTGCGCGAGCGGGCCGGACTGCCGGACGGCGAGGTTCCACGACACCCGCCACACGTTCGCCTCGGTGCTGCTCTCAGGCGGCGTGTCGGTGGCGGCGGCAGCCGATTACCTCGGGCACAGTCCGGCGGTGCTGTTGAGCACCTACGCCCACCTGATGCCGGCCGACCACGACCGGGCGCGCTCCGCGGTCGAGGCGGCGTTCCGGCCTCGCGTCGTCACGATCGCGTCGCGTCCGCGTCCGTCGGCGCCAGTGACAACGCTGTGACCTGCGGTTATGCGCCCCAGGCGCAGGGCAGGCGCTTGATCCCGTTGATGAAGAAGCTCTGCAGGTAGGCCGGTTCGCCGGTGACCCGCAGGTCCGGCACGCGGCGGTGGAGCTCGTCGAACATCACCGTGATCTCGCGGCGGGCGAGGTTGGCGCCGAGGCAGAAGTGCGGCCCGCCGGCGCCGAAGCCGACTTGAGTCGGCAGGAGCGGTCGGGTGATGTCGAACCGGTACGGGTCGTCGAACACCCGCTCGTCTCGGTTGGCCGAGTTGTACCAGAGCACGACCTTGTCGCCGGCGGCGATCTTCTGCCCGCTCAGCTCGGTGTCGGCGGTGGCGGTGCGCCGGAAGTGGATCACCGGCGTGGCCCAACGCACGATCTCCTCGACCGCGGTCTTGGCGTGGCCGTCGAAGTCGGCCCACCAGCGCTCGCGCTGCTCGGGGTAGTCGGTCAACGCCTTCAACCCATGGCTGATCGCGTTGCGGGTGGTCTCGTTGCCGGCGACGACGAGGAGGATGAAGAACGAGCCGAACTCCTGCGTGGTGAGTCGCTCGCCGTCCACTACGGCGTGCATCAGCACCGACGTGAGATCCTCCGTCGGATTGGCGAGACGGTCCTCGCCGAGCGCCTGGGCGTAGGCGAACATCTCCAGGCTGCTCGAGATGAGGTTCTCGAAGCTGCCGCCGTACTCGGGATCGCCAGCGCCGAGGATCGTGTTGGTCCAGCGGAACACCTGCTGCACGTCGTCGCTCGGGATGCCCATCATCTCGCAGATGATCTCGAGGGGCAGGGGCCCCGCGATCGCCTCGACGAAGTCGCACTGCCGGTCGGGATGCTCCTCGAGCAGGCGGTCGACAAGGCGGACCGCCTTGTCCTTCACGTACTGCTCGACGCGGGCGACCTCCTTGGGGGTGAACCCCTTGGCGACGATCGACCGCAGCCGGTAGTGCTTCGGGTCGTCCATGTTGATCATCGAGCCGAAGAACTCGTTGAGCTCGACGGACAAGTCGCCGATGTTCGACCCTTGCCCGGAGCAGAACAGCTCCGGGTTGCGGCTGGCGGTCCACACGTCGTCGTGGCGGACGAGCGCCCAATAGCCAGGCCCGGGCGGGATCGGCGATCCCTCGAACGCCCGCTCGGGGAAGAAGCTCAACCCCGGGGTGTCCCGGAGCGTGCGGAACGCGCCCTCGCGGTAATCCCGATCTCCAGCCCAGAACTCGAAGTCCGACAGATCGATCTCGTCGAGCGGCACGGGTGTCGGCGTGGCGAGCATGAGTCGATCGTACGGTTCGCCGCGTCGGCGAGCCCAAGCGTGATTCAGGCGTCGATCGTCTCCGAGAACAGGCGCAACATGGAATGCCAGGAGCGTTCGTCGGACCGCTGGTGGTAGGCGAGTCCGGGGATGCCGACGGCGTCGACACCGGGGTTGGTGAAGCTGTGGCCGATCCCGCCGTACAGCTCGAGGCTCCAGTCGGCGACCCCCGCGTCGGTCATCTCCTTCTCGAACGCGGCCCGCTGCTCGGCCGACACGAACGGATCGTCCGTGCCCAGGCAGATGAGCACGCTGCCCTTGATGTTCCGGGAGTCCTCGGGGCGTCCCGCGCCGAGCCCGGCGTGGAAGCCGACGATCGCCTTCACGTCGGCGCCGGAGCGTCCGATCTCGAGCGACATCGCGCCGCCGAAGCAGTAGCCGATGGCGGCGACTCGATCCGGATCGACCTGCTCCTGGGCGAGGAGGACGTCGAGCCCGGCGAGACCGAGGCGACGAGTCCGGTCGGGGTCGGGCATCAACTCGCCCAGCCGGGCCATCGTTTCCTCCATCGTCGCCAGCACTTTGCCGCCGCCGTGGTAGTCGAGGGCGAAGGCGATGTAGCCGAGCCCGGCCAGGCGTTCGGCCACGCCCTTCACGTGATCGTCGAGTCCGTTGCCCTCGTGCGACAGCAGCACGCCCGGTCGCCGGCCGGCCTGCGCCTCGTCGAAGGCGAGGTGACCGATCATCGTGCGGCCGTCGGCCTCGTACTCGATGTCCTCCACGTGCATGGCAATCCTCCTCGTCGCTCGTTGCCCCAGGAGACTCTCGCGCGAGGTCGGTACGCTGCCCGTGTCGGATTGATCGAAGGGGAGTCCCATGCCAGAAGCCGTCATCGTCGCCACCGCCCGCAGCCCGATCGGGCGGGCGGGGAAGGGGTCGCTGGTGTCGATCCGCCCCGACGACCTGTCGACGCAGATCGTCACCGCTCTCCTCGACAAGGTGCCGCAACTGCCCCGCACCGACGTCGAGGACCTCATCATGGGGTGCGGCCAGCCCGCGGGTGAGTCCGGCTTCAACATCGCCCGCGTGGTCGCCGTGCTCGCGGGGCTCGACGACGTCCCCGGCGTGACCGTCAACCGCTACTGCTCGTCGAGCCTGCAGACGATCCGCATGGCCGCCCACGCCATCAAGGCGGGGGAGGGGGACTGTTTCATCGCGGCCGGCGTCGAGACGGTCAGCCGCTACAACTACGGCGCCAGCGACACCGCGCCGAACCCGGTGTTCGCGCCCGCGGGCGAGCGCACCGCCGAGCGGGCGCTCGGGGGTCACCCGACGTGGACGCCGCCGGAGGGGCTGCCGGACCTCTACATCGCGATGGGCCAGACCGCGGAGAACGTGCGCGAGCTGGAAGGGGTCACTCGCGTCGAGATGGACGAGTTCGCCAAGCTGTCCCAGGACCGCGCCGTCGAGAACGTCGAGAACGGGTTCTTCTCCGACGAGATCTCGCCGGTCACGCTGCCCGACGGCACCAAGGTGACGACCGACGACGGTCCCCGTCCGAACACGACGCTGGAGGGGCTGGCGCAGCTCAAGCCGGTGTTCCGGCCCGACGGCGAGATCACCGCCGGCAACGCCTGTCCGCTGAACGACGGCGCCGCCGCCGTGATCGTGATGAGCGACACGAAGGCGGCCGAGCTCGGCATCACCCCGCTCGCCCGCGTGGTCGCCTCGGGCGTGTCCGGCCTGAACCCCGAGATCATGGGTCTCGGCCCGATCGAGGCCAGCCGGCAGGCCCTCGCCCGCGCCGGGATGACGATCGACGACATCGATCTCGTCGAGATCAACGAGGCGTTCGCCGCCCAGGTCGTCCCATCGGCCAAGCACCTCGGGATCGACTGGTCGAAGCTCAACGTGCATGGCGGGGCGATCGCGCTCGGGCACCCGTTCGGCATGACCGGCGCCCGGATCATGACCACGCTGATCCACGGCCTGCAGGCCACCGACTCCACCTTCGGGCTGGAGACGATGTGCGTGGGCGGCGGTCAGGGCATGGCGATGGTGATCGAACGCCTCAACTGACCTCGGATGCGCTAGAGCGGCTCCGCCCGGATGTACACCTGCTCGCGCAGCGACCGGGACACGCGCACGACGTAACGGCGCCCGCCGCTGCTCAGCTCGGCGAGCGACCAGCTCTCGGCGGCGTCGGGCTGGCCGGCCCCCAGACAGTGGATCCCGTCGACTGCGAGTCCGGCCGACTCGGCCTCGGCGTGCCACAGGTTGAGGAGGCCGCGCCGGAGCTCCGGATCGTCGATCAGGTCGGGGCCGTCGAGATGGAGGGCGACCGTCGTGATCGACACCGGTTCGAGTTGCGAGAGGTCGACGGGCTCGGCGCCGATCTCGCCGTCGAGCATGACCACGACCGGTCCGACGTCGCTGGCGACCCCGCCGACGAAGCCGTAGCGGACGAGTGGCAGACCGTCGTCTCCTGTGGTGGACCACCGCACCCGGTCGCCGAGGCTGAACATCAGTCCGGATGCCCGCCGGCCACCTGGGCCACCTCGGCGACGACGGCGTCGGAGAGCTCCGGCCACCGCTTCATCGCCTCGATCGACCAGTCGTCGAAGGGGCGGTCGGTCAGCGCCACCAGCCCGCACCCCGCTTGCGGGTCGACCCACATCATCGTGCCTGCCCCGCCGAAGTGCCCGAACGTCGATGGCGCGTTCGTGCGCCCCGTCCAGTGCGGCGACTTGCCGCCTCGGAGCTCGAAGCCCAACCCCCACGGGCACGGATCGAAGCGCCCCACGCCCGGCACGATACCGGCGAGTTCCGGATACTGCGTCCGGATCGCGTCAGCCGCCGTCTGCTCGGCGAGAAGGGTGGGACGTTGAACCTCGCGCAAGAACGCGACGACGTCCTCGGCGGTGCTGGACGCGCCGTGCGCGGGTGAGCCTTCGAGCGTCGTGGCGGACATCCCGAGCGGGACGAGCACTGCTTCGGCGAGGTAGTCGGCGAACGGCATCCCGGCCCGCTCCTCCAGCGCCGCCCCCGCGAGCTCGAACCCGGTGTTCGAGTAGATCCGCCGGCGCGCCGGCGCTGCGATGGGCTCCGCGCCGTCGAAGGAGTACCCGCCGGCGTGGGCGAGGAGGTGGCGCATCGTGCAGCCGGGCTGCCCGACCGGGTCGTCGAGACCGAGCACGCCCTCCTCGATGGCGACGAGGATCGCCCATGCCACGAGTGGTTTGGTGAGCGAGGCCAGCCGGAACGTCCGCGCCGAGGCACCGGCGTACTCGAGCTCGACGCCGTCGGCCGTGACCACCGCGGCGGCCACGTTCGGCACCGGCCAACTCTCGACGAGCGTGAGGGCCTGCACGGCTGCGATGAGAACGCGCTAGTCCCGCGCCGAGCCGGTGATCAGCTCGGCGACGCGGAACGCGAGATCGAGGCTCTGGCGGCCGTTCAGCCGGGGATCGCACATCGTCTCGTAGCGGTCGTCGAGGTCGGCGTCGGACACCGCATCGGCGCCGCCGAGGCACTCGGTGACGTTCTCGCCGGTCAGCTCGACGTGGATCCCGCCCGGCCACGTGCCCTCGGCCCGGTGGGCCCGCACGAAGCCGGCGATCTCGCGGACGACGTCGTCGAAGTGGCGGGTCTTGCGTCCGCTCGGGGCGCTGAAGGTGTTGCCGTGCATCGGGTCGCACGCCCAGACCACCGGATGCCCGGCGTCGCGCACCGCCCGGAGCAGCGGGGGCAGCCGATGCTCGACGAGGTCGGCTCCGATCCGGCTGATCAGGGTCAGCCGGCCGGGGATGCGCTCGGGGTTCAGCCGCTCGCACAGGGCGAGCGCCTGCTCGGGCTCGACGGTCGGACCGATCTTGCAGCCGATCGGGTTGCCCACGCCCCGGAGGAACTCGACGTGGGCACCGTCGACCTCCCGCGTGCGCTCACCGATCCAGAGCATGTGGGCCGAACAGTCGTACCAGCGGCCGGTCAGCGAGTCCTGCCGGGTGAGCGCCTCCTCGTAGGCGAGGAGCAGCGCCTCGTGGCTGGTGTAGAAGTCGACCTCGTGGAGGTTCGGGTTCGACTCGGTGTCGACGCCGCACGCCCGCATGAACCGCAGCGCCCGATCGATCTCGCCGGCCAGCCGTTGGTACCGGCGACCCTCCGGGCTCGACGTGACGAACTCCTGGGTCCACGCGTGGACCCGTGACAGGTCGGCGAACCCACCCTTGGTGAACGCCCGCAGGAGGTTCATCGTCGATGCCGACTGGTGGTACGCGTGGACGAGGCGCTCCGGGTCGGGAATGCGAGCCGCGATGTCGAACGCGGAGCCGTTGATGATGTGGCCGCGGAACGACGGCAGGTCGACGTCGCCGACCCGCTCGGTCGGGCTCGAGCGGGGCTTGGCGAACTGGCCGGCGATGCGTCCGACCTTCACCACCGGAACCCCCATCGAGTACGTCAGGACGACGGCCATCTGGAGGACGACGCGCAGCTTCTCCCGGATGTTGTCGGCGGAGAAGTCCTCGAAGCTCTCGGCGCAGTCGCCCGCCTGCAACAGGAAGGCGTTCCCGGCGGCCACCTCGGCGAGCGAGGCCTCCAGCGATCGGGACTCGCCGGCGAACACGAGCGGGGGATAGGACGCGACCACTTTGAGGGCGCGGTGGAGCCCTTCGCCGTCGGGCCACTCGGGCTGTTGCTCGGCCGGAAGGTGCTGCCACGACGAGGGTGTCCACGCCTCCGTCATGGCGCGGAGCCTACTGGCGGGGGGTCGACCCGCCCTCCCGCGAAATCTGGGCGCGACGCGTCTCGGAACGCGAACTGGGCGCGCCCAGTCTCGGATCCGAGACTCAGCGCGCCCAGATGGACGGGTGGCGGACGAGGGTCAGACGGCGAGGATGCGCTCGGCGTCGTCGCGAAGGCCGATCACGGCTCGGCTCACCAGCCGGCGGGCTGCCTCGGCGGTGACCCCGAGGCTCTCGCCGACCTCCCGGAAGCTCTTGCGCTCGCCGTCGAGGAGGCCGAAGCGGGCCTCGACCGCGTAGCGAGCCCGGGTGTCGAGGGTGCCGAGCAGCTCGTCGAGCAGGTCGGTGTCGACCATCGCCATCACGGCGTCCTCGGGCGTGCCGTCGCCGTTCGCCATGAGATCGCCGAGCGTGGCATCGCCGTCGTCGCCGACCGTCTTGTCGAGCGACACCGGCGTGGTCAGCCGGTGCAGCTCGGCGTTGGCCTGGTCGAGGGTCTCGCCGTCGCCGGACGCCTGGCGCAGGGCGGCCCGCAGGCTCGCCGAGCGGTCGCCGGGGATGCGGATCAGGCTCGCCTTCTGGTCGAGGGCGCGCCCGATCGCCTGGCGGATCCAGAACGTGGCGTAGGTGGAGAACTTGAAGCCCCGGCGCCAGTCGAACTTGTCGACGGCGTGCTCGAGACCGAGGTTGCCCTCCTGGATGAGGTCCAGCAGATCCATGCCCTGGGGCAGGGGGTACCGCCGGGCGATGCTCACGACGAGCCGCAGGTTGGACCGGATGAAGCGGTCCTTGGCGTCGGCCGCAGCGGCCACCGCCGCCTTGAGGGCGGCGCCGCGCTGGCCATTGGCGAGCTTCTCGGCGGCCTCGCGCCCCGCCTCGATGACGCGCGAGAGCTCCCGCTCGTCCTCGGCGGTGAGCAGGGGGACCTTGCCGATGTCGTTCAGGTACAAACCGATGGAGTCATTCATTTGTAGTGGTCAACCGTTCCTGTGCTGGTTCGATTCCGCCCCAGATGTGACACATGACACAGGCGCCCCGCCGGGCGCGATCTAGGGGTTCTTGCCGGGAGTTGAGGGGCGGGACAGAAGTCGATAGCCGCCGTCGCAGGGGTCGGAATAGGGGGGAGACTCCAGAATACCAGTGCTGTCAAGGCGATTACCCGCGGGTAACCAGGCGGTCCGGCGACCGGGGCGTGCTCACGCTGGGGTTCTAGACTGCGGCGTCGTGCCGTCGAACGGTGCCCGAAGCAGCGGTCCACATGCCCGTTGACGATGGTGCGCGCCGCATCGGCGTGTTCGGGGGGACCTTCGACCCACCCCATGTCGGGCATCTCGTGACCGCGGTCAACGTGCGCCACGCGCTCTCCCTCGATCTGGTGCTGCTCATGGTCGCCAACGTCCCGTGGCAGAAGGAGGGCGCGCGCTCGATCACGCCGGCCCAGGACCGCCTGGCCATGGTGGAGGCGGCGGTGGCCGACGTGCCCGGCCTCGAGGCCGGCCGGCTCGAGATCGACCAGGGCGGCGCCAGCTTCACCGCCGACACGCTGGCCACCCTCGCCGAGCGGGAGCCGGGGGTCGACCTGTTCACGATCGTCGGCGACGACGCCGCCGCCGGCCTCACGACATGGGAGCGCTACGAGGAGGTCGTCGCCCGCTCGACGATGGTGGTCGTCGATCGACCCGGCGATCCGGTCGAGCTGCCCGGCGACGTCGAGTGGATCCACGTCGAGGTCCCGCGTCTCGACGTCTCGAGCACCGATCTCCGCGCCCGGTTCACCGACGGCCGCCCGCTCGACTACCTCATCACCGACCCGGTGCTCGACGTGATCGACGAGCGCAAGCTGTACCGCGACGAGCTCCGGGTGGAACCGTGACCGTCATTGCGTTCCCCGGCCACGCCGCATACTGCCTGCGCAGCGGCTGGCCGCTCGCTCGCTGGCGCTCGCTCGCTCGCATCAACGCGAGGGTGCTCCAGTGACCGCGCTCCGGAGCCGCCGACGGCGCTCGACGCTGGTCGCGGCGGGCGCGGTGGTGCTGGCGATCGTGGCCGCGGCTGCGATCGGCATCGTCGGCGGGCTCACGCTCTACCACTCCACCGAGGGGAGCGACGCGTCCGACGACCGCCCCGAGGTGATGTTCCCGGAGACCCCGACCGGGCTGCTCGCCGCCGTCGACGACGAGGGCAACCTCGCGTCGCTGGCGCTCTTCGTGGTCCGCCCCTCGGGGGCGGGCGGCAGCATCATCACCGTTCCGGTGAGCGCCGACGCCAGCGCCGGCGAGGGGACCGAACGCCTCCCGCTGGCCGAGACGGCCGAGCTGACGGGGCCCGAGTCGGTTCAGCGCGAGGCCGAGATCCTGCTCGGACTGGCCGTCGAGTCCTACGAGGTCGCCGACCGGGCCCGCCTGGAGGAACTGCTGAGCGTCGTGGGTGACATCGAGGTCGACCTGCCGGTGGACGTGACCGACGCCGACGGTCAGGTGGTGGCCGAGGCGGGTCTGCAGACGATGGACCCGGAGACCGCGGCCGCCGTGCTCGTGGCGAGGGATCCCGCCGTACCCGCCGCCGAGCAGTACCCGGCCGCGACCGCGGTCTGGGCCGCGGTCGCCGAGGCGGTCGGTGACGGCATCTCGGATGTCGAGGGCTTCCAGGCGCCGTCGGGCGGGGAGGCCGCGGGAGCGTCCGAGCCCGCGGACGGCGTCGCGGCCGTGGTCGGCCGGGCCCTCGGCGGGCCGCTCGCCACTCGCGGGCTGCGGGCGACGTCGGTGGCCGACTCCCGGAACCCGCGGGACGTCGACGTCGTCGTCCTCGACCGCGCCGAGCTGGCCCTCGTGTTCGGTCAGATCGCCCCACGCAAGGTCGCCGCGCCGAATCCGGGCCTCACGTTCCGCCTGGAGATCCCGTTCAGCGACGACGAGCTCGAGGCGGTCGGCCTGAGCAAGGACGACCTCGCCTATCGGGCGATCTCGCAGCTGCTGTTCGTGCGCGGCAACGTTCAGTCGGTGGACACCACGACCGGTGACGTCCCCGAGCGCACGATGATCCAGGTGGCCGAGGAGTCGCTGGTGCCCGTGGTCGAGACCACTGACAACTTCTTCGGCGACATCGAGGTCGAGGTGGCCGAGGAACGGATCGTCGGGGTCGACGCCGTGGTCCGGCTCGGGACGAACTACCTCGACGACCTCGCCGCCGAGGAGGGCGATGACTGACGCCGTCGCCGACCACGATGCGCTGGCGGTTGCCACCGTGGCCGCCCGCGCCGCCGACGAGAAGCAGGGGCGCAACATCGTCATCCTCGCGGTCGGCAAGATCCTCGCCATCGCCGACCTCTTCGTCGTCCTGGAGGCCCCCAACCGGCGCCTCGTCCGGACGCTCGTCGACGAGATCGAACAGGCGATCCGGGCCGCGTCCGGCCGTTCGCCCCGGCGGGTCGAGGGGCTGCGGGAGCAGCAGTGGGTGCTCCTCGACTACGGCGATGTCGTCGTCCACGTGTTTCTCGACGAGGTGCGCCGGTTCTACGAGATCGAGCGCCTCTACCGGGACGCCCCCGTCGTGGACTGGGCGAGCTGACCCGGTGGGATCACCCCCGGCCGGTTGGTATCGTCGCGAGTCGATCTGGGGCTGTAGCTCAGTTGGCAGAGCGCTTGCATGGCATGCAAGAGGTCAGGGGTTCAATTCCCCTCAGCTCCACGGACAGGTCGAGCAGACGGGCGGACGGACGAGGGCGGACGATGAGCGGGACGGGAGGCGACGCGGATATCGCGGCGCGATGCCCCCTGTGCGGGATGGAGTGGGTCAGGTGCATCCACATCAGCGAGGAGCAGCGCGATGCGATCCGTGCCCTCCTCGAGCGGCGGGAGGACCTGATGCGCATGCTCGCCGCCCGCCTGGTGCGACGGAACACCGGCCGGTGCCGGCGCCGGCCCGCGGCCGGCCCCTTCTGAGCGACCGCCCCCGCTAGCCGGCGGTCGATGGCGCCCGTTCGGTGAACGCGGCGAGCGCCGCCGAGTCCAGATACTCGTCGAGCCGCGTGATGCGGCCGTCGCGGACGGTGACGACGATGCAGGCGGGGACCTCGATCCGGCGCCCGGCGCGATTGGTCGCGCTGAACACGTGGCGTTGCACGAAGCCGTCGTCGGTGGCCGAGCGGCGGACGTCCTCGTAGCTCACGTCGCTGAGGTTGCGGTGGACCCACGCGAGCGTGGCCAGGTTCTCGTCGCGCCGTTGCGCGACCCGGTCCGTGTTGTGCCAGACCTCCACGTCGGGGTCGTAGAGATCGCGCACGGCGTCGATGTCGCCGGCTTCGATGGCGGCGAACAAGCGCTCGGCGACTGCGAGTGGATCGAGTGGATCGAGTGGATCAGGCATCGTCGACCTCTCTTGGAGATGCGCGTCTCACACCCGCGCTCCGACCCATGCCGCGATGAGGTCGGCGACCTCGTCCCGTGCGCCTGCCGGCTCTTGGAAGTAGTGGTCGCCGGTGATCGTCGCGAAGTCCTTGTCCTTCGCCGCCACCCCGTCGAAGATCTCCTGCGCCTGGGACGGGAAGACCCCGTTGTCGGCCGACGGTTGCACGAGCAGCGTCGGCAGGTCGAGGCGGGCGAGGTGCGACCCGGCCCCGCAGTCCGAGTCGGTCAGGCTCCACATGTTGAGCCAGCTGCGGCACGTGCTGACCGATCCGATGCCGAACACTCCGGCGTTGGCCCGCTGCGGGTCGCCGAGGTAGCACCACGGCGTGCGGCGCTCGGACGGGTCGAGGGTGCCGTCGATCATCCTCAGGTCGGCCCACGTCCGCGCCATGACGAACAGCCGGTCGTTCACCTCGCGCGCCTCGAGGCGGTCGAGCTCGGCGTGGCACCACGCCGTGATGCGCGCGTTCCGATCCCGCTGCGCCGCCCGGTAGCGGGCGACGAACTCGGGGAAGTACGGCGGTCCGTTGGCCGGGTTGAACGGGTCGAGCGCCGGATCGACGGACGTCATGTCGGCCTCGTCGGTGACCGAGGGGTCCATCCAGTCGGTGAGGATCTCCGGACGGCCGGGATGGGCGGCGACGAACACGAACAGATCGGCTTGCGGGAGCGCGAGCGCGGCCTCGACGACCGTGCGGCCGCGGGCGGGGCGGATGTTCGGCTCGGCGCTCTGCGAGTGGTAGGCGCTCATCAACGATCCGCCGCCGGAGTTGCCGAGCAGCACCACGCGCTCGATGCCCTGGTCGCGCAGCCACCGGACGCCGACCGCGATCTCGGCGAGTGCGTGGTCGAGCAGGAAGTACGCCTCGGCCCCGCGGAAGCGGGTGTTCCAGCCGAGGAACCCGAAGCCGCGAGCGGCGAGGTACTCGCCGAGGTAGTGCTCGGAGAAGTCGACGTTGTAGTGCGTCGCGATGAACGCCGTCGTCGGACGCTTGCGGGGCGCGTGATACACGCCCTGGCACGGGTGGCCGCCGGCGCCGGCTCGGCCGACGATGGGCGAGGGGAGTCCGACGAAGACTCGCTCGAACGCGTCCGTCACCTGCGCTCGCCGGCCCCGGCGGAGATGGTCTTCCCGTCGCCGCTTCGGTCGGTGGCGGTGAACAAACTGCGGGCGCCCTCCGGGTCGGGCTCGATGCCCGGGGTGTCGCGGCAGAACTCGACCATGATGCCGTTGGGGTCCACGTAGTAGAGGGAGTGGCACCAGCCGTGGTCCACCTCCATCAACGGCTCGATGCCCTCGGCGTCCATCCGCGCCCGAACATTCTGCTGGCGGGCCTCATCGGCCTTGAACGCGATGTGGTTGACCCACACCGGCAGCCCGTTGCCCTTGGAGATCGCGGTGCTCCACCCCTCCTTCTCGCCGACGTCGTGGACGTCGAAGAAGGCGATGCACGTTCCGTCGCCGAGGTCGTAGAAGGTGTGGCGGAAGAAGCCGCCGTTCTCGAACGTCTCGACCTCGGTGTGGACGAGCTTGAAGCCCATGAGGTCCTCGTAGAAGTGGTGGGTCGCCTCGAGGTCACGGCAGGCGTACGCCACGTGGTGCACGCCCTTGGGGTCGGCGGTTGCGTCGGCGTCAGGCATGGACGGACGCTACCGCGTCCTCGACGGCGGACTCCGAGCTCAGCCCTTGACCGCGACGCCGCCGTCGGAGTGCAGGAACGTGCCGGTCATGCCGCGCGCGGCGTCGGACGCGAGGAAGACGTAGCAGTGGGCGTGGTCCGCGGCCGTCAACGCCACGGCGAGCGGGGTCCGCGACTTGAGCTCGTCGTCCCGCCCCGGCCGGTCGCCGAGCGACTCCTCGTCGAGGGCCAGGGCGACCGGGCCGCGCAGGTCGGTGCCGATCGTCCCGCCGGGGGCGACGCCGTTGACCCGCACGTCCGGGGCGAGCTCGTGGGCGAGGGCGACGACCAGCCCCCGCACGGCGAACTTGCTGGCGACGTACAGCACCCCGCCTCGGCCGGGCTGGAAGCCCGACGTCGAGGACGTCAGCACGACGCTGCCTCGTGACTGGGACAGCGCGCTGAGCGCCGCGTGCACGCCGAGCAGCTGGGAGGCGACGTTGACGCGGAACATCTCGTCGAAGGCCGGCAGCAGGTCCCCCGTCCCGAGCTCGGCGCACGCCGCGGTAGAAGTCGAAGATCCCGACGCAGCTGACGAACACGTCGAGCCCGCCGTGGGCATCCACGGTGGCGGCGACGGCGGCCTCGTTGGTGTCCGGATCGGTGGCGTCGCCGACGACGACGACGGTGTCCGGGTTGCCCCGCCGCAGTTCGTCCGCCTTGGCCGGGTCGCGCTCGAGCACGCCGACGTACGCGCCGTTGGCGACGAAGGCGTCGTGCACCGCCCTCCCGATGCCGGAGCCGGCCCCGACGATCAGCGCTCGCTTTCCGGTCAGGGTCATACGTCCTCCGGGCCGAATGGGTGGGCGAGGAAGCCGCTGAACACGTCGTGCGACTGCCAGGTCAGGCTCTCCAGCTCCAGCGGGTCGAGGTCGATCGCCCGTTGCAGCCGCGATGACTGGATGCGCAGACGCACCCCGTTGCGGGTCTCGACCCGCTGCACGACGACCGCGGCGAACTCGTTGGCGATCTCGATCGGCTCGGCCATGACCTACCTCCTCACAGGAAGATCGCCAGGTTCTGGGTGCGCAGCACCGACTCGTCGACGGTGATTTCCCGCGCCTCGAGGAGGTATACGTCGCCGACGATGCGAAGCACGTCCGCGACGGCTCGCGCAGAGGTACTCCGCCTCGCGGTCGTCGCCCCGGCTGCGGAACAACAGGACGGTCGACTCGACGTGGACCTCGTCCTCGCCGTGATCCGGCGAACGTCCGGACGTTCGTGACGAGGTGGCGGGTGCGTGACGGCGGATCCTCGGTCCAGGCGTGCTCGGTGACGAGTCGCTCGACGCGCTTGGTGAGGGCGTACCGATCCTCGTCGAAGTGCGCCATGTCGGCGCGCGCGTCGTACCCGGCATCGATCACGGTCGTCACCCGGACGGGCATCACGTAGCGAACGTCGTCGGTGAGCAGCTCGAGCCACCGGGGCCAATCCCGCGCGTCGAGGATGGCCGCCTCCTCGACGAGGAATCGATGGGCCGCGAGGTGACGGGGATCGTTGAACGGCAGCGACGGTGCGTAGCTGATCACGACGGCGCCCCGAGCGGGTGGACGTGCTCGATCGGGCCGCCGCGCAGGTGACTCGACCACAGCGTGAGCCAGTTGCGTTGGTTGAACTCGCTGTAGCCGACGCGTGCCGAGCCCGGTCCGGAGAAGGACTCCAGCCGCTGGTTGATCACCTCGTCCGCGGCGGTGAGCCCCATGCGGCTGTTGAGCCGCAGCCGTCGCGCCATCGCGCCCCGCGACACCTTCGTGATCGAGACCCAGTTCTCGACGTCGTCCTGCTCGAACATCCCCGACGAGCCGAAGCACATCAGGTAGGCGTGGTAGGAGTTGGCCTTGAACTCGGCGGGTGCGTTGCGGTCGACGGCGAACCACGACAGGACCTCGGTCTCCGTCGGGGACACCGGCTGCCATTGGCGGATCGAGATGAACGGCACGACCGTGCCGGCCGCGTCGACCTGCGGCCAGTTGTGGACGAAGCTGAGGTTCGGGAACAGCGTCGCCGCCGACACCATGAAGCCGTCGTCGGCGACCATCGCGAACTGCTTGGGCGACCACGTCGCCGCGGCCCGGTCGATCATCTCGTCGGGGTAGCCGACGTAGCGCATGCGCTCGCGGAAGTCACCGGGTGGCAGCTTGTACGTCGTCCCGCCGCCGGTGCCGGCGAAGTACAGCGCGCCCTCCTTGCGCTTGTGCGCCTTCGGCTCGCGGAACAGCCCGATGTCAACGACGCTGCGGTGGGTGAACGGTGTGTGGTACATGTCGCCGACGAAGTTCTCGCACCCGATCTTCCAGTTGGCGCGGACGCGCCAGCGCTGCGGTCCCCGGAACTCGATCCCGTCCGGGCTCTGACGCGTGTACAGGCCGAGATAGAAGGCGAAGTCGCCGACCTGCTCCCGCAGCGACGGTCCGTCGTCGGCGAGGCTGACGAAGATCATCCCGTCGAGCGTGTCGGTCCGCGGTGGCGGCAGGAGGTGCTGGTCGGCCCGCACGAGACCGTCGTCGCCGCGGTAGGCGTCCTCGTGGAACGGCAGCCCGGCCAGCGTCCCGTCGTTGCGATACGACCACCCGTGGTACGAGCAGCGGAAGTGGGAGGCGTTGCCGACCTCGGCGCGGCAGACCTGCATGCCCCGGTGCAGGCACATGTTGAAGTGGACGCGCACGTGGCCCGCCTCGTCCCGGACGACGATGAAGGAGTCGTCGAGCACGCGGCGCACCACGTAGTCGCCGGGGTCGGGGATCTCGGACTCGTGGGCGAGGAACACCCACGCCGACCCGAAGAGGCGCTCGCGTTCGAGCTCGAACACCTGCGGGTCGCTGTACACGTAGGCCGGGATCATCCCCCGGCGGATCTCACCGACGACGTCTTCGATGATCGCGGCGGTGTCCATCAGGCACCTCCTTCGAGGCCGAGCCCGGCGTGGTGCAGGCGCTGTTCGTGGTGCCGCCACAGCAGCTCGTCGTGGAACCCGGCCCCGAGGTCGGGAAGCTGGTCCAGGTCGTCCTCCGGCAGCGGGCGGACCTCACCGCCGAGGGCGGTGACCCGGCACGTCATCCGGGCGAGGGCGTCGACGGCCAACGTGCGCGTCACGGCCTGTTCCAGCGTCGTCCCGGTCACCGTGACTCCGTGACCGCGCAGGACGCAGACCGGACGGCCGGCCATCGCCGTCGTCATCTCCCGGGCTAGCTCGTCGGTGGTGATCAGCACGCCGCGGGGGTAGCTGGCGATGCCGTCGCGGGCGAGCCGGGCGGCCGGGATGTTGTAGGCACCGACGAGCGGCAGCAGCGGGACCCCGGCCAGGTCGGCGGCGATCACCCACGGGGGGTGGGCGTGCACGACGGCGGCGGTGGCGGGGTCGGCGCGGTAGCAGGCGAGATGGATCGGGAGCTCGTTCGGCGGGGAGTGGCCGTCGGTTTCGACCGGAGCGCCGGTGGCGATCGAGCACGGGATGACGTCCTGGGGTGTCGAGAACAGGAGTCCGCACTCGTCCGGCCCGCGGGCGCGCACGAGGATCGTGTCGGCGTCGAGCCGCACACTGACGTGCCCGAGGATGTCCTCGGCGAGCCCGGCGTGGGCGAGGATGCGGCAGGCGACCGCGACGCGTCGGCGCAGCGTGGCCGTCATCGGGCCGCCGCCATCGTCGTCATCAGCCCACCGATCTCGGCGGCGCGCGCCCGGTCCATGCGTGCGATCGGCGCCGCGCAGCTGAGCGCGGCGAGCGGCCGGCCGAGCTCGTCGTCGACGACGACCGCGACGGCCGCGACCCCGTCTTCGCTCTCGCTGCGGTTCACCGCGTAGCCCGCTCGCCGGACCCGGCCGAGGGCCCGGACGAGCGCTCCGTAGGTGCTGATCGATCGGGGGGTGACCGTGTCCAGCCGCTCGGCGGGGTAGCGGTGGCGGAGCTCGGTGGGGTCGAGGCGGGCGAGGAGCACCTTCCCCGCCGCCGAGCAGTGGGCGGGCAACGCCATCCCGGTCCGCCCGGCCACCCGCAGGACTCGGCTGCTCTCGACCGCGTCGACGTAGCGGATGGTCGCCGCCTCGAGCACGCCGCAGTGCACGGTCTCCTCGGTCGCCCGCGAGAGTTCGACGAGCAGTGGGTGGCAGACGGCGCGCACGTCGAACTGCCGGACTGCGGCCAGCCCGATGTCGAGGAGCGCCGGGCCGGCACGGTACTCCCGGCCGGGGCCCTGGCGGACGAAGTCGTGGTGGGCGAGCATGGCGAGCAGCCGGTGGGCGGTGGAGTTGGCGACGGCGAGCTCGCGTGCCGCTTCCGACAGCCGGATCGACGGGCGGTCGCGCAGCATCGCCAGCAGTCGCAGGGCGTTGTCCACGGAGGCGATCGGGTACAGCGGGGTGTCCGACGCCGTTGACACGGCTTCTGTTTAGCAGAAACTCAGCTCACAACTTTCCGCGACTGACGCTGGCGTCACCCCGGTACGGTGGCGGCATGCCCGAGATCGAGCGCACCGAGGCCGAATGGCGAGAGCAGTTGAGCCCCGACCAGTACCACGTCCTTCGCGAGGCGGGGACGGAACGGCCGTGGAGCGGGAAGTACGTAGAAAGCCACGCCGACGGCACCTACACGTGTGCGGCGTGCGGAGCTGACCTGTTCGACTCGTCCACCAAGTTCGAGTCCGGCAGTGGCTGGCCGAGCTTCTACGAGCCCAAGGTGGCTGACGCCGTCGAGCTCCTCGACGATCGCGGTCTCGGGATGGTGCGTACCGAAGTGCGCTGCCGCCGGTGCGGGTCGCATCTCGGGCACGTTTTCCCCGACGGGCCCCAGCCGACGGGCATGCGCTACTGCATGAACAGCCTCGCCCTCGACCTCGTCGAGTCCGAGTCCGACAACGAGTCCACAAACGAGTCCGCCGACTCGGAAGTGTGAGCTGAGCGTGCGGATATCCGCACGCTGAACTCCGCTCAGGTGAGGTCCTCGCTGAGGCCGAGCTTGCGCTCCAACCGTTCCACGCGCAACCACAGCTCGGCGACGTCCCGGGCGAGATCGGTGTTCACGGCGGGGGGTGCAGTGGCGGCACGGGGCGCCGGGTCGGCGGCCGGCATCATCGATTCCAGTCGGGCGGCCACCGAGCCGCACAGCAGGTGGGCCCAGCGGGCGTCGCGCTCGCCCGGTCGCAGCTCGAGGCGAACTGCGAACGGCTCGGGGCTCCGCGCCGCGAGCGTGTCGAGGATGTCCTCGACGCTGGCGTCCTCCTCGCCCGTGAACTGACGGTCGGTGCGGGCACGCACCTCACCGACGGTCTGCGGCCCGCGCAGCACGAGCACGGACAGCACGGCGAGCTCGGCGGGGGAGAGGTGCCACCGCTCGCCGGCAACGTGGCGGTAGCGGATGGTGCGGCCGCCGTGGGACGGGTGGACGAAGCGCACCAGGCCCATCGACTTGAGCGAGACGAGCGCGGCGTCGACGGTCCGGTCGTCGTACGACACCACGGGCTCGCGGTTGGTCGTCTGGTTGCAGGCGAGCCGCAGCGAGTTCAGGGTCAGCGGATAGCTGTCGGGAACGGTCGCCTCCTTCTCGATGAGGCAAGCGAGCACGCGGGCTTCCTCGGGACCGAGCACCATCCCGCCAGTCTCGCGTGCCCGTCGGAGGGCTTCGGACGCCCGTCGGCGCACGAAACCCTCGGATGGATCAGACCGCGAATGTGGACACGAGCTCGTTGAATTCGCCGGGGCGCTCGAGGTTCATGAGGTGCCCGGCGCCGTCGAGCGTCGCACGCGTCGACCGTGCAATCGCCGCGGCGAGCTCGTCGACCGCCTCCGGCGGGCACAGCGCATCGGCGGAACCACCGATGACCAAGGTGTCCACGTCGACGGCCTCGGTCGCCAGCCCCTCGGCCGCGGCGCTCGGCGCGTCTCGCCACGCCGCGACGGTTGCGACGACCTCGGCGGTGGTCGCGTCGGCGACGACCGCGGCCACGGTCTCCGGGTGCTCGCGGTGGAACCGGTCCGAGAACGCCGCATCGACCAGCGCCGCGACCACGGCACCGTCGATCGTCGGAGGGCGGGGCCCTTCCGTCGCCGTCTCGAGCGTCGGGCATCCGGCCAGCACGAGCCGGGCGACGACCTCGCGGTGGCGGATCGCCAAGCTCTGGGCGACGAGGCCACCCAGCGACAGCCCGACCACGACGGCATCGTCGAGTCCGAGGGCGGCGAGGAGCTGGGCGGCGTCGTCGGCGTACAGCCCGAGCGACGGTGCCCGGTCCAGCGGCGCCGACGCGCCGAACCCGCGCTGGTCCGGTGCGATCACCCGCCACCGGTCGCTGAGCGCGTCGATCTGAGGTTGCCAGTGGCGGGCGCGGCTGCCGTTGCCGTGCAGCAGCAGGATCGGCGTCCCGCGGCCCCGGTCCACGACATTGAGGCTCGTCCCGTTCACCTCGATCCGGCGGTCGTCCATCGGGGAACAGCTTCGCGTGAGGCCGACGGCCCCCGCGCGAGGTCATCGCGTACAGTGGCGACCGGCGGGGATTCGGGGGAAAGGGATGACGATGACACGAATTCGCCGAGCCGTGGTCGGCTCCTTGGTCGCGCTCACGATGATCGCGGCCACCGACGCCGCACCGGCTTCAGCCCACCACAGACGCCGCTCCGTCTCGACGATCCTGACCGGCGCCAACGAGGCGCCGAACCCAGGTGATCCCGACGGGCTCGGTGTTGCCGCCGTGCTGGTCAACGTGCCCCAGCGGCGGATCTGCTACCTGATCGCGGTCACGGGGATCAGGCCGGCCACGATGGCCCACATCCACCGAGGAGCCGTCGGCGTCGCCGGGCCGATCGTCGTGACGTTGAACCCACCGACGCGTGGGATGTCGAACGGCTGTGTCCGTGTCGGGCGACGGCTCGCGGCGGCGATCGCCCACGCACCGCACCGGTTCTACGTCAACGTGCACAACGGCCCCTTCGGCGCCGGCGCGTTGCGCGGCCAACTCTGACCCGTCGGTCGGCAGGTTCGGGATCAACCGCCCGGTTCGGGCGGCGCGAGCCCGAGTAACCGCGCCGCGTTCCACTTCAGGATGAGCGGTCGCACGTCCGGCCGGATGTCGAGCCGTTCGAAGTCGGCGAGCCAACGGTCCGGGGTGATCACCGGGTAGTCCGACCCGAACATGACCTTGTGCCGGAGCAGGGTGTTGGCGTACTGGACGAGGTTCGGGGGGAAGTACTTCGGTGACCACCCGGACAGGTCGATGTGCACAGACGGCTTGTGCAGCGCCACGGAGATGGCCTCGTCCTGCCAGGGGAACGACGGGTGGGCGAGCACGATCGGCATCGCCGGGAAGTCGACCGCGACGTCGTCGATGAACATCGGGTTCGAGTACTTGAGGCGCACACCATCGCCGCCGGGGCGCCCGGCGCCGACGCCGGTGTGCCCGGAGTGGAAGACGACGGGCAGCGCCGCTCGCCTCGATCGCTTCGTACAGCGGGTAGAAGGTCGGGTCGTTGGGGAAGAACGCCTGCAGGTTGGGATGGAACTTGAAGCCTCGGACCCGCCCGTCCTCGACGAGTCGCTGAACCTCACGAACGCCGGCCCGGCCGCGGTGCGGATCGATCGACGCGAACGGGATCACCACGTCGGGATGCTGGGCGGCGAGCTCGAGGATCTCGTCGTTGCTGACGTCGGGCGGCCGGCCGGTTGCGGTGGTGGCGTCGACAGTGAACGCGACACAGATCATGTTCCGCTCGCCGTAGTACTCGGCGAGGTCGGGCACGGTGGGCGATACGACGTCGGCGCCGAAGTAGGCGAAGAACGCCTCCCGGCCCTCGCTGCCGGCGTCCGGTGCGTGCACGGACGCGTGGACGTGCGTGTGGACGTCGATGGCGGCGACGGACTCGATGTCGATGGTCACGGAACTCCTCGGGCGGCCGATGGCCTGGGATGTCAGACGACGACGTTCACCATGCGCCCGGGCACGACGATCACCTTCTTCGGCGTCGCGTCCCCGACCGCGGCCGCGACGCGGGGCTCGGCCAAGGCCGCGGCCTCGACGTCGGATGCCGGTGCGTCGACCGGCACGGTGACGTGGCCGCGCACCTTGCCGTTGACCTGCACCGGGTACTCCACGGTGGCCTCGACGAGCAGCGCCGGGTCCGCCTCGGGGAACGGAACGTACGTGACCGTCTCGTCGTGCCCCAGACGGTGCCACAACTCCTCGCCGACATGGGGCGCGAACGGCGCCAGCATCAGCACGAGCGGCTCGGCGACCTCGCGCGAGGTGGTGCGCGTCTTGGTGAGGTGGTTGTTGAGCTCGATCAGCTTGGCGATCGCGGTGTTGAAGCGCAGGCCCTCGATCTCGGTGCGCACGAAGTCGATCGTGCGGTGCAGTTGGCGACGCGTCTCGTCGTCGGCCGGCTCGTCGGTGACGGCGAGCGCGCCCGTGTCCTCGTCGATCAGGTTCCGCCACAGCCGCTGCAGGAACCGGTACATCCCGACCACATCACGCGTCTCCCAGGGCCGGGACGCATCGAGCGGTCCGGTGGTCATGAGGTGCAGGCGGAACGTGTCGGCGCCGTACAGCTCGCAGAGCTCGTCGGGCGTGATGAAGTTCTTCAGGCTCTTGCCCATCGCGCCCCACTCGCGGTTGACGGGCCGGCCCTCGTACGTGAACGTGCCGTCCTCGCCGCCCACGACCTTCGCCGCCTCGACGTACATGCCCCGCTCGTCCGTGTAGGCGGCGGCCAGGATGTAGCCCTGGTTGAACAGCCGGGCGTAGGGCTCGGCCGACGACACGTAGCCCAGGTCGTACAGCACCTTGTGCCAGAACCGGGAGTACAGCAGGTGGAGGACGCCGTGCTCGACGCCGCCGACGTAGAGGTCGACGCCGCCGGGGTGGTCGGGACGGACGTCGGTCTGCGGCCCCATCCAGTAGCGCTCGACCTCGGGATCGACGAACGTGTTCTCGTTGGTCGGGTCGAGGTACCGCAGCTCGTACCAACAGGAGCCCGCCCACTGCGGCATGACGTTGGTGTCGCGGCGGTAGGGCTGGGGGCCGTCGCCGAGGTCCATCGTCACCTCGACCCAGTCCGTCAGCCGGTCGAGCGGGCTTTCGGGGTCGGAGAACTCGTCGTCGGGATCGAACGTGCGCGGCGAGAAACTGTCCGTCTCGGGCAGCTCGACGGGCAACTGGTCGTCGGGTAGCAAGTGGGGGCGACCGTCGAGGTCGTGGACGATCGGAAACGGTTCCCCCCAGTAGCGCTGGCGGCTGAACAGCCAGTCGCGCAGCTTGTACGTCACGGCGCCCTCGCCGTAGCCGTTCGACTCCAGCCAGGCGTTGGTCGCGTCGATCGCGTCCTCGACGTTGTCGATTCCCTCCAGATTCAGGCCGTCGTTGTGCGAGTTGACGTACGGGGCATTGCCGATGAACGCCTCCCGCCAGCGGCTGGTGTCGAGCGTCGGCGCGATGCCCTGCTCGGCGAACCACTCGTCCGGTGGGCGCTGGATGGCGGGGACGTCGAGCCCGAACAGGCTGGCGAACTCGAAGTCGCGCTGGTCCCCGCACGGGACGGCCATGATCGCCCCGGTGCCGTAGCCCATCAGGACGTAGTCGGCGACCCAGATCGGGATGTCCTGGCCGGTCACCGGGTTGGTGGCGTACGACCCGGTGAACACGCCGGTCTTCGCTCGGTTCTCGTCCTGCCGGTCGACGTCCTTGCGCGACTCGGCCTGGCGTTTGTACTCGGCGACGGTCGGGGCGTGCTCGGACGTCGTCAGGTCGGCGACGAGCGAGTGTTCCGGTGCGAGCACCATGAACGTGGCCCCGAAGAGGGTGTCCGGACGCGTCGTGAACACGGTGATCGGCCCGTGCTCGGTCTGAAAGTCGACCCACGCCCCGGTCGATCGGCCGATCCAGTTGCGCTGGATCGTCTTCAGCGAGTCGGTCCAGTCGAGTCTGTCGAGATCGTCGAGCAGCCGCTCGGCGTAGGCCGTGATGCGCATCATCCACTGCCGCATGTTGCGCTTGAAGACCGGGTAGTTGCCGCGATCGCTGCGGCCGTCGGCGGTGACCTCCTCGTTGGCGATCACCGTGCCCAAACCGGGACACCAGTTGACCGGAGCGTCGGCGACGTACGCCAGCCGCTCCGAGTCGATCACGTCGGCCTGCTCGCCGGGACTCAGGTCACGCCAGCGCCGTCCGTCGTCGAGCGTTCGGGAGCCGGATTCGAACTCGGCGCGCGAGGTCGGCGATCGGGCGGGCGCGCCCGGTCCCACCGTCGGGGCGGGGGGCGTCCGGGTCGTACCACGAGTCGAAGATCCGGGCGAAGATCCACTGCGTCCAGCGGTAGTAGCCGGGGTCGGTGGTCTCGACCGAGCGCCGGCGGTCGTGGCTCAGCCCGAGGCGGCGCAGCTGCCGGCGGTAGGTCGCGACGTTCGCGGCGGTGGTGATCGCGGGGTGCTGGCCGGTCTGCACGGCGTACTGCTCCGCGGGCAGCCCGAACGCGTCGAAGCCCATCGAGTACAGCACGTTGCGGCCGTTCATCCGCTGGTAGCGGACGTAGACGTCGGTGCCGGTGAACCCCAACGGGTGGCCGACGTGGAGCCCTGCCCCCGATGGGTACGGGAACATGTCGAGCACGAACAGCTTCGGACCCCTCGCCGCGACGGCATCGGGATCGGCCAACGGCCCGGCTGGGTTGGGCGCCTCGAACGTGCGGTTGGCGTCCCAGAGGTCCTGCCAGCGGAGCTCGATGTCCTGGGCGAGGGCGGCGGTGTAGCGGTGCGGGGGGACGTCGTCGGAGACCGCGGGAGCGGTCGGCGTCGGTTCGGTCGTCACGTCGTGATCGGGCGCCATAGTGGACTCTCCAGCCTAAGGCCCGCGACCAGGAGCAACCTTCTCGGATCGGCCCGGCACTAGGTTGGGCCCGGATATGAGAGGACCCGCCTCGACGATCGAGCGTCTCGAACTGGCCGCCGATGCGCCGACCGGGGTGCGCTTCGTCGGTTCGTCCGTGACGTCCGACGGACAGCCCGAGTTCGTGCCCTGGCGCCAGGTCCACGACGAAGCACGTGCCGTCGGCGCCGCCCTGCAGGCGAGGGGAATCGCCCCCGGCGACCACGTGGCGATCCTCGGCCCGACCAGCCGCGCCCTCATCACGGTCGTGCGCGGGTGCTGGACGGCGGGCATCACCTCGATGGTGCTGCCATTGCCGATGCGGATGGGCTCATTCGATGAGTTCATCGACGCGACCAGGGCCCGGATCCGCCACGGCGACGCCAAGCTCGTCCTGATCGACGATCTCCTCGCGTCGTTCTACACGCCGCAGCCCGGTGACCCGCCGATCGCACCGCTCGGCAGCGTGCTGCCCGGCGCGCCTGGCGTGCCCGGCGGCGACGCGCTCGAGGTGCCTCCTCCCGATCCCGAGCGCCTCGTGATCCTGCAGTACACGAGCGGCTCGACGAGCGAACCGAAAGGCGTGATGATCCCCGACCGGGTGCTCTCGGCGAACATCGACGCCTGTCTCGAGGCGGCCGGGCTGGCGCCGGGCGAGGTGATGCTGTCGTGGCTGCCGCTGTACCACGACATGGGTCTGGTCGGGTTCCTCGCCATCCCGATGACGAAGGGCGTCGATCTCGTGCAAGCGGCCCCGCAGGACTTCCTGGCCCACCCGGGCAACTGGATGCAGTGGATCTCGGACTGGCGGGCTACGGCCACGGCCGGCCCGAACTTCGCGTGGGTGCTCGCCACCCGGGCGCTCGGGCGGATGCGCGACCTCGACCTGTCGTCGCTCACCCTGGCCCTCAACGGCGCCGAGCCCGTCGATCCGGACGCCGTCGAGGCGTTCGCCTCCGCCGCCGAGCCGTTCGGCTTCAAGCCGGGGGGCGTGTTCCCGGCTTTCGGGATGGCCGAGGTGGCCATCGGCGCTTCGATGCCGCCGCGGCATCGGGGATTGGTGTGCGACACCGTCGACAGGGTCGTGCTCGAACGTGATCGGTTGGCCAAGCCGATCGAGGTCGACGACCCCGACGAGTACCAACTGACGGCGCGCCGGCTAGCGCTCCTCGGTACCGCCCTGCCGGGCCTGGAGCTGCGCATTGTCGACCCGGAGACGTTCGAGGAGCGGCCGGACCGCCACGTCGGCGAGCTCGTCATCCGCGGCACGTCGGTGACGCCCGGGTACTACAAGCGGCCTGACGCTACGGCCGAACTGTTCCGCGACGGGTGGCTGCGGACCGGCGACCTCGCCTACGAGCTCGACGGCGAGCTCGTCCTGTGCGGGCGGATCAAGGACGTGATCATCGTCGGCGGTCGGAACGTGTTCCCGGAGGACATCGAGCGGGCAGTCGGCGCGCTGGACGGTGTGCGGGCGGGGAACGTCATCGCGTTCGGGATGAGTGGCTACAAGGGCAAGGAGAGCGTGGTCGTAGTGGCCGAGGTGCGCGGCGAGGACCTGGACGCGATCCGGGCTGCGATCCACCACCGCACGCTGGAGGTGTGCGGGCTGCCGCCGCGCGACGTGATGCTGGTCCAGCCGAGCACGCTCCCGAAGACGTCCTCGGGCAAGCTGCAGCGGGCGAAGTGCCGGGACCAGTACCTGAACGACGAGCTCGTGCTGGCGTGATCCCTCGCCCAACATGAGGGTCTTCGCCTCGACTCGTCATCGCCTGCACGATCCCGAGCACGAGATCGAGGCGTCGCGGCTCCAGCCGCCGTTCGAGCACCCGGGCCGGGCGGAGGCGATCCGAGCGACGCTGGCGGCGGGCGAGCGGTTCGTCATCGAGGAACCACCCGAGCGGGGGACCGCGCCGATCGAGGCGGTGCACGACCCCGGGCTGGTGCGCTTCCTCGCCTCGGCGTGGGAGGAGTATCAGCGCGACGTCCACCCGACCCACGACGTGGTGCCCGACGTGTTCGCCCTCTCCGGGCTGCGGGCCGGGATGGAGGACGGGAGGGGTGAGCCGGCGACCGTGGCCGCTCGGTTGGGCTGGTGGTGCTTCGAGACCACGACCCCGCTGACCGCGGGGACCTACGAGGCGGCGCGGTCGGCGGTCGACTGTGCGCTCGCGGCGGCCGACGCCGTGCTCGCCGGCGAGCGCATCGCCTACGGGCTCTGCCGTCCCCCGGGACACCACGCCACGCATGCGCTGTACGGCGGCTACTGCTTCTTCAACAACGCCGCGATCGCGGCCACGCACCTGGTTGCCGAGACCGGCGGCCGGGTCGCCGTGCTCGACGTCGACTACCACCACGGCAACGGCACGCAGCAGATCTTCTACGACCGGGACGACGTCGCGTTCGTGTCCCTGCACGGCGATCCGGTGCGGGCGTACCCGTACCACACCGGGTTCGCCGACGAGACCGGCGCCGGCCGGGGCGCGGGGTCGACGTGCAACCTGCCGCTCGCGGCGGGCACGGACGACGAGGCGTACCTCGCCGCGCTCTCGCGCGCCCTCGACGCGGTCGACGCGTTCGACCCGGCCGTCGTCGTGGTCTCGCTCGGCGTCGACACGTACGCCGGCGATCCGATGTGCGATCTCGGCGTGACGACCGACGGCTTCGGGCGCTGCGGCCGGGCGGTCGCCGCCCGCGGGCGTCCGCTGGTCGTCGTGCAGGAGGGCGGTTACGCCGACGAGGCGTTGGGCGCGAACGTGACGAGTTGGCTCGGCGGCGCGCTCACTCCGCCTTGAGGTCGTCGAGCACGGCGTGCCAGCGGTCGGGGTCGCTGCGGTACGGCACGTAGAACGAGATCCGCGAGATCACGTCGCCGTAGCGGCGGCGCAGCTCGGGCGCGATCGACTCGGGCGGTCCGACGACGGCGAACGTCTGCAGGATCTCGTCGTCGATGAGCTCACCCATGTCCGTCCAGCGGCCCTGCTTGGACAGTGCGTTGAGTTCGTCCTGCAGCGCGCCCCAGCCGTGGGCCTCGAGCACGCCGCGGTACGCCGGCGTCGAGCCGTAGAACGCGATCTGCTGCCGGGTCCCCGACGCCGCCGCGGCCTGCTCGGCCTCGTCGTTCCCGGTGACGACGAAGCTCGGGCCGGCGATGTCGAACCCGTCCATCGTCTTGCCCGCCGCCGCCCGGCCCCGCTCGAGCGCGGGCAGCGTGACCTCGCGGAGGTACTTCTCGGTGGTGAAGCCGTGGCAGAGGAACCCGTCGGCAACCTCTCCGGCCACCTCGGTCATCCGCTCGCCGACGCCGGCGAGGTAGATCCGCGGGACGCCGAACCCGTCGAGGTCGGCCGAGTTCGGGGCGAAGAACGGCGTCATCAGGGTGTGGGTGTAGAACTCGCCGCGGAACTCCAGGCGCTCGCCGGTGAGCCAGGAGTCCCAGATCGCCCGGATGGCGAGGATCAGCTCGCGCATGCGAGCGGCCGGGTGGCTCCACGGCATCGAGAACCGCTTCGTGATGTGCGGTTTGATCTGGCTCCCGAGGCCGAGGATGAACCGGCCCTTGGCGTAGGTCTGCAGGTCCCACGCGACGTTGGCCAGCGTCATCGGGTTCCGGGCGAAGGCGACCGCGATCGACGTGCCGAGCTCCATCTCGCCCGTCTGCCCGGCCGCCAGGAGCAGCGGGAAGAAGGGGTCGTGGCTCGTCTCGGCCGTCCACGCCCCCGAGTACCCCGCCTTCTCCAGCTCGGCCGCCTGCTCGCCCGCCCGGGCGAGGTCCGTCGTGATCGCTCCGTCGACCTTCATCGGCGCAGAACCTAGAGAACATCCGAGTGTCTTCGTGCATCCGAGTGTCTGATGAGGGGCCCTCCCTCATGAGGCACTCGGATGGCGCAAGACACTCGGATGCCGGTCAGCTCTTGCCCTGCTCGCGGAGGAACCGCTCGACCTCGGCGGCGAGCTCGTCGCCCGAGCGCATCTCGAGGCCGCCGGTGGGCGACGTCTCGGAGGCGCCGGCGATCTCCTCGGCGGCGTCGTACATCCGCTCGAACTGGCGGACCATGTCCTGATGCTCGTCGTTGGCCTCGACGAGCTGGTCGAGGCGCTGCCGCTGCACGATCGCCTCGCGGCGGAGCTCGTCGGCGGCGACGGTGATCCCGGTCGCCGTCGCCAGGCCGTCGAGCAGGGCCACGGACGCCGCCGGGTACGACATCGATGCGACGTAGTGGGGGACCTGGGCCCAGATCCCGAGCGCCGGGATGCCGCGCTCGTGCAGGGCGAGCTCGAGAGCCGCCGACATCCCGGCGGGCACGTCGACCGAGCTGAGGCGGAACGGCAGCGACGCGAGCAGGTCAGCCGAGGGCGACGTCGCGGACAGGCGTGGCGGCCGCGTGTGCGGAGTGGCGAACGGATACGCGCCGAGCGCGACCATCTCCCGGACCCCGAGTTGGCCGGCCAGCTCGCCGATCAGCGCCGCGAAGCGGTGCCAGGCCATGTCGGGTTCGGGCCCGTCCAGCAGCAGCACGTCGCGGCCGTTGGCGTCGCGGCCGACCTGCAGGTGCGGTGACAGCCACACCAGCCTCGTGTTGACACCGTCGCGCAGCTCGAGCAAGGGCCGGCGGGCCCGATAGTCGATGAACACGTCGGAGTCGAACTCCACGAGTGGTCGTCGCCCGGCACTCGGCCAGGAGCGCCGTCATCGCCGCGGCGGCGGCCGCGCTGGCGTCGATCCAGCCCGACAGCATCACGACCAGCACCGGCTCGCGAAGGTCGGCGACCTCGCTCACGAACCGGTGGTCGGACACGGTCAGAGCCGCTCCAGGTGCTCGGCCGCCCTGGCGATGGAGTTCTCGACCTGCGTCTTGAACGGCGCGAACTCCGCCGGGTCGCGGTCGCCGAGCGCGCCACCGACGTACCTCGCGTACACCCCCTCGACGATGCAGGCGAGCTTCCAGAACCCGAAGGCGACGTAGAAGTCGAGCTCCGAGAGGTCGCGCCCCGACATCTCGGCGTAGCGCGGGGCGAGCTCGCCCCGGTTCCAGAAGCCCTCGGCCGTCGTGGCCTGGCCGCCCCACGCGCCGGGCTCGTCATCCGGACCGTTCCAGTAGACGTGGAGCAGCCCGATGTCGGCGAGCGGGTCACCGAGGGTGCAGATCTCCCAGTCGAGCACGGCGACGACATCGCCGGCGCCGGACACGATCGAGTTGTCGAGCCGGTAGTCGCCGTGGACGATGGTGGCCGGGCCCTGGTCGGGAATGCGGGCGGCGAGGGCGTCGTGGACCTCCCCCACCAGGGGCAGCTCCCGGGTCTGCGACTGCTGCCACTGGCCGTACCACCGCTTGAGCTGGCGGGCGATGTAGCCCTCGTGACGTCCGAGGTCGGACAGCCCCGCGGCGTCGAGGTCGGCGGCGTGGATCGCGACCAGCGTGTCGATGAGCGAGCGGCTCGCGTTGGCCCGGGCCTCGGGCGTCAACGCCGCCTCGGCGAGCGCCCGATCCCGAACCACGTGGCCCTCGACGAACCCCATCACGTAGAACGGCGCGCCGTTGACGGCCGGGTCGTCGCAGTAGCCGAGCGACGGCGGCACCGGCACGGCACTGTCCTGCAGCCCCGCGATGATCCGGTACTCGCGGCCCATGTCGTGCGCGCTGGCGAGGACGTGGTGCAGCGGTGGGCGACGGAGGACGAGGGCGGCGCCGTCGCCGCCGGTGACGCGGAACGTCAGGTTGGAGTGACCGCCGGCGATGACCTCGAACGTGAACGGCGGCTGCGCGCCGGCGACGTTGTCGACGAGCCAGGCGGTGACCGCGTCGACGTCGATCCCCTGGGGAGCCGTCATCATCCTCGGGAGGGTACATCGGAGGGTTTCGTGACCGGCAGGGGTGCGGCAAACCCTCGGGTGGCCGGAAAACCTCGGACGGGGCGTCGGTAGCTTGAGTCCATGGCCTACACCGATGTCACCGACGCCACGTTCGAGACCGACGTCATCCAACGGTCGAAGACGGTCCCGGTGGTCGTCGACCTGTGGGCACCGTGGTGCGGGCCATGTCGCACGCTCGGGCCGATCATCGAGAAGGTGGTCGACGACACCGCTGGTCGGGTCGCCCTGGTCAAGGTGAACGTCGACGAGAACCCGGCGATCAGCCAGGCCTTCCGGGTCCAGTCGATCCCGGCCGTCTACGCGATGAGCGACGGCCAGGTGGTCGACGGGTTCATCGGGGCCTATCCGGAGCCGGAGGTGAAGCGCTTCGTCGACAACCTCCTGCCGACCGAGGAGGAGAACGAGGTGTCGCAGTTGCTCGCGGCCGGCGACGAGGCGAGCCTGCGGAGGGTGCTCGAAGGGGACCCGGGCAACGAGGACGCCATCGTCGCCCTCGCCGAGCTGCTCGTCGACGCCGGCGAGGGCGCGCAGGCCCTCGAGCTCCTCGAGCGCATCCCGGAGAGCGAGCGCACCCGCAAGGTGGCCGCCGCGGCGCGTCTCGGTGACACGCCCACCGACGACTACGACGCCAAGCTCACCGGGTTGCTCGGCCAGGTCAAGGACGACGACGACGCCCGGCAGGAGTTCGTCGACATCCTCGAGCTGATGGGCCCGGACGATCCCCGCACCGCCGAGTACCGGCGCCGCCTGACCGCCCAGTTGTTCTGAGCCGTCCACCGGCAACCGCCGGTAGCGTCGGCGACACCGACATCTCCCCACCTGCCGCGCGCGTCCGTGTCGGGCGCGCCCGATGCGAGGAGGATGTGGTGTCCTTCGACGTCAATCAGGACCCGCCGAGCCGTCCTGAACCGCCCCGGTCCGGTGCGCTGGACGGCCGCCTGCGACCGTGGATCCAGTGGGTCGGAACCGGCCGGATCGTGACGACCGCCGTGGCCGTGCTCGCCGTCGCCGCGGGTGGCTGGTGGCTGCTGCGCACACCGTCGCCGCCGACCGAGGCCGGGCTGCCGTATGCCGCCACGACGACGTCATCGTCGCCGGACGCCACCGCCACCGCCACCGTCAGCACCGTGACGGCTGTCGAGTCGCCGGCCGACGTCGTCGTCCACGTCGCCGGCGCGGTCGCCGAGCCCGGCGTGTACGAGCTGCCGAGCGGCGCTCGGGTCCACCAGGCGATCGAGGCCGCCGGCGGCGTGCTGCCACGAGCCGATCCGGCCGTTCTCAACCTCGCGGCCCTGCTCGCCGACGGCGAACGGATCTACGTCCCGCGACCCGGTGAGAGCGTGCCGCTCCCCACCAGCGGGACAGCATCCGGGTCCGTCGGCGACCCGCCGGGTCCGATCGACGTCAACCACGCCACGATCGAGCAGCTCGACGAGCTGCCGGGCATCGGACCGGCGACCGCCGCCGCGATCGTCGACCACCGCGAGGAGAACGGTCCCTTCGCCGGCGTCGACGATCTCGAGGCCGTGCGCGGCATCGGGCCGGCGAAGCTCGAGGCCATCCGTGACCTCGTCACGGTGTGATCCGCCGGCGCCCGGGTCAGATCAACGCTTCGCCGATCGTGTAGCGGGCGATGACCAGCGCGGCCGTGGCGCCGATCCAGATGCCGACGGCGAGCCACCAGTAGTTGCGCCAGAAGTCCGACCACGAGGCCATCGGGTTGCGGGTGGCCCGCCTCGCCGCCAGGTAGCCGACGAGCAGCCACAACACGACGCTGATCCCGACGCCGATGGGGTAGAGCGCCGAGCTGGAGAACGGGGCCCCGACCGCGAGCAGGCCCGGTGCGGCGAACACGCCGAGCACCAGGCCGGCGAGACCGCTCGCCGTGCTGTCGCCGACGTTGAGCGCGATCAACGCGATCGCGCCGAGCACGGCGGGCGTGATCAGCGCGACGAACGGGCCCTGGCTGCGGATCCGGGTGCGGAACCAGCGCGGGCCTTCGAGCACGTAGTTGGGCATGGTTGAGATGGCGATGGAGCCAGGCTATGAGGCGGAGGCCGCGCCGGCCCGGCATCCTACGGCGCGGACGCACGGCGAGTCGCTCACGACGATGACGCTCGTCCTGCTCACCGGGGCGGTGGTCACGGCCATCGTCACCCGGTCGTGGCTCGCCGGCGGGATGACCGCCACCGCCGCACTCGCCTGCTCACGGCGTCTCGCCGTCGCGCTCGGCGTCGGCGTCCTCGTCGTGGTGGCCGCCGCCCGATCGGCAACCGCGTGGGACGACCTGGCGCCGGACCGGCTCGGGCCGTTCACCGGGTGGGCCCGCGTCGTCGAGGAGCCGCGCCGGTACGTCAGCGCGACCAGGGTGCTGGTCGACGTGGAGGGCGAGCGCTTCGAGATGTGGCTGCGGGGCCGGGCCGGACCGCTCCGGGTCTCGGATTGGCGCGCCGGTGACGCGGTGCAGCTGGCGGGCGAGCGCACCGCCCTCGAGCCCGACCGGATGCGTCGGGTCGCATGGCAGCACGTCGTCGGCGAACTCGAAGCCGACTGGCTCGGCGACCAGCGCGCCGGCGGACCACTGGCGACCGCGTCCAACCGGGTGCGCGTGCTCGTCGAGCGGGGCGCGGCGGAGCTGCGTCCGGATCACGCTGCCCTCGCCCGCGGCTTGGTGATCGGCGACGATCGGGACCAGCCGTTCGAGATGGTCGACCGCTTCCGTCGCAGCGGGCTGAGCCACTTGATGGCGGTCTCGGGGCAGAACGTCGCGTTCGTCGTCGCCGCGGCCGGGCCGGTGCTGCGGCGGGCGCCGCCGTTCGCTCGCTGGCTGCTGACCGTGCTGCTGATCGGGTGGTTCGTCGTGATCACGCGGGCCGAGCCGTCGGTGCTGCGGGCCGGGCTGATGGCCGCGCTCGGCGCGACGGCGTTCGTGCTCGGCCGGCGCCACGAACCGGTGCGCATGCTCGCCGTCGCCGTGCTCGTGCTCGTGCTCGTCGATCCCCTGCTCGTCTGGTCGGTGGGGTTCTGGTTGTCGGTGGGCGCGACCGCGGGCGTCACGGTCGTCGGACCGTGGCTGACCCGCCGCCTGGCGTGGTTGGGCTGCGCGGCGGGGCCGGTCGGGGTCACGCTCGGTGCGCAGCTGGGAGTGGCCCTGCCGAGCCTGCTCGTGTTCGGCCGGCTGTCGCTCGTGGGCACGGTGGCCAACCTGCTGGCCGTGCCGGTGGCGGGGCTCATCATGCTCTACGGGCTACCGGCGTGCCTGCTCGCGGGTGCGCTCCCGACGGTTGCGCCGATCGTGATGGCGCCCGTCGGGTGGGGTGTGCGCTGGATCGACGCCGTCGCCGGCGTGGGCGCGGCGCTCGAGCCGGCGCCGCCGTGGACGTGGATCGGGTGGGGTGTTCTGGGGTCGGGCGTGCTGGCGGCGATCGTGCTCGGTGGTGCGAGACTGCGCACGCCATGACCGTCCACCTCGTCACCGGCGACGACGAGTCGATCGTCCGCGCCGCGGTGACCGAGCTCGTGCATCGGCTCGTCGGCGAGGGTGAGCGGACGCTGATGGTCGACGAATTCGACGGCGACGAGTACGAGCTACGGGCGGTCGTCGACGCGGCCCAGACCCCGCCCTTCCTCACCGAGCGCCGTGTCGTCGTGGCCCGGGACATCGGCCGGTTCACCGCCGACGACGTGGCGCCGCTCGTCGGCTACCTCGGCGACCCGCTCCCGACCACCGACCTCGTGCTCGTGGCCGGCGGGGGCCGGTTGGCCAAGACGGTCACTGATGCGTTGAAGCGGAGCGGGGCCGAGACCACCGCCACGTCCCCGCCGTCGAGGGCGCGCGACCGGGAGGCGTGGATCGCCAAGGAGGCGACGACCCGTGGGGTGAAGCTGTCGGCGGCGGCGGTGAGCGTCATCGCCGAGCGGCTCGGGGAGGACGTGGGGCGGGTCGACGGCATCCTCGCCACCCTGGCCGGGACGTTCGGCACCAGCCGTCAGCTGACGCCCTCCGACGTCGAGCCGTTCCTGGGCGAGGCGGGCGACGTTCCACCGTGGGCGCTCACCGACGCCCTCGACGCCGGCGAGACCGCGACCGCGCTCGGGCTGCTCGCCCGGATGACCGCCGCCGGCGGGCGGCATCCCCTGCAGGTGATGGCCGTGCTGCACAACCACTACGTCCGGCTCGCCCGCCTCGACGGCGTCGACGCCCGGAGCGAGACCGAGGCGGCCGAGGCGCTCGGGATCAAGCCGGGCTACCCGGCGCGCAAGGCGATGCAGCAGTACCGGCGACTCGGCGGGGGCGGCGTGCAGCGCGCCATCGATCTCCTCGCCACTGCCGATCTCGACCTGCGGGGGGCCAAGGAGCTGCCCGACGACGTCGTGATGGACGTGTTGGTCGCTCGGCTCTCCCGCCTCGCCCGCTGACCAACCCCCGTTCTTGCATCTACTGAGCGCGCCATGGCGCGCAGTTCAGATGCAGGTTCGCCGAGGGGTGACGAGATCAGGCGCCGGCGTTGATCTTGGCCATGAGCCGGCTCTTGCGCCGGGCGGCCTGATTGGGGTGGATGACCCCCTTCGCCGCGGCCATGTCGAGGCGCTTGACGGCGAGGCGGAGGTCCTCGTCGTTGGCGTCGGTGCCGACCGAGTTCGTGGCCGTCTTGACGCGCGTCTTGAGCTCGCTCTTGACCGCCTTGTTGCGCACGGCGCGCTTGGCGTTGGTGAGATTGCGCTTCTTCTGGCTCTTGATGTTGGCCACGGTCGTCCTGACGTCTGGCAAGCGGAACAGCCGGGAAAGGCTACCGGCCAGGTCAAGGGCCTCCCAACCGCCCGCCGGCGCTCAGACCGCTCTCGGTAGCATCGAGCGACGCCTCATGGAACTCGACCGGATCCGGAACTTCTCGATCATCGCCCACATCGACCACGGCAAGTCGACGCTGTCCGACCGGATCCTCGAGATCACGGGGGCCGTCGACGCCCGTGAGATCCGCGAGCAGTACCTCGACTCGATGGATCTCGAGCGTGAGCGGGGGATCACGATCAAGGCGCAGAACGTCCGCGTCGAGTGGCGCGGCCACGTCTTCCACCTCATCGACACGCCTGGGCACGTCGACTTCGGCTACGAGGTGAGCCGCTCGCTCGCCGCGTGCGAAGGCGTCGTCCTGGTCGTCGACGCCGCCCAGGGCATCGAGGCCCAGACCCTGGCCAACTGCTACCTGGCCCTCGAGCACGACCTGGAGATCGTCGCCGCCCTGAACAAGATCGATCTGCCTGCGGCCGAGCCGGACCGCTACGCGCTGGAGATCGAGAACGTGCTCGGCGTGCCCGCCGACGACATCCTGCGCATCTCGGCGAAGACCGGCGAGGGCGTGCCCGAACTGCTCGACGCGGTGATCGAACACATCCCGCCGCCGCGTGGCGATCCGGAGGCCCCGCTGCAGGCGCTGATCTTCGACAGCCAGTTCGACCAGTACCGCGGCGTCGTGTCCAGCGTCCGGGTGATGAACGGGCGGCTCGCGTCCGGTTCCCGCCTGCGTTTCCTGCAGACCGGGGCGGCCCACGACGCGATCGAAGTCGGCGTGCGCCGTCCGGTTCCGACCCCGGTCGCCGAGCTCGGCACCGGTGAGGTCGGCTACCTGATCGCCGGGGTCAAGGACGTCGCCGAGGCCCGCAGCGGCGAGACCGTCACCACGGCGAGCCACGGCACCTCCGAGCCGCTCCCCGGCTATCGCGACCCGAAGCCGATGGTGTTCTCGGGCCTCTTCCCGGTCGACGGTGACGACTTCGAGGACCTCCGCGACGCGCTCCAGAAGCTCAAGCTCAACGACGCGTCGATCACCTACACACCCGAGACCTCCGGGGCTCTCGGGTTCGGGTTCCGCTGCGGCTTCCTCGGGCTCCTGCACATGGAGATCGTCAAGGAGCGCCTCGAGCGGGAGTTCGATCTCGCACTCATCGCCACGGCCCCGAGCGTGGAGTACCTCGTGCACCGCACCGACGGCGGCCTCGACGTCGTCGACAACCCGGCCGACCTGCCCGAGCAGCAGCGCATCGACCACGTCGAAGAGCCCTATTTCAAGGTCTCGATCATCACGCCGAAGGAGTACACCGGGACGCTCATGGAGCTCTGCCAGCTGCGCCGCGGCGAGCTCGACAAACTCGAGTACCTCTCGCCGGAACGGGTCGAGCTGCACTACGCGATGCCGCTCGCCGAGGTCGTCGTCGACTTCTTCGATCAGCTCAAGAGCCGCAGCCAGGGGTACGCCAGCCTCGACTACGAGCCCGCCGGCTACCGGCGCTCGCACCTCGTCAAGGTCGACCTGCTGCTCAACGGCGTCCCGGCGGACGCCTTCTCCACGATCGTGCACCGCGACAAGGCGTACGAGTACGGGAAGGTGATGACGGAGAAGCTGCAGAAGCTGATCCCGCGCCAGCTGTTCGACGTCCCGATCCAGGCGGCCATCGGCGGCAAGGTCATCGCCCGGGAGACGGTCAAGGCCAAGCGCAAGGACGTGCTCGCCAAGTGCTACGGCGGTGACATCACGCGCAAGCGCAAGCTCCTCGAGCGGCAGAAGGAGGGCAAGAAGAAGATGAAGTCGATCGGCCGGGTCGAGGTGCCCGGCGACGTGTTCATCTCCGCCCTCCGGCTCGATGACTGAGGTCCCTGACCCCACTCCCCGTTCTGTCGTTTGGAATCGGCCCGAATCGGCCGATTCCGACCGACAGAACGGGGGTGGGGGTCGTGGTGGCGGCGGGACCGGGATGTTCCGGAGCCTGCGTCACCACAACACCCGGGTCTTCTTCGCCGGGCTGCTCGTCTCCAACATCGGGACGTGGCTCCAGCTCACGGCGATGGCGCTGCTGGTGTACCGCCTCACCGGCCGGGCCACCGACGTCGGGATCACGTTCGCCCTGCAGTTCCTGCCCATGCTGCTGCTCGGCGCGTGGGCGGGTGCCATCGCCGACCAGCGCGACAAGCGCACGCTCGCCATCGTGACCCAGGGCGCACTCGCCGCCCAGGCGTTCGTGCTCGGACTCCTCGACCTCGCCGGCGCCCTCAACGTCGGCGTGGTGTGGGGGCTCACGCTCCTGCTCGGGGTGCTCAACGCGTTCGAGAACCCGGCCCGGCGCGGCCTCGTCATCGAGCTCGTCGACCCGGAGGACATCTCCAACGCGACATCGCTCAACACGGCGGTCATGACCGGGTCCCGCATCTTCGGGCCCGCGCTCGCCGCGGTCCTGGTCGGGTCCGTCGGCACCTCCTGGTGCTTCCTGCTCAACGGCGCGTCCTACGCAGCCGTCATCGTGTCGCTGTGTGCCCTGCCGCGTCGACGAATTGCGCCCGTCACAGCTCCGCGAGCGGGGCGGGCACCCGGTACGGGAGGCGCTGGCGTGGGTCGTCCACCGCCGGCACCTCCTCGTCCTCACGGTCGTCTTCACCGTGGTCAGCACGTTCGCGTTCAACTACCAGGTGTCGTTCCCGAAACTGGCCGACGAACAGTGGGGCGGGGAGGGAGCCTTCGGCCTCGTCCTGTCGGTCACGAGCATCGGATCGCTGATCGGCTCCCTGCTCACCGCCCGGCTGCCCAGCGTCACGATGCGCTGGTTCCTCGGCAACACCGTCCTGCTCGGTGTGTCCGGGCTGGTCCTGGCCTGGACCCCGAACCTGGCGGCGGCGATGATCCTCGCCGTCCCGCTCGGCATCGGCGGCGCCGCCTTCGTGACCGCAGCGAACGCGATCATCCAGCAGGAGAGCCCGAGCGACATGCGCGGCCGGCTCCTCGCCCTCACCGCGGTCGCCTTCCTGGGCTCGACCCCGATCGGGAGCCCGATCACCGGGATCATCGGCGACCGGGTGAGCGCTGAGTGGGCGCTCGCTTACGGCAGCGTGATCGCCCTGCTCGCGGTCGCCGTGGCGGTCGTCGCCCTCGCCGGGTCGGACGCCGCGCTCGAGGCGGACGCCCGCCCCGCCCTCATCACGCCACCGGACTAGCACTCGGTAGCCTGGACTGCCAGATGCTGGACGACCGCAAGACCGCGATTCTCAGCGCCGTCGTGCAGGAGTACATCGCGACGGCGCTCCCGGTGGGCTCGACCCACATCGCCAACGCGCCCGGCGTGCGCGTCTCGTCGGCGACGGTCCGCAACGAGATGGCCGTGCTCGAGCAGGAGGGCTACCTCGTCCAGCCGCACACCTCCGCCGGGCGCATCCCGACGGACAAGGGCTACCGGTTCTTCGTCGATCACCTGGCCACGCCCGGCCGGCTCGACACCGCCACCCGCGTCCAGGTCGGCGAGTTCTTCCGGAGCGCCCACGGCCGGCTCGAGGAGATGCTCCACCGCACGTCGGACCTGCTCGCCCAACTCACCAACTACGCGGCCGTGGTCGTCGGACCACGGGCCGAGGCGAACACCGTGCGCAACGTGCACGTCGTGGGACTGTCGCCGATGCTCGCGACCGTCGTCGTCGTGCTCGGCAACGGATCGGTCGAGAGCGAGACCATCGACCTGCCCCATGACGTCAACGACGCCCATCTCGCCAGCGCCACCGCGCGCCTCACGGCCCACCTGACCGGGTCCCTGTTCGGCTCGGCGCAGCCGATCGCACCGAGCGGCGACAACGTGGTGGACGCGATCTGCGAGACCGCGCTCGGCGCATTGCGTCGCCCGACCGGCAGCGAGCACCTGTACCTCGGCGGCACGTCGTCGATGGCGGAGGCGTTCGACGCCGTGGAGGTGGTGCGCGACGTGCTGCGGACCCTCGAGCAGCAGTTCGTCGTCGTGACGTTGGTGAGCGACCTGATCCAGCGGGGGATGTCCGTCGCCATCGGCATCGAGCACGGAGTCGAGCCGCTGTCGGCGTGCTCGGTGATCGTCGCCCCGGTTGTTGTCGACGGCGAGCACCAGGGCTCGGTCGGGGTGCTCGGGCCCACCCGCATGAACTATCCACAAGCGTTGGCGACAGTCGAGGTGGTCAGCGACCAGCTCGGCCGGCGCCTCGAAGAGAGCTGACCGGCGACGTCGATGGCCGATCATTGCGTTCCCCGGCCACGCAGGCCGCCGATGGCCGCTCGCTCGCTGGCGCTCACTCGCTCGCATTGGTACGGGGTGCTCCCATGACCGATCATTGCGTTCCCCGGCCACGCCACCTGCCTGCGCAGCTGATGGCCGCTCGCTCGCTGGCGCTCACTCGCTCGCATTGGTACGGGGTGCTCCCATGACCGATTACTACGAGCTGCTGGGCGTGTCCCGCAGCGCGACCAACGAAGAGATCAAGCGGGCGTACCGGCGCAAGGCGCGCGAGCTGCACCCGGACGCCAACGACGGTGACTCCGAGACGGCCGAGCGTTTCAAGGAGGTCGCCCGCGCCTACCAAGTGCTCTCCGACCCGGAGCAGCGCGAGCGTTACGACCGGTTCGGCGAGGCCGGCGTCGGCGGCCCGAACGGCCCGCGCATGGACGACGTCTTCTCCGGCGGGTTGAACGACCTCTTCGACGCCTTCTTCGGCGGGCAGAGCCCGTTCGGTGGCGGCGGCAGCACCCGGCGCCGACCGGCCGGACCTCCACGCGGGCAGGATCTCGAGGTCGTGGCCGACATCGCGTTCGAGCAGGCGGTCTTTGGGGCGACCGTGCCGGTGACGTTGCGGCTGCCGCAACGGTGCGGCGATTGTGGCGGGAGCGGCGCCGGATCCGGCACGCAGCCGGTGACGTGCGCCGACTGCGGCGGGTCGGGACAGGTGCAACGGGTGCGCCAGAGCCTGCTCGGCCAGATGGTGACGAGCGCACCGTGCCCGCGCTGCGGGGGCCTCGGCGAGGTCGTCGTCACGCCGTGCCCGACGTGCCGGGGCGAGGGCCGGGTCACCAACGAGCACACGTACCAGGTGGACGTGCCGGCCGGAGTCGACACCGGTTCGACGTTGCGCCTCAGTGGGCGAGGAGCGGCCGGGCCGCGGGGTGGCCGGGCCGGCGATCTGTTCGTCCACCTGCGCGTCGCGCCGCACGAGCGGTACCACCGGGACGGCAACGACCTCGTCACCGAGGTGCCGATCTCGATCGCCCAGGCCGCCCTCGGCACGACGCTCATGCTGCCGACCCTCGACGGCGACGAGGAGCTCGTCGTGCCACCGGGCACCCAGCCGGGCCGGGAGTTCCGGCTGCGCAGCCGGGGAGTCCCGCGCCTGCAGGGCCGGGGCCGGGGGGACCTGCGCGCTCAGCTCGTCGTCCACGTCCCGACGAAGCTCGACGAGGAGGAGGCGGTCCTGCTCCGCCAGCTGGCCGAGAAGCGCGGCGAGCCGGTGACGCCGCCGGAGAAGGGGCTCTTCTCCCGCATCAAGTCGGCGTTCTCCTGATGACGCGACCCCCGACATCTGGGCGCGGGTGACCGCCGAGTCGTTGCGGCGATCGGCGGCGCACGTGCTCGTGGCCGATCTCGCCGACCCGGTGCTCGACGACCCGACCGAGCACCACCTGCGCCGGGTGCTCCGCCTGCGCGACGGGGAGGCGATCACGATCACGGACGGCGCGGGCGGCTGGCGTCGAGCGACGTACACGCGTGAGCGGGTCGAACCCGACGGCGACGTCGTCGTCGAGACCGCGCCGGGTCCACCGCTGACGCTCGCCGTCGCCCCGCCGAAGGGCGAGCGGGCCGAGTGGTTGGTCCAGAAGTGCACCGAGGCCGGGGTCGACCGCATCGTGTGGCTCGATACGGAGCGATCCGTCGTGCGCTGGGACGGCGAGCGGGCCGAGCGGCACCTCGTCCGGTTGCGGCGCATCGCCACCGAAGCCGCGCTGCAGTCGCGCCGAGTTCGCCTGCCCGTCCTCGAGGGGCCGGTGCCGGCGGCGGAGGTCCTGCCACTCGCCGCGGCGGCCGAGCCGGGCGGGCGGGCGGTGGGAGCCGGCGACACGACGATCGCGGTCGGGCCGGAAGGCGGCTGGTCGGACTTCGAAGCGAAGCTCGCCGCGAGCCACGTGTCGCTCGGGCCGAACGTCTTGCGGGTCGAGACGGCGGCGGTCGTCGCTGTCACGTTGATGGTGGATCGCCGATGACGACCCCCGATCCGTTCGGCGTCTACGTCCACGTCCCGTTCTGCAGGACGCGATGCGACTACTGCGCGTTCGCCACGTGGACCGATCGACCGCACCTGATCGGCGACTACCTCGCGGCGGTGCGCACCGACATCGAGCGGGCCGTCGCCGCCGGGATGGCGCCGGCCACGAGCGTGTTCGTCGGCGGCGGGACTCCGTCACTCGTTCCGGCGGCGGAGCTCGCGGCTGTCGTGGACGCGATCCCGCTCGTCGTGGGGGCGGAGGTCACGGTCGAGTGCAACCCTGACGACGTCAGCGACGCCCTCTTCGACGCGTACGTACGGGCCGGTGTGACGAGGGTGTCGATCGGCGTGCAGTCGATGGTTCCGCACGTGCTCGCCGCGCTCGGCCGCACCCACGACCCGACGAACGTGCGCAAGGCGGTCGCGGCGGCCCGGGCGGCGGGTCTCCCGACGTTCAACCTCGACGTGATCTACGGCGCCGCCGGCGAGTCGCTGGCCGACTGGCGCACGACACTCGAGGGCATCCTCGAGCTCGACCCCCCGCACGTGTCGGCGTACGCGCTCACGGTCGAGGCCGGGACCCCACTCGCGGGTGATCCGGCCCGCCACCCGGACGACGACGTCCAGGCCGAGGAGTACGAGCTCGCCGACGAGCTGCTCACCGCCGCCGGCCTGGCGAACTACGAGGTGTCCAACTGGGCCCGCCCGGGCCACGAGTGCCGCCACAACCTCCTGTACTGGGGGCAGCACGACTACTTCGGGTTCGGTTGCGCGGCCCATTCGCACCGGGCCGGTCGACGGTGGTGGAACGTGCGCACGCCCGAGCGCTACATCGAAGCCGTGCGGGCGGGCCGTTCGACGGAGTCCGCCGGCGAGACCCTCGATGACGAAACCCGCCGCCTCGAAGGGCTCCAACTGGCGCTGCGCACGACCGCCGGCGTGCCCGTCGAGGCCCTGGACGGCGACGATCTGCCCGGCCTCGTGGAGCGCACCGGTGACCGGTGGACGCTCACGCGGCGGGGTCGACTGCTGGCCAACGAGGTGTCGGTCCGCCTGCGCTGACTGGTAGCTTTCGAGCGCGAGGGCGCGTAGCTCAGTTGGTTAGAGCGCCAGCATGACACGCTGGAGGTCCCGGGTTCGAGTCCCGTCGTGCCCACCGTTCCCCTCCCGTTCTGTCAGTCGGAATCGACCGGTTCGGGCCGATGCCGACCGACAGAACGGGGAAGGTCAGGTCGGGCGGAGGGCCTCGGCGGGGTCGAGCCGGGCGGCGCGGATGGCGGGGGAGACGCCGGCGAGCAGGCCGACGGCGAGCGCGGTGGCTGCGCCCGCCGCCAGCGCCGGCACCGGCACGTCGACCCGCCAGTCCTGGGTGCGGGCATAGATCGTGGTCACGGCGGAGCCCATCGCGATCCCGGTGAGCCCGCCGATCGCGGCGAGCACGCCGGCCTCGGCGAGGAACTGCGACGCGATGTGGGCGCGACGGGCACCGAGGGCCCGCCGAACCCCGATCTCGCCGCGCCGCTCGAGCACCGAGATCACCATCACGTTGGTGATGCCGACGCCGCCGACGACGAGGGCGACGGCGCCGAGCGCGAGCAGCAGGTTGCGCAGGGCGACGTCGGTCGCGGCCCGGGCCTCCAACGCATCGGACGGCCGCGACACCTCGACCTCGTCGGGGGTCTCGGGGTCGACCGAGCGAGCGAGCACGGCGCGCACGTTCTCGACCTGATCGGGGACGGTGCGGACGTACAGGGTCGACGGAGACGTCGTCGTGTCGAACAGCTGCTCGGCGATCGGGTAGCCGATGAGCGCGGCCGAATCGAGATCGGGGGCCAGGGGAGCCGGTTCGAGGATCCCGATCACGACGAACCACTCGTCCCCGAGCCAGACCCGCACGCCGTCGTCGACGTCGGTGATGCCGAGGCGCGCCGCCGCGTCGGCCCCGAGCACGACGGTCGGCAGCTGCGACGACGCGGCGTCGAGGAAGCGGCCGTCGGCGAGCTCGCCGCTGACCGCATCGAGCACGTCCTCGTCGGCGGCGGCGACCCGGATGCCGCCGGTCACCGCCTCGTCGACGAGGTCGTTGCGCCGGACGGTCGCCGTGATTGTCGTGATGCCGGCCGCCTCGGTGACCGGCGCGATCCGTCCGGCCGTCGCCCGCGCCGACTCCGGCAGCGTCGTGCTCTCGCCGAACGCGGTCCGGCCCGGTGCGACCCGGAGCAGATCGGTCCCGAGCGAGTCGAGCTCGGCGATGAGGTCGGCGCGGCTCGACGACGAGATCCCGACCACCGCGACCATGGCCGCGATCCCGATCGCGATGCCGCCCGCGGTGAGCGTGGTCCGCAGGCGCCGGGAGCGCAGCCCGATCGTCCCGAGCCGCATCAGGTCGCCGGCGCGGACACGGCTGGACGCGGGGGCGGCGGCCCGGGCCCGGGTCATGCCGCCCCCGCGATGTCGTCGACCACCCGGCCGTCGAGCAGCGACACCCGTCGGGGGGCACGGGCCGCGATCGATCGGTCGTGGGTGATCAACACGATGGTCCGCCCGTGGGCGTGGAGGTCGACGAGCAGGTCGACGATCGCCTCGCCGGTGCGGCTGTCGAGGTTGCCCGTCGGCTCGTCGGCGAGCACGATCGCCGGGTCGGCGACGAGCGCGCGGGCGATCGCCACCCGTTGACGCTCCCCGCCCGAGAGGGTGCCCGGCCGCTGACCGGCCCGGTCGCTGAGCCCCACCGCGGCGAGCGCATCCCGAGCTCGGGCGAGGCGCGCCTTGCGGGGCACGCCGGCGTACAGCAGACCGTCGGCCACGTTCTCGAGCGCGGACAGGGCCTCGACGAGGTGGAACTGCTGGAACACGAACCCGATGCGGCGCCCCCTGACGGCCGCCAAGCGGGCGTCCCGGAGGGAGCTCACGTCGTGTCCGTCGATGCGCACCGTCCCGTTCGTCGGCCGCTGTAAGGCGCCGACGATGTTGATGAGCGTCGACTTGCCCGATCCCGACGGCCCGGCGATCACGACGAACTCACCGGCCGCGACCGTGAGGTCGACGCCGTCCAGGGCTCGGATCGGTGGACTGCCGGGGTAGTGCTTGGTGACGCCGGCCAGCTCGAGCACGGTCATGCCGGCACCACCACTTCCGCCCCGGCCTCGACGTCACCGCTGAGCTCCACCATCCCGTCGGCGAAGACGCCGAGCTCCACGCCGACGAGGTGCGTTGCGCCGGAGTCGCCCTCGACGATCTCGACCGCGTAGCCGCCTTCGGAGAGCGCGAGCACGGCCTCGACCGGCACGGCGAGGACGTCCGATCGCGGCGGCGATCTCGACGTTCACGTCGACGGGCGTGCCGTCGGCGAGTGGTGGGGCGTCCGCCAGCGTGAGGGTGACCGGCAGCGTCGACGTACCGGTCGTCTCGTCCGTCTCGGCCGACCCGATGCTCGCCACGGTCGCCGTCACTGTTGCGCCGGTGGGGAGCTCGACCTCGACCCGATCATCGACGGCGAGCAGGTCGCCGTCGGACGTGTCGACGTCGACGTGCACCGACTGCTCGGTCGTCGTGACGGTGATCCCGGCCTCCGACGCCTGCTGCCCGACGACGCCGGTGACGTCGGCGACCCGCACGGCTTCCTCGAGGAACACGATCTCCCCGAGGTCGATCTCGCCGTCGTCGTCCTGGCCGTGGTCCTCCTGGAACGCCTCGACCGCCTCGGTGGTCGCCGACGTCCACTCCTCGTCGACGGTGACGTCGTGCTCTTGCGCATAGCCGAGCGAAGCCAGCACGTACTCGACCAGCAGCACGTCCTTGCCGTCGTCGACACCCGGACCGAGCGCCCGCCACAACGGGAACGGGCCGGGCAGAGCGATGATCGGAAACCCGTCGACCTCGGCGACGACGTCCCCGGCGTCGATCACGTCACCGGGCTCGGGGAGGCCGGTCAGCGTCCCGCTGGCGGTGAGCACGAGCGAGGTGGCGTCCCCGTGGCCGATGGTGCCGTCGAGCTCCTCCGTGCGGGCGAGGTCGCGGCGCACGACCTCGACCACCGCCGTCTCGGCGCCGCCGGGCTCGTCGGCGGACTCGGGCGGAGCGCCGTCGTCGTCGCTCAACGCCGCCACTCCGGCGACACCGACCCCTCCGGCGACGAGCGCGGTGCCGGCGAGCAGGACCCAGGTGCGCACGTTCAGCCGTCCTCACGCTCGGTCGAGGGCCCCGCCTCGTCACCTTCGATGAACAGGCCGGGCCCGCCCTCGGTCTGGCACTCCTCGGCCGCCGCCGCGAAGTCGGGATCCTCCCGTGGTCCGCCGCCTTCCGGGCCGGCTTGGACGACGAACCCGCCGTCGTCGGAGAACTGCGGATCGGGCATGTCGATCCCGTGGTCGCGCATGCACTCGGCGAACTCGAGGAGCTGCTCGCGCATCTCGGCCTCCTGTTCGGGATCGAGCTCCATCTCGCTCCGCGCGTTCTCGAGGAGCGGTTGGCACGCCTCCTGGGCGGCCGCCAGCTCGTCCTCGTTCTCAGGCGTGGCTTCGAGGGCGATCCCGCCCCGGCCCTCGCCGTCGAACTGCGGGTCGGCCATGTCGATCCCGTGGTCGCGCATGCACTCGGTGAACTCGAGCATGGCCTCCTGCGGGTCGGTCGAGCCCTCGTCCTCGGTCGCCGCGCCGTCGGTCGCCGTGTCGTCGGGCGTCGACTCGGCGGTCCCGTCGTCGAGGCTGGCCACCTGTGGGTCGCCGTCGTCGTCGCCGCCGGCGCACGCACCGAGCAGGCTGAGCGCGAGCGCGGCCGTGACGGCGGCAAACGCCCGAGAGCCGATGAGCTTCATGGATCCTCCATTGGTCGAGTCGGCGCCACCGTGGCGAGAACACGCTGAGAGGAAGGTGAGAACTCCTGAGGGATCGCTGAGAAGGGGTTCCCTTGTCGAGGACGGAACGTCAGACTCCGGCTCGTGCGCGTGCTGGTGGTGGAAGACGAGGTTCGCCTCGCCGAGGCGCTGGCGCGCGGCCTGCGCGCCGAGGGCTTCGAGGTCGACATCGTCCACACCGGACCGGACGGCCTGTGGCGGGCCAGCGAGAGTGCCTACGCGGCGATCGTGCTGGACATCCTGCTCCCGGGACTCAACGGGTACGCGGTGTGCCGCGAGCTCCGCCTCTCGGGCAACCGCACGCCGATCCTGATGCTCACGGCGAAGCAGGGCGAGCACGACGAGGCGGAAGGTCTCGAGCTCGGCGCCGACGACTTCCTGCGCAAACCGTTCAGCTTCGTCGTGCTCGTGGCCCGCCTGCGCGCCCTGATCCGGCGGGCGACGAACGCCCCCGACGGCGTGATCGTCGTCGGCGATCTGCGCGTCGATGCCCAGCGGCGACGCTGCTGGCGGGGGCCGAGCGAGCTCGTCCTGACGTCCCGTGAGCTCGATCTGCTCGTCGCTCTCGCGCGGCGCGACGGGGGAGTCGCGTCGAAGCCCGAGCTGCTCGCCGAGGTGTGGGGCTTCGACTTCGACGGCGACGCCAACGTCGTCGAGGTCTACGTCGGCTACCTGCGCAGCAAGATCGACCGGCCGTTCGCCCGTAACAGCCTGCAGACCGTGCGGACCCTCGGGTACCGGCTGATCGACGACGTGGCCACGGCCGTGGCCGGCTGATGCGCGCGGTCAGGTGGTTGCGGCGGGCCCGAGGCTCGGTACGCCTGCGTGTGACGCTCCTCGCGGCAGGCGCCTTCGCGGTGGTGCTCGCGGTCGCAGCCTTCGCCCTCGTACGGGCGCTCGAGCGGGCGCTGGAGGACGACGTGCGCTCGGCGAGCGAGGCGATCCTGCGCCGGCAGGCTGCGCTCGTCCTGAGCAGCGGCATCCCGGCCGACGCCAGACAGGTCTCGGCGACGAGCGGCGAGGCGTTCCAGCTCCCCGTGTCGGGCCCGGTGCCCGGGAGTGGCGGCACGGTCGTGATGTTCGTCGGCGAGGGTTCCACCCTGCCGGAACGGCCCCCGCCGAGTGACCTGCCCGAAACGCAGGTGATCGAGACCGCGCCCGCCGACGTCGTGTTCGTCCGCGGGATGCCGGTGGCCAACCCCGCCGTGTTCGGCATCCAGGGATCCGTCGAGGACTACTTCGTGTCGTCGCTGCGAGTCGGCGGCGTCGTGCTGGCGACGGCGGCCTCGCTCCAGGAGGTCCGCGACACGATCGCGACGACGCAGACGATGTTCTGGATCGTCGGGCCCGTGTTGGTGGCGCTCGTCGCCGGCCTGGCGTGGCTGCTCGCCGGGCGGGCGCTGCGACCGGTGCACGCGGTCACGTCGCGTGTCGCGGCGATCGGTTCACGCTCGCTCCACGAGCGGGTCCCGGTGCCGACGTCGTCGGACGAGATCGCCGAGCTGGCGACGACGATGAACGACATGCTCGGCCGGCTGGAGGCGGCGAACACGTCGAACCGCCGGCTCGTCTCGGATGCCTCTCACGAGCTGCGCACGCCGGTGACGGTGATGCGCACCGAGCTCGAGGTGGCCGGTCGCACCCCTGCCCCCGACTGGCAGGAGACGAGTGCGGTCCTGCTCGGCGAGCTCGACCGCCTGCAGTCGATGATCGACGACCTGCTGCTGCTCGCCCGCGGCGACGAGCGGGCGTTCGCACGGGACGAGGTCGATGTCACCGATCTGGTCCGGGAGGTGGCCGGCCGTCGCCGCCGCGTGCCCATCGGCGTCGACGTCGGTGAGCAGCCCGTCGTGGCCGACGGGGACGCGGATGCGCTCCGGCGGGCGCTCGACCACATCGTCGCGAACGCCGCCCGCCACGCCTCGACGACGGTCACGGTCGCGACCGAACTGGTCGACGGCGAGGTGCGCCTGCTCGTCGACGACGACGGGCCCGGCGTCCCCGAGGCCGACCGGGAGCGCGTGGTGCAGCGGTTCGTGCGCAGCGACGACGGGCGGGCGCGGGACAGCGGAGGGTCCGGGCTCGGGCTGGCCGTGGCGTCGGACGTGGCGATCGGCCACGACGGCCGGCTCGTGATCGGTGACTCGCCGCTCGGGGGCGCGCGCGTCACGGTGAGCCTTCCCCGGTCGGTCAGACCAGCTGACCGTCGCGGGCCACCACCTCGCCCCCGTGGATGACGAGCGTCCGCGGCGGGTGGTCCATCACGGCCGCCGTCACGGTGTCGGCGGCGACGACGACCAGATCCGCTGGGGCACCGGGTGCCAGGCCGGCGACGGGGTCGTCCGGCACGGGCAGGGTCGACCAGCCCGCGCCCTCGACGACCGCTCGGCCGCCGCGGGCGGCGACGTCGACGCACAGCTCGACGAGCTCGTCGGAGCGGTAGCCGTTGCGGAAGGCGAGCTGCCACGCCCGGGCGAGCAGGTCACCGTCGCCGTAGGGCGACCAGTAGTCACGGATGCCGTCCTGGCCGAGGCCGACTCGCACACCGGCGGCCCGTAGCGCCTCCAACGGCAGCGGGTTCCTGTTGCCGGGGGCGACCGTGGCGAGCGCGATGTCCGCGCTGGCGAGCAGCTCCACCAGCGCCGCCTGACGAGCCGCGTCCACGGTCGACAGGGCGAAGGCGTGGCTGATCGTCACCTGGCCCTGCATGCTCAACGCCGTGGTGCGCTCCGCGATCAGCTCGAACGTGAACGCACCGAGCTCGCCGGTCTCGTGGACGTGGATGTCGACTCCCGCGCCGTGACGTTCGGCGAGGCCGAAGACCACGTCGAGGTGGGCGACCGGGTCGCGGTCGAACGCGCACGGGTCGAGCCCGCCGACGAGGTCGGCGCCGGCGCGCACCGCGGCGTCGAGCAGATCGGCGGTGCCGGCGTCGCGCAGGATCCCCGACTGCGGGAAGGCGACGACGTGGACGCGGGCGCGGGCGGCGTGGGCCTCCTTCGCCGCGAGCACGCCCTCCAGCCGCTCGAGCGCGCAGTCGCTGTCGACCTGGGCGTGACTCCGAACGGCCGTCACCCCGGACGAGATCGTCGCCGCCAGCGTGTGCGTCGCGCGGTCGGCGACGCTGGCGCCGGCGTCGCGCCAGTTCACCCGATCGTTGGCGATCAGGCCGGCCAGGCCGGCCTCGGCGGTGTGCGGTCGGAACGGCAGGCCGAGACGGGTCGAGTCGAGGTGGGCGTGCGCGTCCACCAACGCCGGCAGCAGCACGCCTCCCAACCCGTGGGCGACCGGGACCGCCGGGTCGTCGGCCGCCGTGCCGGCCGGTGAGATGGACTCGATCCGACCGCGGCGAATCTCCACGTCGACCGACTCGCCACCCGGCTCCCGCGGCCACAAGCGAACGTCGCGCAGCAGGAGGTCGGCCATCGGCCGAACGTAACTCGCCCGCTTCGCTCACGAAATCGCGCGCCCGCCCGCGCGATTTCGTGACCAAAGCGGGGAGCGCCAAAGATGGGTCGCATGGGGATCCTGAAGACCGAGGTCGATCCAGGCGAGGTCGGCTTCGACGCCGGCCGGCTCGACGTGCTCGATCGCCGCATGCGGCGCTACGTCGACGACGAGCTGATGCCCGGGTGGCTGATCGCGATCTCCCGCCACGGCCAGCTCGCCCACGTCTCGACGTACGGCCGGCGGGACATCGAGGCCGGGCTGCCGGTCGAGACGGACACGATCTGGCGGATCTACTCGATGACCAAGCCGATCACCGCCGTCACTGCGCTCGTCGCCTACGAGCAGGGCCTGTTCGAGCTCAGTGACCTGGTGCGCTGGTACATCCCGTCGTTCAAGCAGACGAAGGTGTGGCGCAGCGGTTCGACGACCGCGCCGATCCTGGAAGCGATCACCGAAGAGCTGCGCGTCTGGCACCTGTTCGCCCACACCTCCGGCCTCACCTACGGGTTCATGCAGAACCACCCGGTCGACGCCCTGTATCGCCAGGCCGGTTTCGAGTGGGGCGTCCCGGACACCGCCACCGACCTGGCCGCCGTCTGCGACCACCTCGCCGCCCTGCCACTGGTGTTCCAGCCCGGGACCGAGTGGCAGTACGGCATGGGTCTCGACGTCCTCGGCCGAGTCGTCGAGGTCGTGTCGGGCGTGCCGTTCGACGAGTTCATGAAGGCCCACGTGCTCGACCCACTCGGCATGACCGACACGGTGTGGCACGTCGGCGAGGACCGCGCCGACCGCCTCGCCGCGCTGTACGCGCCCACACCGGGGACGAAGAAGGCGTTCCGCTACGACGCGATGGGCGTGGCGGCAACCACGCCACCGGTCGCCCCGATGGGCGGCGGCGGGCTCTGTTCGACGGCCGGCGACTACGTCCGCTTCGCCGAGATGCTGCGTGGCCGGGGGGCGCTCGACGGGGTGCGCATCCTCGCGCCGAAGACGGTGGAGCTGATGGCCAGCAACCACCTCCCGGACGACGTCGACCTGAGCGTGATCGGGCGCCCGCTGTTCTCCGAGACGACGTTCGACGGTGTCGGCTTCGGACTCGGCGTCTCGGTGACCATCGACCCGGTCAAGGCCAAGGTTCCCGGCAGCGTCGGCGACTTCGGCTGGGGTGGGGCGGCGAGCACGTTCCACTGGGTCGATCCCGTCGAGGACATGACCGTCGTGTTCATGACCCAGCTGCTCCCGAGCAGCACGCACCCGGTGCGCAGCCAGCTCAAGCAGCTCGTGCACAGCGCCCTCGTCGACCCCGACCGCTGACGCAGCTCCGCGAGGGTAGAAGTGAGACACGAGCGCGCTCGCAGCGCCCTCGGGTGACTCGACTCCTGTCGGCGTGGGTCTGGGCGGTGCGCGGCGGTCCGTAGCGCTCGGCGAGGAGCTGACGGCAGTACTCGCCGTTGGCGTCGATGCTCACCCGCACCGTGCGGGCGCGGCGGAGGTGGACGCGGACGTCGCCGCGACGCGACGCGTGACCCGTCGAGGTGCACGAGCAACGGGTCGCCGTCGCCGGACGGGATGCCGAGCTCGGCTCGACGGGTGCGCAGCCGCTCGCGATCGGCTGACTCCGGGACGTCGCCGAGGCGGAGCGATCCCAGCTGCTCGAGCCGGGTGCCGGCGGCGAGCAACGGGCGCACGACGCGGTCCTGGGCGGCCAGCATCGCCTTGCGGAGGAACTCGTGGCGCAGTTCGTCGAGCTCGCGCTCGGCGAGACCGTCGAACGACGCGACGAATCCCGCCCGGGCGGCCACTCCGGCGTTGATCTCGTCGGACACGAAGTGGTCGTCGAGCACGATCTCGACCGCCGTGACCCCATCGACGCGGGACACGGCGTCGTAGGCGTCGGCCACCATCAGGAAGGCGAAGTTCGGCGCGCAGAAGTACGTCGGCAGTCGCAGCCGTACCCGCGCCGTGCCGGCGTCGTCGACCGAACAGGCGCTGACGAAGCCGAGCTCGACGATCGACGTGTCCAGTTCGGGATCGCGGACCGTGTCGAGCGCGGCACGCACCGGCGCCGGGTCGATCATGACGGCGCCAGGGCCCCTGACTCGCCCTCGGGAATGCGCAGCCCGTCCGGGACCTCGAGGTCGTAGAGGCGGGCGGCGTTGAGCCCGAAGATCTTCTTCTTGGCCCGGTTCGTGAGCGGGGAGTAGTCGGAGAACTCCTCGCCGTCGGGCATGTTCCACGCCGCGAATCCCTCGACCTGCCACTTCGGCTCCCAGATCGCGTAGTCGCTGGCGAACACGAGGCGGTCCTCCCCGAGCCAGAACATCAGCTCGCCCATGACCTTGGCGAACATCCGCGGCCGCGCGTGCATCAGCGGGATCACGACGGCGAGCCCGGCGTACACGTTCGGCTCCTGTGTGGCCATGAAGCAGAAGTCCTCGATACGCGGCAGGCCGACGTGCTCGACGATGAAGTTGAGCGCCGGGAAGTTCGTCGCCGCGAAGTCGACGTCGGCGACGTCGAAGGCGTCCTTGTCGAGCGGCCAGATCGTCGGGCCCTTGTGGACGTGGACGTTGCGCACGCCGAGGCGCTCGCACGCCTCGAGGTAGCGGGCGGCCTCGTCGCTCTTGAGGCTCCAGCCCGCGAGAGTCGCCGCGCCACTCGGCCGTGTACAGCTTGACCCCCTTGAGCCCGTAGCGCTCGACCTTGGCCTCGAACTCCTCGAGGCCGGCGTCGCCGGCTCGGGGGTCCCACGCCCCGTTGAGCACGAACCGGTCGGGGTGCTTCTCGGCGAGGATGGCGTTGCGCTCGGTCGTGTTGAAGCCCTCGATGTACCACTGCTTCAGGTACGTCGGCTGGAAGATCGCCACGTCGACGTGGCCCTCGTCGAAGAGGTGCCGCATCATCAGGTCGGCGTCGTACCGCTGGTACTGCTCGTAGGGCCAGTGGGCCTCTTCCGGCCCCAGTCCGTGATAGGCGTAGAAGCAGTCGATCCACCCCTTGGCGTAGGCCTCCTGACCGGGGACCCAGTTGTCAGGAGCGGCGTTCCAGTAATGGACGTGGCCGTCGACCACGAAGTAGCGCTCGCCGTCGTGTTCGTACATGTTCGTGCTCCTGAATGGACTAGGGGACGAGGATCGCCCGGCCGCGAACGTTGCCGGCGTCCAGGTCGGCGAAGGCGTCGAGCGCCGAGGCCAGCGGGTACGTCTTGGTGTGCAGCGTGACCTGGCCCGACTGGGCCAGGACCATCAGCTCGGCGAGGTCGTTGTACGTCCCCACCAGGTTGCCGATGACGTTGATCTCCGTCGAGATGATGTCGATCGTCGGGATGCTGACGGCGCCGCCGTAGCCGATCACGAAGTACGACCCGGCCCGCCGCAACATCCGCGGCCCCTCGATCTCGGCGCCCTGCTCGGCGACGAAGTCGATGACGACCTCGGCGCCCGCACCGCCGGTCAGCTCGAGCACCTGCGCGACCTGGCTGCCGTCGGCCGCGACCGTCTCGTGGGCGCCGAGCTCTTCGGCGAGCGTCAACGCCGCTGGGTTGCGGTCGACCACCACGATGCGGGTCGACGTCAGAGCCGACAGGCACTGGATGCCGATGTGTCCCAGCCCGCCGGCCCCGACGACGACGCATGTCGTGCCCGGGTAGAGGAGGGGCAGGGCCTTGCGGACGGCGTGGTAGGCGGTGAGCCCGGCGTCGGCGAGGGCGGCCACGTCGGCCGGCTGGGTCGCCGGGTCGAGCAGCACGCACGCCCGCGCACTGGTCAGCAGGTAGTCCGCCATGCCTCCGTCGGTGTTGATGCCGGGGAAGGTGCTGCTCGCGCAGTGCATGTCGTCGCCGGCGCGGCACGCCCGGCACAGGCCGCACGTCGGCGTGGGGTGCAGGATGACGGTGTCGCCCGGGGCCACGTTGGTGACCCCGGCGCCGACCTCACGCACCCAGCCGGCGTTCTCGTGGCCGAGCGTGTAGGGCAGCGTGACGTTGCTCTTCTCCGCCCACTGGCCCTCGATGATGTGCAGGTCGGTGCGGCACAGCCCGGCGCCACCGACCTCCACGATCACGTCCAGCGGTCCGCTGATCCCGGGCTCGGGAACGTCGTCGAGCACCGGCTGCTTCTCGTACGCGTGGAGCCGGATGGCCTTCATTTCCACCCCCAGACCTCGCTGCTGCTGGGGCTCAATGTAGGCGCGTGCCGAGGTCGCCCCGGACGGGGCCTCAGCCGCGCTGGCGCGGTGGCGGTCGCTCCTCGTGGGGAACGCCGATTGCGTCGAGCCGCGTACCGACCTCCTGGATGGCGGCGTCGACGGCGCCGTCGGGACGGTCGGCCGAGATGTCGACGGCCCAGCCGGCGAGGACGTCTCCGATCTTGTCGAGCTCCATGACCACGCGGAGGAGCTTGACGAGCTGGGCGTGTTCCCGGTCGCTCGGGAGGGTGTCGCCCTCCAGCGCGTCCCACACCTCGGGCCCGTGCCGTTGGAGCACCGCGGAGTGCTGGCCGAGGGCCCAATCGGTGCGCCGGACGAGATCGAGGAGGTCGTTCACGCGTTGCGGCTGCGGTTGGGCGTAGCGCACGAGCGCGGCGCGCAGGCTCCAGTCCTGCGTGCGCGGACGTTCGGCGAAATCGACGAGTTGGGCGAGGGCGGGCGGTTCGATCTCCGCGGGCACGTCGTGCAGCGTTACGTACCCACGGGGGCTCCGCCCCCGTGAACCCCCGAAGCAAGAATCGACCGCCGGCTGGCGCTCGCTCTTAACCTGTGACTCGTGCCGGCCGACCTCGAAGCGGCTCGCCGAGCGGTCGACGCCTTGTCGGAGACCGTCGAGCGGGCGATGAAGACACTCGCCGACTACTCGACCGACGACGGCGGCGGTGTCTCCGTCGACCTGCTCGAACGCCACGAGATCTTCGCCTACGACCTGGCCCACGCGGCGAGCGCCGTGGAGGCGTGCCGGACCATGCTCGGGTACGCGGAGCTCGGCGACCTCGAGGCCGCGCTCGCCTGTCACTTCATCGCCGACGCCGGGTGGGACCTCGGCGCCAAGATCCTCGGGCGCGAGTCGGAGTGGGGCGTCGACATGACCTCGCTCGAACCGGCGCGTTCGTTCGTCGAGGAGCACCGCGCGCCGGACGCGATCGAGGCGCTCGGCGATCTCGTGATCCGCCACGGCGGTGGCCCGACGCACCTTGCCGACGACTTCCGGCTCGTCGCCGAGACGTTCCGCCGGTTCGCCGAGGACAAGATCCGGCCGGCCGCCGAGCACGTCCACCGGGCGAACAGCGACGTCCCCGAGGACGTCATCGCGGGCCTGGCCGAGCTCGGGAGCTTCGGCCTGTCGGTCCCCGAGGAGTACGGCGGATACTCGCCCGGTGGCGAGAGCGAGTACGTCGGCATGGTGGTGGCCACCGAGGAGCTGTCGCGGGCGAGCCTCGGCATCGGCGGATCGCTGATCACCCGACCCGAGATCCTCACCCGCGCCATCGTCAAGGGCGGCACGGAGGAGCAGAAGCACCGCTGGCTGCCCCGGATCGCGACGGGCGAGCTGATGATCGGCGTGATGGTCACCGAGCCCGACGTCGGGTCGGAGAGCGCGCTCGTCACCGTGAGTGCGTCCAGGGTCGACGGGGGCTGGACGATCCGAGGGGTGAAGACGTGGGCGACGTTCGCCGGCCGCGCCAACGCGTTGATGCTCCTGGCCCGTACCGACCCGGATCGTTCACTGCGCCATCGCGGGCTCTCGCTGTTCGTCGTCGAGAAGCCGGAGGCCCCCGGCCACGAGTTCCGCTTCCAGCAGGACGGAGGCGGCACGATGGAGGGGCGGGCCATCGACACGATCGGCTATCGGGGCATGCACTCCTACGAGGTCGCGTTCGACGACTGGTTCGTCCCCGAGGAGAACCTCGTGGGCGGCGAGGAGGGCATCGGGAAGGGCTTCTACCTCACGATGGGCGGCTTCGAGAACGGACGCCTGCAGACCGCGGGCCGCGCGCTCGGGGTGATGCAGGCCGCCTTCGAGGCGGCGCGCGACTACGCCATCGAGCGCAAGATGTACGGCCGCGACGCGACGACGGCGATGCCCCTCGCCCAGTTCCAGTTGACGAAGGCCAAGCTGGCGCGCATGGCCGCGCTGATCCAGGCCGGCCGCCAGTTCGCCTACTCGGTCGCCCGGAAGATGTCGAGCGGCGAGGGCACGCTCGAAGCGGCGATGGTCAAGGCGTACGTGTGCCGGGCGGCCGAATGGGTGACCCGTGAGGCCCAGCAGATCCACGGGGGCATGGGCTACGCCGAGGAGTACCCGGTCAGTCGCTACTTCGTCGACGCCCGCGTCCTGTCGATCTTCGAGGGAGCCGACGAGACCCTGTGCATCCGGCTCATCGCCCGACGACTGGTCGACCTGGCGAAGCAGCCCGGCCGGACTGAGCGGCCGCCGAGACCTCTCGTCCGTCAGACGCCCGGGTGAGCGACTCCGGGACGGAAGCGAGGTCCGCCTGTCGAGCCAGGCAGTGGGGTGTCGGCGAGCCGCTCGACCTCGCGAAGGCCGACGTCGATGGCGAGATCGGTCAACACGTCGGCCATCTCGGAGCGATAGCGCAGCTGCCCGCTCGCCCCGTGGCGCGACTGGCTGAACACGCTGGACTCGGCCGGCTGCACGACACCGGCCGAACGGCCGACGCGCACGCGAGCGGCGGCGTCGGCGAACAGGTCGGCGTTGGCGGGATCGTCGGCGGCCAGTTCGGAGATCACCGCGAGCACGACGGATTCGTCGATCGTGCCCGAGACCTCGCCGCGGTCATCGCGGGTGAGGCCGATCGAACGGGCGGCGGTGAGGACGTTCACACCAACATTCAACGCCCTCGAGCCACCACTATTGCGTGACATCCATCACTTTCGGTCCCACCAGCAGAGCACGCGCCGCGCACGCAGGGTGTTCCAGCGGCTGGGCTCCCCGACGCCATCCTCGAGGTCGAAGTGGACGCGCCCCGGGTAGATGCGGTCGAGCAGCCACCGGCCGTCGGGCTGGCGCTTGGACCGCACCACCTCCACCGCCTCGTCCATCCGCGGGTCCGGGTCGGCGCCGGTGCGGCGGAAGTAGTCGAGTGCCCGCAGCACGTCGTAGCGCCAGTAGTAGGGGAACGCGAAGTCGAGATAGGCCGGGTCGACGACTTCGCCCGTGCTCTTGCGGCGGAACAGGCTGCGCTCGAGCAGGTATTGCTCGCCGCTCCCGCGGGCCTCGGCGACGGCGGCGGAGCCGCCGGTCGCCTCCTCGAACTCGATCAGGCCGTCGAGCACGTCGATCGTCGTGTGGAACGAGGATCGCACGGACCCGTTCTCGGCCTCGCAGTTCCAGCCGCCGTCGGCGAGCCGCTCCCCGAGGACCCGCTCGACGATCGGGGCGACGTCCACGCCGAAGTAGGCACCGGCCTCGATCGTCCGGCCGTTGATGCACGGCTCGACCTCGCCGTCGAAGTACCGCTGACCAGCATGTTCCCAGCGGCCGTTCTCGGCGACGAGCGCAACGGCGCGGCGGGCGGCGTCCGACGCCGGGTCGAGGCCGAGGATCTGCAGGGTCTGCAGGGTGTGCATCGTGGTTGTCCACGGTTGCCCGGGCTCACCGCCGGTGTAGTTCGCCGGGAAGCAGGCGCCACCGTCCCACAACCCGTTGGCGTCCTCGAGCGCGAGCAGGCGGGCACCCCAGCCCTCGTGCTCGACGCGCGCTCGCTCGGCGGCAACCTCGTCGGGCGAGGCATCGGTGAGATCGCGCAGCACCTGCCAGCGGATCGCGGGATCGCCCTCGAGCAGCCATCTGATCACGTCCACCGCGGCAGGCTAACGACGGGCGTACGATGCCGAGCGGGGGCTTTCACAGGAGGGAGGGAGCCATGTCGGACGGCATTGACGACTCCAGGCTTCAGCAGTTCATGGGCCAGCTCGTCGGGTACATGACCGGCGGGGCATTGTGTTACGGCATCTGGTTGGGCGACGAGCTGGGGCTCTACCGCTCGTTGTCCCGGATCGGACCGGCGACCGCCGATGAGCTGGGAGGCGACGCAGGGTGCAACGTCCGTCTGGTGCGCGAATGGCTCGACGGCCAGGTCGCGGGCGGGCTCGTCGACTGGGACGAGGCGAGCGATCGGTACTCGCTCAGCACGGAGGCGACCATGGCGCTCGCCGACGACGATTCACCTGTCTTCGTAGCCCGCGGGATGAACTCCTTCGGCGCGTTCTTCATCGACATGCCCAAGGTCGCGGACGCATTCCGCGGCGATGGCGCGTTGAGCTGGGGTGATCATCACCCGTGCCTGTTCTCCGGCACCGAATGGTTCTTCCGCACCGGCTACCGGGTGTCGCTGCCGGCGTGGATCGAGGCGCTCGACGGCGTCGCCGACAAGTTGACGGCGGGGGCTGACGTTGCTGATGTCGGGTGCGGCCACGGGGCATCGGTCGTCGTGCTCGCCCAGACGTTCCCGGAAGCGCACATCACCGGCTTCGACTTCCACGGTCCGTCCATCGAGACCGCCCGTCGGCGCGCTGACGAGGCGGGCGTCTCGGGCCACACCTCGTTCGAGGTCGCCGACGCCAAGGGCTACCCGGGCGCGTTCGACCTGATCTGCTTCTTCGACTGCCTCCATGACATGGGCGACCCAGTCGGCATCGCCCGCTACGCCCTCGACCATCTCGCCGAGGACGGCACGGTGCTGCTCGTCGAGCCGTTCGCCGTCGACGGCCGAGCCGCCAACATCTCGGGCAATCCGATGGCGGCGCTGTTCTACACCGCCTCATCCTCGATCTGCACTCCGAACTCGCTGTCCCAGGAGGTCGGGCTCGGCCTCGGTGCCCAGGCGGGCGAGGCCCGTCTTCGCGAGGTGTTCGAGGAGGCCGGATACGGCCGGTTCCGCCGGGCGGCCGAGACTCCGTTCAACTTGGTGCTCGAAGCGAAGCGCTGAGCCAGCGGCGTGCGGTGCCGGCGTGGTTCGCCGTCCGTCGGTACCGTTGGCCGCCGTGACCGTGCAACGGATCAACGCCGACGCGCCCAGCCGGCTCATCGTCGATGCCCTCGAGCGCGACGGGGCCGTCATCGTCGAGGGGTTCCTCGATCACGACCTCCTGGCCCGCTTCAACGCCGAGATCGACCCGCTCATCGAGCACGCCCCGCCGGGCAAGGACCGCTCGTTCGTCAACGACACGATCAAGTGGTTCTTCGGCGCCCAGACCCGTGACGTCACCGGCGTGGCCGGACGCTCCCGCGTGTTCGCGACGGAGATCCTCACCCATCCCGTCTACCGGGCGGTGTGCGACGCGATCCTGCTGCCGAGCTGCGCCTCCTACCAGCTCAACATCGCCCACGTCCTGGACCGCGGCCCGGGATCGGAGCAGCAGTACATCCACCGCGACGAGTTGGTGTGGGTGCACCTGCCGCAACCGCACCCCGAGGTCCAGCTCGCTTCGGTGATCGCCCTCGTCGACTTCACCGCGGACAACGGAGCGACCCGCGTCGTGCCGGGTAGCCATCGCTGGCCACGCGATCGGGTGGCCCAGCCCGATGACCTCGTTCCGGCGGAGATGGCTGCCGGCTCGGCGATCGTGTACCTCGGCTCGACGCTCCACGGCGGCGGTGCCAACACCACCGCTGACGTTCGTCGTCGCGGGATGCACGTCAGCTACTGCGTGGGCTGGCTGCGCACCGAGGAGAACCAGTACCTGGCCGCGCCGCTCGACGTCGTGCGCACGCTGCCCCGCGAGTCGCAGGCCCTGCTCGGCTACGCCGCCCACGACGCCCTCGCGGCCGGCGGTGGCTACCTGGGCACCGTCGAGGTGCAGGATCCCCTCGAGCTGATGGCCATCGGCAAGCTCTAGGCGACGCCGGCCCGCCGAACCGCCGGCCCACCGATGAGATCCGCCGGTCGGAGGCGTCGTACTCCATGATCACGCACCGACTGCTCAGGCAAGGAGTGAACTCATGGGCACCCTCACCATCGCGACGTTCATGACCCTCGACGGGATCATGCAGGCGCCCGGCGGCCCCGACGAGGACCGCGACGGCGGTTTCGGCTACGGCGGCTGGAGCTTTCCGTACTTCAGCGAGGACATGGGCGACGTGATCAGCGGCGCGTTCTCCAACGCCGAGTGCTTCCTGCTCGGACGGCGCACGTACGAGATCTTCGCCGCCAGCTGGCCCAACTTTCCCGACCAGGACGACCCGGTGGCGTCGAGCCTGAACAAGCTGCCCAAGTACGTCGTCTCGTCGACGCTGAAGGACCCGGAGTGGGGGCCGACCACGGTCATCCGTGGCGACGTCGCAGCCGAGGTGGCCAAGCTGAAGAAGGAGTACGACGGCGAGATCCAGGTCCACGGCAGCGCCGGCCTCGCCCAGACCCTGCACGCGCAGGGGCTGATCGACGAGTACCGGGTGTTCATCGAGCCCATCGTGCTGGGCACCGGCAAGCGGTTGTTCGAGCCCGGCGCCGAGGCGACCGCCCTGCGGCTGGTCGAGAGCAAGCCGATGCGCAAGGGCACGGTTCTGGCGATCTACCAACCGGCGGGCAAGCCGACGTTCGGCGAGTTCCAGATGGAGGAGGGCTACGGCCTGCCCGACTAGCCGGAGCGCCCAGATCCGGCGATGCGCGGGTGAACCCGGCGCGCGCCGCGCCCGAGGCGACGGCCATACTTCCCGCGTGACTGGTCTGGTCGGCGGCGGCGACGTGGTCGGAGCGTCGTCGGACCGCGTCTCGGCCGCGACGATCGCCGCGCAGCGCGTCGCCGAGGTCCGCGACGATCCCCAGGGCCGGCTCGATCTGCTCCGGTCGTCGTACGCGCCGGCCCCTGGTGGTGCGCCGCTGCATCGGCCGTATCCGCGGGCGGCGCTCGCGTTCATGGGCTGGCAGCTGCGGCGTGGGCTCCTCAATCCGCCCGATCACGACCGGCCGGGCAGCCCGTGGTGGAGGGCCGTGAACGAACGACTGTTGCGCGACACCTACGAGGCGCGCTCGGTCGTCCTTGGCCACGCTGGTCCACCATCGTCGCCCAGCGTCGAGGCGTCGGTCCGCTTCGCCCGTGAGCCATCGCCACGCACCTGGTACCTCGCCCACACGTCACGATCGTCAGCGCGTTCCTCGACCATCGCGACCTGGCCGAGCGTGAGAACCGGGTCGAGCGCTTCTTCATCAACCTCGTCCTGGTGCGCGTGCTCTACGCCCACGCCCTCGTCGCCGCGCCCGGCTCGCCCTGGCCTGGCTTGCGCCGATCGCGCCGCTGGCTCGGCGATCCGCGACGCGATCTGACGGGCATGTTCGTGTCCGTGTCGCGGGTGCTGCCGGACGTCTATCCGCTGGAGGGTGAGCTCGACGACTACATCGCCGCCGAACACGCGGCCGTCCTGACCTGGGCGTCATCGTGCTAGCTCCCGCCCGTCGGCGGCCTGATCAGCGACGCCACGCCGGCATATGCGTGGGATCCGCACGACCGGGAACCGTGGGCGCCCGCGCCGCGACGGGTCGTTCGCGCGGTTCGCCGGGCGCTCCCGCCACGAGCCGCCGCCTCGTTCCGACACTGATCCCATGTCGATCCTCCTCGCCCTGTGCTCCGCGCTCGTCTACGGCACGTCGGACTACTGCGGCGGGCGGGCCACACGACAGGCCCCGGTCATCGTGGTCACTCTGGTCGGCCAGTTCGTGAGCGCGGTGCTGACCGTGGTGGTGGTCGCCGCACTCGGAGACCCGTTCCCCGACCGCTCCGACGTGGCGTGGGCCGCGGCCGCCGGGACGATGTCGACGGTCGGGATCGCCGCCTTCTACTACGCGCTGGCAAATGGGGCGATGACCGTGGTGGCACCGATCACCGCGGTCGTGAGCGCGGTCGTGCCGGTCGTGGTCGGCATCGCGACGGGGGAGCGGCCCTCGGCGTGGGCCCTCGTCGGCGTCGTGCTGGCGCTGGCGGCGGTGGCCCTCGTGAGCGGACTGCTCGGGGTCGCCGATCGCCCGACGACGAAGGTGGTCGGGCTGCTGTCCGTGGTCGCCGGTGCCGGGTTCGGGCTGCTGTTCGTCTTCCTCGACCGGACGAGTGACGAAAGCGGGCTGTGGCCGCTGGTCATCGGACAGGTGGTCTCGATCGCGCTCATGGCGGGTGCCGCGCTCGCCACTCGGGCGCGGGTGACCACGGTGCGGCCGGTCGTCGGTCTCACCGTGCTCGCCGGCACGGGTTCGGTGATCGCCAACGTCTGCTACCTGTTGGCGACGAGGCGGGGGCTGCTGTCGCTCGTCGCCGTCGTCACCTCGCTGTACCCGGCGACGACGGTCGGGCTGGCGACCGTCCTCGACGGTGAGCGGCTGAGCCGCTCTCAGGTCATGGGGATGGGGCTCGCCCTGGTCGCGGTCGGGCTGGTCAGCGCGGGGTCGTGACCGCCGCCGCGGCCGCCGCCGCGTTGATCGCGATCGACAGGGTGTCGACGAGGAGGTCGATCTCGCTCTCGGTGATGGTGAACGGGCACCCGATCATCACCGCGTCGCGGACCGGGCCCGAGCCGGCCGGATAGACCCACACGTCGTGGGCGAGGCACTCGCGCACGACGGCGAAGGCGAAGTGGTCCTCGACCGGGAACGGCTCGCCCGACCCACGGTCGCGCACGAGCTCGATCCCGCGGAACAGGCCCCGGCCGCGGATGTCGGCGACGTGCGGATGGGCGCCGAGCCCTTCCTCGAGGCGGGCCTCGAGTAGATCGCCCATCGCCGCGCTGCGCTCGACGAGACGCTCGGACTCGACGATCTCCAGCACCGCCGTCGCCCCCGCACACACGGCGTCGGCGCCCGTGAACGTGAAGTACATGAACCCGCTGGCGGCGAGCGGCTCGACGACCTCCGTCGTCGCCGCGACCATGCCGATCGGCACGTACCCGCCACCGAGGCCCTTGCCTCCGTAGATGATGTCGGGGCGGATCGGGAAGTGCTCGTGGCCCCAGCGCCGGCCGGTACGACCGAAGCCGGTCATGACCTCGTCGGCGATGAGCAAGATGTCGTGCCGGCGGCAGATCTCCTCGACCGCCCGCCAGTAGTCGTCCGGCGCGACGAGGCAGCCGCCGGCGGCTCCGACGATCGGCTCGAAGAGGAAGCCGGCGATCGTGTCCGGTCCCTCCCGCTCGATCACCGCTTCCAGTGCGGCGGCGTCGTCCCAGGGCACCTTCGGGAAGTCGAGCAGCAGCGGGTCGTACCCGGCGCGCCGACCCGAGTGGCTGCCCACGGCGAGGGCACCGAGCGTGATGCCGTGGTAGCTCGGGTGCCGGCCGATCACCTTCCATCGGGTGTCCCGGCCCTGAGCGAGGTGGGTGGCGCGGGCGAGGCGCAGCGCCGAATCGGCCGACTCACTGCCGCCACTGGTGAAGAACACGTTCTGCATGCCGTCCGGCAGCCAGCGCTCGACGAGCACGTCGTGCAGACGCAACCGGTGCGGCGTCGGCCAGATCGGCACGACGTAGGCGCCGCCGTCCAGCGCGGCCCGGACGGCCTCGGCGACCTCGCGCCGGCCGTGACCGACGTTGACGACGATCGCCCCACCAGCGGCGTCGAGGATGCGCCGGCCGTCGTCGGTGAACAGCCAGCACCCGTCGCCGCCCACGACGGTGGGGAAGCGACCGAGACCGCCTCGTCCGCCGGGTACGAAGTGGTAGCGCGTGGCATCGCGGGCCGTGTCGACGGTGTCCATCAGCGCGGCTCCCGCGGCAGACCGAGGACGCGCTCGCCGAGAATGTTGCGCATGATGTTCGACGTGCCGCCCATGATCGTGTAGCCGGGGGCGTAAGTGAGGCCGCGGGTGACGTCGGTCCACAACGTCGCCTCGGGCCCGAGCACGCCGGCGACGAACTCGGCCACTCGGCACTCGTGCTCGGTGCAGAAGCACTTCGTCGCCGCCGAGAACCCCGCCGGCGCCTGCCCGAGCACCTCCCGCACAACGAGGATGCGACCGATCCGGTAACCGGCCTCCAGGGCCGCCATCCGCTGACGGATCACCGGATCGGTCCGGTCGGCCCGCTCGGCCGCGAGCCGGTACAGCGCGTGGTTGGACACGAGCCGGTCGATCCCGCCCCGTTCGTGCTCGAGCTGACGCATGGTCTGCTTGAAGGCGTTGCCCTCGACGCCGACGAGGTTGCTGACCGGCACGCGGACGTCGGTGAAGAAGACCTCGCAGAAGTGGCGGTTCGTCGTCATGTCGGTGATCGGGCGGATCTCGATGCCCGGCGTCGACATCGGCACGATGACCTCGCTGATGCCCTGGTGCGGGGGCCCGTCGCTCGACGTGCGGCAGATCAGGTAGCAGTAGTCGGCGACCGCGGCGAAGCTGGTCCAGATCTTCTGCCCGTTGATCACAAACTCGTCACCATCGCGCCCGGCCGATGTCTTGAGGCTCGCCAGGTCGCTCCCCGCGCCAGGCTCGGACATCCCGATGCACCACGTCGTCTCGCCGGCGAGGATGCCGGGCAGGAACGCCTCCTGCTGATCGGGGCGGCCGAACGCGATCAGGGCCGGGCCCATCTGGCGGTCGGCGAACCACATCGCGGCGATCGGAGCACCGGCGGCGATCAGCTCCTCGCCGATGATCAGCCGGTCGACCGGTGGCCGGCCCCCGCCGCCGTGCTCGACCGGCCACGTGAGCCCGATCCACCCGAGGGCCGCGAGCTCCTTGGCGAACTCCGCCGAGTACCCGTTGATCCAGGAGTCGTTGGACCGTCCGAACCGGGCCACCGCGTCGGCGGCGATATCCCGGGCCTGGTCACGAAGGGCGCGTTGCTCGGCGGTCCAGGCGAAATCCACGGCACGAGGCTAGTGGTCGGGCCGTCCGCTACCCTCGGACAAGTTCGATACAAGTCCGGCGCGGCAGGCGCGCGAGCGCCAGCGAGCCGCATGCTGATGGGTCTGGGGCGCAGCCCCAGTGACAGTAAGGAGTCTCCCGTGAGCAAGATCAAGGTCGTCAACCCCGTCGTGGAGATGGACGGCGACGAGATGACGCGCATCATCTGGGCCTTCATCAAGGAGCAGCTGATCCTGCCCTATCTCGAGGTCGACCTGAAGTACTACGACCTGTCGATCGAGAGCCGCGACGCCACTGACGACCAAATCACGATCGACGCCGCCGAGGCGACCAAGCAGTACGGCGTCGGCGTCAAGTGCGCCACGATCACTCCCGACGAGGCCCGGGTCGAGGAGTTCGGCCTGAAGAAGATGTGGCGCTCACCGAACGGGACGATCCGCAACATCATCGGTGGCGTCGTCTTCCGCGAGCCGATCATCATCTCGAACATCCCGCGGCTCGTACCGGGTTGGACCAAGCCGATCGTCATCGGCCGTCACGCCCACGCCGATCAATACCGCGCGACCGACTTCAAGGTGCCCGGCGCGGGAACGCTCACGATGACCTACACGCCGACTGACGGGGCCGAGCCGGTGCAGTTCGATGTCGCCGAGTTCCCCGCCGGCGGCGGCATCGCGATGGGCATGTACAACTACGCCGACTCGATCCGGGACTTCGCCAGGGCCTCGTTGCGGTACGGGCTGGCCCGCAACTACCCCGTGTACCTGTCGACGAAGAACACGATCCTCAAGGCCTACGACGGCATGTTCAAGGATCTCTTCCAGGAAGTCTTCGAGAGCGAGTTCAAGACCGAGTTCGATGCCGCCGGCCTGACCTACGAGCACCGGCTCATCGACGACATGGTCGCCCAGGTCATGAAGTGGGAAGGCGGCTACGTCTGGGCGTGCAAGAACTACGACGGCGACGTGCAGTCCGACACGATCGCCCAGGGCTTCGGCTCGCTCGGCCTGATGACATCGGTGCTGATGACGCCCGATGGCAAGACGGTGGAGGCCGAGGCCGCCCACGGCACGGTGACCCGGCACTACCGCGAGCACCAGAAGGGCAACAAGACCTCGACGAACCCGATCGCCTCGATCTTCGCCTGGACCGGCGGGCTCAAGCACCGCGGCAAGCTCGACGACACACCCGAGGTCACCCGCTTCGCCGAGACCCTCGAGCAGGTGTGCATCGAGGCCGTCGAGGCGGGGGAGATGACGAAGGACCTGGCGATGATCGTCGGCAAGGACGCCCCGTTCCTCCACACCGAGGACTTCCTCGCCGCCCTCGACGCCCGGTTGCAGAAGAAGATGGCAGAAGGTGGGTGACCGGGAACCGCGGGACCCGGGCGAGCATCCAACTTGACGTGCGCCGCTTCCGTGTCGCCATCCTCGCGGTCGCCGGCGGTCTCGCGCTGTCCGCCTGCGGCGAGGACGGTCCCAGTGCCGGCCGTACCGTGCCAACCGTGAGCGACACCGGTGAGCCGCCCGACTCGTCGTCGACTCCACCGACGGCACCGGCGACATCGACACCGGCGACACCGCCACCGTCGACGACGCCCCCGTCGTTCTCCGTCGGGCCTCTGCCCCCGCCCTCGACTCCGTCCGGGACCATGCCCGGGACGCCGATCGACCCGACGCTGCCGCTCGTGACCGCCGCGGTCGAGGACCTCGTCGGGCGCCTCGGGATCGAGCCCGACGCGGTCACCGTGGTCGATGCCCGGGCCGTTACCTGGCCCGACGGGAGCCTCGGCTGCCCGGAGCCCGGGATGATGTACACCCAGGTGCTCGTCGACGGAACGCTGGTGGTGCTGGAGGCGGACGGCCGCCGTTACGAGTACCACGGCGGCGACCCGCTGGTGCTCTGCGAACACCCGGCGTAGCCGCTTCGGTCACGAAATTGGTTGCCCACCCAACCAATTCCGTGACGAAAGCGAGCGGTGCTACCGCGCGACGACGGCGATGGGGGATCTCGCGATGGCCGTCCCCGCCATGCGGCTTGCCGTCATCTCGGTCCGTACTTCGCCGCCTCCTGGCTGGTTGCCGGTGACCGCGACCGTGTAGCTCACGGTGTCGCCGGCCGTCAGGTCGGTCGACGTGACCCGCTGCGGCTGGGTCGGCAGCGTGGCCGTCCATCTCGCCCTCCCCGAACATGTTCTCCGCGCCGACGAGGAAGTCCTGCTCGGGATCGGTCGGGTTGCCGGTGGCATAGGCGAAGGAGATGTCCTGCGCCGGGGTGGCGTCGTTGCTGAGCCCGAGCCAGACCTGGAAGACCTCGGCCTGTTCGCTGTCGTGGACCTCGACGTTCCACTGAATCGATGATCCAGGTGCTCCGGGCGGTGGCGGGCCCTGCGCTGAACGTAGCGACCCGTATCCCAGGGGCGTCGGTGCCCTCGAGGTCGGTCCACAGGGGCGCGATGATGTTGTTCGGCCGGGCCGGGTTCGTGTCCGTCGGGCAGGTCACGCACACGATGTCGAAGACGCTGCTGCCCCCGACGACGACGTAGCCGTTCGACGTGACGCCGAAGCTCGTCCAGGTCTCGCCGTTGTACGGAACGGCGACGACGTGAACCCGCGGATGTCCTCATCGCCGATCACCAGCGGCGCCACTCCGAGGGTCGCCAGGTCCAGGAAGCCACCACCCGCTGCCGGTGTCGTGCCGTTCTCGACCGACGGCACCCCCGGCGACATCCCGTCGAGTGCGACGTCGTGGAGCTGGGCGTGCCGGTTGTTCAGCGACCTCAGCGCCGTTCGCTCCGGCGATCGCGCAGGTGCGGCTGGGAACGTGTCGATGTCGACCGTCTGGTCGTCGAACGAGTTGTTCGCCGCCGCGACCGTGCACGTCGTGATGCCGCTCCGCTCGCGGATCTGAGCTGGCGTGCAGCTCTGCGTGAGCCGCACGCCGGCCTGGGTGTGGACGAACGCGACCGGCAGGTGGAGTCGAGTCGCCGCCTCGTTCCATCAGCTCGATCGACCCGAACTGCTGCACACCGATCGGAGCCTCGGACTCGATGGTGATCGTCAACGTCGACCGACTGGTCCGGGTTGAGGCCGAGAACGTGGTCGGTGAGACCGAGATCGTCGAGCCGACGGGCGCGTCGGCGTCGACCTCGAAGCGCTGACGCTGCTCGGTCGGTGTTCGTCGCCACTCTCGTGGTCACCAGCCGGCCGGCCATCGCGGGCGCGTAGATCGACGGGATGTTGAGATGCACGGCGTTCGCGGGGTCGTTCGCCATGGCGAAGAAGTTCTGCGCCGTGTCGCTGAACGTCAGCGGGACCTCGCTTGCCGCCCCGATGTCGATGCGTCCGCTCCCCATGTCCAGCGGGGTGGCGGCGGTGACGAGGTCCTCCTTGAGGACGTCGGTTGTCGCCGTGGTCATCAGCGCGGACTTGATCTGCCCCGGGTTCCACCGGGGGTGGGCCGCCTTGAGGAGCAATCCCGCTCCGGCCACGTGAGGCGACGACATCGACGTACCGGCGATCGCTTGGAAGAGCTCACCGGGGGAGCTGCCGCCGTTGACCGGGTCGGGAGTGGCCGGGAACGGCGAGGCTCCGGCGAGGACTTGGACGCCGGGTGCGGTCACGTCCGGCTTGAGGAACAGCCCGGCCGGGCCTCGCGACGAGAACGCGGCCATGACGTCGCCCTGCCCGTTGCGCTTCTCACCGGCCGGGAAGGAGCCCGTGACGCCGGTGTGGCTGGTCATGAAGGCGACGAAGTCGGTCCCGTTCGCCAGGTGCACCGTCGGCAGCCAGTGGTTGTCCGTCGGCGTATCGGCCAGTGCGGGGTTGTACAGCACCATGCCCGCACCCCCACCTTGCTTCACCACGAAGCTCTTCCAGACCCGCGCCGACACGCCTCGCTGGCAGGCGACGATGAGCCCAGCGAAGACGCCCGGGGAAGGTTCGGCGCCGCACTGGGCCCGTGTCGCCGCGTGTAGCCGTGGGTGCGTACGCCGCGACGTTCTGAGCGAGGACCACCGGCAGCGGGCCGGCGCCAGCCGTGATCGACGCCCCGTTCGCGGTGAACGTGTCGCCGTTGCCCGCGGTCAGCGACAGTGTGGTGGCGAACTCGCGGGTCTGGGTGGACGCCGCCACGGTGGTGACCCACGGCGACCGGTGGTTCGCGGTGCTGGCGCCTGGCCCGTCGTTCCCTGCCGACGCCGCGACGAACACTCCGGCCGCGTAGGCGTCGAGGAACGCGAGCTCCACGGGGTCGGTGAACGGGTTGTTGCCGCCCGAGATCGAGAAGTTGATCACGTCGACGCCGTCGAGGACTGGCCTGCTCGACCGCGTTGGCCGAGTCGAACACGTTGCAGCCCTCCGCGTAGCAGACCTTGTACTCCATGATGTACGCGCCCGGCGCGATGCCGTGGACCGGGCCGCGGTCGACGCCGAAGACGGGCGCCTCGTCGAGCATGTTCCCGGCCGAGGTGCTGGTCGTGTGCGTGCCGTGCCCGTTGGAGTCACGGGCGCTGTCGGGGAAGGGCTCCGCCGGGCGGCCGGGCCGATCGAAATAGCCGTCGCTGAACGCCTGCCCGCCGATCAGCTTGTTCTGGCACTGGAAGACGTCGATGGCCGGAGTCAACGGGTTGTCGCCGAAGTCGCACGCCCGCTCCGGGCCGCCCGGCGGGGGCAGGTTGCCCTGATCGGCGAACGACGGGTGCTCGGGCCACACGCCGGTGTCGAGGTTGCCCAGGATCAAGCCCTGGCCTGCGTTCGCAGTCGTGCCCAGCTCGTCGTAGAGCGCGGTCGCGTTCACGAACTCCGGACTGGAGTCGGTCAGCGGCTGGCGCAGGTCGTTCTTCTGCACGGCCACCGCGCCCGAGATGTCGAGCACGGTCTCGACGGCGTTGGCGGGGATGGTCGCGGAGATGCCGCCGTAGACGGTCCGGAGGGTGGTCCCGATCTCCACGTTCGGGACCCGGGCGTGCAGCGCCTCGATGAAGGCAGCCTCCTGCCCGGCGATGTAGTTCTCGTAGCGGGTCGCGGCCTCCGGACGCTCGCTCAGCGGTACTCCCGTGACCATCGGGCTGGTGGCCTCGAATCCCTCGACCCCGCCGGTGTAGACGGCGACGGCGTCGTAGTCGAGCTTGATCGCGACCTGGACGAGATCGCGCGTCGTCACGGGCCAGGAGGGCTCGATCGGTCTTGGCGAGGTTGCTGCTCGGCGCCTTGTCGCCCACGATGTGCGTCGTCGGCGTGACCGACTCGACGAGGGTGAGGTCCGGAGGCTCGTCCTGCTGAGCTCGGGCATCCACGCCGACAGCGAGTGACGACAACGCGAGGATCGCTCCCGCGCCGAGAGCGCGACGGCGCGCGCGTGTGGACGAAGTTGCGTGACCCATGACCACCATTCCTTCTCAGACGTCTTTCCCCGCCCACCACTAGACGTCGGTCTCCCCACCACGTCCGGACGAGAACGCTACGCGCGGCGAGAATCCGCGCGCCACCGTTCGCGGAGCATTTTTCCGATCAGGCGGTCGTCAGCGGTCGCCGACCTTCACGTAGTCGCGCTGGTCGACGCCGGTGTACCACTGGCGCGGCCGGGAGATCTTCTGGTCCTTGTCGGCGAGCAACTCGTCCCAGTGGGCCAGCCACCCCGACATGCGCGGGATCGCGAACAGCACCGTGAACATGTCCACCGGGAAGCCCATCGCCTGGTAGATGAGCCCGGAGTAGAAGTCGACGTTCGGGTACAGCTTGCGATCGATGAAGTAGGAGTCCTCGAGCGCGGTCTCCTCGAGCTTGAGCGCGATGTCGAGCAGCGGGTTCTTGCCGGTGACCGTGAAGACCTCTTCGGCGGTCTGCTTGATGATGCGCGCCCGTGGGTCGTAGTTCTTGTAGACGCGGTGACCGAACCCCATCAGCCGGCCCTTGCCCGCCTTCACGTCGTCGACGAACGCGGGGACGTCGTCGATCGAGCCGATCTCGGCGAGCATCCGCACGACCGCCTCGTTGGCCCCGCCGTGGAGCGGGCCGTAGAGCGCCGAGGCGGCGGCCGCCGCGGCCGAGTACGGGTCGGCGTGGCTCGATCCGACGACCCGCATCGCCGTGGTCCCGCAGTTCTGTTCGTGATCGGCATGGAGGATGAACAACACGTCCATCGCCCGTTCGAGCGTCGGATGGACCTCGTACTCGCCGATCTTCCACATCATGTTGAGGAAGTTGGCGGGGTAGCTCAGCGAGTTGTCCGGGAGGAAGAAGGGCAGCCCGGCGGCGAACCGGTGGCACATCGCGGCGAGCGTCGGCGCTTTGGCGATGAGGCGGAGGATCTGCTTGTGCTGGCTCTCGTGGTCGAAGATGTCCTTGGCGTCGAGGTAGAAGGTGCCGAGGGCGGCGAGCGCCGACACGAACATCCCCATCGGGTGGGCGTCGTAGTGGAACCCGTCCACGAACCGCTTGCGCATGTTCTCGTGGATGAACGTGTGGTGGGTCACGTCGAAGCGCCACTGCTGCAGCTGCGATTCGTTGGGCAGCTCCCCGTACAGCAGCAGGTAGGCGACCTCGAGGTACGTGGAGTGGTCGGCCAGTTGCTCGATCGGGTAGCCGCGGTAGCGCAGGATGCCGGCATCCCCGTCGAGGAAGGTGATGTTCGACCGGCACGCGGCCGTCGACAGGTACGCCGGGTCGTACATGAACAGCGACGGGTCCAGCTCGCGGAGGGCCGAGCTCGGGAACACCCCATCGGTGATGGGGACCGTCATCGTCTTGCCGGTGCGGTTGTCAGTGATCGTGATGCTGTCGGGCACGTTGTTCCCTTCCCGTCACGTTTTGTCAGGGGGCTTCCTCCCCGCGGTGAACGTTAGCCCTGCTTCTGTCGTTTGGAATCGCCCGGAGCCGGCCGGTGCCAAACGACAGAACGGGGGGTCGCGACCGGTCAGCAGGGTTCGTTGCCGTGCTTGCGGGCCTGCAGGACCTCGCGCTTGTCCTCCAAGGCACTCAAGATGGCGGCCAGCTCGCGACGAGTCTCGGCCGGCTCGATCACCGCGTCGACGTATCCCCGGTCGGCCGCCACGTACGGGTTGAGCATCCGCTCCCGGTAGTCCTCCTCGAACGCCGCTCGCTCCTCGGGCGTCGCCCGGCGCTGCAGGATCGCCGCCGCCTGCCCGGCGCCCATCACGGCCAGCTCGGCCCCCGGCCAGGCGAAGCAGCCGTCGTTGCCCATCGTCTTGGAGTCCATCACGATGTACGCGCCGCCGTAGCTCTTGCGCAGGATCACGCAGAGCCGCGGGACCGTCGCCCGGGCGTAGGCGAAGACCAACTGGGCGCCGTGGCGGATCATGCCGCGCCACTCGAGATCCTTGCCGGGGTAGAAGCCGGGCGTGTCGACGAGGGTGAGCAACGGCAGGTTGAACGCGTCGCAGAACGACACGAACCGGGCGGCCTTCTGCGAGCCGGGGATGTCGAGCGTGCCGGCGAGCGCCACCGGCTGGTTGGCGACGACCCCGATCGGTCGGCCGCCGATCGCGGCGAACGCGGTCACGACGTTGGCGGCCCAGCGGTCGCGGATCTCGAGCAGGCTGTCCTCGTCGACGATCGCCGCCGCGACCCGGCGCACGTCGTAGCTCCCCGTCGCCGTGGGCGGGATCAGCTCGCCCGCCTCCGGGCACAGCCGGTCGACCGGGTCGTCGGTCGGGAACAGCGGCGGCTCGTCGTCGACGCTCGACGGCAGATAGGCGAGCAGGTCACCCACCGCGGTGAGTGCCGCGTCGCGTGTCGGCACCACGAGGCTCGGGACGCCGGTGTTGCGGGCGAGGACGCCGGCGCTGCCGAGCTCGTCGGTGCTCACGCGGACGCCGGTGAACTCCTCCACCATCACCGGACCGTTGACGAAGCCGTAGCTGCCTTCGGTCATCACGACGAGGTCGGCGACGCCGAGAAGGAGGGCCGGTCCCGAGACCGCCGGCCCGTCGACGACGAGGATCGTCGGGACGATCCCGGAGCAGTCGACGAGCGCACGAGCGAGCTGGCCCCACCCCTCGAGAGCGGCGATGCCCTCGACGATGTCAGCTCCCGACGAGGCGAGCACGACGACGAGTGGGAGGCCCTGGTCCCGCGCCGTGCACGCGGCGTGGGCGACGACGGCGGACGCGGCCGACGACAGCGGCGCGCCCCGGAACCCGGAGCGGGTCGTCCCGCCGAGCTCGACCCACACGACGAGCCGGTCGTCGATCGGGCGGACGTCCGCCGTCACCGGCGCGCCGGTCGCCCTCCGGAGCGGCAGCGCGGTGGTGGACACCGCGCGCACGTTACGTCGCTCGGGTGGAGGTCATCCGCTCCTGTTGGAGTTGCCAGAGCAGCCGCGCCGCCACGGCGAGCAGCAGGGCGGCGAAGAGGACGTTGGAGAGCTCGTCGCTCATCTTGTCCGAGAGGATCCCGCCGAGGGCGGCGGTGACGATCCCGGCCCCACCGATGATCGCCGCCGCGCGCAGGTCGGCGTTGCCCTTGGCCCGGTTGCGCCATGTGCCCATCACCGCGGTCGGGATGATCACCGCCGCCGACGTGCCCTTGGCGACGACCGGAGGGATGCCGAAGAGCAGGATCATCGCCGGGACCATGATGACCCCGCCACCGACACCGAGCAGGCCGGCGAGGATGCCCGCGCCGAGCCCGACGGCGACGAGTGCGACCGCCCCGGTCGGTGACAGGGGAGCGCGACCGTCGGCGTCGGTGGCGATGAACAGGCGCACCGCCGACGCGATGAGGACGAGCGCGAAGAGCAGGGCCAGGGTGCGGTGGGGCAGAACGTGGAGCAGCTTCGTACCGATGATGGCGCCGGCGACGGCGCCGACCGACAACCACAGCGCGGCGGTCCAGTCGACGTTGCCGTGGGCGGCGTACGTCGCGAAGGACGCCACCGAGATCGGCACCACCGCAGCGAGGGAGGTCCCGTGGGCGAGGCGCTGATCCATTCCGGCCGCGATCACGAGTCCGGGCACGATGAGGATGCCTCCGCCGACGCCGAACAGCCCGGCGAGGAATCCCGCCGCGCTCCCGACAGCGAGGATCGCGACGAGATTGCCGGACGTGACGGCGGGCGAGGGTTCGGCGCGGGTGACCGGGTGGTCTGCCATCAAATCGAGCGACTCAGGGGGAAGGCCTCGGAGCCCAGGCGGACGCCCGGTTGGTCGGCCGCGCGTGCGCACACCACGGAGCGCAGGACCTCGAACAACGCCCGGGCCGGAGCGCTCGGCGCCGGCCGGCGCTGATAGGCGAGGGCCACCACCCGCGGCGGCAGCTCCGGCACCCGGATCGACACCACCTCGCCGTCCTGGGCCCGGGACACGGCCGTCGCGGGGACGATCGCCACCCCGTGCCCGTCGATGGCCAGGAAGGCGAGCAGGCGCACGCCGTCGATCTCGGCCTGGGCGTGGAGCTGGACGCCGACCGCGGCCGCAGCCCGGTCGAGGACCCGGCGCAACGCCGATCCCGACGGCGGCAGCAGCAGGCTGTGGTCGGCGAGCTCGGTCAGGGGGATCTCGCTCCGCCCCGCGAGGTGGTGGTCGGCGGGAGCGACGAGGAGCAGCTCCTCGGCGAACAGCGGCTCGATCGTCAGTTCGGGATCGTCGACCGGCAGGTGGACGACGGCGGCGTTGAACCGTCCGCCGAGCAGCGACGGGAGGAGCACCGACGTGCTCCCTTCCGACACGATCGCCCGCACGTGGGGATGCGTCCGGGTGAGCGTCGGGAGCAGTCCGGGGAGCAGCCAGCGGGCGGTCGTGCCGAGCATCCCGAGGCGGACGTCGCCGGTCACGTCGCCGGTCACGGGCGCGACGTCGGCGGCGATGTCCTCGAACTCACGGAGGACCCGGCGGGCCCGCTCCACGACGCGGGCACCGTCGTCGGTGAGTCCACCCTGAGCCCGGTCGACGAGCACGGTCCCGAGCTCCTTTTCCAGCCGGGCGATGTGGCTGGAGACGTTGGACTGGACCGTGTACAGGGCCCGCGCCGCCGCCGAGAAGGTGCCGTGATCGGCGATCGCCACCAGGGCGGCGAGCTGCCGCACGTCCATCTCTCGGAACGATAGCGAGCATCTAAATGTTCTACTTGCCCGATCGGGGCCATGTGCGTATACTCACAAGCACAAAGATCGAGTGCGATACACCCCCCATGTACCGCTCGATGGAACCCACAACGTCGACCCCCCATCGACAGGGTTCAGGTTGAGAGGCCCCGCCCCCCCAGCGGGGCTTCTCCCGTTTTTCACGTACAGTCGGCCCATGTCGGACGCGCCCGCCGCCGCCCCCGGTCCCGTCGACGAGGCCGCCGAGGTGGACCCGGTCGACCCGGTGGACCAGACGGAGCCGGCCAAGGGGGCGGCGTTCTTCGACCTCGACCGCACCCTGCTGGCCGGCGCCTCCGGGCCGGCCTTCTCGGCGGCGCTCAAGGCCGGGGGCCTGATGAGTCGCTCGCTCCCGGGGGAGGGCGTCCTCTACGGCCTGTTCAACCGGATCGGGGAGACGCTGCCGTCGATGGCGATCGCCCGCCAGGGGGCGGCGTTCTCCAAGGGCCGGTCGCGGGAGGCGATGCAGGCGGCCGGCGAGGCCGCGGCCGACGGCCTCGCCGCGATGGTCCAACCCTTCGCCGGGCCGATCTTCGAGCAGCACCGGGCGGCCGGCCGGCCGATCGTGCTCGCCACCACCACGCCGTACGACCTCGTCAAGCCGCTCGCCGAGCGGCTCGGGCTCGACGACGTGGTCGCGACGCGCTACGGCGTGCGGGCCGATGGCACCTACGACGGGACGATCGTCGGGCCGTTCGTGTGGGCCGCCGGCAAGCTCGCCGCCGTCCGCCAGTGGGCCGAGGAGCGCGGGATCGACCTCGCCGACAGCTACGCCTACTCGGACAGCTTCTTCGACACGCCGCTGCTCGACGCCGTCGGGACGCCGATCGTCGTCAATCCCGACCCGCGGATGGTGCTCGTGGCGACGGCCCGGCGCTGGCCGATCCTCAACCTCGACGTGTCACCGGGCGTCGTGAAGATCCCGGTGCTCGGGATCGAGCTGCAGAGGCTCGCCCTCATGTTCTCCCGACCCGAGCTGATGCCGTTCGTCAAGTTCGACATCGACGGGCTCGAGCACATCCCGGCGGCGGGCGGGGCGATCCTCGCCGCCAACCATCGCAGCTACTTCGACCCGGCCGCGATGTCGGTGGTCATCGGCAAGAGCGGCCGCACCGTGCGCTTCCTCGGCAAGAAGGAGGTGTTCGACGTTCCGATCGTCGGTCAGCTCGCCATCGCGCTCGGTGGGATCCGGGTCAACCGGGCGAGCGGGTCCGACCAGCCGCTCGAGGCCGCGGCCGACGCCCTGGCCGGGGGCGAGGTCGTGGCGATCATGCCGCAGGGGACGATCCCACGGGGGCCGGCGTTCTTCGATCCCGAGCTCAAGGGGCGCTGGGGGGTCGCCCGGCTCGCCCAGATGACGAAGACGCCCGTGATCCCGATCGGGATCTGGGGCACGGAGAAGGTGTGGCCCCGGTCGAGCCGGCTGCCGAACGTGCTCAACCTCACCGACCGGCCGACCGTGCGCATCCGGATCGGCCCGCCCGTCGAGCTCAAGTACCGCTCGCTGGACGCCGACACGAAGCGGATCATGGCCGCGATCAGCGCCCTGCTGCCGCCCGAGGCCCGGGAGGCCCACACTCCGACCGAGGCCGAGCTCGCCGCGACGTACCCGCCCGGCTACAAGGGCGACCCCGTCGCCGAGTCCGAGCGCCGCCCGGGCACCGACTGACGCTCCCACCGGATCAGAATGAGCCGCCATGGATGACGCGTTCACGTCTCACCCGATCGCCGTTGACGAGTCGGAGCTTGTTGACTTGCGCGACCGGCTCGGACAGACGCGCTTTCCCGATCGGGAGACGGTCGACGACTGGTCGCAGGGGGTCCCGCTGGCGTACGTCCAGGACGTGTGCCGGTACTGGGCCGACGAGTACGACTGGCGCAGGGTCGAGAAGGAGCTCAACGGCCATGAGCAGCTGCGCTACACCGACCCGAGCGGGCTCGGCATCCAGGTGCTCCACGCCCGGTCGCCCGAGCCCGGAGCCGTGCCGCTCGTCCTGACCCACGGCTGGCCGGGCTCCGTCGTCGAGTTCCTCGACGTGATCGAACCGCTACGCGACCCCGCCGCCCACGGTGGCGACCCGGCCGATGCGTTCCACGTCGTGTGCCCGACGCTGCCCGGCTACGGGTTCAGCGACAAGCCGAGCGAGCCGGGGTGGGGCGTCGAGCGCATCGCCGACTGCTGGGCCGGGTTGATGGCGGCGCTGGGCTACTCCCGCTACGGCGCCCAGGGCGGGGACTGGGGCTCGGCGGTCACGGCCCGCCTCGGTGTGCAGGACCCCGAGCACTGCATCGGGATCCACCTCAACATGGTCACCGTCGGCCCACCCCATGGCGCGACCGACCACACGGAGGCCGAACAGGCGGCCCTCGCCTCGCTCGCCTACTACCAGGAGTGGGACTCCGGCTACTCCACGGAGCAGGCCACGCGGCCGCAGACCGTCGGTTACGGGCTCGCCGATTCGCCGGCCGGTCAGGCGGCGTGGATCCTGGAGAAGTTCTGGGCGTGGACCGACCACGGCGGCCACCCGGAGGCAGTCATCACCCGTGACCGGCTGCTCGACAACGTGATGCACTACTGGCTGCCCGATGCCGGTGCCTCCTCGGCCCGGCTGTACTGGGAGAGCTTCCGCCGCGGCGCCCGCGATCCCGTCGAGATCCCGTCCGGCATGTCGATCTTCCCGAAGGAGATCTTCCGGGCGTCCCGCCGGTGGGCCGAGCGCCGGTTCTCCGACATCCGCCACTGGAACGAGCTCGACCGCGGCGGGCACTTCGCCTCGTTCGAGCAGCCCGGGATCTTCGTCGACGAGGTGCGCGCGTTCTTCCGGACCGTGCGCTGAGACGCTCCGGCCGAGCCGTCAGCCGCCGAACGGCGGACCGTCGAACCGGTCGAGCGTGGCGAACGCCTCGACCGGCTCCCGGCGCAGCCGCGTGACGTGACGCTCGGGGACGCCGAGGAACATCGTCGCGGCGAGGGCGTGGTGCGCTGGGAGCCCGAGGTCTGGCCCGGCGGCCGGCTCGGCTCGGGACAGGAACGTGGTGAGCACGCCACCGAGGCCTCGGGCGCGTGCGGCGAGGAGGATGCTCCAGCAGAACGGGTAGACCGACGCCCCGCCGGCGAGCGGCGGCCGGTCGAGTCCGGCGTCCATCAGGGCGAGCCGGCGCAGATCGGCGGCGACGGCGAGCACGACGGGGATCGTCTCGACGCGCTCGAGCAGTCCGTTGGGGGTCCGCGTCGGCGCCGCCGGCGGCTCCTGGTCGTCGACGCAGTTGTACGGCGTGATCCCGAGCGCGGCGCGTGCGACGTAGCCGTCCCACACCGGCTGCATCAGGTCGCCGATCCGGCGGCGGATCGCCGGGTTCTTCACGACGGCGACCCGCCACGGTTGACGGTTGCCTCCGCTCGGAGCGAAGCGGGCGTCGTCGAGGAGGTCGTGGACGACGTCGTCGGCGACTGGTTCGTCCGTGAACGCTCGCGTCGCGCCGGTTGTCCGCAGCGTCGTGACGATGTCCATCCGCCGCAGGCTAGGAGGGCGTCGAGACGGGCTCGGCGGCGGGGACCGCGGCGCCGACTGCGGGGCGGCGGGCGATCGGGACGAGCGGGAGCGACGCGGCTGCGATCACGATTCCGGCGACGAGCATCGCCCACCCGGTCGACGTCGCTCCCGCCAGCGCGGGCAGCAACAGACTGCCGGCGAACGCCCCCATCATCAGGACGATCGATTGCGCCGACAGCACGGTTGCCCGCTCGGCGGCGTTGACCTCGCGATGGAGGACCTCGGACAACAACGGGCGCGCCGGCCCGGTGAGCAGGTACCCGCCGAGCAGGCCGATGGCGACCGGCGCCACCCCGTCGATCGCACCGACGCACGCCACGGTGCCCCCGGCGAGCGTCGCGAACAGCGCACCGTTGGCCGCACCGCCGAATCGCCGGCGGAGCCACGGGGCGAAGTTCGCCGAGAGCGCCGAACCGAGCATCCCGGCCGTGAAGATCACGGCGTACAGCGAGGCGGCGCGCTCGGAGTCGCCGGTGAGTCCCTCGAGCCGGACAGGGACGATCAGCTCGAATGCGATGACACCGAACGCGACGAGGGCGTAGCGCCCGAGCACCGCCCGTACGGCCGGGGTGCGGGCCGACAGCGCCAGGGCCGAGCGCATCGTGGCCACGACGCCGGACTTCCGGTACGGCGCTCGCTCTGGCCGGGACGGCTCGTCGAGGAGCAGCCAGATGGCGACGAGGCCGACGAGCGTGAGCGCCGTCGCGACGAGGTAGGGGATCGAGAACGACAGGACCACCGCGGTGCCGCGGGCCGGCAGACCACCGAACAGGTGCGGCAGCGCGCCGCCGGCGAGGGCACCGACGGCGAGGCCGAGGCCCTGGGCCGAGTGGCCGCGGGCGAGGCCGGGTGTGACGTCGGCGGCGGGGTCCTCGGCGTGGACCTGGTCGACGTACCACGCCTCCAGCGGGCCGCTGTAGAGGGCCTGACCAAGGGCCAAGAGGAAGAGCGCGACGAGGAGGAGCGGCACCGTGCTGGCGAAGGCCATGCCCGTGAGGCCGGCCACGTCGGCCAGGCCGGCGAGGATGAGCACCGGACGCCGTCCCCATGTGTCAGCGAGACCGCCCGTCGGGAGCTCGAGCGCTCCGGCCGCGATCATGAAGAACGCGAAGAGCACTCCGATGGTGCCGATGGAGAGCCCGCGCGCATCGAGCAGCAGGACGTTCACCGGCATGATCACGCCGACCGGGAGGTAGTGCAGCGCGGCGAGCAGCACGTATCGCCGTCGCACTGCGCGCTCGGTCACGACGACTCCCGCGTCGGCACGGCGCCGCAGTAGATGCTGACGATGGCGCCCTCGGTAGCGCCCGCGGTCTCGTCCCGGTGGCGTTCGATCACCTCGCGGAGCTCAGTGCTGAAGCGGGCCAGCCGCGCGGGGTCCATGCGCATGCCGGCGTCGTGCGAGCACGCCGCGTCGAGCCACGCCGGGTCCCAGTCGCGGGCGCCGGCGACGAACGCGGTCAGATCGTCGGAGAAGCGGCCGATCTGCCAGTGGACGAGCCGGCCCACGATCGCCCAGCTCTCTGGATCGTCGGCGAACCCGGCGGCCTCGACTCGCGTGCCCGGCGCGGTCGCGCGCCAGCGGCGACGCCGGCCGGCCGGCTGGTCCGGGTCGTCCTCGACGAACCCGAAGCGGGCGAGCTGGCGGAGGTGGTAGCTCGTCGAGCCGCTGGACTCGCCCACGCGGCCTTGCAAAGATCTCTTTGCAAGAAGCAATAACGGATTCTCCGGAGTGTTGATCGCGCTCGGCGCGACTAGGCAGGCTCAGAACCGGTTTGGGCGACTTTTTGGCGGACGATGTTGAGGGCGGAGCCGGCCTTGAACCATTCGACCTGGTCGGGGCTGAAGGTGTGGGTGGCCTCGAAGTCGACCGTGGAGCCGTCCGGCTTGACGACCTGGCAGCGCACGTTCTGGCCGGGAACCGGCGGGAGATCGAGGACGTTGATCCGATCGTCCTCGCCGATCTCGTCGTACGTCGCCGGGTCGGCGAACGTGAGCGGCACCATGCCCTGCTTCTTCAGGTTCGTCTCGTGGATGCGGGCGAAGCTGCGAGCGAACACCACGACCCCGCCCCGGTACCGGGGCTCCATCGCGGCGTGCTCGCGTGACGACCCCTCGCCGTAGTTGCGGTCGCCGACGGCACACCAGCTGATGCCCTGGTCGCCGTAGCGCTTGGCGACCTCGGGGAACGGCCGGGTCTCCCCGTCGGTCCGGTCCTTGCCCTCGCCGGTTGCGCCGGTGAAGGCGTTGACGACGCCGAGAAACAGGTTGCCCGAGATGTTCTCCAGGTGGCCGCGGTACTTGAGCCACGGTCCGGCGGCCGAGATGTGGTCGGTCGTGCACTTGCCCTGCGCCTTCATGAGCACGGGCAGCTCGTGGTAGTCCTCGCCGCTCCACGCCGGGAACGGCTCGAGCAGCTGCAGCCGGTCACTCGTCGGGCTCACTTCGACCTCGACGGTCGACGCGTCGTCCGGTGGCGCCGTGAACGTGTCGACGCCCGGGTCGTAGCCCTTGTCGGGCAGGACCTCGCCGACCGGCGCCTCGAGCGTGACGGCCGTGCCGTCGGGGGCATCGAGCGTGTCGCTGGTCGGGTCGAAGTCGAGACGCCCGGCGAGCGCGAGCGCGATCACCGTGTCGGGCGACGTGACGAAGGCGAGCGTGCTCGCCGACCCGTCGTTGCGCTTCGGGAAGTTCCGGTTGTACGAGTTGACGATCGTGTTGGGCGTCTCGAGCAGCTCCTTCGAGCGCGCCCACTGGCCGATGCACGGCCCGCACGCGTTGGCGAGGACGGTCGCCCCGATCGCCTCGAGGTCGGCGAGCAGTCCGTCGCGCTCGATCGTCGCCCGGATCTGCTCGGACCCGGGCGTGACGAGCAGCTCGGTCTGCGTCCGCAGCCCCTTCGCCGCGGCCTGCCGGGCCACCGACGCGGCGCGGGTGATGTCCTCGTACGACGAGTTGGTGCACGACCCGATGAGGGCGGACGAGATCTCGAGCGGCCAGTCGTTCTCGCGCGCCGCGTCGCCGACCTCGGCCCCGACGCGATGGGCGCGGTCGGGGGAGTGCGGGCCGTTGATCAACGGCTTGAGCTCGTCGAGGTCGATCTCGACGAGGCGGTCGTAGAAGGCACCGTCGTCCGGGCGGAGATGCTCGGCCACCTTGTCGGCGGCGTCGGCGATCGCCTCCCGCCCGGTCGCCTTGAGGTAGGCCGCCATGTTGGCGTCGTAGGGGAACAGCGACGTGGTGGCACCGATCTCGGCGCCCATGTTGCAGATCGTCCCCTTGCCGGTGGCCGAGATCGAGTCCGCGCCCGGCCCGTGGTACTCGATGATCGCCCCCGTCCCGCCCTCGACGGTGAGGATGCGGGCGACCTCGAGGATGACGTCCTTGGGGCTCGACCAGCCGGAGAGGGTGCCGGTGAGGTGCACGCCGATGACCTTCGGCCACCGGACATTGAACGGGAAGCCCGTCATCACGTCGACGGCGTCGGCCCCTCCGACTCCGATCGCGACCATCCCGAGCCCGCCGGCGTTCGGCGTGTGCGAGTCGGTGCCGATCATCATCCCGCCGGGGAAGGCGTAGTTCTCCAGCACGACCTGGTGGATGATCCCGCTGCCCGGGCCCCAGAAGCCGATGTCGTACTTCGCCGACACCGAGCGCAGGAAGTCGTAGACCTCCTGGTTCGTGTCGATGGCGACGCCGAGGTCGATGTTCGCCCCGACCTTGGCCTGGATGAGGTGGTCGCAGTGCACCGTCGACGGGACGGCGACGGACGGCAGGCCGGCGGTCATGAACTGGAGCAGCGCCATCTGGGCGGTGGCGTCCTGCATCGCCACCCGGTCCGGGTGGAAGTCGGCATACGACTCACTGCGGACCAGATCCTGGCCGGCCGGGTCGACGAGGTGGTTGACGAGGATCTTCTCGGTCAGCGTCAGCGGGCGGGCGAGCCGATCGCGGCCGAGCGCGACCCGTTCGGCGAGCGTGCCGTACACCTCGGTCACGAGCTCGATCGGCGTGGTGGCGGAGACGGTCATGGACAACCTGCCTTGCATCGCGGGCGAATGTAGACAACTCTAATACAAGTGCGGCGCATTCGCTATCAGGAGATCGCCTCGGAGCTGCGGGCTCGCGCCGCGGCGAGCCCGGCCGGGTCGGTGCTGCCGAGCGAGGCCGAGCTCAGCGCCGAGTTCGGGGCCAGCCGGGTCACGGTGCGGCGGGCGCTCGAGCTGGTGCGCGAGGAGGGGTTGATCGCGGCTCGGCAGGGCTTCGGCTGGTTCGTCGCCACCGAGCCGGTCCGTCAGCGCCTCGAGCACCTCGGCACGATCGAGGACCAGCTCCATGACAGCGGCCGCCGCGGCGAGCGCAAGGTGATCGAGTTCGCCTTCGACGCCCCGCCGGAGCGGGTGCGCCGGATCCTCGGCGTCGATCAGGTGCTGCGCGTGAAGCGGATCAACCTCGCCGACGGCGAACCGTTCGCCGTCGTCACGGTCTGGTGCCCGGCGGAGCTCGGCAGCTCGCTGTCGCGTGAGGACGTCGAGCGCCGGCCGTTCTACGAGCTACTCGACCGACCACTGCGCGGCGCCACCCAGACGATCGGCGCCGACGCGGCCGAGGCCGACATCGCCAGACTGCTCGGCGTACCGATCGGCGCGCCGCTGCTGCGCTGTCAGCGGGTCACGACCGACACGTCCGGCCGGCCGGTGTTGATGAGCGAGCACGTCTTCCCGGCCCACCGCACGGAGTTCGTCGTCGAGCTCCCGCTCGCCGAGCCGTCGACCACGCCGGCGGGACTGCGGCTCGTGGAGTGAGCGCTCGTCCGGCTACACCTGTGACGTGAAGTTCGGCATCTTCTACGAGCTCCAGTTGCCGCGGCCGTGGAGCGACGACGACGAGTACGAGCTCGTGAACCAGGCGCTCGACCAGATCGAGCTCGCCGACCGTCTGGGCTACGACTACGCCTGGGAGGTCGAGCACCACTTCCTCGAGGAGTACAGCCACTCGTCGGCGCCCGAGGTCTTCCTCGGCGCGGCGAGCCAGCGCACCTCGCGCATCCGCCTCGGCCACGGGATCATCCAGCTACCGACCAATCACCCGGCGCGGGTCGCCGAGCGGGTCAGCACGCTCGACCTGATCAGCCACGGCCGCGTCGAGTTCGGCGTGGGTGAGGGCAGCAGCGTGACGGAGCTGCACCCGTTCGGGCGGCGCTTCCGCGACAAGCGCGCCGTGTGGGAGGACGCGATGCGCTGCATCCTCCCCATGTTCTGGGAGGAAGGGTGGGAGTACCACGGCGAGTACTTCGACTTCCCGTTGCGCAACGTCGTGCCCAAGCCTCGCCAGCGGCCGCACCCGCCGCTGTGGGTGGCGTGCAGCCAGCTCGACACGATCGAGATGGCCGGCCAGCGGGGGATCGGCGCGCTCGGCTTCCAGTTCGTATCGGCGGAGGCCGCCCACGCCTGGGTGCACGCCTACTACAACGCGTTCACCAAGCACCTCGACCCGCTCGGTCCGTACCAGACGAACCCGAACATCGCTGTCGTCAGCCAGTTCATGTGCGCGCCGACCGACGAGGAGGCGGCGGCGCGGGCCGACGGCTCGACGTTCTTCCAGTTCGCCCTGCGCTTCTACAACGAGCACGGGCCGGTGGTGCCGGGCACGGTGAACATGTGGGACGAGTACCAGACGTGGAAGGCGAGCCCGGCCGGTCAGAAGGCCCAGCGGGGCGGCCTGATCGGCTCACCGGAGACGATCCGCGCCAAGCTGCACCGGTTCGCCGACTCCAACGTCGACCAGATCGTCCTGCTCAACCAGGCCGGCCGCAACCGCCACGAGCACATCTGCGAGGCGCTCGAACTGTTCGCCGAAGAGGTGATGCCCGAGTTCCACGCGATGGAGGCCGCCCACGAGGAGTGGAAGAAGGGGGTCCTCGCCGGCGAGCTGGAGCTCGACGAGATCGACACCGACCCCTACAACTTCATCAGTCCGGCGTCGCCGAAGTGGAAGCGGGGGATGCAGGTGCCCGAGCCGGTCGAGTGACCTCGGGTCAGGCCGGGTCGATGCGGAAGGCGGGAAAGCCGGGCGCGGCGGCGGCGATGTCGGCGTCGGGGGAGTCGGCCTTCAAACCCTCGAAGAACTTGCCGACTTCCCACGCCCACGCCTTCAGATAGGCGCGCAGGATCGGCGGCTTCTCGTCGTCCGTGAGCTCGGTGGCCCGGAACGACTCGACGTTCTTGCCCAGCCGCAGGGTCCCGGTGCCGGCGGCGCGGAGGTTGCGCACCCACTGGGCCTCGCCGCGCGGCGCGACGAGGTAGCGCTGGCCCTCGACGGTGAGCAGGTTGACGACGGTCGAGCGCAGCTCGCCCGACGTGCGACCGCGCACCTCCAGCACGCGTGAACCCTTGAAGCTCACACCCCAGCGGGTCAGCTGGCGCACGACGGGGTTGAAGACCTTGGCCGTGAACCAGCCCGGCTTGACGTAGCGGTCGCTCACCAGCGGTCCCAATGGAGGATGTCGGTGAGCGACTCGCGCTTCGCCGGCTTGAAGTCGGTGCCGACCGTGTAGGCGATCGGGAACAGGCCGCCCTGGCTGACCTTGTCGAACGGGATGCCGAGCAGGTCGGCGACCTGGCGCTCGCCGTCGTTCATCAAATGAATTGTGGTCCACGCCGAGCCCAGCCCGCGCTCACGGAGGGCGAGCATGAAGCTCCAGACGGCCGGGAGCAGCGACCCCCAGAATCCGGCACTCATCGTGGCGGCGGTGGCGGCGTCGAGGCGTCCCCAGAGACAGGGGATCAACATCAGCGGCGCCCGGTGGAAGTTGTCCGAGAGATAGGTCGCCGAGTCGCGCACCTTGTCCATCCGCTCGCCCCGCGAGTCGCCCTCCTGGTACACCGCCGCCGGCATGTTGCGGTACTCGTCGAAGTTGGCCCGGTAGACGTCGGCGATCGCCTGCCTCGTCGCCTCGTCCTCGACGACGATCCAGTGCCAGCCCTGGCGGTTGGAACCGGTGGGCGCCTGGAGGGCGATCTCGAGGCACTCCTCCACGACCGCCCGTTCGACCGGTCGATCGAAGTCGAGCCGCTTGCGGACGGAGCGGGTCGTGGTCAGGACCTCGTCGGCCGTGAGGTTGAGCTTCATGGTGGCGAGTGTGGCAGGGAAGACTGCGGCGATGACAGATCGGGTGACCATCTCCATCGACGAGCGAGGCATCGCCGACGTGCGCCTGAACCGCCCGGACAAGCGCAATGCGCTCGACGGCGCGATGTTCTCGGCGCTGGCGGAGGCCGGTGAGCGGCTGAAGACCGAGTCCGCCGTGCGCGTGGTCGTGCTGTCCGGTGAGGGTCAGTCGTTCTGCGCCGGGCTCGACTTCGCCTCGTTCCAGACGTTGGCGTCGGGCGGGGCCGGCGACGGCGCTGGCGGTGGCGGTGACGGCGGCAATCCGGGCCGCCTCACGCCGGGGGGCATCACCCACCTCGGTCAGCAGGTCGCCTGGGTGTGGCAGGAGCTGCCCATGCCGGTGATCGCCGCCGTGCATGGCCACGCGCTGGGCGGTGGGTGCCAGATCGCCCTCGGCGCGGACATCCGCATCGTCCACCCCGACACCCAGCTCTCCGTGCGCGAGGTGCACTGGGGGCTGGTGCCGGACATGACCGGCACGTTCATCCTGTCCCGGCTGGTCCGCCCCGACGTGGCCAAGGAGCTCACGTTCACGGCCCGGATCGTCAGCGGCAAGGAGGCGGCCGAGCTCGGGCTGGCGACCCGGTTGAGCGACGATCCGCGCCGGGACGCGTTCGCCCTCGCCGAGGAGATCGCCGGCCGCAGCCCGGAGGCCGTGCGGGGGGCGAAGGAGCTGTTCAACCGCCTCGTCGGCGACGGCGCGGCCGAGCAGTTCGCCGAGGAGCGCCGGGTCATCGGGAGCCTCATCGGGCGCCCCAACCAGGTCGAGGCGGTGATGGCCAACTTCGAGAAGCGGGCGCCCGCCTTCGCCGACCCCGAGTAGACCGTTCTGTCGGTCGGAGTGTGCGCGATTCCGCGCATTCCGACTGACAGAACGACGCTACGGGTTGTTCTTGATGACGAAGCCGGGGGAGAGCAGTCCGAGCGGGTTGCGGACGTCGTTGAACCCGGTCACCCACTCGGTGACGGGCCGGCCGTTCTTGAACCCGATCACGCGCACGCCACGCGCCCGCCGCGGATCACCCCGCGGGTACGTGAACAGGCTCGTGACCCGGCCGAAGCCGAGCGCCCGGGCGACGTGCCGCCGGGTGAAGCCGCGCGTCCACGCCCGCGCCGGGTTGTCCGACGCCCGGTCCCACCGGCTGTCGTTGACGGGGCGCAGGTAGGAGATCGGCGACCCGCCCCACGAGTAGACCTTGTCCTCCGTCCAGCCGCCCATCGACGACGAGTAGAGGGCGTCGATCGGCCGGCCCGCGCCGTTGACGACGATCTGGCCGCTCGTCGCCCAGATCGCCGCTCGCAGGCGCGATCCCGAGGCGATGTCGGCCGCCTCGTGGTCGTAGCCGTCGTAGTTCTGGTGGGCCACCGTCGGCAGCAGGAACGCGGCCCGCTGGTAGGCGAACGTGCGAGCGGCGACGGCCTGGGCGCGGAGCGCGGCCGCGGGCCAGCTCGACGGCACCTCGGCCAGCCCGAGCAGGTACTTGTCCATCGCCCGGCCGGTGCGGTTGTCGACGAACACCTTCACGGCGTCCATGCCGGCCGTCCCGACGTCGAACGAGACCCAGTCCCAGCGCAGCGCCATCGGCAGCTTGCCGTACGGGTCGACGGGCGACTGGAGCCGAACGACGCCGCGCCGGTGGATCGCCCGCAGCCCGCCTGCGGCGACGCGTCCCGTCCACAGCCGCCTCGTCCCGCGGCGGATTTCGGCCGACGCGTTGCCGACCCGCCGGACGAGCACCGTGCCGGAGCTCTGCACCAACACCCGCCGGCTGCCGTTGCGCCACTCGACCCGGCCCGCCACGACCGTGACCCAGGCCTGTCCGGCGTTCTCGGTCATCCGCACGTTGACCCTCGCCGGCATCGCCCGCCTGGCCACGCGGGTGCCCGTGTAGTACGTCGTCAGGATCCCCCGGTAGCCGCACCCGAGGCGGGCCGCGCCCTGGGCGCCGTACTGGCTCATGCCCAACCCATGGCCGGAACCGTGGCCGCGGAACACGATCTGGGCCCGGGGCACCGGGTCAGGGGCGTGGGCGATCGCCCGCCCGGCCGCCGGCGGACAGGCCGCCTCGGCGCGCTGAGCTGGGATGACCGTCGATGCCGCCGCCAGCACCACCGCCACCAAACCGCCCGCCCGGATACGAACACGCACGGGCACGGGCGGCGAACCTACACCTGCCCCTCGATGAGGTGGGGTCGGGTTCGGTCAGAGGCAGAGATCCATCGGCTGGCCTGCCTCGTCCACGGCGACGCCCCGCGAGCAACGCGGGATGACGAACGCCCGCACGACGGTCGGCACCGGCGGTGAGGGGTCGTACCACACCACGTACGTGACCTCGCCGATCGAGTCGTCGCCGAGGCCGGTGAGCGTGATGAGGAACACGTCGGCCTCGTCGACGACCTCGGCAGTCACCGTCGGCGCCGGATCCTGTCCAACGGCCAGTCGCGCTCCGAGGGAGTGTGCATACAGCTCCGGGTCGGACACCTGGATCTCGGCCGCCTCTGCCCGGACCTCGGGCGTGACGTCCTGCGGACGCAGGTCGCCGAGATCGCGGACGAGTAGAGAGGCGTGTGGGATCGGCAAGGGATCGACAGTGAGGTCTTGGCCAACAGCAATCTCGCGACCACGTCCCGTCGGCCTGCCGCCGGAGGCCCATGGACGGGTCGCGACCGGCAAACACGATTGCCTGGTTCCTCGAGCACGCCAGTCCGGTGATCGGATAGAGCGAGCTGTCGATCGCGGCGGCGAGCTCGCCGAGTGTGCCGGGACACCCGAGCGCGGCGGCGGACGCCGACAACGGCGGGTTGCCTGCGAACGCGGGGAGGGCGCCGGCGCGAGTCGGCGCCGCCGTGACGGGGGGTGTCACGGCCGGGACCTCGGGCTCCGCCTGATCGGCGCCGTCGGTCAGGGCCAGCACGCCGAGAGCCGCCGCCGCGGCCGCGACGAGCCCGACGGGGACCACCCACCGCAGCGGGCGTGACGCCCGCCCCCGCCGGTCCACGGCGGCGAGGGCGGCGTCGGTCACGGCCGGCGACGGCGACTCGAGGCGCAGCCGCGCTCCCGCAGCTCGCAGCCGCTCGTCCATCAGGTCGTCTGGCGTTCGGGTGGCCATCAGTGGTCCGCCTCCTCCCCGAGCCGGCGCGCCAGCGTGGCGCGTGCTCGGAACAGATGGGTCTTGACGGTTCCCTCCGAGCACTCCAGCACGGCCGCGATCTCGGCGATCGACCGATCGGCCACGTAGTGCAGCACGACCGCCCAGCGCTGCTGCACCGGCAGACCGCGCACCGCCCGCCACAGCTCCTCGTCCGCTCCCAGCTTCTCTTCCGTCGGGATCTCGACGGCGCCGATGCGGCCGAGCGCCCGCTGTTCTCGACCTCGACGCCGGCGGGCGTTCGAGGACGCGTTGAGGGCGACCCGCCGCACCCAGGCCCCCGGCCGGTCGTACGTCGAGATGCGGCGCCAGTCGCGTTGCGCCTTCATCAACGCCTCCTGGGCGAGGTCCTCGGCACCGTGCCGGTCGCCCGTCAGGGCGTGGAGCATCGGGACGAGGCGCGGGTATTCGTCGCGGAAGAAGTCCTCGAAGACCAGGGCCTCGACGTCGGCGTCCACGATCACATCCCTCACACACCGATCCCGGCCCGCAGGTTGACAGATCGGTGAATGGTTTCGTGGACGGTCTCCGTCGTCACGTAGACTCGATCAACGTTCGGGCCAGCGTCGTCCCGAACGTCCACAAAGCCGATCCCGACTTCCGTGGATGTGCGTAGACGATGCAGAAACCTCCTGGTCCTGTGGGCCTGTACGACCCGCGATTCGAGCACGACTCGTGTGGCGTCTCCTTCGTGGCCAACATCAAGGGCGTCCGCAGCCATGAGCTGGTGCGCACCGGCCTCGAAGCGCTGACCAACCTCGCCCACCGCGGCGCCACCGGCGCAGAGGCCGACACCGGCGACGGGGCGGGGATCCTCGTCCAGGTGCCCGATCGCTTCCTCCGCGCCGTGATCGACGCCGAGCTGCCACCGGCCGGTGCCTACGCCGTCGGGATGGCCTTCCTGCCCGCCGACAGCGTCGCCGCCGAGAAGGCCGAGGCGGCGATCGAGGCGATCGTCGCCGAGGAGGGTCTGACCGTCGTCGCCTGGCGTCCCGTCCCCGTCGATCCCGACTGCCTGGGGGTGACGGCCCGGGCCGCGATGCCCCGTTTCAAGCACCTCGTGCTCAGCGACCCGGGCGGCGCCCGCGACATCGACCTCGACCGCAGGGTGCTCGTCGCGCGCAAGCGCATCGAGCACGAGCTGGACACCGAGATCGCCACCTACTTCCCGTCGCTGTCGGCTCGCACGCTCGTCTACAAGGGGATGCTGACGACGCCGCAGCTGGCCGCGTTCTTCCCCGATCTCACCGACGAGCGCTTCGAGAGCGCGCTGTTGCTGATCCACAGCCGCTTCTCCACCAACACGTTCCCGACATGGCCGCTCGCCCACCCGTACCGCTTCATCGCCCACAACGGCGAGATCAACACCGTCCAGGGCAACCAGAACTGGATGCGGGCGCGCGAGGCGATGCTGGCGAGTCCGCTCCTGCCGGATCTCGAGCGGGCGTTCCCGATCTGCACGCCCGGCGCGTCGGACACCGCTCGTTTCGACGAGGTGCTCGAGCTGCTCCACCTCGGCGGGCGGCCGATCCACCACGCGGTGCTGATGATGATCCCGGCGGCGTGGGAGAACGACGACGGGATGGACGCCGATCAGCGCGCGTTCTACCGCTTCCACGCCTCGCTCATGGAGCCGTGGGACGGTCCCGCCAGCGTCGCCTTCACCGACGGCACCGTGATCGGCGCCGTGCTCGACCGCAACGGGTTGCGCCCGAGCCGCTACTGGGTCACCGACGACGACATCGTCGTGATGGCGTCCGAGGTCGGCGTCGTCGACGTCGACCCGGCCAAGGTCATCACCAAGGGCCGGCTGCAGCCGGGGCGCATGTTCCTCATCGACACCGCCGAGGGCCGCATCGTCGATGACGAGGAGATCAAGACCGCGCTCGCCGCCGAGCACCCCTACGGCGAGTGGCTGGAGCAGGGGCTCATCGAGTTCGAGGACCTCCCGCCGCGCGAGCACGTCGTGTTCAGCCACGTCAGCGTGCTCCGCCGCCAGCAGCTGTTCGGCTACACCCACGAGGAGCTCAAGATCATCCTCGCCCCGATGGCGCTCAACGGGGTCGAGCCGATCGGGTCGATGGGCACCGACACGCCCATCGCCGTGCTGTCCGATCGGCCGCGGTTGCTGTTCGACTACTTCGCCCAGCTCTTCGCCCAGGTGACGAACCCGCCGCTCGACGCGATCCGCGAGGAGGTCGTGACGTCGGTTGCGTCGACGGTCGGGCCGGAGGACAACCTGCTCGCGCCCGGTCCCCAGAGCTGCCGGCAGCTCGCCCTGCCGTTCCCGATCATCGACAACGACGAGCTGGCCAAGATCATCCACGCCAACGACGACGGCCGGTACCCGGGACTGCGGGCGCACGTGGTCAAGGGCCTCTTCCGCGTCGCCGGCGGCGGGCTCGCCCTGGAGCGGGCCCTGGCCGCCATCTGCGCCGAGGTGTCCGGTGCGATCGAGGCCGGGGCGCGGATCATCGTCCTGTCCGACCGCAACTCGGATCGGGTCGAGGCGCCGATCCCGTCGCTGCTGCTCACCGCCGCCGTGCACCATCACCTCGTCCGCACCAAGCAGCGCACGATGGTCGGCCTGATCGTCGAGTGCGGCGACGCCCGCGAGGTGCACCACATGGCCCTGCTCGTCGGGTACGGCGCGGGGGCGATCAACCCGTACCTCGCCTTCGAGTCGGTCGAGGACCTCATCGCCGAGGACATGCACGGCCTCGGCCAGGTCGATCCGCGCAAGGCGGTGCGCAGCTACATCAAGGCGTGCGGCAAGGGCGTGCTCAAGGTGATGTCGAAGATGGGCGTGTCGACGGTGGCCAGCTACACGGGCGCCCAGATCTTCGAGGCGCTCGGTCTCGGCGACGAGCTCGTCGAGCACTACTTCACCGGCACGGTGAGCCGGCTCGGGGGCATCGGGCTCGACCAGATCGCGGCCGAGGTCGTGGCGCGGCATGCCACGGCGCATCCGACCCGCCCCGAGGAGCGGGCCCACCGCAAACTCGAGCTCGGCGGCGAGTACCAGTGGCGCCGTGAGGGCGAGCACCACCTGTTCAACCCGGAGACCGTCTTCAAGCTCCAGCACGCCACCCGGGCCAAGCGGTTCGACATCTTCCGTGAGTACTCCCGTGCCGTCGACGACCAGTCCAGCCGCCTGGCAACGCTGCGCGGACTGTTCGAGCTGAAGGTCGGGGATCGGCCGGCACTGCCGCTCGAGGAGGTCGAGCCGGCCGCCGCCATCGTGCGCCGGTTCTCGACCGGGGCGATGAGCTACGGGTCGATCTCGGCCGAGGCCCACGAGACGCTGGCGATCGCGATGAACCGCCTCGGCGGCAAGAGCAACACCGGCGAGGGCGGGGAGGATCCCGATCGGCTCCACGACCCGAGCCGCCGGTCGGCCGTCAAGCAGGTCGCGTCGGGCCGCTTCGGCGTCACGGCCGAGTACCTGACGAACGCCGCCGACCTGCAGATCAAGATGGCCCAGGGCGCCAAGCCCGGCGAGGGCGGCCAGCTGCCCGGGCACAAGGTGTACCCGTGGATCGCCAAGACCCGGTACTCGACCCCGGGCGTCGGTCTGATCAGCCCCCCGCCGCACCACGACATCTACTCGATCGAGGACCTGAAGCAGCTGATCCACGACTTGAAGAACTCCAACCCCGAAGCGCGGGTGCACGTGAAGCTCGTCGCCGAGGTCGGCGTGGGCACCGTCGCGGCCGGCGTGAGCAAGGCCAAGGCCGACGTCGTGCTGATCTCCGGCCACGACGGCGGCACCGGTGCGAGCCCGCTGACGTCGCTCAAGCACGCCGGCGGGCCGTGGGAACTGGGCCTGGCCGAGACGCAGCAGACGCTGCTGCTCAACGGGCTGCGCGACCGCATCGTCGTGCAGACCGACGGTCAGCTGAAGACCGGGCGCGACGTCGTGATCGCGGCCCTCCTCGGCGCCGAGGAGTACGGGTTCGCCACCGCCCCCCTCGTCGTGTCGGGCTGCGTGATGATGCGGGTCTGTCACCTCGACACGTGCCCGGTGGGGATCGCGACCCAGAACCCAGAGCTGCGCAAGCGGTTCACCGGCCAGCCGGAGTTCGTCGAGACGTTCTTCGAGTTCGTCGCCGAGGAGGTGCGCGAACTGATGGCCGCGCTCGGGTTCCGCACGATGGCCGAGATGATCGGCCACGTCGAGATGCTCGACACCCGCGCCGCGATCGCCCACTGGAAGGCGGACGGGCTCGACATCACCCCGATCCTGGCCGCGCCGGAGAACCGCTACCAGCAGACGCTGCACCAGTCGGTGGGGCAGGACCACGGGCTCGCCGACGCCCTCGACGTCGAGTTGATCCGGCTCGCCCAGCCGGCGATCAACGACGGCCACCACGTCGAGATCGACCTGCCGATCCGCAACGTCAACCGCACGGTCGGCACGATGCTCGGGCACGAGATCACGAAGCGATGGAAGGGCGCCGGGCTGCCGGACGGCACGATCGACATCCGCTTCCACGGCTCGGCCGGGCAGAGCTTCGGCGCGTTCGTGCCGGCCGGCGTGACGATGCGCCTCGAGGGTGACGCCAACGACTACCTCGGCAAGGGGCTGTCGGGCGGGCGCCTGGTGGTGCTGCCGCCGCCCACGTCTCCGTTCGTCGCCGAGGAGCAGATCATTGCCGGCAACGTCATCGCCTACGGCGCGACGGGCGGCGAGATCTTCCTGCGCGGCGTCGTCGGCGAGCGCTTCTGCGTGCGCAACTCGGGCGCCCTCGCCGTCGCCGAGGGCGTCGGCGACCACGGGTGCGAGTACATGACCGGTGGGCGGGTGGTCGTGCTCGGCCCGACTGGCCGCAACTTCGGGGCCGGGATGTCGGGCGGGATCGCCTACGTGTACGACCACGACGGGGAGTTCCGCTCACGGCTCAACGACGAGATGGTCGTGCTCGAGGAGCTCGACGCCGATGACCGCGAGTTCCTGCACGGGGTCGTCACCCGCCACGGCGCGCTCACCGGGTCCGAGGTGGCGCGCCGCCTGCTGACCGGGTGGCCGGTCGCGGTGAGCCGCTTCCGCAAGGTGATGCCGCTCGACTACCGCCGCGTCCTGGCGGTGATGAAGCAGGCGCAGACCGAAGGTCTCGATGAGGACGCGACGCTGGCACGAGTGATGGAAGCCGCCCATGGCTGAAACGCGCGGGTTCTGTCGGTCGGCAACGACGGGATCGGGCGCATCACCGACCGACAGAACGGGTGAGTCGTGGGTGAGGCGACCGGGTTCCTTCAGTGGTCGCGCGAGCTGCCGAGCGCGGCGGCCGATGCCGGTGCGGCTACGCGACTGGCAAGAGGTCTACGAGGACTTCTCGCCGAAGGACGTGCAGGTCCAGGCCGGACGGTGCATGGACTGCGGGATCCCGTTCTGCAACAACGGGTGCCCGCTCGGCAACCTGATCCCCGACTGGAACGATCTCGTCTACCGCGACCACTGGCGCGACGCGATCGACCGCCTGCACGCGACGAACAACTTCCCGGAGTTCACCGGGCGGCTGTGCCCGGCGCCGTGCGAGGCCGCGTGCGTGCTCGGGATCAACGCCGACCCGGTCACGATCAAGCAGGTCGAGGTCGAGATCATCGACCGGGCGTGGGACGAGGGGTGGGTGACGCCGCAGATCCCGTCGGTGCGCACGGGCAAGCGGGTCGCCGTGATCGGCTCGGGGCCGGCCGGGCTGGCCGCCGCCCAGCAACTCACCCGGGCCGGGCACGAGGTCGTCGTGCTCGAGCGCGACGACCGCATCGGCGGGTTGCTGCGCTACGGCATCCCCGAGTTCAAGATGGAGAAGCGCCACCTCGACCGGCGGCTCGAGCAGATGGAGGCGGAAGGCACGGAGTTCCGCACCCGGGCGGGGGTCGGCGACAGCATCGACGTCGAGGTCCTGCTGGCGGCCACGGACGCCGTCGTGTTGGCGTGCGGGGCCACCGCGTCGCGTGACCTCCCGGTTCCCGGGCGCGACCTCGGCGGCGTCCACCAGGCCATGGAGTTCCTCCCGTGGGCCAACCGCGTGCAGCAAGGTGACCTCGACGCGCCGCCGATCACCGCGGCCGGGAAACACGTCGTGATCATCGGCGGCGGCGACACCGGGGCGGACTGCCTCGGCACGGTGCACCGCCAGGGCGCGCGGTCGGTGACCCAGCTCGAGATCCTGCCCCGCCCACCCGACTCCCGGGCGCCGACCAACCCCTGGCCGCAATGGAGCTTGATCTACCGGGTCTCGTCGGCGCACGAGGAGGGCGGTGAGCGGGTCTACAGCGTGAACACCGAGCGGTTCCTCGACGACGGCGCCGGGAACGTCCGGGCGCTGGAGCTCCACGAGGTCGAGCTCGTCGGCGGCCGGTTCGCGAAGATCCCCGGCACCGAGCGCGAGCTCCCGGCCGACCTCGTGCTCCTGGCGATGGGGTTCATCGGACCGGAGAAGGGCGAGTGGCTCGAGCGTCTCGGCGTCGAGTTCGACGAGCGCGGCAACGTGTGGCGCAACGACGACTTCATGTCCAGCGTGCCGGGCGTTTTCGTCGCCGGTGACATGGGCCGCGGGCAGAGCCTGATCGTGTGGGCGATCGCCGAGGGGCGGGCCTGTGCCGCCGGTGTCGACCGCTACCTCGTCGGTGAGACCACCCTGCCGTCACCGGTGCTCCCGACGACGCGACCCTTGATGTGAGGCGACATCGGGCTGAGCGTGCGGTCCGAAGATCGCGATCTAGCCTGTCGGCCATGTTTTCGTCTTCGAAGCGACTGAGGGGCGCGTCCTCCCTCGCGACCGCGGTCGGCTTCGCCCTTGCCACTGGCTTGCTGCTTACCCTCACGTCGTGCGGAGATGATGGCGGCACGGCCCAGTCCGCGACGACCGTCACGATCCAGCCGACGAGCTACGTCATCCGGGACCAGGTCACGACGACGACCGCGCCCGTCTCGAACACCGCCAACCAAGAGGGCCGGTCGGCGGTCGAGCAGGCGTACACGGTCCAGTCCGGCGACTACCCGGTCCAGATCGCCACGCTCTTCGACGTCTCGCTCGAGGAGCTCAGTAACTACAACCAGTGGGAGTCCGACTACTCGGACTTCCCCTCGCCCGGGGAGACGGTGCGGATCCCACCGAACGCCAAGTTCGTCAACCCGAACGCGCCCGAGACGACAGAAGCCGATACCGATACCGAGACCGAGACCACCGAGGAGGAGTCGTCGGACGACGAGTCAACGACGAGCACGACGCTCGGCGGTCCGTGCGATCCGGGCACGTACGAGCTCGAGGCCGGCGACTACCCGGGCGGCGTGGCCGAGAAGTTCGACGTGTCGGTCGAGGCGCTCAACGAGGCCAACGCGGGGACCGAGGGGTACGGCGGGTTCTACGTCGGCCTCGAGATCGTGATCCCGCCCCCCTCCGACTGCCAGTAACGGCACTCCTCCAACGTTCTTGCATCTGAACTGCGCGCTCTGACGCGCAAAGTAGATGCAAGAACGGGGTCTGATGTCAGAGCGTCGGCCAGCGGCGCTTCGGTGGCGTGCGCCAGCCGGCGATGCCCTGGCGACGGCGGACCGACAGCGCCCACTGCCGGCGCCAACCGGTGTACTCGGGGCCGCCGAGGGAGGGGTTCGCGCCGTCGGCCGCGCGGCGCCGCGCCGACCAGTAATCGGTCGTCGCCTCGTCGGCGAGGGCGGTCACGGCGGCCGTGATGCGGGCGTTGAGCCGGCGCGTGTTCTCGTCGGGTTCCGGGCGCAACGGGGCGCCGAACACCACTCGCGTCCGTCCGGGCCGCGGGCGCTTCATGCCCTTGCCGAAGATGGATCCGGTGCCGTCGATGAACACCGGCACGATCGGCGCACCGGTGCGGCTCGAGACATAGGCCGCCCCGCCCTTGAACTCCTGGCCCCACCCGTCGGGCGAGCGTCCACCCTCGGGATAGATGACGAGGCTCCAGCCGTCGTCGACCAGCTCCCGGATCATGGTGGCCGACCTCCGGCCCGTGGACTCGCGGTCGATCGGGATCGCGTTCAGCGACAGGGCGGCGAGCGTCGCCTTCCACCGTTTGTCGAAGAAGTAGTCGGCGGCGGCCGCGACGACGAGCTTGCGTCGCCACGGGTTCGGGACCGAGCGCACCATCAGCATCGTGTCGAGATGGCTGTGGTGGTTGGGGGTGAAGATGAGCGCGGGCGGATCCTCGAGTCGGGCGAGGTCGGCGAGCCGGTCGTGACCGTGGATCTCCGGCGCCGCGAGGCCGCGCACGCCGAGGCGCAATGGCCCCTCCGCGATCAGTGCGCGCGCGACCCGGGCGGCCGGTGACCGGGCCCACTCGGTGTCGTAGTCGGCTCCCAGCGCCGGCGGCTCGGCGGGCACGACCACGCCACGCGGCACCGTCGGCGCGCGGTACGGGAACCCGACGTTGCGGCCCGGCGCGGTGACCCGGGCCGCCGCCCGTTCCAGCCGGCCCGCGGCCCGTGCCGCCTCGCGCAGGCGCCGACGGGCGGCGGGGCTGTACTCGTAGCTCGCCACGACGACCGTCCTACTTCACGTCGGCGATGATCAGCGGGGGGGTGTGGAGATGGGTGATCGTCGGGGATCGCCCGACGACGTCCGTCGCGATCTCCAGCGCATCGTCGAGCGTCGAGGCCGGCACGAAGCCGAGGCGGCGCACCGCCTTGGGATCGCCTCCGACGATGACCACCCGCCCGCAGTGCTGCAACCCGTGCGCACCCCAGTACCACATGTAGAACGGGTGCACGCCGTGGTAGGCGTAGCTCGTCCGGTACAGATGGCGGTACCAGTCGTCGGTGGCGTAGCGCTCCTCCCACTTCTTCGACATCTCGTGCGGATCGGTCGTGTCGGCGAGGACCTGCTCGTAGAAATCGATGTAGCTCGGATGGTGCACCGGATTGAAGTCGGGCTGGGTCGGGTGGGCCATGATCACCACCCCGCCTTCGCGCACCAGCGGCCGGCCGCGGTACATGTTGAAGAAGTACCCGAGCCCGGTGCACATCACGAGGATCGGGTTCATGATCGAGTGCACGTTGTACGGGCAGATGTAGGGGATGCCCATCGTCAGGATGTCGGTCTGCCCGTCGACCTCGACGAGCTGTTGCCGATAGACGTTGGCGACGGTCACCTCGTGCACCTTCTCGACGTCGCCGGCCTGCACGCTCGTCGTCCGGTGCGGCGCCTCGATCGAGTGGAAGATCTTGCGGGCGAGGCGCGCCGGAGTCAGCGACAGCGACTTGGCGGTGCCGACATACGTCGCCCGGTCCTTCGCCGTCCACTCCCACTCGCGCTTGGAGAGGAACTCGAAGGACTGGGGGAAGGTGTCGGTGTTGAGCGTGGTCTCGATCTGGAAGACCTTCACGCCCGCGTCGATGAGCACCTTGCCCATGCGCCAGTTGCTCTTGTGCAGCTCGCTGCGGTGCGAGTCCATGAAGCTGTGGCTGGCCTCCATCGTGCGCGGGTTGTGGTGGTGGCGGAGCGAGCGGTAGCTCGCCAGGCCGGTCGCCGTCGACTTCCACCCGCCGTCCATCGGGACGAGGTTGATGTTGACGTAGACGAGCAGGTCCGACTCGGCGGCCCGCTTGCTGATCTCGACCTCCTCGCCCTCCGCGGTCGAGCCGAGGTAGACGAGGCTCTCCGGGTCCTCGGCGTCGTGCTGGTAGAGCAACCCGCGCGGCTCGAACGCGTCATACACGCGGTCACCGACGGCGTGGCGCAGCTCGGACTCGGTCATCCGGCGGTGGAGGGCGAGGGCGGCGATCAGGTGGACGTCGTCGACCCCGGCCTCGGCCGCCATGTCGAGCACCGCCTCGATGACCCGCTGGCGAATGTCGGGCCGGCGCATCTTGGGCAGCGGCAGGCTCACGTCGTCGAACGCGATCGTGAGCTTCATCCCCGGGCGCAGCTGGGCCGGCAACGGGTCCTGGTCGATCGGGTGCAGCAGAGCGTGGCGGATGGCGCCGTCGACGTCGTCGATCGGGTGGAGCGGCTCGGGTGGGTAGATGACCCGGCTGCGGTCGGCGGGGAGCTGCTCCAGGCTGAACCCCTCGCCGCGCCAGAACAGTGTCGGCGGGGTCGAGCGGTCCACCTCGAGGACGAATCCGGGACGCGGCATGGCTAGTGAATCCTCCGGAGGTCGAAGGCGACCTTGATCGCCCCGCGGCGGCCGGCGGCCGCGGCGTGGGCGATGGCGTCGACGTGGTCGGCGAGCGGGTAGGTGGCCGAGAGCCAACGCTCGGCCTCGATCGCGTCGGCAGTCTCGATGGCGAGGTCGAACGTGCGCACCCGCCGACCGTCGGGCAGCGTCTCGCTGCCGTACGTGTAGGCGCCGACGAGTTCCGTCTCCCGGTGCCAGAGACCGGTGAGGTCGAGCGTGACCTCGCCGGGCATCCCCATCAGCACGACCCGGCCGCGGGGCCGCGTGATGCGCAGGGCATCGGCGATCGACGTCTCGCTCCCGACGGCGTCGATCGTCGCGTGGGCGCCGGACGACAGCTGATCGCCGATCACGTGACAGCCGGCGAGGCGGCGCACGGCGCGGGGGAGCTCTGCCGCCGGTACGACCTCGGTGGCGCCGAGGCGGCGCGCCTCCCGCTGCTGGTGCGGGTAGCGGGCGCCGACGACGACCCGCACCCCGGGGCAGTAGCGGACGAGCCCGGCGATGGCGGCGAGTCCCATCGTGCCGGCGCCGAGGACGGCGACGACGGGGGCATCGGCCGTCGCGGTCGACGGCGTTGTCCCGGCCATGAGGGCGGCGTGGATCCCGCCGGCGAGGGGTTCGATCAGCACGGCCCGCTCGTCGGGCACGTCGTCGCCGACGGGGTGGAGCTGGGACTCGTGGGCGACGAACTCGGGTGACCAGCCGCCGCCGGTCGAGCAGCAGAAGCCGGTCTGGATGCCAGGCTCGAGCAAACCGGTCGCGAGGTGGGCGTAGTCGTCGCCGTCTCCGGGCGCGGCGCCGGGGAAGGGCGACGGGAAACCGCGGGCCTCGTGACCGAGGACGGGTTCGAGGACGACCCGGCCGCCGTCGTCGACCTCGCCGACGACCTCGTGGCCGGGCACGAACGGGAAGCTGACCCAGTCGTCGAAGTACGTGGAGGCGTGGCCCTCGATCATCGACAGATCGGACCCGCAGATCCCACTCAGGCGCGGATAAGACGCGACGCCACCCCGGCGCCGGCACCTCCGGGGGGTCGATAGCGGTGTACTCCAGCGGTCCGACCCGCACGGCAGTCGAGGGCCCGAACGCTGACGCAACGCGCGCCAGTCCGAGACGGGACACACTCCGTCGGATCTGCAGCGCCTTCATCCGACGAACCGCCGGCGTCGTTCGCGCTCGACCATGAGCGGGCCGATCGGGAGGAGGTGGCGGGGGCCGCCCTCCGTCTTCGCCCAGTGCTCGACCAGCCACCCCCGCTTGCGGGCGATCGCGGCGAGCCGGGTCTCCGGGTTCACGGCGACCGGGAAGCCGACCGCCTCGAGCAGCGGGAGGTCGCTCGTCGAGTCGGCGTACGCCACGGACTCGTCGAGCCGGAAGCCCTCGGTGGCGCAGTACTCGGCGAGGATCTGGGCCCGGGTCTCACCGGTCGGGGGCACCTGCACCATCTCGCCCGAGTACGTCCCGTCGGGCCGGATGCTCATCTCGGCGGCGATGATCTCGTCGAACAGCGGCCGCAGACCCTCGACGGCGAAGTCGAGGGCGCCGGTGATCAGCAGCGTGTGGTGGCCCAGGGCCCGGTGCTCGCGCACCCGCCGCCAGCCGGCCGGGAAGCCCTTGGTGAGGAACAGCTCGGGAAGCAGCTCCCGCGCATCGAGCTCGATCTGGTCGACCGGTGCGTCCTCGTAGCGCCGGTAGAAGTGGCGCAGGAAGTCGGTCCGGTCGCGGCGATCGAGCTTGAGCAGACCCGGCGCCTCGGCAACGGTGCGGAGCACGAAGCGCAGCCGCTCGCCGCGGTCGAGCCGGCGGGTCGCCAGCCACGCGTAGCTCTCGACCACGTTGCTCGCGATGAGCGTGTTCTCCAGGTCGAACGCGGCGACGTGGCGATCGGGTGACAGCACCTGGCGGCGCAGCCGGGCCGTGCGGTCGGTGCGCGTCTTGCCCGGATGCGTCTTCACGCGGGCGTGGGCGACCACCGACGGCAAGTGGACCTCGCGGATGTACGCCGGCCATTCGATCACCCGGGGATCGAAGGCGAACGTCGCCTGGTCGACCTCGTCCAGGCCTTGCCACATCGCGAGCAGGTTGTCGACCTGGTAGATCGCCTCGCACTCGGTGTACAGGCCGTAGAGCTCGACGTACTCGAGGGCCCGCTCGACCTCCATCCGCTTCGTCTCGAGCCGCGCCGACAGCTCGGCCTGGCGGCCCCGTAGCGGCAGCGACTGGAGCATCTTCTCGCCGGTCGTGATGACCTTCATGGCCCGGGACAGCTGCGCCTGCACGCGGCCTCGCCCCGGGAAATCCCACTCCGGCACGACGATCGGCTGACCCTCGGCGTCGTAGAGCGGATGCTCGAGGAACCAGCCGCTGGCGTTGTCGACGAGCACGCGGTACTTGAGCGGGTTGACGCCGCCGGACGCGACCTGGCAGATCGGCGGGGCCCGGTCCGGTCCGAGCGCGGCGACGGCGATGATCGCGGCGACGACGAGGTCGACGGGGATCACGTCCACCGTGCCCTCCGGCACGCCGGGGAACTCCCGCAGCAGACCGCGGGCGTAGGAGATGATCACCGGCTCGGCCATGCGGAAGCCGCGGATCCAGCCGGGACGCGGCTCGGCGAGCGCCGACTCGATGATCGACGGGCGGACGATGCTGACCGGCACGTCGCCCTTCGAGTCGACCAGCGCCTGCTCACCGAGCGCCTTGGTGAAGGCATAGGCGTCCGGCCAGCCGACGCTGGCGGCGCGCGCCCGCCCCGCCTCGACGAGCCGGTCACGCACCCACTTCTCGCGCAACTGCTCGGTCTTGGCGGCGAGGGCGGGGGCACCGGCCGCGCCGAGCTCCGTACGGGCCGCCGCCCGCAGCTCGACCAGGCGGGCGGGCTCGCGGCTTGCGGACTCGGCGTCGCCACGGACCCGGCGCGCCGCGGCGACCTCGTCACGCCAGCTCAGACCGAGGTCGAACGGCCCCGCGCTCGACGAGCTCCTCGGGCGCGGTGCCCCGGCGGTTGCCGGCGACGTAGCACGTCGAGACGGCGACGAGGTGCGGCGTGACCCCGAGCTCGCCGAGCAGGGCCGCGATGCGCGTCGGCCCGAGCAGATTGACCTCCACGGCCGAGTCGAGCGGGGAACTGAACGACACCGCAGCCGCGGCGTGGATCACGAGATCGCACGACGCCAGCACGGCCCGGTCATCGGCCGACAGGCCGAGCCCGTCGGTCCCGACGTCCCCGGCGATCGTCGTGACCCGCCGCTGGGTCAGCTCGTCGAACGACTCCGTCGCGCCGTCGGCGCGACACTCGGCGCGGAGGCGGTCGAAGGCGTCGTTGCGGAGCAGTTCGCGTTCGACCCGTCTGGCGGCGGGGGAGCGCCTCCCGCCGCGGACGATGAGCACGAGCTGACAGCCCGGCACCGACCGCAACAGCCGCTCGACGAGGGCGGTGCCGACGAACCCGGTGGCCCCGGTGATGGCGATGCGCTTGCCGGCCAGCGACTCGGCGATCACAAGGATTGAGGTCTAGCACATCTCTCTACCAAATGGTAGACAAAGTGTCGTGGCGACGACCGGGGCGCCCACCACCCGCGATCGGATCCTCGCCGCCGCGCTCGACCGCTTCGGGACGCGGGGCGTCGACGCGGTCTCGCTCGACGACATCGCAACGGTCGTCGGCGTGCGCAAGCAGACCGTCCTGTACTGGTTCGCGAGCAAGGAAGAGCTGGTCGACGCCGTGCTCGAGGCCGCGGTCAGCGAGCTCGCCGTCGTCGTCGACGCGGCGGTGCGGGCCGCGCCGGACGACCCGCTGGAGCGCGTCGACGCGGTGGTGCGGGCGGTGTTCCGGCCGGCCGTGCGCCGGCCGGCCCTGCTCGGGCTGGTGCGCGAGCTGAGCCGGCTGCCGGGGGACCAGGCCGAGCGGCTGCGGGCGCACGTCGACCCTCTCGTCCGTCGCGCCGTCGAGTACCTCGCCGCCGAGATGGACGCCGGACGGCTGCGGCGCGGCGATCCGAGCCTGGTCGCGGCCCTCGCCTACGCCACGGTGACGGGCATCGCCACCGAGCCTGAAGCGCTGCGGGGCGTCGGGTGGGAGCCGACGGCGGACGGTCTGCGCCGGCTCCGGGCCGAGCTACGGGCGTTCCTCCGCGCCGCGCTCGCTCCGTGACTCCCAGCGGCTCACACGTGCTTGCTGACCGACCGCACGAACGCCACGACGGCGGCCAGCGTCTCCTCGGGCGCCTCCAGGTGAGGAGCGTGGCCGACGCCCGGGAGCACGACCCGCGTGCACTCGCCGCGCCCGCCCCGCTCGATCGCGTCGAGCTGGGCCAGTGTCCCGTACGGATCGGCGTCACCCTGGACGAGCAGGACGGGGCAGGCCACCCCACCGAGCCGGTCCTCGATGTTCCACGGCCGGAACTCGGGCGAGAGCCACACATCGTTCCAGCCGCGGAACATGCCGTCGGGGTCGTCGTGGTGGCGGGCGAGCCGTTCGGCGAGGTCGCCATCGCGGTAGCTGACGCGGGCAGCCTCGATGCCCTCGATCGACCGGTCCTCGACGAACACGTGCGGCGCGAGCAGCACGAGCCCGTCGACGACACCACCCCCGCCGGCGTACAGCAGTGCGATCGACGCCCCGTCGCTGTGGCCGACGAGGATCGGTGACGCGAGGCCGAAGCGGGCGAGGACGGCAGGCAGCACCTCGTCGGCCTCGTCGTGCATGTAGGTGACCGGCCGCGGAGTGGTGATCGGAGCGCTCCGGCCGTGGCCCTGGCGGGAGTACACGAGCACCTCGGGCTCGCCGCACGCCCGGCGCACGTCGGCGGGGAACGACCGCCACAGGCCGATCGACCCGAGCCCCTCGTGCAGGAACACGAGCGGGCTCGACCGTCGCGCGTCCGGAGCGGCCGGGGTGTGCTCGACGTCGAGGGCGGTGCCGCCGACGTCGACGAGCGTCATTCGGCCGCGAGTTGGTCGCGCAGGGCGAAGCGCCGGATCTTGCCCGTCGCGGTCTTCGGCAGCTCGGCGACCTCGACGATCCGGCGGGGCCGCTTGAACGCGGCCATCCGGCTTCGGCAGTGGGCGTCGATGCCGGCGGGGTCGATCGTCGCGCCGGACCGCGGCACGACAAAGGCCACCGTCTCTTCGAGCCCGGCGGCGTTGCGGGCCCCGACGACGGCCGCCTCGAGCACGTCAGCGTGCTCGATCAGCACACTCTCCACCTCGGCGGGCGACACCCACATCCCGCCGGCCTTGATCATGTCGTTGTTGCGCCCGAGGAACGTCCAGTGGTCGTCGGCGGACCGGATGTACACGTCGCCCGTCCGCAGCCAGTCGCCGACGAAGGCGGCGGCGGTGGCTTCCTCCCGTTGCCAGTAGCCGGTTGCGATCGACGGACCCTTCACGTGCAGGTAGCCGGGCGTGTCCGGCTCGGTCACCTCGCCGCCGGCGTCGTCGAGGAGCTTCGCCGAGTAGCCGGGCACGGCCACGCCGCTCGTCCCTGGGCGCTGGTCGGAGAGCGTGTTGGACAGGAAGATGTGCAATGCCTCGGTCGAGCCGATGCCGTCGAGCACCGGATGGCCGAAGCGCTCGGAGAACCGCCGCTGCAGATCGGCGGGCAGCGACTCACCCGCGGTCACCGTGGCCCGCACGGACGCGAACGTCTCAGGAGGCGCGTCCGTGTCGAGCAGGGCGGCGACGAACCCCGGACTGGCGAAGAACAGCGTCGGCCGCTCCGAGCGCACGAGCTCCAGGATCCCGGGAGGGGTGGGGCGGGCGGCGGCGAAGATCGCCGTCGCGCCGGCGGAGAACGGGAACGTGAGCGAGTTGCCCAGCCCGAAGGCGAAGAACAGCTTGGCGACCGACAGGAAGCGGTCGTCGGGGGTGACGCCGAGAACCTCCCGGCCGTACGTGTCCGCCGTCGCCTGCAGGTTCCCGTGCCGGTGCATGACGCCCTTGGGCACGCCGGTGGTTCCGGAGCTGTAGAGCCAGAACGCCGACGAGTCGGCGTCGGTCGCCGCCACGGGCGCGTCGCTGGTGTCTCCGAACTCGTCCCACCCGCGCGTCGTGACCCCCGCGTCGGCTGGGGGTTCGCCGGCGACGACGGCGACCTCGACCGTCGACGCCTTGGCCGCGATCGGCGCGATCCGGTCGGCGTGCTCGGCGGACGTGACGACCGCCCGGGCCTCGGCGTCGGCGACGATGGCGGCGAGCTCGTCCCCGGTCAGCATCGTGGAGAGCGGGACGGGCACGACGCCGGAGCGCAGGGCGCCGAGGAACCAGGCAACGAACGCCGGCTCGTCGTTGACGACCATCGCCACCCGGTCGCCCGGACCGATTCCGAGGTCATCGAGCGCGTGCTGGGCGCGCCACACGTCGCGCAGCACGTCCTCGTACGTGTGCGACTCTCCGGCGCTGCGGATCGCCACCCGTGCTCCGAGCCCACCCTCGACGTGCCGGTCGAGCAACCACGCCGCCGCGTTGTATGTCCCCATGGCTCAGATCTTGACGTATTCGAAGTCGACCGGCTTGGCGTGGATCCCCGCCGACGGCGGCGCCACCCATCCGGCCATCTTCCCGGGCTCGACGACGCCGACCATCAGTGATTCGACGTGATCGCGGTCAGCTCGCGACGGGAGCCACGAGTCCACCGACGCGGCCCACTCCTCCTCGCTGACGAGGTGACCTTCGGGGCTCACCCGCCGGCCGGCGAACGTGCCCACAGCCCGGTTGAACCCGACGTGGGGCAGGGTCAGCTCGGCGCCGACGTCCTGCAGTGTGCGGTTCCAGCGCTCGATCCCCTTGCGCGAGTCGGCGACGAAGTCCTCGCGGAGCGTTTCGTTGAGCGCCGCCAGCTGGGGCGCCTCGCGCTCGCCGATGCCGTCGTCCGTCGCGACCGGGACCGTTCGGATCGCATCGGTCAGGACGTGGTCATCGTCGCGGTCCTCCTCCTTGAACCGCCCCTTCAGGCCGGCGGCGAAGTAGTTGGCCGCGTTCGTCGACGTCTCGGCGCCGAACAGGTCGAGCGACACGCTGTAGTGGAAGTTCAGGTAGCGCTGCAGCGTGCCGACGTCGATGCCGCCGTGGGGGCGGACGTCGTCGGTGTCGTGCTCCTTCATCAGCTCGGCCGTGCGCTGCACCACCCGCCCCACTCCGGTGGCCCCCACGAACATGTGGTGGGCCTCCTCCTTGAGCATGAAGTCGCACGTCCGCGACAGCGGGTCGAACCCCGACTCGCGCAGCGAGGCGAGCTGGAACTTGCCGTCGCGGTCGGTGAAGTAGGTGAACATGAAGAACGACAGCCAGTCCGGCGTGGGCTCGTTGAAGGCGCCGAGGATGCGCGGCTTGTCGGCGTCGCCCGAATGGCGCTCGAGCATCTCGTCGGCCTCGTCCCGTCCGTCGCGGCCGAAGTAGCGGTGGAGCAGGTACACCATCGCCCAGAGGTGCCGTCCCTCCTCGACGTTCACCTGGAACAGGTTGCGCAGGTCGTACAGGCTCGGCGCGGTGGTGCACAGGTGGCGTTGCTGCTCGACGGACGCCGGCTCGGTGTCGCCCTGGACGACGACGAGGCGGCGGAGGTCGGCGCGGTACTCGCCCGGCACCTCCTGCCAGACCGGCTCGCCCTTGTGGGTGCCGAAGGCGATCCGTCGGTCGGGCTCGGGCTCGGCGAGGAACACGCCCCAGCGGTAGTCGGGCATCTCGACGTGGTCGAAGTGCGCCCACCCCTCCCGGCCGACGTCGACCGCCGTGCGCAGGTACACCGGACGGTCCTGGTAGGCGACGGGCCCGAGCTCGCGCCACCACTGGACGAACTTCGGCTGCCACGACTCGAGCGCTCGCTGCAGTCGGCGGTCGCCGGCCAGGTCGACGTTGTTCGGGATCTTGGCGTCAATATCAATGTTCACGCCGTTCCTCCATCACGTTCGTTGGCGGTCGAACTGCGGTCGGGATCCGGTGCCGTAGCGCTTGAGTGCACCCTCGGGCCCGACGGCGTTGGGCCGCTGGAAGATCCAGTTCTGCCACGCCGACAGGCGGGCGAAGATCTTCGTCTCCATCGTCTCGGGACCGGCAAAGCGGAAGCTCGCCTCCATCCCGGTGAGCGCGTCGGGCGAGAAGCTGCTGCGCTCCTCCAGCATCACCCGCACCTCGTCCTCCCAGTCGATGTCGTCGGGAGCGAACGTGACGAGCCCGACGTCGAGCGCCTCGGCGGCGAGCAGGTCCTTGCCGATCTGGTCCCGTGCGGCCGCCAGCGCGTCGGCCCGTCCGTACATCCGGGTGGCGAGGCGCGACAACCCGTTCGCCATCGGGAACCACCCGTCATTGGCCGGCGTGAGCCGGAGCGTCGGTGGGGGCGTGTCGCTCCCTTCCCACGTCCCGTCGAGCATGTACGTGCGGTCGGCGGCGAGGGCGAGCTCGGCGAGCGTCCCGGTGAAGCAGCTGCCGGGTTCGACGAGCGCGACCTCCGTGCGCGCCGAGTGGTCGAGCCGCTTGAGCATGCGGGCCCAGTACAGCCGGATCTCCCGGACGAGCCAGTGTCCGTCCGCGCCGGCGAGGAGCGCCTCGGCCGCGGCGACGGCGTCCGGATCCCCGGTGGTCTTGAAGACCCACGTCCCGATCTCGGGCTCGTTGAACCGCAAGTGGAGGATGGCGTCCTCGAGCTGGCGGACCGCGGCGAGCACCCACGCCGAGGCGCCGCTCTCGGCGAGCTCGTCGGCCGTCGCCGGCTGCGGGCCGCGGGGTCCGGCCACGGTCAGGGCGGCGGCGCCGTCGTTGCGATCGATGTCGACGCGCAGCTCGGAGTACTCGATCGAGTCGGCGCTCACAGTCCGCTCGATCGGCGGGAGCGCGATCCCGGGCCCTTTGTCGGGTCGGTCAGATGCCTCGGCCCGGGCGGCGGCCCGCTCGGCGACGAGGTCGGCGAAGGACGAGCGCGGCGCGGTTGCGTCGACGAGGCCCCAGGCGAGCGACTGCGGCGCCTTCGCACCCTCGGCGCGGGTGGCGAAGACGTCAGCCAGGTCGCGGCGCACGTGGCGCTTGTCGACGAGCCGGGTCAACCCACCGGTTCCGGGGAGCACTGCCAGCAGCGGCACCTCCGGGAGCGAGACCGCGCTCGCCCGGTCGTCGACCATGAGGATCTCGTCGCAGGCGAGGGCCAGCTCGTACCCTCCGCCGGCGGCGGTGCCGTTCACGGCCGCGATCCACGTCTGGCCGGAGTGGGCGGTGGCGTCCTCGATGCTGTTGCGCGTCTCGTTCGTGAACTTGCAGAAGTTCACCTTGTGGGCGTGCGACGAGCCGGCGAGCATCTGGATGTTGGCCCCGGCGCAGAACACGTTGTCCAGCCCGCCGGTGACGACGACGGTCTTGATCTCGGGGTGCTCGAACCGGAGCCGCTGCACGATGTCGTTCAGCTCGATGTCGACCGCGAGGTCGTACGAGTTGAGCTTGAGCTCGTAGTCGTCGCGCAGGCCGGCGTCGGGCGTCACGGCCAGACGCAGCGTCGCCACGGGCGGGTCCAGCTCCAGCTGCCAGTGCCGGTAGTGCTCGGGATCAGGGGCGAACGAGATCGGCCGGTCAGTCACTCGCCTCGATCCTAAGCTGACGCCGCTCGACGAGCACCTCGATGCCGTCGAGGACGCGCTGCAGCCCGAACTCGAAGGCGTGCTCCGGGTCGAACGCACCGGCGTAGTACTCGGTGGCCGCGACGCCGACGCGGGCTGCGAGCGGGTACCGCCGGGGGTCGAACACCCGGTCGAGGTGGGGGGCGAGGGCGGTCCACCACTCGTCGTCGGACTCGCCGGAGCGCACCCGGGCCGCGTCCACTGTGGCCTCGGCGGCGGAACGGGCGTACCCGACCACGAGGCCGAGCACCGAGTCCATCTCCACGTCGGTGAGCCCGATCCCCTCGACCGCGCCGAGCTCTCGCTCGTACTTGGCGAGGACCCCTGGGCCCATCGGCGGACGCACGGTCGAGACCTGGAGCAGCCAGGGATGCCGGGCGAAGAGTCGTCGGTTCGCCCGGGCGACCTGCTCCAGTCGGGCTCGCCATGGGCCGGCGCGCCGGCGGACCCTCGCGGCCTCGGCACAGACCCGGTCGATCATCACGTCGAGCAGCTCGGCCTTGCCGGGCACGTGGCGGTACAGCGACATCGTGCCCACCCCCAGCTGCTCGGCGACCCGCCGCATGGACAGGCCGGCGATCCCCTCGTGGTCGGCGATGGCGATGGCCGCGGCGACGATCTGGTCGACGGTCAGGCCCGGCTTCGGTCCGCGACCTGACGTCGGGCGCACTCCCCACAGCAACTCCATCGTTCGCGCCGGATCAGGCATTGACCGACCTCCCCGAATCGCGTACAACGTACTCAGTAGAGTAGTGCGTACAGCGTACGCAATGACGCGAGGAGGTCGAGCATGGACCAAGCACCGTTGCGGGTGGGGATCCGCGTGAGTGACGTCACCGCGGCGATGGCCTTCTTCGGTGGGCTCGGCTTCGAACCCGTCGGCTCCGTGGCCAGTCCGGACGGTGCGCCGGTCTTCGCGATCCTCGCCAAGGGCGGATCGCTCCTGATGGTCGATGCCGTCGAGGGCATGCCGTTCCCGGACTCGGACCGCGAGCGCCAGGTCAAGGCCGGCCCGCGTGGGCTCGGCGTCGTGATCGGGCTCGCCGTCGACGACGTCGACGCCGCTCACGCCTACTTCGTCGAGCAGGGCTGTGCGATCACGTGCGAGCCGATGGACGAGGCCTGGGGCGACCGGGTCTTCACGGCGATCGACCCGTTCGGGTACGAGTGGGAGTGTTGCCAGCCGATCGCCGCGGTGAGTGCCGCGGACGGGCTGGCCGCGGTCCGCGAGTCCTGGTTCGGCTTGACCGGCTGATCTACCCTGAGAGGCGGAGGTGATCTGATGCGAGCCGAAGTCGGTGACGTGCTCCACGTACGGGGCCGCACGGTCGGCGCCGCGGAGCGCCAGGGTCAGGTCGTCGAGGTGCGCGGTGCGGACGGTGCTCCGCCGTACCTCGTCCGGTTCGACGACGGGCACGAGGCGCTGGTGTTCCCTGGCTCCGACTGCGTCGTCGAGCACCCCAACAACTGACCGGGACGGATGGGCGGGCGGACCCTGGCTCGGTCGCTCGCGCCCGTATTCGACGGCCCCCGTTCTGTCGGTCGGAACCGACCGGATTCGGCAGGTTCCGACTGACAGAACGGCTGTGGTCAGTGTTTGGTGTTGCGGCGGCGCCGGCTATGGCGCTCGACGGCGAGCTCGACGAGGCGGTCGATCAGGTCCGGGTACGACAGGCCGGCGGCCTGCCACAGCTTGGGGTACATCGAGATCGGGGTGAAGCCGGGCATCGTGTTGGCCTCGTTGCAGAGGAACCCGCGGCCGCCCTCCTCGAAGAAGAAGTCGACCCGGGCGAGCCCGTCGCAGCGCAGCACCTCGAACACCCGCACGGCGAGCGTCCGGACCTCCTCGGTCTCGGCGGCGCTGAGCGGCGCGGGCACCAGGAGCTGGGCCCCGTCGGTGACGTACTTGTCCTCGTAGTCGTAGAACTCGGCGCCGGGCACGATCTCGCCGGCGCCGGACGCCTGCGGGTGGATGCCGCCGAGCACGGCGACCTCGATCTCGCGGCCGGCGACGGCCTCCTCGACCACGACCCACTCGTCGTAGGTCAAGGCGTGCTCGATGCCCTCGCGCAGCTCCTCGACCGTGTGGGCCTTGGTGACGCCGACGGACGACCCCATGTTCGACGGCTTGACGAAGCACGGCAGCCCGAGGTCGTCGGCGAGCCGGGCCGGCAGGCCCGGTGTGCGGTCGTGGTCGGCGAAGGCCTGGAAGCGAGCTTGGGCGACGCCGTTGGCCGCGAGCACCTGCTTGGCCATGGCCTTGTCCATCGCCAGTGCCGAGCCGAGCACCCCTGACCCGACGTAGGCGACGTCGGCCAACTCGAGCATCCCCTGCACGGTCCCGTCCTCGCCGAGCGGCCCGTGCAGCAGGGGCAGCACGACGGTGCGCTCGCCGGCCCCGGCGTGGTCGCCAGACCCGGCGTCGGCGAGCACCGCCGCCGCGGTGACGGCCGGGCCGTGCGGGTCGAGCTTGTCCGGGAGCGCCGCCGGCCCCGCGTTCAGCGCCTCTCGGGCGCCCTCGGCCAGCGCCCACTCGCCGTCGGTCGAGATGCCGATGGGCGTGACGCGGTATCGCCCGGTGTCGATCGCCCGCAGCACGTGAGTGGCCGTCACACAGCTCACGTCGTGCTCGGCCGACTGGCCGCCGAACAGCACGACGAGATGGGTCCGGCCGTCGCTCACGACCACGACGGTACCGTTCGCGCCCGTGAGGATCCGGGCATCCGACGCGGCCGCGGCGACCAGCGGTCGCCTCGTCGGCCCGGACGTCGAGTTCTCCGGTGCGGCGTTCGACTCCCGCTCCCTACGACCGGGGGAGCTGTTCGTGCCGATCGTCGCCGACCGCGACGGGCACGAGTTCATCGGCGCGGCCGTGGCCGCGGGGGCCGCGGCCTACCTGACGAGCCGGCCCTCCGTTGCATCCAAGGTCCCGGCGATCGAGGTCGCCGACACGGGGGACGCGCTGATGGCGCTCGCCGGGTGGGCGCGCGATCGCCTCACCGCCGTCGTGGTCGGCATCACGGGCAGCGTCGGCAAGACCAGCACCAAGGACCTCGTCGCCGCGGCGGTGGCGCCGGGTCGGCGGGTCTGGGCCAGCGAGCGCAGCTTCAACAACGAGCAAGGCCTGCCGGTCACGGTCCTCGGCGCCCCGGACGACACCGAGGTGCTCGTCCTCGAGATGGGCATGCGGGGATTCGGCGAGATCGCCCGGTTGTGCGCGATCGCCCGCCCGCAGGTGGGCGTCGTCACCGGCGTCGCCGCCGCCCACACCGAACGGGTCGGTGGCATCGAAGGCGTGGCGCGGGCGAAGGGCGAGCTGGTCGAGGCGCTGCCCGTCGACGGCACGGCCGTCCTGAACGCCGACGACCCTGCCGTCGCGGCGATGGCCGAGCGCACCGGCGCGACCGTGGTGACGTTCGGACGTTCGCAGGACGCCGACGTGCGCATCGAGCATCTGCAGCTCGACAGCATGGCTCGGCCGTCGTTCCAGGCCCGCACGCCATGGGGGACCGTCCCGGTGACGCTCGGGGTCACGGGCGCCCACATGGCGATGAACGGGGCGGCCGCGCTCGCCGTCGCCGGCGTCCTCGGTCTGGACCTCACCGGCTCGGCCGACGCCCTCGCCGGGGCGGCCGTGTCGGCGATGCGGATGCAGGTCGTGGCCGCCCGGGCCGGGGGAGTGGTGATCAACGACGCGTACAACGCCAATCCGACGTCCATGCGCGCCGCCCTCGACGCCCTCGCGGACGTCGAGGCCCGACGGCGGGTCGCCGTGGTCGGGTTGATGGCCGAGCTCGACGACCCCGGTCCCGCCCATCGCGACGTCGCGGCGCACGCGGAGGAGCTCGGCATCGAGCTGATCGCCGTGGGCACCGATCGCTACGGGGTCCCGCCGCGCGACGCGGTCGTGGTCGTCTCCGAACTGGCGCCGGTCCCTCCCGGGACGGCGGTACTCGTCAAGGCGAGTCGTGCAGTGGGTCTCGACGCCATTGCCGAAGCACTGATCGCGCGCTGAACGTCGCTCCCTCGCCGGTACGAGCGGGCGCCGACGGCTGGTACCGTCCGGAAGCAATGACGGCGGAGGCCGGCGCGACCAACACCACGATGGCGGCGCTCGCCCGCGTCGCCGCTGACCGCTTCGAGGACGTGATCGCGGGCCGCTTCCTGCGGGACGGCGAGTGGGCCGAGCTCAGTTACCGCGAGCTGTGGCACCAGGTGCGCGATCTCGCGCTCGGGCTCGTCGAGCTGGGCGTCGCGGTGGGCGATCGGGTGTGCATCCTCGCCAACACGCGCGTCGAGTTCACCGTCGTCGATCTCGCCGTCTCGACCGTCGGCGCGATCGTCGTCCCGGTGTACCCGACGAACTCGGCGGAGGAGTGCGAGTGGGTGGTCGGGGACTCCGGAGCGAAGGTGATCTTCTGCGAGGACTCCGCGCAGGTCGCCAAGATCGGGGAGGTCCGGACCGAGCTGCCCGACCTCGAACACGTGATCGTGATCGACGGTGAAGCGTCGGGGGCGCTCACCGTCGCCGAGGTCGTGGCACGAGGCGAGGGCGTCGACGCCGGCGAGCTCGACCGGCGGGCCGAGTCGGTCGGGTCCGACGACGCCTGCCTGATCATCTACACGTCGGGGACGACGGGTCGACCGAAGGGGGTCGTGCTCACCAACAAGGGGTTCGCGGCCGGGCGGCGCTGCGCCGTCGAGATGGGGCTGTTCGGGTCCGGCGACGTCGTCTACCTCTACCTCCCGCTCGCCCACGTCTTCGCCCAACTGGTCCAGGCCGACTGCATCGAAGTGGGCGCGACCATCGCCTACTGGGGCGGCAACGCGACGCAGATCGTCGCCGAGCTCGGCCAGGTGAAGCCGACCGTCCTGCCGTCGGTGCCGCGGATCTTCGAGAAGGTGTACGCCGTCGCCAGCGGGATGATCCCGCCCGAGCGAGAGGAGGAGGTCGCCCGGGCGATCCAGCTCGGGGTCAAGATCCGCCAGGCCCGCCGGCGGGCCGAGGACGTGTCCCCGGCCGAGGCTGAGGCGTTCGAGAAGGCCGACGCCGAGATGTTCACCCTCGTGCGGGGGATCTTCGGCGGCAACATCCAGCTCGCGATCTCCGGCGCGGCGCCGATCGCGGCCGAGATTCTCGAGTTCTTCTACGCCGCCGGCGTGCCGGTGTTCGAGGGCTGGGGGATGACCGAGACGACGTCGCTCGGCACGCTCAACCTGCCCGACGCCTTCAAGTTCGGGACCATCGGCCGACCGGTCGAGGGCGCCGACATCCGGATCGCCGAGGACGGCGAGATCGAGATCGCCGGCGAGATCCTGCTCAAGGAGTACTGGCGCAACCCCGAGGCCACGGCCGACACGCTCACCGACGACGGCTACCTGCGGACGGGTGACCTCGGCTCGATCGACGCCGACGGCTTCGTGACGATCACGGGCCGCAAGAAGGACATCATCATCACCGCCGGCGGCAAGAACCTCACGCCGGCGAACCTGGAAGGCGACCTGCGGCGCTCCCGGTTCATCTCGCAGGCCGTGATGTTCGCCGATCGCCGGCCGTACCCGGTGGCGCTGATCACACTGGACGCCGAGGAGATCGTCCCATGGGCAAGCGCGCAGGGACTACCCACCGACGTGGCCGTGCTGGCCGACCACGACGACATCCGCAAGCTGATCCAGGCCGAGCTCGACGAGGTCAACTCGCGCTACGCCCAGGTCGAGCAGATCAAGCGGTTCAAGATCCTGGCGCGCGACTTCAGCCTCGAATCCGGTGAGCTGACCCCGTCACTGAAGCTCAAGCGCAACGTCGTCTACGACAACTACGCCGACGAGTTCGACTCCCTGTACAGCTGACTTGACGCTTGCCGCGGCGGCGAGCGGTCAGCCGAGCAGGGTCTCGGCGTAGCCCGACAGCGCCGAGGCGGGACCGCTGACGAGGAACGTCGTGATGCACGAGTCCCGCCACGCCGACATCTCGTCGCGGATCTTCTCCGGTGGGCCGACGAGGGCGACGTCCTCGACCATCGCCAGAGGAATCGCCGCCGCCGCCTCGCCCTTGCGCCCGGCGAGGTAGAGATCCTGCACCTTGGTCGCGACGTCCTCGTAGCCCATCCGGGCGAAGACCTCGAAGTGGAAGTTGGCACCGCGGGCGCCCATGCCACCGGCGTACAGGGCGAGGAACGGGCGGACGAAGTCGGCGCAGGCCTCGACGTCGTCGCCGGGAACGACCAGTAGCACCGTGACGACCTCGAACCGATCGGCCTTGCCCGGATCCCCGCTGGCGGCGAAGCCGGCGGCGAGGCGCTCGCGATAGAACGCGTCCTCCTTCGGGGCGAAGAACATCGGGAGCCAGCCGTCGCCGATCTCGGCCGCGAGGGCGACGTTCTTCGGGCCCTCGGCGGCGATGAAGATCGGGATGTCCGGGCGCAGCGGGTGCACGGTCGACTTGAGCGCCTTTCCGAGACCCGTGCCGTTCGAGAGTGGCAGGTCGTAGAAGTCGCCGTGGTGCTCGAGCGGGGCGTCGCGGGCCACGATGCGGCGGACGATGTCGACGTACTCGCGGGTGCGGGCGAGCGGCCGGGGATACGGCTGGCCGTACCATCCCTCGACGACCTGCGGTCCGGATGCGCCGAGCCCGAGGATGAAGCGGCCGCCGGACAGGTGGTCGAGGGTGATCGCGGCCATGGCCGTGGCCGCCGGTGTGCGGGCCGAGAGCTGGACGATGCCGGTGCCGAGGCGGATGCGGTCGGTGTGCGCGCCCCACCACGCCAGCGGTGTGAACGCGTCCGAGCCGTAGGCCTCGGCCGTCCACGCCGAGTCGAACCCCAGCCGCTCGGCCTCCTTGACCGCCTCGAGCGCGCCCTCGGGCGGACCGGCCGACCAGTAGCCCGTGCTGTAGCCGACCTTGATGTCGCGCGTCGTCATGGCGGGACCGTACCCGCGCCGTTGTCCTTGCGAGCCGCCGGGCGCGGCGGGACAATGGCGGCTACGGAGCTAGGAGGTGGCGATGCACGTCGCAGCGATCCTTTCGACCAAGGGCGCGACCGTCGAGGTCGTCGGCCCGGAGACTCCTCTGACCGTGGCCGTCCACCGGATGACGAGCCGCGGCATCGGGTCGCTGGTCGTCGTCGGACCCGGCGACGAGTTGCTCGGCGTGCTCAGCGAGCGCGACATCGTGCGGGCGATCGACCGCCACGGCGACGGGTTCTCCCGGTTGCGCGTGCGTGACGTGATGCCGGCGAGCGTGGCCGCGACGTGCGCCGTCAGCGACGACCTCAGCGAGGTGATGCGGCGGATGACGCTGACCCGTCAGCGCCATCTCCCGGTGCTCGACGGCACCACCCTGGTCGGCATCATCAGCATCGGCGACGTCGTCAAGCATCGCCTCGACGAGCTCGAGATGCAGACCCACGTCCTCCGCGACGCCTACCTCTCGCGCAGCTGAAATCCGGGCGCGATCCTGCTCAGCAGTTGAGAAGGATCGCGCCCAGGTCGCTCACCAGAAGCGGTGGCCGAACGTGTCGACGACCTCGAACATCACCTTCGCCGCGCCTCGACACGCGATCCACGGCGGAAGGCCGTCCGTGTGCTGCACGTCGCACTGGTGGTACATGTTGTCGCGGAACCGCACGTCGACGGTGTGGCGGCTCACGCCGCTCTTGCCGTGGTTGCGGTACCCGAAGTCGTGTCGGTCGCACGACTTCTGGAACTTGCCGCCGTAGGCCTCGATGATCGCTCCGAGACCACGGATGTCATACATCCACGACGGGAAGCTGCAGCCGTTGTTGTTCCAGTTGAGCGCGTTCGGGTACATCGCCTTGTACCGGCCGTACAGCGGCCCGTACACCCGCTCGAGCGTCACGGCACGCGCCGCGCACTTCGGCCTGCACGCACTGCTCAGGGCACTGGGATGCTCGGTTGCGGGCCGCGTCTGGACGGCCGGCGCCGCAGCCGCCTCGGGGGCGCCGGCCATTGCCGTCACCGGGGCGAGCGCACCGGCCGTCGCCGAGATGGCGACGAGCGCGGTGACGAGTTGCTTCTTCATACGGTTCCTCTTCTCGTGATCGGGGTTCCACCAGCCCGCTGAAGTCCGCCAGCGGGTACGAGGATGAGGCTTCGGCGGCGTCCACTCAACCGAAGCGAGCGGATCGCGAGGACTCCTACCGGCCGGTTGACGCCCGACGAGGGATCTTTATACTGTCCGGCCCCATGTCGCGAGGCGCGCGCGAGTCGATCCTCGCCGCTGGGCTCGACCTCCTCCATTGCGAAGGTGTTCGCGCCGGGGTCAGCCACGTGCGGCTGGAGCAGGCGGCGCGTCGCGCTGGCTACACGACCGGTGCGGCGTACCGGTGCTGGCCGTCGCAGGACGACTTCCACCGAGCGCTCGCGCGGGCCGCGCTGGCGTGGCGGGACCGGACCTCCAACGCCGACGCGATCACCTCGATCCGAGCGGCCGTCGACGGCGGCGCGTCGATGTACGAGGTCGTGCGCGTCGGCGCCGCGGCCAACGTCGAACGGGCGCCGGCCGAGACCGACTACTTCGTCCCGCTCGTCCTGCGCGCCAGCGCCCGGTTCGACGAAGACCTCGCGGCCGCAGCGCGGGCCCGGGTCGACGAGGGGATCGCCGCCCACGAGCAGCTCCACGAGGTACTGCTGGCCAGATACGGCCGTCGAGTTCGTCCTCCGCTCACGCTCCGTGACCTCTCGACGATCATCGCCGCGATCGCCGACGGATTCGCCGTCCAGGACGTCGGCCGCGAACACCCCCGGGTGGAGGTCGACGACGCAGAACCCGGCGTCGGCCGCGAGTGGACGTTGCTCGGGATCACCGTTCGGGCGATCGTCGACCAGCTGACCGAGCCGGTGCCGGAGACGCCAGCGCGTCAGTGACCGGGTGCGAAGGTGACCGGCAGATGTTCCGGCCCGAAGATGCCGACCGTGTTGGGCTTCCAGGTGATCTCGCCGTCGAGGGCGAGGTCGGGCATCCGGCGGGCGAGGAGCGGGAGCGCCTCCTGCAGCTCCGCCCGGGCGAGGGCGGCGCCGAGGCAGTAGTGGATCCCTGATCCGAACGTGAGCTGCGGCTGCCCGCTCGGCTCGCGAGCGATGTCGAACACCTCGGGGTCGGGGAACACGGCCGGGTCCCGGTTGGCGGTGGCCGTCGACGGGGCGATGAACGTCCCCTTCGGGAACAGGATCCCCCGGTACTCGATGTCCTCGCTGGCGAGCCGCCCGGTGCCCCGGATCGTCCCGAAGTAGCGCATGCACTCCTCGACCGCCCGGGGGGCGATCTCGGGCTGGTCGGCGAGCAGCTTCCACTGTTCCGGGTAGTACGTGAACAACGCCATCGTGCAGCCGAGCTGGTTGCGCGTCGTGTCGGTGCCGCCGACGAGAACGGCGTCGACCATCATCACGAGCTCGTCCGTCGACAGCCGATCGCCCTCCTCCTCGGCCGCGATCAGGTCCGTGAGCAGGTCGTCGGCCGGCTTGTCGCGACGATCGGCGATGAGCGTCCGGGTGTATTCGTCGAGCTCGTCCTGGGCGGCGACGATGGTCGGGAGGTCCTCGTGGAGGTTGCCGTTGAAGATGCGCAGCACGTCGCTCGCCCAGCGGCTGAACAGCTTCCAGTCCTCCTTCGGCGCGCCGAGCAGCTCGCAGATGATCGGGATGGGGTACGGCTCACAGATGTCCACCGCGATGTCCGCCCGCCCACTCGGGGCAACGGCGTCGACCAACCCGTTGATCACCTCCCGCATGAATGGCCGCAACCGATCGGCCGCCCGCGGCGAGAACGCCTTGCCGACGAGCCGGCGCAGCCGGGTGTGCTCGTCACCCTCCGCCGACAGGATCGACGTGCGCCGCCGTTCGAGGTACTTCGGGTCGGTGATCCCCTGCAGCTCCATGATCCGCGACGTCGCGCTGTGCCACCGCTTGTCGCGCAGCATGGCGACGACGTCGTCGTAGTGAAGGATGGAGAACCCGAACGGATTGCGGGCGATCCAGCTCTCCTCGGCGGCCGCGATGCGCTCGGCCATGAGGTCGAAGGTGGTCCCGGCGAGATCGACCTCCAACGTCGGCATCTCGAGGTCGAATACGTTGGTCATAGGTCTCCTCCACTGCGAGCGAGCGAGCGCCAGCGAGCGAGCGGCCAGAAACTGCGCGGCGCGTGCGGCGTGGCCGGGGAACGCCATGAATAGACCCTACGTGGGCACGTGTCAGCCGGCGAAGGCGGCCAACGGCTCGACGTAGTCCACGCCGAGGAACTCGGCCACCGGCTCGTTGGTGACCTTGCCGCCGACGGTGTTGATCCCGAAGCCGACGGCCGGGTCCCGCCGGGCGGCGCCCTCGGGGCCGAGTACGGCGACGTCCTGGATGTAGGGGAGCGTGGCGTTGGTCAACGCGTAGGTGCTCGTGTTCGGGACCGCGCCGGGCATGTTGCCGACCGCGTAGTGGATCACGCCGTGGGTCTCGTACACGGGATCGTCGTGGGTGGTCTCGCGGATCGTCTCGATGCAGCCGCCCTGGTCGACGGCGACGTCGACGATCACGGCCCGCGGCTTCATCCCCCGCACCATCTCCTCGCTCACGATCACGGGCGCCCTGCCTCCCGCCACGAGCACGGCCCCGATGACCAGGTCGGCGTCGGAGACGGCCCGCTCGATCGCACCGCGGTTGGAGGCGACCGTCACGATCCGCCCCCGGTGGATCTGGTCGACCCAGCGCAGCCGGTCGAGGTTCTTGTCGACCAGCACGACCTCGGCCTCCATGCCGGCCGCGATCCACGCCGCGTTCCAGCCGACGTTGCCGGCGCCGAGGACGACGACCTTCGCCGGGCGCACCCCCGGCGCCCCTCCCATCAGGACGCCGCGGCCGCCCTTGTGGCGCTCGAGGAAGTGGGCGCCCTGCTGCGGCGCCAGCCGCCCGGCCACCTCGCTCATCGGGGCGAGCAGCGGCAGCGCGCCCGTGTCGAGCTGCACCGTCTCGTAGGCGAGGCCGGTGGTCCCGGCGACGAGGAGCGCCTTGGCGACGTCGGGGTAGGCGGCGAGGTGGAGGTAGGTGAACAGCGTCAGGTCGCGCCGGAGGAAGCGGAACTCCTCCTCCATCGGCTCCTTGACCTTGACGACGAGCTCCTGCGCCCAGGCGTCCTCGGCGCTCGGCACGATGTCGGCGCCCGCCGCCCGGTAGTCCAGGTCGGTGATCGACGCCCCCTCGCCCGCGCCCGTCTCGACGTGCACCTCGATCCCGTGGCGCTCGAGCTCCCGGACCCCGTCCGGCGTCATCGCCACCCGGTGCTCGGCGGTCTTGATCTCCTTCGGCACGCCCACGGAGCGGATCGCTGCGGTCACGGCCGAGAGCGTAATTGGAGCGGCGATACCGGACGGGCGGGTGGCGTGGTACAACTCGTTCATGAAGGCTTTCTCGAACTTCGTCAACGGCAAGCGGGTCGACGCCGCCGACGGGCGGACGACCGCGGTGATCAACCCGGCGACGGGTGAGCAGTACGGCGAGGCGCCGCTCTCGAGCCCCGCCGACGTGGACGCGGCGATGACGGCGGCGGCCACCGCCTTCGAGTCGTGGCGCGACACCACCCCGTCGGAACGGTCGCTGGCCCTGTTCCGCATCGCCGACGCCCTCGAGGCGCGGGCCGACGACCTCATCGAGCTCGAGGTCGAGAACACCGGCAAGCCGATCGCGCTCACGCGATCGGAGGAGATCCCGCCGATGGTCGACCAGATCCGCTTCTACGCCTCGGCGGCCCGGCACCTCGAGGGCAAGAGCGCGGGCGAGTACATGGCCAACATGACGTCGATGGTCCGGCGCGAGCCGGTCGGCGTGTGCGCCCAGGTGGCCCCGTGGAACTACCCGATGATGATGGCGGTCTGGAAGTTCGCCCCGGCGATCGCCGCCGGCAACACGGTCGTGCTCAAGCCGAGCGACACGACCCCGGCCAGCACGACGCTGCTCGCCGAGATCGCCGCCGAGTTCCTCCCGCCGGGCGTGTTCAACGTCATCTGCGGCGACCGCGACACGGGGCGGGCGATGATCGACCACGACACGCCGGCGATGGTCTCGGTCACCGGTTCGGTACGCGCCGGGATGGAGGTCGCCGGCTCGGCGGCCACGCGGCTCAAGCGCGTCCATCTCGAGCTCGGGGGCAAGGCGCCGGTCATCGTGTTCGACGACGCCGACGTCGCCGCGGCGGTCGAGGGGATCTCGGTCGCCGGCTACTTCAACGCCGGCCAGGACTGCACGGCCGCGACCCGCGTGTTGGCGTCGCCAGGCGTCTACCACGACTTCGTCGACGAGCTCGTCCACGCCGCCAAGGAGACCAAGACCGGCCTGCCCGACGACGAGGACGTGCTGTACGGGCCGATGAACAGCGCCGACCAGCTGGCCAAGGTGTCCGGCTTCGTCGAGCGGGCACCCGACCACGCCCGGGTGCTCACCGGCGGCGGCCGGCAGGGCGACAGCGGCTTCTTCTACCAGCCCACGGTCGTCGCCGACCTGCTGCAGGACGACGAGATGAGCCAGAACGAGGTCTTCGGGCCGGTCATCACGGTGCAGCAGTTCAGCGACGAGGACGAGGCGGTGCGCTGGGCGAACGGCGTCGACTACGGCCTCGCGTCGAGCGTGTGGACGAAGGACTTCGGGCGGGCGATGCGGATGGCGAAACGGCTCGACTTCGGCTGCGTCTGGATCAACACGCACATCCCGCTCGTCGCCGAGATGCCCCACGGCGGGTTCAAGCGCTCGGGCTACGGCAAGGACCTCTCGATGTACGGGTTCGAGGACTACACGCGCGTCAAGCACGTCATGGCGAACCTGGAGAGCTGAGCGGACGTACGATCGGGCGCGTCACGGGGAGGGGACGGCTTGGACACCATGGAGATCGGCGTCAACAGCGCCGACAACGTTGCCGATGACGTCATCGTCCTCGACGCGGTCCGCAAGGAGTTCGGTGACTTCGTCGCCGTGGATCGCGCCGACTTCGCGATCATGCGCGGCGAGTTCTTCTCGCTGCTCGGGCCGTCCGGTTGTGGCAAGACGACGCTCCTGAAGATGATCGCCGGCTTCGAGCGCCCGACCGCCGGCCGGGTCGTGCTCGAAGGGATCGACGTCTCCAACGTCCCGCCGCACGAACGCAACGTGAACACGGTGTTCCAGCAGTACGCCCTGTTCCCGCACATGTCGGTGTTCGACAACGTCGCCTTCGGGCTGCGGGCGAAGAAGGTCCCCGCCGCCGAGACCCGCCGCCGGGCGATGGAGATGCTCGAGATCGTCCGGCTGGCCGAGTTCGCCCGCCGCCGCCCGGCCCAGCTCTCCGGCGGTCAGCAGCAGCGCGTCGCCCTGGCCCGGGCGCTCGTCAACCTGCCCGAGCGCGCTGCTCCTCGACGAGCCGCTCGCCGCCCTCGACCTCAAGCTGCGCGAGGCGATGCAGATCGAGCTCAAGCGGATCCAGCGCGAGGTCGGCATCACGTTCGTCTTCGTCACCCACGACCAGGGCGAGGCGCTCACGATGAGCGATCGCATCGCGGTGATGAGCCGGGGCAAGGTCGAGCAGATCGGCACGCCCGAGGAGATCTACGCCAAGCCGGCGAGCATCTTCGTCGCCGGCTTCATCGGATCGGCCAACCTGCTGCCCGGCACGCTCGACACCGTGGAGGACGGACGCGCCCGCGTGCAGCTCGACGGCGGCGGCGTGGTCGAGACCGTCGGCGAGACGCTCGCCCAGCCGGGTGATCCGGTGACGGTGATGCTGCGGCCGGAGCGGCTCAGCCCGCGGCCCGACGGCTCGGACGACGGCCGCGCCGTGTCGGGCACCGTCCGGCAAGTGATCTTCCAGGGCTCCGAGCTGCGCCTGCTCGTCGACCTCAGCGACGGCACCGAGGTGGTCGCCACCGTCGAGGCCGACGGCGAGTCGGCGCCGCTGCAGCAGGGGGCGCCGATCACCCTCGGTTGGGCGCCGGACGCGCCGTACCTGCTCCGCGGCCGCTCGGCGATCGTCGGAGCGACGACGACCGACGTCGACGAGGTGCAGGCGTCACTCGAAGGCAAGGAGGTCGGCGCCACGCCGGCCGCCGACACGGAGCCGCCACATGATCGGCGGCTCGGCCGGCGGGCGCTGATCGTCGGCGGGGCTGTCGCCGGGACGGCGGCGGTGATCGGGGGCGTACTTGCGGTCACGGGAGGGAGTAGTGGCGGCTCGAGCGACGACGAGGGCACGGCGGTGGGGGGCATCGGGACCGGCACCGACGCCGTGCGCATCCTCAACTGGCAGGCCTACATCGACCCGACGGAAGAGGGCGCCACGGGCACCGTCGACCGGTTCCAGGAAGCGACCGGAACCTCGGTCACCTACGACGAGGACTTCAACGACAACAACGAGGTGTACAACCGGTTGCTCGCGCCGGTGCTCGGGACGGGCGGGATCATCGACTACGACATCATCTGCCCGACGAACTGGATGGCGGCGCGGCTGAAGACCCTCAAATGGATCGAGCAGCTCCCGCTCGATCGGATCCCGAACCGCGTCAACCTCGAGGACCGGTTCCTGAATCAGAACTGGGATTACGGCGCTGCATTCCACCTGCCGTGGCAAGCGGGGATTACCGGCATCGGCTATGACCCGGCCCTCACCGGCCGCGAGATCCGCAGCGTCATGGACCTCTTCGATCCCGAGTTCAGCGGGCGCGTGGCGATGCTCACGGAGATGCGGGACACGCTGGGGCTCGTCATGCTGGGCCTCGGCCACGACCCGAGCGTCGTCGACGAGGACGGGGCGTTCGAGGCGCTGGACAGGATCGAGGAGGCCACCAACAACGGTCAGATCCGCGCCTTCACCGGCAACGAGTACATCCGGAGCCTCGAGAGCGGCGACTTCGTGGCCTGCATCGCCTGGTCCGGCGACGTCGTGCAGATGCAGTACGACCGCCCCGATATCCAGCTCGTCATCCCGGAGGAGGGCGGGATGAGCTGGTACGACACGATGGTGATCCCCAAGGGGGCCCCGAACGCCTTCGCCGCCGCCGACTGGATGAACTTCGTGTACGACCCGGTCCAGGCGGCCCAGCTCACGGCCTGGGTGCAATACATCTCGCCGGTCAAGGGAGTGCGTGAACAGCTGATCGAGATGGGTGGCGACGCGGCGGCGCTGGCCGACAGCCCGATCCTGTTCCCGACGCCGGAGGACGCGGCGCGTCTCCACGTCTTCGCCGACCTGCCCGAGGCGATCGACGTGGCGATCACCGAGCGCTTCCTCGAGATCACGGGCGGCTGACCGTTGGCCGCCGACACAGCCACCGGCGATGACCGGAGCCTGCGTGCCGGCCGGCGCATCCCATACGTGCTGCTCATCCCGGGGATGCTCTTCACGTTCGTCTTCTTCATCGTCCCGCTGATCACGCTGCTCAAGATCTCGCTGTCGACGAAGCCCGACCGGCTGTTGCCGAACTACGAGTTCACGTGGGAGTGGAGCAACTACAGGGCTGCGTTCGACGACTTCGGCACCCAGCTGCTGCGCTCGTTCGTCTACGCCGGGCATCGCCACCGTCATGTGCCTCCTCATCGCCTACCCGATCGCCTACTTCATCGCCTTCAAGGCGGGTCGCTGGCGCTACGTGCTGCTCGGGCTCGTCATGGTCCCGTTCTTCACCAGCTTCCTGCTGCGCACGATCGCGTGGCAGTCGCTGCTCAACGACAGCGGACCGGTGATCGGGTTGATCGACAGACTGAACGCCGTCGAGATTCTCGACAGCGTCGGCATCCTCGACAACGGGCGGCTGCTCAACACCCAGATCGCCGTGATCGGCGGGCTCACCTACAACTTCCTGCCGTTCATGTTGCTGCCGATCTACGTCAGCCTGGAGAAGGTCGACATCCGTCTCGTCGACGCCGCGTCCGACCTGTACTCGCCCTTCAGCCGCACGTTCCGCAAGGTCATCCTCCCGCTGTCGCTGCCCGGTGTGTTCGCCGGCACCCTGCTCACCTTCATCCCGGCCACCGGCGACTTCATCAACGCCGAGCTACTGGGTAACCCGAATACGCAGGTGATCGGCAGTGTCGTGCAGACGCAGTTCCTCGAGCGCAATGACTACCCGACCGCGGCCGCGATCAGCTTCGTGCTGATGGCCCTGATCACCGCCGGGGTGCTCGTCTATGCCAAGTTCCTGGGAACGGAGGACATCGCGTGAGGGGCGTCAAGTGGGGCACGGTGGCTCTCTGGGTCGTCACGATCCTCGGGTTCGCCTACCTGTTCATCCCGCTGATCACGATCGCCGTGTTCAGCTTCAACGACCCCGAGGGCCGGTTCAACACGAGTTGGAGCGGGTTCACGCTCGAGCACTGGAAGAATCCGTTCCCGGAGGGGGACTACACCGATGCGTTCATCGTCTCGATGCGCGTCGCCTTCGTCGCCTGCACGATCGCGACCGTGTTGGGAGCCCTGATCGCGCTGGCCCTGGCGCGGTACCGCATCCTCGGCGGCACCGTGCTCAACCTGCTCCTGATCCTCCCGCTGACGACGCCGGAGATCGTGTTCGGCGCGTCGCTGTTCACGCTGTTCTTCAACCAGGGGGTGAGCCGGGGCTTCTGGACGATCGTCATCGCCCACACGATGTTCTGTCTGTCCTTCGTCGCGCTCACGATCAAGGCCCGCATCCGTGGGCTCGACTGGTCGCTCGAGGACGCCGCCGCCGACCTCGGCTCGCCGCCCCTGAGGACGTTCTTCAAGATCACGTTCCCGCTGATCATCCCCGGTGTCGTGGCCGCGTTCCTTCTGTCGCTGGCGTTGTCGATCGACGACTACATCATCACGTCGTTCATCGCCGGCAGCGTGTCGACGTTCCCACGGGAGATCTTCGACTCGGCGAAGGTCGAGATCCCGCCCCAGGTCCACGTGCTGGCCACCCTGATCATGGTGGTCGCGATCGTGATCCTTCTCGCCGGGACCGTTGTCGGAGAACGGCGGCGGGCACGCCTCGGATAGCCTCGTTCTGACCATGCCGAGACCCGAGGCCCCCCGCATCGCCCTCGCCCCCGAACCCGCACCGGGTTGGATGGCGGAGGCGATCAGCGACGGGGGCGGCCACCTCGTCCCGCTGGCGGAGGCGGAGGCGATCATCTGGGCCGATCCCCGCGACCCCGACACGCTCGCCAAGGCGCTGGACGATGCACCACAGGCCCGCTGGATCCAGCTGCCGTTCGCCGGCATCGAGAACTTCTCCCATCTCATCGACCACGACCGCGAGTGGACGTGCGGCAAGGGCGTCTACGCCGAGCCCGTCGCCGAGCTCGCCCTGTCGCTCGCCCTGGCCGGCATGCGCGGCCTCGGCACGTACGCCCGGGCCGACTCGTGGTGCCCGCCGCAGGGCATCAACCTGCTCCGCGGGCGGGTCACCATCCTCGGCGGCGGTGGGATCTCCGAGTCGCTCGTGCGGCTGCTCCAGCCGTGGGACTGCCACATCACCGTCGTCCGGCGCAACGTGAGCGACATGGACGGGGTCGACGAGGTGCTCGAGGCCGACCGCTATGCCGACGCCCTCCCGGGCGCCGACCTGGTGGTGGTCGCGCTCGCCCTGACCCCCGAGACGGACGGGATCATCGCCTCGGGCGAGCTCGAGCTGATGGAGCGGCACGCCTGGCTCGTCAACGTCGCGCGCGGTCGTCACGTCGTCACCGAGGATCTCGTCACCGCGCTGCGCGAGCGGGGAGATCGGCGGGGCCGGGCTCGACGTGACCGATCCCGAGCCGCTGCCGTCCGGACATCCGCTCTGGTCGCTGCCCAACTGCCTCATCACGCCCCACGTGGGCAACACCCCTGAGATGGCGGTGCCGCTCCTCGCCGAGCGCATCGTGACCAACGTGCGCCGCTTCGCCGCCGGCGAGGAGCTCATCGGGCCGGTCGACGTCGACGCCGGGTACTGAGCCCATGGCCGGACCCGGCGACTCCGACCATCTCGACGCGGGGGTGCTCGTCGGCTTGCTGGCCGACGACGACCGCCGAGCCGTGTTCGCCGCCCTGACGCTCGGGGCGTCAGGCCTCGACGACGCGGCGCGCGCGACCGGCCTGTCCGCCGATCGCGCCGGCAAGGCACTCGCCCGGCTGGTCGACGGCGGGCTCGTCGTGGCGGGCGACGACGGGCGCCTGGTCGTCCTCGGCGCGGCGTTCCAGCGGGCGGCCCGGCAGGCGCTCGCCCGGCCGCCTCGTGTCGAGCACGCCGGCGAGCCGGACGACGACCGGCGCAAGGTGCTCGACGCGTTCGTCCGGGACGGGCGGATCACCGCGTTGCCGGCGGCGCGATCCAAGCGCCGGCTGCTGCTCGACTGGCTGGCCCAGGACTTCGAGCCTGGACAGCGCTACAACGAGGCCCGGGTCAACGCGATCCTCGAGCGGCGCCATCCCGACACGGCCATGTTGCGTCGGTACCTCGTCGACGAGGAGCTGCTCGACCGGGAAGCCGGCGAGTACTGGCGGATGGGCGGCCCGGTGACGTGAGCGCGTGACGAGGTGACGCACTACGACACGCTCGGGGTCGCGTCCACGGCCTCGGCCGGCGAGATCCGCGACGCCTACCGCCGGCTCGCCCGCCGTCACCATCCCGACTCGGCGGAACAGCGGGACGCCACCGCGATGGCGCGGATCAACGAGGCCTACCGGGTGCTCGGCGACCCGGGGCGACGAGCGGCGTACGACGCGCAGCTGCGAAGCGGACGGCAGGCGGTGACGGTGACCCGTGCCGCGCCGCCCGCGGAGCCGACGGCGAGCCCGTCGCCGCCGACCCCGCTGCCGCCGGCCCGGTTCCCGTGGAAGCTGGCCGGGGTGATGTTCGCGATCGGCGCCATCGTCGTGCTCATCGGCGCCGCGCTGTACGAGCCGGGTACGGACCGGCCGCCAGACAACGTGCTCGAGCCCGGCTCCTGCGTGGTGGTCGAGCAGAACCGCGACGTCCGCGAGGTCAACTGCACGGGGAGCGCCGACGAGCTCGTGGTGTCCAGCCTCGTCGCGGTCGACGAAGTCTGCCCGGACGGGCTCGCCGCCTACCGCGACCGACAGGGCCTCGGCATGGCGTGCGTCCGGATCAGCTCCTGACCGACGCGGTTGACGGTCGTCGCCGCCGCGCTGTTGATCAGCGGGCTCGGCCTGGTCGCGCTCACCCGACTGCGCGCAGTGAGGAAGTAGGCCGGCCCGGACGCCTCGCGTTTGTGTCACCGATCTCGCCGCATGCGGCGGTTTCGGTGACACAAACGACGGGGACGGGGAGGCGGGTGTCGGACGTCAGCCCGCCGGCGGCACCGCTAGGCTGCTGCGCCACCCAGGGCGATTAGCTCAGTTGGAAGAGCGCCACGTTCACACCGTGGAGGTCAGGCGATCGAGGCGCCTATCGCCCACTCGAAAAGTCCTGGTAGATGGCCCAGACGGCGGTCCTGCCGACGATCGCACACTCGTCAGGTGCACACCAGGTGCACAGGATCTGACGGCACTCGACGACACGAGCCGGCACCGCGCGGCACGCGACGTCATTCGTGACCACTGTCCGCGCACCACGCTCAGACTGGCCGCGCGAGCGTCTGGCCGTCACAGGGGCGGCGGCCCGCTCGAGGTGTACTGATGGGCGGGTGGTTCACCCGGGCTCGCCGCGTGGACGACGATGCGCGGCGACTGTTCGCCCTCGCCCCCTTCGACTTGCCCGGGCGCTGGCGCCCTTGCGATCAACACGTCGTCCACATTGACGTCGTGCCACTTCTAGGGCATGATTGTGGCATGAGCCGTGTGAGGGTCAGCACGACGGTGGACGAGAACCTCCTGGCGGACGCCCGCCGAGCGCTGGACGGTCAGCCCGACGCCATGGTGATCGACGAGGCGCTCCGTTCGCTGCTGCTGCGCCATCGGTCGGCGGAACTCGACGCCGAATACGCCGCCTACGACGCGCACCCGCTCGAAGAGCCCGACGAGTGGGGCGACCTGGCGTCGTTCCGCGACGCAGCCGCCGCGACCTGATGGCCCAGCCCCTTCGCGGCGAGCTGTGGTGGTGCGAGCCACCACAGATCGGACGACGACCCGTAGTGGTGCTCTCACGCGATGTGGCGATCCCACGGTTGCGTCGAGCACTCGTCGCGCCGTGCACGACGACAATCCGTGGCATCAGCAGCGAGGTGCGGCTTGAACCCGGCGAGGACCCCGTTCCGCGGGTCAGTGCGGTCAACCTGGACTCGATCGAGAGCGTGTCGATCGCCGTGCTGGTCGACCGAATCGGACGGCTCAGCGACGACCGAATGCGTCAGATCTGCGCCGCCCTCGAAGTCGCCGTCGACTGCCAACGCTGAGGTTGAGGCCGGAGTAGCGGGTGACGAAGGTGGTTTCGCATTAGGTTGGCGGTGGTCGGGCGGCGGCGACGCTCGCATCCGAGATCACCGGTTGGATTCTCTCCTCAGCGGAGGTCGCGCCAGATCCACGAGGCGTTCTCGACGAGGAGCTCCGGATCGCCGGTCCACAGTTCAGCGTCGTGGGCTTGTGCGGTCGCGGCAGCGAACGCGTCGGCGTAGGCGAGGGGGTACTCGGACTTGATCCGACCGGCCTGGAGCACCCGCTGCACGTCGGGAAGCTCGGTGTCGATGACGTCGCGCAGGTCCCGGACCGTGGACGAGGCAGCGGTCTCGCCGCCGCTGCGCCGGATGACGTAGAAGACCTCACCGAGATTGATCCAGCTGATGACCGGACGTTCTGCGGTCAGCAGTTCGGCAACCGCGCTGGCCGCGTCACCCTCATCTTCGAGGTAACGAAGAACGGCCCAGGAGTCCAGGACGGTCGTCATCGGTCGCGAGCGCGGTCAGCCTGCCGTTCAGCCTCGAGTGTGGCGGTGAGCTCGTGGCCGCGGAACCGTCCACGTAGCTCCGCGCGACCGACGGGACGTACCGCGACATGATCGTCATGGCGCCAGAAGTTGACCTCGTCGCCGGGTTCGATGCCCAGCTCGTCGCGCAGCTCCTTTGGGATCACGACCTGCCCTTTCGGCCCGACACGATGAGTCATACCAACCAGTATAACCAAGCCCACCAAATCCTCCTCTTGCCTGACCCCGCACGTTGCCAGGATCCTGTCGCCGGTCGAGGCTGGACGTCACCTACGAGGCTCGGGCCCGATACTCGTCGATCGCGTCGGCGGGCACATGAGCGATACCGTCGACCATGACGTAGCGGATCCTGTGCTCGTAGATGAGACGAAGGAGCTCGCTGGTTGGGATCTCGAGCAGACACGCGGCCTCGGTCGCGCGAAGCGGTTCACCGTCCATCAGTGCCTCCTGCCGGATCGTCGAAGCCGGGTTTACGGCTGAGGTCGCGGATCTCGTTCTCAATGCTCACCACGACGGCGAGGTGGCCGCTGTCGACCAATGCATCCCGGGCGTCTTCGAGCGATGCGAGTAGGGCCAAGGCGTCGTCCAGGTTGTAGCGGATCTGCGCTGGAGGTTCCGGCTCGCCGGCAGACACGAGCTGAGTCTGCCCGTCAGCGCGCCCATCGAGGAGGACCACGGTCGCGCGGTGGCGTCCGTGCCAAGCCAACCCGTGTCGGTCAATGTCAGCTGCTGCGGCAGCCGGCTGATGTCCGGGCTGTGGCAGCTGCTCGCCGGCGGGCATTTGGTCGTGATCGGCCATGGGTGCGGTCCTTGATCGGGCATGGCAGTCCGCGTTGAGCCCGACGTCATGTTCGGCGCCGGAATTCTTCACCCGCTCTGGCCGGTACGTGTCCGTTGGTGTGAAAACCGTGACGCGTGGGCCTCGCGGGAGGCATGTAACGGGTGAGTGTGATGACCCAGCGGAATTCGACGAGCACGGTCCCCCCGGACCTCTTGACGGTGGAGGAGGCGGCGCGGGTGCTGAGGATCGGCCGCACCAACGCGTACGAGCTCGTTCGCCGCTGGCTGGCGACAGGTGGGGCGGAGGGGGTGCCGGCGCTGCGGGTCGGTCATCTGTTGCGGGTCCCTCGCCACGGGCTCGAGGAGTGGATCGGCGGCCCGATCACCTGGCCGATCGGAGATTCCGAGGTCGTCGCCGCCGCATCGATCACTTCAATCGATGTCGACCGTTCCGCTCCACGCCGTCGCCGGACGCCTCCCTCCGACCAGCCCGCTCTGCCACTGCCGTCCTAGGAGTCCACCGATGCCAACTACCCGAGCCCTTCACCAACACTTCCCGATCTTTGACAGACAGGTGCCCGCCGGCGGCCGGTGGGCGGTCGGGTGGTGGTGATGCTGCGGGTGTCGACGTTGTACGCGTCGTCGGCGGCGGCGACCGCCGCCTACTACACCCGGTACCTGACGGAGGCGCCGGGCGAGCAGCCGGGGGTCTGGTCTGGCATACAGGCGGCCGGGCTCGGTCTGTCGGGTGAGGTGACGTCCGAGGCGCTGCAGACGTTGTTGGAGGGCCGTGACCCGGAGACTGGGGCACGGCTGGGTCGGGAGTTGGTGGATCGTGTGAAGGTGAACGGCGCGGTCGTGCGGGCGGTGTCGGGGTTCGACGCCACGTTCTCGGCCCCGAAGTCGTTGAGCGTGTGGTGGGCGTTGACCGGCGACACCCAGCTGCTCGACGCCCACGACGTCGCCGTGACGGGGGCGTTGGAGCATTTGGAGCGGTTCGGGTCGAAGCCCTGATATGCGCAGGCAATCCCGCGAAACGTTCGTAATCGACCTCTTTATACAATCCGCGATCCAGCCCCGGCGAAGCCACTTCGAGCGTGTATTTATGCGGGATGATATCTTCGACATCGAGAATCAAGCTCACCCGCTGGCTCACCGCCACGCAATCTTCCAGAGTCACGCCACCCGGCTTGTCTATGTAAACCTGCAAGGTGGGGGTCTTCCCGCCGGTCATTTCGGCGTGGACCAATTCCATTCCCTCGCGCGCGGTAACACGCTCGATTATCTCGCTTACGCGCGGATCGAGTCTCAACTTCAAACTCCCTCTAACAGATTCAGGGTGAAATGATATCGGGATAAAGCGATAAAAAAGGTGGGCGCCAGCCCACCTAGAAAGTAAGCGCGATAATAGCCGGAAGGATTAACTAAATCAAGACGTAAAAGGCCGGAAATAACCGGCGGCTTGTGGATTTCCACAGTCCTGAACAAGGGGTCAATCGCTGTTAATCGGACGTCCGATCACTGTATGATGCCCGCCGTGAGTTAACTATGGGGTTACCTGAGAAGAAACTATGGCAATTCTGATCGCCGAAGACAATGTGGCGCAGCGCGCTTATCTACGTGAACTGCTCGAACGCGAGTTCGCTGAATACAAACCGATCCTGGAGGCCGCTGACGGCGAGAGCGTGGTCAAAACGGCACTGGGCGAACGCCCGCAGCTATGCGTCCTCGACATTCAGATGCCCGGCCTGTCGGGCGTTAAAGCGGCGCGCGCGATCTGGAAGGGGTTTCCTGAAGCCAGAATAATCTTCTGGACGCAGTTTCCGCACGAAATCTACATCAATGAGATCCGCAAGATAGTGCGCGCTGTGCAGCCCCCTCCCGCCTATGGTTTCATTGATAAAAATAATCCGGAGAGCCGATTCCTGCGCTTCGTCGCCGCTGTTTTGGAAGACGGAGCGGACATGATCGATCCGAATTTCAAAGACGCCTTCACCCAGCCACTGCTGACCGACTTCGAAGCCGAAGCGCTTTATTATCTGGCGCTGGGGTTGTCGAACTGGGCCATAGCCCGCAAATGCCATTTGAGCCTGCGCGGAGTCGAGAGCCGGTTGACCACGCTTTACGAAAAGTTGCTCATCGCTTCCGCCGAAGGCACGCCCGATGAGGCGTACGATAAACTGGCTTTCAATATCCGCACTCGCGCTTACTTCGAAGCTTTGCGCCGCGGATTGATCAATCAGGATGAGTTGGAGAAAGCGAGCTCGGATCTGGAAAAATGGCTGGAGAAGGACCGAAAGAAATATCTGGTGGAACCGGGCAAATGAGTCAAAAATCGCCAGGATCGATTCCGAGAGGATTGATTCTGAGAGTTTTTATTCTGAGAGTTTTTATTCTGAGAGGATCGATTCTGAGAGGTTTGTTTCCATAGCGCCTGGCTAAACATACCACGGAGAATATTTGGTCCAAACTTTAAACCACGCCGATTCAAGCGCGATAAAGTTGAATATATTTTTACGCAGCGGGTAAAGGTTACTGTTTAAGTACGCCGTGTTCAATTCAAATCTTATCAAATGCCTCTCTTTCCTATGCGTCCTCGCGATCGCTGTTTCCGTAGTTTTCTCGCAATCAGAACAGGAGCCGGCGCCAACGACCGGACAAACAAATATCCAGAGTCCGGCGCCAGTTACGCCGACTGATAACGCCACCCTCAATCTGCACCGTTGGGGAGCGGTAACGCTCTTTCACGGCTTGCCTTCCGATCGCGTCAACGCCATCGCTGAAGACGCGAGCGGCGTATTGTGGTTCGGCACGGATAACGGTCTGGTTCGCTACGACGGCGCCGAATGAAGCCTTATTGCCTTCGAGAAGGATTCTGGCGTTGAAGCTCGATCAGCGCGGACATCTCTGGATCGGCACGGATGACGGCGCGGCGCGGTTGATCGAGAAACGCATCGAAGTATTGCCCGAAACGCGCGATCGCGCAGTGACGGGAATAGCGTCATCGCCGCAGGGCGAAGTAACGCTGGTCACGGCCAACGGGCGAAATCATTCGTTACCAGGAACAGGCGGAAGGGGGAAATCGCAGTGAAAGCGGCCCACGGACATGGCGTCACGCGACCAAACTCGATCCGACGATTCACCCGCTGCTCAAATCTCCGAAACAGTCTAACGAGATTCTGCCGCTCGCGACAATTTCATCCGCATCCGCATCGAGAGGCGATTGGCTGATCGGGTCCAGCGGGCGGGGGTTGCTTTATCAATCGCGCGAGCGAGCTCGATTGAAGCCTCGGTCAAATCACCAAGGCCGTATTTCGTCTCATCGATTTACGATGACGGCGAGCGGGTCTGGCTGGCCGAAAAGGCGAGCGAACAGGCCGGGGGCTTATGGTATTGGAAAAATGGCGCGATCACACGGACATCTCTGGGGGCAGGCGCAGTCACGGCGTTACATGGCGGAGACGGAGAACTATCGGCCAGGAACCAGCAAGCAGGGGGCGTTTCTGCTCAGTTTTGAGAATGGCGACGTCAAGCGGATAGAACATTTGACGTTTGTGAACACCAACGGAGGGCTGCGTTCCAACCACATATACGCCATCTTCCGAGATCGAGAAGGCGTCGTCTGGTTCGGCTCCGACCGCGGAGTTTGCCGTTATGACAGGAGCAGCCTTCGCGCGTCGAATGTCAGCGATCGGCCGCAGAGCAATTATGCGCGCGTCATGCTTCACGCTTCAGACGGCGAAACCTGGTGTGGAACCAACAACGGCCTGTTCAAGCTCACATCCAGTGATGGTGTGACAGGCGCCGATTCATGGACCGAAGTCGCGGAGTTGCAGGGACGTTCTGTTTACACGCTGGCTGAAAACGATGGCGCGGTTTGGGCGGGTTCGAGCGGCGGATTGTTCGTCAAACCTAAAGACGGTTCAGTCTTTTCCAGGGTCCCTCCAGCCCCCAGCGCGACGATCACCATCATCGGCCCTGACGAAGCGGAACCGCCGCTGACAGGCGGAACGCAGCCGCCGGTTTCAGGCCAAACCCAACAACCGGTTCCAGGCCAAACCCAACCGCCGGCTCAAGACCCGTCGGCGCAGCAGCCGGACACCGCTTCTGTAAAGGAAAGCGTTCGCGCAATCTCAGGGTTCCGTGGGCAGATTTACGCCGCTTATTACGAACGCGGCATAGAGCGGATCGATAATAACGCGAGCGGTTATGCGCGCGCGCCCATTTCGACCGACGCCGCGGGCCGGCGCGCGATCTGCTTCGCTGTCGAGAGACGTAATAACTCGGACGCGGCTCTGTGGTACGGGACAGCCAGCGGCGATTTGCGGCGTTTCGATGGCTCGCAAACATCCTCATACGCTTTACCGCAAAAGCCGTCGGCCGTTGATCGGGCTATTCGCTCGATCGCCATCACCGACAGAGGTATTTGGATCGGCTCCTCTCAAGGTCTTTATCTGCTCGAGGGATCTTCGATCCGTGAAATCAAGCCGGACCTTGACGCGCGGACTTTACCGGATCTCGATGTGCGTTCGTTATTCGTAACGCGCGAGGCCGCGCCGGAAAACGCCATCCGCGAAGTCATCTGGATAGCCACGTTGAACGCGGGGTTGATCAAACTGCTTCCTGATCAGGAAATTTTCGCGCGCTTCGACACCGAGCAGGGACTGGCCTCTCAACAGGTCTTCGCCGTAGCGCCCGGCGCGAACAACGAGGTCTGGATCGGAACGAATCGCGGCGTCGCGCGCCATCGTCCCAGTTCGGTCGAACCACGGTTGCAGATCAAACGGCTGGTGGCGGATAAGATTTACACCCCCGAAGATCTGCCGGCTGAACTGGCTCTGCAGCACACCGTGTCGAGCCTCCTGCTGGAAGTCACGGGCGTGGGAAGCAAGACCTTTCCGAGTCAGTTCCAATACGAATTCAGGCTGCTCGACGGAAACAATAAGGAGCTGAAGAGGTCTCAAAGACGAGACTCTCAGTTCGCCGTCGAAGACCTGCGATGAGGCCCATATTCGATAGTGGCGCGCGCTATCAGCCGCGACCTGGTCTATTCCGCCCCGCTCAACTTTCGGTTACGAATCGAGCCGGCGCCTTTCCGCTGGCCCCTGCTGCTGCTGGCATCGCTCCTCGCCGTGGCTGTCACGGCGGCGGCTTTGGCATTTCGACAACAACGCCGCTTCGCATCAGCCAACCGCGCTCTGGAAAAAACGAATCTCGATTTGACCGAAACCCGGCTGCGACTGGCCAACGAGACAGAAGCCGAGCGCAGCCGCATCGCGCGAGATCTGCACGACCAGACGCTGGCCGACCTCCGACACTTGCTGGTGATGACCGACCAGTTGTCTAGCGCTTACCCTCCGTCAGGCAACTTATCCGGATCGCCGCCCTCCATGGACGATTCGACGCCGTCGCCGTCCGCGCTTCGTCGCGAGATCGAAGTGATCTCCAACGAGATTCGTCACATCTGCGAAGACCTTAGCCCCTCTGCGCTGGAAAACATAGGTTTTCTGCCCGCGCTCGAATGGGCCTTGAGCAACGCCGTCGCGCAACTTCCCGCCGAAGAAAAATTCTCCTACGAATTCATCTGCGACTCCAATCTGGAAGATCGCTTACGGCTTTCGCATATCGAACGAATTCAGCTTTACCGCATTGTTCAGGAAGCGCTCAATAACATCTGCCGCCACGCTCGAGCAAAGCATGTGAAAATGGAAGTGCGGTCAGAGAATTCAACCGATCTGATAATTGAAATCCGCGACGACGGAGTCGGATTCGACGGCGCAGGGATCAACAAGACGGGACACGGCATCGCTAACATCCGCTCACGCGCAAATCTGATCGGAGCCAGGGCGGCCTGGAAGAACGCGCGCCCAGGGTGTCGCTTCGAAGTTCGTAAGGATGGATGCGTGATTGAGGATCGAGGATAGAGGATCGAAGATCGAAGATCGAGGATCGATAATTGCCTTACGAGCGTTAGCGAGATCCTCGATCTTCAATCCTCGATTCATGCCGTTACCTGAACCGGCGCCTGCTCATTTTTGAACTGCCGCTTCATGATCGCATAGGCCATCAATCCACCGAAGGTCAATCCAAGCAGATCACATTGCAGATCATTCGCGGTGTCATAAGAACCGTGAATGCGCATTCCCGGCGCCGGCCACATATACTTGTCGTCCCACAATTCGACGATCTCATAGAAGCCGGAGACGGTGAACATAATCGTCAACGCAAAAAACGTCACGAGTCCCAGCGGCAGGCGATAGCCGAAATAATCCAACCCCGCCCGCAAAAGCCAAACGATCACCGGCGCGGTCAGCGCGGGAATGGCCGTATGCGTGAATTCGTCATACTGAAAGTATGTGAATTTTGTGTTGTACAGGCCGTGAAAGTCGCCAAACTTAATATTTCCGATACTGTCCAGAGCCACTGAAGCCCAGACCAAAATCAGAAGCGAAATCGGAAATTTCACCATGTAGCGCGCCTTGACGAAGGCATAGATCGCCCAGAGATAGAAGACGCTGATCGGCATGGTGACCCAAACCTGCAGATGCGGCAGCCTAAGCAAAAAAACCGCGCCCGAAACCAGCAGCCCGGCAATGATGAGAGGCTCAAATCGTTTCACTATGTGGTGATTCATGTGTTTCCCCAGTTTTCGGCGGCTATCAAAAGATTTTTTCGGTGGTTTCAGTCGACCTTTAAGCGGATTGCGATGATGATTATCGAAAACATAAGCGCCAGTGAAAGAGTCGTAATTAAATTGCCCGCGCGCCTGATAGCGGTCGAGCGGAGTTCGAGCGCGACCGTATGCTCGCCCGCAGGCAGATCGATAAAAATATTTTTGAACGCGTCTTCTTTTGTTTCAACCAATCCGCCGTCCAGCGTCGCCGTCCAGCCTGCGAAATTCGATGTCCGAAATTGCAGTTGATCTGGTTTTTCCATCTCGACTCGAAGATTGCGCAATTCCGGCGCCCAAGCTTCGATCGTTACGCGCCCATTGCCCGAAACCAATCTCGCACGATCCATCGGCTCTGTTTCGAGCGGAACGCCTCGCGGCAGCGTGGCGGTGTTGTAATGTTCCGGGTTCGGTTCAAATGACTGCCCTCGCCACATCGGCCACACCACATACCACGCGCTCATGGCCAGCGCTCCGATCAGAAAAACCAACGACGCGATCAGCGGAAAAGTTTTCGCGACTTTCCATCCAGGCGAAAATCTCCCGAAGGCGGCGCTCCTTCCCTCAATGGCTGCTCCGGCAAGCATCGCCACAGCAAAACTTGTCAGCGTCATCATCCGCCACGAATAGACTCCGATCTCGATCTTCGGAATCAGTCGTCCGATCGGCACGGAATATTTCGTCATCAAAAAACATGCGCATCAATCCAGCTGACGCCCACAGCCATATGCGATTACTGAGTGCGCCACCATGATTCGGGACCGTATGAGACTTATAGGTCCTATAAGACATATAAGTCCCATTAACAACAGCGATCACTGTTAGCAAAATGGCGATCGCGTTGAACGCCCATATACGGTCGATGCGCGTAAAAAAGCGAGCGAAAAATGATTGACCAACGCGCTCGTAGACCTTCTGCTCGTAGTCATAAACATAGCTTGAATGATATGGCCAGACGCGTTCGACATCTTCGTAATTGATCAAACCCTGCTCGGCGATGGCCGGAAAAAAATAACCCGCTGCGATCATCGAGCCAAAAGCGAGCGCGAGACCGATGATCAAGAGCCTGCGACTCCGTTTTAGCTTGATCGCCCACACGACAAAACACGGTCCGAAGACCAGCAGGAACTGATATGCCGTCGGCGGGTGAGACCACAAAAAAGCGCCGAAACTGGCTGCAAGCCCCGCGAAACTGAGCAAGATAACGCGGCGTGATGATTCAGAGAGCAGTTTCTCGGCGGACAGCAAAACGAGCGGCGTCCATACAAAACTCAAAAACTCCGCCATCGCCCCGCGCTGATACTGATTGATCAGATGGTATGGCGCGAAGACGTAGACCGCAGAAGCCATCAAACTCGCCCCACGTGACATGATCTGGCGCGCGTACCAATAGATCGCGATCGCCGACCCGAAACTCGCCAGCCAGAAGAAGCCTATCCAGACTTTCGACCAGTCGCGGGTCAGAAAGTAAAAGAACGAAGTGACGTAATAAACGCCTGGGGGATAGAAACCGAGCGTCGGCGCGCCGTACCCGCCGTGGGTTTCATCGTCCCATCGCGGGTAGATTCGCCCTGATTCAAGCCCGCGATAGAACGCCCGCATTTGATTGAAGTGCATCCACGAGTCGTGCGTCACGGGCATCTCGCCCCCGCAGCAACCGACTTTCTGATCTTCCCCGATGACGAAAAACGGCAGCGTCGCCATCGTGGTCATAACGATCAGCGCCAATAAGCTCAAAAGCCCGGGTAGTCGCCTGTTCAGACTGCTTCGCGCCTTCGTGTTGTCGGTGTTAACAGATATGGCGTCGATCATTCTGCGCGGATTGTTACATATCGAGCTTTATCAGCAAAGAACTGACGGTCACCCGGGCGATTTGCAATCCTCGTTCCGCGCATCTGAGCCCCGGGCCAGAATATGACACTGGCCAGGCGACTTATTCTCATCGCGCCGTCATCTATTCTGGTTGGCGGATGAAGATGCTCTTTCCCTGCATAAAACACAGCCAGTTCGTCGCGAGTATTGCTTTTCCCCGCATAAACATTGCCTTTCCTGCATAGACGTTGCGTTCACCTGCATGAGCATTTCCATTTCCCGGAAGAGCGCTGCATTCACGTATAAGCAACCTGGAAATTTGTAAATGTATAGAGTGAGCGATCAGATCACTGGCGCTGGTGGAATCGGAATATCGCCCCGATCCAAAAGCTCCGTTTGAAAGGTTTCCCTGACAGGCGGCAATGCTATCTCGGTTGTGGTAAATTAGTCCTGCCGCGGTTCCCGCACTGAAAAACCATTGAACTGAGGAAGAAGAAAGATGGAATCTTATCGAGACAGTTTTCGAGACAGTATGCTGCAACTCATCACGCATACATCAACCAATCTGCCGCCAGACGTGCGGCGCGCGATGGCGCGAATGCTCGAACATGAGCAGGGCGCGCGTTCGGCGCAGGCGCTGCAGGTCATAGCCACCAATATCGATATGGCCGGCGATAACGAAGGTCCTATCTGCCAGGACACCGGATGGCCGACGTTCGAGATCAAAACTCCCGTCGGCGCCAATCAGATCGTGATGAAGAAGGAGATCCGCGAGGCTATAGCCGAAGCGACGAAGCGTGGCAAGCTGCGCACCAATTCGGTCGATTCGCTGACCGGCGTGAACAGCAGCGACAACCTGGGGCCAGGAACCCCGACAATGCATTTCGAGCAATGGGAGAACGACGACGAGGTCGAGGTCAAACTGATATTGAAAGGCGGCGGCTGCGAGAATAAGAACATTCAATATTCTCTGCCAATGGAGATTCCGCACCTGGGCAAGGCCGGGCGCGATCTGGATGGCGTGCGTAAATGCATCCTGCACGCGGTCTGGCAGGCTCAGGGGCAGGGTTGCAGCGCGGGCGCGGTGGGCGTCTGCATCGGCGGCGATCGCACGACCGGTTATCAACACGCGAAAGAGCAGCTCTTCCGCACGCTGGACGACGCCAATCCACACCCTGATCTGTCGAAGCTCGAAGACTACGTCATGCAAACGGCGAACACGCTCGGTATCGGCGCGATGGGCTTCGGCGGAAACTCGACACTGATCGGATGCAAGATAGGCGTCCAGAACCGCCTGCCCGCGAGCTTCTTCGTTTCGGTCGCGTATGACTGCTGGGCGTTCAGGCGGCTCGGCGTCATACTCGACGCTAAGACCGGCGCGATCAAACGCTGGCTTTACCGCGACGAGAAGGAGCCGGCGATCAAGATGTCGAACGGAGGAGGCTTCGTCACCACGGGCAAAGAAAAAGTTTTACGCACGCCGATCACCGAAGAACAAGTCCGCGAGCTTCAGGTAGGCGACGTCGTGTTCATCTCGGGCGAGATGCTCACAGGCCGTGACGCCGTCCACGCTCACCTCATGAAGAATGAGCCCCCAGTCAGTTTGCAAGGCTCGGCGCTCTATCACTGCGGTCCGGTAGTAATGAAAAACGGCGATTACAGGATCACCGCCGCCGCCCGACCACCAGCATTCGCGAGGAGCCTTATCAGGGCGAAATCATCAAGCGTTACGGCGTTCGCGCCGTCATCGGCAAGGGCGGAATGGGCGCAAAAACTCTGGCCGCGATGAAAGAACACGGCGCGGTCTACCTCAACGCCATCGGCGGCGCGGCGCAGTATTACGCTAAATGCATCGACGAAGTCCTGGACGTTAAGCTGCTCGAATTCGGCATACCCGAAGCGATGTGGCGGCTGCGCGTGACCGATTTTCCAGCGATCGTGACCATGGACGCTCACGGGAATTCTTTGCACGCCGATGTCGAGACGGCTTCGGCTGCAGTGCTGGCGAAGTTGGCCGAACCGGTTTTTTGAGTGTTTGACATAACCAGGCGCGACGCTCTGAATAAATAGAACGCTAAGTTCCTTTCTGTCCGCGCGAGCGGCGCCGGCGAGAGTAGCGCAACCTGCCGAGCTGCCGAGGTTGCGCGGCTTCCCTCTAGTCTTTGCCGGAACCGCGCAACCTCGGCAGCTCGGCAGGTTGCGCTACTTGCCAAGGAGCTTAGGGGATAATGAGCCAATCGGATGACTGCATATTTTGCAAGATACTGTCGGGCGAACTAGAAGTCAGCATGGTCTATCATGATGATCGTTGCTCGGCTTTTATGGATATCCAGCCTATAAATCCCGGGCACACGCTTGTAATTCCCAACAGACATGCCGGGAATCTTGAGGAGTTGGACGAAGCGGAAGGCTCACACATGTTTTTAGTCGGGCGGCGCATCGCCGCGGCGCAGCGGAACAGCGGGGTCAGGTGTGAAGGAGTAAATTTGTTTCTCGCAAATGGCGAGGCGGCGGGGCAGGAAGTATTCCATGTTCATCTGCATGTCCTCCCTCGTTATGCAGGTGACGGGTTCGGTCTAAGATTTGGCCCGCATTACGTAGGCAACCGTGCTGCCGGGCGGCTCGGCCTCGAGCTCGCTCCGGCGAACGTCGGCGCCGCTGAGGACCTCGTCGATCATCGCGCCGAGATCAGCTCCCCGATCTGCTTCCACGTGTAGCGCTCACCGGCTACCTGGACCGCCCGCCGGCCGCGCTGGCGACGGCGGTCTGCGTTCGCTGACGGCCTCGACCATCGCCGTCGCCATCGCGTCGCGATCGTCGGGCGGTACGAGCCAGCCGGAGACTCCGTCCTCGACGATCGTCGCCGGTCCACCGCGATCGACCGCGATCGCCGGCAGCCCGCACGCCATCGCCTCGACGAGCACGAGCCCGAACTGCTCGCGGACCGAGGCGTGGACGAGCACGTCCGACGCGGACAGAAAGCGTGGGAGATCGTCGATGGCCGTGCCAGCCGGCGAGGAAAACATCGCTTACGCCGAGGCGCTCGACCGTCTCGATCGGATGCTCCCCCTCCCACTCGCCCGGATAGCCGCCGAGCAGAACCAGGGCGGCCGGCGTCGAGAACGACTCCCGTGCCTCCGCGAAGGCCTCGATCAGCAGCGTCAGACGCTTGACCTCGGTGAAGCGGCCGCTGTAGAGCAGGCGTCGGCCCGTCCAGGGCGCCGAGGTCCTCCTCGGCGTAGCCGACGCTGCCCGGTTCGAGATCACCGCGTTCCCGGTGATCCAGGCGATGAATCAGCCGGCGACGATCCAGTACGACCGGAGCTTCGACGAGGAAGTGCTCGAGCCGACGACCCTGGCGCTGCGGCAGGTGTTCCAGACCCAGAACGAGGTCGTTCTTCTGCCCGGCTCCGGCCGCACCGCGCTCGAGGCCGGGGCGCTCTCGGTGATCGAGCCGGGCGACCGCGTGCTGGTCATCGGCGCGGGGCAGTTCGGCGTCCTGATGCGCGAGATCATGAATCGGGTCGGCGCCGACTTTACCGAGTTCCCGGTCGAACTGGGCGCGCGCCTCGACCTGGACCGCCTCGCCCGCGAGGCCGAGCGGCTCCGGCCCAAGGCGATCACGCTCGTGCACAACGAGACGTCGACGGGCACCACCTATCCTGCGGCCGAGGTGGGCACGGATCGCGCGGTCCGTCGACGCGCTCTATATGCTCGACACCGTGTCCTCGATCGCCGGGCATCGACGTCCGGACCGACGAATGGGGCGTCGACCTCAACATGACGGGCTCGCAGAAGTGCCTGGCGGCGCCGCTCGGCATGGCGCTGGTCTCGGTGAGCCCGCGTGCCTTCGCGGCGATGGAGCACCGCAAGCGCGCGGCCTCCAGCCTGGTCTACGACCTGCTCCGCTGGAAGGAGCTGTGGGTGCCGGTATCGCGCGGCGGCAAGGTGCCGGACGGCGCGCCGCGACGCCAGCCCGTCTCGATCCCGACCCATCTCACCAGCGCGATGCGCGTCGGCTGTCGGCCTGATCCTCGAGGAGGGCTTGCCGCACCGCTTCCGCCGTCACGCCGTCGCCGGCGCCGCCATCCGTCGCGGGCGTCGCCGCGATGGGCCTCGAGATGTTCCCCGACGCGTCGATCTTCTCGAACACGGTGTCGTGCGTGAAGACGCCGAAGACCATCGAGCCGGCGCGCCGTCGTCGCTCGCGATGCGCGACCAGTACGGCATCCTCATCGGCACCGGTCTGGACACGATGCGCACGACCACGCTGCGCATCGGCACCATGGCCATGACCGCCAGCCCGCACTACGTGCTGCCGACGCTGTCGGCGCTGGAGCTCGCGCTGCGCGACCTCGGCCACAAGTGCGAGCCCGGGGCCGGCGTCGCCGCGGCCCAGGCGGCCTTCGCGGACGCCGTGGCCTGACCTCAACGATGGATCGCGCGTGTCGAGCCGCTCGCGCCTGCATCGGCCGTCCGCGGTGAGCCCCGACCTCAAGGCACCCGTTACATGCCGTCCCCGACGACTATCCGTCGTCTTCAACGGCACGCCGGCGCACGAGCGGTGCCGCGAAGGTCGGCGAGACGCGCGTCGTTCACCGCGCGCGGCGCCGACGACGAGGCCGAGCTCATCAGCGGATCGACCATGCACGCATCGCGATCAACATCCGGGCGCACGCGCGCTTCACCGACGGCGTCTTCGCGGCCTGCCGCAAGCTCAAGATGATCTCGATCTGGGGCACGGGCACCGACAACATCGACCTCGACGCCGCGGGCCGCCACGGCATCACCGTCTGCAACACGCCCGGCATCAACGCGTTCGCCGTCGCCGAGCACGCCCTGGCGCTCATGCTCGCGACCGCGCGGCGCATCCCGCGGATCGATCGCGAGATGCGCGGCGGCGAGCTGGCCGCGCGAGCTCCTGACCCAGCTCCTCGGCAAGACGCTCGGCGTGTTCGGCACCGGCAAGATCGGCGCCCGCGTGATCGCGCTCGGCAAAGCGCTCGGGATGGACGTGCTCGCCTACAGCGCGCGCGGCGACGCGGCGGCGGTCGCGGCGCCTCGGCGCGCGGGCCGCGTCGAAAGACGACATCCTGCGCGACGCGCGGACTTCGTCTCGCTCCACCTGCGTCTGGCGCCCGAGACCCGCGGCTTTCTCGGCCGCCGCGAGTTCGCGATGATGAAGCCGACGGCGATCCTGATCAACACCGGCCGCGGGCGCGCTGGTCGAGCGCGACGCGCTCCTCGACGCGCTCACCACAGAACAAGCTCGCGGCGGCCGGGCTCGACGTCTTCCACGACGAGCCGATCAAGCCGGGCGACCCGATCCTGGCGCTGCCGAACGTCGTGCTCTCGCCGCACAACGCCGGCCAGACGCCGGAGGTCATCCGCGACGGTCTCCTGCGCGCGATCGAGAACGTCGAGAACTACCTCGCCGGGAACCCCACCGACGTCGTGGTCGCCCCCGTGCGATGAGCGCCGGCAGGATTGAGCCGGGACCGCCCCGCCATATAGACTGTCGATAGTTCGGCGGAGGGTATCAGCATGTCGTCCGTATCGTCCTGGGAGGCGCTCCTGCGCGCTCCGCGCCCGTGCGACCACGTCGTCCAGCTCTACAAGGACGAGGGGTTCCTGCTCCGCGCCGTCACCCACTTCATGGGCACCGGTCTCGCCCAGGGCGAGGCCGGCGTGTTGGTCGCCACCCCGAGCCACGTCAAGGCGGTCACCGAGCACCTGACCAGGACGATCGACGTCCCGGCCGCGCTGGCCCGCGATCAGCTCGTGCTGCTCGACGCTGAGACGTGCCTGCAGAGCCTCATGGTGGACGGGCGACCGGACCGCACGGAGTTCTTCACGCTGGCGCACGGCGTGCTCGACCGGGTCGAGAGTGCCGGCCATCCCAAGGTCCGCCTCTTCGGCGAGATGGTGAACCTCTTGTGGGAGACGAACCTGCCGGCCACGGTCCAGCTCGAGGCCCTGTGGAGCGAGGTGCTGGCCGAGCGCCAGGTGTCCCTGCTCTGCGCGTACCAGCTCGACAACTTCGACCCCCACGTGCACCGCGGCCTGCTGCACCGGATCAGCCGCAGCCACTCGCACCTGGTGCCGGTCGAGGACTATGAGCGTCTGGACGCCGCCGTCGACCGCGCGTACCGCGACGTCTTCGGCGACCGCTCCGACACCGTCCGCCTCCGCGAGCTGCTCGCCGGGCGACCCTCGGCGTCCGCCGAGATGCCGCCGGCCCAGGCCGCCCTCGTCGCCCTCCGCGACGTCCGCGCCGACATCGCCGACGACGTCCTCACCCGCGCCCGCCACTACTACACCCACTAACCCCCCGCAGCCCCGCAACAAAGCCGCCGCAACAAACGCAGCCGCAACAAACGCAGCCGCAACAAACATCGCAGGGAGACCCGCTCGCGCCCGACTGATGGCCCGCGCGCTGATGAGCCGCGCACTGATGGGCCGCGCGCTGATGGATCGACCGTCGGCCAGCGCCGAGGGAGCATAGCGCCCGAGCGATGCGCCAGAATACGTTCGCGCCACGCGACGCTCCAGAGGGACCGCCGGTCCCGCAGACGCCGACG
>CAWGZN010000015.1:0-122326 GCA_963827075.1 uncultured Acidimicrobiia bacterium | reverse complement strand
CTCGCCCGTGACCGTCACCGTGCCGGCGAGTTGGTTCCAGTGGTACAGCTCGCCCCACCCCACGCTGAACACTCCGACGTGGACCGTGTGCCGGCCGAGCGACTCGTTCGACGGCACCCGCCACCTCGCCGAGAAGGTCCGCGGCGCGTCAGCAGCGAACGATCGTCCGTCCCAGAAGCGCTGGAAGACCCTGCGCCCGGCCGGGTCCGTGACCTCCAGATCGACGAGGCCGCTGCGGGCCGTGGACGCCGACACGGTGACGTGTAGGGCGATCCGGTCACCGACCCGCACGGTCGTTGGATCGGGGGTCACGCTGGTGGACCACCCGTTCTGGGTGAACACTGGCGCCGTCGCGCCGTGGCTCGGAAGGATCACCGCGCCCGCGATCGTGGCGAGTGTGATCAGGATGAACACTGACCGCTTCGGCCAGTCGGAAGACCCTTCCGTCGCCCGCACACGGAGGACGTCTGTCAGCATGGGCAGCCTCCTCGTTGCGATCGCGTGACGATCAAACGCGACGGTCAGAACATAGGTGACCGGTGACCCCCACTCGCGCCGACGCGATTTGCTCCGACACCGCGCCGCCGCGCCGCTTATAATTCAGCGCTCACCCGCGGGCGAGAACCGGCACCGAATGTGCCGCGGGGTGGCCGGCGACGTCGGAGGGAACCGAGGGCGGAATGAATGGAGCCGGCGCTTCGGCGCACGCCACGCGTGTCCGGATCCACGCGACGCCGTCCTTCTGTGCGAGACGCGAGACGGCCACGATCGGAGCGGCCCTAGCGATGGGTGCGGCCTTGGCCGTCGTGTCATTCGAGCCGTGGCACGGCCCGACGCTGCTCGCCCTCTCGCGGACCCACGGTGTCGATACGGGAGACCTTGTGGCCGCCCCGTTCGTCGTCCTCGCACTCGTCCTCGTATGGCTCCGCGCCGGGCCCGAGTCACCCAGCGACTCCGATGAGGGCGCTCGGGCGGCGGCCGCACGATGGGCGGGGCCGCTGTCGGCTGCGTTGCTTGGAGGCCTTTTGCTGTCCGTTGGGATCAGTCGGCTCGCGGATGACATCTTCGCCGTGCGCCGGTACGACGAACTCCTTCGCGGTTGCGGTCGTGACCGCCGCGGTCTGGTTCGGGTACGAGCTGGCGAGCAGCCGTGGTCGGTGGACGGGAAGGAGACCACGGTCGTGGTGGATCCCGCTCGGTCTGCTGCTGCTCGGCTTCCTGCTCGACCTCGCACTCACGCCCTCCGGCACGGTCTTCGGCGCGTTCCTGATCGTCGTCTGGTTTGCCGATACCGCCACCGACCGTTTCGAGTCCGTCGCCGGCTGGCTGGTAGCGGGTGGCCTCGCGGTCGTCAACGCGGCGGCCGTCGCAGGTGTCGCCGACGTGACGGCGCGGGCCGATGGTGGGATCGCACGCGCTATGGCCCTCGGCGGCTTCTTGGTCGTCGCCGGTCTGTTGAGGACCCGAGAAGCCATGGCCCAGCGCGGACGCGGCTGGGCGACCGAGAGGATGACAGCGCTCAGCCGAGCCCGTCCGGCAGCTGACCCGAAGCCAATGCGGCGAGGGAACGGAACACGTCCGCGCTGAACGGTGGCCCCCACGGGATCGTGACGTCGTAGACGGGCACGAGGTTGACGAGCTGGCTGAGCACGGCGAAGTCGCGGCTGAGCACGTCCGGCCGGCACCAACCATGGACGCGCGGAAAGGCGAGAAGCCAGAACACAGCCTGGCTCGGAGGGAGGCGCCTGACCTCGACCTCGATGGCGGTGCGCGAAGGCCCCGGAACGACAATCGCGGCGAGCGGCAACGGCTCCAGAGGTGCCGGCGTCGTTGCAAGCGCCAGTCGCTCGTCCGCCGTGGTCCTGCGGACAGTGCCGGGCCGATCCTCGGCGAGGGCAGCCGCGGCGGTGCGCAACCGGAGCTCCGACGCTCCACCAGTACACGTCACCGGCGGGCCGGTGTCGACCGTCAAGACGTCGTCGGCGACGACCTTGGCCCCATTGCCACTCAGGACCGCCGCAAGTGTCGACTTGCCCCGGCCCGATTGACCGACGAACGCGAGTGCCGCTCCATCAATCGCCACCGCGCTCGCATGGAGCACGGTCTCCCCCCGCAGGGTCAGCAGGAACGCGCTCACCGTGCCGGCGAGGAGGATGGGCAAGAGCTCGAACCGCCCGCCGAGGTCGCGCCGGACCTGTACCTCGGCCAGGTCGGACGAGATCACGAACTCGCCGCAGTCGCGGAAGCGAACCAGGAGTTCCGATCCGGTGTCGGTCGCGGTGTACCAGCTGTCCTCGCCCGACCCATAGGCGGCGATGACATCTCCTGGCGGCGGCTCAGTCGAGTTGAGGATGTCTTCGCCCCACCGGACGTCGACGTCGAAGCCGGCCCCGATGGCGATCGGAAGGTGCAGCTCGAGCTCGGAGCGGAGGCGAAGCCCGCACTGCACGTAGACGGGCCGATCGGTGGCGGTCATCCTGACGTCCGGGTCGGCGCTTGCTGGAACACGTTGAGCCCGGCAACGCGCTCCAACGGCCGGTCATCGATCTCGAGCCACGCGTGGGCGAGCACGTCATCACCTCGGCCGGCGACACCGAGCCGGATCGCCGGATGGTGACGGCGGAGCAGGTGACCGGCCACGAGCGAACGACGAAGGCACGGACCCTTGCTGAGCGGCCAGACGTCCGCGACGCGACGCGTGCATCGCAGCTGACGGCGATCGCGAGGTGAGAGCTCATCGATGCGGAACTGCTCGAGCTCGGAGCGGACCGGCGCGAGGTTGACCCGGATCCCGAGCATGCGGCTCAACCGGGGCAGTGAGACCCATCGGATCAGCATCTCGACGACGGCAAGGACGGCCACGGCGTGGAGCGTCGTCAGGATCTCGCGTGGAGGCAGGCGCGACAAACGATGTAGCCGGGAGCCCAGAAGACGGATGTGGAGCGAGCTCGGCGATGCCGATGGACCGGGTGACACCGGCTACTCGTCGAGCAGGCCGCGCTGGCGTAGGTCGGCGAGGAACGTGGCCACGTCCGCAGTCGCGCGCTCGTCATCGATGCCGTACCGGTCGACGAGGGTCGCGGTCAGCTCAGACTCCGTGCACGGCTCAACGAGACGTTCCCAGAGCACCCGGGCGCTGCCGTTCAACTTGAGGTAGACGGAGCCCTTCAGGTCGAGGATGACGACGTCGTCGCCGGCGACCTGCCACGTCAGATCCGCCTGTCGGAGCTGCACCATCACCTTCCCGGGGTCGACCGCTACATGGAGCCCGCTCGCGGACGCCGACTTAGGCTACCGAGCGGTGGACGACTCGTTGTACGTGATGAGCCCGGTCGAGATCCTGTTCGGCTATCTGATGGGCCACACGGGAACGCTCCCGTCACCGACCAACGAACAGGAGACGCCCCGGGAGGCGCTCGAACGGGTCGTGGGGGTGGCGCTGCAGCGGCCTCCTTGCGGAGTGGCATTCTCGGGAGGGCGGGATTCGTCGGCGGTGCTCGCCGTCGCGACGCACGTCGCCCGTCGGGACGGGTTACCCGACCCAATCCCGATCACCAGACTGTTTCCCGAAGTGAGGGAAGCTGAGGAGCGAGGGTGGCAGGAAATCGTGATCCGGCACCTGCAACTTCGGGACTGGCACCGCCTGGACTTCCACGACGAGCTCGACGTGGTCGGACCGCTCGCCGCCGCCCATCTCGAGGCGCACGGGGTCGTCTGGCCTCCGACGATCGCCGGTGACGTGCCACTCGTCGAGGCGGTCCCGGGCGGATCGGTGATCGACGGCGAGGGTGGGGACGAGGTCTTGGGCGTCGCCGCTCACCGGGTGGCGCCGTTGACCAGGCTGATCCGATCACCGAGGCCGGTGCAGTGGCGTCGTGTCCGATCGGCGCTCGGCGCGTTGTCTCCCGCCGTGGTTCGCGGCCGTCACGCCCGGCGGGAATGGGGTCGCGACCAGTTCGCCTGGCTGACGGATGCGGGAGTGGAGGTGCTCCTGGCCGGTCTCGAGCAGAGTGAACGCGAGCAGCCACTCTCGTTCTCGGCGAGCGTTCGCACGGTGCCGCGGCGTCGCAGCCAGGTCCTCGCACGACGCAATCGTCGGATTCTGGCCGGTCGGCGGGAGGTCGACATCTCCAGTCCCCTTCTCCATCCAGACTTCGTGCACGCCGTCGCACGAGACGGCGGAGCGCTGGGCCGAGGGGATCGAACCAGCGCGCTGCGTGCGCTGGTGCCGGACCTGCTCCCGGACGACGTGCTCGCCCGCGACGACGAAGGCCGTGTTCACCCGGTGCTACATGGGATCCTCCACCCGTGAGTTCGCGGCGCGCTGGACCGGCGAAGGTGTCGACACCCAGCTGGTCGACCCGCGGCAACTGAAGCGGGTGTGGCTCGGTGAGTCGCCGCCCGCGCCGACCGCTGCGCTGCTGCAATCCGCCTGGCTGGCGGGCCGGGCCGCGCCCTCGTCGCCGACGAATGAGCCCGTGCTGATGCAGGTTGCGAAACAGGACGAGGGCTGAGAGAATGTAGGCGTCGCGGGCGGCGGGCTACTCCCTCAGGGCCAGTCCCTCATTGGTCGACTCGGCGTTGGCGACGTTCATCACGAATAGTGAGCGGTGGAAAGGGCGGACATGACCACGTATGAGACTCCATCTGTGACCGAGCTCGGCTCGGTGGCGGACTTCACCCATGCCGACAGGTGGGCGCTGAACTTCGACGGCTTCCTGCTGCACAAGGGCAACTCGGAGGGCACGCCGGCGAGCTGACCGACCGGTCAGACGGGGGCCGATCAGCCTCTGCCGTCGGTCCATACATCGCACGCTCAGCGCGCGATGCCATAGCGCTCGGCCTGTAGCTCGAACAGATCGTGATACAGGCCGTGGGCTGCCATCAGTTCGTCGTGCGAGCCGATCTCGACGACCTCCCCTTGTTCGAGCACCATCACCACATCAGCCGAGCGCACGGTCGCGAAGCGATGGGAGATGAAGAGCACGATCCGGTCGTGGCAGAGCGAGTGGAGCAAATCGAACAGTTCGGCCTCCGCGCGCGGATCGAGCGACGCCGAGGGCTCGTCGAGGAGGACGACGGCAGCGTCTCTGAACAGCGCCCTGGCGATCGCCAGCCGCTGCCATTGCCCGATCGAGAGGTCGGTGCCGCCAAACGCCTTGCCGAGGCGCGTGTCCAGCCCGTCGCGTTGTGACTCGATCAGTTCGTCGACGCCAGCGCGACGCGCGGCGAGCCGGATCGCCGGCTCGTCGTCGAGCCGGGTCGTGTCGCCGAGTCCGATCGCCCGCCGGATGGTGAGCATGTAGCGGGCGAAGTCCTGGAACACGGGGGCGATCTGGGCGCGTACGAGCTGCGGATCGCAGCCCGCGATGTCGACACCGTCCCAGCGCACGGACCCTGCCGCCGGTCGGAGCAAGCCGCCGACCAGCTTGGCGAGCGTCGACTTGCCTGATCCGTTCGCGCCCACGACCGCCATGATCTGGCCGCGCCGAAGCTCGAAGCCGACGTTGCGAACGGCATCCTCGTCGGAGCCGGGGTACCGATAGCCGAGCCGGTCCACGGTCAGGATCATCGGAGGCGTGGGCGGGACAGCGTCCGGCCGCCGCTCTCGGATGACCGGCAGCGTCGCCCGGAAGCTCTCGAAATCGCGGAGAAACGCGATGCCCTCGTGCACGCTGTTGAACCCCGCGGCGGCCGATTGGAGTCGCCCGCTGAGCTGCTGAAGGCCGACGATGGCGACAGCGGCATCACCGATCGTGATGGAGCCACGGCCGGCGAGGATCAGGGCGATCGACAAGGTCGCCACGAGAACGGCCGTCGTGACCGCCGACCCGATCGTCGTCAACGTGAGCCGGCGACGGACGAGGTGGCGCAGACGTATGAGGCGGGTGTCCCAGAGGTCACCGTGCCAACGGCGAAGCGTGGGCGCCAGATCGTACGACCTGATCTCCTTCGCCTCGATGCGATCGACCATGAGGTACTCGAGGTACATGCGCTGTCGCTGCAGCTCGGTGAGGTCACGCTCGAGCTGATACCGGGCGCGGGTGTTGCGCACGTTCACGAACGCAATCGGCAGGTAGCCGAGAATCGCGATCGGCAGCAGGACGGGCGCCACGGTGAGCAACACCGCGACGACACCGACCGTCACGATGAGCGTGGAGATGATGGTGACGAGTCCGAACACCACGGCCGTCGACTGACCTGCGGCCGCGAGTCGAGCGCGCTCCAGGTGGTCGTGAAACTCGGCTCCCTCAAACGCCTCCAGCTCGACCTCAGTGGCCACGTCGAGGATGTCGTCCATCGCCCGTCGCGAGACCTGCTCGCCGAGGGGCACTCGGAGCTCGCCGGCGATCGCTTGGCTCAGCGCGGCCACCATCATGAGCGCGCCGAGTACGACGAGATGAGGCGCGAGGTCGCCGGCGTCGACGCGGTCGCTGTCGGCCAGTAAGTCGAGGATCGTGCGCCCGACCAGCAACTGGCCGGCGATGGCCATCGATGTGATGACGCTCGCCACGATGATCAGGATCAACTGCCGTCGTCCCGCTGAGTACACGAGCGAGATCGCGAGCCGGAGCGTGGTCAGTGTCCCGCGCATGCTCATCCGCCTCAGTGGGTCGAGGTCGAGACGGCGCGGAGGTAGCTGGCCTTCTCGTCCTGGTTGTCGGTCTCGTTCGGTGGCGGCGGCGAGAGACTGCGCCTGATCCACCGAGCTGCGCGGACGGGCACGTCGCCGACGCTGCTGAGAAATGACGATCTCACGGACCGCGTCAGCTGACGAGAGAGGGTCCGGTTTTCGTTCAGCTGAACCGGATCGGAGAGGGCGGACGCAGCCCGATCCGCAGCGCGGAGCGATCGCGGAACCAATGCGTGGACGACACGCGGGGGAATCTCGGCACCGAGAAGGGCGCGAGCTCGCGCCAGGATGAGCCCGACCGGCGCGCCGCATCCATAGCGACCACACCGCCGCACGAGCTCGTCGAGGTCCGGGTCGTCGACGGCGACCGATCGTTCGACGTCCTTGAGCCACACGAGCAGGTGCCCACCGGACCGCGCCGCGTGGAAGCCGAGTGTCAGGAGGGTGTCGACCGCGTCGAGTGTCCTCGTGGAGACTCCCGAGACCACCACTCGTCGACCTCGCTCGAGCATCGACTCGGGGTCGATCGCGTACGGACGGCGATCCGCGCGCGAGTAGTGGAGATGCCAGTGCAGGTCGACGTGAAGCATGGGGCTCCGCATTCCGACCTGGCCGGCAAGCATCTCCTCGGCCAGTGCCCAGTTGTGGATCGAGTGCTGGTAACCGAGGTCCTCGAGGATCCTCATCGCCTTCGGAAAGTCGCGCCGGTGGACCAAGAGATCGAGGTCCGCGTACGTCCGGTCTCCGACTGCTGGGTACAACAGCGCCGCGACGACCGGCCCCTTCATCGCGGCCCACGACAGCTGCTCCTCGTCGAACGCCCCACCGATCTGACTCAAGGCACCGACGACGACAAGGTGGTGGAGCGCTGACCGTTCCCCGACGGCCGCCAGTTCGGCGCGCACCGTTTCGGGGACGCCGTCGACGCCCTCGAGGCCCCGCAGCACCGATCCGGAGACGCGGTGGACCGCCGCCGCGGCAGGCAGCGAGCGGACCGGCGCGTCTCGCGCCAGCTGTGCGAGCTTGTCACCGGTGCGCGGCCGGTCGGCGGCGGCAGTCGCTCGGACGAGGAGCGTGCGCAACGCCCGCCGCTCTGCACGCGTCAGGGTGTCGAGCCCCACGGTCGGGGGAGTCATTGCCCCGCTGAGGCTAGCCAACGAACTGGATCGTGCTGTTGGTGTCCGTCTCGACCGATGTGGCGGCAGGAGCGTCGAGCGAATCCATCTCGCCCTGAACGACTCTCATCCGGTTGATCGCACTTGGCTGAGGAGCGCCCGGCCCCTCAACAGACATGTGCCAGCCGGCGATCTGGGCGGGAATCGTGCCAGGTGCGAATCGTCCCAGCAGGCTTTCTGGGCGCGATTCTTCGCGACCGCCGAGAACATCTGCGCCCAGAAACCGCCACGAGAACGATCGCGCCCAGATCGCAGCAGGCTTCCGCTTCCAGAGCTCGTTGCCCACGTGAAGGCTCAAGCGGCAACGCTCGCGCCTATTGGCGGACGCTCTCAGTTCGCGGCGACCAGGATGTTGTCCCAGTGCCAGGTCTGATTCGACGAGGTGCCGTCCTTCCCGGCGTTGTAGTTCTGAGCCGAGAAGATCACGCGGTACGGCTTGGGGAACGACACCGGGACCGTCCTCGTGTACGTGGTGGTGCCTCGCTGCTGCGAGATCGTCATCGATCCGCGCCCGTTGTCGATCATGCAGTGGCGGGCACGGGTCGCCCGATCGGTCGTCACGTAGCGGACCCCCGACTCCCAGCCGTTGCCCGGATTGAACACCTGCCGCTGGCCTTGCCAGATTCTGACCAGCTCCTCGGTGAAGTCGAAGATGAGCCCGGTGGGAGGGTTCGGACGCTTCATGTAGGTGCCGTCGATGCCGATGCCCCACGCGACGTACGCCGAGCCGCGCTCGAAGTCGACACCGTTCACCATCAACCCTTGTGAGGCGAGCGACCGGGCGTTGCTGACGGCAGCAGCGGGGATCAGCTGCACTTCCCACCACAGCCGACGACCGGGTGACTCGGTGAGGTTCACGTCCCAGCACACCCGGTTGCCCGTGAACGACTGCTTCGGCGCGAAGGCGGTGATCCCGAACGTGTGGTTGTCCCCGTTCGACGTCATGAGGTGATCGCTGGCGGGTCCGTTCGGACCGCACATCCAGAACTCCACGCCCGGATCGGTGTTGCTGGCTGGGCCGTGGTGAAGTGTCCGCTCAGTGGTCGGGCCGCCACAGGCCATGTCGTGGTGGCCCTGCCAGCTGGCGTTACCGCGGAAGAGGTCGACCACTGACCAGTCGAACGTCGCCGTGAAGTCGTCGATGGTGTCGCCGGTGAAGTCCTCGAAGAAGGCCACACCAGTCGGCGGCGGGACGCTCGTCGACGTCGTGACCGGCGTGGTAGTGGTGGTAGTGGTGGTGGCCCGGGTGGTAGGCGTCGGCGTGGTCGTAGGTGGCACCGTCACGAGGTCCTGGATCGTGCAGTGAAGTTCGCCGCCCTCGGTGAAGTCGCCCTCGCATTCGAGCGTGGCCGTGCCGTCGTTCGCGACCTGGGCCACGACTTCACCCACGATGACGGTGCTGACGCCGGCGGCGAACCCGGTCGCCAGAACCAGTAGCCGGTTCACAGGGCCAGGTCCTTGCCACCGAAGCGGGCGAGCAGGCTGAGGATGATGAGGACGCTGCCCAGCAACATCTGGCCCTCCACGGTCGGGACGATGCCAACGACCGAAACGATCGCCGCGAGAACCAACAGCACGAATGCCACGGTTACCTCCTTGGTTCGAGAACTCGGCAGAAGCGTCCGGAGCGAGCAGCACGGCGTCGCGGTACGCGCCGGTCGGCGGCTGGTGCCCGTCGTCTACCGAGGTGGGCGGCGCGTCGGTGGCCCCGCGCCTCTACGAGCCGGCGATCGCCCAGGCCACCGGCATTGTTCCGCTCCGTGCGGCGCCGGCGGCAAGTCGCGCCAGCGAGGCGTACGGGAGCGGGGTGATGACCGCCGCCGCCTCCGGAGGCGCCGATCAGAATTGTTTGCGTGTCGACGGGGCGTCGGTCCGTCTCGGCGGTTGCCGCGCGGCTCGACGCACCCGTCGGACAGGCTGGTTCGAAGTTTCGGCCCGTGGTCCACGCTGCCCGCTCGCTGGTCCGCCGCTTCGAAGAGCGTGCCGGTCCGCTGGCGTGACATCGGTTCATGGGGTGGTGGCCTTCTGATGGACAATGACCGCCGCCCCAGCACGGTAACGAGGACGCTAGTACCCCCGAAAGGGAGCCGTAAACACTCGATCAGCAGGTCGATCGCGCGAACCGGCTGCGCAGGGGTGGTGTCGCGCGGTGTCCCGGAGACCTGGAAAGCCGTAGTCTGGGCGTGCTCGGGTGGGCGGAAAGGGAAGGCGCGGGTGCACAGGGTGGATCGGAGGTGTCTCCCAAATGCGGTGGGGACGGCGGCGGTCGTAGCCGTCATGTTGTCGGCGTGCGGGCTCACCGTGAGCGCACCAGGCGATCCATCCGTCTCGCAGGTGGGGACCGTCGCCGAGCCGTCATCGAGAACCGACGCCGTGACGTCCGGCCCGAGCTGGCCGTCGTCGATCGTCAACCGCAAGATTCACGACCAGCACGGGGACGTCTACCTGATGCGGACATTCAGCTCGTGGTCGCTCACTGACGTACCTGATGCCGACATCACGACAACCCTGCAGGGACTTGCCGGACGCGGATTCAACGCCGTGACCGTCTGGGCCGGCGGGGGATACCGCGTCAACGGCACCTGGGACTCGAAGTACGACCGGAAGGCGAACGGCGACAAGTGGTGGAGCGGAATCGCCTGGCAGTCGAACCTCGGCCCGGCGTGGGACGCGATGGACCACGTCGTGGTGGAGGCCCGGCGGCTCGGCATGACCGTGAACTTCTCGTTGTGCGGTGGATTCGGCGACACCGGGGCGGGACCGGACTGGGAGGCGGCGTCCGACCCTCAAATGCGCGCCGTGGGGATCGAGATCGCGAAGCGCTATCCGGTGGCGGAGTACCCGAACATCGTCTGGCACGTCATGCTCGACGACAGTCAGACCGTCGACTCGACCCGCGGTCAGCGGATCAACGCGCTGTTCGACGGGATCAACGACACGGAGGGGCCGTCGGCACGTCCGGTACGGTGGATGGAGCCCGCCAACGGTTCGTCGATCGCCGGTCAGGGCTGGCTGCGGACGGGCAACTTCAACGCCACGATGAACGGTTGGTACTCCTACGAGGACAATTCGGCGGAGATTGTCGAGGCCAGCTACGACGAGGACCTCACGGTTCCGACCGGTGACACGGAGCCCCCTTACGACGGAAGTTCGCACTACACGGGCAACCTCGGCCAGCAGCTCCGCGAGCGCTCGTGGGCGACGTTCATCGAGGGCGGCGCATACATCAACTACGGCCACGAGGACTTGTGGCCATTCGGCAAGGATGGCCTGTACACCGAGAACGTCACCTGGAGGGACGTGCCCACCCATTCCCACACGGTGCAACAGTCCTACATCTGGCCGGTTGTCGATGAGTACGTGGCGGATCACACCTGGGAGCCGGACCACGGAACGTTCCTGAAGACCGGCACCGGCAGTGGCGACACGAAGGCGGCGGCCGGCCGTTCGGACACCGCGGCGATCGCCTACCTCCCGTCGTCTCGCGAAGTCGTCGTGGATACGACCGTGATCGCGGGGACCGGCCCCGTGCAGCTGCGATGGTACGACCCGACCACGGGCCGCTACACCGAAGTTGCCAAGTCCGAGGCGCAGCAGACCAACCGTTCGGTGCCGTACCCATCCGCACATCCGGATGGCAGCGACGACTGGGCGCTCGTCGTGAACCTGGTGACCCCCACGACGGTCCCTACGACGACGACCTCGACAACGGCGGTCTCCTCGACGACCGCGCCTTCGACGACGACGACCTTGACGACAGCGGTCTCCTCGACGACCGCGCCTTCGACGACGACGACCTCGACAACGGGCGTCTCCTCGACGACCGCGCCTTCGACGACGACGACCTCGACGACAGCGGTTTCCTCGACGACCGCGCCTTCGACGACGACGGTCCCCTCCACGACGGTCCCCTCGACGATGACCGTGCCGACCGTGCCGCGTTCGCTCACCGCCAACGACGGCAACCGGGCCGTGCGGCTGGCGTGGTTGGCTCCGTCCTCGAACGGTGGGGCGGCGATCAGCGACTACGTCGTGCAGCGCTCCGGCGATGGCGGACGAACGTGGGGGACGATCAATGACGGCGTCTCCACCGCCCGGACCGTCACGGTCGGCGGACTCACCAATGGGAATCGCTACCGGTTCCGTGTTGTCGCCATCAACACGGTCGGGCGAGGACCATGGTCGACCGAGGCGTTCGCCGTGCCAGCGACGGTGAGCAGTGCGCCACGCCAGCTCACCGCCACCCGTGCGTACCGCGCGGCGAAGCTCGCCTGGCTTCCGCCATGGTCAAACGGTGGCGCGGCGATCGGCGACTACGTCGTGCAGCGCTCCGGGGACGGCGGACGGACCTGGCGGACCTTGCGTGACGGCGTCAGCGCCCGACGAACTGCGAGCGCCACCGGGCTCACGAGCGGTCGGCGCTACATCTTTCGGGTGAGCGCCGAGAACCGCATCGGCCGAGGGGCCTGGTCCGCAGTCGTGCGCGTGACGCCGAGGTAGACGGCAAACTCGGTGAGCCGGCGCACACGACGTCGGCCGCGCCGACGCCGACGGGTCGTCGGCCCTCCCGTCGACGGATCAGGCGGCTGGCTGCCCGCCCGAACCCTGGCCGAGCCAGCCCGAGAGGTCTCGACCGAGACGGTCCTGGAGGGCGAGGACGTCATCGCGATAGATGGCATCCAGCTTGCTGCCGAGGCCGGGGTCGAGCGGCGGCTTGCCCGTCCCGAGCAGACGGTTCCGGGTCCGCAGCGCTACCGCACGTACCTTCGTAGGGGCGAGGGCCTTGGCCTTCCGCATCAGCGAGTTCTTGGTGGTGAAGAACGTGAACAGCCGCTGGCTGCGCGGTACGACGCTGGCGTTGAACGCCTCCGTGGTGGGAAGCTCGAAGCTGTCGTCGATGCCCAGGAAGCCGTAGATCTCACGCATCAGCTCGTGCGGCCGCTGGGAGAGGTCCTCGAAGAGGAACACCTTCAGCTGGTCAGCCGGGAAGTGGGACAAGAAGCGCGTCAGGTGCAGGTCGTAGAAGCCGCTCTGGACCCACACCTCGGGATCGGACTTGGCCTCCTCGAACGGTCCGTCGCGCAAGGCCCTGTCGACGGCGATCGCGAAGGCATCGTCGACCGACATGCCCTCGGCGCCGCTTGCGCTCACCTGCCCGTGCTCGGCGTAGATGCGCTTGGCGTGCACCAGGTGGGAGAAGGCCCGCTCAGTCGGGTTTCGCAGGACAGCGATCAGCTTGGCGTCAGGCACATAGCCGCGGAGGTGCCACGGGGCGATCGGATTGCCGAGGTAGATGGCTGATGCCTCTCCGACGCGGGCCTGCCCGGCGGCCCCCGCGAACAGCGAGCGGTACGACTGCAGCTCCTTGGCCAGCTCCTCGAACCGGGTCGCGTCAGCCTCGAGGTCGGCGCGCTCGGTTCCTCCGAGCGGATGGGCGAGCGCCAACGAAGGACGAATGAAGAAGTCCGGTTCCTTCACGGTGCTCATGAACACGTCGGGATGCGCGTCCAGGTACTCGTACAGCGAGGTCGTGCCCGACCGAGGCGCACCGATGACGAAGAAGTTGGGCAACCAGCTCGGGGTCGTCGAACCTTCCACGGGTGTGCGCCCGCCCACATCCGCGGTACCGGAGTTCTTCCGGTCCGACACGTCCTGACTGATTCCGCCCGCCTCCGCCATGCCACTCTCCGCTCTGCCAGTGGATAGAAGCGCCCATTATGGCCCGTTCGGCTGCCAGTGACTCGGGGAATCCGCAGTTTGGCGCCGTTGTGCTCGGTGGGCTCCGGGCGCGTTCACCCGGTACGGAGTGACCGTTCTCTTACGGAATCATCACGGATGGGTGACAGAGTGCACCCGATCCTGTAACGTCCGTCGATCGCGGGCCGGACCGTCGACGTGAAGGAGCCACGCTGAGATGGGGAATCGGCTGATGAAGCCCTTGGCGACCGCGATCGCGGCGATCGCCGCGATCTCGCTCGGCCTTCCTCCTGGCCTACCGCTGCCGGCCGCGTCGCTGTCCGCCAGCACCTCGTGCAACCTACGCGCGGCCAACGCACCTGCGCGGGCGTTCTGCGCGTCGTTCGACACCATTGCCAACGCCGCCCCGAAGCGATTTGCCGGCGCTCGCTGGCACATCCATCAAAACGTGACCGACTACCAGCGGTGGCGCAGTGGTGACGCGGTCCACGCGCAGCATGGCGCAGACTGCGGACCGCCGCCGGCAACACACGTCGCCAACAGGTGGGGCGAGTACGTGTTCATCTGCCGCAACCACCTGATGACCGCTCGGGCCGCTCCTTCCTATGGCGCGACGTACCTGATGCCCAGGGTCCAGGCCGTCTGGTCGAATCGCCGGGCTGTCGTGGCCTGGGACGTGTCGACGTTCTCGATGAGCGCCCGGGATTGGATCGACCTGTGGATCACCCCGTTCGACGATCTCTTGGCCGTTCCGATCGACTCGGATGGCCCGACCGCCTACCAGGGTCACCCTCGCAATGCCATCCATGTCAGGAACTCCAACGACGCCCGCTCCTGGGCAGTGACCGTGATCCGTAACTTCCGGGAGGTCCGGAGTCGGACGTTCCACCTGCCTGCGCGTGTGACGCCGTCGGCCACGGACCGGTCATCGTTCGAGGTGAGGATCACGAGGGGGGGCGTGAGCTTCGGCATGCCGAGGCTGAACCGGTGGATCACCGTCAGGGCCGCAGTGCCGTTTACGAAGGGCATCGTCCAGTGGGCCCAGCACAGCTACAACCCGACCAAGGACAACTCGGGCGTTCCAGCGACCTGGCACTGGGACAACTTCTTCGTCACTCCGGCCCGCCGTCTGCGGATGACTCGCGTGTTCCCTGTGCGGACGATCGCTGACAACGGGGATGTCCGAAGGCTGAGGTTCGCCGCACCGGCACGGGCCGGTGCCCGCCTCGCCTTCGGAGGGGTGTGCCAGATCGGCATCAACTTCGGCGATGGATGGCGACGGCTGCCGAAGCAGCCCGCCAGCCGCGGCAACGTCCAAGAGGAGTCGTCGGCGTCGTACCTCGTGCGGGTGCCGAGAGGCGCGCAACGGGCGCGGATCAGGTTCTCCGGTGACGACTGGTACACCGGCTACCCCTGCGTGGTCGAGACGCCCGTGTTGCTCCGGCCAGCCTGACGGCGCCCTCTCCAACCCTGCCGCTACGCTCCTTCGTCGCAAGCGCGCGAGGGGAGGAGATCGGTGCGGGTGGTACGGAGGCGGGTCAGCGCCCTGCTCCTGGCGGCGGGTGCGCTCGGGGCCGCATGCGCGAACGACACCCCCGCCATCACCTTTGACCCGACGACCGTGCCGCCGGCGACGACGAGGCCCCGAGGGACGCCGGCGTCCACCGACGCCGGGAGTACTGCGGTGAGCCCGACGTCCTCTTCTCCCCCGGTGGCGGCCGGCCAGGAGTGGGTCGACGTCTCCGCCAACCTCGCCGGCATGGAGTCCTACTGCGGGAACCTCAGCTTCGTGTCGGCTCGCCCGGACCGTGATCAGGTGCTCGCTGGCGTCGCTGGCCAGGGTCTCTTCTCCCGCGATCCGGGTTCCTCCGAGTGGATCGAGTTCGGTCGCGGGTCAGCGTCGCTCAATCACCGCACCAGCTCGATCATCTACGACCCGGCCGATCCCGCACGCTTCTGGGAGAGCGGGTACTACGGCCTCGGCGCCCCGCCGGACACGTCGGCCGCGAGCGTCAATCGCACTGACGACGACGGCGGGACGTTCCAGGGCTTGGGGTCAGTTCCCGGGGCCGATCTCGTCAGCGTCGACTTCACCGACCCCGAGCGGCAGACCTTGCTCGCCGGCATCCGCGGGGAGACGCAGGTCTTCCGCTCCACCGACGGCGGGGCGACGTGGTCGGACGTTTCCGGTGGCCTACCGACCGACCTCGGTGAGGCTTCCTTCCCGCACGTGCTCGACGCCAACACCCACCTCCTCGGGACCCACAAGGGCGACCAGGGTGCCGCCGCCGCGCCGGGGATCTGGCGCACGGTCGATGGCGGCGGCACGTGGACCCAGGTGTTCGACGAGGGCGTCGCGGGGCCGCTCCTCGCTTCGGCCGACGGCAACCTGTACTGGATACTCGACGCTGGTGGAGTGATCTCCAGCGCGGACGGCGGAGTGACGTGGACGGTCCTCCCTGGCCGCGGTCCCGCCGGCGGCGGTCAGTTCGGCGACGCTCGCCAGGCGCGGATCATCGAGAACCCGGACGGGACCTGGGTGTCGATGCGCGACACGTTCGTCGTCGTCTCACGCGATCGCGGCGCCTCGTGGCAAGGCGCCGGGCCCGAGGTGCCGTTCGACGCCGCCGGATTCACCTACTCCGACGTCGGGAACGCCGTCTACGCCTGGCAGAACTACTGCGACTTCGAAGCCGGGGTGAACCCCGTCTTGGACCAGGCCATCGTGCGGCTCGACCTCGACCTCAGCCCCTGACCTCTTTGGTCACACACCGCCTCGAAACCGACGCGACGCGCGATCAGGAGAGCTCGTGGACGAGGCGATCAGCCGCACGAGCCGCGACGGCCATGGCCGTGAGGGTCGGGTTCTTTTCCGGTCCGGTCGTGAAGCAGCTCGAGTCGCACACCACGACGTTGGGCACGTCGTAGATCGTGTTCCAACGGTCGAGCACGCCGAACTCCCGGTCGTTGTGCATCCGCACCGTGCCACCGAAGTGGACGGATGAACCTGGGCGACCGTCGTGGAGTGGGCCAAGGACTTCGAGCCCGACCCCTGCTGCGGCGAAGACCTCGCCGAGCCGCTGGCGCGCCGCGACGAGGTTGGTTGCGGAGTCGTTGTCGTAGCGCAGCGAGATCATCGGGCGGCAGAGGCCATCGGCGCTGCCATCGCCTTCGAGCGCAACGCCGACGTCGGGGGTCGGAACCATCGTCCCGAAGACTTGCACCCCGAATTGCGACGTCGACATCCTCACGTACGTCTTCAGCCGCTCCACCTTCGCCGCCAGCCCGAGCGTGAGCGAGGTGGCCATCAGCGGCTCGGCGTCGTCGTGCGGGATCCGGGCGACGTAGACCGGATGGGCCAGGGCCGGCAACCGGCGACCCGGCGCCGCTGCCCACCACTCCCTCGGGTGGTCGTGGAGATAGCGCCCGACCAGGCCTTCGGTGTTCCCGAGACCGGTCGGAAAGTCGTTGGAGGTCGACCGGAGCAGCAACGTAGTTGTGTCGATGGCCCCCGCAGCCACGACGACGGCGCTGGTCGGGATCCGCCGGACGTGTCCGGACTCTCGGTCCAGGTACTCGACCGCATCCACCCGCCCGGCTGCGCGCGACCAGTTCAACCGCGTCACATAGGCGCCGCTGACGAACCGGAAGGTGGGCGAGTCGCGCAGAGGGCCGACGATGCAGTGGTAGCTGTCGAACTCGGTGCCTCGGCGGACCGCCATCCACGGATGACCCTTGGCCAGCGGCAACGCCCCCGCTCCCTGCCCACAGCGCTCGGCGCCGTCGACGATCGCCTGCCACGCTGCCGGCAGTCGGTAGTGGAAACGCTTGACATTGTTCGGCACGCCGGAGATCGGGTCACCCGCAGTCACGAGCAGATAGCGCTCGGCCAGTTCGTAGAACGGCACCAGGTCTTCGTACGTGATCGGCCAGCGGAACCGCTCGTCGAGTCGCGCGCCGTCTGTGAAGTCGTCCGGGGCGAAGCGGGGGACGGCACCGGTCCAATAGTTGGAGAGCCCGCCGTGGGACAGACTCGAGATCCAGTCGACGTGCGGCTGCGAGCAGGGGTGGTGGCGATCCGTCGAGTACTCCGCCCATCCCCTCCGGCGGAACACGGGGCTGCCGGCCGCTCGGACGAGCAACCCCTTCGGGGCCCGGAGCCCGGCATCGAGCATCACGACACTGAGCCCGCCAGCGACGAGCCGGGCGGCGGCGATGGCCCCGCACGGCCCACTGCCGACGACGACGACCGGCTCGTCAGCCATCGCGCCTCACCACCGTCCAGATCTCGGCGACGAGATCGGCGTCGAGTGGTGGCGCCTCCATCAGTTCGAGGTTGCGGCGGAGGTGCTCGCGGGTCGTCATACCGAGCAGCAGTGTCGAGATCTCGGTGCAGTGGCGCACGAAACCGACCGCGAGCTCGTCGATGCCGAGGCCCTCGCGTCGCGACAACTCGACGAGCGCGCTGACGCGCGGCCACTTCGGATCGTCACGCAGTGCCGGATCATCGTCGATCGCGGCCTTGAGCAGCCCCCCGCCGAGCACGCCGCGGGCCCAGATCTCGGCCTTCCTTCCGGCGACGTGAGACACCGCCTCCGCGGCGTCGGGGTCGAGCACACCGAACGGCAGCTGGACGACTTCGACTCCAGGGGAAGTCGAGCGCGTCCGTGGCCACGGCGAGACTCTCGGCTCCGACACCGAGCTTGCGCACCTTCCCCGCGTGGGTGAGATCCTGGAGGTCATCGATCAAGCTCGGACAGATCTCGGCTGGCCCGTGCAGCTGCAGCACGTCGACGTAGTCCGTTCCGAGCCGGCGCAGGCTCGCGTCGACCGCCTGGCGCAGGTACTGGGCCGAGAAGTCCTGGTCGCGATAGTCCCCGCTTGGGCGGCGGCCGGAAACCTCTGTGGCTGGCTCTGTACGCAGTCGACGCACGCGCGCCAGCACTGGCGCCGCCACCCGCCGCATCGACTGCTCTCCGAGCGATCGTTCGCGGAACCGGTATCCAGCCTTGGTCGCGAGCACGACTTCGGCGCGGCGACGACGCAGCGCCCGGCCGAGCACGCGCTCGCTCATCCCCCCGCCGTACGCGTCGGCGGTGTCGAACACCCTGACGCCACAGTCCACTGCTTCCTCGATCAGGGACACGTCGTGACGCCAGCCGGCGCCGGACGCGCTGCCGAGCCCGACACAGCCCAGTCCGAGCTGCGTTCGGGGAACGGAGTTGTCCCACGCTGCGTTCATGGATCCCCGGTCCAGCCGTGAGGCGCGCTCCACCACGGAGCAGACGGAACGATTAGACGCAGCGCGTCGTGCACCACGCGCGCTGAGGTTGACACGGCCCGATCCTTGCCTCTGGGAGTCTGTGTTTGGCGCGAATTGTGACGTGAGCGCGGTCACGTCTCCAGCGATGGCGAGTCATGTCGTTCACGTTGGTTGCCCCACCGTTCCCAATGCGTGACTGTCTCAACCGGCGGACGGCGCGGCGTATGGAACCTTCCCGACTCGGGGTAGCCCATCGGGATGAGGGCGATCGGGCGGGCGTCAGGGGGGAGACTGAGGAGACGACACACGTCGGACTCCCGCTTGCGGTGCAGCATCGTCAGGGTGCAGCCGACGCCGTGCTTCCTCGCTGCGAGCATCAGGTTCTGCACCGCCCCGAAGATGTCGGCGCCGTCGACCACCGAGGGCTCACCCGAGATCTCGCGGAGCACGGCGAAGATCCAGACCGGCGCGCGAGCGATGTTGTGGGCGAGGTGCACGCCGGACAGGTAGTTGGGATCGTCGGACTGCGGAGCTGCGTCCGGGCCCGTTCGCCGGACCAGGCGGCCGGCGAGGCTCCGCAACCGATCCCGCCTCCCTTCGCGCAGCCCGTTCCACGCGTCCAGGTACCACTGCCCGATCACTCGTTTGATCGCGTCGTCGCGCACGACTACCCAACCCCAGCGGCGGTCGTTACCGCTCGACGGCCCTCGAGTCGCCGCATCGATCGTCGCCCAGATGACCGCCTCGGGTATCGGGTCCGACCTCAGACGCCGGGTGGCCGGTGTCGAGAAGATCGCCGCCTCGACATCCAGTGACCCCGCGACTGTGTCCCCCATTACGTCCGCGCGTGCGCCCTCGATTGTCATGACGTCTCCCTCGCCTTTGTCCGCCCGGTTACCACCGTGAGCAGGACCTCGTCAATCATAGCAAACCCGCCCTCCAAGTGCCCAAGGCACGCCGGACCCTCGCTCAGCCCGGGACCAGGTCGCGCCCACAACGAGCCGGCGCGAAAGTCCGCATGGATCAGGATGTCGACCGCGTCAACCCCGGTCAGTCCCCCGCACGCTCCCGACCACGCCTTGAACGCCGCCTCTTTGGCGCTCCAGATCACGGTCGTCACGACCGGCGGCTGTGCGGCGCGGGTGGCCAGCGCCAGTTCGGCGGGAGCGAGGACGGCCTCGGCGTCCTCCAGGGGCAACGCGCCGGATCGCTCGACGTCGATGCCCACCGCGCGATGACGACAGCCGACGGCGGCAACGGCGACGCCAGCTCCGTGAGAGATGCTGCCGGCCCATCCTGGCGGCCACAAGGGGCGACCGTCCGGCGCGTTTCCGAGCACGCCCAATCCGGGCGCGCCGGCGCGATCAAAGGCCGTCCGCGCCGCAGCCCGCCCGGCGGCCCGCTCCGCGACGCGTCCGTCGCCAACGATCTCGGCGAGGCCGATCGTCAACCCGTGGCGCACCCCCAAGGCCGTCGCCGCGCCGTCCAGCGCTGTTGCGGCAGGGGCTGCGATCACGGCTCGTGCCGATCGAGAATCGGCATCAGCACCTCGGCGAGCCGAGGGGCGTGCTCCGGGTAGAACATCGCGTTGTGGTCGCCGGGCACCTCGACGATCTCGAGTGAGCCCTTGATGTACCGAGCCCAGTAGTAGTCATGGGGCTGGATGGGCCACACCCACTCCGCCTTGAGGATGGCGGCATCGACCTCGATCGGTGACATCCGATACCTGTCGGCGGCGGCGCTGAAGTAGTGATACAGGTTGACGAAGCCGAGGTCCTGCACGTCGCGGATGCCGATCTCGCGCTGCACCGACTGGAGCTCCTCCGAACGGTCCTGATTCGTCGGGATCACTCGTCTCCCGAGCCGCTTCGCCTCGGACGTGATGAACGGGCGCAGCCGTTTGAATCCATGGCGGCGGACGTTGGCGGTGAGGTTGCGGAGGGCGGGCATGCCGGTTGGGAACGCCATTCCGGGCGGGACGCTGTCGAACAACACCATCAGCTTCACGTCGGCGCCCTCCTCGCGCAGCTGACGCACCATCTCGAACGTGACGATTCCACCGCCGGAGTACCCACCGAGGAGGTAGGGGCCGGGATGGTTCGCCCGCAGCTCGGCGACGTACCGGCTGGCCATCTGCTCGACGGTGGCGTCCGGCATGTCGCTCCCATCGACGCCGTGCGCTTGGAAGCCGTAGATCGGACGGTCGCCGGCCATCGCCCGGGCCAGGGTCCACAGGAACAGGACATTGCCGCCGGCGCCGTGAACGATGAAGAACGGCGCCTTGTCGCCGGTGGCACTGATCGGTACCAGCGCGGTGTGGCCGGCGGCCGCCGCCGGGACCACCGCCCCGCTCAATGGAGACTTCGCCCCGGTCGGCTGCTCCACGGAGCGGTCAGAAGTTGACCCGGCGAGGAGTTCCCCCTCGAGGTCCGGACGGGCGGCGCGGACGAGCGCGGCCAGCCCGGCGATCGTCGGTGCCTCGAAGATCGTGGCCAGTTGGAAGCGAACCCCAAGCTCCTTGTGGATCCGCGACATCAGCCGGATCGCGATCAGCGAGTGGCCGCCGATCTCGAAGAAGTCGTCGTCGTCACCGACATCGGGCACACCGAGCAAGTCGACCCACATCGCCCTGATCGCGCCCACCAGGCCGACGGCGACCGGCGAGACCGACGGGGTCGCGGCATCTCCACCAGCGGGTGCGGGCGCGGTCATCACCCGGCGCAGGTCGGCGAGGTCGATACTGGATGCGATGAGCCGGTGATGCCCACTCGCGAGCAGTCGTTCGAGCAGCTCAACGCCCTCGTCAGCTCGAAGACCGAGCTGTTCGGCGAGGGCGACCAGCGGTGCGATCCGGTGATACTCGGGAGCGAGGTCCACATCGCTCAGCGCGCCCGGCGCGGCGAACGCTGATGGGTCGTCGATGGGACGCAGGGCGAGACCGTCGATGGCGAGGGCGACGGCCCCGTCGCCATCGGCGAGCGTGAGGTCGACGCGCAGCAGGTCGGGTGTCGACGATGGTTGCCGGGCGGCGCGCACGTACACGTCAGCGGGCAGATCGCCATAGTGCGTGACCACGTCATATCCGACGGGCACGTACAGCGCGTCGACGCGGTCTCCGAGAAGGACCCCGAACGTCGTCGCCACGTCGACGAGTGCGGGATGGGCGAACCAGGCCTCGACCTCACTGCGATAGGACGGGGGAAGCGCAACATGCCCGCCCGCGATGTCGCCGGCGCGCCACCCGCTCACCATCGAACCCCAGCGGGGACCGAGGTCGAGGTTGCGGCTGGGCCCGGTGAGGGCGTCGGCTACAGCCGCCCCTGCGGGCTCGGAGACGTCCACGGTCGGGCGGGTGCCCTCATCACGGCGGTTGACGACGGCCTCGCTGTGGGTTCGCCAGACGGCGACCCCCCCGTCACTGTCGACGCGCGCCCAGCGCTCGCCCTCGCCGGGCGGGGAAAGCGTGACGCGTACGGTCACCGGCGTGCCATCCGCGACCACGAGCGGTTCGAGCAGGGTCACCGAGCCGAGGACGGGTCGGTCGATGCCGGCGAACGTGGCTGAAGCGACAAGGAGTTCGACGTAACCGGTGCCGGGGAGGACGGCGGTGCCGTTGGTCGTGCGGTGTTCATCGACGACCCAGCTGTGTCCAGTGTCGATGGTGCCCGTGAGGTGGACCGTTCCGTCCCGATCGACGTGCCGCGCTGACAGCACCGGGTGCTCAACGGGCTCGCCGGGCTCGATGCCGAGGCGGGCGCGGTGCGCGGTGGACGCGGCGATTCCAAGTTCACCCCACAGGCCGTAGTTGATCGTCGTGACCCGTAGACCGTCGCGGTCACCGGCGAGCGAATCGAGCACACTGTTGGCCGCGACGTAGGCCGCTTGTCCGTCAGGGGTGAGCTCGGTACTGGTGGAGGAGATCAGGACGAGCAACTCGGCGCCGCGGCGCGCGAGCTGGTCGCTGAGGACGATGCCGCCCCTGGCCTTGGCGCCGACCACCACCTCGTGGTCGTCGGCCGTCGCCAGTTCGATCGGTCGGTCGCGCAACTCTCCGGCCGCGTGGATCGCCCCGTCGAGCCGGCCGACGCGCCGTTCCGCCTCGTCGAGCGCCTCGCGGACCGACGCCGGATCGGCGAGGTCGGCACTGACTACGGTGACCTTCGTTCCGATTGCCTCGAGTTGTGTCAGCCGCCGCAGGCGCCGACTGGTCGGAGTCGTCGTAGGCGTGGAGGGCCATCCAGTCGCCGCGTGCCGCCCCCTCGGGGACGGGTGCACTCGACACCACGACGAGGTTTGCTTCGTGGTCGGCGGCGAGGTGCCGGGCGAGGGCGAAGCCGACCCCGCCGAGGCCGCCCGTGACCAGGTATGCGCCGCCGGGACGGAACATCTCGGCGTCCCCCGATGCCGCCTCGACCCGGATACGGCTCGTCGTTCGCACGAGGCGGCGCTCGCCGCGACGAGCCACCACCTGGTCGGATGCGAAGAACAGCTCGTCGACGACGAAGCGGGCCTCGGCCATGGTGTCGGCGCCGAAGCGGTCGAGGTCGATCAGTGCGGTGCGCAGATCCGGGTACTCCCGAGGGGCGGTCCCGATGACGCCGAGGGCCAGCGCGTCAGCAGGCGACGACGCCGGTCCACCCGCGTCGGTGGCAGACCGAGTCACGGCCGCCAGGAGCGTCGGCGCGCCCGCGGCTCCGAGCACCCGGGCGGCCATCGACGCCGTTTCCAGCCAACGTTCGACGGCGTCGTCGAAGCTCTCTGTTCGATCCGTCGGGCGGACGATCACGATGGAGGCGGAGTCGGCGAGCTCCTCGGGCTGCGGTGCGCCGTTGACATCGACGGCCAGACCGCGCCCTCTCAACTCGCGGGCGATGGCGGCGACAAGGATGTCGGTGGGGTCACCGACGACGACCCATGCCCCGGTGGGGGCGAACGCGGGCGCAGCCCGAGGATGCTCCGTCCACACCGGTGCCCAGAACGCATCAGCCAGGTCGGCGATCCGCTCGGGCGGGGCCTGTTCGGCTGCCGCCGCGGCGGTGGCGATCGCCGCGGCGGCGATGGGGGCGCGCCCGGCACCGGGTTCGATCCAGTGCCGCTCGCGCTTGAACGGGTATCCAGGCAGCCGCACGCGCCGTCGGCCGGGCCCGGCGAGTTGGCCGAGGTCGACGGGGAGACCGATCGCCCACGACTTGGCGAACGCCTGCAACGTGTAGGCCGTGTCGTCGACCTCGTGGTCGGGATGACGCAGACTTGGGATCACCGCCACCGGCTTGACGGGGTGCCGGCGGGCGTACGACGAGAGCGCCTGCCCCGGGCCGAGTTCGATGAGCACCAATGGTCCGTCGGCCTGGGCGGCGGTGAGGCAGTCTGCGAACCGGACCGTGTGGCGGAGGTGATCGACCCAGTACTGCGGGTCGGTTGCCTGCTCGGCCGTGATCCACGTGCCGGTGAGGTTGGAGAGGTACGGAACACGCGGCGCGGAGAGCTCGACTTGCTGGACCGCCGAGAGGAAGCTGGGCAGGATCGGGTCGAGGAGTGCGCTGTGGGCGGCGGCCGCGATCGGGACGACCGTCGGCATGACGTCGCGGTCGATGAGCTCCTGCTGAAGTGCGGAGATGTCGTCGAGCGGCCCGGCGACGACACACTCGTCGGCGGCGTTCACTGTCGCCAGCGAGAGCGACGCTGGAAGCAGGTCGCGCACGTCTGCCTCGGGCAGCGGTACGGCCAGCATTGCCGCCCCGGTGCCGCTCACCTGCTCCATCAGTCGACTCCGGGCGACGATCAGGTCCAGCGCACCGTCGAGCGTGAGCACGCCCGCGAGATGAGCGGCGGCGTACTCGCCCAGGCTGTGGCCGACGAACGTCTGCGGCGTGATGCCCCACGCCATCCACTGGCGGGCGAGGGCGACGGATGTCAGGAAGACTGCTGGGAGCGACGCGGTCGGCCGGCGCAGTGCGTCGGCGTCGCCGTCGACGGCGAGCAACGGCGTGAGGTCGATGTCCGCCTTGGCCTTCACCCGGGCGATGCCATCACGCATCGTCTCGTGGAATACGCCGAAGCGCGAGTCCAGACCAGCGGCCATGCCGGGGTACTGCGCGCCGCCACCGGGGAACATGAACGCGACCCGCGGCTCCTCGTCAGAGGCGGTCGCGTCAGCGACGAGGTGGCGGTCCTTGACGCGCAGGAGGCGCACCGCGGTGGTGGTGTCGGCGGCGGTGACGACCCGTCGATGGCGGTGGTGGCGCCGGCCTGACGTCAAGGTGTGGGCGACGTCGGCGAAGCCGGAATCCGGGCTGGATTCGAGGAAGTCGGCGAGGCGGTCAGCCGTGGCGTCGAGCGTCTCGGGGCTGCGGGCGGAGAGCGCGAGTACCTGCTGCGGCGGGCCCGGGGCGAACGGCGCGGCGAAAGGCGCCTCCTCGATGATCACATGGGCGTTCGTGCCGCCGACGCCGAGGGAGCTGACGCCCGCCCGGCGGGGTCGGTCCCCAGGCCATGGCTCAGCCGCCGTCGGGATGACGAACGGTGTGCGCTCGAGATCCAGCAGCGGGCTCGGTGCGGTGTGATTGGCGAGCGGTGGCAGGGTCTGGTGGCGGAGTGCCTGAACCACCTTGATCAGGCTGGCCACACCAGCGGCAGTGTCGAGGTGGCCGATGTTGGGCTTGGTCGACACCAGCCGGCAGAAGCCCGTGTCGGAGGTGGTCGCGCGAAACGCCTCGGTCAGGGCGGCGACCTCGATCGGATCGCCGACCGCCGTCCCGGTCCCGTGAGCCTCGAGGAGCTGGATGTCGCGCGCCGACAGTCCGGCGACGGCGAGCGCTTCCTTCACCACGTCGGCGTGCCCGTCGACGCTGGGCGCGAGGTAGCCGACCTTGCGGGCACCATCGTTGTTCACCGCGCTGCCCTTGATCACGGCGAGGATCGGATCGCCGTCTTCGATGGCGTCCGCGAGCCGGCGCAGCGCGACGACACCGACCCCACTCGTCAGTACCGTCCCCGCTGAATGCTCGTCGAACGCCCGGCAGTACCCGTCGGGCGCGAGGATCTCGCCTTCCTGGTAGACGTAGCCGTGTCGGTGGGGCACCTCGATCGTCGATCCGCCGGCGAGGGCGAGATCGCACTCCAGCGCGAGAAGGCTCTGCACGGCAAGGTGGACGGCGACGAGCGACGTCGAGCACGCGGTCTGCACGTTGACCGACGGGCCGCGCAGGTCGAGCCGGTACGACAACGTCGTCGCGAGGAAGTCCTTGTCGTTGGCCGTGTGGCGGAGCAGGAACATGCCGACCTGATCGACGAGCTGGGCGTTGGTCAGCAGGTTGTTCAGCAGGTAGGTGTTCATGCCGCATCCGGCGAACACGCCGATGGAGCCGGCGAACCGCTCCGGCACGTGTCCGGCCGTCTCCAGCGCGTCCCACGCGCACTCCAGGAAATGGCGCTGCTGCGGATCCATGATGGCCGCGTCGCGAGGTCCGATCCCGAAGAAGCCGGGATCGAACATCTCGACGTCCGGCAGCACGCCGTTGCGGCGGACGTAATCGGACGAGGCCAGCGCGCCGGGAGAGACGCCCTCGCTGAGCAACGCGGACTCCGAAAGGTCGGTGAGGCAGTCCTCACCCGCCCTCACCCTCCGCCAGAGCTCGTCGACATCGGGAGCGCCGGGGAACCGGCCCGCCATGCCCACGATGGCGATGTCGGTCTCGGCGATCTCGTCGCTCATCCCGACACTCCCTCAGGGCTGCGCGCCGTCGATCTGGGCGGGATCCGTTCCAGGTGCTGCCACGATTTCCGCCCAGAAGCCCGCCTGACACAATTCCCGCCCGGTTCGGGAAGCGGGGACATCAGATCGCGTCGGCCCGTCGCCAACGCGCGAATCGTCCCAGCAGGCTTTCTGGGCGCGATTCTTCGCGACCGCTGAGAACATCTGCGCCCAGAAACCGCCATGAGAACGATCGCGCCCAGATCGCAGCAGGCGTCCGCTTCCAGAGCTCGTTGCCCACGTGAAGGCTCAATCGGCAACGCTCGCCGCCTATTGGCGGACGCTCCGACACAATTCCCGCCCGGATGGGCGCGCCCGGCAGGGACTTGCTCGCTCATCCCGACGTCTCCTGCGGCACGCCGGTCCGCCGCCCGAGTGCCCGGCGACGCAGTGCGCCGCGGTCAGCGCCGACTGGGGCGGACGTGGTCGGCGAACTCGCCTCGTGCGCGACGGCGCCATCGAGCGTGCTCAGATGCGCGGCGAACGTTCTCACGGTCGGGAAGCGGAACACGTCGGTCAGGGCGATGGCGGCGCCCGTCTCGGCGCTGATCCGGCGGAACACCTTGACTGCAAGCAGTGAGTGGCCACCGATGTCGAAGAAGTTGTCGTCGCGGCCGACCGGCCGCTCGAGTTCGTCCGCCCACACCGCCGCGACGAGGCGCTCGTGGTCGTTCGCCGGCGGAGCGATCGGCACGTCATTCGCAGAACGCGGTCGACGTGCTGTCGATCGGGCGGCTCGACAGGGCCTTGCGGTCGATCTTGCCGTTTGGGGTGAGCGGGAAGGCGTCGACGGCGACGACACCCGTCGGCACCATCGCGTCCGGGAGACACGCCGCGACGTGCTTGCGCAGCGTGTCGGCGCGCGAAGCCGGCAGTCGTGGTGGAGCACGACGTAGGCGACGAGGCGGGTGTCGGCCCCGTCGTCGCGTGCGACGACGACCGATCGCACGACGTCGGGATGACGGTCGAGGACGGCCTCGATCTCGCCGAGCTCGATCCGGTGACCACGGATCTTCACCTGGTTGTCGGCCCGCCCGGCGAACTCGACGTAGCCCTGTGGATGGATCCTCGCGACATCTCCGGTCGCGTACACCCGACCCATGCCGGCACGGTCGACGAAGCGTTCGGCCGTGAGCTCCGGACGGTTGTGGTACCCCCGGGCGACGCCGTCGCCCCCGATGTGCAGCTCACCGTATGCACCGACGGGAAGCGAGCGTCCTGCCGTGTCCAGCACGAAGATCGTCGTGTTACCGATCGGCCGACCGATCGGGATCGACCCGGACGCGGGCATCGTGTCGAGCTCATGAGTGAGCGACCAGATCGTTGTCTCGGTCGGCCCGTACATGTTCGTGAGGCGGGCCGGCAGCAGTCCGCGGAGCTCGACCGCCAGTGCGGTCGGAAGCGCCTCGCCGCCGACCATCACGTGACGCACGCGCCGCAGCGCGGCTTGGTCGTCCGGATCGGCGACGAGCATCGCGGCCAACGACGGCGTGCACTGCAGATGCGTGACGCCGTGGCGGGCGATCAGCGCAGCGACGGATTCGTCGTGGCCGTCGTCCGAGGTGCCCTCCGGCGGGAGCGCCCGGCGTTGTTCGACGTCCGATTTGGTCTCGAGCAACAAGTCGAGCGAGGAGAGCACCTGATCGGTGCTCACCCCGAAGTCGATCAAGCAGGCGATCTCGTCGACGCCGGCCTCCGCCACTGCCTCGACGATCGCGACCGCGTCTTCAGGTGTGCCGAACAGCCCACTCGTGCCGAGATAGCGGTCCGCGGCGACCTCGAGCAGCTGGTCCATCTCGTCGCCGCTGAGCGACTTGAACAGGTCGTCGGTGTTCTTGCCCCGCCCGGCGAACGTCGGGAACGCCGACGCCACGTCACGAAGCAGGCCAACTGCCGTGCCGAGGTAGCTCTTCATCGGCTCGCGGGCGACCTCGCGTGCCGTCGCCGCGTCTCTGTCGAGGTAGGTGTGCAGCATCAGGGTCACCCGACCGTCGCCGGCGTGCCCGGCCTCCCGCCACGCCGCCCGGTAGCGGGCGATGTTCTCGGCGAGCTGTTCGACCGACTGACCGAGCAGGTGGGTCAACACGTTGACGCCGAGGTTTCCCGCACGCTCGAACGTCGATGCCGACCCGGCGGACGTGAGCCACACGGGGAGCTCGTCCTGGACGGGGCGAGGGAGCGTGCGCACGTCGACCGGTGCCCCGTCGTGGCCGGGGAGCGCCAGGGTCTCGCCCCGCCAGAGCCGCTGGACCTGATCGATCCAGCTTCGGCAGGTCCTGCTTGGCGGTCGCGTAGGCGGAGGGATTGAGGACGAAGTCGTTCGGCTGCCATCCGGCGGCGAAGGAGATGGCGACCCGGCCGCGCGAGATGTTGTCGACGACCGCCCACTCCTCGGCGACGCGCACCGGGGAGTGCAGCGGGAGCACCACGCTGCCGGCACGGATCCCGACGTTGGTGGTGATCGCGGCGAGGGCGGCGCTGGTGACGCTCGGGTTCGGGTAGGCCCCGCCGAAGGCGTGGAAATGTCGCTCCGGGGTCCAGACCGCCTCGAAGCCATGGCGGTCGGCAAAGCGAGCGCTGTCCAGCAGCAGCCGGTAGCCGTCGGAGGCGGTGTCCTCGCCGGCTGCGAAGTAGAAGAGGCTGAAGGTGACCGGCCGGCGTGGGGCAGCGGCCGTCCGAGCCAGGGCCAGCGTGTCGTCACGCGACGGTGCGAGCACGACGTGAAAGCCGCGGGTGATCGTCCAGAGGAGCTCCAGGACGGAGATGTCGAACGAGAGGCTCGTCACCGCCAGCCAGACACCGGGCGGGTCATGATCGATGACCTCATCCATGGCGGCGAAGAAGTTGACGACGTTGCGGTGCTCGAGCATCACCCCCTTCGGCGCTCCCGTCGACCCCGACGTGTAGATGACGTAGGCGAGGTCAGTGGCGTCGTGGTCCGAGGCGGTCGCGGGCCTGTCCTCCGACCGGACGACGTCGCTCGGGTCGAGGACGGCTACGTCTTCGCCGCCGAGGTCGCCCGCAGTCGAGCCGGATGCGACGAGCGCGGCGATGCCGGCGTCGTCGACCATGAACCGCAGCCGTTCCGCCGGATAGGACGGGTCCAGCGGCACGTAGGCCGCGCCGAGCTCGAGCGTGGCGAGCACGGCGACGAGCATCTCGATGCCACGGGGCACGGCGATCCCGACCCGGTCCCCACGCGATACCCCCGCCGCGGCAAGTCGACCGGCCACGGCTCCGGCCGCCTTCTCTAGTTCGCGATAGGTGAGCGTGTGCGTCCCGGCCGTCACGGCCGGTGCGTGTGGTGTCCGAGCCACCGCCTGACGGAACAGCGTGTCGATCGTCGACCGGCGCTCGTACTCGAGCGCCGTCGCGTTGATCTCGTCGAGCAGGCACTGTTCGGCTGGACCGATGAGCGGAAGATCGGAGGCGAGCGTCATCGGCTCGGCGAGGCCCGCGGCGACGATCGTCATCAACTCGTCCGCGACCCGTTCCGTTGCACCGGCGTCGTTGCTCGTCGTCGGGACCGCGACCCGCACCCGGCCGTCCCCGAGCTCGACGAGGACCTCGGCCGGCAGCTGATGGCCGCGGAGCCGCGGGTCGCGCCCGATCGCGTCACGCAAGAAGGCTCCGCGTGTGGCGATGAGCTCGAGCTCTTCAGCGGCGGCCCGGCGGAGCGACGCGAACGTGGCATCGGGCCCGACCTCGAGGCGGACGAGCGGGGGCCGCGCCAGTGGCGCCAGCCGGACCAGCATCGATCGGAGGTGCGCGTCGGTGACGGCGAAGCTGACGACGGACGTGCCCGCGATCCGGCTCAGCCACACGCCGACCGCGGCGATGGCAGCCGCGTCGTCGGTGCCGTTCGGCAGGTCCACTGCGCAACCGAGCGAGTCGGTCGTCGCCGCGATCGTCGGGGGGGCGTCGGCGAGGCGGTCGAGCCAGAAGAGCTCGTGGCGGGCGAGCTCGGGCTCGAGCTCGGTGACGGCGGCGGCGAGCTCGGTGGGCGGTGACGGCACCGTCGCCCCGACCTCGAGTCCGTGATGGCGCACGACCGTGGCGACATCGACGGGTGTGCCCTCAGGAGTGCTCAGCGCCGTCACGATCAGGTCGCCGTCGCTCGTCGCGATGCGGGCGCCCTCGCCGTCGAGACCGACGAGCGTTCCGGGTGTGTGCGATCCGAGGCGATCAGTCGCGCGGGCACCATCGACGACGTAGGCCTCCTCGCCGAGGACGAGCCGCGGGGCCCCGATCGGGTTGCGCAGCCGGTGGCCGAAGTCGAGGGCCCGGACCGCGCGAACGGACTCCGCCGCTGCGGCCTTCGGGTCGAGCACGCGGGCAGGACGGTCGTAGCGACGGAACAGCCTTCGCTCGCCGGGCGGCTGGGGTCTGGTGGTCAACGTGCCGGCGGCGATCGCCGACGCGACGCGCGGAAAGGTCGCCAGCGCCGCCTCGTAGCAGCGGGCGTTGAGCGAGAACGCCGTCTCGTCGCCGGCGATCGGGAACTCCTCGGTCTCCACGATCGGGCCGGCATCGGCGTCGGCGGTCATCAGGTGCCAGGTGATGCCGTGGCGACGCTCGCCGGCCAGCAGGGCCCACGTCGTCACGTTCAATCCGGCATAGGCAGGCAATGGCCCGTCGTGGAAGTTGATCGCCGTTGCGACTCGGTCGAGCACCGACCCGGGCAGCATCCGGAGGTTGGCGATGCTGAACAACACGTCGGCGGGGTGCTCGTCGAGTCCGGCCGCCTCGTCTCCCGGAGCGACCACGGCGATGCCCAGGTCGTCGGCGTACTGGCGTACGATCGGGTTCGCGGTTGCGATCAGTACGACGTCGAGTCCGTGCTGCCGGGCGATGTCAGCACACTGTTCGACGAGGGGCTCGTCGCCGACGAACACGCAGCGCGGGGCCAAACCGCTACCTCCTGGTCCACTTTCGCCACCACCGATCTGAAAATCGGGACGGCGTACCCTATCGCCCCACCGTCGCGGAGGACCCCGGTTTCCCCGAGCGACACGGTGTAGGTTGCCACGCGCCATGGCGACTGGTTCCACGACGGGCACCGGCAATCTCGACGTCACCTACATCGGATTTCTGCTCGGCCACGGTGGCGACGCGCTGCAGATGCTCGAGCTCGCCAAGGGCATCCACGCCGATGGCGGCGGCGTGCACATCGTCGTGCCGAAGCTGGAGTCCTCGGTGAGCCTGAAGGAACGGTGCGACGCGCTCGGCATCGACTGTGAGCGAACCGACCTCATCACGGCGAGTCTCGGGGGTGCGCGGCAGCGCCTGCCCGGAGTCCTCAAGCTGCTCCGTCGGGTGCAGTCGCCGATCGTCCACTTCCACACCGGGAACTCGTGCCTGCCGCGCAGCGTGATGGTGGCCCTGGAGCTGCTGCGCTATCGGCCGTCGATCGTCACGCTCCAGAGTCCCTACGAGACGATCACTCCGGGCAGCACCCGCGCTCGGTTCTGGGCGACGACTGCGCGTCGGCGACTGGCAGCCGTGGTGTCGCCGAGCGAGCACGGAACGCAGTTCCAGCGGCAATGCGGTGTGCCGCTCGAGCTCACGATGACCGTCCGCAACAGCATCGACGTCATGGCGATGGCTGGAGGCGACGCGCGCGTGGCGAGAGCCGCGCTCGGTACCGCACCCGACGACCCGATCGTCCTCTTCTGTTCCCGCATCGACAGTCAGAAGCGACCGCTCGATGCGGTGCGGATCTTCGCCGCGGTGGCGGATCGGATCCCAGCCGCGCTGTTGGTCTTCGTCGGCCGCGGCGAGCTCGAGCAGGCGGTCGCCGCGGAAGCGGCGCGCCTCGGCGTTGCTGACCGGGTACGCATGGTCGGCTACCAGACGAACGTGCCGGACTGGCTCGCCGCCTCGTCGGTGTGGCTGCTCCCGACGGAGCGGGAGAACTTCAGCGTCGCGGTGCTCGAGGCGCTCGCCGCGGGATGCGCCGTACTGTCGACTCCGTGCCCCGGAAACGACGAGGTGCTCGTCGACGGTGTCAATTCGCTGACCTTTCCCGTCGGCGACATCGCGGCGGGCGCGACGGCGTTGCGCGAGCTGCTGGTGGACGGCGCCCTTCGCGACCGGTTGCGAACGTCGGCCCGATCGACCGCCCAGAACTACACCGCCGAGAACATGGTCGATGGCTATCGGCGCATCTACGAGCGGCTCCCGGCGGGCCGTCGATCGCTCACGCGGCGCAGCTGAGCGTCGAACTCGCCTGCGTCCTGCCGCTGCTGGACCGTTCCCAGCCGGTAATAGCGTGGGCCGTCCCAGTCCTCGGCGGACAGGCCCGCGCTCGTGAACGCGGTGTACAGCTCCTCGACGCCGCGCCGGAGCGTCCACTCAGGGACGAAGCCAGGCAGTCCGGTCGCCGCCTTGCTGAAGTCGACGCGGTAGTTGCGGGTGTCCGGCGAAGCGCCGGCGGCGAAGACGACGTCACTGCCGACGACGACGTCCTTGACGATCTCGGCGACTTCGCGGATCCGGTAGTTCTCGCCGTTCTTGCCGATGTTGAACGCCTGGTCGTGGATCGCCTCTCGGGGAGCGACGAGGCAGGCGGCGAAAGCGGCGATGATGTCGCGGATGTGGACGAGCGGCCGCCAGGGCGATCCATCGCTCTGCAGGAGGACCCGGCCCGTTGCCACGGCGTGGCCGACGAGGTTGTTCACGACGACGTCGGCACGCAGCCGGCGTGACACGCCATACGCGGTGGCGTTGCGCAGGTAGACCGGGGAGAACGTCTCGTCGGCGAGCTTGCTCACCTCTTGTTCGACGCGAACCTTCGACTCGCCGTAGGGAGTGACCGGATTGAACTCGGCGTGCTCGTCGAGCAGGCCGTCGCCGCCCGCTCCGTACAGGCTGCACGAGGAGGCGAACAGGTAGCGCCCGACTCCGGCGTCCTTGGCCGCCTTGGCGAGGCGCACCGAGGCGTGGAGGTTGATGTCGTACGTCAGGTCCGAACTGAGGTTGCCGAGTGGATCGTTCGACAGGGCAGCGAGGTGGACGACGGCGTCGAAGCCGGCGAGATGCTCGGACAGCACGTCGCGCAGATCGACGTCGAGCGTCTCGACGTCGTCGGGCGGGCTGACGAAGTCGCAGCCGTCGTACAGGCCGATGTCCAGGCCCACCACGTCGTGGCCCGCGTCGCGGAGCGCAGGCACCATCTCGGTGCCGATGTAACCGCGGTGACCCGTCACCAGAACTCTCACCGTTGCCCGCCTTTCACATCACGAACTTGCGCACGTGGAAACCCTCAGCCCACGCCACCCCGGCCTCGACGCCGCGGATGGCCATGATGCCGGAGAACAGCTCCGGTCGAAACCAATATTTCCCGTGCTGGGAGGGGAAGTGCTCCTGGAGCAGGGCGAGCTTGCGCCCCACGGTCTCCGGTGAGAGCCGCACGAAGCTGTTGGGCCGGCCGAGATCACCCTCGTACTTGGGAATCTCGTACTCGGCGATCACGTGGTCACGAAAGGTCTGCCAGACCAGCTCGGCGACGGTGCGATGGTCCTGGTGGTCGTCGTGACGGTGCGGACACAGGACCAGGTCAGGATCGACCGCCCTCCGCAGCTCCTTGAGGTAGTCCTTGAGCGTGGCGAGATACGGGAAGTAGCTCTCCTGGAAGTCCTCGACGGTGACGGTGGACTCCTCGGCGTCGCCGAGGAAGGCGGCCGCGCTCGCCGACGCCTCGCGGCGGCGCTCCTCGGTGGCCGACAGGACGACCCAACGGACACGCGACCCGGGACGCTCGGCGAGTAGGCGCAGGATCGTTCCCCCGCTGCCGATCTCGATGTCGTCACTGTGGGCGCCGACGCACAGCAGCTCCAATGGGCGTGCCCGGTCGCCGCCGAGGACGACGTCGAGCATCGTCAGAGCACCGCAGGTCGTGGGATCGGGACGATGAACCGCGCGCCCCAGTCACGGGCATGGGCCAGCTGGGCGAGGATCTCGTCCTTGAAGTTCCAGGGCAGGATGAAGATGAAGTCGGGCTTGACCTCGTCGATGTGCTCCGGTGGGTGGATCGGGATGTGTGTGCCGGGCAGAAACCGGCCCTGCTTGTACGGGTTGCGGTCGACGGTGAAGTCGAGGAAGTCGGTGCGGATGCCGCAGTAGTTGAGCAACGTGTTGCCTTTGCCCGGAGCCCCGTAGCCGGCGATCGTCTTGCCGTCGCTCTTGATCCCGCCCAACAAGGCCAGCAGCTCCCGTTTGATGGCGCGGACCTGCTCCTCGAAGCGGGTGTACGTCGCGACGTCGCGGAACCCGGCTGCTTCCTCCCGGGCGCGCAGCTCGGTGACCCGCTCACTCACTGGGCGGGTCGCGTCGGCCGTGTGACGGGCATAGATCCGCAGTGACCCTCCATGCGTCCACAGCTCCTCGACGTCGAAGATCGTCATCCCGTGGCCGGCGAACACGGCCTCGGCGCTGATCAGCGAGAAGTAGCAGAAGTGCTCGTGGTAGATGGTGTCGAACTGGTTCTCCTCGAGCAGACGCAAGAGGTGCGGGAACTCGATCGTCACCGTTCCGTCTGGGGCGAGGATCGTCGGGATGCCGGCGACGAAGTCGTTCAGGTCCGGCACCTGAGCCAGGACGTTGTTGCCGAGCACGAGGTCGGCGAGGCGGCCTTCCGCGGCCAGCTGCTCGGCGCGTTCGGCGCCGAAGAAGGAGACGTCAGTCGGGACCCCGCGCTCGATCGCGACGGCGGCCACGTTGGCCGCCGGCTCGATACCGAGGCAAGGGATGCCGCGTTCGACGAAATACTGCAGGAGGTAGCCGTCGTTGCTCGCCAGCTCGACGACGAAGCTGCTCGGCCCCAGAGCCAGCCGCTCGGTGATCATCGCCACGTAGTCCTTGACGTGTTCGAGCCACGAGGACGAGTAGGACGAGAAGTAGGCGTACTCGGTGAAGATGTCCTCGGCCGCGACGTACTCGTTGAGCTGGACGAGGAAGCAGCGGTGGCACACCCAGACGTGGAGCGGGTAGAACGGCTCCATCCGATCGAGGTCCTCGGCCGCGACGTAGCTCTCGCAGAGTGGCGACATCCCGAGGTCGACGACGCGGTGTTCGAGCGCGGTCCCGCAGAAGCGGCAGGCGAAGGACTTCATCCGTGCGGACGGTACCAGCGACCCGTTGCCCAGCCTCGCGAGCGGAAACGACTGGGTAGGTTCGCGGCGATGCGCTTCGAGCCGACGCCGCTGGCGGGTGCATGGATCATCGATCTCGAGCTCCACGCCGACGAGCGGGGCTTCTTCGCCAGGACCTTCTGTGCCCGCGAGTTCGCCGATCAAGGACTGCCGACGACGTTCCCCCAGTCGAACCTGTCCCGGAACGCCACGGCGGGGACGCTGCGCGGGATGCACTTCAACACCGCCGCCCACGCCGAGTCGAAGGTCGTGCGGTGCACCCAGGGAGCGATCCACGACGTGATCATCGACCTCCGCGCGGATTCTCAGACGTATCGCCAGTGGTTCGCGGTGGAGCTCACTGCGGCCTCAGGACGTGCGCTGTTCGTGCCCGAGGGGTTTGCCCACGGCTTTCTCACCCTCGTCGACGAGAGCGACGTCGAATATCAGATGGGAGCGTTCTACGCACCCGAGGCCGCGCGGGGGCTGCGGTGGGACGATCCGGCGATCGGCGTCGAGTGGCCACGGGAACCAGTGGTGATATCGCCCCGCGACGCCACGTATCCGGACTTCGATCCGGCGGTGCTCGACGCATGACCGGGGAACAGTCCGTCGCCGAAGAGATGATGGCGCTGGTCGAACGGCTCTATCCGATCTGCCGCTCCATCACCGGTGACGGCGTGCGGGAGACGCTCGACGTGGTGGGAGAGCTGGTGCCGCTCGAGGTGCACGAGGTGGCCTCGGGTACGCCGGTGCTCGACTGGACGGTCCCGGACGAGTGGAACATCGGTGACGCCTACATCGCGGACACCGGCGGCCGGCACGTCGTCGACTTCGCCGCCTGCAACCTCCACGTTGTCAGCTACTCGGTACCCGTCGCGGCGCGGATGCCGCTGGAGGAGCTGCGTCCGCACCTCTACACGCTGCCCGAGCAGCCCGGCCTCATCCCGTACCGCACGACGTACTACGACCGGGACTGGGGCTTCTGCCTGAGCCAGGACCAGCTCGACGCGCTGGCCCCCGGCGAGTACGAGGTGCGCATCGACTCCCGGCTCGAGCCCGGCCATCTCACGTACGGCGAGGTGGTGGTCCCTGGACGCCAGGAGGGCGAATTCCTCGTCAGTGCCCACATCTGTCATCCGTCGCTTTGCGACGACAACCTCAGCGGGATCGCGGTGGCCGCCATGCTGGCCCGTCGTCTCCTGACCGGTCCCCGGCCTCGCCTGACGTACCGCTTCCTCTTCGCCCCCGGCACGATCGGCGCGATCACGTGGCTCGCGGGCAACCGGGATCGCGCCGCCCGGATCGAGCACGGGCTGACCCTTTCGTGCCTCGGCGACGATCACCCGTTCACCTACAAGCGCACCGTGGGCGGGGTCCACACCATCGACCGGGCCGTCGCCCATGTCCTGGCGGCGACGGGATGCGATCACGACGTGATCGACTTCTTCCCGTACGGCTACGACGAGCGTCAGTACAACTCACCAGGCTTCCGGCTCCCCGTCGGCGCCCTGATGCGCGGCCGTCACGGCCGGTTTCCCGAGTACCACACATCGGCCGACAACCTCGACTTCGTGTCGGGCGAGCGGATGACCGAGTCGCTCGGGCTGCTGGAGACCGTCGTCGACCTCGTCGATCGCAACCGAACCGTGCGGAACCTCGAGCCCTTCGGAGAGCCACAGCTCGGCCGTCGCGGGCTGTATCGGGCGGTCGGAGGGTCGGATGTGCCCGACCTCCAGCTCGCCATGCTCTGGGTCCTCAACCTCGGTGATGGCGCTCACGACCTGCTCGCGGTGGCCGACCGCTCGGGCCTCGCCTTCGATGCGATCGCCGCCGCCGCCGACCTGCTCGAAGAGCACCACCTCGTCGACGGGGTGTCCGTGTGATGGCTCCGGTCCTGTCGGTGACCGTCACGAACTACAACTACGCGTCCTTCCTTCCGCAGAACATCGAGTCGATCCTCGGTCAAACATTCGGCGACTTCGAGCTGATCTTGATCGACAATGCGTCCACCGACGAATCGGTCGACGTGATGCGGCGGTACGCCACCGGCGACACCCGCATCAAGATCGTGGCCCACGCCGAGAACGTGGGCATGTTCGGCAGCTACCGCGAAGCCGGCGAGTTGGCCCAGGGTCAGTACCGGGTGCCGGTGGACGCAGACGACTGGGTTCTGGAGTCAGACGCCTTTGCCACCCAGGTGGCAGCTGCTCGACGCCAATCCGTCGGCGACGTTCGTCTACTCGGCGATGACAATGGTCGAGTCCGACGGCCTGCCGATCCAGGTGTCCCACCCGTACCCGCACGACATCGTGCTGCCCGGCGAGCTGGCGCTGGAGAAGATCCTGACCTTCAACCTCACCCACAGCGGGCTGATGCACCGTCTGGACGCCTATCGCCGGACCGGCGGGTACCGACCCAGCCTTCCCCACGTCGCTGACATGCTCCTCGGCGTCCAGCTGAGCGAGCTCGGCGACGTCGGGTACATCGATCGATCGCTGTACGCGTTCCGCCAGCACGGGACGAACGTCCACCTCAGTCCCCAGCTGGAAGTGATGAAGAACGAGATCCTCACCGTGATCGACGAAGCCTTCGCCGGACCCCTGGCGTCGCGGCTGCCCAATGCCGCCGAGCTGCATCAACGAGTCCTGAGGAGGGCATTGGTGCACCTTCCGACCGAGTACATCTTCAGCGGCGAGCTGAGATCCGGATGGCGCCTCTACTGGGAGAGTGCGAGGTTGCGGCCGATCGACACCGTGTTTCAGCCGCGTACGCTCAATCTCCTCGCCCGGACGCTGCTCGGGGGCAAGGGGTACGCCCGTCTCGTGGCGTTCGTTCGAGGGAGAAAGCGGTCGGATTGACGAGACGCGGGATTAGGATGCCCCGCCCTGATCGGCGCGGCGGAGGGAGCATGGGAATGAGTACTGGTGGGCTGCGTCGAGGAGACGTCGTCCAGGTCCGCAGCGCGCAGAGATCCTCGCCACGCTCGACGAGGACGGGATGCTCGAAGCGGTTCCGTTCATGCCGGAGATGGTCGGGTACTGCGGCCGTCGCTTCACCGTCCAAGCGCGGACGGAGAAACTCTGCGACACGATCAACAACACACTCCAGAGTCGCCGCCTCCCCGACGCCGTCCTGCTCGACGACGTTCGATGCGACGGTTCCGGTCACGGAGGCTGCCAGGCCGTGTGCCGGCTGTATTGGAAAGAGGCCTGGCTGAGGAAGGTCGGCCCAGCCGAGCCACCGCGTACGCCTGACGCTGCTGACGACGCGGCGGCCGCCGAGCTGCTCGAGCGAGTCCAGCGGAGCGCCTCGATCGTCGGCGACGAGGGTGCGCCGCGATACCGGTGTCAGGCCACTCAGATGGTCGCCGCCTCAACGCCGCTCTCGACCTCCGATCCCCGCCCATACTTCCGCGAGCTGACCTCTGGCAACGTGACGTTCCGGACCTTCGCCCGGGTGATGAGCCGGGCGGCGGTGATGCAGCCGTTACATCGGCTCAGGTGGTTACCGATGCCTCCGCTCAAGGGTCCGTCGTCGAAGTCCCCGTCCACGCCGCCGCTCGGTCTTCAACCGGGCGAGTGGGTGAGGGTGAAGACACCGGACCAGATTCGCGAGACGCTCACGGACAGGGGGGCCAACCGCGGCCTGTGGTTCGACCGGGAGATGCTCGCCTTCGCCGGCAGCGTCTTCCGCGTGCGCGCCCGCATTACCCGGATCATCGATGAACGCACCGGCGCGATGATCGAACTGTCGAGCGACTGCATCGTGCTCGAGGACGTGGTGTGTTCCGGCGAGTTGAGCACCGGGCGCTTCTTCTGCCCGCGTGAGATCTACTCGTATTGGCGGGAGTGCTGGCTGGAACGAGTCGATGTCCCGGTCGCCGTCGCGGCCGGTGAGCCGTAGCCGTCAGGGCCCGAGTCAGTCCCCGCTGACCGCGGTCAGCTGGCTCTCCCGATTGGCGGCGTAGAGCAGGTCGCCGCGATCCTCGGTGCCGTCGTCGAACAGACGGACGACGTGCTCGGGCATCGGAGCGCAGTCCGAGGCGCGGATGAAATCCCGAATCGACGAGCCCGAGCAGTGGGCGTCGACATTCCGCGCCGTGGCTCCGGTGACGATGTCGCCGATGTGAACGGTTCGGAAGTCGATCGAGAACCGGGTGCGTCCGGAGGTGTTCGGGACGCTGGAGTGAAGGTGCTGTCCGGAGAACTCGATCAGCCCACCGACGGGAGGGAGCAGGATGAGCGGGTCGGAGATGTCCACCTCTCCGATCGGGGCCGGCAGTGGGCGCGTCTCACGGGACACGTTCGATGACGCGGCCGCCCGGTACTTGGTGTTCCACTCGTAGTAGTTGTACCCGCGGGACGTGTTCGGGACCTCGATGTCGAAGTACGCCGGATGGAAGGCCATCGCGTTGTGCGCGTCGATCGCGTAAACGGGCATCCAAAAGTTGAGCTGACCCATCGGCGCCGAGTACCAGGTGTCGCGGTGGGGATGCCACGCGTAGGCGATGCCGGACGTGAGATAGCCGTCGCTCGTCGAAGTGCGCAGGCGGGGCACGTCGAAATAGGTCTGCTCGAGGTCGCAGCCGAGCTCGTCGAGGACGGCACGGATGAACTCCTTCGAGCGGGCGTCGTGGATGAAGCGCGGCTTCAGGCTGGACAGGATCTCGGCATAGCGCTCGACCGGCATTTGGTGCTGGGCCTGTTCGGGGTCGAGACCGTCGAATGACTCCTCGACGAGCTCGCGGGCGAACTCGCAGAAGGCGATCGCGCTCGGCGACGGCGAGGTGACGAAGATGTCACCGCCGTAGACCGCCTGCCGGCGCGCGTCGTCCGCGAGCACAGGGTCGTAGTGCACTGAGGTCATTGCCCGAGGCCTCCCTTGATCGCCCCCGTCGGCGATCCCGTCCGCTTCTGGGACAGTAGGGTACCCGGACGGCATGGCATCGCTGGGCGAAAATTTTCCTTTCGCCCGAGCCTTGGTCACAGGAGCGAGCGGCTTCATCGGGCGGGCACTGTGCCGTCGACTCGTCATCGATGGAGTCGTCGTCGTCGGAACGGCTCGGAATCCGATGTCGGCGCCGATCGACGGCGTCGCCTGGGTGCTCGGCGATCTCGCCGAGCCCGGCACCGCGACACGGGTGGTCGGGGAGTCCGAAGCCGACGTGGTGTTCCATCTCGCCGGGGCCGTCACCGGGTCACGCGCGCTCGAGACTGTCCAGCCGACCCTGGCAACGAACCTGCTCGCCACCGTGAGCATGCTCGAAGCGGTCACCGCCGCCCGTTGCGAGCGGGTCGTGCTGATCGGGTCAGGCGACGAGCCGGCTGGGACTGATCCGCCGGCCTCGCCGTACGCGGCGGCGAAGTGGGCCGCCAGCGGGTACGCGGGGATGTTTCACGCCTTGTATGGCACGCCGGTCGCCACGGTGCGGCCGTTCATGGTCTACGGCCCCGACCAACCCGACGTGGCCAAGCTCGTTCCGTACACGATCACCTCGCTGCTGTCCGGCGAAGCGCCGCGGCTGTCCAGCGGTCTCCGGCTCTGCGACTGGGTCTACATCGACGATGTCGTCGAGGCCCTCGTCACGGTGGTGCGCTCGGCCGCCTGTCTCGGCCGCACGGTGGACGTGGGCACCGGCACCCTGCACACGGTCCGACACGTGGGTGACTCGATCAGGGCCCTGATCGGCACGCCGATCGAGCCGGCGTGGGGCGCGATCCCGGATCGCCCGGGGGAGACGGAGAACGTCGCTGACGTCGCGACGACGAAACGGCTCAGCGGGTGGACTCCTCAGACGAGCCTGGAGACCGGGCTGCGGCGCACCGTCGAGTGGTACGCCGCCCTCACGCCTCGCCGACGGTGACCTCGACCCGGGCGATGGTTGACGGCTCGGACCGCAGTGTCGCGGTGACCTCGCAGGTGAGGTCGGCAGGGACGGACTCCGGCGCCGTGTACACCCCCGATGTGGTGATCGAGCCGCATCGCGGCTCCCCGGTCGAGTCGAGGACGAGGAGCCAGTCGTCGGTGTCGTCGTCGCGGGATCCTGGGGTGGTGAACGAACCGGTACCGGTGTTCGCGAGGTCGTAGCCGTCACTGATGGCGAGGTAGTTGCCCGTCGCCGGGTCGAACCATCTCGCCCGGACCGGTCCGGCGAGCGCACTCAGCTCGACCTCGAACGTGCGCGATCCCTGTTCGGTCACCGGAACGTACGCGAGCAGCCAGTCACCCTGTTCGGTGACCGCAGCGGTGATGTAGTCGAGCTCGCCCCACGTCCCCTGCCCGGACCTGATCAGCTCCACGCCGGCGTAGCCGGGCTCGGCACCTGACGGCACCAGTTCCCACCACGGCATCGACTGGAACAGATCGAACGCATGGGTCGAGTACTCGGCCCCCGGCGTCTGCAGTGATTCGGGAAGGTCCTCCCACTGCCAGACGTCACACGAACCGAAGCCCTCTCCGGCGGTGCCACCGGCGAGCACCGACCAGAACCGCCCCCGGCGGGTGTCCCACGGGTCGCCACTGAACTGGCCCCAGTTGTTCTCGTACTCGTACGTGCCCTCCTCCATCCAGGCGGGCATCGCCGGTGAGGTTCGCCACGCCCGATCGGCGGTCTCGTAGACCGTTCCGCGGCCTTCGGGTCCGTAGCCGTAGAAGCTGTTCATGTCGACGATTTCACCGAAGTCGGTCTCGCTCGGCAGCGAGTCCGGCGGTCCCGACTCGGCCATGAAGAGCTGGGTCGCTCCGGCCGCCTTGATCCCCTCTGCGATCGCGTTGACACGTCGCGAGCCTTCCGATCCGGCCGGAGGGGTGAAGTCGCCGAGTCCGAACCAGATGATGTTGGCGTCGTCCTTGTATCGGTTTCCGAGCCAGGTGCCCCAGTCGACGAGCGACTCGATGCTCGGCTGGGCCAACACCTCCTCGTACCAGCCCATGTCGCCGCCGCTCCAGCCGAGATACGTGTACGAGAGCATGACGACCATGTCGAGCTCGGCCGCCTTGTGGATGATCGAGTCGATCCACTCCCAGTACCGCTCCGACTCGGGTGACGCCGCGGCGGTGGAGAAGTCGCCTGCGGTGGCGTGGGGCGGGTTGCCGCGCGTCGTTCGGTGCGTCCGGCGCCGCCCCGTAGCCGTCCGGATGAACCATCGCGCTGAGGTAGAAGGCGTTGAATCCCTGAGCGCGACGGGTCGCGAGGTAGCTATCCACCTCCTCGGGGCTCGCCTCGCTCGACATCAACCAGGCGGCATCCGCCTGGACGCGCCAGGGACGGTCGTGCTGGTCGACCAGGTAGCGGCCGTTGGCGGAGACTTCGAGTGGGAAGACGGGGCCGTCACCCGCCGTTCGAGGGCCGGACTCGGAAACCCCCCACGTGACGGGCTCCTCGGTCGTCACCGTGAACTGCTCCGTCGCGCCGGGAGCGATCGACGTCGGGCCAGGTGAGATGCTGTAGCTCGGCGCTGCGCTGTCCGACGAGCCGCACGCGAACGAGCCGAATGCCAAGACGCCGAGCACGGCGACACGTGAGGTTGTCGATAACAGCCGCTGTTGCCGTCGCCCAAGAAGCCCGCTCATCTCTCCACCCGCCGGGACGCGCCGATTTGGGCGCTCCGATCGATTGTCGACGGTACCATCGCTGGCGGCGGCCTGCAGGGCAGATTGGGACGTTGGCAAAGGTGGTGGTCCGTGCGATGAAGGTGGTGCTGTTCTGCGGCGGAATGGGGATGCGGCTGCGCGACTACTCCGACCAGATCCCCAAGCCGCTCGTGGAGATCGGTCAACGACCGATCCTGTGGCACTTGATGAAGTACTACGCCCACTTCGGCCACAAGGAGTTCATCCTCTGTCTCGGCCACGGGGCGAACAAGATCAAGGAGTACTTCCTCAACTACGACGAGTGCGCGACGAACGACTTCGTCCTCACCGACGGTGGTCGGAGCGTCGACCTGCTGAGCAAGGACATCGACGACTGGAAGATCACGTTCGCCGACACTGGCAGGACGTCCCTGATCGGGGAACGGCTGCGGCGGGTCAGGGACCACGTCGGCGACGACGAAATGTTCCTCGCCAATTACGCCGATGCCCTGACCGACCTCGATCTGAACGGGTACATCGATTACTTCGACGAGCAGGACAAGACGGCCGTGTTCCTCACGGTCCCGGCGCCGCACAGCTTCCACGTCGTGCACTCCGACGGCGACGGCCTGGTCGACAGTCTCGAGCAGGTCGGTAAATCACCAGTGCGGATGAACGCCGGCTTCTTCGTGATGCGCAACCGGATCTTCGACTACATCCAGCCCGGCGACGAGCTGATCCTCGAGCCGTTCGACCGGATGATCGAGAAGAAGGAGCTGTTGGCGTATCCGTACGACGGCTTCTGGCGGAACATGGACACGTTCAAGGACAAGGTCGAGCTGGAGGAGATCATCCACGCCGGAGACCCGCCGTGGCAGCTCTGGTCGCGCCCGGACTGATGCCCGCCCCCGGGTTGCGGCGGCTCCGTGAGGTCACGGCCGAAGAGCTCGCCAACTTCCATCCCCGCCTCGGGGTCGCCCTGGCCCTGATCAGGCTGTTGCCACCGTTCGTCGGGAGCCGGGTTCGCGTGAGCCTGCTGCGGCTCGCCGGCTGCCGAATCGGCGCTGGCACGCTGATCGCCGGCCGGATCACCGTGATCGGCGGGGCCGATCCGGCTGCCAATCTCGTCGTCGGGGCCGACTGCTGGTTCAACGCCGGTTGCACGTTCGACGCGAGCGACGAGCTCGTGATCGGGGACAGGGTGAGGATCGGCCAGGAGGTGCTCGTGCTGACGAGTACGCACGAAGTCGGCGACCACGCCGGCCGCGCCGGCCACTTCACGTCGGCGCCGGTGTCGATCGGGTCGGGCGTTTGGCTCGGAGCTCGGGCAATCATCCTCCCCGGTGTATCGATCGGCGACGGCGCCGTCGTGGCCGCCGGCGCGGTCGTCACCTCGTCGGTCCCGGCCGACCAGCTCGCCGCGGGCGTACCGGCGCGGCCGGTCCGCGACCTGGAGGGTTAGACCTCCAGGTCCAGGCGGAGGATCGAGTCGGGGCGGATCGGGTTGGCGCCGTCGAGATCACAGTCGGACCGCCACACGTAGAACGCGTTGCGGAACGCCGAAAACGTCAGGCCGCTGGGCGTGTAGGGGATGTGTGGGCCGATCCGTTGCCACGTCTGCCCCCGGTCCTGTGACACGACCAGGAACCCAGCCCCGAGCGTGGCGAACGAGCCGTCGGGAAGCTCGACGATGTTGGCCGCGTCGTCGACGATCAGCGGTGATAACAGGACGGTCCATGTCTCGCCGGCGTCGACGGACTTGAGCAGACCGTCGCCGGACTCGCGGATCCAGTAGATCGCGCCATCAGTCGGCGAGACAAGTGGGAGGCCGGACACGCCTCCGTCGTGCACCCGCTGCCACGTCGCCCCGCCGTCGGTGGTGCGGAAGATGCCCGAGTCGGGTCCGTCACGCGTGCCGAGCACGTGTGTGTGGGCGTCGATGACGAGGGGGAAGGAGGCGAAGCCGGATCCCTCTGGAAGGCCGCCGGACACGTCGGTCCAGGTGCTCCCGCTGTCCGTCGACCGCAGCAGTCGCGGCTGCTCGTGGGCGCCGGCGAGCAGCGTGGCCCGCGCCGGGTCGGACAGGTCGACGCTCACGGCGTGGATGTGGGCAGCGTCGCCGAGCTGTTCGAACGTCGCGCCGCCATCGTCGGTCCGGTAGACGCCCCCGCCGTTGTAGATGCCGCTCTCCCAGTAGGTGTCGGGGTTCTCCGGGTCGTACACGATCGACGAGGGTCGGTTGCTGATCACGGCGGACCCCTCTCCCCGACCGAGCGGCAGCCACCCGTCGGCGCCGTCGGCACTCGTCCACAGTCCGTGCAAGGCGATGCCGGCGACGATCACGTCGCGGTCCGGGCGGGTCGTGACCAGCGACATGGCGCCGCACTCGGACTCGAGGCCGGCCAGGTTGGTGGCCGCCTCGACCCATCGACGAGCCGTCGCCGGCCCCGCAACCGACGTCGTCGTCGGGGTCGTCGCGCTCGGCGCCGTCGCGGACGACGGAGCGGCTGGGACGGAGGTGGTCGCGTCGACCACCGGTGCCGAGTCGAACGTGATCTCGCCGCTGTCGCCACCACCACAGCCGACGAACAGGCCGATGATCACCGCTGGGGCGGCACGGCCCCTCACCAGGAGTCGTACCCCCGGTTGCCGTAGAGGGAGCGGACGAATCGGTACGCCGAGTAGGTGACCGGAGCAGCGACGAATGTGCGCTCCCGGAGCTTTCCCAGCCGGCTCGTGCTGAACCAGTTCGGGTAGAACTCGATCCGACCGTCGTTGACGGTGAACGGATCAGGCACGGTCGGATCCATCTCGCCGAACGTGATCGCCATCATCGGTCGAGGCGTCGTCCGTCCTGTTCGGCATGCCCCGGTGCCAGAGGGTCGACTTGCGCACGATGACATCGCCGCGGGCCATCGGCACGCGGGTGCTCAGCCGGTACTTCCGCTCGATCGCATACCGCCAGAACTTGTAGAACTCGCGGTTGGTGCCCGGCAGCACGTCAATGGCGCCGTTGACGAGGTCGGTGTCCACGACGGCGACGTTGCAGATCAGGAAGTCCTTCGTGTAGAGGCCGTCCATGTGATAGTGCTGCGCGACGCTGCCTGGGAGATTGAAGTTCATCGTCGCCCGCACCGAGTCGGCGATGTCGGGCCGCACGGCACGAACGAGGTCCAAGATGCCGGCCGCGGCGAGCTCGTCGTGGACGAACCGGGCCGATTCACCCGGGAAGCAGTTGAGGTGACCGCTGAGGGACCCGCCACCCTCGAAGAGCTCGTTCGCCGCGCGAGCGCGATCGAACTCCTCGACGACGATCCGGTCGAGCTCGGCAAGGCGCTCTTTCGAGACCACGTCTCTGAAGATCACGTACCCGTCGCGGTCGAGTCGTCGCCCGAACTCCTGCACCTCCAAGGACGGTCGATCAAGGACGTCAGAGCCGCGTCCGCCCGCTCGATCCATCGTTGTCCTCCCTCTACCGAGCCCGTTGATGGTTGGACGTTACCGACGTGTAGACGCTGGCGACGTCGCGCGCGATGCGTTCGGTCGTGAAGTGAGCCTCGACCCGCCGGCGACCGTGGTCGCCGAGCCGCCGCCGGAGCTCAGGACCTCGCAGCAGCCGAGCAAGGTTCGCGGCGAGCGCATCGACGTCGCCGTGGGTCGACAGCAAGCCGGTCTCGCCGTCCTCGACCACCTCGGGGGTGCCGCCGTCATCGAGACCGATCACGGGCAGCTCCATCGCCATCGCCTCGGCGAACACGAGGCCGAACGGCTCGCCCGTCGACGGCATCGCGTAGACGTCGGCGGCCGCCATCAGCCTCGGCACGTCGTCTCGCCAGCCGAGGAACCGCACCCGGCCGTCGAGATCGCGCTCGGCGGACCAGCTCGGCGAGCGTGGCCGCGAACCACTGGTCGGGGGACAGGTCGAGGCCGGCGATCAGGAGCGTGGCCTCCGGAGACTCGGCGCGGACGCGGGCAACGGCCTCGATCAGTTCCGCCAAACCCTTCTCCGGGGCGAGCCGGCACACGGTGAGCACCGCCAGGCTCGCGGGCTTCAGCGCCAGCTCGAGGCGGGCGGTGTCCCGATCGAGCCCGGGCTTCCAGGTGTCGAAGTCGATGGCGTTGAGCACGACGTGGACCCGATCTTGGCGGTGTCCAGCGGCGACGAGCGAACGCCCGACGAAGTCGGAGACGGCGATGAGGGCATCCGCTCGACGCAACGTCCACCGAACGAGTCTGCCCATCCAGGGACCGTGGGCGGTGTGGACGTGCACGATGCACGGGACCTTCGTGAGGCGAGCGAGGATCACGCAGGCCAACGCGTCGCGGGGGCGATCGCTGGTGTGGATCACGTCGATGCGCTGCTTGCGTATGTACCGCGCGAGGGATGCGAGGCTCACCAGCGCGGGCAACGTCGCGATCAGCGCGATGAACTTGCCGGCCCGGCTGCGCCCCGAGAGCTCGGGACCGAAGTTCACCGGGCGCACTCGTAGCCCGGTGACGCCCTGCAGCGCGTCGAACAAGGGCGTACGCCGCCCGGGGCGGCCGGGGGCGAGAGCGACGTGCAGCTCGTGTGTGGCGCGGTCGAGGCGACTGATGATCTGGGTGTGGATCCAGGTGTCAGCACCCATCGGCACACACGTCGGTGTGTTGACGAACAGCACCCGCGTCTTGTCGCCCGCCACGTCGCGGCACGATACCGGGGAGCGATTCGGATGCTCGCCGAATACACGGGCGCCGCTCACGCCACCGTTCTCTGCTGAGGCGTCTCTGGCTACCGTCTGCGCCGTGACACGGCCTCGACGGCGTCGGACAGGTATTGCCGCAGCCGCGGTCGGCGCGGCGAGGGTCGCCCTGGCCGTACCGGTTGGGTACCTGTCCGTGCTCACGGGCGCCGCCTGGGTGGCCACCGCGATCAGGAGACGGACCAGGAGCGCTGGCGGCTGCGCCGGCGAGCACCCGGTTCGCCGTGCTCGTCCCCGCCCACGACGAGGAGCCGGTCATCGGGGCCACGTTGGACGCGTTGGCCGCGCTCGACTACCCGCCCGAGCACTACCGGGTGCACGTGATCGCCGATCACTGCACCGACGGAACCGTCGACATCGCCCGCGCCGCCGGTGTCGAGGTCCACGAGCACGCCGACGAGCGACGGGGCAAGGGTCCGGCGCTGGCCTGGGTGATCGGGCAGCTCCTCGACACGCGCGACGGCGAGGCGCCCGACGTCATCGTCATCGTCGACGCCGACACCGTCGTCGACAAGGGCTTTCTGCGCGAGGTCGAGCTCGTCGTCGTCGCCGGGGCTGAGGCGGTGCAGGGCCAGTACCGGGTGCGTGATCCGGAGACCTCTGCGGCGGCGGGCCTGCGGGCGGCCGCCCTGGCCTCCCGCCACCATCTCAGGCCGCTCGGCCGGACGGCGATCGGTGCGTCCTGCGGTCTGTACGGCAACGGGATGGCGTTCACCGCTGCGGTACTGCGCGGCCGGGAGTGGAGCGGTCACCTCACCGAGGACATCGAGTTCCAGATGGAGCTGCTCCTCGATGGGATCCGCATCACCTATGCCCCCGGAGCTGTCGTCGAAGCCGAGATGCCCTCGACCCTGGAGGATGCCCGGACACAGAACGAGCGCTGGGAGCGCGGCCGGATCGAGCTGGCTCGCCGCTATGTACCTCGACTCGCTCGTGCCGCAGTTGCCCGCGGCACGGCGAACAGGGTGGCCGCCGCGGACGCCATCCTCGATCACCTGGTCCCTCCGCTGTCGGTTCTCGCCGCCGCCGTTGGGGGGGTCACCGTCGCATCGGCGGTCGCCGGCGGCCGGTCCGGCGCGAGATCCGGACTGGTGCTCTGCGGCGCCGTCGGTGTCCACGTGCTCTCAGCACTCGTGCTCGCCCGCGCCCCGGCGTCCGTCTACCGGTCATTGCTGCACGCGCCTGGGATGATCGTGTGGAAGGCGCGCCTGTGGCTGCGGATGCTCGCCGGTCCGGGCGACGGCGGGTGGGTGCGTACGGCTCACCGAGGTACTCCGAAAGCCGAGCTTCCGTGACTGGTGGATGCGCCGTGCTGCTCGGCGCCCCGGTCGACGACGTCACGATCGCGGAGGCGGTCGATCGGATCGTCGAGATGGTCGAGGTCGGGCGGACAACCGGACGCGTCCACCAGGTCGCGACCGTCAACGTCGACTTCCTGGTCAACGCCGCCCACGATCCGCGGCTGCTCGGAGTCCTCCAGCGCACTGACCTGGCGATCCCGGACGGGATGCCGATCATCTGGGGCTCGCGCCTGGTCGGCACCCCCTTGCGGCAACGAACGACCGGGGTGGATCTGCTCCCGGCATTGGTCGAGCGGGCGGCCACGGCGAACCTCCGCGTCTGCCTGTTCGGCGCGGCGCCCGGGATCGCCGATCGAGCGGCTCAGCTCTTGTCCCGCCAGCATCCCGGCGCCGAAGTCGTCGGCCTCGAGGCGCCGAACGTGGCCCCGGACGGCACGATGGACGAATCCGCCCTCGAGCGGATACGGAGCGCCCGACCTGACGTGGTCGGCGTGGCGCTCGGTAACCCGAAGCAGGAGTGGTGGATCGCCCGCCACGGTCCGGCGCTCGGCGCTCCCGTGCTCATCGGGATCGGCGGCACGCTCGACTTCCTCACCGGCGTGACGCGCCGGGCGCCCGACTGGATGCAACGGGCCGGTCTCGAATGGCTCCATCGGGCCGCCAGTGAGCCCCGCCGTCTCGTCCGCCGCTACGCGCGGGACTTCGTCGTGTTCGCGCCGCGACTGCTCGCCCAGGCGTGGCGCGGGCGGCAGCGGGTGGCGATGGTGCTGCCTGCGGCCCGTGTCGACGACCGCGGCGTCGTCACGCTCGAGGTCACCGGCCCGGTGCGCTCCGAGCAGATCGAGCCCTCACTCCGGCAGGCGCTGCGAAACGGAACGTCCCTGGTCATCGACGTGGAACGGTCTCGACGTGTTCGACAACGTCACCGTCGCATCCGTCGTCGGCCTGCTGCGCCTCGGCCGACGAGTCAGCGCGGACGTCCGGGTCGTCGGGGTGCGTTCGGCCCTCCGCGAGACCGCGGCCCGGCTGCAGATCGACACGATGATTAGGACGAACGGGTAAATCCGTGGTAAAAGCGGCGCCGATCCGCCGACCGACCGTTAGCATGCCCGGTCGTGGCGGCAAGTCGGGCGCGCGATCTTTCTGGGAAGTCGGCAGTCGCGCGCATGCGCACGCCCCTGAACGCGGACACGAGCTCGGAACCCGACGGTCTCACCCGGCGGGTGATGCTCAACATCCTCGAGGCGTTCTTCCGTCGCCCGTGGCTTCACCTCCTCCCGCTCATCCTGCTCTCCGTTCTCGGTGCCGCATCGGTGCTGAGCATGACCCCTCAGTACCGCTCGGTCGGCACGCTCAACGCGACCGGGGAGTCGCTGCTCAACGACCTGACTGACGCGGCGAACACGCCCGGTCTGACGTTCGATCCACCCGCTGTGGTCACGGCCCGCCAGATCAACCAGTTGCTGACCACGGACTTCTTCCTCACCAAGGTCGCCCAGGCGGCCGGGCTCGGGACGGCGATCGAGAACGGCACGTTGCTCAAGGTGCAGATCCGGGACTTCACGGGTGCGAGTGCTGATGGCGACAACCTCGTTCGGGTCGGCTCCACGTCGCGCAACCCGGAGCTGTCGGAACGGCTGGCCAAGGCGACGATGGCGAGCTACGTCGACTGGGTGGTCGAGTCGGAGGTCAGCGAGAGCACCGGCTCGGCGGACTTCCTGGCCGAGCAGGTGAGCGAGACCGAGGCCGAGGTCGACGCGGCGTGGACCGATGTGCAGCAGTACCTCCTCGACAACCCGGCGGCCGAGAGCGACGATGGTCTGTTGGCCGAGCGCCTCCAGTTGCAGCGGCTGCGAGATGTGCTCAACCGAGCGGAGGAACGCCACGAGCAAGCGCTCAACGCTCGCGACGCGGCGGAGCTCGCGACCGCCCAGGCGAGGGTCGTCGTCCAGCAGCGCCTGCAGACCGTCGACGAGCCGGAGATTCCGAGTGCTCCCGAGCCCCGGCTGCGCAAGGCGGCACTGACGCTGTTCCTCTTCGCGGCGGTCGGTGCAGTGCTGTCGCTGGCGCTGGTGGTGATGACCGCGACGCTCGACCGAACGATCCGCGTGCCGAACGACATCACGGCCAAGTTCGGCCTCGATGTTCTGGCCGTCGTCCCGGACAAGCGGCGCTGACAGGCAGGTCACAGTGGCTCGGAAATTGCTCACGATGTTCAAGCCGAGGCGTCCCGCGACCCCGCTCGACGAGTTGGGGGGGAGTGCCGACGGCGGGCTGGCCATCCTCGATGGCGACAACAAGCTCATCCACATGACCCCGTCGAGGGTGGCGTCGGCATTGCGCTACTTCCTCGCCCGAGTCCAGCTGCACGGCACTCAGGGCCTTCCCACCCGACTCGCTCTCACGTCGGCCCTCGCCGGCGAGGGCGTGACCTACGTGGCGCGGTCGCTCGCCGCCGTCGTCGCCTATGACACACCGGCCTCGATCGCCGTCGTCGACCTGAACTGGCGCCGGCCGCCGCGGCCGGAGCAGGACGGAGACCAGCCGGTCGGCCTCGCCGACGCTGTCGAAGACGGCGTCCCGATCGAGAGCGTCATCATGCCGACCTCGAACCCGCGCCTGAGCCTCGTTCCCGCCGGGGTGATCCCCGTTGCCCGCCGGCCGGCCGTGGCCTCCAGCCCGGCCCTCGCCACGGCGCTCGATGAGCTCGAGCTCCGGTTCGATCACCTGCTTCTCGACCTTCCACCGGTCCTCGCATCGAGCGAGGCGATGAACCTGTCGCGGCTCGCTGACGCCTACGTCCTCGTCGTCCAGCAGGGCGCGACGTCGGAGGCGCAAGTGGAAGCCGCGCTCGAGGAGATGCGGGGTGGAGAGTCGCTGGGTGTCATCCTCAACCGGTACGACACGCACATTCCGCGCCGGCTGCGCAAGCTCGTCGGCACCTGAGACCCGCGGAGGAATGGGCGGATGAAGCTCCTGCTGACATATCTCGTGGTCACGTTCGTGCTGGCTATGCGGACGACGCGGAAGGGCCGCCCCCTCCCCGTCTGGCCGCTGCTCGTCGCCACGGTCTTCGTCGGCGCCGCCTACCTCAGCCAGCGGGTGATCTAGATGACGGCTCACCCCCACGTCGCCCGGAGGGTCGACCGCAGACAACGGCACCTCGTCGTCTGCGCTCATCCGTCCCGCGTCCGCGGAGCGTGAACGATGGCCGTGCGGCCCTCCTCCGTCGAGCGCATCACTGACGTCCGAACACAGCTCGAGACCGACCAGTACCGCTGGTGGGGGATGTTCGCCACGCTCATGGTGTTCACCCTGGCTGCGGCGGCGATCGCCCAGTTCACGGCGCCGAGACCGTTCTCGATCGCCTTCGTGGTGCTGGTGCTCGCATCACTCGCTTGCTCCCTACGTCCTCGCGATCGGCGTCTACGCCATCGTGTCGCTGACGCTGATCGGCGACATCGTCACGACGTCCTGGTGGCCGTTCACGAAGAACCTGTCGAGCCGGGAGTCGATCCTGTATCTGACCGACTCCGTGTCGGTCAACCCGCTCGAGATCCTGCTCCTGGTCACCACCGTGTCCTGGCTGTTGCAGCGGCTCGTCGACCCGACGTGGCGGTTCAGTCGGGGCGCGTTGTTCAACCCGCTGATGGTGTTCACCGGCTTCGTCATCTTCGGCCTCGTCCGGGGCAAGTTCCTCGGCGCGGGTGACACGAGGATCGCCGTTGTTCGAAGTCCGCCCGCTGCTGTACTTCCCGCTGGTCTACATCCTGGTCACGAACCTGCTCACGACCCGGCGGCAGTACGAGCAGCTTGCTCCTGCTGGCGTTCACGGCGGTGGCGATCCAGAGCGTGTTCGCCCTCTCGTACTACCGCGGTCTCTCCGATGAGCAGCGGGAAGTGCTCGAGAGCTTGTCCGAGCACTCGGCGACGATTCACATGAACGCGCTGTTCGTGTTCTTTCTCGCGCTCCTGCTCTTCAAGTGCCGGAAGGAGCTGCGCTGGTTCGTCGCGTTGCTCATCCCGCCCGTCGTGTACGCGTACTTCCTGTCACAACGTCGGGCCGCGATGATCGCCTTGTTCGTCGGCATCGCGGTGCTGGCGATCGTGCTCTTCCAGCGCCGTCGTCGCATGTTCTGGCTCTTCGCCCCCGCCACGGTGGTGGTCGCCATCGGCTACCTCGGTGCGACGTGGAACGCGAGCGGTGCTCGTCGGCCTGCCGGCCCAGGCCGTGAAGACGGTGCTGTTCCCGGAGCAGCTCGCAGCAGCCGACCGCAGCTCAGACCTGTACCGGAAGATCGAGGCGTTCGACCTCTGGTTCACGATTCGCAGTCAGCCGCTGCATCGGGGTCGGCTTCGGCCAGAAGTTCCTCCATCCGGCTCCCCTGCCGGACATCAGCTTCTTCGAGTTCTGGGAGTACATCCCGCACAACTCGGTGCTCTGGATCTGGCTCAAGATCGGGCTTCCTCGGATTCGTCGCGATGCTCTTCCTGTTCGGGCGGGCGCTCCAGCTCGGCGCTCGTTCGGTGCTCGCCGTGCGTTCGCCGGAACAGGTCGCGATCGTCATCGCCGGGCTCGCCTACGTGATCATGTTCCTGGTCTTCGCCTACGTCGACATCGCGTGGGACGTCCGCAGCACGGTGTTCCTGGCGGTCGCGTTCGCGCTGTGCGCCGACTTCGAGCGGGCGCGCGATGCCGCCCGGCGTCCAGCCGATCTCGACATCCACACGCGCCAGCTCGAGACGGTGCGGCTGTGAACCGGCTCGGTCGCGAGTGCACGCTCCTGATCGCGGGAATGCTCGCAGCCGCCGGCTGCTCGGCCGGGGGGAGTGAGCCGGTCGAGTTCGACGCCGGTGCGACCGGTCGGACTGCCGGGTCGACGACCGACGCCGGCCCCGGGTCGACGACCGATGCTGACGCCGGTACGACGACCGATGTCGACGCCGGCACGACGACCGACGTCGGCGCCGAGTCGACGACCGCTCCGGCTACCGATGGGCTGGCAGTGCGCGTCGACGCGGCCGCCCTCGGCGCGGAGATCAGCCCGCTGATCCTCGGGTTGTCGAGCAGTCTGAGCTCGGCCGAGCTGGAGGACGCAGGCATCCAGCTGAACAGCTGGGGCGGCAACCCGTCGACCCGATTCAACTACGAGATCGGGCACGCCTGGAACAACGGCCGCAGACTGGGAGTTCCGCAACACGAACTATGGGGCGAGCGGCGATACGACGCGCGGGTTCATCGACGACCAACTCGGCGGCGGGCACCGAAACGCGGCTCGCGGTCCCGACGCTCGGCTGGGTGGCGAAGGACGACAACACCGCCGTGTGCTCGTTCCCCGACGACGAGGGTGGTTGCACGGGCGGCGACGGGTCGGACTGCGAGAATCAGGACGTTGTCGCCGACCCTCGAACGGCGAACATCGGAGAGCACCCCGGAGATGGTCGCGGAGTGGATCGCCGGACTGGTTGCCGACGGGCATGCGCCCCGGTTCATCGCGATGGACAACGAGCCCGACCTGTGGGGGTTCACCCACTACGACGTGCATCCCGAGTGCACCACCTACGAGGAGATCCTCGACACGTACCTGCGACTACGCAACCGCCATCCGCGAGGTCGCGCCGGACGCCGAGTTGACCGGTCCGGTGATCTGCTGCTGGTTCGACTACTGGGACACCGCGCCCGGTCCGGCCGACGGATCGAACGAAGACTTCCTCAGCTGGTTCCTCCGGAGCGGTGCACGCGCACGACGAGCAATACGGCAAGCGGACGCTCGACGTGGTCGACGTCCACTACTACCCGCAGAGCCCGGTGTTCAACGACGAGACCGACGCGGAGACCAACGCGCAGCGGCTGCGCAGCACCAGATCGCTGTGGGATCCCCAGTACGTCGACGAGTCGTGGATCGACGAGCCGATCGAGTTCATCCCGCGGCATGAAGCGGATCATCGAGGGCGCGTATCCCGACACGCCGCTGTTCATCTCGGAGTGGAACTTCGGTGCGGACGACTCGATGAACGGTGCACTCGCTATCGCCGAGGTGCTCGGCATCTACGGGCGCGAGGGCGTCTACGCCGCGGCGTACTGGCGCAATCCCGAGGTCGGCAGCCCCGGTTATCTCGCCTTCAAGATGCACGGAAACTACGACGGTCAGGGCGCTCGCTTCGGTGGCCGGGTGGTGACCGCGGAGTCGCCGGACCCCGAGCGGCTCAGTGTCTTCGGCGCCCTCGACGACGCCTCGGGCGCGCTGCGCCTGATGCTCATCAACAAGGATCCTGAGTCGCCGATGTCCGTGGACCTGCGGGTCGACGGGTTCACGCCGGCGCCGTCAGCGCGCCGGTTCACCTACGGGCGCGATGACCCGGCGGAGATCGTCAACGGCACCTACACGGCCGGAGAGGCGGTCACGCTGCCGGCCTCCTCCATCACCGTCCTCGAACTGGTGAGGGCAGAGCGGTGAGCAGAGCGGTCGAGCGCCGATGAGCTACATCAAGAAAAACATGTTCGCCCTGCTCGTGTCGCAGGCCGCGACCTGGATCATCTCGCTCGTCGTGCTCGCGGTCGTCCCTGACTACCTCGGCGACGACGGGTTCGGCAAGCTGACGTTCGCGACGGCGTACGTCGCATTCTTCATCCTCGCCGCCGAGTTGGGCACTCCGACGTACATGACCAAGGAGGTCGCTCGCGACCACTCGATCGTCGGCAGCTACGTCTACAACACCTTCCTGTTGAAGGTCGTGTGGACCATCGTCCTCTCGATCGTGGCGATCGCCCTCGCCCGCTTGCTGGGGAACACCGGCGACGTCCTGGCCCTGATCGCGATCGGGTGCTTCGGGATGCTGTGCACCGTCCTCAACGACGTCCTCGCCGCCACCCTCGCGGGGATGGAGCGGATGGCCAAGCCGGCGGCGTTCTTCACGATCCAGATCTATGTCGGAAGCATCGGGGGCTTGATCGTTCTCTTCCTCGGAGGCGGACTGATCATGTACTCGATCGTGTACGCCCTGGCCGGACTGATCCCGGTCGTCGCCAACTCGGTGCTGCTGTGGCCGCGTGTGCGCGGCCACCTCCACCTCGACCTCGGCGTCTGGCGGATCGTCGCGGTCGGCGGACTGCCGTTGATGGTGCTGGTCGTTTTCAACCGTGTCTACGGCACGATCGACATTCCGATCCTGAACCAGATCGCCGGCGAGGACACGGTCGGCTGGTACGGCGTCGCCTACAAGTGGGCGAGCATCCCGATCTTCATCTCCACCGCCGTCATGACGGCCTTTTCCCCCAGTTCTCGGCCCACGGGGCGGCCGAGACCAGCGAATTCAGCCGGCTCGTCAACCGGGCGATCCGGCTGGTCATGTTCGTCGCGATCCCGTCGGCAGTCGGGATCGCGCTGGTGGCCGGCGACCTCATTGCGCTGTTCTACGACGGGAACACGTACGACCCTTCGATCGTGCTGATCCAGATCCTGGCCATCCACATCCCGATCGCGGCGGTGGACACGATCCTCGCCATGGCCCTGATCGCGGCCGACCGGCAGCACCGGTACATGTACGTGGCAGGACTGGCGGCGGTGTTGAACCCGATCGCCTGCGTCATCGCGATCCATGCCACCATGAACGCGTTCGACAACGGAGCCATCGGCGCGGCCATCGTGACGGTGGGCACCGAGGTGTTCATCCTCGCCGGGGCGCTGCTGCTGCGCCCGTCGGGCGTGATGGATCGGGCGACGGTGATGGCGGCCGCGCGGTTCATGGCGGCGGGCGCGGCAATGGTTCCGGCGCTGTTGCTCGCCGACGACCTGCCGCTCGCGCTCAAAGTGATGCTCGGGGTTGTGAGCTATCTCGTTGCGTCAGTAGCGTTCGGCGCGATTTCGATCACCGATCTGCAGCGGGCGGTTCGCGAAGTGTTCGGGACGATCGGTTCGCTGACGGGGCGAGCCAAGCCGGCGGTGGCCGGTCAAGCTGGAAGTGAGGGCGGTGATGTCGGAGCACATCTCGACGGTGATCTGTACGCGGAACCGGGAGGACAAGATCGGGACCGCGATCCAGAGCGTGTTGGCGAATGACTACGCGTCGTTCGACCTGACGGTCATCGATCAGAGCACGACCGACGCCACCCGTCAGGTAGTCGAGCCCCTGGCCGCGGCCGATCCGCGGCTGCACTACGTTCACGTCGATGAGGCCGGGCTTTCCCGCGCTTACAACAACGGGATCGGGCGGACGACGGGAGAGATCATCGCCTTCACGGACGACGACTGCATCGTCGCCCCCGACTGGCTGACGACCATCGCCAACGCCTTCGCCGCCGAGCCGGACGGTGAGCTCCTGTACGGTCAGGTCCTCGCCGCCGGCGACACCAGCGAGGACATCACCGGGACGCCGGCGCTGGAGATCCCCGTCGCCGAGCGCTTGAGCAGGCAGGATGGGTTCAAGGTCTTCGGCATGGGCGCCAACTTCGCCGCTCGCCGCAGCCTGTTCACGTCGCTCGGGGGCTTCGATACCGTGCTCGGCGGAGGCGGAGCATTGCGCTCGTCGCAGGACTACGACCTGGCGTACCGCGCCTACCGCAGTGGGCACGTGATCCTGCTGCGACCCGACGTCTCGTTGCGGCACGACGGCCGACGAGACGCCGAGGACTGGCCGGCCCTGCTCACGGCCTACGGCACCGGCGACGGAGCGTTCTACACCAAGCACATCAGATGCCGCGATCCGTACGCGCTGTGGCTGCTCCTCAAGCAGTTCGGTGGGACGATGGCCAGGTGGGTGGCCAAGACGGTGCTCGGGCGCAAGCCGACGAGCATGTACTACCTGCGCGGAATTCTTTCCGGCATCCGCGGCAGCTTCAGGTTCAAGATTGACCGAACGACCAGAATGTACGTCGAGTCATGAGTCCACGCATCGTCATCCTCGGGGCCGGGCCAACAGGTCTCGGCGCGGCCCACCGACTGGTCGAGCTCGGACATCAGGACTGGGAGATCTACGAGCGCTCGGACCACGTCGGGGGGCTGGCATCCAGCGTCACCGACCCGCATGGCTTCATCTGGGACCACGGCGGACACGTGATGTTCAGCCACTACGGGTACTTCGACGAGCTCGTGGAGGACATGCTCCGTGGTGACTACGACCAGCACATGCGCGAGGCGTGGGTCTGGATCTACAGCCGTTTCGTCCCGTATCCCTTCCAGAACAACATCCACCGACTGCCGCCGGAGGTGTTCCTCGACTGTGTGATGGGGATCGTCGAGTCGCGGAACAACGACAAGCGCGACAACTTCGACGCCTGGATCACGTCCGTGTTCGGCGAGGGCATCGCCGAGCACTTCATGCGGCCGTACAACTTCAAGGTCTGGGCCCATCCCCTCGAGATGATGGGTACGACGTGGCAAGGCGATCGAGTGCCGACGGTTGACCTCCGCCGGATCCTCCAGAACCAGGTCGAGGACCGCGATGACGTCAGTTGGGGCCCGAACAACATGTTCAAGTTCCCGCTGCTCGGCACCGGGATGCTGTACGAGCGCATCGCCGAGTCGCTGCCGAAGGACGTGCAGTTCGAGAAAGAGGCGGCGTCGATCGACACCGCCGCGAAGGTGGTGACGTTCGCCGACGGGACGTCGGAGTCGTACGACAGGTTGATCACGACGATGCCGCTGACCGAGTTGGTGAAGGTCATCGTCGACTGCCCGGACGAACTGCTCGAGGCGGCGGCCGACCTGAAGTTCACGTCCGGGCTGTTCATCGGAATCGGCGTCGCCGATCCATGTCCGAGTACCAAGTGCTGGATGTACTTCCCCGGATCGGAGTCGCCGTTCTACCGGGTGACCTACCTGTCCAACTACTCGCCGCAGATGACCCCGGGCCCGGACCACTTCTCACTGCTGGCTGAGGTTTCCGTGTCCGAGTACAAGCCCGAGGATCCCGACACGGTGGTCCAGCGCACGATCGACGGGATGGTGGCGTGCGAGCTGCTCACGCCAGAGCAGGTCGAGCGCAAGATCGTCAGCAAGCACCTGATGCAGGTCCCCTACTCGTACCCGGTGCCGACGCTCCGGCGGGACTCGGCGTTGGCCGTGATCCAGCCGTGGCTCGCCGAGCGTGACATCTTCTCGCGGGGACGGTTCGGGGCGTGGCGCTACGAGATCGGCAACACCGATCACTCGGTGATGATGGGTGTCGAGCTCGCCGACTACCTGGTGAATGCCACCCCCGAGACGACGTGGGCCCTGTTGCCGGGCGAAGAGGCCCGCGCCGTCATCTCCTAGCGCGTCGCGCGCATCTGGGCGCGGACCGTCTCATTCGACGATCTGGGCGCGCCGAGTCCCGTTCTCGAGCACGTCCCGCGCCCAGATCTTCACGATCGCGGCGAGGGTCGCCACGTACACGTCGATGTCGGCGTGCTCGGCGACCCACTGCCGCCCCGCCGTGCCCAGCGCAGTGGCGCCCGCCGGATCGTCCACCAGAGCGACGATCGCGGCGCGGAGGGCGGCGACGTCACCGGGCGGGACGTACACGCCGTTGGAGCCGTCGATGAGCGTGTCGACCTGCCCGGTCGTCCGCGTGCACACCACGGCCTTGCCCATCGCCATGGCCTCGAGGATGGTGGTGATACCGGCCTGGAAGTCGGTCTCCTGCAGCGGCACGACCACGAAGCTGGCGTCGGCGTAGAGCTGGCGCAGATCGAACAGGTTGTACGAGTCGACGGCAACGTTCTCCGGGATGTCGACACCTGCCGAGCTGTCCGCCCGTTTCGACCATGGACTGGCGGCGGCGACGACGACGTCGACATCCAAGTCCCGCACTGCTTCGATGAGCGTCGGGTAGTCACGCAGCTCTTGGCCGACGGCGCAGACCATCGGCCGTGCTCGTTCCTTCGCGTCGACCTGATCCGACCGGAAGAAGCGCGTGTCCACCATGAACGGGATCAGCACGACGCGGTCGGCCGGGTAGCCCAACGTCTCGATCGCCACTCGCTGCTGGGTCGATGCGTACACGATCACCCGGTCGATCCGCGCCCGCAGCCGCAGCAATCGGTGAAGGAGGACCTTTTTGCCCGCCGACAGCCGGTGCCCGATCATCACGTGGCGCGGGCGACGCCGTACGACGAGGCTGAACGCAGCGAGGGGCAGACCGACCTGCTCTCCGTCGGTGAAGACGACCTGGTACTCCTTGCGGCGCCGGAAGCACGACCACGCCAGCAAGGTGTTGTCGCCGGCCACCTTCGAGATCAGTCGCCCGATGCGGCCCGCTGTCCGCTTCGCCTCGGCGTAGTCGAGCACATCGGCGTCGAACACCCGGGCCAGCTCGACGTAATCAGCTCGGGGCCGTCGGCCGTTCTCGATGGCCTCCTCGAGGTCGGCGGGGATCACGCCTGAGACGGTGAGCAGCACCGGGCGAGTCACGGCCGCGCTCCGGCCACGCCAACGAGCAGTTCGACCAGCCGGCGGGCGTTGCGCGCTGCGTCGTACTCCTCGCTGACGACCCGCCGCGCCTCGTCGCCGAGCTTGTGCCGCATCCCGGTATCGGCGGCCAGCCGGCCGAGGGCGGCGGCGAGAGCCTCGACGTCGTGGGGCGGGACGAGCAGCCCCGTGCGCTCGTGGCGCACGATCTCGCCGATCGCCCCGACGTCCGTGGAGACCAGCGGGAGGCCGACTGCGCCCGCCTCCGACAGCACCATCGGAAGGCAGTCGCCGAAGGTCGGGAGGCAGAACACGTCGGCGCGCTGGTACAGCTCGATCAACCGGGGGTTGTTCGGCCCGAGGCCGTGATGGATGTCGATGCCGGGCTGGGGCTCGACATCGTCGCGCGTGACCAGGTCCAGCTCGACTGAGACGTCCGCGGCCCGCAGACGGCGGACGGCGTCGATGAGCACCCGCCCGCCCTTGCGGGTGAGGTCACCGCCGACGAACAGGATTCGTACCGGCCCGCCGTCATCGTGGCGGGCGCGGTCGACCGTCCACCGACCGACGTCCACGCCCGGCGGGATGACGGTGATCATGCCCGCGGGCACGTCGTACCGCTCGACGAGACCCCGCTTGGTCCATTCTGCCCACGTGACGACAGCCTTGGCGCGCGCGAAGCACGCCCGGTTCGCTCGGAGCTTCAGCTGCTCCACCCGATTGCCGCCAGTCGCATGGCCGTAGTGCTCGCCGAGCTCGTCGTACTGGATCGGGGTCGCGTCGAGCGAGACGACCGTCGGGATCCGGCCGAGCAGATCCGGGATGAGGATCGCCGGTACCTGGGTGTGCACGAACATCGCGTCGATGGGACCGTCCCGCCGGATCCGCCGGATCGCCTGACGGGCGCGTAGTCCGGCGCGGATGGTCCAGTTGGCATAGCCCGGCACGTGTGCCGGCCACCCGCTCACCTCGTACTCGATCGGAGCGAACACCGGCACGACCTCGGCGCGCTCGCCGACGAGGTCGCGCAGGTTGGCCGAGTGAGTGACGTGGCCGAGTGTCTGCTCGAGCACGAACGCGACCCGGGGCGGCGTCATCGCGCCGCCTCTGAGACGGCGCCACCGGGATCCTCGGCGTCGAAGCGCTGCAGCAGTTGTTTCGCGCTGCCGAGCTCGTCGGCCATGCCCTGGTAGTAGGCGAGGTTGTAGACGGCGCTGAACATTGGTCGTGCAATCTTGTCGGCGTGGGCCCAGCCGCTGGCGCGTGCGGTGGCGGAGAGGACCGTCGAGACAGCCCGTCCGAGCAGTGGGCGTGGAAGGCACGCGCGCGTCACACCTCGTACGAGGGCATGGCGGCCATGGAACTCACGCCCGATTGCTTCGAGCAGCCACCCCCGACCGTGATCGCGGCCGAACACGACGTCGTTGCGACCGTAGGCGTACGCGGCCTGAAGCCACGACTCGAAGCTGCGCTCCGCGTAGTGATGGACGATCGCGGTCGGATCGAATGCGAACCGCAGCCCGCGGTCGGCCAGCCGGTACGCGAGCTCGACATCTTCCGCTCGCCGGAACGCGGTGTCGAACCCCCCGACGGCGCGCAGGTGGATCCGGGCGACGGACGCGTTGCCGGTGTAGAACTGGCGTGCGGTCGCCTCGTAGACACCGGTGCGCATCGCCTCGTACTGCTTGGTCAGCATGTCCTGCTCCCATTGCACCCACGGGGAGATGGCGTAGTGCTCGGGCGTGAGCATCGGACCGATCACGACCAGGTCGTCGTCCGGCCGCTCGTGGCGGCGCAAGTGGGCCGCAACCAGGTCGGGAGCAGCCACCGTGTCGTCGTCGACAAACACGACAAGATCGCCTCGAGCGGCCTCGAGCCCGCGATTGCGAGCCGCTGCGGGGCCGGCGTTCGGCTGCGTCAGAGCCACCACCGGCAGTGGCACCTGTGACGACGACAGGTACTCGTCGGTGCCGTCAGTCGAGCCATCCGAGACGACGATCACCTCGACCGGCTCGTCCAACCCCTGCTGATCGGCGAGACCTTCGAGCGCGGCGCGCACCTGACCGAACCGGTTGTAGGTCGGCATCACCACACTGACGATCGGAGCAGACACGACTACAGCTCCCGGATGACCCGCGCCGGCACGCCCGCCACGAGCGTCCGCGGTGGCACGTCTGCCGTCACCACGCTCCCGGCCCCGATGCAACTGTCGTCACCGACCGTGACGCCCGCCATGAGGATGACCCGAGCCCCGATCCATACGTTCTCGCCGACGACGATCGGCTTCGACGGCGGACGCTCCAGGCGCCGCTCCGGTTCGACCCGGTGGAAGTCGTTGTCGAGCATCATCGTGTAGGGGCCGATCTGGCACCGGGGACCGATGCGAACGAGTTCGGTCGCCACGAGCGAGCAGCCGAAGTTCACGAGGGAGCGCTCACCGATCTCGAGCAGCCCGCCCTTCTCGCTGACCAGCTCGAGCGTGGCGATCGTCGACACCAGCTGTACCCGCGGTCCGATCACCATGCGACCCTGGTTGGTGACAGCGGGCCGGCCGCGCAGCCGTACTCGCGTACCGATCTCATCGACGTGACGGAGCGACCACTTGGCATTGATCACGGCACGCCCGTTGTGCCAGAGGTAGCTCGGGTTGATCGGCACTGCGACCTCTCTGCCTGATCCGGTCAGACCACCCGACCAGTCGACCGATCGACGATACCCACTGCAACCGGGATGTGTTCCGCTCCCGGCCACGTCCGCATAAACGGGTTGCGGCGTTCGCGCCCGCGCCCTACATTGCTGTCGAGGAATAGCGGGCGGAAAATGGATGCGAACACGCTGAGGGAGCGCGGTCGCGCAACGGCGGACGAAGTCCGAACGGCGGGCACAGCGGCGACAGTCTCTTCACCAGCCGCGCCCCGTGACCTGAAGCAGCGGTTGGTGGCGGCCGACATGCTCGCTGTCGGGGTCGGCATCGTGCTCGCCTTCTGCTGGCGGGCCTTGGTCAAGTCGGAGACCGAGCTCGGGGTGATGCGTACGCACATGATGCTCGCCGTGCTCTCGTTCCCGATCTGGCCGATCTGCCTCTACCTGAACAAGGTGTACCTGGCCCGGGCGGTCGACCGGCAGACCGAGGAGATGCGCCGGATCATCAACGCGTCGCTGATGGGTGTGGGCTTCATCATCGGCGCGGCCTTCGTCGTGCAATTCGACGCACTGTCCCGCCTCTGGGTGCTGTCGGTGCTCGTGTTCGTGCCGTTGTGCCTCGTCATCGAGCGCACGATCGCCCGCCGGATCTTCGCCAGCCTGCGCAGGGAAGGGCGCATCCTGCGCCGCGTTCTCGTTGTCGGGACCGACGCGGAGGCGATCGGACTCGTCCACGCCACCCAGCGTCATGCCGAGCTCGGCTACCAGGTGGTCGGCTTCGTCGGCCCGGACGACATCGGCACACGCGGTGGCTGCCAGGTGCTCGGTGGCTTCGAGGACACCGAGACCGTGCTCGCGACGAGTGGGGCCAACGGCGTCATGATCTCGCTGGCGTCGGTCGAGCCGATCCTGGTCAACCGGCTGACCCGCCAGCTGACGGACGCCGGCTACCACGTCGCGTTGTCGTCGGGACTCCGTGACATCGACATCGTCCGGTTCCGCGCCCAGGACATCGGCGGTCACACCCTGATCTACGTCGAGCAGACGATGCGCGACGGATGGCGGGCGATCGCCAAGCGGGTCTTCGACGTGGTGCTCTCGATCGTCGCGCTCGTGCTCGCGAGCCCGATCCTCGCCGCGGCTGCGCTCGCGATCAGGCTCGAGTCCAAGGGCGGCGTCTTCTTCGCCCAGCAGCGGGTCGGGCGCGACGGCAGGACCTTCAGCATCCTGAAGCTGCGCACGATGGTGGCCGACGCCGATGCTCGCAAGGTCGAGCTGGCGGAGCAGAACGAAGCTGATGGCCCGCTGTTCAAGATGACCAACGACCCGCGCATCACCAGGGTCGGCGCGATCCTGCGCAAGCTCTCGCTCGACGAGATCCCCCAGTTCGCCAACGTTCTGCGTGGTGAGATGAGCGTCGTCGGCCCGCGGCCGGCTCTCCCCGACGAGGTCGAGCAGTGGACCGACGACGTTCACGAACGGCTGCGGGTGCTGCCCGGGATCACGGGGATGTGGCAGGTCTCGGGTCGCTCGGACACGACGTTCGACGAGTACAAGCGCCTGGACCTCTACTACGTCGACAACTGGTCGCTGGCCCACGACCTGCGCATCGTGGCCAGGACGTTCTCGGTCGTGCTCGCCCGACGCGGCGCCCGCTGAGCCACCCGCGGCCCCTGAGCCCGCCAAATCGGGCACATCGGTCGCCAGGACGTGCACACCATGGCGCGCGCGGGCGGTCGTGGGCCGATCGCCGGCGGAGGGTAGCAGCGTGTATGGTGGGCCCAGTTCGGCGGAACATGGGAGTCGTTCGGTGTCGGCGCGCGCGTATCGCAGGCCCCACCTCACGGCTCTGAAAGGTGGTGAGCATGTACGAGTACAGCGATGACGACGGCGGTGGTCGGTCCCTGATCCGTTACGTGATCGGAGCCGCGGCGGTGGTCGCCCTGATCGGCGGGGCCTGGTTCGTGGCGAGCGGGCGGTCGAGCGGCGGCGACACCTCGAACAGCGTCATCCCGGCGGAGACGACGTCCGGGGCGCCGGCGCCCGGATCGACCGATCCGGCGGCCGAACCGGACGACGCGGTCTCGTCGTCGGCGTCGACGTCAGTGGCACCCCTGGTGACGGAGCCGGCGCCGGACCGACGCCGACCAGCGTGGCGACCGAGCCGTCGGCGTCATCGACCACCGCTGCCGCGACCGACGACGACCACGGCGCCACAGACGACGACCAGCCCGCCGCCGACGACCGAGCGGCCGAGGCCGCGGCCCCGGCCGAGGCCGGAGCCGCGGGAGGTGACGTACGACACCTTGCCGGACGGCAGCCCCGCGCCCGTCGTTGCGATCTTCGACGTCGACCAGATCACGTTGACCGGCGCCGTCCCGAGCCGAGCGGCGAAGGATCGTCTCCAGGCACTCGCCCTGGCCAATGCCAAGCCGGGACAGGGCGACATCGTCAACTTCCTGACGATCAACCCGGACGTGCCGATTGACGTTGGCGCCCGTGTCGTGGAGTTGACTTCGGCGCGATTCCCGACCGGCAGCGCCGAAATCATGCCCCCGCAGGCCCGGGAGCTCGACCGGGTGGTCAGCATCATGAACGCCCTGCCGCACATCACTGCGCTTGTGATCGGCCACAGCGACCAGCGGGGCGATGAAGAGGGCAACTACGAGTTGTCCGCCGCACGCGCCGAGTCTGTCGTCAACTACCTCGCCAGCAAGGGCGTCGACCCCGCACGGCTGGCGTCGCGGGCCGTCGGCGAAGCCGATCTGCTCACCCTGAACAGCGACGAGGCGGCCCTGGCGCTCAACCGCCGCACGGAGGTCGTGTTCTACGGCCTGTTGATCGAGTAGCCCGGGCGCCGCTACGACGCGGGCGGGCCCCCGGTGGGCCGCCCGGAGCCGGCGGTGCCGCAGCCGGTGGTGCCGCAGCGGCGCTGGCGGCCGCAGCCGGTGGTGCCGCAGCCGGCGCGCTCGGAGCGGGCTCGGCCGCAGCCGGTGGTGCCGCAGCCGGAGCGCTCGGAACGGGCTCGGCCGCAGCCGGCGGAGCCGCAGCCGGCGCGCTCGGGCTGGCATCGCCCGAAAGCTTTTCAACCGCGTCCTTGGCTTTGTCGGCGACCTGATCGACCTTCTCGTCGTGCTGGTCGGGCACCTTGTCCTTCACGGCCTCCGCGGTCTTGTCGATCCCTTGGCTGATCTGCTGCTTGTTCCCTCCGAACAGCTCCCGGATCTTGTCCATGAACCCCATGCCGCGGACCCCTTCCGTCGGTTGACGGCAGCAGTCTGGCACGGCCCGATCGAGGCGCCGGACACCCGTCGCCACCTCGGCGTCGTGGTCGTCACCGCAGGGCGGCGCTCCCGTAGGTGGTCTTGGCGGGGACGCCGGCGACGGTGGCGCCCGGTGAGACGTCGCGCACCACGGCCGAGCCGGCGCCCACCGTCGACCACGCTCCGATCGAACGCCTCGGCGTCACGCTGGCCCCGACACCGACCAGGGCGCCGTCGCCGACCGTGACGTTGGCCGCCAGAGCGGCGCCGGGAGCGATGTGGGCGAACGCGCCGATCATCACCTCGTGGTCCACGACGGCGTTGGCGTTCACGATCGCGCCGACGCCCAACGCAGCCTGCGCCTGCACCACGGCTCCGGGCATGATCAGCGCCCCCGCCTCGACCCGCGCCGACGGCGACACCACGGCGTGGAGGCTGATCGCCGGAACGAGGACTGCGCCCAACGACCTCACCTCGGCCGTCAGCGCCTGGCGCTCCCGGTTGTCCATCACGGCGACGAACACCGACTCGCCCGACGCGACGGTGAGGTCCGTGTCGGTGGCCACGTCGAGATGCCGGTCGATCTGGTGACCGCTCGACTCCAGCACCTCGATGCAGACGAGGGCGAAACCGCCGCTGCCGAGAACGACGGTCACGACTAGCGCTCGGCGTCGAGCATGGCCATCACGATCGCCACGAGCGCGAAGAACCCGGCGAGGGCCATCCCGACGATGGTGACCGCGTGCGGCTTCAGGTCGAACGAGCCCGGGTTCTCGTAGGCCGGTCCGATCGGCGAGGCGGTGCGCTGGGTGGCCGCCGTCGCCACCATGAACCCGGCCGTGATCGCGCCGCCCACGGCGAGCCCGAGACCGTAGCGACGGACGAGCAGGAAGCCGACGACGCCGCAGAAAGCGAGCAGGGCGAGCTGGACCAGGCGGCCGGCGAAGAACGCCGCCGGCAGGTCGACACCGAGACTCGCCGAGCTGTAGTTCGCCGACCAGTCGGCCGAGCCCTCGGGAATCGTCGGCCCGATCGCGGCGGCGAGGATCGCGACCGCGGCCAGCGCGGCGACCCACGGATCGAGCCCGGCGCGCCTGTCGTTCCCCGCCCGCACGAGCGACACCAGGAGCGCGACGATGCCGAAAACCCCGGCCGCCGCCAGCGCCCAGTAGCCGACGTCGCGGGTGATCTCGGCGGGGGCGATCGACGCACCGGCGTCGGCCTCATTGACCGGCAACTCGGCCAGGCCGAGCAGCAGGGCGGCCCACCCGGCGAGGGCCGCGCCGGCCCCGCCGGCGAGCCCCGCGCCCCAGCGGTACCCGAAGCACCAGGCAAGCGCGCCGACGACCATCGCACCGGCGGTGAGCAGCGCCGCCACCGAGTTGTTGGTGCCGAAGTCGTTGACCTTCCAGATGCCGGTTTCGAACGGGGGCTGATCAGTCGTCGTGGTGATCTCGATCAGCGTCGACAAGACCCCGGCGACGGCGGCCACCGCGGCGAGCACGGCGAGAACGAGCAGCGGGCGCAACCGGAACCCGGGGCGCTCCCGCGCCTTCTCCGGTGCGTAGCGGGGTTCCGGCGCGGTGTACTCGCCGGTCACCTCCCGGGGTGGAGGCGGTGGGGTCGTCGTGATGACACCTGTGGGCGTGCTGTCGGCGCGGGCCGCTTCGGACGTCGGGTGGGCGCGCACCGGTGGTGGCGGCGGCGGGATCGGTGCCATCGGCTGGGTCTGGTCCGCCGTCCGGGCCTCGGCCGGCGGCATCGTCGAGATCTGACTCGTGGTGGCCGGGCCGCGACCCACGATCGCGGGAACCTCACCGGTCACGTCGGAGATCCCGCGCAGCGACTGTCCGCACTCCATGCAGAACTTCTGTCCTTCGCGTACCGGGGTCCCGCACGCTGGGCACTGCATGGGGTCGAGCCTACGCCGGGGTCACCGTTCTGGACCGGCCACCCCACGCTGACCTGCAACGATCCAGGCCGTGGCACCTGAGGGCGACGACTTGGACGACCTCGACCGCGTGCTCGGGTACCGCGGCGCGATCGACGACCAGCTCGAGGTCACGGCGCTCGCGCCCGACCTGCTCGTGTTGGCGTTCTGGCGGCCGTCGTTCTGCGCGGCGGTGGTCCGGGCCGCCGAGCTCGTCGGCTTCGCCACGCACCCGGAAGATCCCGTCCCCGGTCACGAGGTGTCGCTCGCCGCGATCAGTCCTCGGCTCTACGAGGCGGTCCAGGACGACCTCGGCTCGAGGATCTGGCCCCGGCTCCGTGCGGTCTGGCCGCTCATCGACTACCACGGGCTCCGCGACGCGTTCGTGATCCGCTACGCCCGCGGTGAGCAGGAGGAGCTGCGGCCGCATCACGACGTCGCCCAGGTGTCGGCGTCAGTGAGGCTCGACGACGGGTACGTGGGTGCCGACCTGCACTTCCCTCGTCAGGGCGTGGACAATCGGACCGTCCCGGTCGGCGCGTTGCTCGCGTGGCCGTCACTGGTGACTCACCCCCACGAGTCGACGCCGCTGGTGAGTGGGGTCAAGCACGCGCTGACGATCTGGTTCGAGCTGCCGATGTCGGGGCTCGACGTGCCGGTGTGACCCCGGTGGGCTGACGCGGGTTCGAGAAAGCGCGCTGGTAGCCTCGCCGTCCATGGTGGTGGCGCGAGCGAAGACTGGGCGCGCCGCGGCACCCGCACTCGTCGCGGCAGCTGGCATGAGCGCGCTGCTCGCGATGTCCGCGTGCACGACGTCGACCACGTCGTCGGGCGAAGTGGATGCGGCGACCCAGCCTCCGACGACCACCGCGATCACGGAGCCGGCGCCGACGACGGCCGCGCCGACGACCACGGCTCGCCCGACCACGACGGTGCGCCGGACGACCACCACGACGGCCGCGCCGACGACCACCGAAGCGCGGCGTCCGGCCCCGTCCCGGAACCCCCAACGCCCCCGTCCCCGGCCGCGGCCGGAGCGCCCGGCGCCGGCGAACATCGTGCCGATCGCAGCCCTCGACGCGCCGCTCGCCGCGGTCGGGTCGAGCAGTGGCTCCGAGACGGCGCGCCTCCAGCAGCGCCTGCTCGATCTCGGGTTCTGGCTGAGCGGCGCCGACGGCGTGTACGGGCTCACCACCCGTCAGGCGGTCATGGCGTTCCAGAAGTACCTCCAGTTGCCCGCCACCGGCGAGGTCGACGATGCGACCGCCGCCTACCTCAGCGGGCTCACCGAGCGCGCTCGGGGGTGGGCCGACGCCGGCACGCTCGTCGAGGTCGACAAGGCCCGCCAGCTGATCTTCGTCGTCGTCGACGGCAAGACCCAGTGGGTGTTCAACACGTCGACCGGCAACGGCGAGCGCTACATCGAGCCGGACAAGAACACGCCGGGGGAGGTCATCGACGACATCGCCCTCACCCCTGACGGCCTCCACGCCTTCTACCGGGAGAAGGCGGAGGGTTGGTGGGAGGGCGACCTCGGGCAGCTGTACCGGCCGAAGTACTTCGTCGGCGGCGTCGCCGTGCACGGCTCCAACAGCGTGCCCAACTACCCGGCGTCGCACGGCTGCGTCCGGGTGACCACCGAGGCGATGGACTTCATCTGGGACAGCGGGATCATGCCGCTCGGCCTGCCGGTCCTCGTCCACGAAGAAGCCGTCGCCTGAGCCGCCTCCATCTGGGCGCGATCCTTCTCACGCATCGATCTGGGCGCGATCTTCTCGGACGTTGAGAAGATTTGCGCCCAGAAGCAGGTGAGCGGCGTCAGTCAGCCGAGCGCGCCGGCGCACCCGCAGCGGGTGGTCCGTCGCCGTCAGGCAGCGCCCGGTCTCGAGGTCGAACCGCCAGCCGTGCAGCGTGCACGTGAGCGTCGTCCCCTCGATCTCGGCGAACACCGAGAGATCGGCGTTGCGGTGTGGGCAGCGCCGCTGGACGATCCAGTCGCCGAGCTCGATGTCCGGCTCGGTGTGGGTCGGCGGGTGGAGCTTGCGGATCGCCTCGGCCTCCGTGCGGCGCATGCGCTCGACCGACAGCGACTTGAAGAAGTTGTAGACCCACTCGTTGAACTCGCCGTCGCGCCACGCCCGGAACCGGCACGACAGGAACAGGGAGTTGCTCCAGTCGACCGCCCGCTCGGCGACGACCGACTCCACCAACGGTCGCTCGACCTCGAAGCGGAAACGGTGGTGCTCGCCCCCGAACGGCCGCACCTCGCCGGCAGGGAAGTCGATCAGCACGTCCACGTCGCCGGCCCGTAGGAGGCACGCCGCGCCGACCGCCTCGCGCACCGTCGGCGCCATCGCGAGCAGCGGCTCCCACCACTCCTTCAGCGTGCCGACGAGGTCGGAGTCCGTGGTCGTCGGCCACTCGGCCTTGAGCTTGTCGATCCACGGCATCCAGTCGGCTTGGTAGGCGCGCAGGTAGGGGCCTTTGGCGGCGAAGATCGCGTCGACGTCGTCGTCGGGCACGGGATGGCGGACGTCGATCGAGCCGCGAGCCACTTCGATCGCCGTGCCGGGGATGGCGAGCAGGCCACGGTGCCCGGACCGGGCGAGGCGATCGAGGAACGTGAGCTGGTCGCAGAAGATGCTCGGCTCGTCGCCGTCGATCACGTTGAGGTGGAAGAGATCGGGATCGAGGAAGCAGGGCGGCCCGGCACTCGGGACGACCGCCGTCGCGCCCACCGCCTCGACGTAGCGCATGGCGCGGGCGAACTGGCTGTCGATCTTGGCGTCGACGAGGTGCCGCAGCTCGCCGGGTGGCAGCTCGTACACCATCGGGTACCAGATCGCCCCGCTGTACTGCAGCCAGTGCAGGTCGACCGGCCCGTGGGCGCGCAAGGCGTCGAGGTCGGTCGTGCGGCAGTCGTTCTGGTCGACGAACCGCACCTCGCCGTCGCTGACGACGAGCGCAGAGTCGCCACCTGGGCCGTCGGTGATGCTGGTCTCGACATGGATCGCCACCGTGAGCCCGCCCACGTCGAGCTCCTCACCGTCCGTCGTACGGATGATGTTCGTGAACCCGAGGCCGCGGAGCCTGCGCTCCAGCTCGCGCGTCGGGTACCCGGGCAGTAACACGCCGATGTCGCGGGGCAGGTGCTCCCGGAGCCACGGCTCGTCGAGGTGGTCGCCGTGCAGGTGGGAGACGTACAGGAACTCGGCGCGCTCGATCCGCGTTGTCAGCTCGGCGTCCAACTGGTCGTTGCGGGGGAACGGGAACCACGAACCGCAGAACGCCGGCAGGAACCAGGGGTCGCAGAGGATCGAGCCCCGGTCGGACTCGATCAGGATGCCGGCATGGCCGAGCGACGTGGCGCGCATCATCGCAGCACGACGCTACCGCTGCGTGTCTGCCACTGTCCGGGAGCGGCCCCGGTGGGCTATCCGATCAGGGGGAGCCGGGGATCGGGATGTGGGGTCCGTCCCGAGGCGGCGCGGATCCAGGCGAGGTCGTCGGTGAGGTCAGCGGGACGGCCGGGCACGGTGCGTCTGGTCAACAGCTCGTCGAGCAGCCCGGCGGTGACCGCGATCCCCTCCGGCGTGGCCATGCACTCTCGACCGAGCGCGTCGGTCAGGTCGATCCCGTGCACGACCGCTTCGACGATGCGGCTGGCGACGAACTCGTCGAGGCGCATCAGGGCGTAGTACCCGGATCCGATCGTCTCGGGTGGGAGCGCCCGCGACTCCTCGATCGACTTCGCGAACGTCTCGCGCAGCACACCGGGCATGTCCGCAGGCGTCTTGCCATCGACCATCGTGTAGGCATAGTCGTAGACCGTGGGCGCCACCTCGGAGCGAGGGAAGATGAAGAAGCTGACCCGGTCGCGGCCGGGCTGGCCGTCCTCCTGGTTGGAGATGAGCATGCGCGTCAAGCCGATCGAGATGTCGAAGTGACCGGCCAACTCGAACACGGTCCAGTGCGGCCGTTCGGTGTCGAGCGGCTCGAGCAGGGTGACCGCCCGCCACTCATCGTCGCTCAGCCCGGCGAACGCGTCCGAGACGAGTCGCAGCTCTCGCTCGAGCAGCTCGAGCGACTGTTCGAAGGACCCCATCGCACCCTCCCTCCAGCGGTTCGACGAGACCGTACCGTCCAGCCCCGATCCTGATCGACACCCGAGAGGAGCTCCTCATGCACTACGTCGTCCATTGCCTCGACCACGCCGACGCGCTCGAGACCCGGCTCGCCAACTACGAGGACCACAAGGCGTACCTCGCGTCGGCTCCGGTCAAGCTGGTCGTCTCGGGACCGCTGCTCGCCGACGACGGAGAGACGATGATCGGCAGCATGCTGCTCGTCGAGGCCGACGACAAGGCCGCGGTCGAGGACTTCAACCGCAACGATCCGTTCGCCCGCGCCGGCGTCTGGCAGCGGGTGGAGATCCACCCGTTCCTCAAACGCGTCGACAACCGCGACTGACGGGCGTCAGACCACCGGCGGGTCGGTGTACTGCTGCCCGGACCGCGACACGTGCTCGGTCCAGGCGGTGCCGTCCCAGTAGCGCAGCTCGTAGCGCCCGGACGGATCGGTGTACCAACCGGCCGGCACCGATGGGGTCGAGGGGGCCGTCGCCGATGTGGCTTGTTGGGACTGTTGGACCGGTTGGGCCTGTTGAGCGGTGGCCCCGGTCGCGCTCCAGCCCGCGGTGGTGGATGACGAGGTCGACTCCGGCGCGGTTCCCCACCCGGCAGGCTCCGACGGCGCGGCCGCGGCGGCCGACTCGCGAGAGCCCGTGTCCCAGCTCGACGTCGATGAGGCCGAGTAGCCGGCGCTCTCGCCCGTCGTCGTGACTTCCGTCGACGCCGATCCGGCCCGACGCAGATAGGCGGTGACCTCGCTCCCCGTGGGCACGATCGCGACGACGTCCCACCCGTCGCCGGAGCGCTCGGTGAGCTTGGCGGCGAGCGACGACGCCTCGTAGCTCGAGACGCTGATGGAGTCGAACTCGTACATGCGTGCCACCCTAACCCTTCGGGGCCGGGCTGCTCATGGGGTGGCGTCAGCGCACGAGGCTGTCCGTGTCGGCCTCCGAAGGCGGCCCGTCGTAGACGATCGCGCCGTCCCGCAAAGCGACGACCCGCTGCGCGCCACCGATGGTCTGCAGCTCGTGCGTCGCGATCAGCATGGCCGCGCCGCGCCGGTGCGCCTCGTTCACGAGGGCCAGGAGCGCTTCTCGTCCGGGCCGGTCGAGACCGACGAACGGCTCGTCGACGAGCAGCAGCCGGAACGGGCGGACGAACGCGATCGCGATCGCCGCTTTCTGACGCAGTCCCCGACTGAACGTCGTGGGCAGCTCGTCGGCCCGGTCAGCGAGTCCGATCCGGGCGAGCAGGTCGGTGGCGGGCCGCTCCCAGTCGTCGACGCCGTGAAGGCGGGCGATGTACTCGAGGTGCTCGCGCACGCTGAGGTCGTCGTAGAAGACCGGCTGGTCGCCGAGGTAGGACAGCGTCGCCCGCGCGGCGAGCGAACCTGCAGGCTGACCGCCCACCGAGATCGTTCCGTCGGTGGGGTCGAGCAGCCCGGCGCTGAGCCGCAGCAGCGTCGTCTTGCCGCTGCCGTTGTGGCCGATCAGGACCACCCGTTCTCCGGAGGCGACGGTGAGGTCGACCGGTCCGAGCGCAGGCGCGTCCCCGTACGTCTTGACCAGTCCTTCGACCGCCAGTGCCGGCGCGGTCACGACGCCGCTCCTGACGCGCGCCGACCGGCGTCGAGGAACGCCCGCCAGCGAGCGCTCCACTCGTCCCGTCGCCGCACCCACCACACGACGGCCGCCGCGAGGAGCAGGATGGCGATCCCACCCCGGATCGTCGTGCCCGCGTCGGGCTGCTCGCGGGAGGCGATGATCGGCAGCGCGGCGAGCGTGCTGACGGCGACCGGCAACAGCAGGCGCAAGGTGTTGGCGAATCCGCCGAACTCGGGCGGGACGGCGGTCGAGGTCGCGGACGCGAGCGGATCGGGCGCGTCCCGGACGATGCTCACGACCGCGCCGGCCGCCCCTGCGATCGTGACCGGGACGATCAGCGCGACGACGGACCAGTCGTCAGTGCGGGCGACGCTGACGACGGCGGCGGCGAGTACGGCGAACGGAATCAGGGCGACGGCGGGGGCAACCATGTGGTGGGCGAGCACCCAGCCGCGGGGTCGCGGGTAGCCATCGGTGTGGTCGGGATGGTCGATCTCCTGGGCGAGCGGCTCCACCGCGTCGAGGCCCAGGAGGTACAGCGCGACACCGACGACCACGACGGCCGGCGTCGTGCCGCTCAGCACGGCGACGGCGCCGAGGCCGGCGCCGATCGCGAGCACGGCCATGCGGGCCAGCCGGGCCACCGGATAGCGGAGCAGCCCCCGCCAACCCCGCCGCCAGATCGCCGCTCCGGCGGTCGGGTGACCGTGACCGGCGAGCCGCACCCACGGCGTGCGGCGCGGGCGCTCGCCGCGGAGCTGGCGCCGCAGCAGCATCACCGTCCGCAGGTCTTGCATCGTGACGGCGAAGTGCAGTTGGGCGACGAGGTCCGCCCGCCGGACGAGGGCCTCGGTGCGGAGGCGTCCCGCACACGCGATCGCGGCGACGGCGAGCACCGCGATGACGGCCAGCCCGATCACGTCGAGCGGTCGCTGACGTATGGCCCACAGGGCGAGGCTGCCGATCGTGTCGCCCGGCCCGGGCCACCACCCGGCGACCGCGCCGGCCTGGGCGGCGACCACCAGCACCGCCAGCCCCGTCGCCGCCCAGCGCGGGAGAACAGTGACGTGGGCGAGCACGGCGACGGCGACGAAGGCGGCGCCGACGGCTGCTCCGGCGACCGCCGTGCTCGCGGCCCACGCCAGCATCGAGCCGGGGAGCCGGCGCGCCGCGAGTACGCCACCGATCGACGCGACCACCGCGGCACCGAACGCCACCGCCCGCAGACGCTGGACCACGGGCCGCGTGAGCACCGCCCGGCGGGGGACCGGGGCCAGCAGAAGGTGGCGAACGTCGGGGGCCTCGACCGAGATCGGACCCCCGTCACTCCCACTGCGCAGGCCGATGGCGACCGCCGCCGCGAGGGCCAGCCCGAGCACGGCCGGCCCGCGATCAGTCAGGTCGGCGATCTCGGCCGCGGTCGCCGGCTCGTCCGTCACGAGGTCACTCGCCCAGAGCACGACGCCGCCGCCGACGAGGGCGGCGAGGTACACGCGATAGGCGATGTCGAACCACTCCAGGTCGCCCAGCCGGCGCACCCGGCGGGTCCGGCGCAGCTCCTGGAGCGTGCTCACGTCCGCACAGTCCGCCGATGCGAGCGAGTGAGCGCCAGCGAGCGAGCGGCCATCAACGGCCTGCGTGGCCGGGGATCGCCATGACGGTCACTGGTGCACCCTCGAGATGATGCGAGCGGGTGAGCGCCGGCGAGCGAGCGGCCAGCAACTGCGCAGGCAGTATGCGGCGTGGCCGGGGATCGCCATGACGGTCACTGGTGCACCCTCGAGATGATGCGAGCGAGTGAGCGCCGGCGAGCGAGCGGCCAGCAACTGCGCAGGCAGTATGCGGCGTGGCCGGGGATCGCCATGACGGTCACTGGTGCACCCTCGAGATGATGCGAGCGGGTGAGCGCCGGCGAGCGAGCGGCCAGCAACTGCGCAGGCAGTATGCGGCGTGGCCGGGGAACGCCATGAACGTCATCGCGGCGGGCAACGCTACCGCCCGCCGTCGCATCGCTCCGGGCGTCGCCCATACTTCTGTCCGGTGGACGTCGACGCGTTCCAGCTCTTCTTCACGCTGCTCGCCCTGCTCGCCCTCGGCGGCAGCGTCGTCGTCCTGACGGCCCGCGTCACTTTGCGCCGATCACCGGCCGAAGCGCCGCTTGCCGTCGCGATCGACGATGCCGCGTTGTGGATCGCGTTCCTCATCGCCGCCACGGCCACTGCGGGAAGCCTCTACTTCTCCGAAGTCGCCAACTTCGTGCCGTGTCAGCTCTGCTGGTACCAGCGCATCGCGATGTACCCGCTGGCGCCGATCCTGCTCGTCGCCGCGATCAGGCGCGACCGGTCGGCGCGCTGGTACGCCGGCCCGCTGGCCGCTGGCGGCGCGGTCATCAGCACCTATCACTACCTCATCGAGTGGCGCCCATCGCTCGAGGGTGGCGCCTGTGGATTCGGTCCCTCCTGCGCGGACGTCTGGTTCCGCGAGCTCGGGTTCGTCACGCTCCCGTTCATGGCGCTCTGCGGCTTTGTCGCCATCCTCGTGCTCGTCGTTCCACCGCCCATCGCCCGTCAGGAGGCACCGTGAACGCCCGATCCCGTACCCCGCTCGTCCTCGCCGTCGTTCTCGTGGTCGCGGGCGTGATCGCGCTGGTCGCAGTTCTGGCGACACGGGGCGGCGACGACGAGGACACGGCGTCGACCGTGCCGCCCCCGGCGGGCGGTTCAGTCGGTGACAGCGCGTCGGAGGGGACGACCGGACCACCGTCCGCAGCAGCAGGCGTCAGCGTGGAGGGGTCGTTCCTGCCACCGGGGCAGGGCGAGGACGATCCGGCGATCGGGACGCCGGCGCCGACGTTGAGCGGCCACGACTACGAGGGCAACGAGGTGACCATCGCTCCTGGGACGGGCGGGCCGATGATGGTGGTGTTCCTCGCCCACTGGTGTCCGCACTGCAACGACGAGATCCCGGTGCTCCTGGAGTGGCAGGAGAGCGGGGAGATCCCGGCCGAGCTGCAGATCTACGGCGTGAGCACGGCGGCCAGCGCGGACCGACCGAACTACCCGCCCGACCAGTGGCTGCAGGAGAAGGGGTGGGCGTGGCCGGTGCTCGCCGACGACGATCAGCTCACCGCGGCCAACGCCTACGGCGTGACCGGGTTCCCGTACTTCGCGATCCTCGACGCCGACGGCAACGTTGTCGTCCGCAACTCCGGCGAGATCCCGATCGAGGACCTCGACGCGATGGTCGACGAGGCGATCGCCTAACCCCACAAACCCCGAACTGTCAGTCGGTAACGACCGGATCGCGTCGGTCCCGACCGACAGAACGGGTTATTGCCAGTTGGCGGGGACGTCGAGGTGGACGGTGACGGAGCAGTCAGCGCCGAACACGACGTGACGGTCGAAGCCGCGCAGGAACCAGCGGTCGTGGGTGGTCGCCACGACCGTGCCGGTGAACTCGGCGAGGCCGGCCTCGAGTGCCTCGGCCGACACGAGGTCGAGGTTGTCCGTCGGCTCGTCGAGCAGCAGCAGTGTCGCCCCCGAACGCTCGAGCAGGAGGATCTGGAAGCGGGCCTGCTGGCCGCCCGAGAGGGTCTGGAAGGGCTGCTCGGCGCAGCCGTTGAGCTCGTAGCGGCGCAGCATGCCCATCGCCGGGCCGCGCACGACGTCGTGGTCGTGGAGGATCTCCAGCAGCGTGCGCCCCGTCCACTCGGGGTGGTCGTGGGTCTGGTTGAACAGCCCGGGCACCACACCGGCCCCGAGGCGCAGACCGCCGTGGTGGTCCACGGACTCGTCGCCGGCGAGCAGACGAAGGAAGTGGCTCTTGCCGACGCCGTTGGGCCCGAGCACGGCGACCCGTTCGCCGAACCACACCTCCAGGTCGAACGCGTCGGTGAGGCCGTCGAGCTCGAGCTGCTCGATGATGACCGCCCGCTTGCCGGTGCGCGCCCCGCCGAGGCGCATGTCGATGCGCTGCTCGCGAACCGTGACCGGCTGCTCGGTCCGTTCGAGGTATTGGCGCAGTCGGCTCTCGGCGGCCTTGAGCTTGGGGGCGAACGTGTCGGAGATGCGCGCCCGTCGGCGCATCTCGGCGACGAGGGCCTCGAGGCGCTGGCGTTCGCTCTGGTACAGCGCGTGGTCGTGGGCCAGCTTGTCGAGGTGGCGCCGGCGGGCCTCGGCGTAGCCGGCGAACCCACCCCCGTGGCTCCAGGCGCCGTCCGCTTCCACGGTCACGACCTTGGTCGCCGTCGCTGCGAGCAGCTCCCGGTCGTGGCTCACGTAGAGCACGGTCTTGCTCGATGCGACGAGCTCGCGCTCGAGCCAGCGCTTGGCCTCGACGTCGAGGAAGTTGTCGGGCTCGTCGAGCAGGAGGATGTCGTCGTCGCCGCGCAGCAACACCTCGAGCGCGATCCGCTTCTGCTCGCCGCCGGAGAACGTGCGCAGCGGGCGGTCACGGACCTCCGTCAGGCTCAGGCCGACGGCCCGGGTGACGCACTCGTCCCAGTGCACCTCGGCGTGGTAGCCGCCGTGGTCGCCCCAGTCGGCGAGCGCCGTCGCGTAGCGGATCGGATCGGCCATCGCACCCCGCTCGGCGGTGACCAGCCTCACGGCCGCAGCGCGGAGGTCGGGAGCGGCGAGGGAGACGAGCAGCTCCTGGACCGTGATCGGCGCGCTGTCGGTGCCCGCCCGGCCGCCGACGAGCTGGCGCATGACCCCGACGCGGCCGTCGACCGTGATGGTGCCCGACGTCGGGGTGAACTCTCGCGCGATCAGGCGGAGCAACGTCGACTTGCCGACCCCGTTGGCGCCGACGAGCGCCACCCGCTCGCCGTCGCCGACCGCGAAGCTGACGTCGCGGAGGAGGTCTCGTCCGCCGGGAAGTCGCCAGCCGACGTGGCTGAGCTGGATCGCGCCCACGGGCGCGAGACGCTAGGGCGCACCCCCCGAGATGTGCGCCCGCGTTTCGGCCTCGCGGAGCACGTCGCGCAGCGGGCGACCGAGGGCGCGGGCGGCGGCGACGGCGTCGTCGTGCTCCGGCTTGGCCCGACCATCGGCGAGCTTGACGCGGATGCGCTGCCCGTCGAGGTCGATCGTCGTCTCGGCCCGTCGCTGCGGCCACCGCTCGACCGTGGTCGCCCGCAGCCCGAGGCTGCCGGTCTCGGCGAGCAGGATCGCGCCCAGACGCTCGGCATCGGCGGGATCGGCGAGCGCCGCAACGGTGTGCGCCGGACGGCCCTTCTTCATCACGATCGGCGTCGCCCAGGCGTCATGGGCGCCCGCCGCGAGGAGGGCGGCCACGGTGTGGGCGAGCACCTCCCCGGTGACGTCGTCGACGTTGACCTCCAGCGTGACGGCCGCCCGGCCGGGCCGGGGCGTCGACGACACCGCGGCCGGCGTCCCGACGAGGACTTGGACCACGTTCGGCCGCCCGGGTGGATCGGCGTGGCCGGCTCCGTAGCCCACGGCGTCGACGGACATCGCGGGCAGTGGGCCGAACGAGTCGCACAGCGCGGCGAGGATCGCGACCCCGGTCGGGGTCGAGAGCTCCATCGACGTATCGGCACCGACGATCGGCACCTCGCGGGCGGCGAGCAGCCGTGCGACGGCGGGGGGCGGGTTGGGGAGCGATCCGTGGGCCGCCTCGACCGCGCCGTGACCCATCGCAAGTGCTGACGCGACGACGCCGTCGATGCCCAGCGCGTCGAGCGCGGCACAGACGCCCACCACGTCGACGATGGCGTCGATCGCGCCGACCTCGTGGAGCTCGACGTCGTCCGGCGCCACGCCATGGACGGCGCCCTCCGCGTCGGCGAGGGCGGTGAAGATCTGGTTGGCCCGATCGCGCACCGAGTCGGCGAGGACGGCGTCGGCGAGTAGCCGGCGGATCACCCGCACCGGCCGGTGCTCGTGTCCCGGGTCGGGCTCGCGCAGCTCCGTCACCACGGCGCGGGTGGCCGCGATCCCGCCCCGCTGGGTGCGCTCGAACGACAGGGTGTAGCCGCCGACACCGAGGCCGTCGAGCGCGGTGGTGATCTGTGTCGGCGCCGCTCCGGCGTCGACGAGGGCGCCGAGCAGCATGTCGCCGGCCACGCCGGCGGCGCAGTTGACGTAGGCGATCCGTTGGACCCGGTTCATCGGCGCACGATCAGTCGATCTGGGCGCGTTGAGTCTCGGATGTCGACACGCTCCGCGCCCAGAATCCGGGTCGAGACGCTCCGCGCCCAGTTGTCGGGATCGCTCACGGCAACGTCCGCGCCACTGCGCACGCGGCGCCGTACCCGTTGTCGATGCCGACCACGGTCACGCCGCTCGCGCAGGATGCGTGCATGGCGAGCAGGGCGGTCACCCCGTCGAGCGAGGCGCCGTAGCCGACGCTGGTCGGGACGGCGATCACCGGCGCGGCGCAGAGCCCACCGATCACGCTGGCGAGCGCCCCCTCCATGCCGGCGATCACGACCACGGCGTCGGCGGCGGTCACCTGGTCGAGGTGGGCGAGCAGGCGGTGGAGGCCGGCGACTCCGACGTCGTCGAGCCGGGCCGGTTCGAACCCGTGGGCGGTGAGCGTCAGGACGCACTCGTCGGCGACGGGTCCGTCCGCCGTTCCGGCCGTGACGACGAGGACTCGTCCATCGCGAACGACGGCAGGTGGGCGGTAGAGCACAGACCGGCCTTGGGTCAGACCGGGTCCGTGTTCGGCGACGACCGCCTTCAGCTGGTCGTCGGTGGCTCTGGTCAGGAGGACGGGCCCGGTGCCGTGGGCGAGCAGCTCACCGACGATGCGCACGCACTGCTCCGGCGTCTTGCCTGGCCCGTACACCGCTTCCGGTAGTCCCTGCCGAAGGACCCGGTGGTGATCGACGAGCGCGTCACCGAGATCGGCGAACGGGAGCCGGCGCAGGCGGGCAACGACCTCGTCCGTGCTGGCGCGGCCGGCGAGCAGGTCGTCGAGCAGCGCCCGCAGCGCGAATTCGTCCACGGCGTCCATTCTCCCATCCCAATAGCCTGTCCCCTCATGGCTGAGCCGGGATGGACGCGCGTCGGGTTCTTCGGTCCGTTCGGCACGTTCACCGAACAGGCCCTGCGCACCCAGCCCGACCTCGCGGCGGGCGAGCTGGTCGACTACCGCACCGTGCCCGACGTGCTCGACGCCGTCCAGTCGGGAGACGTCGGGTGCGGGGTGGTGCCGATCGAGAACTCGATCGAGGGCGTCGTCAACTTCACTCAGGACGCCCTCGCCTTCGACTACGACCTGCTCATCCAGCGGGAGATCGTGCTCGACGTCGAGCTCTGCCTCGTCGCCCGGCCGGGCGACACCATCGAGGACGTCAAGGTCGTGCTGTCGATCCCGGTGGCGACCGCCCAGTGCCACCGTTTCCTGCGCGAGCACGTCCGCGCCGCCGAGGTCCGCGCCGCCAACAGCACCGCCGAGGCCGCTCGCCTGGTCGCCGAGGAAGCCGACCGCGGCGTGGCGGCGATCGCGCCCCGGGTCGCGGCGGAGCGCTACGGACTCGATGTGCTCGCCGGCGACATCGCCGACCATCCGGGCAACCAGACGAGGTTCGTCGTCGTCGCCCGCGACGGGATCCCCGCGCCGACCGGCCACGACCGCACGGCCATGGTCGTCTACCAGCGCGCGGACGAGCCCGGCAGCCTCATCTCCATCCTGCAGGAGTTCGCGGCCCGACGGATCAACCTGTCCAACCTGCTCAGCCGGCCGACCAAGGCCGGCGGGCTGGGCGACTACTGCTTCGTCATCTACGCCGAGGCCCACATCGCCGACGAGCTGATGGCCGACGCGCTGCGCGACCTGCACGCCAAGCAGAGCAGCGTGAAGTTCCTCGGGTCGTACCCGGCGGCCGGCGACCACGCCCACACCGCCCGCGAGCACGCCGACGCCCGCTGGCGCCAGGCCGACGACTGGGTCAGCGTGCTCCGGAACCGGATCGCCCGCTGACCGCGCGTACGCTCCGCGCCATGCCATCCGCCCCGGGTACCACGCCCGTCTCCGTCGTCACCGGCGCCAACTCCGGCATCGGTCGGGCGACCGCGATCCACCTCGCCGCGCAGGGCCACGACGTCTACGGAACCGTCCGGGCGACGGCCAACACCGACAAGGTGCGGGCCATGGCCGAGCAGGCCGGGGTCGAGGTTCACCTCGTCGAGCTCGACGTCTCCGACGACGACTCGGTGCGCGACGGCTTTGCCCGGATCCTCGACGCCACCGGCCGAGTCGACCACCTCGTCAACAACGCCGGCATCGGCGGCAACGCCGTCGTGGAGGAGTGCCCGTCATCGCTGTTCCTCGACCTCTTCAACGTCAACGTCGTCGGCGCGACCCGCTGCACGCAAGCCGTGCTCCCGCAGATGCGCGAACGCGGCTCGGGCTCGATCGTCAACATCACGTCGATCGCCGGCCGGCTCGCGGCCATCGGGCAAGCGCCGTACTTCACCTCCAAGTTCGCGCTGGAAGGGCTCAGCGAGGGCTTGGCCCAGGAGCTGGCCCCGTTCGGCATCCGCGTCGTGATCGTCGAGCCCGGCGTGACGAAGTCGGCGATCTTCGCCAAGAACGTCGACGTCCCGAGCTCCACCGGCGCCTACGACGCCCACTACCGCCGCATGTTCCAGTTCTACGCGGCAGGCCTCGCCGCGGCGACCGACCCGTTCGAGGTGGCCGCCGTGATCCACCACGCGATCACGACACCCAACCCCGAGCTGCGCTATGCCGTCAGCTGGGGCGGACGGGAGCTCGTCGAGGGTCGGGCGGAGATGACCGACGTCGAATGGGTCGCGCTGGGGGCGGTCGCGGATGACGCCGAGTACTACCGCCGCTTCCACGAGCACTTCGGCCTCGACATTGCGCCCGCCTGACTGCGGATCGCGGTCTCAGCACTGGGCCGCCACCACCGCGGTGGCGTCGGCGGTCGTCGCCGACCGGGCCGAGTGCACCTCCCCGGCGTACCGACGGAGCTCGGACGACGCATTGTCGGCGCTCGACAGCTCGTCATTGGTCGCCGCGATGACGGAGTTGAGCGCCGGCTCGTCGAGAGCGACGACGTCCATCCCTGCATCCATCACGACGGCCCGCTGGCTCTCGATGTCCGTCGCCCGCTGTTCGACCGCGATGACCGCCTCCACCACCGCTTCGGCCGCGGAGTCCAGCCGGGCGAGCGCGTCGCGCGCGGCGTTGCAGCGTGGCCGCGCCATGGCCGCGTAGACGTCGTCAGCCGACGCGTACATCGCGTCGAGCGCGGCCTCCGTCGGTTGCACTACGCCGTCCGTGGAGCGCAGCTCGCGGAGCCGGTTCGTGGCCTCCTCGAGCGCGGCGAGCACGGGACCCGGCCCGGCCGGCGCGGTCGGTGGCGGGGTGGTCGGCCCGGCCGGCGCAGTCGTGGTGGTCGTGGTCACGACGTAACGCGTCGTGGTCGTCACCCGGGCGAGCCGGATCGCGTCCACCGCGGCGTCGAAGTCGTGGGCCGTGCCGCGTGTGAAGCGCAGCTCGTCGCGATCGCCGTTGGCGCGCGTGATCGCGAGCACGAGGACGTCGCCGTCGACCGTGCCCGACCAGGTCTGCTGCCCGGTCCGCAGCACGACGTGGGGGCCGTTGGCGGCGCCGGCGAGGATGCCGGACGACACCTTGACATCCGTTCTCGCGGCGTTGGGCCGAGCTGTCTGGATGACTCCCGCGACCGCTCCACCCGGCGCGCTCCACTTCAGGTAGATGACCTCGTCCTGGCCCGCCAGCACCCACTCGACGGCCGTCGGCCGGCGGGCCGCTGATCGGACCGTCGTCGGGACGGGCTCGTTCCTCGTCCGGATCGCCGCCGTGCCGTCCGCACGGGAGAACGGCTCGCACGCCATCGTCGTGAGGCCGAGCAGGGCGATCAGCACGCCGGAGGTCACCGTCGCCCGTGTCACCACGTCACCTCGTCGCACCCGCGGTGGTCGTCGGGCTCGACCTGCAGGGTGGCGTGGTGCAGCCGATGACGGTCGACGAGCAGGTGGCGGGCCTGGTCGAGCACGGCATGCGTGTCGGTCCCGGCGGTGACCATGACGTGGGCGGAGGCGACCTCCATGTCGCTCGTGAGCGTCCAGACGTGGAGGTCGTGGACGTCGACGACGCCCGGGATGCCGGCGAGGTCGGCGCGCACGACGGCGAGGTCGACGCCGGGTGGCGCCGCCTGCACGAGCACCCGCACCGCCTCCCGTCCGAGCCGCCACGCGCGGGGCAGGATGAACAAGCCGATCGCAGCCGCAACGACCGGATCCACCCAGCCCCATCCGGTCAGGCCCATGACGATCGCGCCGACGATCACGCCGATCGAGCCGAGGGCATCGGAGACAACCTCGAGGTAGGCCCCCTGCACGTTGAGGCTCTCGGCTGCGCCGGCGCGCAGCAGCAGGAACGCGACGACGTTGACGCCCAGGCCGACGACGCCGACGACGAACACCGGCAACGACTCGACGTGCGGGGGATCGCCGAGGCGGGCGAATGCTTCGAACAGCACGTAGCCGGCGACACCGAAGAGCAGTACGGCGTTGGCGAGCGCAGCCAGGATCTCGAGCCGGTAGAGCCCGAACGTGCGCGTGCCGTCGATGCGCGCGTGTGACGCGGCGTGGATCGCCGCCAGTGCCATGCCCAGGCCGAGGGCGTCCGTGGCCATGTGACCGGCGTCGGAGATCAGCGCCAACGAGTCGGTGACGAGCCCGGCCACGACCTGGACGACGAGGAACCCGACGACGAGTCCGAACGCCCACGCGAGCGGGCGCCGGTGGCGGGCACCGGCCCGAAGTGCTGCGCCGTGATCGTGGTCGTGGCCGACCCGATCAGCCTAGCAACGACGTAGAAAACCGTCATGAGCTGGGAGTTCACAGCACCTGCGGGGTCGTGGTCGGTTGCTACGATCGATCGCACACGTGCAATCCCTGGCGCGTTGGAGGGAGTCACGATCATGCCCGCCCGCTCGCGACGTGCTCGCGTCATCGGCCTCATCGCGCTCCTCGCGTCGGCCGTCGTCGTCGGTTCCGAGGTATCGGCAGCTCCGGCCGCGACGTTCCCCGTGCGGCCGGGGAGCTAGCCCTCAGCGGGGTGCCGTTCGCAGTCCTGTCCGGTCCGCTGCGCGTGGCGTTGGAAGTCGGCGAGCGAGTGCGGCGCCGTCCGGCGCTGGCGCCCGCCGGCGACCTCGCTCCGCTCCTGGGGCCGGTGCTCGGCCTCGACCTGCCGTCGACCGAAGCCTCGCGGGCGATCGAGCCGGCCTCCATCGCCGAGGTGCGCGCCGAGTTGGCGACCGAGTTGCTGCGTGATCCGGCCGGCCTCATGGTCCTCGAGGATGTCCACTGGCTGGATCCGGCCTCCCGCGAACTGCTCGCCGCGATCGCCCGTCCTCTCGCCACCGCGGGCTGGCTCGTCGTTGTCGTCCGCCGGCCCGACACGTCGCCGATCGCGCCCGATGCCCTGTCGATCGTGCTCGATCCGCTCCCGGACGACGACGTCGAGCGCCTCGTCGCAGGCGCTGCCGACCGTCCGCTCAGCGACGCTCGCCTCCACGCGATCATTCGCCACGCCGGCGGGAACGCACTGTTCGCCGCCCAGCTCGCCAGATCGGCGGAGAAGCTTGATGACATCGGCCTGCCGGAGTCGGCCGAACGGCTCGTGGGCGCCCGGATCGACCTGCTCTCGCCGGAGCTGCGGGCGAGGCTCCGGCGGGCCAGCGTGCTCGGCGGTCGAGTGGATCTCGACGTGCTCGGCGAGGTGACGGCGGATCCGGCTCTCCGCACGGTCGAGGCGTGGGCAGGGCTGCAGGAGTTCGTCGAATGCTCTCCGACGTCGCTGGAGTTCCGGCACGACCTCTTCCGGCTCGCCGCCTACGAGGGTCTCAGCTACGCCGAACGGGCGCGACTCCACGGCGCCGCGGCGGACGTGCTGGAACGCCGTCCCGGGACGCCGCCGGCCGTGCTCGCGGAACACGCCCTCCACGCCGGCCGGCCGCGTGAGGTCGTGCGGTGGGCAACCCGAGCTGCCGACGACGCCGCGGCGCGCGCCGCCTTCATCGACGAGGCTCGTCTGCGCCGGCTCGCCGCGGACAGCGCCCGCGCCGCGGGCGTCGAGCGGGGTGATCGGGTGCGGCTTCACGCCGCGCTCGCCCGCAGTTACGAGACAATGGCCGAGTTCGACGCGGCGGAGGCGGCGTACCAGCGGGCCGTTCGGATGGCCGCTCCGTCAGACCGGGTGGAGATGCGGGTGCGGCTCGCGTGGCTGGCGTTCCGCCGGGACGACATCGTCCGTGCTCGTCGCCGTGTGGCCGCAGCCCTCCGACACCTTCTTCGGGACGGCGCCGACCGCGACGTACTGCGCGCCGAGCTCATCGTGCTGCGGGCCGCGATCGGAGGCCAGGTCGGCGATCTCCGACGCAGCGACGAGGATGCCCGCTGGGTCGAGGCCGAGGCCCGCCGGCTCGGCCACGATCGCCTGCTCGGTGAAGCCCTGATGCAGCTTGCCCTCAATGCCGACCAGGCGGGGGATCCTCACGCGGAGGACTTGCTCGCGGGCGCGATCCCGTTGCTGCAGCGGGCCGGGCTGCACCGCGAGATCGCGATCCTGGAGATGAATCGCGGTGTGACTCACATGGTGCACGGCCGGTGGGAGGTCGCGCTCAGCTCGTTCGACGCGGCGGCCGACGGGTTCCGGCAATGCGGCTTCGTCCTCGGCTCGATCATCACTGATCTCAACCGTGGGGGGCTCGTGCTCGAGATGGGCCAGCCGGTCGCCGCGACGGAGTTGTTCGAGGGCGTGGTCCGGCGCGCGCTGGCCGCGGGCCGGGAGACGACCGCCTTGTTCGCCAGCGGATCGGCCCATCGCGCCCGGGCGTGGATGGGCGAGACCGCGACCGCGATCACGGGGCTCGAATCATGCCTGGCGGGCGTGAACGCCATCGGGCGCCGGAGCGAGGCCGATGATCTGGATGCCTATCTCGTCGAGGTGCTCGTCCTGGCGGGCCGGTTCGACGAGGCTCGCATCCGTGCCGCGGCGCTGCTCGAGCGGCTCGTCGATCGTTCGTCCGAGGTCGTCGTGCTGACGACCAAGCGGCTGGCTGCCGTGGCGGCCCACTTCGCCGGTGAGCCGGGCGCTCTGGACGAGGTGGCGAGCGTCCTCGAGGCGGCGCGGGCGGCCGAGTGCGGAATCGAGGTCGCCCGCGGGCTTCAGGCGTTGCAGGCGTGCGCGCCCGAGATCGACGACCGCTGGGGGGACGAGCAGGAGGTGTGGTGCAACAAGTTGGGCGTCACGTGGATGCCTCCGGTGACGTTCGCCGCGTCGCCCGCCGCGCGGTTCTGTCCGTAGGTCTCGACCCGAACGGGCCGATCCCGACGGACAGAACGTCGAATCCGGTGAGGACACGTGCCCGCGGGTCGGTGCCACAGGCCGGTGGTGGCGTCGTGGGCAGGACGTTGATCGACAGGTCGGGCAGCGCCGTACCGGTCTGGTCGCACACGATCTGCCACGGCACGTGACCGTCGGGATCGCGCAGGACGATGGCTGACAGCAGCTCGGGTGTCGACTCGCCGAAGTGCGGGTCGACCTCGTAGATGGCGAGCTGGTAGTCGGTGGAGTTCTCGCGGGCGCCGAAGCCGTTGTCGGTCAGGGCCCACCACGTGCCCTCCCCGGTCGGCACCATCCCGCTGAAGCCCTGTAGGGGCTGGTTCGGGAAGTAGGCGGGTCCCGGGTCGGTGTCGGGCACGCCGTTGGCCGCAGCGTCGGCGCGGTTCTGTGCCGAGAAGAAGGCGCCGGTCGGCGGCGAGCCGGCCCGAACGGTGCCGGCCGGCAGCACGCGCCGGTCGAGCAAGCGGGAGTGCTGCTCGCCGCCGCCCGCACCGTGCACGCCCGGGGCCGGGGCCGCGGCAACTGCGCCGACCAAGAGTGCGGCGACCGCCATCGTCGTCGTGGAGCGAGGTCGCATGGGATCTCTCCTTTCCGCCGGTCGGACTCGGCCGGCACGACCGACGATGCAGCGCCCCCTGTCCCACGGTCCACGGGCCGGTGTCCCGGCCGCGGCCCGGGCGCAACTCGGGACACCTGACCCGTGCGCCCGAGCCTCGTCCTGGGAGAGACTGTTGACGTGGGTGACGGGCGCGACCGGGTCGTCACGAAGTGGGCCGTCGGGTCCGCCGTGCTCGTCGCCACGGCGGGGGCGCTGGCGGTGGTCGTGCTCCGGCATGCCAACGGCGGCGGCGAGCCGGAGGGTCGCAATTGGTGGATCGTCGTCGAAGTCGTGATGGGGGTTGCGTTCCTGCCGATCGGCGCGTTGCTGCTCACTCGATCGCGTCGTCGATGGCTGGGTGCGGCCTATCTCGTCGTCGGGGCCTCGCAGCTCTTCGCCGCGGTGGCCGCCGAGTGGGCGGAGGGCCTATTGCTCGAACGTCGCCGTCAGGAGCGCCCGACCGATGGTGTGGCCGAACATCGTGAACCCGACGAAGGCAGGGGTTGCACTGGCGTCGGCGCCGGTGTGTTCGACGTCGAGGGCATGGACGGCGAAGACGTACCGGTGCGGGCCGTGTCCCGGCGGCGGCCCGGCCCCGACGTAGCCAGGGAGGTTGGCGTCGTTGCGGACCTGGACGGCGCCGGGCGGTAGACCGGACCCGTCCTGCGACCCGGCGCCCGTCGCGAGCTCGGTGACCGTTGCCGGGATGTCGAAGACGACCCAGTGCCAGAAGCCGCTCCCCGTCGGCGCGTCGGGGTCGAAGCACGTCACCGCATAGCTCTGCGTGCCGTCGGGCGCGCCCTCCCACCGCAGGTGCGGTGACGTGTCAGTGCCGCCGGCACCGAAGATGCCGCTGGCGTGCGGCGACGGCATCGGCTCACCGTCGTTGACGTCGTCACTGGTGACGGCGAACGAGGCGGCGGGCGGCAAGAAGTCGTAAGGAAGGGGAGCGAGCGGTCGGTCGGCCATGGGCGCGAACTGTAGGTGCCGAAGAGCGTCAGCTCACGTGGTGGACCTCGGCGAGGCCGTAGACCGGTGTCGCGACGCCCTCCATGCGCGCCTTGAGCTGCAGGGCCAGGAACTGGCTGTAGTGGCGCGATTGGTGGAGGTTCCCGCCGTGGAACCACAGGCCCGCTTGTCGCGTGGGCTTCCACATGTTGCGCAGCTCGCCCTCCCAGGGTCCGGGGTCCTTCGTCGTGTCCGAGCCGAGTCCCCACACCTTGCCGACCCGGTCCGCCACGTCCTGGGAGATGAGCTGGGCCGCCCACCCGTTCATCGAGCCGTACCCGGTGGCGAGCACGATCAGGTCGGCCTCCAGCTCACTGCCATCGGTGAGGACGACCGAATGGGGCCGAATCTCGGCGATGCTGACACCGCTGCGCAGCTTGACGTCGCCGTTGGCGACCAGTTCTGAAGCGCCGACGTCGATGTAGTAGCCCGAGCCCCGGCGCAGGTACTTCAGAAACAGGCCCGACCCGTCGTCACCCCAGTCGAGCATGAAGCCGGCCTTCTCCAGTCGTTGGTAGAAGTCGGCGTCGATCCGGGCCATCTCCTCGTACACGGGGGTCTGGAACGTCGCCAGGATCCGGTACGGGATGGACGCGAAGATCAAGTCGGCGAGCTCGGTCGTGACGCCGCTGTTGACGGCGCGCTCGGAGTAGAGGTCACCGAGCGCGAGCTCCATCAGGGTGTCGGAACGCGCGACGTGGGTGGACGATCGCTGGATCATCGTCACGTCGGCCCCGTGCTCCCACAGGGCGGCGCAGATGTCATGGGCGGAGTTGTTCGACCCGAGCACGACGCACTTGCGACCTTCGTAGGCGGAGCTGTCCTTGTGGGCGCTGGAGTGGTGGATCTCGCCGGCGAACGTCTCGGCACCGGGGATCTCGGGCACGTTGGGGACGCCCGACATGCCGGTCGCCAGCACGAGGTGCTTCGGGCGGAGGCTCAGCTGCTCGTGCGTGCCGTCCTCGCGTCGGCGCACCACGGCGACGGTCCACTCGCCCGCGTCCTCGTCGAACTCGGCGCTGGTCACCTCGCTGGAGCCCCAGTAGTTGAGCTCCATCACCCTGGTGTACGCCTCCAGCCAGTCGGCGATCTTGTCCTTGGGCGAGAAGACGGGCCAGTTCTCGGGGAACTTGACGTACGGCAGGTGGTCGTACCAGACGGGGTCGTGCAGGCAGAGAGACTTGTAGCGCCGGCGCCACGAGTCGCCCGGGCGGGCGTTCTTCTCGACGATGATCGTGGGTACGTCGAGCTGCCGCAGGCGGGCGCCGAGAGCGATGCCGCCCTGCCCACCGCCGACGATGACGCAGTAGGGCTGCTCGTCGTACCCGAGCGCGGACTCGGTCGCCTGCTTGCGCTCCAGCCAGGTCTGGCGGCCCTTCACCACCCCGTGCTCGATGCCCTTCGGCCGGGCGTCGTAACGCCGCTCCTCATGCCCCTTCAGCTCGACCATCGTCGTGAGCAACGTCCAGCACTCCGAGCCCTTCAGGCGGACGTGGCCGTGACCGCGCGCGACCGCGGTCTCGAAGTCGAACCAGCCGTCGACGACGCCATCCGCCTCGTTGGCGGTGCCGACGAGCGTGAACCCACTCGGCTGCACGTGGTCGAGCTGAGCTCGGAGCATCTCGGCGATCTCTTGCCGCCCTTCGAGGGTCGTGATGTTCCACGTGAACGACACGAGGTCGCGCCAGTAGGACTCCTCAGCGAACATCGCCGCCGCGGCGTCGACATCCCCACGCGTCACGGCCGACTCGAAGTCGCTCAACCAGCGGGATGCTGATTCGGTCGGTTCAGTCATCGACTACCCCTCGTCGTCTCGCTGATGAAACATCGCCGGCGGCGTCACCCGGCGGAACGGGAGGGATTCCGCCTACTGGCCACTTCACCCCCATCTACCTGCCTGTTTACTCTCGGGAGGGCTTGTTACACAGTAACGAGCACAGTAACCGTGCCAGACGAAGTACAGGACGTGCTGCGCCACTCGTACGGAGTGTCGACTTCCTAACGTAAACCGTGAGTCGCAGGTTCGAATCCTGCCGGGGGCACCCTGCCGACGCCAACGAGACCACGCCCTCGACCGCGACCAACACGACCGCGCCCGACTCTTCGACCGCCTCCTCGACGGCATCGACAACCAGCCGCCCGACATGCTCCAATGACCCCAGCCCGAGACCCCCGTGGATCACCCGTGTAACAACACTTCGGGGATGGTCCGAGGATCATCTCGAGCGACGGTTCATTCGCCGCCCGATGGACCGAGGCGGGCGCCGCGGCTCCGGGGACGGACCTTTGGTACGCCTCGGTCGCGGGATCGCCGGGTGCGCCGTATCGGGGAGGAAGGCGTAGCCACCGGTCTTTGGCGACTGGTCGGCGCGGCTGACGAGAGGTCTCAGGGCAGTGGGGCGTCGTCGGGCGTCTGCGCCGGCGCGGGGCACGCGCCCGCCGCCTCCCAGCGCTCGCGCCACTCGAAGTGCCACCACTCCCACGACAGGGTCCGGCAGAGCCCGAAGCGGGCGCCCTCCTCGTCCAGCCAGTCGGCGGCGGGGCCGTCGCCGACATCGATGGCCAGGCCCTGCACGTGCATCGACCGGTCGGGCGGGAAGACCCACCACAGCGCCTCTTCGAGTGATCCCCGCTCGGCGACCTCGGCCTCGAGTAGCGCAGCCTGCTCCTTCGCCGTCCGGAACCCGGAGGTGATCCTGAGGTGGTAGCCGTCGTCGGCGGCGCTGGCCTGCGCCCGCCCGAACGCGTCGACGAGTCCTGGCTGGAGCCCGGTCGGCGCCGAGGTCGTCGTGGCTGCGGTGGGCGTGGTGGTGGTCGACGTCGCCCCGGCGGGTTCAGCCGTCGCCCCGGAGGAGGCGAGGCGCGCCGCGAGGAGGGCCGCGGGCACCGCGACGAGCGCGCCGACGGCAGCTCGGCGTCGGCGCGACCGTCGGCGGCGGGCTGATCGGATCTGATCGGAGAGGGAGGGCATGGATCGAGCGTCGAGCAGGACGGCGGTCGGCCGCATCGGCCGTCGTGCTCGACAGGCGGCCGGTTAGCGGTGGGTGACGCTCCGTCGAAAGACGGAGGCGTGCCTGGCCATCCGGCCGATGTCGGTGGGGCTGAACGTCGGTACCCTGCCGTCGTGGCTGCCTGGTGGCGACGACGACCGCCGGTGGTCCAGGACCTGCTCGCCGGGGGCGCCGTCGCCGTGGCGTGGTTCACGGCGTTCCACCTGTTCCGCCAGGGGGGGTGGTCGCCGAGGCGCCCGGACACCTTCGTGGTCGCCGGGGTGTGGACGGCTGGTGCCGTCGCGCTGCGGCGGGTGCACCCGGCGTGGGTCCTCGCCGCCGTCGTCGTCGTCTACCCGATCGCCTACGGCGACACGCTGCAGACGGAGTTCCATCTGCTGCCGGTGCTCGTCGCCGGCTACACGGCGACGAGCACGGGTCGGGTCCGCCCGGTCGTTGCCTCCGTGGCGTGCATAGCCGCCAACCTCGTCCTCTCCTGGAACCGCGACCGGGCCCCGCCCGGCGACTTCGGCCCGGTGCTTGGCGACCATCCCTTCGACTGGCCGCGGGTGCTCTTCAACGTGCTGGCGACGGTGAGCGTGGTGGTGCTGGGGTGGCTGATGCACCGGCAGGCCGCGATCTCCCGCGACCTTGCTCAGCGCAACGCTGAGCTCGAGCGCCTTCGGGCGGCCGAGGCCCAGCGGGTCGTCGCCCAGGAGCGCACGCGCGTCGCGCGTGAGTTGCACGACGTTGTCGCCCACCACCTGACTGCTGTCATCATCCGGGCGCAGGCAGCGGACCGGGTGCGGGAGACCCGGCCGGAGGTCGCCGCCGAGAGCATCGGGTGGATCGCCGAGACGGCGAAGGAGGCGCTCACCGCCATGCGGGGCACGGTGCGGATGCTGCGGGCCGACGGCGACGCCGCCGACTTCGCGCCCGAACCGACCCTGGTCGACCTCCGGTCCATCGCGGCGCGAGTCGGCGAGGCCGGCCTCGACATCGAGCTCCGCATGCCCGAGCCGCTGCCGGATCTCGAGCCGCAAGTCGAGCTGGCCGCCGTCCGCATCGCACAGGAAGCGCTCACCAACGCCATGCGCCACGCCGGGGCCCGCCGGGCGATCGTGACCCTGCGCTGCGACGCTGACGGGGTGGTGGTCGACATCGACGACGACGGCACGAGCGGCCCGCCCACGGCGCGCCCACGCGACGGCAACGGGCTGGTCGGCATGCAAGAACGGGCGGCGGCCTGCGGCGGCCGCCTCCGCATCACCGCCAGCCCGCTCGGCGGCTGGCAGATCCACGCGTGGCTCCCGGCCCGGGCGGCGTGGTCATGATCCGGGTCGTGGTGGTCGACGACCAGGCGGTGATCCGCACCGGCCTGCGGACGATGCTCGAGCACGAGACCGACCTCACGATCGTCGGCGAGGCCGGCAACGGCGCCGAGGCCGTCGACGTCGTCGCCGGCGCCCGTCCCGACGTCGTCCTGATGGACGTCCGCATGCCCGAGGTCGACGGCATCGACGCGACCCGCCGGATCCTCGCCGGTGGTACGCCGTCACCGCCGGCCGTACTGGTCCTCACCACCTTCGACGACGACGAGTACGTGTTCGGCGCGCTCCAAGCCGGAGCCGCCGGGTTCCTGCTGAAGGACGCCGGCCCCGACGTGCTCGTCGCCGCCGTACGCACCGTCGCCGCCGGCGACGCCCTCGTCGACCCGTCGGTCACCCGCCGGCTGGTCGAGCGATGGGTGGCGCTCGAGGCGTCAAGCGCCCCGACGCCCCGCCCAGTGCCCGCAGCGGTCGGGACCCTCAGCGCCCGGGAGCGGGAGATCCTCGTCGGCCTCGCTCGGGGCCGCACCAACCGTGAGCTCGCCGACGACCTGATCGTCAGCGAGGCCACGGTGAAGACCCACGTGAGCAACCTCCTGACCAAGCTCGGCGTCCGCAGCCGCGTGCAGGCGGTGGTGATCGCCTACGAGTCCGGCGTCGTCCGGCCCGGCGAGCGGGGCGAGCATGGCGACGTCCCCTGGCTCCCCTGACTTCTCCGACGACGGGTCGCCGACCCGCGATCTCGCCCGGGGCGGTCGATCGACGTGACCTCGAAGTGATCCGGCCGACGACGGACGTCACGGGAGCAGAGAGGTCGGCCGAAAGGATGAGTCGGCGATCGTCAGATCGTCGCTCACTTCTGGTCGATCGTCGGATGTGCGGCCCGTATGGCCTCGGTGACGATGGCGGCATGTCAACGCCTTCGTCCGATGTCTCCATTCGTCCTCGAGGCGCGTCCAACGCTCTGTGGTCTTCGGTACGGAACGGAGACGTCGATGCCTCGACCGGCGGTCTCAAGGCCGAGCGCCTCACCGGCTCGATTGGTGCCGTCGCTCCACGGCGTGGATCTCTCGGTCCCTCTCCCACGCCGCGACGTCGATCTCCTTCGCGAGTTGGTCGCAGAGCATCAGGTCGTGTTCGCTCGCGACCAGCACCTCAACGAGGAGCAACACCGGGATCTGGCCAGTCAGTTCGGCGCTCTATCGATCCACCCCGTCGGTCAGCTGACGGGGCCTGGCCGGGCGATCTCGGTGATCGACGACACGGCCGACCGACCGCCGGCGGGCTTCGACTGGCACACCGACCTGAGTTGGACGGTCGAACCCCCGGACTTGGGCTTCCTGTCCGCCGTCGCCATCCCGCCGTGCGGCGGCGACACGCTGTGGGCGAGTGGGCGTGCGATCTATGAGCGCCTCGATCCGGCTCGACAACACCTCTGCAGGTCGTTGCGCGTGGTGCACGTTGCAGACGACACGTTGCTCGACACCGTGCGCCGGCACCATGGTGAGGACATCGTGCGACGGCTGATCGCCGAGCATCCGCCGATCGAACAACCGTTGGTGCGTCTGCACGCCGAAACGGGTCGCCCGGCCATGTGGCTGTCGCCGCTCTACGCGGCGAAGGTCGTCGGACTCGACGACGCCGACAGCAGGCGCGTTCTACGCGTACTCCATCGCCGGATCAGCGACCCGGAGGTGCAGGTTCGGTGGCGGTGGGCCGCCGGCGACGTCGCCATCTGGGACGAGACCAGCACCTGCCACCGGGCGCTGACCGATCACGCGCCGCAACGCCGCACCATGCGTCGTTGCACGACCACAGGCAGCCGACCGATCCCGGCTGGCGGATGAGCAGCCGGACCACGACTTCGCACCCGCCGCCCGACGGTTCATGAAGTGGTCTGCCATCCCGCCAGCCCGAGCACGGTCCTGGCAACCCACCTCGAAGACGAGCTGACGTTCGTTCGAGGCCATCGAACGCGATCGCGCGCGGCTCGACGGTGTCACGTATCGCCGGCTGAGCGGCGCGCCTCGGCAGCCCACGGTCCAGCCCTGCTGCCTGCCGCGACGGATCGACGGCTCGGGCGCAGATGTCGCCGGGCAGTCTTGCGTGACCGACAAGGACCGAGCGCGGGAAGCCGACCCACGAACGGCCGGGATATCGCCTGGTCGCGGGTTGGGCCGTTACCGCCAGGGTCGATCGTCGTCGAGGACGTGACTATGGCGGCGCGATATGCACCGGCGGGGCCCGCGGACCTACGTCGCCACGTACTAGGCCGACATCACCGGCAGTGGTTGACGCCACGCCGCCGTCAATCAGGTCGGCAAGCGGGGCACGGCGGCTCCAATCGCTGGAGGGAGCGCAATGACGCTCGCCCATGAACCCGAAAGTCGACGTAGCCGGCGGGCAGGGCAACCCTGTGGGCGTCGCGACTGCTCCAACCGCCGACATCTCCGCTGGGCCACGCCCGAGGAGAACCATCGCGAGAAGCTCGTCCACGGCACCCTTCCGCTGGGCGAGCGCCACTGTCGACGACGACCACTTTGGTGGCACCCGGCTTCGCCGAGGTCATTCGTTCACGCCCCGTGCTCGAGGATGCCGGTGCTCGACTGGAGCGCCAGCCGGAAGGCCGCGCCTGACGTCGACTCGCCGTTCACCGTGAACAGGTTTCTCAACCAGCTGACGGTCCGAAGAGCGCTGCCCATCAACCCCGAAACCAGCATCACGCAGGCCCTCTTTCCACCCTGCGAGGAGCTCGTCCGGCGCGCCTCAACGACCACAGCCAGGTCGTCGGCATCTACGTCGACTCCGCCGGCACACTCCACGGCTTCCTACGAAACGCCCGTCACCAAATGCCCGCCGAGTGACGAACACGCGAACCAGGGCACCGGCAGGACTCCCACCCGCCGGGCTTCCTTCACTCGTCTGCGATGAACAGCAGGGCCGGTGTCTCGAGCAGCGTTCTCAGCCGCTGTACGAACGTCGCCGCGTCCCAGCCGTCGATCATGCGGTGGTCGAAGCTCGATGACAGGTTGAACATCTGGCGCGGCTCGAACGAGCCGTCGCGCCAGACCGGTCGTATCTCCATCTTGTTGACACCGACGATCGCGACCTCGGGCGCGTTGACGATCGGCGTGGTGACCAGCCCGCCGAGTGCGCCGAGGGACGTGATCGTGATCGTCGAGCCCGTCAATTCGTCGCGGGTCGCCGCGCCGTCGCGCGCGGAGGTGGTGACCCGTGCGAGCTCAGCCGCCAGATCCCAGAGGCCATGCACCTCGACGTTACGAATCACGGGTACGAGCAGCCCATGATCGGTCTGCGTGGCCACACCGAGGTGCACCGCGTCGAACGTCGTCAGCGTCTCGGTCGCATGGTCGTAGTGCGCATTGAGCCGCGGCTGCTCTGCGCAGGCGATAGCCATCGCCCTTGCAATGAACGGCAGCATCGTGAGGCGGATGCCGCGCTCGTGGTGCTGACGGTTCAACTCGTCCCGGAGCCGCTCGAGCTCGCTGACGTCGACGGCGTCGACGTAGGTGATGTGCGGGATTTCGGTCCACGTCGCCGTCAACCGCTCGGCGATGTGGCGGCGCACACCGCGGACCGGTTCGCTGCGCGCGGCTCCATCGGCGGCCCGGGTTTGCGTGGACCGGCGGTTCGGCGTGCTCGGCCGCTCGGCGATGATTCGATCGAGATCGGCATGCACGATGCGCCCGCCCGGCCCCGAACCCGCCAAGTCCGCCAGATCCAGCCCGAGCGCCCGCGCGCGTGCCCGCACGGCAGGTGCGGCGGTCGGGCGGGGTTGCGCCGGAGCGGCGCGCGCCGGTGGTGCACCAGCCGCCTCGTTGCTGAACGCGTCGGCACCCGAGTCTGCATCGGCCTCCGCCGCGGTACGCGCTTCGCCGTCCTGCGAGGAGTCGGGGACGGGCGCCGATTCGGTCGTACCGCTGTTGGATGCTGCCCCATCGCCCGTGGTCTCGATCTCGACGAGATCGCTTCCCACGGCGAGCACGTCGCCGGGCTCGCCGTGGAGCGCGGTGACGACGCCGGGGACCGGCGACGCCACCTCGATCGTCGCCTTGTCGGTGAGCACTTCAGCGAGCACCGACTCGGGAGTCACCTCGTCGCCGACGGCGACGAACCACTGCACGAGCTCGGCCTCGGCGACACCCTCGCCGACGTCGGGCAGCTTCATCCGGTAGATGCTCATGCCGACAGGAGTTCCTGCATCGCGCGGCCGACCCGCTCGGGCCCAGGAAAGTACGACCACTCCTGTGCATGCGGATACGGCGTGTCCCAGCCGCACACCCGGACGACTGGCGCTTCCAGGTGATAGAAGCACCGCTCCTGGACGATGCTGCCGAGCTCGGCGCCGAACCCCGACGTGAGCGTGGCTTCGTGGAGCACCAGGCAGCGTCCCGTCTTCTGCACCGACGCGACGATGGTGTCGACGTCGAGCGGCAGGAGGCTCCGCAGGTCGACGATCTCCGCATCGATCCCCTGCTCCTCGGCGGCCGCCGCGGCGACGTGGACATGCGTGCCGTACGTGAGCACCGTCAGGTCATCTCCCTCACGGTGCACGCGCGCGGCGCCAAGCTCGATCGTGTAGTAGCCCGCGGGCACCTCGCCGAGGGGATGCTGCGACCACGGCACGATCGGCCTGTCGTGATGACCGTCGAACGGCCCGTTGTAGAGCCGCTTCGGTTCGAGGAAGATCACCGGGTCATCGTCCTCGATCGCAGCAATCAACAGCCCCTTGGCGTCGTAGGGACTGGAGACCACGACGGTCTTGAGCCCGCACACGTGCGTGAACAACGCCTCCGGGCTCTGGCTGTGCGTCTGGCCGCCGTAGATCCCACCGCCGGTCGGCATCCGCACGACGAGTGGCGCGGTGAAGTCGCCGGCGGAGCGGTAGCGGAGGCGGGCGGCTTCCGACACGATCTGGTCGTAGGCGGGATACATGTAGTCGGCGAACTGGATCTCGACGCACGGCCGCAGGCCGTACGCCGCCATCCCGATCGCGGCGCCGACGATGCCGGACTCGTTGATCGGGGCGTCGAAGCAGCGGTGGTTGCCGAACCGCTCTTGCAGCCCCTGCGTGCAGCGGAAGACACCGCCGAAGTAGCCGACGTCCTCGCCGAACACGACGACGCGGTCGTCGCGCTCCATCGCCACCGAGTGGGCGTCACGGATCGCCTCGATCATCGTCATCGCCGGCATCACTCACCGACCTGCACGCGTTGCTCACGGAGGTGCCGGGGCATCTCGTCGAAAACGTCGTCGAACATCGTCCGCGGGTTCGGGATCACGCCGGTCTTCACGGAGCCGTGCGAATCGGCCTCGGCGAAGGCCGCCTCGACCTGGCCGTCGACCTCGCGTTGCAACTGGTCGTGACGATCCGCGCCCCATTCCCCCAACGCCACGAGGTGCTGGCGGAGCCGCTCGATGGGATCGCCGAGCGGGAAGGACTCTGCCTCGTGCTCGGGTCGATAGACGGAGGGATCGTCGGACGTCGAGTGGGCTCCTCGCCGGAGCGTGACCCATTCGAGGAGCGTCGGCCCGAGGTTGCTGCGCGCCCGTTCCGCGGCCCATTGCGACGCGGCGTACACCGCGAGGTAGTCGTTGCCGTCCACGCGCAGCGCCGGGATGCTGAACCCGAAGCCGCGATCGGCGAACGTTGCCGACGCCCCTCTGGCGAAGTCCTCCGGTGTCGAGATCGCCCAGTGGTTGTTGACGATATTGAGGATGACTGGCGCCTGGTACGTCGAGGCGTACAGCAACGCGGCGTGGAAGTCGGACTCGGCCGTGGAGCCCTCACCGATCCAGGCCGACGCGATCTCGGTGCCGCCGCGCATCGCCGAGGCCATCGCCCATCCGACCGCCTGGATGTACTGGGTGGCCAAGTTGCCCGAGATCGAGAAGAACCCGTGCGCCTTCGACGAGTACAGGACCGGTAGCTGCCGGCCCTTGAGCGGGTCGTGCTCGTTCGAGAGAACCTGGTTCATCATCTCGACGATCGGGTAGCCCGACGAGATCAGGAGGCCCTGTTGGCGGTAGGTCGGAAAGTGCATGTCGCCGCGCCGAAGCGCTCGCTGTTGGGCGCATGCGATCGCCTCCTCGCCGAGCGATTGGATGTAGAACGAGATCTTGCCCTGCCTGTGCGCCCGCAGCAGGCGGGCGTCGAAGCTGCGCACCAGCATCATGTTCCGCAGGCCGGTGAGCTTGTCGGCAACCGCGAGATCGGGCGCCCACTCGCCAACCGCCGCGCCCTCGTCGTCGAGCACGCGCAGGAGTTGCTTGCGCATGAGCGCGACGCGTTCGACCTTCTCGTCGAGCGCCGGCTTCTTCATCTCCCCCGCCTTGCTGATGAAGTGCACACGGTCGGCGGGTTGGTGACCTCGGGCCGGTTCGGGAATCCGGAGCCGGAGCGCAGACGATCCGTCGGAAACGGTCATCACCGATGTCCCGTTGCGGTCATCTCCTCCAGGATGTCACGACACGATGGCCATCATCGCTCGGCCGTCAGCGATGATCCGGCACTGCGCACCGAGCGCAAATGCGAACACTCCGGGAGAAAGCGCGGAACGTGCCGCGCGCATCAGCTGGCACTTGACTTCAACGCCGGTGTCGCGTCGCTTCGTGCGATCGCGATCCCGCCAGAGGCGGGCAACGGCCGCAGGGCGCAGAACACCCCGGTGGATGCCCCCAGAACGCTCACCATCGGGCCGAGAAGCGATCGCAGAGCCGGCGATCTGCGCCGAATGTCGTGATCGGGCCTGGCGCCAGACGGTAGGTGCCCATGAGTCGGCCCCGTCACAACCGCTGCCGCCTAACCGGACGCTCGACTCTTGCTGGCGGGCGCTGCACCGAACCGCGCGCCCGAACGCCGGGCTGAGGCAAGTCCGAGCGCGCCCAGAACGGCACGTAGGCGTCGCGATGGGCCCGAGACCTCGGCGGGCCGCCGGGCGGTGGTATGGGATCTCGTGCGGGTTGTCTCGGTGGTTGTCGCCGCGTCGAGGGCGGAGGGGCGATGCTCAGAACGGTCCGAGTTGGTCGAGTTTGAGGCTTGGGGCGCCGTCGGTCTTGGCCTGTTGGAGGTCGACGACGGCGACGAAGCGCCATTCGTTGTCGCTCGCGGGGTCGGCGAGTCGTTGTGTGACCACCCAGCGTTCGGCTTCCTCAGTCAGCGTGAAGTGCTGAGCCGAGCGGGCGTCACCGTCAGTGCCGATGCTGTCGTACTCGTCCCAATAGGGGCCCATCGCCGTGGACAGTTGCTCCTCGTTCCAACCGCTGCGCTGGGCCAGCGCGACGTGCGAGCGCGTGGCCAGCAGCTCGACCCAGCCGAACGCGGCGGTGCGCACGGCGGTACGCCAGGCGCTGGGGGGCCACGGGCGTGCCGCGGTGGGCGCCTCGGGTGCCAGGTGATCATGGTGTGGGGCGCCGGCGAGGCGCGTCCACTCGTCGAGCAGGGTGGCGTCGGTGGCCCGGATCAGCTCACCGAGCCACTCGACCACGTCCTCGAGCGCCGAGGAGTAGACGTCGTCGGGGAGTGAGCGGTCGAGGGTCCGCCAGGCGTCGGTGAGGTAGCGCAGCACCAGTCCCTCACTGCGCTCCAGCCGGTACCGCCGCACGAAGGTGGCGAAGCTGTCTCCGCTCTCGAGCATCTCCCTCAGGATCGACTTCGGCGACGGCTCCGCGGTTACCCACGGATGGTGTTGCCGGTAGGTGACGAAGCAGGCGTCGATCACGTCGGCAAGTGGTCGTGGCCAGGTGATCGACTCCAGCCGCTCCATCCGTTCCTCGTACGCCACTCCCTCGCCCTTGAGGCGGGCGACCTCGGCCGCTCTGGCAGCGTTCTGCTGGGCGTACAGCACTTGCCGGGGATCCTCGAGCACGGACTCGATGAGGCTCACGACGTCGAGGACGTAGGCTGGATCGTCACGATCGACCGTGGCGATCACCTCGATAGCGAACGTCATGAGCGGCGACGAGAACCGTAGGGCGCTGCGCTCGTCCTCGCCTTCGACGAGTGACCCGACCCGCACACCGAGACATCGACCGTTTTCGTCACGCTGGCGTTCGGCGACGCCGGCGGCTTCGAGGGTGCGGTACACGGCGATGGCTCGACGCTGATGTTGGCGCCGGCGCGGCTCCGCGTCGTGGTTGGTGCGAAGAAGGTGCTTGAGCGCCGCCGGCCCGTCGGGGCGCGAAAGCACACCTGCGACGAGATCGGCGGTCACCCGGAACCGTGACGCCAGCGGTTCCGGCCGGCCCGTCACCAGGCGTAGCATCGTCGCCTCGTCGTAGTGCACGAAGCCTTCGGGGGACCGGGCCTTCGTCGCCTTGCGGCGCGCCTTGGGATCGTCACCGGCACGAGCGAGCGCCCTGGCGTTGTCGATCACATGGTCGGGCGCCTGCACCCAGACGTGGCCGTCCGGGTCGAAGCCAGGCCGGCCCGCCCGCCCGGCAAGCTGGTGGAACTCGCGGACGCTGAACCGCCGTGCACGCGTGCCGTCGAACTTGGTGAGTGCCGTCATCAGCACGGTCCGGATCGGGATGTTGACACCGACGCCGAGCGTGTCCGTGCCGCAGATGACCCGCAGCAGGCCCTGCCCGGCCAGTCGCTCCACGAGTCGCCGATAGCGCGGCAACATCCCCGCGTGGTGCACGCCAACCCCGTTGCGGATGAGCCGGTTCAGCGTGTCGCCGAACCCCCTGCCCATCCGGACCTCCGCCATCGCCACGGCGATCGCCTCGCGCTGCGGCCGGGTCGTGACGTTGAGGTTGACGAGCCCCTGGGCCCGCTCGATCGCCGCGGCCTGGGTGGCATGCACGACGTACACCGGGCTGAGCCCGTCGCCCACCGCCTCCCGGACACTCTCCGTGACCGGTGTCATGCGCCACTGGTGATACAGCGGGGTGGGACGATCCACCGCCGTCACCTCGGTGACGGTCCGACCCGATCGCTGCGCCAGATCGGCCGAAATGAGGGACATGTCGCCGAGCGTCGCCGACGCCAACAACATCTGGCAGTTGGTCAGCTCCAGCAACGGAACCTGCCACGCCCAGCCCCGATCTCTGTCGCCGTAGTAGTGGAACTCGTCAAGACACGCGAACCCGAAATCGCTCGCCGAACCCGTCACCAGTGCGTGGTTGGCGAGCACCTCGGCGGTGCACACCAGCACCGGTGCGCCCACGTTGATCGCCGCGTCACCCGTCGCCAACCCGACGTTCGCCGCACCGAGGAGGTCGACAAGATCGAAGAACTTCTCGGCCACCAACGCCTTCACCGGAGCCGTCCACACCGCACGCCGGCCCTCGTTGCGGGCGAGCAGCACACCGCCAACAGCCACCAGACTCTTGCCCGACCCCGTCGGCGTCGCCAGCACCACATGGTCGCCGGCGGCCAGCGCCAGCACCGCTTCGTCCTGGTGCGCGTACAACGGGCGCCCTCCCCCAGCCGCCCACTCACCGAACACATCGAGCACGGCCAAGGGATCAGACCCCGCTGGCGGGAGGTGATCAGCCAGCGAACCCATACCGATCCCCAGTGTGGCGTCGCTCACGAGCTCGGCCGCGCGCAACGCGACGGGGACTCCACCCACGGGCGATCACCCATGCGCTGTCCTCGACATACATCGCCCCGGTGCCCTCCCGCGAGTGGTTCGTCACCTCCAGCAGACGTCAGCCACCACAGAACGACGCCCCCGAACGACGGGGCGGGGCGGGCCAACGGCTCAATGCAGCGGCGCCAGAACTCGCATGTCGTTCCGTGACGCTGCCGTCGAGGCCTCTGGTGCTACGAACGTCCCCGGACGTCGGTGATCGCGAACATTCGCTATCGCAGGGACCGGTGTTGCGGGCAGTACTCGGAGCCTCGCACAGCGCCAGCACGGCAGGGCTTGCCAGCCTTGGTCGTACCGCGGCACTGATTGGACGTCGGCTTGGTCCTACCGCCGTCGGTGGAATGGGGTCCACAAAACGGCGAACCGGCCATCGCGCCGTTGCGGCACGGCGTCCCGTCCCGCTTGACGGCTGAGCACGTACTCACCTGCCCGCCGACACCCGAAGCCTGACGGACCGTTGGCACCACGATCACGGTCGCCGCCGGCGTGCGGCGCTTCGTCGCCCGCCCGGCCTGTTGACGCCCGTCGTTCCACCGACCGTGTCTGCAGTCGGTACACACGTAGTCAGGCAGCGAGCGGCTCATCTCTCCCGTGGCCTTGCGCGACCGGTTGTCCCACCATCGGTGCCCGCCGCAGGTCGGGCACTGGCCGAGGTGCTCGCCAGTGGACATGCGGTCCATGGAGCCCAGCGGTGGCAGCGTCCTCGAAGGCACAACGTCCGGCTGCGACGCGGTAGAGGTCGGTTCGTGCTCCCACTGCGATCGCCGGCTCGTCGGCACATCCTCGACACTAGAAGCTGGTCTCGATGATCACCGACACACCGAACCTCAACACAGAACGACGACACCCAACTGGCCGCGACCCGCCCCGAACGGCTCGTCTGCCCCGGGCGATCGCGCGGCGGGATACTTGACTCTCGGGCATTGATGATGAGGAGGTCATCGTGCCGAGGAGGTACCTGGTCGCGTTCCGTCGCAAGGTGCGCCACTGATTGAGGCCGGCAAGTCGGTGGCGGAGATCGCTGACCAGCTCGACGTGTCGGACCAGAGGATCTATAGCTGGCGCAACCAGGACCGGATTGGCCGTGGGTTGCGCGCGGGGGTCTCGACGCGGGAGTCGGCGGAGCTGGTCGCCGCGCGGAAGCGGCTCCGCGAGCTGGAGACCGAGTTGGCGGTGACGAAGCGGGCGAACGAGTTGTTGAAGGCCCGGTCGGACCCAAAAGGCGGTGGGAGGTCGTCGCGCAGATCGTGAGCGAGGACCCCCCGATCGAGATCACCTGCCGGGTGGTCGGTGTATCGGTGTCGGGGTTCTACATGTGGCGCAAGCGCAAGCCGTCACCCGTGCGGTGCGCCACGCCATGCTCGCCGAGGTCATCCGTCAGGTGCACGACGAAGTCGCGTCAGACCTACGGCGCTCGTCGTGTGCATGCCGAGTTGGTGCTCGGCCGCCAGATGTCGGTGGCGCGTTGCACCGTGGAGCTGGTGATGCGCCGCTTGGGGCTGGCCGGGCTGCCCGGACGGCCGAAGCGTCGGAAGATCCCAAACACGCCGACCGCAGAAGATCTCGTGAACCGGGACTTCGCCCGCTCCGAGCCGAACCGTCTGTGGTTGACCGACGTCACCGAGCACCCCACCCGCGAGGGCAAGGTCTACTGCGCCGTCGTGCTCGACGCCTTCTCCCGCCGGGTCGTCGGCTGGTCGATCGACTCCTCCCAGACCGCCAACCTGGTCGTCAACGCCCTCGGCATGGCGATCGAGAACCGTCAGGCCGATGGTCCCGTGATCCACAGCGACCACGGCACGCAGCCCGGTTCACGGGGTGCTCGCAACACCGCCTTCGTGAGCGGAGCGTAGAAGGTCGTCGAGGGCCTCGGCCGGCGTTCTCCAGTTGAGGGTCTTGCGGGGCCGACCGTTGAGGGCGGCTGCGACGGCGGCGAGGTCGGTCGGCCGCCCCCGGCTAGGAGCGACCAACCTGTCGGCGGGTTATCGAGCAGCGCGTACGGGCCGAACTGGTGCACCGCTCGAGCCCACCGGCTCGGATTACCGTGCGCGCATTATGGCCGCGCTAGGCCTCGCTCGGGGGCATCAAACGATCGATCTGTGCGGTTGTCGTCGTGCTGGGGTGGGTGTCGACGAGGATCAGGCCTGCACGGGCTGGGCGAGGGCCCACTCAGCAGCCGTCGCGGCGAGGTGCCCGACAGCGCCGGTACCCCACATCTCGGCGGCTGCGTCGCGCTCGCCGGGGTCGGTGCCGGTGACCGTGAGGGTGATTCGTGCGCCGTGGCCGGTGCCGTCGGCGAGCTCGACGTGGACGTGCTCGCCGGGCCCGCCGGTCGGCGCCACGTCGAACGCCAACACCCGGTGCACCTCGACGTCGGTCATCGTGCCGATCACGACATCGGGTGCCATGTACGGCGTCAGCGGCTCGCCCACCGCGGGCGCCGCGCGTTGCGCGCCGGTGTCGCGGTCCTTGCCGAACCACAGGTCCCAGGCGACCTCGGCCGGACACGTCAGCTGGCGCTCGACGCGAACCGTCCAACGACCATCGGACTCCGTCACCTCGGGCCGGTCGAGGGCGAACTCGTGGACCAGTTCCTCGTGCCGGGCGATGCCGCGGTCCGGCGGCGGCAGCGGCTCGCCGTTGAGCACGGCGCGGAGGCCGGTCAGGCAGAGGTCCCAGCCGGTGGCGAAGCTCGGCGCGCCGTAGCGGTCGTCGAACGAGTGGGTCAGAGCGAACGTCGTCCCGTCGCCGTCCGCCACCAGCTCGAACGTCAGCCGGTCGGTGCCCCACGTGAACGTCAGCCGTCGGGGTGCGTCGAGGGCCTCGACGGTGCCGGCTGCGCCTGGTTCTCCCTCGAACGCGTTGAAGCGCATCGCCCCGCCAGGCTGCAGGTCAATCTCGACCGGGCTCGGGAACCACTGGGCGAGGTGCTCGGGGGTTGTGACGGCTCGCCACACCTTGTCGATCGGGTGCGGGTAGCGCCGCTCGACGCGGACGGTCGGTCGCCCGTCGAGGGTGAGGAACTGGTCAGCGGACATCGGTGTCTCCTTCGTCGTCGGCCATTGCGTCGAGGTGGGCGCCGAGGTGGTCGAGGCGTGACTCCCACATCCAGCGGTACGGCGCCAGCCAGTCGTCGAGCTCGGCGAGCGGCTCGACGCACAGGCCATACCAGCGGCGGGGCCCGTCCACCCGGACGGTCACGAAGCCGGCGTCGCGCAGCACCCGGAGGTGCTTGGACGTCGACGGCTGGGTGAGCCCGAGCGCCTCGGCGAGCTCACCGACGAGATGCTCGCCGCCGCGGAGGCGGTCCAGGATCGACCGCCGGATCGGCTGCGCTAGCACCTCGAACGTGGTGAGCATCTCGGCCATCATGCCATACTCGGCATATGCCTTGCAACGCATGTTACCGCGATCAGGCGCTTCAAGAGCGACGACGCTCCTCAAGCTTTCCGAGATCGCCGACTCGACGACGCTCCGGATCCGCCCGATCAGGCCGGCTTCCTCGGGCTCGGTATGCGGCGTGACTGGACGCGCTCAGTGCTCGCCGGCGGCGGGCTGCTCACGGAGCGCCCCCGGTCGGGCATTACCGAGCGCACGCGCTTGGGCCGTTCCCGGATGGGTTGGTGTGGTGGCGACGGCGGAGTTACGAGCGCAGGTATCGGGCGGTCGCCTTGGCGTACCGTCCACGCAACTCCGGGGTTCTCCTCAGCCGCCGGCACCCGTGTCGACGGTGTTCGCGGGCGAGGTGTCGCTCGAGTCGCCGCGGGCCGTGACCTCGGTGGTGGTGCTGACGGATTCGGGGAAGAGTCGTACCGCACCGCCGGTTGCGGGCACGAGAAGGATCGTGTCGGCCATGTAGTCGTCGGAGAAGGACGCGACCTCGAGGGGGCTTCCGGTGAGTTCGTCGAGCCGTGCCTGCGGGCACTGGTCGGGGGAGGCGTCCAGGTCGAGGACGAGGACGCCGGCGTCGTACGTGTAGGAGCCGGCGGCACAAGTCGTTGTGCCCTCGCGGAACTCGACCGTGCCGTCGCGATCGAAGCGGACGCCGATGTCTGGGCCGTCGACGGCAAGGATCCAGTTCGACCCGGCGAGACTTGGCAGTGTGGGGAGATCGGACAGGCGCTGAGCATGGGCGGTTGTGCCGTCCTGATCGTCGAAGACCATGGTGACCGTTCCGTCGATCAACTCCAGCCGTTCCGGTGATGGACCGACTGTCGGTCGCAGGTTCCCGTCTGAATACGCGCAGAGCACCGCGGACGCGGCGACGGTCACGCTCGTCACCTCCGGCGTTGTGAACCTGCCGTCGGTGAACGACCATGGCGCCACCAGCGAGTTGCAGCCATCGAACGCGGAAACCGTTCCGTCGTCGTCGAACCGATAGGTCGGCAACGGAGACGCCAGCGGCACGAACATCTGCGAGCCGGCGTCATCGACATCGCGCGCTCGTCGTGTGACGAGCCAAGTCCCCACGATGTCAGCGGTGCCGAAATCGCTCGGGACCGTGACCTGCGACGGCAGTGACGGCGGTGTCTGAGTCGCAGCCGGCGTTGTGTCGCTCGAGGGACCGGACCGGTCGGCGTTCACCCAGACCAACGCCCCCACCAAGCCGCCGACCAGAACGACCGCGGCGGCGGCCACACTGAGCCGTCGCCACTCTGACCGAGCGTCGATCTTCAACGCCCGTCGCGGCGGGTGTACTGGTTCGCCCGGTTCGGACGTGCGATCCACTTGTTGCAACACTTCGTCGGTGCTCACATCGTCCACGGCCTCGTCGAACGACTCGACGAGGCGCCGGACCTGCTCAACCACGTCGACTGACATCACTTGCCTCCAGCTCGTCACGCAACCGGGCGATCGCCCGGTTCAAGTAGTCACGCACGGTCGATGAGTTGATCCCCAGCAGCCTGGCTACCTCTGCCTGACGCCAGCCATAGCCGTGCACCAACAGCACCACCGTTCGTTGCTGTTCGGGGAGTCGCGCCAACGCCGGCAGCAGCCCGGGTTCGACGTCGGGAAAGCGGCTCTCGAGGATCTCGCTCAACCGCGACGGGAGCGGCTTCGCGACGAACCGACGGGTCGCGGACTGACCGACCCGGTACAGGTAGCGCACCGGGTGGTTCACGTCGACGAGGCGATCCCAGTGTTCCCACGCCCAGCTCAACGCATCAACCGCCGCTTCCCGGCCGTCGACCGGCCCGTAGGTCGCGATGAGCGCCTGGAGCAGTCCCGGCTTCACCCGCTCGACGAACGCCTCGAACGCGTCACGCTCGGGCGGTTGTCGACGCGGCACTCCCATTGACCATATGACCCGCCAGCCCGAAGAATCCGCGGCACCCGAAGATCCGACACGACCGGCGGGCGTGCGCGCGTGCGCGTCGGGGAGGCGCGCCCCGCGTCGCGCGAACCCAGGCTGGCCTCCTCGGTGGCCCAGTGCTGCCGGCACGGGATCCAAGGCTGCCCACCGGAGTCGAGCATCGCCGGGCATATCGAGCTGGCGCGGTCGGGCCGCTACCGACCGGCCCGATCGGCGTCGAGCGCGTGATTATGGCGGCGCACTATGGCGCGCCGGGGTCGGCGCGCGCCGGCCGATCGTGGTTGCAGCGACAACGTCCAGCGCCTCGGCCAGCGCCGAGAGCGGGCAGGTGACCATCTGCACGTACGAGTACTCGGACGGCAGGATCGAGTACAAGGTCTGCATCGCCTGAACGGGGCGATTCTCCACTTCCCGATGATGAATGGGCGGAACGCGGTGAAAGGACCGCGGGCCGGAGCAACCCCTCGGTTTCTCGCGGGGAGAGCTCGGTTCGGGGAATGCGCTTATACCCCGGCCAACGAACAGGTGGGACGGGAGTAGCCGTGTTCCCGTGCCCAGACGTCGAGCGTGAGGGTGGCGACGTCGTCGACGAGCGGCACGATGTCGCGGGCGCCGTCCTGACGGAGGTCGAACGTCTTGATGTACGCCCGGCACGTCGAGCACGTGTCGACGCGGGCGGCCCGGCGGCCCTCGGCGCAGTACGAGCTGAGCGCGGACGAGTCATCCTCGCCGCAGACGGCGCACCTGGCGCGGGAGAACCGCCACGCCGTCGCGCAGCGACCGCACACCAGCGAGCGCGGCGAACCGGCCATGAACTCGCCGCTCTCCTCGGCGATCACCGACACGTGCGCGGGCCCGCCGCAGACGGGGCAGGCCGCACCGCTCCAGTCCTCGGCGACTGCGGCCGCCCGCGCCGCCCGCTCCAGGACGGGTCCGGCCGCGGCATGGAGCCAGAACCCGAGCCGGGCCTCGACGAGCGCCAGGTCGTCGAGCCACGTCTCCACGCACGCGGCGAGCTCCGACGGGGCCATCCGCGCCAGCGTGTCCGCCGCTTCGCTGAGCGGCACGGTGGCGGCAGGGCGAACGGCGGTGATCGCCAGCGGCAGCTCGGCCACGATCTCCTCCGCCGCCCGCGACGCGTCGAGCAGCGGCCCGTAGCCTCGTGGAGCCAGGGCCGGAGGGCGCGGCTCGTCGAACCGCGGCGCCTGGTGCCCGAGCACGACGCGCATCAGCCGTAGCGGGTCGTGGGCGACTCCGGGCGCGCTCGCCAGGAGGTGGTCGGCACGCGCCATGCGCGTCACGTAGTCGCCCGGCCCCCCGCGCCGGCTGCGCCTCACGTCGCGGTCTCGGCGTCGCCCGCCCGCTCGACGCGGTCGCGCTGCTCGCGGAACCAGCGCGGGTGGTGGTGCGCTGCCCAGGCGGTGCTCACCCGACCGGACGTCATCCCGTCCATCGTGCCCGCGGTCCATCAGCGCCGACAAGAGCACGTGGATGATGAACCCCGCCACCGCCAGCAGGAACACGAGGTGGTGGAGGAACCGCGACCACTGCAGCAGTCCGGAGCCCCAGCTCGACGGGAACCACAGCGGGATGCCGGTGACCAGCAGGATCACGGCGAGGACGACCGAGAACCAGAAGTATCCCTTCTGCCCGGCGTTCCACCGGCCGGTGTCGGCGTCGCTGTGCCCCGTCGACACGTACTGGCGGAGCTGCTTCATCCACCGCCGATCCTCGGCGTCGGTGCGCATCGGCTTCGCCCACATCACGAGCATCACGACGATGCCGACGGTGAACACGACCCCGATCCATGGGTGGGCGGCGCGCATCGTCTGCCCGCCGCCGAACAGGCCGGAGAGCCAGTACAGCCGCGGGTAGCCGAGGGCGAGCCCGGACAGCATCAGCGCGATGAAGGTGATCGCCACGGTCCAGTGCACGATCCGCTCGAACAGGTTGTAACGCTGGAGGCGCTCGCCGGGTTCGGCGGCGTCGCCGGTGCGGACCTCGGAGGCGACGACCGTGCTCACTGGTGCACCATCCCACCGTGGAGCAGATCCTCCGATGTCCGTAGCTGGTGCACCAGTGAGCCTTCGGCGCCGCAACGCTGATTCGCTCGCTCGAAGACTCGCTCGCTCATTGCTCGTCCTCCGGCCGGGACACGTCGTCTTCGGTGGCGGGATCGAGCCGCGGTCCGTCCCCGACCGACCCGACGCGCGGGCGCGTCTCGTCGTCGGCGGCCTCTCCCGGCGCCGCTGCTCCGCCACCCTCGGCCTCGCGCTGCGCCGCTGCCCGCTCGGCGCCGATCCGCTCGGCCTCGGCGACGGCGGCACCTTCGGCCGGCAGGGGCCGGCGCCCGGTGCGCAGCCAGTACAGGAAGCCCCCGATCACGCCCGCCCACATCGCCACCGCGCCGACGCGGCGGAGGTACTTCATCCCCCCGGTGAAGCTGACGTTGCCCTTCACCTCCGGGTCCGCAGGCAGGCCGTAGTCGCCGAGCATCTCCCCGCGTGGGACGACGTACATCATGTGCAGCCCGCCGACGCCGCTCGGGTCGTAGAGCATCGCCTCCTCGAACCCGCGTCCCTGCAGCTTGGCGACCTTCGTCTCGCCGTACGCGATCATCTCCTCCTTCGTGCCGAAGCGGATCGCGCCCGTCGGGCACGCCTTGACGCAGGCTGGCTCCATGCCGTCGGCGACGCGGTCCGAGCACATCGTGCACTTGTAGACCTTCTTCGAGCTCGAGTCGAAGCGGGGGATGTCGAACGGGCAGCCGGCGATGCAGTACTGGCAGCCGATGCACTTCGTCTGGTCGAAGTCGACGATGCCGTTCTCGTACTGCACGATCGCGCCCGGAGCGGGGCAGGCGAGCAGACAGCCGGGCTCGTCGCAGTGCATGCAGCTGTCCTTGCGGATCAGCCAGGCGAGGTCACCGTTGTCGAGGTCGACCTCGGCGAAGCGCATCAGGTCCCACGTGTTGGCCGTGAGGTCCTCATGGCTCTGGTAGCTGCCGAAGTTGAATGTCTCCTCGGCCTCGAGGTCGTTCCACTCCTTGCACGCGACCTCGCACGCCTTGCAGCCGATGCAGAGGTCGATGTCGACGAGCTTGGACACCTCGTTCGCCGGCCCGGCGCTGCTCGTGCCCGACGACGGCGTGGCCGACTTGCGCCGTACCTTCATTTCGGTGATCGGGGTTGGCATCGGACGCCTCCTATGCCCTCTCGACGTTGACGAGAAAGCCCTTGTACTCGGGTGTCCGGACGTTGGCGTCGCCGATGTACGGGGTCAGCAAGTTGGCCATCGTCGGTCGCTCCGCGTTGTCGCTCTTGCCGCCGGCGTAGTGCCAGTGGAGTGGGATGCCGACTTGGTAGACGACCTTGCCGTCGCCGACGCGCAGCGGTCGCATCCGCTTCGTGACGAGGGCGACTCCCTCGACCTCGCCCCGCTTGGAGCGCACCCTGACTCGCCCGCCGTTGTCGATCCCCTTCTCCTCGGCCAACTCGACGGGCAGTTCGACGAAGAAGTCGGGCATCGTCTCGACGAGGTACGGCACGTTCTGGGTGACATAGTGCTCGTGCTCGGTCACCCGGTACGTGGTGGCCACGTACGGGAACTCGGCGTCGTCCTCGGCGAAGCTCGCCGGCGCGCCTTCGTAGAGGAACGCCGCCGGGTTGCGCCGGACACCGGAGAGGAGGTTGTCGATCGGCGACTCGGTCTGCTCGTAGTGCTCCGGGAACGGCCCGTCCGTCGTCAACGCTCCCGGCGCGTACAGCCGGCCGACGCCCTCGCCGGTCATGATGAACGCCCCCTGGCCGTCCGCGGGCGCCGAGTCGGCGGGGAAGTCGGGGACGTCGCCGACCCAGGCCGAGCCGTTCCACTCGATCCCCGGCCGGGTCGGGTCCCAGGGCTGGCCGTCGGCGTCAGCGGAGGCGCGGTTGTACATCACTCGCCGGTTGAGCGGCCACGACCACGCCCAGTCGTGGAAGAAGCCGAGGCCGGTCGGATCCTCGGTGCCCCGGCGGTCCATCTGGTTGCCCTCTTCGGTCCACGAGCCGCAGTAGATCCAGTCGCCCGACGAGGTCGTCCCGTCGTCGCGGAGGTCGCCGAACGACGAGAGCTGCTCGCCGGTCGTCAGGTCCTTGCCGTTGATCTCCTGGGCCAGCTCCTCCATCGACGGGTTGCCCGGGTCGGCGTAGTACCAGTCGAGGCCGAGGACCGGGTCGGGCAGGGCCCCGCCCTCCTCCTCGTAGAGCGCTCGTAGGCCCTGGTAGAGGTGACCCATGATCCAGTTGTCGTCACGCGATTCGCCGGTTGCCGGCAGGGCCTTGTGCTTCCACTGCACCCACCGGCCGGAGTTGACGAACGATCCGGACTTCTCGATCCAGTGGGTCGCCGGCAGGAAGAGGGCCTCGGTCTGGATGCTCGCGGGATCGACGCCCGGCGCGTGCCAGAACTCCGACGCCGTCGTCGGCAGCGGGTCGATGATCACCATCCACTTGAGGTTGGCGATCGACTCGGCCATCCGGTTCGAGTCGGGGCCGACGGACACGCCGGTGAAGCCGCCGTAGATGATCCCGTCGAGCCGCCCCGCCCGGGCCTCGTCGTGGATCGTCAGCCACGACGAGTTCTGGGCCGGCTTGGGGATCCACGCATAGCCGTACTCGTTGTCCTCCGTCGCCGCCTCGCCGAAGAACGCCTTGAGGATGCTGACGAGGAACTTCTTGTAGTTCGACCCGAAGTAGTTGACCGAGTTGGGGCGGAGCTGCTTGGCGGGAACGGCTTCGAGGTAGTCGTCCATCGTCTCCATCCCCGGACGGGGGATGGCGAGATAGCCGGGGAGGATCTCCCAGGAGATCGCGTTGTCCGTGTTGCCCTGGATGTTGGCGTGGCCGCGCTCGGCGTTGACGCCGCCGCCGGGTCGGCCGACGTTGCCGAGCAGCATCTGCAGGATCCCGATGCCGCGGATGATCTGCAGCCCGCTGGTGTGCTGGGTGAGACCGACGGCGTACACCACACTGCCGACCTTGTCGGCGGTGCCGGTGGCCCCGAACTCGTCGGCGACGGCGAGGAACTTGTCCACCGGGATCCCGGTGATCTGCGACACCATCTCCGGCGTGTACCGGCTGAAGTGGTTCTTCAGCTGCTGGAACACGCAGCGTGGATCCTGCAGCGTGGGGTCGACGCGGGCGAACGACGGCCCCGCCGGCGTCGTGCCCTGGGCCAATCCGGGGTCGGGGGCGTCCTCGCCCTCGGCCGGCTCCTCCTCGCGCTCGTAGTCCCACATCGATGAGTCGTAGAGGCGCTCCGCCTCGTCGTAGCCGGAGAACAGGCCGTCGTCGAACTCGTAGTCCTCAGAGACGATGAACGACGCGTTCGTGTGCAGCTTGACGTAGTCCTCGTGGTACAGCTCGTTCTCGAGCACGTGGTGGATCAGACCGCCGAAGAAGGCGACATCGGTCCCGGCGCGGATCGGGACGAACACATCGGCGATCGCCGACGTCCGCGTGAAGCGGGGGTCGACGTGGATGATCCGCGTCCCCCGCTCGTCGCGCCCGACGTGGGCCCACTTCCACCCGCACGGGTGGTTCTCGGCGGGGTTGGCCCCGATGACCAGGATGCAGTCGCTGTTCTTGAAGTCGCGCCAGTGGTTCGTCATCGCCCCACGGCCGAAGCTGGCGGCCAAACTGGCCACCGTGGGACCGTGTCAAACTCTCGCTTGTTGTTCGAGGTAGACGACCCCCAGGGCGCGCATCAGCTTGGCGGTGAGGTATCCCTCCTCGCTGCTGATCGTCGCCCCACCCAAGAAGGCGAAGCCGGTGTTGCGGTTCACCGTGTTGCCGTCGTCGTCGGTCTCGACGAAGCTGTTGTCACGCGAGTCCTTCGTCCACCGGGTGAACTTGCCCATTGCGTCGTCCCAGGAGATCCGCTGCCACTCGGTTCCTCCCGGTGCCCGGTACATCGGGTACTGCGGCCGGCGATCGTTGACCGCCAATTGCACCGTCGACGCCCCTTTCGGGCACAGCGTTCCGCCGTTGACGGGGCTGTCGGGGTCGCCCTCGATGTGAACCAGCACCGGCTGGGTGTTGAGCGCGTCGCCACCGATGGTGTACGCCAGCATCGAGCAGCCGACGGCGCAGTACGGGCAGATTGTGCGCGTCTCGGTTGCCCGCTCGATCTTCGTCGACCGCACCTCGCGGATCGCGGCTTCGCCGTCGAACCCGAACGCAGCGAGACCGAACGCACCCCCGCCGGTCGCCTGCAGGAACTGACGACGGTTGAGCTCCAACATCAGCTTGGCCCTCCACGGTCGGAGCCCGCTCGATACCAAGCTAGTCCCGGTTGCTGGGCATGGGAAGTCCCGCGCGCGTGACGGCGTCGATGGTGGGACCAGCGCGGTGAACCCGTCGGACGACCAGGTCCTCGGCGCGCTGGCGACGGTGACCGACCCGGAACTCGGCCGCCCGATCACCGAGCTCGGCATGGTCCGCGGCATGCTCGTCCGTGATGGGCGTGTCGACGTCGCGCTCGCCCTGCCGGTCGCTGACCATCCGGCGGTCGAGCAGCTCGTCACCGACGTCAAGGTCGCGGTGCGGGGACTCGGCGTCACCCACGTCGAGGTCGACCTGACGGCGATGAACGCCGCCGACCGCGCCGCGCTGCGCCGGCAACTCCACGACCCCGACGCGCCGGTCGTCGACGGCCGGTCACGGGTCATCGCCATCGCCTCGGGCAAGGGCGGCGTCGGCAAGTCTTCGCTCGCCGCCAACCTCTCCGTCGCCATCGCCGGCCAGGGACGGCGAGTCGCCCTGCTCGACGCCGACGTGTGGGGGTTCTCGATCCCGCGGATGATGGGAATCCACCGGCGACCGATGGTCATCGACGGCCTACTAGTGCCGGTCCCGGCGCACGGCGTGCGGGTCGCTTCGGTTGGGCTGCTGACCGAGGAGAGCAGCCCGGTGATCTGGCGCGGCCCGATGCTGCACAAGATGCTCGAGCAGTTCGTCACCGACGTCTTCTGGGACCAGCCCGACGTGCTCGTCGTCGACATGCCACCCGGCACCGGCGACATCTCCCTCAGCCTGGCCCGGCTGCTCACCGACGCCGAGGTGGTGATCGTGACCACGCCCCAGCCGGCCGCCCAACGGGTCGCCCAGCGGGCGGCGTTCATGGCCCGCCAGGTCAACCTACGCGTCGTCGGCGTCATCGAGAACATGAGCTGGTTCGTCGCCGGCGACGGTGTGCGCTACGAGCTGTTCGGCGCCGGTGGCGGTGAGCAGCTGGCGGCGCTGCTGGAGGTGCCGCTGCTCGGCCAGCTGCCGCTCGTGCCCGCCGTGCGCGACGGCGCCGATCGGGGCGAACCGGTCGTCGTCAGCGATCCGGACGGCATCGCCGCGCAGGCGCTCGACGCGATCGCGTCACGGCTCCTCGCGCTGCGTACGACGCGGGTGCGTACTCCGGAGTTGCGGATCACTGAGACGCGGTGACACTCTGGCGTTGCGGCCGCCGAATCACCTCCGTCCACGGCGGTGACGCTGACAACGGATCCGGCGCTGGCCGGCGACACCCGGTGCGGCGCACGCGCCGAGCGGTCCGGGCCACACGACCGGATCGGGCCTGGGGCCACGGGGCCGTCGGGTCCGGACCGTCCAGCTGTGCGAGGCGACGGAAGATGGCGGCGAGCTCGTGCCGGACGGCAGCGGACGGCATGACACGTTTCATCGGCACACCGGCCCGCTCTCAATAGCCCGCCCACGCTTTCCGTCCGTCGGGATCGGCCCGATCGGGCCGATCCGCAAGGCAGAACGGGTTCGTTCAGACCGGGGCCGGTTGGGCGCCGCGGACGAGCGTGCCGGGCAGGTCGCCGGTGTGCTCGCCGTCGGCGAACGTCACCACGCCGCCCTTGATCGTGTGCACGTAGCCCGACGCCGACTGCATGAGGCGGCGGCCGCCGGCCGGCAGGTCGTGGACGATGTGCGGCCGGTGGGCGGCGAGCGCGTCGACGTCGATGACGTTGACGTCGCCGAGGTGGCCGGGCGCCAGCACGCCGCGGTCGAGCCAGCCGACCTGGCGGGCCGTGCGCTGGGTGAGCGTGGTGGACCATCAGCTCGATCGGCAGCGCCCTCGTCGCGGCGCGGTCCACAGCGCCAGCGCCGTCGTCGGGAAGCTGCCGTCGCAGATCGCGCCGCAGTGGGCGCCGGCGTCGCTGAGGCCGATCACCGAGTTCGGCGACAGCAGCATCTCGCGGACGTCGTCGAGGTTGCCGTGGGCGTAGTTGAACAGCGTCATGTACAGCAGCTGGCGACCGTCGTCCTCGACCATCCGGTCGAGCGACCTCCTCGACCGGGCGACACCGCCCGCGCCGCGGCGAGGGCGGCGATGCTGGCCGTCCGGTCGCGGCTCGTAGTCGACCGGGTCGGTCATCGGGAACAGCTTGTCGAACCCGGTGAAGATCGTCGCCGCCAGCCCGTCGAGGCGGCCGCGGTCGCCGTGGCGTGCTCGTCGACGATCCGCCGGCGGCGCTCGGGATCGCGCAGCGCGGCGACCTTCTCGGCGAGCGGGCGGCCGGCGATCTCCTGGAACGACGGGCACACGGCGACCGGGTTGACCGACGCCTGGAGGCCCTGCAGCACGCCGACCGGGCGCGGCGCCACCTGGGTCCGCATCGGCAGCCCGTCGGCGACGGCCGCGGCCACCCACGTCGGCCATCTCCCGCCAGCGGTCGGGCACCTGCTACGACCTGCTGCACGGTCATCGACAGCGGGCGGCCGGAGTGCTCGACGAGCGAGCGCATCAGCGCCATCTCCTCGCGGGCGAAGTCGTCGTCGGTGCTCAGGTAGGCGTCGGAGATCATCTGCACGACGCCCGGCCCGGTCTCGCCCATCGCCCCGACGAGCGCCAGCAGCTCGTCCTCGCTGGAGAACCGGGTGCCGAGCGGCGCGCCGTCGCGCGTGCGGTGGGCGTACGTGCGGCTGGTCGTGAACCCGAGGGCGCCGGCGTCGACGCCGTCACGCACGGCCGCCGCCATCGCCACCAGCTCGTCGGCCGTCGGCGACTCCATCGGGTCGGCGCCGCGCTCGCCCATCACGTAGGCCCGCAGCGGGGCGTGCGTGACGTGGGTGCCGACGTCGAGCGGCGAACCGGCGCCGCCCGAGCGCGTCGAGGTAGTCGGGGAACGTCTCCCAGTCCCACGCCAGCCCCTCGGCGAGGGCGGTGCCGGGGATGTCCTCGACGCCTTCGAGCATCCCGATCAGCCAGTCGTGCTGGTCGGCCGTCGGGTGCGCCGGGGCGAAGCCGACGCCGCAGTTGCCCATCACGATCGACGTCACGCCGTGGATGCTCGACGGCGCGAGCAGCGGATCCCACGTGGCCTGGCCGTCGAAGTGGGTGTGGATGTCGACGAAGCCCGGGCGTGACGACGCAGGCCGTCGGCGTCGATCACGTCGGCCGCCGTGGCGTCGACGCCGGCGCCGACCTCGGCGATGACGCCGTCGACGGATGGCGACGTCGGCGCGGACGGCCGGGCGCGCCGGTGCCGTCGATGACCAGGCCGTTGCGGATGACGAGCGGGCGGGAACGCATCCGACGCAGTGTCCCATCCGCGGCGCCGCGTCCGACGAGGCCCACGGCACGGCCGCGGTCGCCTCGCCTACCGGCTCGGCTCCGTGAGCGGACCCTCCAGCCACGGGAGGCGACCGGCTGGCCGACCTCGGCGAGCCACGTCTTGAGCACCCGGTGCATCGCGACGGACGTGAAGATCGGTGCGTCGGGCGGCGACAGCGCCGCCGGGTAGAGCAGGAACGGGTGGGTCTGCGGCCCGCCGAGGCCGCCGTGCGAGCCGACCTGCTCCTCGAAGGCGGCGACCTCGTCGCGCTCGGGGTCGTAGCGGGCGTTGACCATCAGGTCGGCGACGGTCGCGGTAGGCGTCGACCTCGGCGCACCTGGTCGACGGCGCCGCGGCCCGAACGGCGCGAGCGGGTCGTCGCCGGCGACCTCGCCGGTGGCCAGGTTGCGCTCGCCGCCGCGCCCGAGCACGAGCGAGCCGTCGCCGACGCCACGAGCACGAAGCCGATGTCGGGATGGGCGACCAGCCCGGCGATCAGCGCCGGGTGGCGCGCGTCGATCTCCTCGCGGGTCAGCCGGCGGGGCGGGCCGGGCAGCGAGACGAGCCCGAGGCTGCCGGACCCGAGCACGGTCGGGACGCTGCGGCGCCGGCTGCCTCCGGCCGGCTCCGTCGTCGGCCGGGCGTGGCGCAGCCACGCGGTCGACTCGGTGCGCCCGTGCTCGGCGTCGGGGTCGCCCGACGTCGCCGCCGCCACAGAGCCGGGCGACGAGCGTCGGCGAGCGTCTCGCCGGCGCTGCGCGGAACGTCGCGCCCTGGGTCTGGCCGTGGTCGGACAGCACGACGAGGTGGTACGGCCGCGGCGCCCAGCGGAACGAGCGGGCGATGCGGCCGATCTGGCGGTCGAGGTCGCGCAGCACGGCGAGCGTGTCGGCCCGCTCGGGACCGGAGTGGTGGGCGACCTCGTCGTAGCCGAGCAGGTCGACGTAGATCGCGGCCCGCCCCTCGGCCACGTCGTTGAGCACGCCCTGCACGGACACGTCGCGGCTGACGACCGTCGTGAACGCCCGCAGCAGGGCGTACGTCCCAGCCGCGGTCGACCCGCGGCTCGACGTCGCGGCGGCGCTGCAGGCGGGCCGCCCGGCGCTCGCGGGCGATCTCGACGACGACGTCGAGCAGCGTGCGGGTCGCCTGCTGGGGCCGGGAGAAGTAGCCGACGTAGCCGGCGCCGAAGCGGCCCTCCTTGCGCCGGGCGATGCCGCTCATCGTCAGCACGGCCCGCTCGGCGTCGCCGGAGAACAGGTTGCCGTAGCTCGAGCCGTGGTGGGCGAGCAGCCCGTGGCCGTCGGAGTGGGCGCGCTCGATCGCGGCCGCCGACTCCGGGCGGTTCGACACGACGATCCGCCCGGTCGCCTTGTCGACCCAGCGGAACGCCGGCATGTCGACGACGGAGCCGTGGAGGATGCCGCACTGGCTGACGCCGGTCTGCGACGACCAGCCGGTCTCCCACCGACGAGCCGGTGCGTGCCGTCGCGCAGCCAGCGGTCGAGGGTCGGCGCGTCGCCGGAGCGCAGGGCCCGCCGAGCACGACCCGGCGAGGCCGTCGAGCTGCACGAACACGATGCCCGGCACGTCGGTGGCGGTCGCGCCGTGCCGGCCCGCCGCCGGGCGCGGTGGGCCATCCGCTGGTCGAACCAGGCGTCGTCGTCGAGCGCGAGCGCCGACGAGACGAGCGTGGTGATCGCGGCCAGCCCGATGACGACGGCGAGCGCCGTCCAGAAGCCGCTCGAGCGTCGACGCCGGGCAGCGCGGTCGAGCACGAGCCACGACGAACAGCGCGTCGAGCACGATCGCGCCGAGGCCCAGGGTGAGCACCGAGATCGGCACGACGACGAACGCCAGCATCGGCCAGACGACGGCGTTGAGGAGGCCGACGACGAAGCCGGCGAGGAGGGCGTCGTGCGGGCGGTCGATGTCGAAGTCGTCGAGCAGCCAGGCCAGGAGCCAGAGCGTCAGCGCGGTCGAGCACGATCACGACGAGCGCCGCGGCCGACGACCTGCGGTCCACGGCGGGCCGCTCGCGACGGCCGGCCGGACGATGCCGCTCGGCCGCGCGTCATCGCCGTGGGACCGGCGCGCGGCGGCGTCGAGCTGACGAGGCTGCGCCGCCGGGGTCGAGCACCCGCAGGCGGTCCGCCGGCGCCGGCGCGGCCGAGCTCGGCGCGGAAGCGGTGCGACCGGCTCGTCGAGCCAGCTCGGCCGGCCCCGGCGCAGCCCGAGCGGGCTGTACGTGCCCCAGTGGATCGGCACGACGAGCCCGGGCGGATGCAGCTCGGTCGCCCGCACGGCCGCGGTCCGGGTCGAGGTGGCCCTCGCCGAGCGTCGGCCCCCACCCCCAGATCGGCAGCAGGGCGACGTCGACCGGCGCCCACGCGCCCATCTCGGCGAACAGGTCGGTGTCGCCGGGGAAGTAGACGCCGACGTCCGCCGGCGCGCAGCACGTAGCCGACGGCGTCGGCGGCGACGCGGCTGTGCGGGCCCGCGGCCGCGGGCGTGCACGGCCGGCACGGTCTCGATCGTCAGCGCGCCGACCGACGGTCGTGCTGCCCGGCCGCCGTCTCGCGGACGTCGCGGAAGCCGCGGCGGCGCAGCAACGCGCCGGCGCCGGCCGGCACGACCAGCGGCACGTCGCGGCCGAACAGCCGCAGCGACGGCACGTGGAGGTGGTCCATGTGGACGTGGGAGATCAGGATCACGTCGGGGCGCCGATCGCGGCGACGTCGACGTGGTGGTGGCGCCGGAGGTGGGCGAGGCGTGGCGTCAGCGCCGGGTCGGTGAGCACCCGGACGCCGGCGATCTCGATCGACGCACGCTGGCGTGCCCGAGCCACGTGATCGCCGGACCGGCGGACGGCCCCGGCTCGTGCCCGGCGACATCACGCCGGCAGCGTAGAGCGCCGGTCCGACGCGAGGTCCCGGCTACATTCGCCGGGCGGACGAGGCGAGGCGCCCGATCGACGGCCGAGGACGACCGATGTCCGACACCTGGCCGCCGCGCGTGGCCGTTGCTCGCTGCTGCTCGCCGCGCTGCTCGGACGACGACGACGACGACTCGTCCGTCACCGAGCCGGCCGCCGACGACGACCGGACGGCGCCGCGCCGTCGGGCACCGATGCCGCCGGCCGCGACCGACCGCCGGCGAGCCGTCAGCGGCGAGCCGGAGCTGACGTTCGGGTTCATCGGTCCGGGCGTCGGGCTGCTCAACGAGCTGGCCATCGGGCAGGACCGCGGGCTGCAGCTCGCCGTCGAGGACATCAACGCGGCCGGCGGCGTGCTCGGCGCGCCGGTGGCCGCGGTCGCGCGTCGACGAGACGGCCCCCGACCCGATCGACGGCGTCGTCGACCAGCTCTCGACCAGGGCGCCGACGTCGCTCGTCGGGCCGGTCGGCTCGTCGAGCACGGCCTCCCTCCTGCCGATCCTCGCCGAGCGGTCGCTGCATGGCGTGCTCGGCGTCGGCGACCGCGACGTCGCTGACGGCCGGCAACACGCCGGCGACGTTCGTCCGCACCGCGCTGCGCGACGACTACCTCGCCGGCATCGTCGCCGATCAGGTGATGTTCCCGGCCGACGGGTCGCCGGGCCCGGCGACGCGTGATGATCGTCGGGCGCGACGACGTCTACGGCAACGAGCTGACCGGCGCCCTCTCGGCCGAGCTGACCGCCCGCGGCGCCGCCGTCGACACGATCACCTACCCGGCGCGGCGGGTGTCGCTTCCCGGACGAGTCGGCCGCGGTCGTCGCCGCGGCGCCCGACCGCGTCATCCTCGCCTCGTACACCGAGGCGCCGAACCTGATCTCCCAGCTCGTCGACGCGCCGGCTACCCGGTCGAGCAGATCGTCGGGCTCGACGGCCTGCTCGTCCCGCGCCTGGCCGAGCAGACGTTCCCCGACGACCCGACCCGGGCCGACGGGCTGACCGTCATCGGCACGACCGGCGACCGGGCGCTGATGGCCCGGCTCGCCGGGTCCCGGCGCCGCAGGACCAGACGTCGTACGGCGGGCAGATGTACGACTGCGCGATCATCCTCGCCCTCGCCGCGATCGCCGCCGGGCTCGACCGAGCCGGCGCACGATCGGCGCAGCAGGTCGCCGGCCGTGACCGCCGGCGGGCGGACGTGCTCGACGTTCGCCCACTGCGTCGAGCTGCTCGCGGCCGGCGAGGACATCGACTACGACGGGCACGACCGGGCGCATCGACATCGACGGCGCCGGCGACATCTCGTCGGCCCGCATCACGACGTCGGTGGTCATCG
>CAWGZN010000014.1:0-94730 GCA_963827075.1 uncultured Acidimicrobiia bacterium | reverse complement strand
GCCCCACTAACACCGGCGGCGACGCCGCGGAAGCCGGGACGTTCCTGCGGCGCGCGCTGGAGCACCGTCGATGGTGCGCCAAGCCGTTGTCGCTTCAGCCATGAGGCTGCCACTACCACGCGGACTGAGCCCCGAAAGTCACGACGGGCGGGCGGAACGTCTGCGCGCCTACCTCGACCGACCCCAACCATGGGGAAGAAGCGTGCGGGCCGCGACCGAAGTGGTCGGAGGTGGCGTCGCAGCGTCAGGGTGTCGTCAACGCCAACTGGAAACTGCCGCTCTCGGTGACACCGCTGCCCGGGTCGCGGTACCCGCCGATCTGGACGTAGTACGTCTGGCCGCCGGTCAGCGACAGGCCAGCGATCCGGGACGCACCGCCAGCGGCGACGCCGTCGTCGTCGCAGCCGACCTGCGTGAGTCCACCGATGGTGGTGCCCCGCCAGACCGCGAGCACCGTGTCGAAGTTCGACCCGGCCGTCGAGACCGTGACGGCCTGGTTCCCGGCGGGCGTGTACTTGAACCACGTCGTCTTCCCGATCGTCATGCACGCCGGAGCGGGCTCGCCGGCCTCCACGGTGGCGGTCGCGGTGGACCCGGTGTTGGTGTACGGCAGGGCAGTGATGGCGGCCGCGTTGCCGAACTGGTCGGGAGACCCGGCCGTGGTGAGCCGGAACCCGACGGTGCCTTGGTCGACCGAGCCGTCCTCACCGCGGAATCCGCCGGCCTGGAAGTAGTAGGTCTGCCCGGCGGTCAATGTGACCTGGAACGACGACGGCCCGCCGGTACCCGCAGCATCGTCGTTGCAGCCCACCTCGGTCAGTGCGCCGAGACTGGTGCCGCGGTAAGCGGCCAAGACGGTGTCGAATCCGGCGCTCGAGCTCTGCGTGTCAGCGGTCACCGAGGTGGTCACGCTGGGGGTGTACCGGTACCACACGGTGCGCCCGGTGTTGCCGCACGACGGTGTCGGCTCCTGCGCGTCCATGCCGGCTCCGACGTTGCTGACCGATGAGGAGAACGGCAGCGTCGACACGGCGGCTGCTGCGGCGAACGTGTCGTTGGCCGGGGGGATCACCAGCTGGGTCAGCTTGAAGGTCAGGTTGCCACTCGCGGGTGTCGAGCCGTTCTCGCTGAACCCGCCGGCCTGGAAGTAGTAGGTCTGCCCGGCGGTCAGGTCGACTTCGAACGACGATGGGCCGCCGGCTCCGGCGGAGTCGTCGTTGCAGCCGACCTGCGTGAGCCCGGCCAGGCTGGTGCCGCGGTAGCCGCCGAGGACGGTGTCGTAGTTCGAGCCGGTGGTCTCGGCCCGCACCCGCATGTTGACTGCGGGGGTGAACCGCCACCACGCGGTCTTGCCGATCCCCGCGCAGGTGGGGGTCTTCTCGCCCGTTTCCAGAGTCGCGTCCGTGGTCACCACGGACGCCTGGTACGGCAGTGTGCTGACGCCAAAGGCGTTGCCGAACCCGTCGTTGGCAAGTGGGGGGGTGACCCCCGAGAGGGAGAAGTTCAGGTTGCCGCTGGCACCCCCGAAGCCGCCGGCCTGGAAGTAGTAGGTCTGCCCAGCGACGAGGTCGGTCTCGAACGCCGAGGGTGACCCCGTTCCGGTGGAGTCGTCGTTGCAGGCGACCTGGGTCAGGGCGCCGAGGCCGGTGCCGGTCCAGGCGGCGAGCACGGTGTCGTAGTTCGACCCGGTGGTCGCGGCCCGAACCCGCATGTTGGTGGCCGGGGTGAATCGCCACCACAGCGTGCGTCCCACGCTGCCGCAGTTGGGACTCTGCTCGTTGGTTTCGATGGTCGCGGCCGTGGTGTTGATGTTCGTCTGCGCATACGGGAGGGCGCCGACGGCGGTTGCGCCGCCGAGGTTGTCGTTGGGAACGCTCGGGCCGGCGGAGCCGTCGGAGGTGTTGACGGTCATCGTGGTGGCGCAGCTCGTAGTGGTGGGTCGGACGCGGACGCCGGTCAGCGCCCCGTTGTAGAGACGAGCGTTCGGGCTGGAGGAGTCGTTGAACTCTTTGGTCGAGGGCCACGGGTCTCCGCCGTTTTTCGGGTAATTGTCGTTGTCGCCCTCTTCGAGGTCCACCAGCCGGGGGCCGTTCTCCTCGGTGTTCGCCCCGAAGTACTTCACCCCGTTCTGAAGCCCCCCGTTGGCGTAAGTCACCGTCTCGTTGATGTGCCAGACCAGTACTCCGCACCTGGGTAGGGCGGCGTCGTATCCGATCTGCTGCCGGTTCTCGACCAGGAAGTACTCACCGGTGCCGACGCGACTGGTGAAGCTCCAGTCGACACCGCTGGGGTTCGACCGCAACTGGACTGCTCGAGCACTGGTTTCAGAGGCGGCCAGCTGCACCCCGTTCACGGTGCCGGTGACCTGTTGGGGGGTGAGCCACCCCATGTAGGACTTCAGGAACGGGTCCAGGTGGGCGGGTGAGGATCCGGAATACGTGCCGGCCGTGCGGTTCCACGTGCCGCTGGCCATGAGGCTCCAGTGACCGACGCCCCCGTCGAGCCCGTTGCCCGACGACTTGTCGGTGTCGTACAGGTCAGGCATGCCCAGGTCATGGCCGATCTCGTGGGCCATGATTCCGAGGGTGGCCATGTGCTCTCCGCCAGTGCACTGGACCTCGCCGAAGATGGTGTAGCCCTTGACGCCGACCTTGGTGGTATCAAGCGTAGGCGGGGTGCCGTACATCACATTTCGGTGCCCCCAGACCGACTGTGTGTTACACGTGGCCTGCTCGTAGCCGGCTGCGATGACGGTGATGTGCAGCTCGTTCGGCTCGATGGACTGGTCGCGGTCGCTGTCGTAATTGGCGAAGTTGATGTACTGGTCGGCCGCACTCATGGCCGCCTTTACCTGCGCCTCGGCGCTACTGCCAATGGGCTGGTTGATCGTGTTGATCTTGAGCCAGCCGATGACGCCGTCGGCGTACGTGCCCTGATTCTCGGCTGCCGGCAGGAGACCGAACTTTCCGTAGGAGACCTCTCGGTAGTAGTGATTGACGCTGTCGGTCGCGCCGAAGAACGCGGAGGACCATGCGGCGGCGGCCGTACGCGGTGCCGGCGAGTTCGCGAACTGGGCGAGGATGACCAACGAGCGGTGCGGCCCGTTGGCCGGGTAGATCGGTGATGCGGGGCCACTCTGTGCTTCCTTACGGGGCTCGGCGACCAGGCCAGGTTGCAGGTCGGCCGGAGGCACGTTGATCGCGACGCGACTGGTGCTCGGCACCAGGCGGCCGCGGGGTCCCCGGAGCGCATACGTCCAGTAGCCGGTCGACCGGTTTTTCACGATCGTGTACCCGGACAGTGTCTGATAGCCGTGCTGGTGCTCGTCACCCCACAGCTTGGCCCTGAACGCCACACCGTTGGGCTGGTGCAGGACCGTCCGGGCGTTCGGGTCCGCCGGGACCGCGCCGGCGGTGGCGGAGCTGAACAGGACCGCGACGAGCCCCACGGCGGCCGACAGCACGACGGCCGCGAGGGCCCGGGTGACGAGTCGCGAGCCGGCGTGCCGGGTGGCTCGAGTAACGGGGCTGCTCATCGGGTCCCTCCCAGGAGTGGCTCGGGTAACGGGGTTGTCGGGGCCTGTTCATCGGGTCCCTCCAAGGAATTCGCCGAGACGGGTGAGCTGGTCGAAAGCTGCCGCGGCGTCCGACCGCGGTGGTGGGGCGGCCTGGCCGGGTGGTCGATCTCCGGAAAGGCGAGACCCGGACGATGCCCCGGCAACGGTGGCAGGGAGCTCGCACTCGGTGGGGTCCGTGGTGACGTCGTTCTCCCAGTTCAGGCAGGTGTCGACGCCGATGCCGCCGAAGACGAAGTCGAAGCCGTCGCCTGCGTCCAGCAGGTCGTCCCCGGGTTCGCCGAACAGGAGGTTCGTGCCGGCGTCGCCGTACAACTGGTCGTCGAACTCGGATCCCGAGACCGACTCGACGTTCAGCAGCGTGTCCTTGCCCTGGCCGTTGACCTCGGCGGTGGCGAGGTCGGCGACGATCGGGCCAGCAGCGGTGAAGTACGACGTGGCGTCGAAGCTCCCGGCTCCGTCGACCTTGTCGCTGCCGTCGCCGCCCTCGATGACGTCGACGTCCGCACCGCCCGTGAGGGTGTCGTTGCCGCCGAGTCCGGCGATGATGACGCCAGCGTCGCTGCCGGTGATGGTGTCGTCGAAGGGGGATCCGAAGGCGCCGGTGACGCCGGCGAGGGTGTCGGTGCCGTCGCCGCTGGCAGTGCCCGCGGCGAGGTTGACGGTGACCGGTCCGGGTGCGTCGACGAAGAACGCGACCGGGGACCCGCCGGTACCGTCGAGCGTGTCGTTGCCGGGGCCGCCGTCGATGCGATCGAGCTCGCCTGGCCCGGAGTGCAAGTTGTCGTTGCCGGTGCCGCCGATCAGGACGTCGTCACCGTCGTTGCCGACAGGGAGTCGTGGCCGGCGAAGCCGAGCAGGGTAGTCCGGTCCGACCCAGCCGCGCAGGGTGTCGGCGAACCGACTGCCCTCGACGACGTCGAACCCGGTGACGTGATCGGTGCCGTCTCCGGCGGCCGATCCGACGGCGGTGCCGGTGGGCACGCCGGTCGCGGACGCGGTCAGGGTCGAGGCGGACGCCACGGCCGCGGTGGTGTAGGAGAGGGTGTCGACTCCGGTGCTGCCGTCGAGCGTGTCGTTGCCGGGGCCGCCACGGACGAGGTCGAACCCGGCGCCGGCGGCCACCGTGTCGTTCCCCGTGCCGCCGAGGAGGTAGTCGTCACCGATGGATCCGGTGAGCACGTCAGCTCCGTCGACACCAGAGACCATGTCGTTGCCAGCGGCGCCGGTGACCCTGTCATTGCCTGGTCCGCCGGAGAGCTGGTCGGGATCATTGCCGCCGTCGGCGATGTCGTTGCCATTGCCACCGAAGAGGGTGTCGTTGCCGATGTTGCCGAGCAGTCGGTCGTCGTCGGTGCTGCCGTCGATCCGGTCGTTGCCACGGCCACCGTCAACGGCGTCCGCGGCCGGCTCCGCCGTTGACGCTGTCGTTGCCGTCGCCGGCGCAGATGACGTCGTTCCCGCCGCGTCCGTTGATCTGGTCGTCCCCGCCCAGGGCGACGATGACGTCGTTGCCCGTCGTCCCGCTGATGACGTTGGCCGCGTTGGTCCCGACAGGGTGGCGGTCCGGCCCAGGCAGGTCGGGGCCGCACCAGACGCCTGCGCGACCGTGAGGACTGGACGAGCGGGACGACCAATATCGCCGCCGCTGTCGTCCCCGCCACCAGCACGCCTCCAAGGGCGCGCCCGATACGCCCGCCGCTAACCGCTCGCTCCACCGTGGACTCCCTCATCCGCTCCGCCCGATTTGGGGCCGGACGGTACGGGAGGTCGATAACAGCCCGCTAACACGAAGTCGAGGAACTGCGCCGCGGGCCCCGTAACCTGGGAGGCTCTTGAGGCGGGCGGAAATCGGCGTACTCGGCCATCTGTGCGTGGTGGTCGACGGCAACCTTGTCGCGGTCCCGCGCGGCCTGCCGACCCGCCTGTGTGTGCTGCTGGCGGCCCAGCGGGGCGCCCCGATCAGTGACGACGTGCTCGTCGATCGGCTGTGGCCCCAGCCGGTCCCTGCTTCGGCGCTGGCGTCGCTGCGCAACACCGTCGGCCGGTTGCGGGCGGTGCTCGGGCCCGAGGTGATCGGGCGCCAAGGCGATGGCTACGTCCTCGACCCGCAGCTCGTCCACACCGATCTCGACGAGTTCGAGCGAATGACCGCTCGGGCGCGGCTCGAGTCGGATCCCGAGGCCGCCAAGCTGATCGGTGTCGCGCTCGATGTGGTGCGCGGGTGCCCATTGGCCGACGTCGCGTCCGAGCCGTGGGCGGCGTATCTCGTCTCGTACTGGGACGAGCAGATCGCGGTCGCCATCGACCGGTGGGCTGAGCTCGCCGTCGCGGCGGCCGATCATGCTGCCGTTCCGGCCCTGCGCCGGCGCGCCGAGGAACGCCCGGAGCGCGAGACGCGGTGGCTGCACCTGATGCAGCTGCTCGCCAAGACCGGACGGCGCACTGAAGCGCTGCGGGCCTTCCGTGACGCACGGTCTGCGCTAGCCGAGTTCGGCCTCGAGCCGGGATCGGAGCTGCGCCGCGCTGAGCGCAGCATCGTGCTCGACGAGTCCACGCCCGACGAGGTGCGGCCCGCCCGCCGCGGTGGTGAGCAAGGGTGCTTCGTCGACCGCCAGGACACACTGTCCGAGCTGGCCGACGCAATGGCGACAGACCACGTCGATCACCGTGGTCGGGTTGGGCGGTGTCGGTAAGACCCGCGTGGCGCGGGAGCTGATGGTGGAGGCGGCTCCGAGTTTCCCCGGAGGTGCGGTCTTCGTCGACCTGTCCAAGGTGTCTGAGACCGGCCACGTTGCAACTGCGGTCGCCGCGGCCGCCGGTCTCCGGCGCGGCGACGGGGGAGACGAGATCGACCAGCTCGTCGACGTCCTGCACGCCGAGCCCGGACTCATCGTCGTCGACAACGCCGAGCACGTCGCCGACGAGGTGGGCCGCCTTGTCGCCCGGCTGGCGCTCCGTGCCCCCGAGTCCCGCTTCCTCGTCACGTCCCGCATCCAGCTCGGCCTTGAAGGTGAGCGAGTGATTCGGCTGGATCCGCTGCCGGTCCCCCCGGAAGACGCGTGCCGAGCGCGAGATCGAGTCGTCCGCCTCGGTGCAGTTACTCATGCAGCTCACCGGCGCCGCGCCGGGCGAGTGCGCGGTGGATGCAGCACGAGTCGTGCGCAGCGTCGGAGGCCTGCCGCTCGGAATCGAACTGTGCGCCCGGCTGGCGAACGTGCTCCCGCTGGGCGAGGTCGCGCGCGGGCTGGGCCAGCGGGTGCTCGGCCTCGGCGCCGGATCAGGCGCTACGCCGTTGCGCGCCGCGTTCGACTGGATTGCGGAGCGGTCGGACCCCGGCGACGTGGCCGTCTTCGGCCGGCTCAGCGCGTTCCGCGGTTCGTTCACCCTGCGCTCCGCCGAGCACGTGGTGGACCTCGGCGACTTGTCCGCGCCGGTCGTCGCCAGCCTCGGTCACCTCGTCGAGTCGTCGTTGCTACGGACCGCGGGACGCGATCCGGCGGCGTACCGCCTCGACGCGGTCCAGGCGTGCTACGCCGCCGAGGTGTCGGCGCGCAACGGCGAGCGCGCGGCGCTCGAGGAGCGACTCGGATCGTGGTACCGGTCGCTCGCCGTCGAGCTGATGCCTGATCTGCGCGCGGCCGGGCAGCGGGACGCGATCGCCGTGCTCGACGTGGAGATGGGCAACTATCGGGAGATACTGAGTCGTCTCCTGGTCACAGGTCACGCCAAGGACGCGTTGACGATTGCCGCCGCACTCGGCGAGTACTGGTTCCTCACCGGGTACTGGGTCGAGGGGGTGGCGCTGATCGACTCCGCCCTCAGCGTGTCTGACGGCGACGTGAGCTTCGAACATGCGCTGGCGATGGTGCAACGGGCGCGGGTCTACGGCACGTATGCCGGTACAGCGGCGCGCGACGCCGACATGGAATGGGCGATGGCGGTCGCCGACCGGAACGGCCGGCCTGACGTCGCTCGCGAGGCGCAGACGTGGCTCGGGTTGGCCCGCGTCCGATCCGGCCGGTTCGTCGAGGGTGCGGCCGACCTCGCCGCAGTCGTGTCCGACGCCGCCCGCCATCCGTGGGCGGCCGCGAACGCGAGGATGTTGCTCGGCATGGGGATGGTCATACTCGGGCAGGCGGAGCAGGGACGCGCCGAGTGCCATCGGGCCGCCCACTCGTTCGATGACCTCGGTGATCGGCTGAACGCAGCCAACGTGTTGAAGAACATCGGTCTGGTGCTGCACCGCCACGGTGACCGTCGCCACGCGCGGGAAGACCTGGAGGCGGCGTTGGACTTCGCCGGCACCTTGATGCCGGTGCTGTCGGCCCACGCCCGCTACGGCATGGCGATGATCGAGGTCGACACCGGCCGCCAAACCGAGGAGGACCTCGAGGCCGAGCTCGACGCGATCAGGAGCGAGCTCCGCCGCGTCGGCGACGTCTCCCATCTCAGCGGCTGCCAGCGGGCGCTGGCCTCGCTGCGAGTCGCGGCGGTGACACTGCCGCTGCCCTCGACCTGTTGCGCGAACACGTCGAGGCCCTCGTCGATCACGATGAGCAGGAACTCGGCTTGGTGCTGTTGGACATCGCCGACCGGTACCGCGCCCTCGGGCGGCGAGCTGATGTCCGGCATCTGCTGGCGGCGGCCGAGGTGCTGGCGAGCGGCACCGGCTACGCCTGGGCTCGGGCTCAGTACGCCCGACTCGCCGCCCTGAAGGACGTGGTGGGTGCCGCCCCGACCGCGGGCGAGAATCGAGCGCGGGTCATCGAGCTGGGCGTGCAGGTCGCGCTGGACAGTCCGACTGGAACCAGCGCGTCAACGGTGACCAGGTTCACAGCCGATCGCGTTGCCTTGAAGCGAGCTTGAACTCATAGCGTTCAGAGACGTGACCGACGTCCTGGAATCCTTCGTGCCCTCGCCCGTCGCGTCTCGGTACGTTGCTCAGGTGCCCCCCACACCAACCACGTACGCGGTCCGCGCCCGTGGTCTCGTCAAGCGCTACGGAGCCACCACGGCCCTCGGCGGCATCGACCTCGAGGTCCCCGTGGGAACGGTGACGGCCGTGCTCGGCCCCAACGGCGCCGGCAAGACCACCGCGGTCCGGATCCTCACGACCCTGTCCGAAGCGGACGAGGGTGAGGCGACCGTCGCCGGCTTCGACGTGCGCACCCAGCCGGGCGAGGTGCGGCGCCGGATCGGTCTCGCCGCCCAGGACGCCACGGTCGACCCGCTGCTCACCGGGCGCGAGAACCTGATCATGCTCGGCGAGCTCCACCAGCTCAGACGGCGAGACGCCCAGGAGCGCACCGTCGAGCTGCTCGAGGAGTTCTCCTTGACCGACGCCGCCGATCGGGTCGTGTCGGGCTACTCCGGCGGGATGCGCCGGCGGCTCGACCTCGCCGCCACGCTCGTCGCCCATCCACAGGTGCTCTTCCTCGACGAGCCGACCACGGGGCTCGACCCACGCGCCCGCAACGACCTGTGGGAGGTGCTCGAGACGCTCGTCTGCCGCGGCACCACCGTGCTCTTGACCACTCAGTACCTGGAAGAGGCCGAGCGTCTCGCCGACGACATCGTCGTCGTCGACCACGGCCGGATCATCGCCCGCGGCGACGCCCGCAAGCTGAAGCGAGAGGTCGGTGGCGACCAGGTGCACGTCGTCGTCGTCGAGCCGGAGCAGCTCGGTGACGCGGCGCGGATCCTCGCCGCGGCGACCGGGATCGAGCCCGACGTCGACGGCAACACCCGATCGGCGACGGCGGCCACGTCCCGTGGCGTCGAGACCGTCGTGGAGGTCGCCGCCGCCCTCCGCGAGGCGGCGATCCCGGTCGAGGATCTGAGCCTGCGCCAGCCGACACTCGACGAGGTCTTCCTCACCCTCACCGGTTCGGTGCCCGACGCGGAGGCCGAGCACGAGCTCGCGGAGGTCAGCTGATGAGTGCGATCACGACTCCGTTCCCCGCCGGCACCGACGCCGAACTGCCGCGCCCGCGCGGCGCGATCCACGACGCGTGGGTGATCGCGCGCCGCGGCCTCGTTCACATGAAGCGCCAGCCGGAGCAGCTCACTGACGCGACGATCCAGCCGATCATGTTCGTGCTGTTGTTCGCCTACGTGTTCGGCGGCGCGATCGACGTGCCGGGCGGCGGCAGCTATCGCGAGTTCCTGATGGGTGGGATCTTCGCCCAGACCATCGTGTTCACCGCGTTCGGTGTCGCTCTGTCGCTGGCCAACGACCGCAAGAACCAGGCGGTCGACCGGTTCCGTTCGCTCCCGATCGCCAAGGGTGCGGTCCTCGGCGGTCACGCGGGGGCCAACCTGCTCAAGTCGCTGCTACCGATCGCGATCATGTCGCTCTGCGGACTGATCATCGGGTGGCGCATCCGCAACGGCGTCCTCGACGCCGTCGGCGGCTACCTGCTGCTGATCGGGTTCGCCTTCGCCATGATCTGGGTCGGGGTGCTCCTCGGCAGCCTCGTCGCGACTCCTGAGGGAGTCACGGGCGTGGCCTTCACCGTGCTCTTTCCCGTGACGTTCATCGCCAGCACGTTCGTGCCAACGGAGACGATGCCCGGGTTCCTGCGCACGATCGCCGAGTGGAACCCCGTGACCGCGCTCGCCGACGCGACGCGGGTTCTGTTCGGCAACCCCAACACCCCGGCCGAGCCGGGCGACCCGTGGCCGATCGTCCACCCGGTCGCCTACTCGATCATCTGGATCGTCGCCATCGTCGTCGTGTGTGCGCCGCTCGCGGTGCGGACCTACGACCGCTCGATCACCAAGTAGTCAGCTCGTCTCCGGGCGGTGACAGACCGCCTCGACGTTGTTGCCGTCGGGGTCACGCACGAACGCCCCGAAGTAGTGCGGGTGGTACTCCGGCCAGACGCGTGGCTCGTGAAGCACCTCGGCGCCGGCGCCGACGGCAGCGTCGAAGAACGCTTGCACGGCGGCGCGGTCCGGTGCCTGGAAGGCGAGGTGGGACTCCCGGAACCCTTCGCCCGTGTTGTGCGGGCCGAGCCAGAACCGTGGGAAGTCGGTGCCGAAGCCGATGACGTCGCCGAACTCCATGATCCGCTGCCCACCGAGCGGCGTGAGCACGGTGTCGTAGAAGGCGGCGCTGGTGGCGACGTCGGAGCACTGGATTGACACGTGATCGATCATGTCCGGATGAAAGTAGCCGTCGTCGGGGCCGGAAGCGTCGGTACCTCTGTGGCCTACGCGTCGATGATCCGCGGCGTCGCCGACGAGATCGCGCTGTACGACACCAACGGCGCCAAGGCGACCGCGGAGGTGCTCGACCTCCGCCACGGGCTGCAGTTCGCCGGGCCGGCGCGCATCGTCGGGGGCGACGACCCGGAAGTGTGCGCCGGCGCGGACGTCATCGTCGTCACGGCCGGCGCCAAGCAGCATCCCGGCCAGACCCGGCTCGACCTCGCCGCGGCGAACGCCGCGCTCGTCCGGCGGGCCCTGCCGGGCCTCGTCGAGCTCGCTCCCGACCCGCTCGTCCTCATCGTGACCAACCCCGTCGACGTCGTGACGTTCGTCGCCCAGGAGGCGACCGGGCTGCCGGCGGGTCGCGTGTTCGGGAGCGGCACCGTGCTCGACACGTCCCGGCTGCGGTTCCTGCTCGCCGGAGAGCTCGGAGTGGCGGTGACGAGCGTCCACGCGACCGTGGTGGGCGAGCACGGCGACAGCGAGATCGTCCTGTGGTCGACGGCCACGGTCGGCGGTGCGCCGCTCGCCGACGTGACGGGCCCGACCGGCGCGACCATCGACGCCGACCGGCACGACGCCCTCCTCGCCGACGTCCGCGGTGCCGCCTACCGCGTCATCGAGGGCAAGGGCGCGACGAACCTGGCCATCGGGCTGGCGACGGCGCGGATCCTCGATTGCGTGGCCGCCGACGAACGGGCCGTGTTGCCGGTGAGCGTCCGCACCGCGGTGGAGGGTGTCGGGGACGTGTGCCTCTCGTTGCCGAGCGTGGTGGGGCGGGCGGGCGTGCTGACGACGCTCGACACGCCGATGGACGAGCGCGAACGGGCGGGCCTCATCGCGAGCGCGGCGGCGATCCGCGCCGTGCTCGACACCGTCGCCTAGGGCAGCGGAACGACTCTGAGGAGCCGCCCGGGGTTGGCGTCGACCGGGACGTTGAGGCCGCCATTGGGTCCCTGCACCACGGTGCGGAGCCGGCCCCAGCCGGAGAGGAGCACTCGCCCCTGGCCGGCGACGCCGAACCCGACGTTGATCAACCGCAGGTGCTGATCCTTCAGCACCGCGATGACCATCCGGCCGCGCCAGCGCCCCCAGATGGGGGCGGTGACGAACGTGCCCCCGGACGGGGCGATCGTCGGGCAGCCCGACGACCAGACCGGGCGGACGACGTTCGGCAGGCTGGTGTCCGTCATCGGGACGCCCTCGTTGTAGAGGCCGCTGCCGACCGGGTTCCACCCGCCGTTCGCGCCCCGGCGCAGGGGCGTGATCTCGTCGTCACAGCCCGGTCCGTGCTCGACGATGAAGGCCCTGCCGTCGCGGCGCCGGAAGGCGAGGCCCTGCGGGTTGCGGAAGCCGTAGGCGAAGATGCGACCGCGGAAGTTGCCGGGGGCCGGCGTGCCGCGTCTCGTGACGCGCAGCACCTTGCCGCCCAAGGAGTTGAGGTTCTGCGGGTTGGTGCCGACGGCGGCGTCGCCCGTGGTCACCCACAAGAACCCGTCGTGACCGAACTTCAGCCGGCACCCGGAGTGACGGCCCGAGCCGGACGGGTTCGTGGGGATGCCCGTGACGAGGTTCCGGCGCCCGATCAATCGCGCCGGCCGGCCGGCGAACTTGAAGCGCACGACCCGGACGTCGCGCGAGGTGTTGAAGCAGACGAACAGCTCGCGGTTCCTCGCGAATCGTGGGCTGACCGCGATGCCGAGCATCCCACCCTCACCGTTGACGGCGACATCGACCGGACGGTGGATCCGGCGGTACCGGCCCCGACGCAACAGCCCGATCCACCCGCCGCGCTCGGTGACGAACATCGAGCCGTTGGGCCGGAACGCCACGTCCCACGGGTGGTCGAGGTTGTTGGCGAGCGTGCGCACCCGGTAGCCCGACGGCACCAGGGCGGCGGGCGAGGGCGTGCGTGCGGGTGTCGGCGCCGGCGCGGGCGGGAGCGCCGACACCGGTCGGAGCTCGGCCGGCGAGAAGGTGATCGTCAACGTCGCGGCGGTGAGCGCGATCGGGGCGAGCGTGCGGTGCCGTCGGTGCTTGAGCATGGAAACCCCCATTCCTGAGCGGACGGCCGGGATCGACGGTACCGCAGCGGCACGGCCGGTGTCCTCGCGCCCGTCCCGGTTACTGTCGGCGTCCCATGACGAGCACGCCTTCCGCCGATGGAGCCCTGGCCGGGCGCACGGCCGTCGTCACCGGCGGCAGCCGCGGTCTCGGACTGGCCATGGCCACCGCGTTCGCCCAGGCCGGCGCCGACGTCGTCGTCGCCAGCCGCAAGCTCGACTCCTGCGAGGCGGCGGCCCAGGCGATCACCGACCTCACCGGGCGCAGGGTCGTCCCGGTGGCCTGCCACGTCGGTCACTGGGAGGACCTCGACGCCCTTCTCGAAGCGTCGTACCAGGCGTTCGGCCACGTCGACGTGCTCGTCAACAACGCCGGGATGTCGCCGCTCTACCCGAGCCTCGGCGCGGTCACCGAGGAGCTGTTCGACAAGGTGATCGCGGTCAACTTCAAGGCGCCGTTCCGCCTGAGTGCCCTGTTCGGCGAGCGGATGAAGGCCGACGGTCGGGGCTCGATCATCAACGTGTCGAGCGTGGCCGCGATCCGGCCCGGGCCGGCGGAGTTGCCGTACGCCGGCGCCAAGGCCGCGCTCAACACGATCACCGCCGGCTTCGCCAAGGCCCTCGGGCCGGAGGTGCGGGTGAACACGATCATGGCCGGCCCGTTCCTCACCGACATCTCCAAGGCGTGGGACCTCGCCGCGTTCGAGACCCACGCCCAGGACTTCCCGCTGCGGCGTGGCGGCCAGCCCGACGAGATCGTCGGCGCGGCCGTCTACTTCGCCAGCGACGCGAGCAGCTTCACGACGGGCAGCGTGCTGACCGTCGACGGCGGCGCCGCCCTGGCCTGAGTCCTCCCCGTCTCTGTTTGTGTCACCGCATTTGTCGACGGTCGACGTATGCGGTGACACAAACCGTTGAGGCGGTCAGGCGAGCACGGGGACGTCGGCCATCGCCTCGGCGATCGCCTCGTCGGTCAGCTCGAAGTCGACCATCTCGCCGGACAGGAACTTCTCGTACGCGGCCAGGTCGAGGTGCCCGTGACCGCACAGGGCGGTGAGGATGACCTTGGACTCGCCCGCCTCCCTGCACGCCAGCGCCTCCCGGACGGCGGCGGCGATGGCATGCGTCGGCTCGGGCGCCGGCACGATCCCCTCCGCCCGGGCGAACTGCAAGGCGGCCGTGAAGCACTCGGTCTGCGGGATCGCCACCGCTTCGACGAGCCCCTCCTCGTAGATGTGCGACACCAGCGGCGCCATGCCGTGGTAGCGCAGCCCGCCGGCGTGGATCGGCTCGGGGATGAACCCGTGACCGAGCGTGTGCATCTTGAGCAGCGGGGTCATCCCGGCGGTGTCGCCGAAGTCGTAGCGGTACTCGCCCTTGGTGAGGCTGGGGCAGGCGGCGGGCTCGACGCAGCGGATCGTCGGGTTGATCCGGCCGGCGAGCTTCTCGCGCAGGAAGGGGAACGAGAGCCCGCCGAAGTTGGACCCGCCGCCGGTGCAGCCGACGAGCAGATCGGGAGTCTCACCGACCTTGGCCAGCTGGAGCAGCGCCTCCTCGCCGATGATCGTCTGGTGCATCAACACGTGGTTGAGCACACTGCCGAGGGCGTACCTGCTCTCCGGGTCGGCGGCGGCCATCGCGACCGCCTCGGAGATCGCGATCCCGAGACTGCCGGTGTGGTCGGGGTTGTCGGCGAGCAGCGCCCTCCCGTAGTCGGTGACGTCCGAAGGGCTGGAGTGCACCGTCGCCCCCCACACCTCCATCATCGTGCGCCGGTGCGGCTTCTGAAGGTACGACGCGGCGACCATCCAGATCTCGCACTCCATGCCGTACTGCGCCGTGGCGAAGGCGAGCGCGCTGCCCCACTGACCGGCGCCGGTCTCCGTCGTCAGCCGCCGCACCCCCTCCTGGTGGTTGTAGTACGCCTGCGGCACGGACGTGTTCGGCTTGTGCGACCCTGCCGGGCTGACGCCCTCGTACTTGTAGTAGATGCGGGCCGGGGTGTCGAGCTCGCGCTCGAGCCGGCGGGCGCGAAACAGCGGGCTCGGCCGCCACAAGCGGTACACGTCGAGCACGCCCCCGGGGATGTCGACGTAGCGCTCGCCGGTGACCTCCTGCTCGATCAACGCCATCGGGAAGAGGGGAGCGAGATCGTCGGGGCCGACCGGCTCGTGCGTGCCCGGGTGCAACGGCGGCGGCGGGGGCGACGGCAGGTCGGGGATGACGTTGTACCACCGCGTCGGCAGCTCGGACTCGTCGAGGAGGATCTTGGTGCGGCCGTCGCCCGGGTCAGTCATGGCGCGAAGCGGCGCCGTCAGCCCCGTCCTTCCCCGGATCTGTGAGCTCAGCGTGCGGATCTCCGCACCGACAGCTCACACTTCGCGATCAGTCGTCGCCGGCGCCGTCGTCCTCGCCGGCGCCGTCCGCCTCGTCGCCGACCACGTGGAAGCTCCGATCGAGCTGCGACGTCGACCTGGCTGCCGTCCTCGAGCGTGACCTCGACCTCGTAGTAGCTCTCCTCGTCGCCGACCTCCGTGCCCGTGACCCGGCCGCCGCCGGTGTGGGCGAGAGCGGCCGCCGTCGCCTGATCGAGGGCGTCGCCCGTGATCGGCGGCTCGCTGTCGTCGCCACCCTGGGCGACGGCGAAGGTGACGCCGGAGCCGATCGCGATCACCGCCGCCGCGGCCGCTCCGGTGAGGACGATCGTGCGTGCGCTTCATGGTCTCGATCCTGCTCGTGACGCTGGGCTGAACCCCACCTGACTGTCAACCGCCCGCATGGAACTCGACCAGTTCGAGGAACTCGTCGCCGCCGGCCACCAGCTGCTCGTGGACCGTGCCGACTCCGGGGCGTACTGCTTGTTCTCGATCATCTCCGGGTCGAGCGGCGTCCAGTCCTTCGTCGTGACGACATCCTCGTAGTGACCGGCCGGCACGTCGACCGTGGCTCCGACCTCGATGATCTCGCCCATGTCCTCGGCCTCGCCGGCGTAGTACTCCTGGCGGTAGGCGAAGCCGACCGTGGGGTCGGCCGGCATCACGATCCCCGGTTGGGCGCCGTCCACGCCGGCCTCCCACGAGCCCTCCGTGGTGACGACCTCGCCGTTCTCGTACTCCTTCGTGTCCTCGCCGAGGTACCACACGTTGCCGTCGCGATCCTGGGCGTACCAGTCGAACGTGTCCTCCTTCAGCTCGTCGCCGGAGTACACCGAGTCGCGCACGACGGTCGCCTCGATCCCGATCACCGTCTTGCGCTCGTCGGTGACGACGACCTCGACGCGCTCCGGCTCGCCATCCGACTCGCCCTCGTAGACCCAACCGGCCCCGACGCAGCTGGGAAGTACGGGTTGTCGACCGGCGACGAAGTTCGCCGGGTCGACGTCGGGGTGGTAGTCGCCGCCATCACCCGGGTCGATGACCGCTGTCGACGCGGTGCTGCGGTGGTCGTGGCCGGTGAGATCGAGGTGGTGCCGGACGACTCCCCGTCGTCGCCTCCACACGCCGCCGGCGCGAGCGACGGCGAACAGCCCGCTGATCAGGACAGGTCGGGGACGCATGCCGGCAGCGTGCGCCGCCCGACCTGTCGGGAAGCTGAATGGTGGCCGGGAGATCGTGCTGAGCTGTTCAGCAACCATTCAGGTGGCAAGGTCGAAAGTGGTGTCGGAGGTCCGCGGCGAAGCTGCTCCGGTCGAGGACGACAAGAAGATCGCCACGGCCGTCAAGCGCGGCCTCGAGGCCGAGGGCTACACCGTGGAGGTCCGCGTTCCGACGGGCACGTACGGGCTGTGGATGGCCACCGAGGGCAGCTATCACCTGATCGTGCTCGACATCATGCTGCCCGGCCGCAACGGCTACCTCATCTGCGCCGACCTGCGGGAGGCGGGCGACTGGACGCCGATCCTGATGCTCACGGCGAAGGGCGGCGAGCTGGACGAGGCCGAGGCCCTCGACACCGGCGCCGACGACTACCTCGCCAAGCCGTTCTCGTTCCCCGTCCTGCTCGCCGCGTCCGCGCCCTGCTGCGCCGGTCCGGCTGGGCGTGTCCCCGGCGCCGCTCGAGGTCGGGGAGCTGCGGCATCGACCCCGGCAGCCGGCGGGTCTGGTCCGGCGAGAGCAGCAGGTCGGGCTGACCGCCCCGCGAGTACGACGGTCCTCGAGTTCGCTCGTGCGCCGGGCCGGTCAGGTGCTCTCCCAAGGACGAGATCCTGGCGGGCGTCTGGGAGATCGACTTCGCCGGCGATCCGAACATCGTCGAGGTGTACATCGCGCTGCCTGCGTCGCAAGCTGTCCGCGGCCGCCGGCGACGAAGCGCCGATCGAGACGGTGCGCGGCGCCGGATACCGTCTCGCGGGTGACGGTGGCTGACCGCCGTCCGTCGTGGCTCGGCACCGTCCGCTGGCGGGTGACGTTGCTCGCCGTGTTCGGGGTCGCTGCGGGTGCTCGTCGTCGCCGGGGCGGTGCTCGTCGTCGTGCAACGACAGGTGCTCACCGAACAGCTCGACGAGACGCTCACGGCCGACGCGCTGGCCGTGTGGTGGCATCGATGCTCGCGGGCCCCGAGCCCGACCTCCAGGTGTCGACCGACGACGACGTGTTCTCGTCCAGATCGTCACGCCCGACGGGGAGGTCATCTTCGCGACCGCCACACCGATGGCCGCGCAGGGTCCGATCGCCCCCGCGCCCGAAGGCACGGGTCAAGTGGCCCACACGGTCTCGGGGCAGCGGGTCGTCTCGCAGCGGTTCCAGTCGGATGGGCGCGACCTCGTGGTCCACGTCGCCGCACCACTGGACGACGTCGACGAGAGCGTGAACGCGGCGCTGATCCTCACGCTTGTGTTCAGCGTTCCCTTGGTCACGGCGATCCTCGCCGCCGTCGTGTGGCTGCTCGTCGGCCGCACGTTGCGGCCGGTCGAACGGATCCGGACCGAGGTCGCCGGGATCGGTCTGCGCGAGTCGATCGCCGCGTCCCCGAACCAGCCGGGCACGACGAGATCGGCGGCTGGCCGGGAGACGATGAACGAGATGCTCGACCGGCTCGACGTCCTCCAACCAGCAACAGCAACGCTTCGTCGCCGACGCGTCGACGAGTTGCGCACCCCCCTCGCCCGGATCCGATCCGAGCTCGAGGTCGCCGGCTGGAACGGCGACGGGCGGGTCGACGATGCCGCCGTCGCCAGCGTGCTGGAGGAGGTCGACGGTCTGCAGCGGCTCACCGACGACCTGCTCGTGCTCGCCCGGAACGACGTGGGCGTCCGCGACGACGCCGGCCGACCGGTCGACCTCGACGACGTAGTGCTCGAGGCGGTGCGGACGCAACCGCCGTCCGCGGGTCATGCTCGCACCAGCCGGGTGTCGGCGCAGGTTCTCGGTCATCGCGAGCAGCTCCGGCGCGGCTGGTCGCGAACCTGCTCGACAATGCCCTGCGCCACGCGACGCGAAGAGTCACGTTGAGCCTGGGGAGCGCACCGTGGTCGTCACGTTCGCCGTCACCGACGATGGTCCGGGCATCCCCCCGGACGGCAGGCCGACGTGTTCGAGCGCTTCCGTCGCGTCGACGAGGCGCGGGCCGTTGATCGTGGTGGCACCGGGCTCGGCCTGGCCATTGCGCCGTCTCGTCGAGCAGCACGGCGGCACGATCGGGGTCGATCCGGCCCACGACGCCGGCGCCCGCTTCGTCGTGACGCTCCCGGCGACGGGCGTGTGATCAGCCGGGGCTCGCGAGCAGGGCCTCCCCGGATGTGGCGATGTCGAACGAGGCCCCATCCGTGACCGAGACGTCGAGCGGTCCGATCGTGGTCAGCACGCCGCGGTCGGCCGGCGCCTGGCGGGCGAGGGAACCGGTGGCGGCGTCGATCACGTAGAGATCGGCGGCGTCGGTGTAGGCGGCGGCGACGACCCGCGGGTCGTGCCGGCGTTGGCATCGGTCCCGGGAAACGCGACGTCGTCGTGGACCGTGGCGGCGCCCGTCGTCGGGTCGGCTGTCATGTTCTGACCGGTGGCGACGGTGATCCGGATCTGGTCGGCGTCCGGGTCCACGTTCGACCTGACCCGGGGTCGGAGAGCGGCGGCTCGAACGCCGCTCCGACGGGCGTGGCGGCCCCACTTGCCGGGTCGATCCTGTACGCGACGCTGGCGTCGCTCACCGCAACGAGATCACCGTTCGGGCGCGCGGTCGATGGCGAGCAGGCTCGAGCCCTGCTCAATGCCGGTGATCGGCACGGACGAATCGATCCTCCCTGGTTGGTGCCATCGAACGTGATCAGCTCGGGCACGTCCGTGAGTCCGTACACCCTGGAGATGCCATCGCCCGGCGCGATTGCCATCCCGATCATGCCGACCCGGCCCACCACTCGGCCGACCTGTGTCGCGGCGCCGGTCCGGAGATCGACCGAGTACAGCATCGTGCCGCCGGTCTCGTCCCCCTCGGCCGCCGGGGGGCAGGAGCACACCGTCGACCACGTGGAGCGTGCCGTTGGCCGTCGGGATATCGGCACAGACGACGGCGCGGTCACCGTTCACGGTCACGGCGCCGCTCGCCGGCGAACGTCATCGGTTGCCCCTCCAGCGACGTGGCCTCGCCGGCGTCGACCAGCTCGGCGCGGCCAAGTCGTCGCCGATGGCGTGGTACAGCAGCACCGTGTCGAGCCGCCGCCTGGTCGGTCAACAGCCGGTCGAGCTCGGCGGGCGGGATCGCGTTGAAGGCGGCGTTGGTCGGAACGAAGATCGTCAACGGCCCCCGCCCGTCGAGCGAGTCGAGCAGCCCGGCGGCGTCCGTCGCCGAACCATCGCCGACAGCCTCGGCACCTGCGAGATCGCGGTCCCCGTGGGCTCCGTGGCGATGGCGGCAAGGCTTCCAGGCCCGTCCGGCGGAAGCCGGCACAGGCAGGGCCCGACGGCGTCGGCACACCCGTCGTGGTCGGGGCGGCCGACGTGAGCGGCTCGGCGGTCGACGGAGTCGACGCCGGCGTCGTGCGGGCGGCCGACGTGACCGGCGGCGCACCGCTGTTGTCGTTGGTTCGCCGCTGCAGGCCGCGAGCAGGGTCGCGGCCGCCACAGCGAGCGCGCCGACCGATGGCGTCCGACGGCGGTGCATCTCACCATTGCAGCCCATTTCCTCCACCACTGCGAGCATCATCGGCCGGCCCGGCCGCGGGCCATACTGGCGGCATGGGATCCGCTGTGGAAGGAGTTCCCGGTGAGCGAGACGGCCGCGGCCGGCGGGTTCGAGCCTCGCCGCCCTCACCGGGATGGTGCCGTTCGCCGGCGAGCGGCTCGGCATCGAGCTGACCGCGGCCGGCGCCGACGAGGTCACCGGCACGCTGGCGTGGCGGCCCGACCTGTGCACGACCGCCGGCCTGCTCCACGGCGGCGTCGTCATGGCGTACGCCGACACGCTCGGCGCGATCTGCGCCTTCCTGAACCTGCCCGAGGGCGCCACGACGTCGACGATCGAGTCGAAGACCAACTTCTTCCGTGGGGTTCGGGAGGGAGTGGTGCACGCTGCCGCGCTGGTCGTTGCACGTCGGGCGCACCGACGATCGTCGTGCAGACCGACATGACCGACGACCGTGGCAAGCGCGTCGCCCAGACGACGCAGACCCAGGCGGTGATCGCAACCTCGACCTGATCGTGCACCCGCACCCGCGATAATGCGGCTATGGCAGCCGACCGGCCGCGGATGGTGTTCCTGGGGTTCGGGAAGTACGCCCGGGCCGACAAGATCTTCGCCCTCGAGCCGATCCGAGGCGACGAGCGGGGTGAGGGCCGCCGCACGTGTGTCGGGGTCGAGGGCGTCGCCAACCCGATCGTTGCCTCCCGCACCGAGCGCACGATCCTCCACGACATGGGCGAGGAGGCCGCGGCCCAGGCCGTCGTCGTCGACGAGGCGCTCGACCTCGCCCGCCGGCTCGCCACCGCAGCCGAGGCCGGCCGTGTCGACCTCGGTGACCTGGGTCGGCGGGCCCGCCACCTCCTCGCCGCCACGACCGATGCGTCACTTCGAGGCGGCTGAGCGGCGCCGGCGCCTGCTCGTCCGCCACCACCTCGCCCGCCCCGGGTCCACCGTCGAGCAGGTCGCCGGCGACCTGGTCGGTGTGCACTCCTCCGACCCGGCGACGGTCGTCCTGTCGATGCGAGCCCGGCTCGAGCCGTTCGCCGTGGCCGATCTCGAGGCCGCGCTGTACGAACGGCGGACGCTGCTGCGCATGCTCGCCATGCGCAGGACGATGTTCGTCGTGCCGCTCGATCTGGCGGCGGTGATGGATGCCGCCTGCACCCGGGCGCTGGTGCCCGGCGAGCGCCGCAAGCTCGTCGAGATGCTCGCGGCCGCCGGGATCACGGACGAACCGGACGCGTGGATCGAGCGGGTGCGGGCCGAGACGCTGGCCGCGCTCGCCGACGGTGAGCCGGTGCCGGCCAGCACCTTGACGAAGCGGGTGCCCGATCTGGCGCACCAGCTGCGGATGGCCATCGGCAAGCGCTACGAAGGCACCGTCGGCGTGTCGACCCGGATGCTGTTCCTGATGTCGACGCAGGGTGACATCGTGCGGACCCGCCCGCTCGGAACGTGGCTCTCCAGCCAGTACCGCTGGGCGAGGACGGTCGACTGGATCGGCACCCTCCCGATGGTCGAGCCCGACGCCGCCCGGGCCGAGCTCGTCCGCCGTTGGCTGCGAGCGTTCGGGCCCGGCACGCTCGACGACGTGGCGTGGTGGACGAAGTGGACGCGGGCGCACGTGAAGGCCGCGCTCGCGCACGTGGGCGCCGTCGAGGTCACCGCCGCGATCCTCGAGCGACGAGACGGCGGACGCCTGGGTGCTGCCCGACGACCTGGACGACACCCCCGAGGTTGCGGCCGCGCCCGACGGTGACGAGCCGGTCGCGCTCCCTTCCGGCGCTCGACTCCTCGGTGATGGCATGGCGGCACCGCGGCTGGTATCTCGGTCCCCGACGCGTCGCGGTCCTTTCGACCGCAACGGCAATGCCGGACCGACGGTCTGGGTGGGCGGTCGCGTGGTCGGCGCCTGGGGCCAGCGGGAAGGCGGTGAGGTGGTCACCGCCCTGCTCGAGCCGGTCACCGCGGCCGCCGCCGAGCGAGTCCAGGCCGCCGGGGCTCGGCTCACCGACTGGATGGACGGTGTCCGGGTGACGCCCCGCTTCACGTCCCCACTCGAACGTGAGCTGGCGACGGGGACCGTCGCGTCGTGACGTCACATCCGGGCGGGCTCGATCGTCTGGATGGTATGGATGAACTTCCCACCATCGTGGTCGGCGCCGGGCTCGCCGGGCTCACCGCCGCCGCCGAGATCGCCCGGTCCGGGCGCCCGGTGACCGTGCTCGAGGCCGCCGAGCAGGTGGGCGGACGGGCGCGCAGCCGGCGCCGCGACGGCTTCAGCCTCAACCTCGGGCCGCACGCCCTCTATCGCGCCGGCGGCGGCATGGCGGTGCTCCGCCGCCTCGGTGTGCACCCTCGGGGCCGGATGCCGCGTGTCCATCGGGCCGGAGTTCTCACGGGCGGGCAGGTCCGCCCGGCTCTCGGGCCACCTCCGCACGGCGGCGAGCGACCGTGCCTTGGTGCTGCGCACGCTGACCGGCCTCGGCGATGAGGCCGCCGACGAGTTGCGCGGGGCCACCGCGGCCGACTGGCTCGACCGGACGTTCACCGATCCCACCGCCCGCCTGCCCTCGCGGCCTCCGTGCTGCGCACGGCCACCTATACCGGTGACCACACCCTGCTCGACGCCGGGTCGGCGGCGCGTCAGCTGCGAGCGGCCGCTCGCGGCGTGCTCTACCTCCACGACGGATGGGCGAGCATGGTGGACGCGCTCGAGGGCGTCGTCCGAATCTGCCGGCGGGATCATCCGGCCGAGAGCGATCGTGGCCGCGGTCGAACACGACCACGCCGTGCGGGGCGTCCGGCTCGCCGAGGGCACGACGATGGCGGCGAGATCCGTCGTCGTCGCCGTGAACGAGGCGCGTCGTGCGGCGGCGCTGCTCGACGGGCCTGGCGCGGCCAGGATCACCGATGCCGCCGCGGCGACCGTGCCGATCCACATGGCCCATCTCGACCTGGCCCTGCGCCCACTCCCGAGCCCGCGGTTCCCCAACGTCCTCGGCCTCGACGAGCCGGTCTACCTGACCGTCCAGAGCGACGTCGCCCGCGTCGCCCCGCCCGACGGGGCGGTGGTGCACGTCGGCCGCTACCTGGCCCCGGGTGAGGAGCAGGGCAACCACCGCGAGCGTCTGGAACACGTCATGGACGTCGCTCAGCCCGGGTGGCGGGACCACGTCGTCGACGCTCGGTACGTCCCGCGCTCGATGGTCAGCGGCGATCACGCCCGGCCCGTCACGCACGGCTCCGCCGACCGCCCCCCGGTCGACGCGGCCGGCGTCGACGGGCTGGCGATCGCGGGAGACTGGGTCGGCCCGCGGGGCACACTCGCCGATGCCGCGATCATTTCCGGGCAGGCCGCCGCGTGGGCGGTGATGGCCAACCGGGTGTCGGTGAGCGTGTGACGACGACCGGCGACGGTGCGGCGGCGTTCGAGTCTGCCCGACCGAAGCTGATGGCGATCGCCTACCGGATGCTCGGGAGCGTCGTCGAGGCCGAGGACGTCGTCGGCGACGTCGCCGAGCGCTGGGCGTCGGCCGACCAGGAAGCGGTGCAGGTCCCGGAAGCGTGGCTGGTGACGGCCACGACGCGTCGGGCGCTCGACGTGCTGCGCTCGGCCCGCTTGCAGCGAGAGAGCTATCCGGGCGTGTGGCTGCCCGAACCGGTGACCGCTGACGACGAGGTCGGGGCCGGCCTGGAGCGGGCCGAGACGCTGACGATGGGCTTCCTCCTCTTGCTCGAGCGGCTCACGCCGCTCGAGCGGGCCGTGTTCGTGCTCCACGACGCCCTCGACTACAGCCACGACGAGATCGCCGAGGCCGTCGGCCGGACCCCCGCCGCCTGCCGCCAGGCGCTCCACCGCGCGCGCAAGCAGGTCGCCATCCCCGAGCGGCGGACCGAGGCGGACCGGGCGCACGTGGCGCGGGTCGCCGAGCGGTTCCTGACGGCCGGAGTCGCGGGTGACGTCGACGCGCTGCTCGCGACGCTCGCGCCCGGCGTGGTGTTGACGAGCGACGGCGGCGGGATCGTGCACGCCGCGATCCGGCCGGTCGTCGGGCCGCTACGGGTCAGCCGGCTGATCACCAACCTCATCCGCCGGACCGGCCAGGAGAACCTGCTCGTCGTGCCGTGCGAGGTGAACGGATCGCCCGGTGCCGTCGTGAACGTGGGCGCGACGTGGCTCGCCTACGCCGTCGAGGTGGACGGAGACCGGGTCGCCGCGATCCGGGTCGTCGTCAGCCCGGCGAAGCTGGAGCGTCTCGTCGCCCGGCTCCCGGAGGCCGCTGGCCGTCCCGGTCCGTGGGCGACGCGCAGCCGCTTCCGCCACCGTGGAGGTCACCCCGTCCGCTGATCGGGGCCGCGCCACACGTCTCAGTGGGCGGCCAGCGCGACGACGCGCTCTCGACGGCCATGATCGCCTGGGGTCCGGCGACGCCCGTGTTGGTCGTCACTGCGACGGTGGTGCCGCTATCGGCGTCGTAGCCGACGTACGCCGACCCGGTCTCACCGGTCCCCATGTGGCCGATGATGGTGATCCGCGTCGCGTGCGAAGCGCTCGATCCCGAGTCTCCGTAGCCGTGGTCGATGCCGAACTGCGAGAGGTCTTCGCCCGGTACGAAGGCCCGCATGGCCCGCTGCGACCGCGGGTGACAGCAGGGTTCCGTCGCGTAGGGCCGCGCGGCGAACCGCAGCAGATCCCTGCCGGTCGACCGTAATCCGCCGGCCGCCCCGCCGACCGACGGGTCGCTGCTCTCGGTGACGTCGACGAACGAACCGTCGACGATCTGGTAGCCGGCCGTCCGCTCGCCGGTGATCGCGCCGGTTCCGCTCATGCCGAGGGGCTCGGCGATCCTCGCGCCGACCTCGTCGGCCCACGAGTTGCCAGTCACCTGCTCGATGATCTCGCCCAGCACGATGTAGTTCGTGTTCGAGTAGTGGTACGGGCCGCCCGGCTCACCCATCCGACCGGCTCGCCTCGGCGACGGCGATCAGCTCGGCCGCCGTCCAGTGACGCGCCGTGTGCTCACGTACGGCGGGCTGGTCGAGGTACTCGCCGAGCCCGCTGGTGTGCTGGAGGAGCTGACGCGGGGTGATCAGTTCGGCGCTCGGGAGGTCGGGCAGGAAGCGTTCGATCCCGTCGTCGAGATCGATCAGACCCTCGTCGGCGAGCTGCAGCACGACGACCGCGAGGAACGGCTTGGTGGCGCTCCCGATGTTCCAGGCGATGCCCGGATCGACCGGACCGCTCGCCGGATCCACAGTCGGCGTGCCGGCGCTGACCTCGGTGACCGTCCCCTCGGGATCGAGCACCGCGATGCGCGCCCCGACGAACTCACCCTCGGCGCGGTGGCTGGCGAGGATGCGGCGCAGCAGCGCCCGGCGAGCCCGGTCCTCTTTGGAAGGCGCCGAGTGTGGCGCGGAGCTGGTTGGCGGGGCCGATGGCGTCGGCGCCTGGGTGGTCGGGGGCGCCACGGCCATCGGGGGCGCCTGGGACGGCGCCACGCTGATCGGGGGCGCCGGACCGGTCGGCGCGGCGGTCGTCGGGGCCGGGGCCGCATCATCGTCGGAGTTGCACGCGGTTCCGGCCAGCAACGCGCCGACGGTGATCACCGCCGCGGTCGTGTGGATGACGCGACGGCCACGAGGGGAGGGGGAGGTGATCGAGTTGTTCATGGCTCGATCGTGCGCAGCGCGACACCCGTCCGTCGTCGGCCCGTGTATCGATTCCGGGCGCTGACCGGCTCCGCCTGGAGATGGACACCGAGCCCGACCCATATCAGCCCGTGGGCCGATGCGCCCGGCCCGGCCGGCTGGTTACGTTCCTACCGTGCGGATGAAGACCACGTGGGCCCGGGCGCGACAGCGCCTGCAGCGGGTTCCGGCGTGGCTGATCGACGCCGCCATCGGGACGCTGATCGTCGTCGGCGGAGTGCTCACCACCGGCGGCGACGACGTGACGACCTACAAGGATCGCGACGCGTTGGCGTGGCTGCTGATCCTCGCCGGCACGCTGCCGTACTACTTCCGGCGGCGAGCGCCGTTCACGGTCTTCGTCCTCAGTGCCAGCGCGATCTCGCTTCTGATGCTGCTCGACTACGACCCGGGAGCGCTTCCGTTCGCCCTGCTCGTCGGCGCGTATGCGGTGGGCGCGTACCGGCCGGGCCGCGTCGTCGTGGCCGCGGCCGCCGCGATCTGCGTGCTCCTCGTCGCGCTCTACCTTGGCGACGCGCCCGAGTTCGGGGCGGGCGAGCTGGTCAGCAGCGCGCCGGCGTTCGGAGCGGCGATGCTCCTCGGCTGGGCGATGCAGACCCGGGGTCGGCACATCGACGCACTGGAGCACGGTCAGGAGGAGGCGGCCCTGCGGGCCGCGGCCGACGAGCGGTTGCGCATCGCCCAGGAGCTGCACGACATCGTGGCCCACTCACTGGGGGTGATCGCGGTGCAGGCGGGCGTCGGGATGCACGTCGTCGAGACGGACGCGGCCGAGGCCCGCCGGGCCCTCGAGAACATCTCCCGGACCAGCCGGTCGAGCCTGGCCGAGATTCGGCGGCTGCTCGGCGTGCTCCGCAACGCCGACGGCACTCCCGCCTACACACCCGCCCCGGGGTTGGCCGACCTTCCCCGGCTCACCCGGGAAGTGGCGGACGCCGGCCTGCCCGTCGACGTCAGCGTCGACGGTGACCTCGACCTGGTGCCGCCCGGGGTCGGGCTTGCCGCCTACCGCATCGTGCAGGAAGCCCTCACCAACACCCTCCGGCACGCCCGGGCCAACCGGGCGCGGGTGCACCTCGACAGCACGTCGGGAGCGCTGCTGATCGAGGTCACCGACGACGGACACGGCGCCAACGGCGCCGCGGTCGGTGGCCACGGACTGGTCGGGATGCGCGAGCGTGTCGCCGTCTACGGCGGCTCCCTCGATGCCGGACCCGCTCGGGGCGGCGGCTTCCGGGTCGCCGCCCGGCTGCCGTACGACGCGGAACCGACGCTGTGATCAGGGTCGCCGTCGCCGACGACCAGGCGCTCGTTCGGGGTGGGTTCGCCGTTCTGCTGCGTACCGCACCCGACCTCGAGGTGGTCGGCGAGGCAGCCGACGGCCGCGAGGCGCTGCAGCTCGCGGTCCGGGAGCGACCCGACGTCGTGCTGATGGACATCCGGATGCCCGAGATGGACGGCGTGGAGGCCACCCGCCGGATCTGCAGCGACGAGCGGCTCGCGTCCACCCGCGTGTTGATCCTGACGACGTTCGACCACGACGAGTACGTGTTCGCCGCGCTGCGGGCCGGCGCGAGCGGCTTCCTCCTCAAGGACACCCTCCCCGACGACCTGCTCGCCGCCGTGCGCGTCGTCGCCGCGGGCGAAGCGCTGCTGTCGCCGCGGATCACGAGCACCGTGATCGCCGAATTCGCCAAGATCCCCGAGGCCGGCGCCCGGGTGGATGACGCGGCGCTCGCGTTCCTGACCGAGCGCGAGCGCGAGGTGCTCACCCTGATCGGGCAAGGGCTGTCGAACCGCGAGATCGCCGAGACGCTGGTGATCGGAGCGGCGACGACGAAGACCCACGTGAGCCGGATCCTCTCCAAGCTGAACGCGCGGGACCGTGCCCAGCTCGTGGTCACGGCGTACGAGACCGGGCTCGTCATCCCGGGGTCGGACCCGGGTCCGCGGCGTCAACCCTGAGGGCGATCGCGCAACCACCTCTGAGGCCGACGACTGTTCCGCCGTCGGAGCGCATCGTGACCTCATGACACTTCTGACCACTTCCCCGTCCGTCCACGAGCGGGTCACGAACCCGCCCCGACTCCCCGCCGCCCGCGCCGTCGACGCCGTCAAGGTGTACGGGACAGGGCGACACCGCCGTACGCGCCCTCGACGACGTGAGCGTCGACTTCGCCGCCGGTGGCTTCACCGCCATCATGGGCCCGTCGGGCTCGGGCAAGTCGACGCTGCTCCACGCCGTCGCCGGGCTCGACGACCTCACGTCCGGTCACGTCTTCATCGGCGACACCGACCTGACCCGCCTCGGCGACAAGGCGCTCACCACGCTTGCGTCGGGACCGGATCGGCTTCGTCTTCCAGGCCTTCAACCTGGTGCCGACGCTCACCGCCATCGAGAACATCACGCTCCCGATGACGCTCGCCCGGCGCAAGCCCGACAAGGAGTGGCTGCGGCTCGTCATCGACACCGTCGGCCTCGGCGACCGGCTGAAGCACCGCCCGAGCGAGCTGTCGGGCGGCCAGCAGCAGCGGGTCGCCGTCGCCCGGGCGCTGGCCGGGCGGCCCGAGATCATCCTCGCCGACGAGCCGACCGGGAACCTCGACAGCCGCAGCGGCGCCGAGATCCTGTCGTTCATGCGCCGGGCCGTGCGACGAGCTCGGCCAGACGATCGTGATGGTGACCCACGACCCGGTGGCGGCCAGCTACTCCGACCGGGTCGTCCTCCTCGCCGACGGCCGGATCGTCGACGAGATCCTCGCTCCCACGCCCGACGCGGTCCTCGACCGCATCAAGCAGATCGGACGCTGACATGTTCTCCCTGACCCTCAAGGGCCTGTGGGCCCACAAGCTGCGCTACGCGCTCACCGGCCTCGCCGTCGTCCTCGGCGTGGCCTTCATGGTCGGCACGATGGTGCTGACCGACACGATGGAGAAGACGTTCGACGGCGTCTTCGCCGTCCGCCAACGACGGCACCGACGTGATCGTGCGCCGCGACGCCGCCATCGACGGCGAGCTCGTCACGGCCCGTGACCGCGTCGAGGCCGGCGTCGTCGACCGCGTGGCCGCCGTCGACGGCGTCGAGGTGGCGCGAGGCTCGATCAACGGGGCCACCCAGCTGGTCGCAGACGAACGGTGACCACGACCGCGACCGACGGGCTCGGCGTGACCATCGGCGCCAACTGGATCGACGACGAAGCGGCTCAACCCGTTCTCGCTGTCGTCCGGTCGGGCACCGCGAGCCGCGGGTGAAGCGGTCATCGACGACAACACCGCCGAGGACCAGGGCTGGGCGCTCGGCGACTCGATCCGGGTGCTCGACCAAGACGGGACCGACCGAACTGACCGTCGTCGGTACCGCCGGCTACGGCGACCTCGGCGGCGTCCCGGGCTCGTCACTCGTCGCCACCGACGACGCCACCGCCCAGCGGCTGTTCGCCGAGCCGGGTCGCTACGACAGCGTGCTCGTGGCCGGTGCCGAGGGCGTGACGGCCGACGGAGCTGACCGCGCGGATCGAGGCGTCCGTCGCGCCGCCGGGTTCGGGTCTCGAGGCGCTCACCGGCGCGCAGGACACGGCCGACAAGCAGGCCGACTTCCAGGACGACCTCGCCTTCCTCGACCAGTTCCTGATGGCGTTCGCCTACGTCGCCCTGTTCGTCGGCACGTTCATCATCTACAACACGTTCTCGATCGTGGTCGCCCAGCGGATGAAGGATCTGGCGATGCTGCGGGCCATCGGCGCCCGCCGCGGTCAGGTGCTGCGGTCCGTGGTGCTCGAGTCGATCCTCGTCGGTCTGGTCTCCGCCGCGGTCGGGCTGGCCGCCGGCGTCGGCCTGTCGTACGGGCTGCGGGCGCTGCTCGGCGCCGGCGGCCTCGAGATCCCGAGCGGCTCGCTCGTCGTGTCCTCGGCAACGATCACGACGGCCCTGCGTGGTCGGCGTGACCGTCAGCGTGCTGTCGGCTGTCGTGCCGGCGGTGCGGGCCAGCCGCGTCCGTCCGATCGCGGCGCTCCGCGACGTGGCCGTCGACCGCTCACGGCCGTCGTTCGCGCCGGATCGTCTCCGGTCTGCTCCTGACCGGCGCCGGCGTGGCGTCGTTCGCCCAGGGGTTGTCGGCGTACGGCCAGGACGGTCTGCCGCTGATCGGGCTCGGGGCGATGGCCGTGATCCTGGGCGTGTTCACCCTCGGCCCGGTGCTCGTGGGTCCGGCCGTCCGGATCCTGGGTGCGCCGACCCGACCGTTCGGCGTGACGGGCAAGTACGCCCGACTGAACGCCCGCCGCAACCCCAAGCGCACGGCCGCCACGGCATCGGCGCTGACGATCGGCGTCGCCCTGGTCGGGTTCATCACGATCCTGGCCGCGTCGACCAAGGACTCGATCGGGACGGCCGTCGACGAGTCGTTCCGCGCCGACTACGTGGTCGAGTCCGGCTCGTTCACGCAGGGCTTCGGCACGACGATCGAGGACGACCTGCGGGCCGTCCCGGCCGTCGCCGTGATGTCCCCGCTGCGCTCGGCCCCGGCCGAGGTCGACGGGTCGACCACCGACGTGATGGCAGTCGACACCGCGGTGATCGACGAGCTCTACGACCTGGAGGTCTCGCGCGGCTCGATCGCCGACGGTCCACGGCGACGGCGGTCGCGGTCAGCGCCAACAAGGCCCGCGACGAGGGACTCGCGATCGGCGACCGGGTGCCGTTCCGGTTCGCCGACGGCAGTTCCGTCCCGCTGACGGTGCGGGCGGTCTTCGACGGCAACGCCATCGGCGGCGAGGCGACCTGGATCGTCGGTCTCGACACGTTCGAGCAGCACGTGCCCGACCAGTTCGACCGCCGGGTGTTCCTGACGGTCGATCCGGAGGTGACGGCCGCGGAGTCACGGGCGGCGCTCGACGCCGCGCTCAGCGAGTGGCCCAACGCCGAGCTCCAGGACCAGGCCCAGTTCAAGGAGCGCATCGCCGGTCAGATCGACCAGATGCTCAACCTGATCTACGGGCTGCTCGCGCTGGCCGTGGTGATCGCGCTGATCGGGATCGCCAACACGCTGGCCCTGTCGGTCCACGAGCGGACCCGTGAGCTCGGTCTGCTGCGGGCGGTCGGCATGCACCGCCGGCAGCTGCGCCGGGCCGTCCGGTGGGAGTCGCTGCTGATCGCCGTGCTCGGCGCGGTGCTCGGCGCGGTGCTCGCCTTCGGCGGCGCCTGGGGCGTCGTCGAGGCGCTCGAGGACCAGGGCGTCACCCAGTTCACGGTCCCGCACGACCCAGCTCGCGGTGATCCTCGGGATGGCCGGCGTGGCCGGCGTGCTGGCCGCCACCGGACCGGCGCGGCGGGCCGCCAAGCTCGACGTGCTGACCGCGATCGCCAGCGAGTAGCCCTCCGTCCAACGGGATCTGTGAGCTGAGCGTGCGGATATCCGCACGCTCAGCTCACACTTCCGCGTTTTCCGTCAGTCGACGAGCGTGACGCCGGCCGCGGCCAGCTCGTGTTCGGCGCGGGCGCCGTCGCCCGGCTCGACCTCCACCGGCGCGGTGGCGGACGTCGCCAGCACGGTCTCGTATCCGAGGCCGACGGCATCGAGGGCCGTCGCCTTCACGCAGTAGTCCAGTGCCAGGCCGACGATCACCACCCGCTTCGTGCCCCGCTCGCGGAGCAGCTCGTGCAGGCCGGTCGACTCGTCCTCGCCCGACGTGACGTCGCGGATCGTGAACCCCGAGTAGCCGTCCTCGCCGCTCTGGCCCTTGCGCACGGCCGGGCCGTCGACGATGAGCTTGGGATGGAGCTCGGCGCCCCAGGTTCCGGCGACGCAGTGCACCGGCCACGGCCCGCCGTCGGTGACGAAGTGGGGAGTCCGGGGCGGGTGCCAGTCCTGCGTGTACACGACCAGCGAGCCGGCCGATCGCGCCGCGGCGATCTGGGCATTGGCGGCGTCGACCACCGCGTCGCCCCCCGGCACCGAGAGCGATCCGGTCGGGTCGGCGAAGTCGTTCTGCACGTCGGTGACCACCAACGCGGTCTCCGCGTCATAGACAACCGTCATCACCGTCACGCTATCGAAATAGAGTCGGATCGTGCCCCCACAGCCGCTGCGCAACGGCATTCTCAGCACGGACGCCTACCAGCTCACGATGGCGCAGCTGTACTACCGGTACGGGCTCCACGAGCGGGCCGTACGGTTCGAGCACTTCTTCCGCTCGTACCCGCACTACGGCGACCACGAGGCCGGCTTCTGCGTGGCGGCCGGGCTGGCGCCCTTCGTCGACTGGGTCATGACGACACAGGCGACGCCGGTCGACGTCGCCGCGCTGCGCGGCCACCGGTCCCGCAGCGGTGACCGCCTGTTCGACGAGGACTTCTGTGCGTGGTTCGAGTCCGCCGGGTTCGCCGGCCTCACGTTGAGCGCGGTGCCCGAAGGCCGGGTCGTCCATCCGAACACTCCGATCACCGTCGTGGAGGGCCCGCTCGCGGCGGCCCAGCTGCTCGAGACGCCCCTCCTCAACCGGCTCAACTTCGCCACGCTCATCGCGACGAAGGCGTCGCGGGTGCTCGAAGCGGCGCGGGGCCGCCCGGTCCTCGAGTTCGGCCTGCGCCGCGCGCAGGGGGCGGGGGGCGATGCGGCGTCACGGGCTGCGATCGTCGGCGGTGCGACGTCCACGTCGAACGCCGCCGTCGGGTACGAGCTCGGCCTGAGCCCCGCTGGGACGCATGCCCACTCGATGGTGCAGCTGTTCATCGCCCTCGGGGAGGGTGAGCAGGCGGCCTTCGACGCCTACGCCGACGTGTACCCCGACGACACCGTGCTGCTCGTCGACACGGTCGACACGCTGGAGAGCGGGATCCCCAACGCCATCGCGACGTTCGAGCGGCTGCGCCGGGCCGGACACCGCCCGGTCGGCATCCGCCTCGACTCCGGCGACCTCGCCTACCTCGCCACCCAGGCCGCGCTCGCGCTCGACCGGGCCGGTTTCCCGGACACCGTGATCGTGCTGTCCAGCCAGCTCGACGAGCTCACGATCTGGCAGATCGTGTCGCAGATCAGCGCCGAGGCGCACCGCGCCGGCGCCGACGCCGACGAGGTGATCGGCCGGCTCGTCCTCGGAGTCGGGTCGCGGCTGGTGACGAGCGCCGGTGACCCCAGTCTCGACGGCGTCTACAAGCTCGTCGCCGTGCAGGACCATGCCGAGTGGGTGCCGGCGATGAAGCGTTCGGACTCACCGGTGAAGGTGCTCAACCCGGGGCGCAAACGGCTGTGGCGGATCTACGACGACCGGCAGACGGCCACTGCTGACGTCCTCTCCACGATCGACGAGACGATCCTCACCGGCCGCGATCTGCAACTCCACCACCACGCCCGTCCCGACGTCCTCCGGACGCTCACCGCCGACCGCTGGAGCCGAGCCGACGAGCTGCTCGTACCGGTGCTCGACGAGGGCGGGCTCGCGTATCCAGGAGGCCGCGACGCGCTCGACGATCTGACGCAGGCCGCCAAGCGCCGCACCGACGACGTGGAGGCACTCGACCCGGGCGTCAGGCGGCTGGTGCACCCGCACACGTATCACGTGTCGATCACCGACGGGGTCTTCGACCTCAAGCGCCGGCTGCTGGACGACCTGACGTGACCTGAACTGCGTTTGTGTCACCGCATACGTCGTCGACCGCGTATCGCGGTGACACAGGTCGGAGGGATCAGCCGGCCGACGCGGTTTCGAGCAGCTCGATCACCTCGGCGTCGGTGGTCGCCGAGAAGTCGTCGTACCACTGTCCCACGGCGCTGAACTCGATCGGGCGACTCGGGCACACGAGCACGTCGGCGAGGGCCTCGACATCGGCGCACGAGTCCGGGGCGCCGACCGGGACGGCGACGATCACCGTCGCCGCATCGGCGCTGCGCAGGGCGGTGACCGCGGCGCGGATCGTCGCGCCGGTGGCCAGCCCGTCGTCCACGACGACCACCGTCCGCCCGGCGATGGGGATCGGCGGCCGGTCGCCGCGCAGCCGGGTCTCCCGTTGCTCCAGCTCGGCTTGGGCCCGCCGGGTGCGCTCCTCGACCGCGGACTCCGACAGCCCGAGGTGGGAGATCAGCTCCTCGTTGAGCACGCGGAGGCCGCCCGAGGCAACGGCGCCGATCGCCAGCTCCTCGTGGTGCGGCGTGCCGATCTTGCGCACGGTGAGCACGTCGAGGGGCGCCCCGAGCCGGGCGGCGACCGGCGCCGCGACCGGGACTCCGCCGCGGGGCAGACCGAGGACGAGCGGTGGCGCGTCGGACTCGCGTGGCAGGACCTGGGCGGCGACGTGGTCGGCGAGGATCGAGCCGGCCTCGTGCCGGTTGCGGTAACGCCGGGGCGGCGTCATGGCGTCAATGCAAACACCTCTCGAGGCGACGGGCCAGGGCTCACCGCTATCGTTCGGGGCCTAATGACTGCGTTCCCCGGCCACGCAGGCCGTCATGGCGTTCCCCGGCCACGCCGCATGCCGCCTGCGCAGCGTGTAGCCGCGCCTCGGCTGGCGCCTCGTCGCTCGCAATCGCGGCGCTGGCGCTCGCTCGCTCGCACCGTCGAGACGGTTCGCCCGTGACGCGCCCCCTGATCGGTCTGACCGGGCGGCGCAAGCGCGGTTTCCAGGTCGCCGGCTTCCCCGACAACCTCGCCGACCTGCACATCGACGTGTACGTCAACGAGTACGCGCAGGCGATCACCGAGGCCGGCGGGCTGCCGGTCTACCTACCGCTGCACGTCGATCCGGGCGACTACGCCGGACGGCTGGACGGGATCCTGCTCAGCGGAGGCACCGACGTCGAGCCGGCGCGCTACGGCGCCGAGCTCGACCCCGCGACGTACGTCCCGGAGCCGGCGCGGGACCGGCTCGAGCTGGCGTTCGTCGACCTCGCCGTCTCCGAGGAGCTCCCGGTGCTCGGCGTCTGCCGGGGCCTCCAGCTGCTCAACGTGTGGGGCGGGGGGACGCTGCATCAGCACGTGCCGGCGCATGCCCGCTTCGACGTCGGCCCGGAGGAGCGGATCGAGGAGGTGACGACCGAGCCGGGCAGCCTGCTCCACGAGCTGTACGGCCCGACGGTGGCGGTCAACTCGCTGCACCACCAGACCGTCGATCGGGTCGCCGGGGGGTGGACGGTCGCGGCCCGCAGTGCGTCCGGTGACGTCGAGGGCCTGGAGTGGCCGGGGCGCGATGTGGTCGCCGTCCAGTGGCATCCCGAGCTTCTCGACACGCGTGCCTCGGACCCGCTCTTCACCTGGCTCGTCGACCGGGCCGCCCGGCGCACGAGTCTCCGGCAACCAGCGCGGAGTTGATGAGGTGCGCCGGCGCCTCTCGTCGAGCGACGGTCGCGAGCTGCTGCAGGTCGAGGAGGACGTCGCCGAGCGGCTCGGCCGGGCGGGGATCGAGCGGGCGGTCGACTTCTCGTCCATGGCCGCGGTCGCCAACGTGTTCCGGGTCGCGAGCGCGGCGCGCAACCACCTCGAGCGGTCGGTGCTCGCGTCGGCCGGGCTCTCGTTCACCGCGTTCACCGTCTTGTGGGTGCTGTGGGTGTGGGGCGAGAGCGAGTTTCGCGACGTCGCCGTCGACTCCGGAGTCGCCAAGGGCACGCTCACCGGCGTCGTCACGACCCTCGAGCGGCGAGGGCTGGTCGCCCGCCGCCGCCATCCGGACGACCGCCGGCTGATCCTCGTCGCGTGCACCCCGGCAGGGGACGAGCTGATGGTCGGGCTCTTCCCTCGCTTCAACGACGGCGAGTCGCGGGTGGTCTCCGGCCTCGCCGCCCCCGACGTCCAGCGTCTCGCCCAACTGCTCCGCACGGTGCTGCGGACCATCGAGACGTTGGACACCGGCTCAGCTGCGGGCGTAGCGAGCGGCGGCGAGCGGGGCGAAGACAGCGACCAGGGCGAGTGACCACAGCAGGGCCTTGGCGGTGAGGAAGGCCGGACTGTGCCCGAGGTTGGCGGCCGGGTCGTCGATGACCCACGAGCGGGCCGCGTCGACCATCGCCGTCACCGGCTGGTTGCGGGCGATCGGCTGCATCCAACCGGGCATCGTGTCGACGGCCACGTAGGCGCTGGAGACAAACGTCAGCGGGAACACCAGGAGCGACATGCCCTGGGCCGCCTGCGCCGACCCCGACACCAGGCCGATGGTGATGAACATCCACGTAAAGGCGAAGCCGAACCCGACGCAGAGCCCCAGCGCGACGAGCCAGTCGAGTATGGATCCGGCGGGGCGGAACCCGATCGCCACCCCGATGGCGGCGGTGACCACGACGCCCCACGTGACGAGCGCGGTCTCGGCGAGCGCCCGGCCCGTCGCCAGCGCCGCCCGCGGGATGGGGAGCGAGCGGAACCGGTCGACGACGCCCCGCTGGACGTCCTCGGCGACGCCGGCGGCGGCGGCCATCCCGGAGAACAGCACGCCGGCGACGACGAATCCCGGGACCATGAAGTCGACGTAGCTCACGCCGTCGGCCCGGCCGATCGCGCCGCCGAACACGTAGCGGAAGATGAGCAGGAACATCGCGCCCTGGATCGTGGCGACGACCAGCAACTGCGGGGTGCGGGCGAACGCGGTCATGGTGCGCCGGGCGACGACCCGGCTGCTGGTGAGGAAGCCGGCGCCCGCCGTGGGGAGCGTTCGGGTCGCGGGGACCGGCGAGGTCAGTGGGGGTGCGGTGGTGACGCTCATGATGCCTTCCTGTCGGTTGCGCGCCCGGTGAGGGCGAGGAACACTTCGTCGAGGGTCGGACGGCGCAGCGCCAAGTCGTCGACCGGGAGGTGCTCGCCGTCGAGGCTGCGGACGACCGCAGCCAGGCCGGCGGTGCCGTCCGCCACCGGGATGGTCACGCGGCCGGTCTCGGCGTCGAGCGCGGCGTCCTCGCCGGCGACCGCCGACATCGCCCTCGCGACGGCGGCGGCGTCGTCACGATCGCGCGGCTGAGCTTCGACGACATCCCGGCCGGCGAGGGACTTGAGCTCGGCGGGGGTGCCGGTCGCGATGACCCGCCCGTGGTCGATGATGACGATGCGGTCGGCCAGGTGGTCAGCCTCATCGAGGTACTGGGTGGTGAGCAGCACGTCGGTGCCGTGGTCGACCAGGTCGCGCACGGCGTCCCAGAGGGCGATCCGGCTGGCCGGGTCGAGTCCGGTGGTCGGCTCGTCGAGCAGCAGGATGCGGGGCCGGCCGACCAGGCTCGCGCCGAGGTCGAGCCGCCGACGCATCCCGCCCGACCACCCGCGAACCAGGCGGTCGCCCGCGTCGGCGAGATCCAGGCGTTCGAGCGTCTCGGTCGCGCGGCGCCGGGCGTCGGCGGCGGATTGACCGAACAGGCGACCCACCATCTCGAGGTTCTCCCGGCCGGTCATGGCCTCCTCGACGGCGGCGGATTGGCCGGCCAGGCCGATCAGCGCCCGCACCCGGTGCGGGTGGCGCAGGGCGTCGACGCCGGCCACGTGTAGCGCGCCGGTGTCGGGCCGGGTCAACGTGGCCACGGTGCGGACGAACGTCGTCTTGCCGGCGCCGTTCGGGCCGAGGACGGCGAGCACACCGCCCGTCGGGGCCGACAAGGTCAACCCGTCGAGGGCGTCCACCTTGCCGTACCGCTTGCGGAGGCCGTCAGCCTCGATCATCAACTCCATCTCCGAACCTCCGAGTAGAATCTCTCTCGCCGACTATATATCTTAGTAACTAAGAAATCAACGAGATAAGGGAAGTTCGGTGCCAGGACGGCAGAGTGCGAATCGCAAGCGGTTGCTCGAGGAGCTCGACCGGGAGAACCGGCGCAGCGGTTCGGTCGGGGCCATGCACGCGAGGGCGATCGCCGAGCGCGTCGGGCTCAACGCGACCGACTTCGAATGTCTGGACGTGCTCGACTGGACCGGGCCGATCACGGCGGGGGAGTTGGCTCGCCGGGTCGGGATCACGTCAGGGGCCGTCACCGGGGTGATTGACCGCCTCGAGCGGGCGGGCTGGGTGCGCCGCGCCGCCGACCCCACCGACCGTCGACGGGTGATCGTCGAGCCGCTGTCACCTGCACCGAACGGCCCGAACGCGGAGCGTTACGTCGAGATGCTCGCCCTGTTCACCCCGTTGCAGCAAGACATCGCCGGCGTCGTCGAACATCTCGACGACGAGCGGGTCGAGGCGATCGTCGAGTACCTGCGCGCGTCGAGCGACGCCGTCGAGCGGTCGATCGACCGCATGCGCCGCTCCCGCTGATCCACCCGAGGGTTTGCTGTCATCCGAGGGTTTGGCGCGGGACTTTCCCTCACCAAACCCTCGGGTGACGCGAAACCCTCGGATGAAGAGTCGGACTTACGAGGACGTCAGCTCGTAGTGCTCGATCAGATCGCGCTCGACCGAGGACTCGAGGACGTGGTCGCGGCTGGCCTTGGCTGCCGCCTTGACCTGTTCCTTGCCGTAGGGGATCACCACGGCGCCTTCGTTCGTCATGTACGAACCCTCGACGGGCACGTAGTGCTCGGCGCGCATCGGGCCCGGGTTCACCACGGCCCAGCGGGGCTCGCCGCGCTCGTCATAGAGGACGTCACTGACCGTGCCCACTTTCTGGTGATGATCGTCGAGCACCGTGTGGCCGGTCAGGCTCAGGTCCTGCGGGGACTCCGGAAAGTCGTCCGGCTGGCGCCCGTACTCATCACGCTCGCCGGGCGTCGGAACGGTGGACATCGCCTATCTCCAGTCTCCGCCCGCTCCTGCTGCTGTCATGACATCGTCACTGACGTCACTCGTTCGTAACAGTACCCCGTCGGACGGGTCCTGACACCCTGGTACGTTCGCCCAGCGTGCTCACGGACGATCCCGTCGACCCGCTCGAGGCCGGCACCCTGGCCGATCTCTCCGCCGCCCAGAAGGTGCAGCTCTTGGCCGGCGCCGACATGTGGCACACGGTGGGTTTCACTGGTCCACCCGTGCCAACGGTCAGGATGTCCGACGGGCCCGCCGGCGCGCGCGGGACGTCATGGGACGGGGTGCGGTCGGCATCGTTCCCGTGTGGCAGCGCCCTCGGGGCGACCTGGGACCCCGAGCTGATCCGTGAGGTCGGGCGGGCCCTCGGCCGGGAAGCGCGTTCCAAGAGCGCCCACGTCCTCCTCGCCCCGACGGTGAACCTGCACCGGACGCCCATCGGCGGGCGCAACTTCGAGTGCCTCAGTGAGGATCCGGTGCTCACCGCCGAGCTCGCCGTCGCCTACATCGAGGGCGTCCAGGCGGAGGGCGTCGCCGCGTGTGTCAAGCACTTCGCCGGCAACGACACCGAGTTCGATCGCATGACCATCTCCTCGGAGATCGACGAGCGCACGCTCCGCGAGCTGTACCTCGTGCCGTTCGAGGCCGCCGTGCGACGAGCGGGCGTGCGCGCCGTGATGAGCGGCTACAACCGGCTCAACGGGACGTACTGCAGCGAGCACCACTGGCTGCTCACGGAGGTCCTGCGCGACGAATGGGGCTTCGACGGGGCGGTGATCAGCGACTGGTTCGGCACGCACAGCGCGGGCCCGTCACTGCTCGCCGGCCTCGACCTCGAGATGCCCGGGCCGGCCCGGCTGCGCGGCCCTCGCCTCCAGGCCGAGCTCGACGCGGGGACGGTCACGGAGGCGGACCTCGACCGGTCGGTGCGCCGCCTGCTCGCGCTGGCCGCGTGGACCGGTGCTGCCGCGGGGCGTACCGAGGAGGTGACCGCCGACGATCCGGCGACGCACGACGTGATCCGGAGCGCCGCGGCCCGGGCGATGGTCCTACTCAAGAACGAGGGCGGGCGATTGCCGCTCGCCGCCACTGTGCGCCGCATCGCGCTGATCGGTCCGAACGCGAGGTACGGACGGGTGCAGGGAGGGGGCAGCGCTCGGGTGCGTCACGTGCTCCGGCCCGGTCCGTTGGATGCGCTCACGAGCCGCGGTCTCGACGTCGCCGACGCGCCCGGGGGAGTGATCGACAAGTTCCTGCCGACGATCCACGGCGACTTCAGCGTCGATCTGCTCGACGGGGAGCGCCGCGTCGGTACGACCAGCACCGACCGTCTGTCGTGGCGCGGGGCCCAGACGCCGGTCGATGGCGTCGACCCGCACGCCCTCGCCACGCGGATCTCCGGCACGTTCGTGCCCGACTCCACGGGCGACTGGGAGGTCGGCCTGCGGGTCGTCGGCCCGGCGAGCGTGCGCATCGACGGGACGACGGTCGTCGAGCTGACCGAGGCGCAGCACGGCGGCTCGTTCTACGGGCTCGGCAGCCCGGAGATCCGGACGTCCGTGGCGCTCGAAGGCGGACGCTCCTACGAGGTCGAGGTGGACTACCCGGCAGCCGGCAACGAGTCGCTGCGCGGCCTGGTCGTCGGCGCCCGCGCCGTGCCCGCCACTGATCACATCGAGCAGGCCGCCGCCGTCGCTGCCGGCGCCGAGGTCGCCGTGGTGATCGTCGGGACCAACGACGACTGGGAGACCGAGGGCGAGGACCGCACCACCATGGCACTGCCGGGGGACCAGGACGAGTTGGTCGCCGCCGTGGCCGCGGCGAACCCCAACACGATCGTCGTGATCAACGCCGGCTCTCCGGTGACGATGCCGTGGCTGGACGCGGTCCCGGCGGTGCTGCAGCTCTGGTTCCCGGGTCAGGCGCTGGGCGACGCCCTCGCCGACGTGTTGACCGGGGCCGCCGAGCCGGGCGGACGGCTCCCGCTCACGTTCCCCGCTCGGCTCGAGGACACGCCGGCGTTCTCGCACCACCCCGGGCGCGACGGCCGCGCGATCTACGCCGAGGGCACGTTCATCGGCCACCGGTGGTACGACCGCGAGGGGATCGAGCCGTTGTTCCCGTTCGGGCACGGCCTCGGGTACACGACGTTCGATCTGGACGACGCCGCGGTCGAGGGGTCGGTGGCCGACAAGGTGGCCGTGGAGGTCGACGTGACGAACAGTGGCCGGCGGGTCGGGAGCGCGGTCGTGCAGGTGTACGTCGAACCGCCGCCGGGCGACCCGGCCCGACCCGTCCGCCACCTCGCGGGATTCCGCCGCGTGGACCTCGCCCCAGGGCAGCGCGAGCGCGTGACGATCGACCTCGACCGGCGGGCGTTCGCGTCCTGGCTCGACGGTCAGTGGACCGTGCCGGCAGGCACGTACACGGTTTACATCGGCCGCTCGTCGCGCGACCTGATGAGGGCGGGCACGGTCCACTGACCGTCAGCCGCGTTCTGTCGGTCGGAAATCGCGCTTTCGAGTCGATCCCGACTGACAGAACTCTCACAAACGCCAATCGACCGGGTCCAAGCCGGCGGCGATCAAGGCCGCGTTCGCCCGAGAGAACGGCTTGGACCCGAAGAACCCGTTGTGCGCGGACAGCGGCGACGGGTGAGCGGACTCGATGATCGTGTGGCGCGCGGTGTTGACGAGGGCCCGCTTGCGGCGGGCGTAGGCGCCCCACAGGACGAACACGACCGGACGGTCCTTCGCCGAGACCGTCCGGATCACCTCGTCGGTGAACGTCTCCCAGCCGCGGCCCTGATGCGACGCCGCCTGTCCCGCCCGCACGGTGAGCGTGGCGTTGAGCAGGAGCACGCCCTGGTGCGCCCACGGTTCCAGGTTCCCGTGATCCGGCGGCGCGATCCCGAGGTCGTCGTGCAGTTCGCGGTGGATGTTGACGAGCGAGGGCGGGATCGCCACGCCCCGCCGCACGGAGAAGCACAGGCCGTGGGCTTGGCCCGGCCCGTGGTACGGATCCTGGCCGAGGATGAGCACCCGGGTCTCGGCATACGGCGTGAGGTGCAGGGCGGCGAACACCTCGTCGGTCGGCGGATACACGGTGTGCCGCGCCCGTTCGGCGGCAACGAAGGCCTGTAGGTCGGGCCAGTACGGCTTGGCGAACTCCCCGCGCAGCACCGGATTCCAGTCGGTCGTCACCGGACCTCATTGTTGCTGCCGCGGCCGGGGCCGTGAGGAGGCCGCGTACCATCCGACGAGTGCCGCTCGCCGTCGCCGACCTCCTCGCGGCGCGGCCACGATCGCGACTGGCGACGTTGCCGACACCGCTCGAACAAGGGCCGGGTTTGCCCGGCGGGGCCCGGCTGTGGGTCAAGCGTGACGACCTGACCGGTCTGGGCGTGGGCGGCAACAAAGCCCGCAAGCTGGAGTTCCTCTGTGGCGAGGCGCTCGAGGTGGGAGCGCGGGCACTCGTGACCGTCGGCGCCGAGCAGTCCAACCACTGCCGGATCACGGCGGCCGCCGGTGCCGTCCTCGGCCTCGAGGTCCATCTCGTCCTGTCCGGGGACCCGCCGCTACGCCCGACGGGGAACCAGTTGCTCGCGACGCTGTTCGGCGCCCAACTCCACTACGTCGGGTGCCCGCCGAACCATTGGGGCGAGCTCGAGATCGCACGCGAGCAGCTCACCGCCGAGCTCGCCGCCGACGGGGTCGTGCCGCACTCGATCCCCATCGGCGGGAGCACCGCGGTCGGGGCGCTCGGATACGTGGAGGCGTTCGGGGAGCTCGTCGAGCAGTGCCGCGACGCGGGCATCGCGCCGGCGGCGGTCGTTCATGCCTCGTCGAGCGGGGGAACACACGCCGGCCTGGTCGCCGGGCGGGCGCTGCTCCGTTCGCTCGGTCACGACCGCCTGCCCGACGTGCTCGCGGTCGGCGTCGCCAAGGGCGTGAACACAGGGGTGCCGGACGTGCGGGCCCTCGCAGAGGAGACGCTCGAACTGCTCGGTGCCGATCCGGGTGACGCGTCCGACGACGACGTCGAGATCGACGACCGGTGGCTGGGTCCCGACTACGGCGTCCCGACCGCGGCCGGCGACGAAGCGATCCGATGGGCGGCGCTCCACGGCGGCTGGGTCCTCGACCGTACGTACAGCGGCAAGGGCTTCGCCGGGCTGCTCGGTTGCGCGGTCGAGGGACGCTGGTCTCCCGGCACCGATGTGGTCTTCCTCCACACCGGTGGGCTCCCGGCAGTCTTCGCCTCCGGCGGCGCGCCAGTAGCGTTCCACGGGTGAGCGAGATCCTCGACGTCGACCTGCTGGCCTTCGAACGGGGCACGCCGCCGCAGCGCCGGGCTGTCGTCGACGGCGTGCGCCGGAGCCTCGAGACCGGCTTCGTGTATACGTCCCACGACCTGTCCGAGGACATGCTCGACCGTGCCTACGGGATGCTCAGGGAGTTCTTCGCCGCGCCGGCAGAGGAGAAGCAGCGCTGGACGGTGCCGGGTGCGCACGGCCAGACCGGGTACACCGGGCTGCTCGTCGAGACCGCGGCGTCGAGCGACCGACCGGACTGGAAGGAGATGCTCAACTGGTCGTCGCCGATCCCGAGCGGCCATCCGTTGAAGCGCAAGTTCCCGACCGCGTACCCCGACCAGGTGATGCCCGAGGAGACGGTTCCCGGCATCACCAAGGTGCTCACCGAGTTCCACGAGACGATCGCCGAGCTGCAGCGCCGGTTCCTGCGCGTCATCGCCGAGGGCATCGGGTGCCACGAGACCTTCTTCGACGAGATGGTGCGCGACGGTCCGACGCTCACGCGGGCGATCCGCTATCCGCCGATGACCGAGATGCCGTCCGACGGCGCCTACGAGTGGGCCGGCCAGCACGGCGACATCAACCTCATCACCGCCCTCCCACGCGCGACGGCGCCGGGGTTGCAGGTGAAGGTCGACGACGACTGGGTCGACGCGGTGGCGCCGGAAGGGCAGGTCATCATCAACACCGGGATCATGCTCGAGCGGCTGACCAACGGGCAGATCCCCATCGGTTGGCACCGCGTCGTCGCCGCATCCGGCTACACCGGCGAGCGTCACAGCGTCGTGCAGTTCTGCCACCCGCGTCCGTGGACCGTGCTCGCGCCGGTGCCGAGCTGCTGCACTCCCGAGCACCCGCAGCGGTTCGCCGCGGTCACCGCCGCCGACGCCCTCGACGAGGTGCTCTACGAGATCAACCTGGTCGAAGACGCCCGGCGCGTCTGAGAGGTTGGACGTGGCGAGAGCTCGACCGGCAAACAGGGGGTTGCCGGTCGAACTCGTTCGCCGCCACGGCGCGCAGAGCGCCGGGAAAGTGGCGCCGGCTGAGTCCGCCGCTCAGCCGACGCCAGTGATGCCCGCCAGACCGTCCATGGATTCCCAGAGACGGTCCATGGTGTGGTCATCGAGGTCGAACGCGATGGTGTCGCCGTCTGCCATCTCGATCGATGCGGCCCGCCCGAGTCCCGCCACGTGAGGAGTCACGTCTACGACGCTGACGCCCAGTTGGGCTCCGAGTCGTTCACCAGCATCCGCCCGCTGGCGACCGACGACGAGAACCCGTCGATCGGTAATCCCGATCAGCACGGGGCTCTCGCCGTCCGCCGCAGTCCGGAGCCCTGGAACTGCCGTCCGCAGTTCCTCGCACGGGGAGAGGATGTCGAGCAGATGCTCTCCTTCACGCTCGAGATCGACCAACCGCCAATGGTCCTCCCAGCGATCTCGCTCCTCGGCCAAGCGGGCTCCAGCGCCCATTCGTACTCCTTCACGTCCCGACCGGGTGTCGAGACCACACGGGTAGCCTGCACGGACGAGGGGGTGCCCGACATCGGGGATACCCCGTGATCTCACCGCAGCGAGACCCCGTGCCGAGTCTTTCCCTCCGTGACCAGGCCCTCCCGGGCCGTAGCGCCGTCGTCGCGACCCTCGTCGCCCTCGCCGAGGCGGCCGCGGAGGGTCAGGGGGGTGCGCTCACCGTGGTCGGCGAGCCCGGGATCGGCAAGACCGCCGTGCTCTCGAACGCCGCCGAGCTGATCGCGGCGGATGTCCCCGGGGCGCGCATCATCCGGATCGCCGGCGTCGAGGCCGAGGTCGAGCTGGCCTGGTCGGGCCTGGCCGCGCTGCTCGAAGGCCTGCTCGGCGGGCTGCCCAACCTGCCACCCGCCCGAGCTGCGGCCGTGCGGTCGGCGCTCGCCATCGAGGGCGGGGACGAGCCGGCCGAGCCGTTCGCCATCGCCCTCGGTGCTCGTGACCTGCTCGTCCAGGCCGCCGAGCAGGCGCCCGTGGTGGTGATGATCGACGACCTGCCGTGGCTCGACGTGCCGACCCGCCGCACGCTCGCCTACATCGCCCGCCGGCTGCAGTTCGAACGGGTCGCGGTCGTCTCGGCCCGCCGCGTCGGGACGGACGCGGGCTCCGACACCGGGCCGACCTACCTCCTCGACGCGGTCGACGACGACGTGGCCGATCGCATCCTCGCCGACGTCGGCGTCGACAGCGCCGACGTCCGTCGCCAGCTCGTGGCGGCCGGTGGCGGGATCCCGCTCGTGCTCGTCGAGGCGGCGAACCTCCTCGACGCCGACCAGCGCTCCGGCCGCGCCGAGCTCCCCGATCCGTTGCCCATCGGACAGTCGGGGCAGAAGGTCGTCGACCTGGTGTTCGCCCGGCTGGAACGGCCCGTACTCGCCGCGCTGCTCGTCGCCGCCGCCGAGCCTGACGGCGACCTGGGGCGCATCGTCAGCGCGCTCGGGCCCCAGGGGCTCGGGATCGCGGAGCTCGAAGAGGCCGAGACGCGCGGGGTGATCCAGCTCGACGGCGACCGGCTGACGTTCCGCCATCCGCTCATGCGCTCGGCGGCGTACCACGACGCCCCGCGGGGCGACCGGCGAGCGGCCCACCGGGCGCTCGCCGACACGCTCCCCGACGGCGCGCCGGCCCGGGCGTGGCACCTGGGCCGGGCCGCGCTCGGACCGGACGAGGACGTCGCCCGCAGTCTCGACGAGGCCGCCGCGATCGCGGCCCGGCGAGGCGCGCCGACGGTGGCGGGCCGCTCGTGGGAGCTGGCCAGCCGGCTGTCCCCGTCCTCGCTCGACCGGGCCCGCCGGCTCGGGCTCGCCGCCGGCGCCCTGCTCGATGCCGGGATGGCGACCGCCGCCGGGCGTCTCCTCGACCGCGCCGACGAGGTCTTCCACGACGAGCCCGGGGTCGACGACGTCATCGAGCGCGTGCGTCGGCTACGACTCCGTTCGCGCCTGCCGCCCTCGGTGGGTGGTGGCACGTCTGGGGTCGGGGAGCTGCGAGCCGCGGCGCGAGAGGTCAGCTCCGTCGCGCCCGAGCTCGCCGTCGACCTCCTGCTCGACTCCCTCGCCGCGTACATGATCGCCGGCGCGCTCGCCGACATGACGAGCGCCGTCGAGGAGGCGATCGTCCTCCGGCCTCAGGTCGACGAGGAACGAGCCCGGCGGATCGACGTGCTGGCCGGGGCTCGGATGCTCCTCAACGGTGAGATGGGTGGGGAGGCGTTGCTCGAGCGCTACCGCGAGCTGGCCGGGCCGAACCGCTCGTCGGCCGACGCCGTGTTCCTGTCGGAGGTCGTCGCTCCGGCCCTCGGGTTCCTCCGTCCCGGCGAAGCCGTCGACGAGCTCCTCGCTGACCTGGAACGAGACCTGCGGGCCCGCGGCGCGATCCGCCCGCTGGTCAGTGTGCTCGGTTCCCGGAGCATGTCGAACTACAGCCGGGCGTTCCCGGCCACGGTCGCGGCCGGCACCGAGGCGATCGCGCTGGCGGAGACCAACGGGTTCCCCGAGCTGGCGTCGTTCGCCGCTGGCGTGCTCGCGCTGTGCTCGGCCGTGGTCGGGGATCGAGACCTATGTGAGCGGGCGGCGACGTTGCTCAGCGACGTCCCCGAGCCCGAACGGCGCGCCCTCGGCCCGATCGGCCGCGGCTACCTCGCCTTCACCGAGGGTCGTTTCGACGACGCCGACGAGCACTTCCAGAAGGTCCGCGAGATGACTCCCATCGGGCGCGGGCTCATCCGGTGGGAGATCGAGTGGATCGAGGGTCTGATCAAGGCCGGGCGCCGCGCCGAGGCCAAGGACGTGGTGCAGGAGCTCGAGTCGGAGGTCCCGGCCAGCCTGCTCGGCACTGCACGGCCTCGACCGGGCCAGGGGCATGCTCGCGACCACCGACGACGCGGCGGTGCGCCACTTCGAGGAGGCGATCGCGATCTCCGTCGCTCAGGGCAACCGGTTCACCGAGGGTCGCGGCCGCCTCGCCTACGGGGAGTGGCTGCGTCGGTCACGGCGTCGCGGGGAGGCCCGTCGGCAGCTCGAACAGGCGGTCGAACTCCTGCGCAGTGTCGGCGCCAGCGCCTTCGCCGAGCGGGCCGTGACCGAGCTGCGCGCGTCGGGCGGGGTCATCGGTGACGAGGTCGCCGACCACCAGCTGCTCACGCCTCACGAGCTGCAGGTCGCCCGGCTCGTCGTGAGCGGGGCGTCCAACCGCGATCTCGCCGCGACGTTGTTCATCAGCCCGCGCACCGTCGAGGCCCACCTGACCTCGATCTTCCGCAAGCTCGGGGTGCGCAACCGCCGCGAGCTGCAGGCGCGGGCCCTCGACGATCCGATGTTGAAGCCCTAGGGCGACGTCGAATGGCTTGCTCCAGCCGCGGGTACATTCCGGCGGCATGGCCAACGAACGGGTCCGCACGCTCTGGAGTGACCTCAACGGGCTGACCCACGGGCGGTACGTGCCGTCGCGCAAGGTCGACCGGGACTACGCCCACACCCACCACGCGGTGACGACGCTGGCCATGGGCATCGACGGGGAGATCCTGCCGATCAGCGGATACGCGGCCGACGTCGGGTACCCGGACCTGACCGCCACGCCCGTGGTCTCCACTCGCCGGCCGGGGTGGGAACCCGACACCGACGTGGTCGTGTGCGAGCTGTCCAGCTCGGACGGGCAGCCCCTCGCGATCTGCCCAAGGGGCGCCCTCGTCCGGGCGATCGAGGGGTGGCGGGCGATCGGTTTCGAGCCCCAGCTCGGCTTCGAGCTCGAGTTGTACCTGCTCGAGCCGGACGAGGCCACGGCCGGCGGCTGGCGCACTGCCGGCAGCGAGGCGCACCGGGTGTACGGGGTCGGTCTCGGCGGCGATCCGACCGGCTTGGCGCTGGAGTACTTCGACATCTCCGAGGAGATGGGCCTCGACCTCGAGGGCGTGCTGACCGAGTTCTCGCCCGGGCAGCTCGAGCTCAACCTGACGTACGGACCGGCGCTGGACGCCGCCGATCGGGCGGTGCTGGCCAAGGAGATGACGCGCGAGGTCGCCGCGGACAACGGCTATCGCGCCACGTACCTCGGCCGGCCTGATCCCACCGCCGTGGGGTCGGGGCTGCACGTCAACTTCTCCGTGCTACCGACGTCGGGCGGGCCCAACGCGTTCCACGATCCGGCGGGCGCCGATGGATTGAGCCCGATCGCTCGTCAGAGCATCGGCGGGCTACTCGCCCACCACGAGGCCGTCGCCGGTCTGTCCGCGCCGCTCGTGAACAGCTACCGGAGACTGATGCCCGGGCTGATCGCCGGCTACTGGGCGAACTGGGGGCTCGACAACCGCATCAGCACGTACCGCGTACCGGCCGAGCGTGGGGCCGCGACCCGGATCGAGAACCGCATGCCGTGCGGGACGGCGAGCCCGTACCTGGCGGCGGCGGCGATGCTCAACGCGGCCCTGCTCGGTGTGGTCGACGGGGTGGACTGCGGCCCGCCGCAGGTCGGTGACGGCGACGCCGAGCCGAACACCGATCGCCACACTCCCGAGACGCTGGCCGAGTCGCTGGCCGCGATCGAGGCCGACCAGGTGCTCGTCGAGGCGATGGGCCCGGAGCTCGTCAACGCCTACCTCACGCTCCGCCGCCACGACCTCAAGCGCTGGGAGCTCACCGGCGAGGACTGGAACCCGGAGAAGGTCACCGCCTGGGAGTTGGAGACCTACCTCCCGTACTACTGACCTTCCCCACGCCGTTCTTGCATCTGAATTGCGCGCCCTGGCGCGCAGAACAGATGCAAGTTCAGGCCGGTCGTCGTGACTCGCGGCCGAGGTAGGCGACGGCGACGGCGGGGTCGGCGCGCACCTCCGCCGGCGTCCCTTCGGCGAGGACGCGGCCCTCGGCGAGCACGACGACGTGGTCGCTGATCCGCGTGATGAACGCGAGGTCATGATCGATCACGAGCACTCCCGCGCCGACCAACCGCGCGGTGGCGCGAACGTGGTCGACCATGGCCCGGCTCTCCTGGTCGCTCATGCCCGACGTCGGCTCGTCGAGGAGCAGGAAGACGGGCGCGAGGGCGGCGGCCCGGGCGAGCTCGAGCCGGCGCTGGTTGCCGTAGTCGAGCGTCCGCGCCGGACGGTCGGCGGCTGCGCTGAGCCCGGCCGACGCGAGCAGCACGTCGACGTCGACGGCGGGTGCATCCGGGCGGTAGCGAGCCGCGCTCACGGCGGCGACGGCGACGTTCTCGCGCACGGGGAGGGTGCCGAACAGCCGGAGGTTCTGGAACGTGCGCGCCAGGCCGGCGCGGGCGACGCGATAGGGCGGGTCGTCACTGAGGTCGCGGTCGCCGAGCGTCACCCGCCCCGATTGCTCCGTGACGATCCCCGTGATGACGTTGAACATCGTCGTCTTGCCGGCGCCGTTGGGACCGATCAGCCCGACGACCTCGCCCGCGCGCACGCGCACACCGGCATCGTCGAGAGCCCGGAATCCGCCGAACCGGACGCTGATGCCCTCGGCCCGAAGCTCGTCCCGTTCCGTCGGCGGCGTCGCCTCGGCCGCCTCCTCCGTGTCCCGCGTGACTCGGCGCCGCGTCCGCCGGGCGAGCCACGCTCGTAGGTCGATGTCGCCGAGCAACCCGCCCGGCCGGAGCAGCATCACGGCGAGCAGGACCACGCCGACGAACAGCTCGGGAAGACGCTCGATGCCGAAGTCGTCGCCCAGCTGGCGGGCGACCTCGTTGCCGATCGTGATCAGCACCGTGCCGGCGAACGCGCCCGTCACGGTGCGCATCCCGCCGACGACGAGCATGGCGAGGAGGAGCACGCCGATGTCGAGTGTGTACTGATCAGGGTTGGTGCTCCCGACGACCTGGACGCGGAGCGCACCGGCGACGCCGACGATGGCGATGCTCACCACCCACGCGACGAGCCGCGGCCAGAAGCGGTCGATGCCGATCGCCGGCGCGGCGATCTCGTCCTCGCGGGTCGCCGCCGCGAAGCGACCCTGGCGGGTCTCCCCGAACCAGTTCGCCGCGAGCAGCGCCCCCAGGGCGGCGAGCCACAACCACGTGTTGGTCGTGATCCGGGGAACCCCGGACAACCCGCCGGCCCCGCGCGTGAGCTCGGTCCAGTTCTTCACCGCCTGGTCGACAACGAACAACACGGCCAGCGTGATCATCGTCGCGGCGAGCCCACCCGCCCTCGCGACGGCGACGCCGACGAGCGCGCCGAACGCGACGGCGACCACCACGCCGGTGACCACAGCCCAGAACGGTCCGAGCTCGACGTCGCCGAGGCCGAGCGGCAGGTCGGGCAGGCTCGTCGCCTTCGTCGCGGCGGGGATCGCGGCCAGGGCGGCGCCGTAGGCGGCGATCTGGGCGAAGGCGAGGTGGCCGAAGGACAGGATGCCGGTCGTGCCGATGAACACGTGCAGGCCGAGCACGATGACGAGGTTGACGAGCAGCTCCTGCACGAGGAGGTCGCGCGCCGAGCCGCCCGTCGACGTGTACAGGAACGTCCCCACGAGCAGGACGACGAACAGAGCCGTACTGGCGATGGCCGTCCTGGCCAGCCGGGCGGCGACCGGGTCCACTACACCCGCTCCGCCGTGCGCACGGTGAACAGACCCTGCGGCCGGATGATGAACAGAGCGGCAATGAGCACGAACACGAACGCGTCGGTGAGTCGCTCCCAGACGCCCTCGGGCAAGTAGCCACGGAACATCACCTCGGCGAGTCCGAGACCGAGTCCGCCGACGACGGCGCCGGTGAAGCTCCCCAGCCCGCCGATGATCGCCGCGACCACGCTCTTGATCAGCCAGTCGGAGCCCATCGCCGGATCGGCGCTCGGGCTGCGCATGAGGATCAGCACCGCCGCCACCCCCGCGAGCAGCCCGGCGTAGGCGAACGCACTCACGATGACGCCATTGGCCCGCACCCCCATCAGGCGGGCCGCGTCGAAGTCCTCGCTGGCGCCGCGCACCGACAGGCCGAACAGCGTCCGCCGGAACACGAAGGCGGTCAGCGCGAGGATGACCGCCGTCACGACGATCGTCACGATGTCCATCACCTCGAGGCGGACGTCGCCGATCTCGACGGTGTTGAACGCCCAGTCGGGGCCGGTGAACGACTTCTTCGTCGGCGACACGAACACCGCCCAGCACGCGTGGGAGAGCCGTTCGAGGGCGAACGATGTCAGGAGCAAGGTGTATGGGCCGGTGTTGCGGACCCACCGGAAGGCGACCAGCTCGGTGGCGACCGAGGCGAGCACCGCGGCGAGCACGATCGCGGGGGCGAGCAGCCACCAGTCGAAGCCCTTGGTCGACAAGAAGTAGGCGACGTACGCGCCGACCGTGATCAGCTCGGCGTGGGCGAAGTTCACAAGGTGCATCACGCCGAAGATCAGGGTGATGCCGAGAGCGAGCAGGGCGTACGTGCTCGCCGCGGCCGATCCCGTCGACCAGCGACTGGAGGAACGTCGTCATCGGGCGACGTCCTCGACATATGTGCCGAAGAGGTCCTCGTGGGCGGCGAGCTCGGCCCCGGAGCCCTCGACGACGACCTGACCGGTGCGCAGCACGTAGCCGCGGTCGGCGACCTCGAGGGCGCGCAGGGCGTTCTGCTCGACGACGAGGACGGTGCGGCCTCGTTCGCGCAGGTCGACGAGGAGATCGAAGACCGTGTCGACGAGGGCCGGCGCGAGGCCGAGGGTTGGCTCGTCGAGGACGACGAGACTCGGTTCGCTCATCAGCGCCCTTGCGATGGCGAGCTGCTGGGCCTCGCCACCCGAGAGGTAGCCGGCCGCGGTGTTCCACCGGCTGGCGAGCACGTCGAACCGAGCGCGGGCCTCGTCGAGCCGCCGCCTCCGCTCACCCGGCCGGGCCGTCACCCCGGCGAGTTGGAGGTTCTCACCGACCGTGAGGTCGCGGAAGATCCGGCGGTGCTCGGGCACGAGGGCGAGCCCGGCCCGGACGAGCGTCGCCGGTTCGGCGCCGGTGACGTCGACGCCGCGGAGCGTGACCCGGCCGCCCGCCGGGCGCAACAGTCCGGCGATCGTGTTGAGCAGCGTCGTCTTGCCGGCGCCGTTCGGACCGACGAGGGCGACCAGCTCGCCCTCGTCCACGTGCAGCGAGACCCCGCGCAGCGCGACGACCGCGCCGTACCGCACCGTCAGCCCATCGACGGCCAGCATCGAGCTGCGGTCCGCTACGAGCCCGGGATGAAGGAGGGTCGGAACGCTTCGGTGAACGTGGGCTCGCCACCCTCGACGGTCAGGATCACGACGTCCTTCTCGGGCACGCCATTGGTGCCGGCGTAGGTGACGCTTCCGGTGGTCACCTCGAGGTCGCTGATGCCGGCGATCGTCTCGATCAGCGTGGGGCCGTCGAGCGTGCACGCCGTCTCGGCGGCGTGGGCGAACACCTTCACCACGTCGGACGCGAGCGCGCCGAAGCTGACCGTGTCGATCTGGGCGCCGGCGTCGGCCGCCTCGTCGAGGAACTCCTGCACGCCGTTGTCCTCGCTCGGGAAGGTGTGGGCGGTGAACGAGACGCCGTTGGCCACGTCGCCCGCGCTCCACACCACGGTGGCGTCGAAGGCGTCCGCGCCGATCACCTGGAGGTCGCCGAGCCCGGCGGCCTCGAGCTGCTGGAGCAGCACGCCAGTGCCGGGCATGATCATCGCCGTGTAGAGCACGTCGGGTACCGGGTCGAGCGAGGCGAGCTCGTTGACCTGCGCCGAGAAGTCCTCGTCGGCGAGGGAGAACGTGAAGTCGCGCACGACTTCGCCACCGGCCTCGGCGAACGCCTCGGCGAACGCGGCCGTCGTGTTGGTGAAGTAGGCGTCATCCGGCGACGAGAACGTGACCGCGGTGGTCGCACCGCCTTCGGCGGCGAACTCGGCCGCCGCGGCGGACTGGACCGGGTCGCTGAAGCTCATCAGGAACGCGCCCCGGCTCGGATCGGCGAGGGCGAGATCCGTCGAGGCGTTGGAGATGATCGGCACCTGCCCGTTGACGATGCTCGATCAGCGGGAAGGCCGTTGTTCGCGAACGGGGGCCCGATGATCGCGTCGGCGCCCTCGTCGAGCAGCTCCTGGGCGGCGCGCGCTGGGCGGCCGAGGGATCGGTCGCGGCAGCTCCTTCACGATGAACTCGACGTCCTGGCCGCCGACGCCGCCCGCGCATTGAGCAGATCGACCTGGACCTGGGCCGCTTCCGAGCCGGGGACGTCGGCGAAGCCTCCGACCTCGCTGAAGTCGGCGGCGTAGCCGATCGTCAGCGGTTCGTCCAGCGTGCAGTCGCCCGTCGTGCCCGTGCCGGGTGTCGTCGTGCCGCCGGCCGTCGTCGCCACGCCGGTCGTGTCCGGCGATGCCGACGTCGTCGCCGCGCCGCCGGCCGTGGTGGCCGTGTCGCCCACCGTGGTGGCGGTGTCAGCGGCATCGTCATCGTCGTCGTCGCCGCACGCGGCAATCACGAGAACGGCCGCGATCGCGAGTGGTACGCCCTTGATCCTGCGCATGTCCCCTCCTCCCTGGTGCGGAAGGACACTACCTCGCGCCGGTCCGATCGTTCGGCCCCGAACAATCAGTCGATTTCCCCGGTTTGTGTCACCGCATCTGTCATCGATCGCGGTTTCGGTGACACAAACCGTCAGGCGGCGGTGAGGCGGACGGGGAGGCGTTTGATCCCGGCGATGAAGTTGCTGCGCAGGCGGTCGATCGGTCCGTCGATGGCGATGTCGGCGAGGCGGGGGAGCAGCTCCTCGAACAGCACCTTGATCTCCATGCGCGCCAGTTGGGCGCCGAGGCACAGGTGCGGGCTCATCAACCCGAACGCGACCTGCGGGTTGGGCGACCGGTGGAGGTCGAACGTGAACGGGTCGGCGAAGGCGTCCTCGTCGTAGTCGGCCGACACGAACCAGATCACGACCTTGTCACCGGCCGCGATCTCGCGGTCACCGAGCGTGGTGTCGGCCACGGCCGTGCGACGGAAGTGCATCGTCACCGATCCCCAACGGAGGATCTCCTCGACCGCCGACGCCATCACGTCGGCGTCGCCGGCCACGATCGCGTCGCGCAGCTTCGCCAACTGGTCCGGTCGCTCGATGAGCGCCTTGATGCCCGCCGTCATCGTGTAGCGCGTCGTGTCGTTGCCCGCCGCGACGAGCAGCGTGAAGAAGTTGTTGAACTCGTGCTCGCTCAACGTCTCGCCGTCGATCTTCGGCCGCAACAGATCACTGATCACGTCGTCGGTCGGGTGATCGCGCCGTCGGCGCGCCTGATCCTGCGCGTACTGAAACAGCTCGACACCGACGGGACTGCGGAAGGGCATGAGGCGGAACTCGTCGGTGTCGACGAGGTCCACCGGGTGGGTCGTGAACTCCGGGTCGGTGTTGCCGAGCAGCGCGTCGCCGCGCTCGACCAACCATGGGCCGTCGTCGTCGGGCACTCCGAGTAGCCGGCCGAGCATCCGCATCGGCAGTTGCTTGGCGATGCGATCGACGAAGTCGAACTGTGATCCCGACGCGAGCGCCTCCTCGACCACGGCGCGGGCGAGGAGCCGGATGGCGTGCTCGTAGGCGTACACCTCGCGGCGGCTGAACGGCTTGGAGACGAGACGGCGGTACGCCGTGTGGGCCGGCGGATCGAGCTCCATCATCGTCCGCCGAGCCTCGGTCTCCTCGGCGTCCATCTCCTCGAGGCGGATGCCGCGCGCGCTCGAGAAGCGCTCGACATCGCGGCTCACCGTGAGCAGATCGGCGTGGCGGGTGACCGCCCAGAACCCGCGCCCGCCGGCATGGTCGTCGCCCCACCAGCTCACCGGGTCCTCGCGGCGCAGCCGGGCGAACGTGGCGTGCGGGACGCCCGCGACGTAAGTGTCGGGATCGGCGATGTCGGCGTCGGCCGGGCCGAGGTCCTCGCCGGGCGCCGGTCCGGTCACGCGGTCACCCGCACCAGCGGTGACCGCGGCCGCGCCGTTCGTGCGAACATGAGCGCACGCACGTCACGTGCCCAGATCGTCAGCCCCCGGCCAGCGGCCATGGGGCCGCACCCTAGTTCTCGAGAAAAGTCGTTTGGATACGAACGAACACGACCCGAACCGCGCCGCCCCCGACTCAACCTCCCAGCCGCTCGACGACGCCGACGCCGTCGAGGTCCCCGAAGCGCCGCCGCGGCGCTTCCCGCCGGTGGTGCTCGGGATCGACATCGGCGGCACCAAGTTCGCCGCTGGTCTGATCACGATGCGCGGCGAACTGCTCGACCGCGCCGTCGTGCCGGTCGATCCGGACGTGGGCCCGGAGACGCACTTCAAGTCCTTGACCGACATCCTCGAGCAGCAGGTCGACGCGGCCGAGCGCCACGAGGTGCGCGTCGCGTGCGTCGGGATCGGATCGGCCGGGCCCATCACGCGCAACTGCGATCGGATCTCGCCGGTCAACATCCCGGCATGGCGCGAGTTCCCGCTTCGCGACCGCGTGCGCGAGGTCGTCGACGCCCCCGTCTACGGCGAGCTCGACGGCAAGGCGCTCGCGCTCGCCGAGGGGTGGCAGGGGTCGGCCAAGGGCACAGAGAACTACTGCGTGCTCACCGTGTCGACCGGTGTCGGCGGCGGCATCGTGCTCGACGGCGAGCTGCTCGACGGCGCGTCGGCGAACGCCGGCCACGTCGGCCATCTCATCGTCGAGCCCAACGGCCGCCGCTGCCCGTGCGGCGCACGCGGCTGTCTCGAGGCGGAAGCGTCGGGGCTCGCAATCGAAGCGATCACCGGGCGCTCGCCGACCCAGCCGACGTACGAGATCATGCAGCGCACCGGCCGCCTCGTCGGGCGGGCGGCGGCGTCGCTGTGCAACCTGCTCGACCTCGAGCTCGTCGTCGTCGGCGGTGGCGTGGCGCTCGGGTTCGCGGCGACGTTCTTCAACGCCGCCCAAGAGGAGCTCAGCAGCAACGCGCTTCTGCCGTACAGCCGGCACGCCCGCATCACGCCGACGCGGCTCGGTGATCGGGGACCGCTGATCGGCGCCGGCGCGGTCGGCATCCGGGGTATGCGACGCAACCGGTAATGGGCACGTATCCCTTGTGCCTCAACCGCCCACCCATAACGTGACGCCGTGACCAAGATTCGCAGCCGAAACTCGTCCCGGATCCAGGACCGCCGGGGGCAGGGCGGGGGCGGCGGCTTTGGCTTCCCCGGCCTGGGCGGCGGGGGTATGGGAATGCCGACGAAGATGGGCGGCGGCATCGTCGGCATCATCGTCCTGCTGGCGGCCATCTTCCTGCCGAAGCTCTTGGGCGGGTCGGACCAGTCGTCGGTGACCTCCACCGGGGAGACCTCGGGTGAGGCGAGGTGCGACAGCGAGCTCGAGCAGATCCTCTGCGGCGGGACGGAAGATGTGCAGGATTACTGGACGGTCGCGTTTCCGCAGGCCTTCGGTCAGGAGTACGACGACACCGACACGGTGTTCTTCTCCGACGTCACGTCCACGAACTGTGGGCAGGCCTCGGCCGCCGTCGGGCCCTTCTACTGCCCGGCCGATCGGCTCGTGTACTTCGACCTCGACTTCCTGACGCAGCTGCAGAACCAGTTCGGCGCCACCGGCGACCTCGCCGCGCAGTACATCGTCGCCCACGAGTACGGCCACCACATCCAGAACCTGATCGGCGTGAGCGAGCGGGTGAACGAGGCGCAGGCCGCCGACCCGGCGAACGCCAATCGCTACTCGATCGCCCTCGAGTTGCAGGCCGACTGCTTCGCCGGCGTGTGGGCCCACGACGCCGATGCCCACGGCCAGCTCGAGCAGGGCGAGATCAATGAGGCGCTCAACGCAGCCGCCGCGGTGGGCGACGACCGCATCCAGCAGCAGACCCAAGGTCGGATCAGCCCGGAGAGCTGGACCCACGGGTCGTCCGAGCAGCGGGTGCAGTGGTTCCGTCGCGGCTACGAGACCGGCGACGCGCAGAGCTGCGACACCTTCCAGGAGCTGTAGGCGTTAACCGCCGAGTTGGCGGTAGAGCCACTCGGCCGGGCCGATGCCGCGGCGGGCGTGCCACCACCACGCGGCGGTGATCGCGACCGCCCAGTACGCGGCACTGAAGGTGAGCGCCCGGCCGAGGCCGCCGGGGTCGACCCAGCCGAGCCAGTCGACGACGAGGTTGAAGACCAGCGCATGGGCGATGTACAGCGTGAGCGTCATCGCGCCGGCGTGCCGCAGCACTTCGATCGGCATCGTGCCGACGAAGCGGTCAGCCAGCCACGAGATGGCGGCGAACGCGACGAGCGCTGTCCCGAGCGCACTCGCCGTGTAGAGGAGCCCGCGGTCGTACGGATCAGTGCTCGCCAACACAGCCGCGCGCGAGCCGCCGGTGCGAGCGGCGCCAGAGACGCAGCTCGGCGAGCCCGAACAGCGTGAAGCCGACCGCCAACGTCGCCGCCCGCCACCACTCCGTGGTGAGCCCTCGGCCGACGACGATGCCTGCGCAGAAGAAGGCGAGCCACGGCAACAACGGATGGGTGCCGTTGACGAACACGTCGAAGAGCAGCGTGCGGAACGAGCCGCCGGTCGGCTGGAACAGCCACGACGTGTCCTGCCCGTCGAGCCGGCGCTCCAGCCGCCACCAGGCGAGACCGGCGCCCGCCGCCGCCGCGACGATGCCGACCGCGACGACCCAGCGTGTACGGAGCGTGAACAGGCCGGCTCCGAGCACGAACATCGCGCCGTAGAACGGCAGGATCGTCCCGGCCCAGATCGTGTCGAACAGCAGCCCGAAGGCGTAGAGCGCGAGGCCGCGCCGCACGAGCGTCCAGCGGCGGGCCCGGACGAGGTTCGGGTGTCCGATGGCGCGACGCGTGAGCAGGGTCACCCCGACGCCGGCGGTGAGCACGAACGTGGCGGCGAAGCGGGTCGCCAACGGACCGGTCCACGGATCGAAGAACCGGTCGAGGGCGTCGTCCCCCTGCGGCCCACCGCGGAGGATCAGGTAGCCGTGGTAGTTCATGACGACGACGCCGATCAACGCCACCGCGCGCACCACGTCCGGTCCCGGCAGGCGGCGACGGTCGGCGACAGTCGACGCCGGCGACGGCACGACCGCACGATCGCTCGTCACCGCCAGCGCACCTCGTCCACGTAGGTGGAGATGAGCGGCCGCTGGACGTCCACCTGGTCTCCGACGTCTGGTCCCGGCGCACCCGCCGCGGCGACGACCATCGACGTGTGCATGTGCGGCGGCTCGAGCAACGGGAGTCGGCGGTGGTCGAAGTGGAACGGGCTCCGCCCGTCGCCCAGCGCCTGCACTCCATGAGCGGTGCCGGCGCCGACCATCACGAGACGCCCGTCGACGGGCATCGCGACCTGGCGGTAGCCGGCGATCGAGCCGGCGCGGGCCGGGCGCACGTCGAGCACGTCGGCCTGGAGGTGGAGGGCGCGCTTGTCGCCGTGCCACAGCGCGGTTCCCTGACGGATGCGGAATCGACGGTCGGCCCACGTCTCGCGGAGGGAGCGGTACCCGGCGGGTGACACGTGGCTCACCCAGACCTCGTCCCGCGGTTCGAGCACGGTGAGCCACTCGGCGATGTCGGCGACGTGCGCGTCGTCCGGGCCGGCAAGTGGCGGGTGCACGCTGAAGCCGACGATGTCGAGCCCGACCGATCGTGCCGCCCGCGTGAGCGCGCCGAGGTCGTCACGCGTGGTGCCGTAGCGCTGCATCGACGAGGCGAGCTTGACGAGCACGCGGCCCGGCCAGCCGTCGAGCGCCTTGACGTGGGCGATCGAACCGACGGTCAGGATCGGACGGGTGTCGAGTGGTGGTCGCAGGGACGGCGTGAGGACGACCGCGGTCAGCCGGCCAGGCAGATCGTCGAGCTCGTGAATCGTGCCGACGGCGACGGTGTCGGCGAGCTCAGCGGCGATCTCGACGAGGGCCGGCCGGCCGAAGCCGTAGCCGTTGCCCTTCACCACCGGCACGAGCCCCGGACTGCGGCGAGCTACGCGTTCGATCTGCTCCCGCCACGCCGCGGTGTCGACGGTGAGCCGCAGGGTCACGCCGGTTGAACGTACCGCTCCGGCTCACTCGGCAGGGGTGCGACCGGGCCACGACGTGAAGTCGGGCACCAGCGGGGCCGGCTCCCGCTCGGCGAGCACACCCTTCCACACGCCTGCGCCGTACGCGAGGTCGTCGACCAGGCGGGCCACGCCCCCATCGAGCAGGGCCGGGACGGCCGCCAGCGCGGCCACCAACCGGGCTCGCCGCGACACGAGCGCGCCGGCGAGGAGCAGGGGCCACCACGCCCGCCGTGCTCCCTCGCCCAGACTGCGTCCGGCGTAGAGATGGCCGAGCGCCGTGAGCCGCACCGACTCGGCCGCGGGAACCCCGTTGAGCTTGGACACGAGGGCCGCGGCCGTCGCACCGGCGAGCCCGAGTGCCTCGAGCGGCCGGCCGGCCGCGAGGAGTCCCCACACCCCACCGCTCCACCCGCTGACGCGCACGGGGGCGAGCGCACCCTTGTGGCGTCGGGCCAGTGGCGCGGCCGCCGAGCCGTACCCGATGCGCTGGCTGATGAGGGCCCGCCACGAGGCGCGTGGGGAGTGGTGGACCACTGCCGCCGGTTCGTAGCGGCAGCGCCATCCGGCCTCGACGAGGCGCCAGACGGCGTCGACGTCCTCACCGACGCGCAGGCTGCGGTCGAACCCGCCGATCTGGCGGAGCGCGTCGGTGCGCACGAGGAGCGCCGCGGCGGGCACGTAGCTGAGCCGGGTGCCGGGGGCGATCCGTCCCGGCTCGGGCCCGAGATCGAGCGGGGAGTGGCCCTGCTCGTACCGGGCGACGGGACCGGGCGCCGGGCGGCTCGCGACCCGCGGCGCGACGAGGGCCACCCGTTCGTCGGCGAAGTGGGCAAGCAGGGGCTCGAGCCATCCTGGCGACAGCTGCACGTCGGTGTCGACGAACGCGACCAACGGCGTGGTGGCCGCGCCCAGTCCGGCGTTGCGGGCGACGGCAGGTCCGGCGTTCGTCCGCAGACGGAGCACCGTCGTCCCGTCGACCGCCTCGACCGGTGGATCGGACGCGTCGTCGACGACGATGAACGCCGACACCCCCCGACAGCAGGCGACAAGGTCGCGGACGGTCGCCGGATCGACGCCGAAGGCCGGCATGACGACGGTGACGTCGTGGGCAGTGAGCTGACCGCCGTCGGGCCGCGGATGGATCGCGCCGGCGTCGAGGAGCCGGTCGCTGAGCTTCGACGAAGACACGTCGTCCCCGGCAGCGATCCGGGCGAAGACCTGCACTCCGGCCTCGGTCAGGCGGAACAGCCGCAGCGGCGAGCCTCCGAGGACGACTTCGTCGCCGGCGCGCCGAGTCGAGTTGTCGAGGTCGTAGCGCGTCACCGTCGCACCCGATCCGCGAGCCACCCGTCGACCGCCGCGACCAACTGGTCGGTCAACATGGCGAGCAGCTCCGCGCCCTCGGCGGCGTTGGCTCCGATCGGGTCACCGAGGACGCCGTTGGGGCTGACGGCCCGCACCCCGTCCGCGCGCAGCCGGCGGGTGAGTGCCGGCAGCGGCTCCTTCGCGCCGGCCGCGATCCGGTCGGCGCGAACGAGCTCGGGGCGCAGGGCCAGGAGCAACGACGTCTCGGTGCGCCCGGCATGGGCGTCGCCGCCGGTCACGGCCGGCCACCACGACAACACGTCACGGCCCTCGGCGACGAGCACGGAGACCGCGTCGCCGACGGCGTCGGCGTTGCCGCCGTGCCCGTTGACCAGCACCGTGCCGGCCGCCCAGTCCGCCGAACGCACGAGCTCGACGACGACCTGCGTCATCGCCGGGGTCCCGATCGACAGTGTGCCGGCGAACCCCGCGTGCTCGCCGCTCGCGGTGACGGTGAGCGTGGGTCCGACGACGACGTCGTCCCGCCGGCGAGCGAGCTCGCCGGCGAGGTCCTCGGCGACGATCGCGTCGGTCGCCAGCGGGAGATGCGGGCCGTGCTGCTCGCACGACCCGATCGGGATGGCGAGCAGGGGCCGCGGCGCACCGTCCACGTCGGTCCACGTCCGGTCGGCGAGTAGCACGGCTGCCGACCGTACTGCCCGCGGGCGTACGACCGCCGGGCTGCACACCGGCGTTGACTTCAAGGACACTTGAACTCGTACCGTCGAGAGCATGCACGCGATCCGTCAGTACGAGTTCGGTTCCGCCGACGAGCTGCGCTACGAGGAGGTCCCGGACCTCGAACCCGCGCCGGGCCAGGTCCGCATCGCCGTCGAGGCCGCCGGGGTCCATCTCGTGGACACGACGATCCGCCAGGGCCGGGCCGGGGGCGCGTTCTCGTCCGTCGAGCTCCCGATGACGCCCGGGCGCGAGGTCGCCGGCCGCGTGGATCGCCTCGGACCGGACGTGGACGAGGGCTGGCTCGGGCGCCGGGTCGTCGCCCACCTCGGGATGGCGAACGGCGGTTACGCCGAGCAGGCGGTCGTCGCCGCCAACTCGCTGCACGAGCTCGCCGACGGCATGACCCCCGATGCCGCGGTCGCGATGATCGGCACCGGCCGCACGGCGATCGCCGTTCTCGACGTGGCCGCGCTCGCCGGTGATGACGTCGTCGTCGTGACGTCGGCGGCCGGGGGTTTGGGGAGTCTGCTCGTCCAGGCCGCCCGCAACGTCGGAGCGACGGTTGTCGGCCTGGCCGGCGGTCCGGCCAAGGTGGAGCAGGTGCGGGCGCTCGGTGCCGACATCAGTGCGGATTACCGCGAGCAACGGTGGGCGGACGACGTGCGTGAACAGCTCGGCGGACGCGACGTCACGGTCGTGCTGGATGGGGTCGGAGGGGCGGTGGGTGACGCCCTCTTCGCCATGCTCGGGGCGCGCGGCCGGCTGATCCTGTTCGGCTACTCCTCGGGGGAGCCGACCATGCTCAGCACGATGGACATCATCGGGCGCTCGTTGACGGTGACGGCGGCGATCGGGCCGCGCCTGATCAACCGCCCGGGCGGCCTGCGCCCGCTGGAGACCGAGGCGCTCGCCCAGGCCGCGGCCGGCAAGCTCGTCCCCGTCGTCGGCAGCCGCTTCCCCCTCGCCGAGGCGTCCACTGCCCACGCCGCCCTCGAAACCCGCGCCACGTCCGGCAAGGTCATCCTCATCCCCTAATACGGTTCTGAGCCTCCCTGGTCGCGCTGGGCGCGATCAATGCTCCGGAGAATCGTCGTCGAGGTAGCCCCAGTCGCGCAGTGCGGCGAGGATCCGGGCGGCCGCGGCGGGTGGATCGAGCGTGACGACTTCGGCGTGGGACGGGGTGCTGGCCGAGGCCCCGGTCGCCGTCAGCTCGCGGACGCGCTCGAGCGGATCGCCCGCGGGTGCGGGTCGCTGGCGGGCGCGCGGCCGGTACGGCGCTACCCGAGCGGCGGTCTCGACCGGTCCGACCGGCCCCGTGACGACGTCGATCTTGGCGTGCCGGGCGTCGAGCTCGGCGGCGAGGGAGGCGCGGCGCAACCGGGCCACGGCCCCCTCCACGGACACCACGGCGGGCGGCGTCACATCGAGGATCTCCCGTCGGCCGCCGTCGAGGCGTCGGACGGCGCGCACCCGGTCGCCACCCTCCGTCTCCACCGAGACCAGGCCGAGCGCCTGGGCGGCGTCGAGCTCGGCGGCGAGGAACGCCGGGACCGAGCCGGTGCCGCGGTCGGCCGACACGTCGCCGCACACGACCCAGCGCGCACCGGCGGCGATACCTGCGAGCGCCGCCGCCACCGAGGAGCCGGTGAGCGCTTCGGGCGCGTCGATGCGCACGGCCCGGGTTGCGCCGGCGGCGAGCGCGGCCCGCAGACCACGCTCCGCGTGCGGCCCGCCCACGGACACGGCGACGACGTCGTCTCCGGCGGTCGCGGCGAGCCGGAGCGCGACCTCGAGCGCGGCCTCGTCCGCCGCCGACGTTCCGGACAGCCGCTCGTCGTCGCCGGCCGTCACCCACTTCCACGCAACGACGATCACCGGCGCGCCTCGCGGTCAGGAGCGTCGGAAGACGACACCGAACCCGCCCTCCGGGTACGACCAGGAGATCGCGCCCTCCCGGTTGCACACGAGGTAGCACGTCCCGCACTCGAAGCACTGCTCGTAGTTGAAGAGGATCCCGCCGTCGGCGGTGGGGACGAAGAGGTTGGCTGGACACGCGACGACGCAGTCGCGGGTGCTGCAGTCACGGCAGACCGTCCCGTCGACGACGATGTGGGCCCGCTCGTGGACGTCGAACCGCGTCGTGCCGATGAGGTCCTCGAACGCCAGCGCCGGCCACTCCTCCCGCTCGACGGTCACCCGAACGTCCTCCACCCGGTCCACGCGTCGCGGACGACGTCGCGTCTGCGCACCCCCGCCCGCTTGCGCTCGGCGGCCAGGATCCGCCGCAGCCCCGGCTTGGGCCGCGGGTTGTCGATCCGGAACATCGCCTCGACCGCGTTCGCCACGATTTGCGGGTAAAGGTGCTGGACGCGGTCGGAGAGTACGAGCTTCGGTGCCCGCCGCAGCTTGCGGTGGTCGCGTAGCACGAACGTCGAGCCGAGTCGCCGTTCGTAGCCGGCCAGCCCGGTGGCCGACGGGTCGCCAGCGGCGAGCGCTTCGACCACGGCTTCGCCGGCGTAGATCCCGCTCGCCATCGCGAAGTTGACTCCCTCCAGCCAGATCCCGGCGGCGAGGCAGAGGGCGGCGGCGTCGCCGGCGACGAGCAACCCGTCGCCGGTCATCCGCGGCATCATCTCCAGCCCCGCCTCGGGGATCACGTGGGCCGAGTACTCCTTGACCTCACCGCCCTCGACGAGCGGCGCGATCGCCGGGTGGGACTTGAGGCTGGCGATGATCTCCTCGGGCCGGCGCGACTGCGCGGCCAGCGCGCTCAGCTCGAGCACGACACCGATGGCGACGGTGTCGAGGTTGGTGTAGAGGAACGCCCCGCCGTTCACCCCGCCCGTTCCGCCGATGATCTCGATGTCGACGCCCTCGCGGTCGCGCACCGCGAAGCGCTCGTCGATCACGGACTTGGGGAGGGCGAGCGTCTCCTTCACGCCGAGCGTGTAGTGCCCCGAGTCGATGGGAGGGTGGAGACCTGCCTCCTTGGCGCAGAAGCTGTTCACTCCGTCGCACGCGATGACGACGTCGGCGCGGACGTCGCCATCGGGACGGTCGGTGCGCACTCCGACGACCCGGCCGTCGGGTTCACGCAGCAGGCCCACGACGGTCGTCGAGCAGAGCAGGTCGGCGCCGTCCGCCTCGGCCCGGCCGGCGAGCCAGTGGTCGAAGTCGGGCCGGTACGCGGTCGCGCCGTTGTACGGCGGCTGGCCCCATGCCGCGGTGCGGAGGTCGACGGTGAGCGCCTGGGTCGGCGTCAGCAGCATCGTCGAGCGGCGGGTGACCCAGCGCTGGATCGGGGCCTCCTCCCACCAGCGGGGGTGGAGCCCGTCGAGGATCCGTGGGTAGACGACCCCGCCGTACATGTTCTTGCTCCCGGGGAACGGGCCCCGCTCGAGGAGGAGGACCCGGCGCCCGGCGCGGGCGAGCACGGTGGCGGCGCACGAGCCGGCGGGGCCGGCGCCGACCACGACGGCGTCGTAGTGACGGTCCGGGGGACCGCTCCCCTCGCCGCCGGCGACCGGCTCAGGCACCGAGACCTCGGGCGAGCTCGTCGAGCACGGCGTTGGCGTCACTGACGACGGCGAGATCGGCCATCTGCATCATCGGGCAGTACGGGTCGGTGTTGACGCTGACGACGTAGGCGGGGTCGCCGAGGCCGGCCGTGTGCTGCACCGCGCCGCTGATGCCGAAGGCGAGGTAGAGCTGCGGGTCGACCGCGACCCCGGTCGTGCCGATCTGGCGTTCGTGGCCCACCCAGCCGCGATCGGTGACGACCCGCGTGGCCCCGGTCGCCGCGCCCAGCCGCGTCCCGATCGCGGCGAGCTGGACGAACCGCTCCGGCCCGTCGAGGCCGGCCCCGCCGGCGACGATCCGCCCGGCCTCGGCGAGATCCATCGTCGCCGTGTCGGCCGCCAGCACCGCGACCACGGTCGCATCCATCCGAGGGTTTGCCGTCACCGGAGGGTTTGCGGCGCCCCTGGGTCGCACGAAACCCTCGGATGGACGCAAACCCTCGGATGGGGAGACGCCGCGGACGCCGGGCTGGAGCGTGGCGACGACGGGTCGGTCGATCGCGACGTCGTGGAGCTCGAGGCCACCGCCGCGGACCAGCCGGGCCGACGTGGGGGTGACCGCGATCGCACCCGCGAGCAGCGGCCGAGCAAGGCGATGGGCCAGGCGGGGGGCGAGATCGCGGCCGTCCGGCGACGCGGGGAGCACGACGACGTCGTCATCGTCGTCGTCATCGCTGTCATCGATCAGCGCGGCGAGGGCGTCGGCCCATGCGGCCGGGGCGAACGGTCCGAGTTCGACGAGCCGGACGTCGCGGGCGATCCCGGCGAGCTCGCCCGGCTCCGGCGCCGAGCCGGCGAGCACCACCCGCCCACCGCATTCGGCGACGACCTCGTCGGCGCCGGCAGGCAGCACACCGTCGCGCACCGGAACCAGAGCCAGCATCGAGTTCAGGGTAGGCCTACGTCGGCGGCGGTCACGGCAGCGGGGCGGGGGTCTCCTCGACCGCCTCGGGCTCGCTGCGGCGGCCGCGCACGTGACGCACGACCTCGATGATGATCGTGATCGAGAGCGCGGCGCCAAAGGCGAGGAGGAACGCGACGGTGTGGTCGTCCTCGAACCGCTGCCCGAAGATCGCGCCGAGCCCGGCCGCGTACGTCGCCCAGATGACGGCGGCGATCGCGACCCAGCGGGCGAACCACGGGTGGGGCTGGCGGGTGAGCCCGCACGAGACGGTCAGGGCCGTACGGCCGCCGGGGATGAAGCGGGCAGTGATCAGGAGCAGACCACCGCGAGCGCGGATCTGGCCCTCAGCCCACTCGAGCCGTCTCGCCGTCTTCGGCCGGCGTCCGGCGCGGCGCTGGATCCACGGGCTGAAGCGTCGACCGATCAGGTACGCGGCGTTGTCGCCGCAGAACGCCCCCAGCGCCCCGCACGCGATCACGAGCAGGAGGTTCTGCTCGCCGAGTCCCGCGGCCACGCCGCCGATGATCACCGCGGTCTCGCTCGGAACGATCGGGATCACCGAGTCGAGCAGGGCGATGGCGAAGATGACCAGCAGGAACCACCACTGGCTCGAGATGTCGTCGAGCCACTCGGTGACGTCGCTGAGCACGCCGGCGAGCACCATTCGTTGGAACCTATCGCCGCGTCGAACTGGGTCCTGGGGAGAACCACACCGTGCAGTCGCCGGGGACGACCGTGCCGTCCACGACTGCGTCAGGATCCGTCGCGACGATGGGTGTCAAGCCGGCCGCGGCGTCGACGGCCACGGCGTCGGCACCGGTGTTGCACGCCACGATGTTCTCGCCGCGTTGTACGACCAGCACCGAGTCGTCGGTGGCGAGCAGCTCGACGCCGGTTCCGTCGAGGTGCTCCCGACGGGCGGCGATGAGCCGGCGGTAGAGCGCCAGCATCGAGGAGTCGTCGCCCTCCTGCTGGTCGAACGCGTACTGCCCCCAGTCCGCCGGTTGCGGCAACCACGGTGACACACCGTCCCGGGTCGAGAAGCCGTGCGCGGCGCGCCCGCTCGCGGTCCACGGCAGCGGGATGCGGCACCCGTCGCGGCCCTTGCGGCGGCCGCCGGTGCGGTGGAACGTCGGGTCCTGGCGCAGCTCGTCGGGTAGGTCGAGCACCTCCGGGAGTCCGATCTCCTCACCCTGGTACACGTACGTCGACCCGGGGAGCCCGAGCAACAGCCCGGCCGCCGCCCGCGCCCGCCGGGTCCCCAGCGCCACGTCGGCGTACCCATCGGCGTTGTGCAGGCTCGAACCGGTCCACGCGTCCTCGCTGGTGATGCCGCGCGTGCCGAGTCGGGTGACAACGCGCTCGGCATCGTGGTTGTTGAGGGCAAAGGTCGGCCAGTTCCCCTGCGGGAGGACGTGCTCGAACGCCTCGCGGACCGCCCGCCGCATCGACTCGGCGTGCCACGGGGACAGCATCAGGTCGAACGAGAAGCACTGGTGGAACTCGTCGGGCCTCGTGTACTCCGCGATCAGTTCCGGATGCCGCGGCGCGTACGCCTCGGCGATCATCATGACGTCGCGGCCGGGATGGTCGGTCGTGTAGGCATCGAGGACCTGTCGCCACCTTCGCCACACGGCGTGACCCTCCGGGCGGTAGTAGCTGTACGGGTTGTACTCGCCGGGTGCGAGGGGTGGGGAGTCGGGCAGCCCGGGTGCCTTGCCAACGGGATGGACTGCGTCGACACGGAACCCCTCCACGCCGCGGTCGGCCCAGAAGCGCAGGATGTCGGCGAACAGGGTCTGGACGTCCGGGTGTTCGTGGTCGAAGTCGGGCTGGTACGGCGTGAACGTGCCGAGGTACCACTGCCCGGCCCCGTGGTCGAGCGACGTCCACGCTGAGCCGCCGAACGCCGCGCCCCAGTTGTTCGGCGGCCCGCCGTCGCGACCGTCCCGGAAGTAGAACCGGCCGCGCTCGTCGCTGCCCGGCTCGGCGGCGACGGCGGCCTGGAACCATGGATGCTGATCGCTGCAGTGGTTGGGCACGATGTCCATCACGATCCGCAGGCCGCGCGTCGACGCGTCGGCCACGAGCCGGTCGAAGCCGGCGAGATCGCCGTAGGCCGGGTCGATCGTGAAGTAGTCGGCGACGTCGTAGCCGTGGTCGCGCTGGGGCGACGGGTAGATCGGGTTGAGCCAGATCGCGTCCACGCCGAGCGACGCGATGTGGTCGAGCCGGCTCCGGAGGCCCTCGAGATCACCGATGCCGTCGCCGTCACCGTCGGCGAAGGAGCGGAGGTAGACCTGGTACACGACCGCCCACTCCCACCAATGGCTCACGACCTACCTCCGTTGCGGTTGCGCTGTTTTCCGCCATCTGGGCGGGATTTTTCCCAGGGGCTGGAACGATTCCCGCCCAGAAGCCCGGCTGGCACGATTCCCGCCCAGATGGGGGAGCGAAAGTTCATGCCGGCACCTCCGCGCCGGCCCGTTCGCCCTCCACGACGGCGGCGTGGGCCCGGCGGGGCGCGACGCAGTCGCCAACTCGGCGCGCCGACCATCCCGCGGCCCGCAGCTCGTGGTAGAGCGCGTCCACCGGCACCCCGGGGACGGCGAGCACGACCCAGTCGGGCGTCCGCAGCACGTCGACGCCCGTCTGGTGTTGCAGCAGGGCGAGGGTGGTGCCGTCGAAGCTCATCGGCACCAGGTCCGTGCTCTGCACGATCCCCTTGGCCGCGGCACGCATCCACCACTGCTCCATGTCGAGCGTCACGCCGAGGTCCTGGCCGACGACCATCCCCGGCGTGACGATCTCGACCGCGTTGCCCCGATCGGCGAGCAGCTCGGCGACGGACGTGGCGTTGTGGAACCCGATCTCGTCGATCACGACGATCGACCCCGCCGGCGCCGCCGTGCCGGCGAGGACGTCCCGCGCATCGCACACGTTCGTCACGTCGGGACCCACCCACCACGGGCGCTGGGCGGCGGAACCGGTCGCCACGATGACGTGGTCCGGGTGCCGGGCACCGATCGAGTCGACCGTCGCCTCGACTCCGAACTCGATCGTCACGCCGAGGCGCCGGCACTCGTTCACCTGGTTGCGGATCATGTCGCCGAGCTCCGCCCGGTTGGGCACCCGCGCCGCCAACCGAACCTGCCCACCGGGCTCCGCCTCGCGCTCCATGACGGTCACCCGGTGGCCGACTCGAGCGGCCGCGATCGCGGCTTGCAATCCGCCGGGACCCGAACCGACCACGACGACCGTCCGCTCCCGGTTCTGTCGGTCGGGAACGACCGGATCCGGCCGATGCCGACCGACAGAACGGGATTCGCGGCCGGTGAGCGGGTTCTCGATGCACCCGAGCCAACGGTTCAGGCCCATCCGGCCGACGCACTCCTGGTTGCACGACAGGCACAGCCGGATCTGTTCGGTGGCGCCGGCCCGCGCCTTGGCCGCGAAGTCGGCGTCGGCGATCTGCCCGCGCACCACGCCGACGAGGTCGCAGTGGCCCTCGGCCAGCGCCCGCTCCGCCTGCAGCGGGTCCTTGAACCGGCCCACGCCGATCACCGGGAGCTCGACCGCCTTGCGGATGGCCGACGGGATGAACAGCGCGTACCCGGGTGGGACGTGCATCGACGCCTCGATCATGAACAGCGTCGCCGTCGCCACCCCGATCGAGGTGTTGACGTAGTCCACCTCGCCGCCCGTCTCGAGCATCTGCGCGACCGCCACGGCGTCGTCGATGGTCGTCCCACCCTCGATCAACTCGTCGCCGCAGAGGCGCACGCCGAGGGCGAGACGGTTGCCGATGACCTCGCGCACCGCGGCGACGATGTCGAGCAGCAAGCGGGCGCGGTTCTCGAGCGAGCCGCCGTACTCGTCGGTGCGCCGGTTGGTGGCCGGAGACAGGAATCCCCGCACGATCGACGAGTGGCTGCACTGCAGCTCGATGCCGTCGAAGCCGCCCTCGGCGCAGTGCTTGGCGACGGTCGCGTAGCCGGCCACGATCTCGCCGATCTCGGCCGTGCTCACCGCCTTGGGCACCTCGCGGAACAACGGATCAGCCACGGGCGACGGCGCCCAGACCGGCAACCGCGTGTACATCGACGACGCCTGGCCACCGTTGTGGTTGATCTGGGCGAAGACCGGCACCCGGTGCCGGTGGACCGCCTCGGTGATGCGCAGGTACCCGGGGATCACGTCACGGTGGAACCCGTGGATCAGCTTCTCGTACGGCCAGTCGGTCGGGTGGGTCGAGTGCTCCTCCGTGATGATGAGCCCGGCGCCACCGGCAGCGCGCGCGGCGTAGTACGCGGCGTGCTGCTCGGTCGGCCGGCCGTCGCGCGCGTAGTTGGTCAGGTGGGCCGAGAAGACGATCCGGTTGCGGACGGTCACTGGTCCGAGTGACAGCGCCGTCCAGAGGTACCGGAAGCTCACCACGCCGACACTAGGAGAGAGGGGCCCGGCGAGCCGGGCCGCCGTGGAATCCCCCGCCAAAACGAACACACCGCCGGTATCGTGTGTACGTTCAGTTTCGAATGAGGGCGGACAATGCGGGCGAATGGTTTCAGTCGGTGGATAGTGGGCGCCGTCGCGGCGGTCGCGGCGCTTGCCGGAGGAGGGCAGGTCGCGGCGAGCGACTACCCCCCGAACGACACGACGGTCACGACCGTCTCCGAAGGTGGTGATCCGAATCCTCCCGGCTCCTCGAGCACAGGTGACCTGCCGGACACCGGCACGAACTCCGGCACGACCGTGAAGATCGCCGGAGGCGCGCTCGTCGCCGGGGCCGGCATGCTCGTGGCCGCCCGCGTGCGACGACGTCCGAGCGCGGGGTAGCTCGTCCATGGGCCGATGACTCGCACTCGGGAGCACTTGGCGGTCGCCGCGGTCGCGGCCATCGCCGTCGTTGCGGGTGTCATCGCCCAGTTCGCCCACGCCGCGCCGACGGGCGACACCACCGTCGACGGACTCCTCGCTGGAGTCGGCGTCGGACTGATCGTCCTCATCGGTGCGACTGCACCCTGGTGGGCGGTCGCCGTGGCCGCCGGGGTGGCCGCTGCCATCGCCATCGATCCCCTGCTGATCGTTCTCGCCCTTGGCGCGCTGGGCCTGGCCCTGTGGGTCGGGAGCACCCGGCGCATCCGTCCGGAGGTGCTCGCGCTCTCGCTGGGCCTCTCGTTCAACGTGCTCGTGCGCGCCGAGCTCACCGAGCCGTTCGCCCTCTCCGCCGTCATTACGGCGTCCGTGGCCGTGCTGCTCTTCGTGACCGGCCTCCACCAGCGCTCGAAGCTGGTGCGCATCGTTGGGTGGATCGGTGCAGTCTGCGTCGCTGGCTTCGCCGTCGTGGCCACCGCTGGCTTCGGCGTGGCCGCCGCCCGGGCGCGCCACGACCTCGCCGGTGGGCGAACCACCGCCGAGCTCGGAGTGGCGGCGCTCGAGAGCGGTGACTTCGCCGAAGCCGAGCGCTGGTTCCGCGAGGCGGCCATGCTCCTCGACCGGGCCCACGAGCGGCTGACCGAGCCGGCGGCCGGTGGGGCGCGCCTCGTGCCCGTCGTGGCCCAGCACCGCGCCGCGGTCGTGGAGCTGAGCGAATCCGGAGCCCACGGCGCGACCACCGTCGCCGATGCGCTCGACGAGATCGACCTCGACGCGCTGCGAACCGTCGACGGCCGTATCGACCTGGATGCCGTGGAGGCACTCGACGGCCCGCTGACCCGAGTGCGCGACGCGCTGGTCGACCTCCAACAGCACCTCGACGAGGTGCGCACGCCGTGGCTCGTGCACCGAGCCGAGATCGAGCTCGACGACTTCGACTCGAGCATCGACGAGCACCTCCCGAGCCTCGACAACTCACTCGCCGCGATCCGTCTCGCTCCCGAGATGCTCGGCGCCGACCGGCCGCGTCGCTATCTCGTACTCTTCACGACTCCGTCGGAGTCGCGCGGCCTCGGCGGATTCGTCGGCAACTACGCCGAGCTGACCGTCGACGACGGGCACTTGTCGATGACGCACTTCGGTCGGGCGGCGAACCTCGACCAGCAGGCGCTCCGCGCGGGCGCCCGCGTCACGGGACACGAGGAGTTCCTCCGCCAGTACGGCCGCTTCGGGTTCGACACCGACGGCGAAGGTCGCGTCGGCGGGGCCGCCTTCCGCAACCTGGCAATGACCCCCCACTTTCCCTGGGTGGGGGAGATCGCCGCTGATCTCTACGTCCAGACGACCGGGCGCGAGGTCGACGGGACGATCGCAATGGATCCCTACGTCGTCGCCGCACTCCTCCAGTACTCGGGACCGATCCAGCTCACCGAGCTCGACCAGGTGCTCACGGCGGAGAGCGCGGTGCCGTTCCTGCTCCGCGACCAGTACATCCTCGGCGCGGAGGACAAGCAACAGCGCACCGACGCCCTGGCGGAGGCGGCGCGGCTGACGTTCGACGCGCTGCTCCACGGTGTCCTCCCGGAGCCGGTCACACTGGCCCAGGACCTCGGACCACTGACGAGCGAGCGACGGCTCCTGATGTGGAGCGCGGTGCCGGAGGAGCAGGCGCTGCTCGAGCGGGTGCACATGGCGGGGCGTCTGCCGCCGCTCAACGGCGCCGACGGATGGTCAGTCGCCGTGTCGAACGGCGCGGGGAACAAGATCGACAGCTTCCTCGAACGTCGCGCCCGCTACGACTCGTCCACCACCGGCGGCGAGACGACCGCGACGCTTCTCGTCGAGTTCACCAACACGGCGCCGGCCGACGGGCTCCCGCCCTACGTGACCGGCAACCGGATCGGCGCCCCCGAGGGGACGAACCGGCTGTACGTGTCGTTTTACAGTCCGCTCGCGCTGACCGGCGTCACGCTCGACGGAGAGACGACCGGGCTCGCCGTCGGCCGCGAGGAGGGGTGGAACGTCTACTCGCGGTTCGTCGACATCCCGCCCGGGGAGACCGTGACGTTCGAACTGCAGCTCGCCGGCACCATCGCCAACCCCGACGAGCTCGTCACGTGGGAGCAGCCAATGGCGTTGCCGCTGGAGCAGGCGGGCTGACCCGCGCCTCGTGCTCGTCGCGCAAGATGGCGTAGTGCGCGACGTCGCACCACTCGCCGTTGTCGAGCTCAGCGGCAATCTCGGTTCCCTCGTGGCGGAACCCGAGCCCTTCCAGCAGTCGCGCCGAGGCCACGTTGCGAGCGTCGAGCGACGCCTGGATGCGATGGACCCCCTCCGCGAAAAGGCGGGCCACGATGGCGCCCGCGGCCTCACCGCCGAACCCGCGTCGCTGGTACGGGCGAGCGATCGTGTAGCCGATGCGAGCCGTTCGCCCGTCGTCGCTCTGCCGCACCGCGACGTCGCCGATCAGCACGTCGTCGAGTTTCGCCGCGATCTGGAGCCACTCACCCGGGCGAGGGCGATCGAGGTGGGCCTGTTCGGCGATCAACCGATGTGCCGCAGCGACGGCGTACGGCGTCGGCCAGCTCTGGTACCGCGCGACTTCGGGATCCGAGCGGTAGTCCGCGAGGGCCTCGGCGTCGGCGGGGTCGAACGGTCGCAGAACGAGCCGGGCCGTCACGATCGGCAGGAACGTGCCCTCGGTCACGTAACGACCCTGCGCGGACATGCGAGTGAGCGAGCGCCAGCGAGCGAGCGGCCAGTAGCTGCGCAGGCAGTATGCGGCGTGGCCGGGGAACGCAGTGACGGTCACCGAACGAGCGTAGAGGTCGTGGTTCGGGTGTCCGCCTCCTAGCCTCACGATGGTGAAAGTGCGGGTCGATCCGGACAAGTGCCAGGGCCACAACCGCTGCTACACGCTGGCCCCGGAGCTCTTCGATGTCGACGACTACGGGCAAGCGGTCGTGATCGGAGACGGTGAGGTGCCCGCCGAGTTGGAGGAGAAAGCCCGTCTCGCGGTCGCCAACTGCCCCGAGTACGCGATCACCCTGGAACCATCGGAGTCCTCATGACCGAGCAGGCCTACGCCCCACCCACCGGCATCTACGGGCCGGTCACCGACTGGGCGACCGACATCGATCATGCCGATCCGGCGTACAACCCGCAGGCGCCGCAGATCTGGGCCGGGCTGCGCGAGCGGGGCTGCCCGATCGCGCACAGCGACCGCTACGGCGGCGTCTGGGCGCCGATCACCCACGACCTGGTGAGCGAGGTCGCCTACGACACGGAGAACTTCACCAGTCGTTCCGTCGTGGTGAGCACCGTCGACCCGGAGGAGATGGCCAGCGCGCCGGTCGGGGCGGCGCCGCCGATCACCAGCGACCCGCCGTTCCATCATCTCGCCCGGCGGCTGCTGCTCCCGCCGTTCGCCCCGAAGAAGATCGAGCCGTGGGAAGGCGAGATCCGCAAGCTCTGCCGGCAGCGGCTCGACGACATGGGTGACATCGTCGGTGGTGAGACCATCGTCGATGCGGCGCAGCAGTACGCCCAGCACATCCCGGTGAACGTGATCGCCCGCATGCTCGGGTTCCCGGTGGAGGACGACGATCTGTTCCGGGAGTTCGTCCACGACACGCTGGAGAACGTCAACCACGACCCCGAGGTGCGCCAGGCCGGCTTCCAGCGCCTCGACGACTACATCGACGTGCAGATCGCCGCCCACCAGGCCGAGCCTCGTGACGACCTCACCTCGTACCTGCTCGACGTCGAGCTGGAGGGGCAGAAGCTCTCGCTCGACCACGTCCGAGGGTCGATCGTCCTGCTCCTGCTGGCCGGCATCGACACCACGTGGAGCGCGATCGGCTCGAGCCTGTGGCACCTCGCCGGCCACGCCGCCGACCGGCGTCGCCTCGTCGACGAGCCCGAGCTGATGCCGGTCGCCATCGAGGAGTTCCTGCGCGCCTACGCCCCGGTCACGATGGCCCGCCTGGTCGCCAAGGACCACGACTTCCACGGCTGCGCGATGAAGGCCGACGACTGGGTCCTGCTGCCGTTCCCGGCCGCCAACCGCGACCCCGCGCAGTTCCCCGACGCCGACACCGTGATCGTCGACCGGCTCGAGAACCGTCATGCCGCGTTCGGGCTCGGCATCCACCGCTGCCTCGGGTCGAACCTGGCCCGCCTCGAGGTCAAGGTCGCGGTCGAGGAGTTCCTCGCCCGCTTCCCGAACTTCGAGCTCGCCGACCCCGACGCGGTCGTGTGGAGCGTCGGACAGATCCGCGGGCCGCGCCGGCTCCCGGTGCGGATCCTCGCCGCTTAGGCCTCGTCGACGACGCGCCGCTGCGGCGCCACCATCGCGCCGAGGTAGGCGACCGCGCCGACCGCGATCGCCACCCAGCCGAAGTCCTGTTCGGCGGCGAGCTCGGTCTGCGTCCAGTCGTACTCGGCGAGGATGAGCGCGCCGCCCGCGATCGCCGCTCCGCCGACCAGTCCGGCAACCCAGCGCCCGCCCGGGATGAGAGCGGCGAGCACCAGCACCAGCCCGACTCCGACCTCGATCACGCCGAGCAACGGCGTGTGATCGAAGCCGAACACGTCGACGACCGGCTCGGTGATCGAGCCGGCCAGCCCGGCCAGGGCGATCGCGCCGATCCCGAACACCAGTGAGGTCACTCCTGCGAGCAGGATGAGGCCCTGCCCCCACGTGAACCGGCGTCGTCTCGTGACTCGCGGCCGGGGCTCCGGCGACGGCGTCGCCGGGACCACCGCCGTGGTGCCGAGCGTGCCGTCGTCGCGGATCTCGCGGGGATCGTCCGGACCGGGCTGCTCGACGAAGTCGTCGTGACCGACTCGGTCTCGTTGTTCCAGCACGTTTCCTCCTTGCGCACCCGCCCGTCGGAGCATTCCCCCTCGATCAGCCGGCAAACGGCGGCGTATACCTCGCTCTTACCGCGTCTTGCCACACTGTCGCCGTGGCCGACGCCGCCCCTGCCACGCTCCTCGTCGCCGAGGACGACCGCGCCGTGCGGGAGTCGCTCACCCGCGCCCTCCAGCTGGAGGGCTACACGGTCGTCACCGCCGGTGACGGGGCCGAGGCACTGCGTGTGGTCGGCGACTCGACGCCCGACGTGATCGTGCTCGACGTGTCGATGCCCATCATCGACGGGGTCACGGTGTGCAAGGTGCTGCGGGCGGACGGCAACCGGGTGCCGATCCTCATGCTGACCGCTCGCACCGAGACGCGCGATCGGGTGGCGGGCCTGGACGCCGGTGCCGACGACTACGTGCCCAAGCCGTTCGAGCTCGACGAGTTGCTCGCCCGGTTGCGGGCGCTGCTGCGGCGGACGCAGCCGGACCCGGGGAGCGAACCCGACGAGCTCAAGCTCGGTGATCTGCGTCTCGAGCCCAGTGCCCGCCGGGCCTGGCGCGGGGATCGCGAGCTCGAGCTCTCCAAGACCGAGTTCGACCTGCTCGAGCTGCTCCTCCGGAACCGGGGCGTCGTGCTCGACCACACGACGATCTACGAGCGGATCTGGCACTACGACTTCGGCCCGGACTCGAAGAACCTCGCCGTCTACATCGGCTACCTGCGTCGCAAGACCGAGTCGGACGGCGAGCCGCGTCTGATCCAGACCGTGCGCGGCGTGGGGTACACGGCCCGGGAGGCCTGATGGGCCTGCGGTGGAAGATCGTCATCGCGCTCGCCGCCGTCGCCGCGGCGACGACGATCTCGCTGAGCGTCCTGTCGTACCGGGCGACCAGCGTGCGGCTGATGCAGGAGGTCGACCGCTCGCTGGACGAGGCCTACGGGACGATCGCGGCCGATCCGGGCGCCGCGGCGCGCAACCGCGGCCTCCTCGACGTGTACAAGATCCAGGTGCTCACCCGCGCCGGCCGGGTCGTCTTCGTACCGGATCCGATCGGACCGGGAGCCGAGTCGGCCGAAGTCGTGGGCCGGCCGGGCGAGCGGCGCTACGAATCCTTCGACAGCGATGCCGGCGATGTGCGCGCGCTGACCGTGGGAGCCTCCGATGGACCGTTCGGGGGGATCCAGGTCATCCGCCCGCTGGACGAGAACGAGGCCGTGCTCGCCGACCTGCGCCGGCAGACGGTGGTTCTGGTCCTCGTCGTGACCGCGGCGGCGGCGCTCGTCGGCTGGCTCCTCGCCCGCACGTTCACCGGTCCACTGGTGCGGCTCACCCGCGCCGCCACGGAGGTCCAACGCTCCGGCCGCCTCGACGTCGAGATCCCGGTGACGGGCGAGGACGAGGTGGGGCGCCTCGGCACCGCGTTCGACGGGATGCTCGACGCGCTGGCTGCGTCCCGAGCCGACCAGCAGCGGCTCGTCCAGGACGCCGGGCACGAATTGCGTACCCCCCTGACGAGCGTTCGCACGAACCTCGCCGTACTCCGCCGCCACCCGGATCTCGACCCGGAGACCCGGCGCAAGGTGCTCGACGACCTGCACGCCGAGGTCGAGGAGCTCGTGGTGCTCGTCGAGGAGGTCGTGGCGCTGGCCCAGGGCGCCGTGGACGACACTCCGCCGACCCGGGTCGAGCTCGGTCCACTCGCCCGCACCGTCGCCGAGCGGGCCGAACGCCGCCACGGCCGGACGGTGGTCGTCACCGCCGACCAGTCCGCCGTGGAGGCCCCGCTGCCGGCCGTCGAGCGGGCCCTCTCGAACCTTGTCGACAACGCGGCCAAGTTCGACCCGTCGGGTGGTCCGATCGAGGTCGTCGTCAACGCCGGCGAGGTCACCGTGCTCGACCGCGGCCCTGGGATCCCGAGCGGCGACGAGGAGCGGGTCTTCGACCGCTTCTACCGGGCCGAGGGCGCCCGCACTCGTCCCGGGTCGGGGCTCGGATTGTCGATCGTGCGGGACGTCGCGGCGCGCAACGGCGGCTCGGTGATCGCCGCCCCGCGGCCGGGTGGTGGGGCGGTGGTCGGCTTCCGCCTGCCGTTGGCCGGGCAGGGCGGATGAGCACGCGGGTGCCGTCGGTGTCGTACCGTGGTGCGCCGTGAGCACGTACGTCGTGGGGTTGGACGGCTCCGAGCACGCGCGCGCTGCGCTCGAGTGGGCCGAGGCGGTGGCGACCGACGACGACCGCATCGTCGCCGTGCACGCCTGGGAGATCCCGATCGTCACCGGCTACGAGGCGGTCGCGGCAGTGGACACCACGGCCGTCGAGCAGGCGGCCAAGGAGTTCCTCACGTCGACGCTCGGCGAGCACGGTGATCGCCGGATCGAGGGCCGGCTGGTGACCGGGCACCCCGGACGGGCCCTTGTCGAAGCCGCCGCCGAGCTCGGCGCGGAGTCCGTCGTCGTGGTCGGGCACGGCGGGTCGAGCAAGGCTTCGCTGCTGCTCGGCTCCACCGCCAACTACGCGATCCATCACACCAAGGCGCCGGTCGTCGTGGTGCGCGGTTCGTGCCGGGTGCCGGTGCGGCGGGTCGTCGTCGGCATCGACGATCCCCACGGACGTGAGCACATCGACAAGCCGTCGCTGGCCGCCCTGCGCTGGGCGGTCGAGCTGCCCGGCGTCGAGCGGGTCGAGGTCCACCACTCGGCGTTCGTGCCGTCGATGGTGGCCGGGCCGCTCTCCCAGCCGGGCAGCGAGTCCGATAACGCCGAGCAGCACGACGCGGTGTTGCTGCGGGAGACCATTGCCCGAGTCACAGGTGGTTCCGGTGACGCGCCGAACGGGGCGGAGGTCGTCCCCGTGCTGACCAGCCGCAACGCCGCCTTCGACCTCATCGAGGCGTCGCGCGAGGCCGATCTCGTCGTCGTCGGGTCCCGCGGTCGCAGTGGTCTGATCGAGCTGATCGCCGGCTCGACCACCCTCGAGGTCATGGCCCACTGCCACTGCCCGGTCGCCGTCCTGCGCTGATCCCGTTCCGCCTGGCCTTCCCCCGGAAGTGTGAGCTGTGGCAGCGGATTCCCGCTGTCTGAACTCACACTTCGCGGCTGCGGGAGCGCACGAGCTCCTTCACGATCCGCAGGACCGCCGACGGCCGTCTCGCCGCGTACCAACCCAAGTAGACCAGCTCCCAGCCGCACATCGTCGCCGCGATGTCGCGGTCCTCGTCGAGCGGCTCGAACACCGGTCCCCAGTGGAAGCGGCGGCTATGGGCCTCCAGGCCGAGCCGGATCGAGGGCATCCCGATGTCGACCCGTGCGACGATTCGGCCCTCTTCGTTGCGGATCGGACACTGCAGCACGATCTCGGGGAGCGCGGCGTCGGCGAGGCACATGCTGAGCAGTTCCTCGAACCAGGTGTCGGGCACCTGGCCTTCGAACGGGATGCGGTCGAGGAGGCGGAGCAGCGTGCCGGTGCCGGACTGGCCCGGACGATGAAGGCGCAGCGCAGTGTTCCGGAGCGTCTCGAGGTCGATGTGCCTTCGTCTGGCGTCCGTGAGTGCCCGCTGGATTCGACGGCGATCGCGGATCACTGACCCGAGGTCGGCGAGCGTCCGGCCAATGGTTGTGCAAGGGATCCCGTCGATCACGGTCGTATCGCACGGATCGAGCGGCGTGACATGGTGGATCACCGCATTCGGACGCTCGTGACGAAACGCACGCGTGACGCTCGCCTCGACAACCGCCATCCCCGGGTGGCTGAAGCCGTCCAGGCGATGCAGCCGAGCCGCGGCGCGGTGGGAAGCGAATCCGTGGCCGCCAGTGGCGAGTAGCAGCACCATCAGTCGCTGTTGCCACGTCGGAGTCGCACCGGTCAGGGCGAGCACGCCCGGAAGCGGTTCGTCGAGCCATCCCGACCGTTTGCCGGTAGCGATTCGTCGGTAGTCGAAGTTGAGGGCGGCAGCCTGGCTACGGGTGAACGCTCGATGCTGAGAGGCTGCAAGCTCGGCAACGGCGCGCACAGCGTCGTCCGGCATGCGCGGGACAGTACGTAGAGGGTGTGACGGTGCCCGGTCAATCCCGCGAAGTGTGAGCTTGCGCAGCGGATTTCCGCTGTCTGAGCTCACACTTCCGGGTGGGGCGTGACACCGGCTCTCTAGGATGCCCGGAGAGATGCCAGACACTCCCACCGACGGGCTGAACCCCGACCAGCTCGACGCCGTTGTCCATCGAGGCAGCCCACTGCTCGTCGTGGCCGGTGCCGGTTCCGGGAAGACCCGGGTGCTCACCCACCGCATCGCCCACCTCATCGACGACGGGGTCCACCCGGGCCGGATCCTGGCGATCACGTTCACCAACAAGGCCGCGGCCGAGATGCGCCAGCGGGTCGAGGCGCTCGTCGGACCCGTCGTGCGGTCGATGTGGGTCAGCACCTTTCACTCGGCGTGCGTACGCATCCTCCGGGCGAACGCCGACCGTCTCGGGTACCCCCGGTCGTTCTCGATCTACGACGAGGCCGACGCCGTGCGCCTCACGGGCTACGTCATCCGCGACCTCGCGCTCGACGCCAAGCGCTTCCCGCCACGCGCCGTCCACGCCGTGGTCAGCCTGTGGAAGAACGAGCTCCTCGACCCCGACGCGGCCGCGGCGCGCGCTGAGAACATCTTCGACCGCAAGCGGGCCGACGTCTTCCGGGAGTACCAGGACCGTCTGCTCAAGGCGGGGGCGATGGACTTCGATGATCTCCTGGTCAACACGGTCCGGCTGTTCCGCGAGCACCCTGACGTCCTCGAGTCGTATCGCCAGCGCTTCGAGCACGTGCTCGTCGACGAGTACCAGGACACCAACCAGGCCCAGAACGAGATCGTCCTCCTCCTGGCGGGCGACCACCAGAACGTCACGGTGGTTGGTGATACGGACCAGTCGGTCTACCGCTTTCGGGGCGCCGACTACCGGAACATCCTGCAGTTCGAGGACGCCTTCCCCGAAGTGACCACGGTCGTGCTCGACCAGAACTACCGGAGCACGCAGAACATCCTCGACGCCGCCAACGCGGTCATCGCCAACAACGTGTCGCGCAAGCCGAAGTCGCTGTGGACCGACGCCGGCCGCGGCGATCCCGTCGTGCGCTACTGGGCCGAGGACGAGGGCGACGAGGCCACGTTCGTCGCCCGCCAGGCGATCGCCCTCCACGACGACGGTCAGGCGTGGCGCGACCTCGCCGTGCTGTACCGCACGAACGCCCAGAGCCGAGTCGTCGAGGAGGCGATGATGCGGCTGGGCGTCCCGTACAAGGTCGTCGGCGGCACCCGGTTCTACGACCGGCGCGAGGTCAAGGACGCGATGGCGTACCTCAAGGCCGTCGTCAACCCGGCCGACGAGGTCAGCGTGAAGCGGGTCCTCAACGTCCCCAAGCGCGGGGTCGGCGACGCGAGCATCGCCAAGCTCGACGCCTACGCCGCGGCCGCCGGGATCGGCTTCGTCGATGCCCTGCGCCGCGCCGACGACGCCGGCGTGAGTGGCCCGGCGTCGCGGGGGATCACCTCGTTCGTCGCCCTGCTCGACCGGCTGGCGGCGATGGTGCCCGCCGCCGAAGCCGAAGCCCCCGCCGACGACGCGGAAGCAACGGACGAGCTCACCCTCGGTCCCGGCGACCTGCTGCAGGCCGCCCTGGACGAGAGCGGCTACCTCGCCGAGCTCGAGGCGGAGGACACGGTCGAGGCGGTGGGCCGGCTGGAGAACCTCGCCGAGCTCGTCGGCTCGGCCCGCGAGTTCACCCGCCTCGACGAGTTCCTCGAGCAGGTCTCGCTCGTCGCCGACACCGACGACTTGCCGGACGGCGAGGTCGAGGACCAAGTGGTCCTGCTCACGCTGCACTCGGCCAAGGGTCTCGAGTTCCCCGTCGTGTTCCTCGTCGGAGCGGAGGACGGCGTGTTCCCGCACACACGCGCCCTCACCGAGCCGGACGAGCTGGAGGAGGAGCGGCGGCTCGCCTACGTCGGCATCACCCGCGCCAAGGAGCGGTTGTTCGTCACCCACGCGTGGAGCCGCAACCTGTTCGGGTCGACGCAGTACAACCCGCCGTCGCGGTTCCTCGAAGAGATCCCCGACGAGCTCGTCGAAGCCCAGGGCAACGTCACCGGGCGCTCCTCCTACGGCCGGCAGAGCCTCCGGCCGCGGACCGACTGGGGATCCGAGTCGCCGCCGCCCTATCGCCGCCGGAACCGTCGGGCGGGCGGCGACGAGTGGCGGGCCGACGCCCATCGAGAGCGTGTGGTCGATGCCGCGATCGCCGCCGGACAGCGATCCGGTCCCGCCGCGCCGGACGCTCGCGACCTGGGGCTGCGCATCGGTGACGACGTCGAGCATCCGGCGTTCGGCGACGGCGTGATCATCGACCTGCGCGGGCACGGTGACAGCGCGGAGGCGACCGTCCACTTCGCCGGCGTCGGCACCAAGCACCTCGCCCTCGCGTTCGCGCCGCTGCGCAAGCGGCAGGTCTCCTCGTGACCGTTCATTGCGTTCCCCGGCCACACCGCATACCGCCTGCGCAGTCGATGGCCACTCGCTCGCTGGCGCTCACTCGCTCGCATTGGTAAAGGGTGCTCCAGTGACCACGCTCCCGATCATCGATCTCGAACCGTTCGCAACCGGTGCTGCGCTGCCGTCGCCGGCGGCGGACGGCGTGGCGGCGGCGATCGATGCCGCCCTGCGCGAGGTCGGGTTCCTGCTCGTCACCGGCCACGGCGTCGACCGCGCGGTCAAGGACGCGCTGTTCGCCCAGATGCGGACGTTCTTCGCCCTGCCCCGTGCCGCCAAGGAGGCGATCGCGATCGGCAACAGCCCCTGCCACCGCGGCTACGTCGGGTTCGGCACCGAGACCCTGCAGGGCGCGCTGGGAGGCGAGGAGGACGCGATCGGCACCGCGCTGTCGGGTGATCTCAAGGAGACGCTCGACACGGGGAACGAGCACGGTCCGGACCATCCGGAGGTGCTCACCGGTACGCCGCTGCACGGTCCCAACCAGTTCCCGGAGCTTCCCGGCTTCGTCGAGGCGTGGAGCGCCTACCGGGCTGCGGCGGCGGAAGCCGCCCTCCGGATGCAGCGCGGTCTCGCGATGGGCCTTGGCCTCGCACCGGATTTCTTCGCCGACCAGCCGGGGGAGACGATGCTCCACCTCCGTCTCGTCCACTATCCACCGCTCGATCGGGTCACCCCGGAGCCGGGCCAGCTCGGCTGCGGCGCGCACACCGACTACGGCACGCTGACCGTGCTCGCCGACGACGGCGTCGGCGGCCTCCAGGTCCGGCAGCGCTCCGGCGAGTGGACCGACGTCGCGATCCCCGCCGATCACCTCGTCGTCAACCTCGGCGACCTCATGGCGATCTGGACGAACGACCGGTGGGTGTCGAACCCCCACCGAGTCGTCAACCCTCCAGGGGTGGACCGCTACTCGGCGGTGCTGTTCGTGACCCCGCCGTTCCACCTGCGCATCGACACGCTTCCGACCTGTCGTGCCGCCGATGGCGCGTCACGGCACGAGCCGCTGATCGCCGGCCCATACCTGCTGTCGCGCTTCGACGGCACCCACGCCTACCGCAACCCGCTGCTCGAGGAGCACAACCGCGGCACGACCGTGCGTTGACGTGCCGCGGCTGGCTCAGGCAGCCTCGGACAGCCTGTGGGCGATCCACACCTGGCCCACCCGCCGGCCCTGGCGCACGATCACCCTGGCGTCGCCGTTGACCTCGAGGCCGAACTCGACCGTGTTGTCGGCGAGCGTGAACGACCCGGGCAGGCTCAGCGCGGCGGCGAACCCGCCGTTCCGGAGGTCGTACGTCACCAAGCCCCGGCTCGTCAGGGACAGACAGACCGGCGAGCGTCCGACCCGGGTGGTCGTGACGTCGACGATCTGGACCCGGTCGATGCGCAGGCGGAGCCGCGGGCAGGCGGTGAGCTCATCGGGGATCGATCCCGACAGCGCCACGGTTCCTCCACCGCCCCGCCGCAGCACGATGACGGCGTCGTCGATGGTCAGTGAATCGGGGGCGAACCCCGAGACGACCGGATCGTGGTCGGAGGTGCGGAACTCGTCGGGCGCGAACAGGCTGGCGATCTGGCCGGTCGACTTGAAGTTGGTGTTGTAGTCGAGCACCGACGGTTCGTCGCTGTTGATGTGGTAGTCGGCCGAACCGGTCGCCTGGGCGTTGAGCGAACGCGTCGCCAGGGCGTAGTCGAGGGAACCCCATTGACCGTCGAAGACGAACGAGTACGTCGCGCCGAAGCGCGCGGCGAGGTCGACGAAGCCCGCGTTCACGAACACGTCGATCGGGTCCTCCTTGGCGTTGGAGTTCAGGTCGCCGAGCAGCACCACGTCACCGTCGGCGATCCCGGTCGGCCGCGATGCGACCCAGTCCCGGAGCGCCTGGGCGGCGGCGGTGCGGGTGGCGTTGAAGCACCCGTGGCCATCGCCGTCGTCGATGTCGCCACCGGTCTCGCCGCCGCAGTTCTTCGACTTGAGGTGGTTGACGACAACGGTCAGCACCTCGCCGGACGCGGTCTCGACGAAGGACTGGGCCAGCGACGGCCGGTTCCGGCTGGTGTCGAATCGCGGATCGACACTTTCGTTGATGATCTTCCAGTCGCCGATCGGGCTCACGACTGCGGGCTTGTAGATGAGCCCGACCCTGATCGCATCGGTGCCGATCGTGTCCGTGTCGATGAAGGCGTAGTCGTCGCCGGGCAACGCGTTGAGTCCGGCGACGATGTCGGCCAGCGGTTCGACGCCGGGGGTGTTCTCGAGCTCGATGAGCCCGACGATGTCGGCGTCGAGCTTGGTGAGGGCGGCGAGCAGCTTGACCCGCTGGCGTTCGAACTCGGCAGGGGTCTCGGCGCCCCGGCACTCCTGCTCGAACCCGACCGGACCGCACACCTCGGCGGTGCCCACGTCCAACGTCAGGAAGTAGTTGAGCACGTTGAAGTTGGCGATGTGCAGCGAGCCGCCGACGTCGGGCGCGGCGGCCGGGCGTGGGTTGTCCGCCGTGAAGTTCGGCACCCCGCCGTCGGGCTCCAGATCGGACAGGTCGTTGATCGGCCGGATGCGGTACGCGTTCCCGGAGGCCGCGTTGCCGGCCCACGTGTAGGTCATCACGCCGACGAGCCCGGTCACGGTGTCGCCACCACGCAGCGTGTTGCCCGCCGAGAGCGGCTCGCCGCCGCGCCCGAACAGGATCGGGTCCGGGTTCTGGTTCTGCAGGGCATCGTCGACGATCAGCCGGTTGAGGGCGTTCGCCGCCGCGACGGCCCGGGCGGGCGGCCCTGGTTCGGCGATCGTGGTCGGCTGGGGGAGCCGGCCTCCGCCGGAGACGACCACCATCCCGAACCGGCCGAGCTGGAAGTGCTCGGTGACGGTGAGCGGCTGCTCGAACGACGTGAGCATGCCCTCGAAGCGTTCGAAGTGGGCCGCGTCCGGGACGGGCAACGCGGCCGGCGCCGCGGTCACCGTCGCGTCCTCGCCGATGACCGTGATCGACTGCGCCGACACCTGGGTCTGCCCCTGGAACTCGCTCACCGTGCCGAGCACCTGGACGACGTCGCCGAGGTCGACCGAGTCGTTGTTGCCGTTGAAGACGAAAATCCCCTCCGACGTCGCCGGGTCGCCGTCGTGCTCGCCGTCCTGCTCCTGGACGTAGAACCCCCGCAGCGTCGGCGACGGGCCTTCGTAGTCGCCGACGACGACGCCGTCGATCAGCACCGGACGGCCGGCGCACGGTGTCACGTCGGTGTTGCCCTGGACCGTCGCGATCGGGGTGATCTCGGGCGGCACCGGGCACGGCCCGGGCGGCAAGGTGGTGGTGGTCGTCGACGTCGACGACGTCGAGGACGACGACGTCGTGTCAGTGGAGAACGTCTGCCCGGTGTTCACCGCGCCGAAGGTGCCGGCCGCCGGCGGGCTCCACGTGAAGTCTCCGTAGGTCGAGCCGGTCCCGGCGAGCTGGAGCGAGCTGCCGACTGGGCTGTCGGTCGGCTCGGAGACTCCGATGTCTGTCGACGTCGAGCCGGCGGCAGCCCCACTGTTCGCCGTCAGGACACCCTCGTAGCTGAGGAACTGGACGAGCGCGCTGCCGGGCCCGACGAGGGCGACGCCGTCCCGCGGTCCGTTCTGGATGCCGTTCACCGGGTAGGTGAAGGCGATGGTGCCGTGGCCGCCACCTTGGTCCGGGATCACTCCGCCGAGGCCGAGGGTGTTGTAGAGCGTCGAGGTGGCGGCTTCACCGTTGTGGAGCTCGATGCTCCATCCGGCGAGGTTGGTGCCCGCCGGGCCGGCGATCTCGATGGTCTCGCCGGCGTCGGTGCCGACGTTGTCGTAGTGCAGCTCGTTGAGAAAGACCGTGCTGGTCGGGTTCGGCACCGCCATGGACGGTGCCCCGACCGCGATCACGGTGGGCACGGCCACGGCGATGGCCAGGGCGGCGACGGGAACGACGAACGACGGGGATCGGGCAGGCATCGTCCTCACCGTAGGACATCGTCCCGGCCGGCGGGTCGGCTTACGGCGAACGCCAGGTGAACACCCCCCGCGTGCTTGAATCGCGGGCGATGAAGGCGGCGCTGCTGGTCGAGAGCCTGACCGGGAACACGTGGCGTGCGGCGGAGCTCATCGCCGACGATCTCGGCCAGGAGGGGTGGTCCATCACCGGACTGGCGAAGGTCCGGCAGCCGGACTACGCGGCCATCCAGGAGGCCGACATGGTGCTGGTCGGCACGTGGGTGCACGGCCTGATCGTCGTCGGCGTCACGCCATGGGGCCTCGCCGCCGTGTCCAAGCTGCCGGCGATGCGGGGCAAGCAGGCGGCGGTGTTCTGCACGTTCGCCGTCAACCCCCGCCGCAGCCTGGAGAAGCTCACCGGTGCGGTCGAGGCCACCGGCGCCAGCGTCATCGGCGGGCTTTCGCTGCAACGGAGCCGGCTCGCCGAGCACGCCGAGGAGTTCGCCGGCCGTCTCGTCGCGGCGACCACCGCCTCGGCGTAGAACCCGTTCTTGCATCTACCTGGCGCGCCCTGGCGCGCAATCCAGATGCAAGAACGTCGGATGGGACGGCCGACGTCAGAGCACGACGACTTTGGTGCCGATGCCGGCCCAGTTCCAGACCCAGATCGCGTCGGCGGTGGCCTGGCGCACACAGCCGCCCGAGAGGGGCTGGCCGAGCTGGCTCTCGCTCTGGAGCGGCACGCCGAAGCGGGTGGGGATCTCGTGGAATCCGATGCGCCCGCCCCCGGGGCCATACGCGAACCGAACCATGTAGCGCCACTTCACGTCGGGGTCGGCGACCGAGTACGTGTACATCGATCGGGAGTAGACCGAGTAGGTGCCGGCGTACGGCTCGTACAGCCGCCCGGAGATGAGGTGGGTCTTGACGACCCGGCCGTCCGCCTCGACCGCCCAGATCCGCTGCTGCGCCCGGGAGTAGACGATCCTTCGACCGGTGCCGGAGTTCGCCGGGAGCGGCGGGGGCAGGTGTGGGTTGCGCCCGGACCAGATGCCGAGCGAGAAGAGGGTGAACGGCCCGGCGACCCCGTCGGCGACCAGGCCCTTCGAACGCTGGTAGTCCACCACCGCCTCGACGCTCGTGCCGTCGAAGCTGCGGTTCGGCCCGTACAGCGCGTATCCCAGCGCGACCAGCTTGCGCTCGACACAGATCGCAGCCCGTCCCGTCGTACCCCAGCGCACGGTCTTGCCGACCTTGCACCTCACACGGGGTGGCTGATTCCAGATCCCGAGCGCGGTGAGCACGTACTTGCCCGCCCGGCCGTCGGCGGACAGGCCGACGCGCGCCTGGTACTGGCGGAGCGCCTCGGTCGCCGGGCGACCGAAGCTTCGGTCGGGCGCCCACAGTGGGTAGCCCAGCTGGACCAGCCGTTGCTCGAGGCAGCGTGCGTGCGGCCCGCGTGTGCCCTCCAGCACCGGTCGCGAGACGGTGCACGCGACGGTGAGCGACGGGCCCGACCAGATGCGCAACCGGCGGAGTGTCCACGGTGCCGCGATGCCGTTGACGATCCCGATCCCGTGGCGGCGCTGGAACGCGGCGACGGCGGCCGCCGCGGAGGCGTCGAACGTGCGGTCCGGCCCCCTCACGTCGTAGCCGAGCTGGATGAGCCGCTGCTCGACGCAGCGGGCCGCGACACCACGCCTGCCGAGGCGGACCGCGATCCGATCGATCGAGCACGGCACGTCGATGCGGGCTCCCGCCCAGAGCCCGAGCCTGGCCAGAGTGGCCGGACCGGCGACACCGGTCACGACGAGCCCCCGGTTGCGCTGGACCATGCGGATGGCAGCGGCGGTCGTCCGGTCGTACGTGCCCTGGTTCGGATAGCTGACCGAGTGGCCGCGCCGCACGAGCTCGCGCTCCAGGCACTTGACGTCGGCCCCGGTGTCGGAGCGACGGAGCGTCCGCTCGACGGTGCACTGTTGAGCGGCGGTCGCTGACGCGGACCTGGGCTCGGGCTCCGGCACCGTCGTGGACGGTGGGGCCGGCGTCTCCGGGGGCGGCGACGGGGTGGTGGTCGAGGGCGTCGTCGTGGTGGTCGTGGGGTCGACCACCGTCGTCGAGGTCGTCGGGCTCGTGGTGGTCGTAGGAGTCGTCGTGGTCGTGCCGTCGGTCGTCGGCGGAGCCGTGGTCTCCGGCGCGGTCGGCTCTGGCGCAGTGGTCGTCCCGCTCGTCGGCGTCGACGTCTCCGGCGTCTCAGCCGCGCCGTCGTCGTCCGGTGCCGCGTGGGCGAGCGCCGGTACGAGCGTGGCCGCGACCATGAAAATCGCGCCGAGCGCCCGGAACCGAGATCGCGAGAGGGGGGAGCCGCCAGGACCCAACATGTGCCGAGAGCGTAGCCCGGGCGGCGTTCCGCATCCCGTTAGGTTGTCGTGGTCGACGGCGCGGTCGCGTCCCGCAGGTCGAGGTACAGCACCCGCCCGTCCTGGACGACCACCTCCACGCCAGGAGGTGGGGCGAGCTCGGACACCACGAGCTCCCGGCCGTCGCAGTCCGTGAACGTGCTCGTCTCAGGGGTCTGCTCGACGAGGCACGACGGATCACGGTCAGCCGGGTACGCCCAATACGCATGCCAGTCTCGCGTGGGGTCGGTCCCGGTGTGATCGAGCACGATGGTGCGCAGACCGGTCGTCGTATTGAGGCCGGGCAGGAGCAGCGGACCCCGCTCGGCGATCTCCTCGGCGAGGTCGTCGACCTCGCCGACCCGGAACGTCGGGGGAGCCAGCCGTTCGGCGAGCTCGGCGTCGCCTCCCGAGATGACTGCGGCGACCCCCCAGGTCGCGAGCAGGATCAGCGCGATGGCCGCCGCGCCCGCGAGGACCGGCACCACCGCCCGGGCGAACGGGGAGCGCAGGCGAACGGCGCGGCCGGGGGACTCGAACGTCACCCGGCCATTGTGGTCGGGGCTCGGCCTGGCTCCACGAGGTGACGAGCCGGACCACTAGGGTTCGCCGTTCGTGAGGCGCCCCTACCGAGTCGTGGTGGCAAAGCCCGGTCTCGATGGGCACGACCGCGGGGCCAAGACGATCACCCGGGCGCTGCGCGATCACGGGTTCGAGGTGATCTACACCGGCCTGCACCAGACCCCCGAGCAGATCGCCGAGACCGTGCTGCAGGAGGATGCCGATGCGGTCGGGCTGTCGCTGCTCTCCGGAGCCCACCTCACGCTGTTCCCGCGAGTGCTCGACGAGCTCCGTGACCGCGGCCTCGATGACGTGTTGGTGTTCGGAGGGGGTGTGATCCCCGATGCTGACGCGCGGAAGCTCCGCGAGCTCGGCGTCGGCGAGGTGTTCGGCCCGGGTTCGTCGCTCCGCGAGATCAGCTCGTGGCTCGAGACCGAGCTCGATGCACGCGCAAACGACGAGGCGACCGGCGCGGCGGTCTAGGAGAAGAGGCGAGACGTGGACCTGTACGAGTACCAGGGCAAGCAGTACTTCGCCCGCTACGGCATCCCGGTGAGCGCGGGCGGGGTCGCTGAGACCGTCGACGTTGCGGTCGACGCCGCCGAGGCGGCCGGCTACCCCGTCGTCGTCAAGGCGCAGGTGCAGGTCGGTGGGCGCGGCAAGGCGGGCGGGATCAAGCTTGCTGACGACGCGTCTGCGGTTCGGGCCGCCGCTGAGCGCATCCTCGGGATGGACATCAAGGGCCATGTGGTGCGGCGGGTGTGGGTGGAGCACGCCTCCGACATCGCCGAGGAGTACTACGCCAGCTTCACGCTCGACCGGGCGGCGAAGCAACACCTGTTGATGCTGTCGGCGCAGGGTGGCGTCGACATCGAGGAGGTGGCGGCGCGTGATCCGGGCGCGATCGTCCGGCTCCACGTGGACCCCGTCGACGGGCTGTCCGCTGTCGTCGCCCGCCAAGCCGCCGTCGACGCCAAGATCACGGATCGGGCGGTCGACGGCGTCGCCGAGCTCCTCGTCAAGCTCTACCGCTGCTACACGGAGGGTGACTGCGATCTCGCCGAGGTCAACCCGTTGATCCTCATGCCGTCCGGCCAGGTGCACGCGCTCGACGCCAAGGTCACGCTCGACGACAACGCCAGCTTCCGCCATCCGGAGTGGGACGAGTTCCGCGGCACCGAGGAGCTCGACGAACGCGAGCGGCGGGCCAAGGAGAAGGGCCTCCAGTACATCGGTCTCGACGGCTCGGTCGGCATCATCGCCAACGGTGCGGGTCTGGCGATGAGCACGCTCGACGTGGTGAACCAGGTCGGCGGGAACGCCGCCAACTTCCTCGATATCGGTGGCGGCGCCAACGCCGACGTCATGGCCGCCGCCCTCGAAGTGATCAACTTCGACGAGCGGGTTCGGTCGATCTTCATCAACATCTTCGGCGGGATCACCCGCGGCGACGAGGTGGGCAAGGGGATCGTCGAGGCGGTGCGCCGGGTCGACCTCCGGGCGCCGATGGTCGTGCGGCTCGACGGGACGAACGCCGACGAGGGCCGGCGCATCATCACCGACGCCGGGATCCCGGCCGACCAGTTGATCAGCAAGCCGACGATGCTCGAGGCGGCACGCGAGGCCGTGCGAATCGCGAACGGCAGTGAGGGGGGCGCGTGAGCTTGCGAGCGAGCGAGCGCCGGCGCCACCATTGCGAGCGACGAGGCGCCAGCCGAGGAGCGGCTATACACGGCCTGCGTGGCCGGGGAACGCAATGGCGGCCTGCGTGGCCGGGGAACGCAATGAACGGGGCCGCCTGATGGCGATCTTCATCGACCAGGACACCAAGGTCGTCGTCCAGGGCCTCACGGGCGGGCAGGGCCGCTTCCACGGGTTGCGCAACCGGGACTACGGGACGAAGGTCGTTGCCGGCGTCACGCCGGGCAAGGGCGGCCAGGACGTCGACGGCGTTCCGGTGTTCGACTCGGTGGCCGACGCGGTTGCCGCGACCGGAGCCGACGCCTCGTTCGTCGCCGTCCCGCCGAAGGCGGCTCCGGCGGCGATTCTCGAGGCGGCCGCGGCCGGCATCGGTTTCGTCGTGTGCATCACCGAGGGCATCCCGGCCCACGACGAGGCCAGGGTGTTCAACACCCTCGTGCGGGAGTTCCCGAACACGCGCCTGCTCGGCCCGAACTGCCCGGGGGCCATCAGCCCCGGGAAGTGCAACATCGGCATCACCGCCGGCGACATCGCCCTCGCCCCGACCCCCGACCGGCCCAACGTCGGCATCGTCAGCCGCTCGGGCACGCTCACCTACCAGGCGCTGTATGAGCTGAAGCAGAACGGGATCGGCGTCTCGACGTGCGTGGGCATCGGCGGCGACCCGGTGCCGGGCACGAGCTTCGTGGACTGCCTGACCGAGTTCGAGGCCGATCCCGAGACCCATGCCGTCTTCATGATCGGTGAGATCGGCGGGTCGGCGGAGGAGGAAGCAGCCGCGTTCATCACGGGTCACGTCTCCAAGCCGATGACGGCGTACATCGCCGGCGTTACCGCGCCCGCCGGTAAGAAGATGGGCCACGCCGGGGCGATCGTGTCCGGGGGCAAGGGCACGGCGCAGGGGAAGATCGATGCGCTCGCCGCCGCCGGCGTCGAGGTCGGGCTCAACCCGACCGAGGCAGGCGAGCGGATGGCCCGGATCGTCGCCGCCCTCTGACCGCCCGCCGGTCAGAGCATGTCGGACATCCCGGCGTCGTCCTGGGTCTCGGACTCGTCGTGCCGGTAGTTCATCACGGCGCCGGCGAACGACACCGCCGCGGCGAGGAACGAGATGTACATGCCCGACGAGCGGTCGAGCGCCAGTGAGTTGCCGCCGTCCAGCTCGATCTCGCCCGCCCCCAGGATGAGCCGGAGCAGCATCAGCGCCGTCGCGACACCGGTCGTGACGAGCAGGATCAGTTGCCAGTTGCTGCCGTTCGATCGGAGCCAGCCCACCCCCATCGCGAACCCGATCAGACCGCTGGCGACAACGAGTAAGTAGGCAATCCCACCGGTCAGGAAGTAGTCGAATGCGTTCTTCTCAGTGATCGGCCCCAACGACGCCCAGTCGAGGACGATCCCGAAAACGAGCATCCCCGCGCCTCCGGTGACCAGCAGCCAGTCGCCTGGCCTGAAGCGCGAGAAGTCCACAGCCTAGGGGGACGGCGGTGGGGGAGGGGGCGAGCCGGGCGGAGGAGGTGGAGCTGTCGACCCCGTCCTCACGCCCTTGAAGGCGCCACGCATCTTGTCCATGTCGGTGAGGTCGGAGAACTTCCCGCCCGAGCGGGTGAAGTTCATCACGGCACCCCCCGAGCGCGATCGCGGCGGCGAGAAACGCGACCCACATGCCGACCCCGCGGTCGAGGTCGATGCCGGCCTCGTCGCCGCCACCAATGATCAGTCGGAGGAGCATCAGGAGTGTGGCGAGGCCCGTCATGAGGAGCAGGATCAGCGCCCACGGCGTCGTGCCGGGAGCGATCGCGCCGGCCGCCAGGAGCACGGCGATCACACCCGCCGCGACGACGAGGATCCAGGCGATGCCGCCGGTGAAGAAGTAGTCGAAGGCGTTGTTGCCGCTGGCGCTCACCCCCCCGAGGTCGACCTTCGCCCAGTCCAGCGCGAGGCCGAAGATCAGCATCGCCACGCCGCCGACGATGAGCAGCCAGTCGCCGGGCCTGAACATGCTGCGATTCACTACCTCGCCTCCTGTTGGGTGTCCCGACCGCACCACCTCGGGGTGCGGCCATCGCGCACCGTAGTCCCTGCCGTCGAGACGGGCGTTGATGCTCGGAGGTTCGTTACCCTCCGCGCGTGCCCACCGCCCTCCTCTCCGTCTACGACAAGGCCGGCGTCGCCGAGCTCGCCCGGGGCCTGCACGAGCTGGGCTGGGAAGTTCTCTCCAGCGGGGGAACGGCGCGTGTGATCGGCGAGGCGGGGGTGCCGGTCACCGACGTCGCCGAGCGCACGGGGTTCCCGGCCATCCTCGGCCACCGCGTCGTCACGCTCCACCCAGCGGTGCACGGCGGCATCCTCGCCGACCCCGACGACCCCGACCATCGCCGCGACCTCGAGGAGTACGGCATCGAGCCGATCTCGCTCGTGGTCGTGAACCTCTATCCGTTCGGCCGGGAGCCCGGCGTCGAGCTGATCGACGTCGGTGGTCCGGCGATGGTCCGCGCCGCGGCGAAGAACCACGCTCACGTGGGCGTGGTCGTCGACCCGGCCGACTACGAGCCCGTGCTCGCCGAGTTGCGGGCGGGCGGACGTCTGTCCGAGCCGACCCGGCGTCATCTCGCCCGGACCGCGTTCGCCCGGACCGCGGCGTACGACGCCGAGATCGTCGACTGGCTGGACCGCTGTGGTGGCGTGCAGGACGGCGACGCCGATGAGCTCCCGGCCCGCCTGCGCCTCGAGCTCGAGCGCGTCCAGCCGCTGCGCTACGGCGAGAACCCGCACCAACAGGCCGCGCGCTATCGGCACGTCGGCGCCACCGGCTGGTGGGACACGGTCACCCAGCACGGCGGCAAGGCGCTCAGCTACCTGAACCTGTACGACGCCGAAGCGGCGTGGCGGCTGGTCCACCGGTTCACCGAACCGGCGTGTGTCATCGTCAAGCACGCCAACCCGTGTGGCGTGGCGGTCGCCCCGGACATCACGACCGCGTACCAGCGGGCCAACGCATGTGACCCGGTGAGCGCATTCGGTGGCGTCGTTGCCCTCAACCGACCGGTGCCCGACGAGCTCGCGACCGCGCTGGCCCCGGTGTTCACCGAGGTGGTCGTCGCTCCCGGGTACGACGACGACGCTGTCGCCACCCTGACCGCGAAGCCGAACCTGCGCGTGCTGTCGGCGACCGCCCCGGGTGTCCGCACGCTCGACGTGCGGCCGGTCGACGCCGGTCTGCTCGTCCAGACGGCGGACCCTGTGACGATCGATCGTTCGGCGTGGTGGGTGGTCACCCAGATCGAGCCGACCGCGGAGCAGTGGGCCGACCTCGAGTTCGCGTGGACCGTCTGCGCCGCCGTCAGCTCGAACGCCATCGTCTTCGCACGAGACCAGCAGGCATTGGGGATCGGCGCCGGTCAGCAGAACCGGGTCGACTCGGCCCGCATCGCGGCCGAGCGGGCGGGCGAACGGGTCCGCGGCGGAGTCGGCGCGAGCGACGCCTTCTTCCCGTTTCGCGACGGCCTCGACGTCGCGGCCGCCGCCGGCGTGGCCGCCATGATCCAGCCCGGCGGCAGCGTCCGGGACGCCGAGGTCATCGCCGCCGCCGACGAGCACGGCATGGCGATGGTGTTCACCGGCGAACGCCACTTCCGCCACTGACCCATCCGAGGGTTTCCTGCCGTCCGAGGGTTTGACGCGGGAAAGCCCCTCGCCAAACCCTCCGATGGCGCGAAACCCTCGGATGGGGAGCCAACCCTCGGTTGGGAGGGAGCGGTAGCGTAAGGCGGACCCCATGGCTCGCGTGTCCGAACTCCTCGCGGCAGGGCGGACGTACTCCTTCGAGTTCTTCCCGCCCAAGACCGACGGCGCGCAGCTGTCTCTCGGCCGCACCATCGCCGAGCTGGAACCGCTCGGCCCGAGCTTCGTCTCGGTCACCTACGGGGCAGGCGGGAGCACCCGTTGGCGGACCCGCGAGGTCGTGACGTGGGTGCGTCGCGAGACCTCGATCACGCCCATGGCGCACCTGACCTGCCAGAGCCACACCCGGGACGAGATTCGCACCATCCTCGAGGACTACCGTGCCGCCGGGATCGAGAACGTGCTCGCCCTCGGCGGCGATCCGCCCCAGGACCCGGCTGACGTCCGGCCGAGCGACTACGTGTACGCGACCGACCTGATCGACGACATCGATCCGTTCGAGCACTTCTCGATCGGCGTCGCCGCCCATCCCGAGATGCACCCGCGTTCGCCGGACCGCTCCACCGACCGGCGACTGCTGGCCGCCAAATTGGGCCGGGCCGACTTCGCGATCACTCAGTTCTTCTTCGAGGCCGAGCACTACCTGCGCCTCGTCGACGAGCTCGCCGCGCTCGGCGTCACCAAGCCCGTGATCGCTGGGATCATGCCGATCACGAACGCCGGCCAGGTGAGCCGCATGGCCGAGATGAGCGGGGCAGACGTCCCGACGTGGCTGATCGAGCGCCTCGCCGGCGTCGAGGACGCGACCGAGGTGCGGCGGATCGGGGTCGACGTCGCGACCAAGCTCTGCGCCCAACTGCTCGAGGCCGGCGCGCCGGGTCTGCACTTCTACACGCTCAA
>CAWGZN010000013.1:0-319682 GCA_963827075.1 uncultured Acidimicrobiia bacterium | reverse complement strand
GCTCATGGTCAGGCGCGAGACAGTCGGCGATGATCGAGCGCCATGGCTCGTCGATCGAGCCGGCGAGGCGGAGTTGCGCGACGCCGGTGGCGTAGCCGCGGGCGGCCGCACTGCGCGCCCTCGGGGTGGCGCCGTCGAACGGGTGGGTGCCGCCCGTGAGGGCGAGGTGGGCGACGACGCCGAACGCCCAGATAGGCGCCCGACGACCTAAGCCAGAACCTGCTCGAGCTGGTGGGCGCCCAACAGGGCACGGCGAGGGCGACCGGCGAAGCGACCCTCGACTCGTCGGGCCGCCTGCGCGAGCTCGTCCTCGACGCACTCGTCGCCGACTCCGACGCGGCCGCGCCGACGAGGGCACACTGGGAGGTGATGTTCAGCGTGTACGGCCGGCCGGTCGAGCTGGAGATTCCCGACGCCGACGACGTCGTCGACCTCGCCGACATTCCGGAGCTCAACGAGACCTTCTTCCGTGGGCAGTGACCACCGGCGAGGTGGTGAAGTTCATTCAAGACCGCCAGTGGTCGCGGGTCGAGGCTGGCCGCACGTGATCAGCCGCCGATCAGCGCGGTCGGCGTGGTGCCGGTGAACTTGCGGAACTCGCGGACGAGATGGGATTGATCGGCATACCCGGACTCGGCGGCGATGCGCGCCCAGTCGTGGCCGCTTTCGACGAGCCGCCACACCCGGGACAGCCGCAGCAGCCTCGCGGCCAGGCGGGGCGCGACGCCGACCTGCTGCTTGAACTTGGTGATGAGGTGCTTGTGGCTCCAGCCGACCTCACGGGCGATCTCTCCGATCCTGCTCGTCCCGCCCGACCGCACGAGCAGCTCCCACGCCGCGCTCGACCTCTGACGACGGCTCCGGTCCGCGCGCGCCGCGCTCGAGGAGGAACGTGTCGAGCACGCAGGCCTGCCGTGCCGACTCCGGCGCGGACTGGATCCGTTCGGCGAGACGCCTGGCGTCGGCCCCGACGAGGTCTTCGAGGCCGACGATCGATTCGCCGATGTCGGCCACTGCCGGCCCGAACAGCGTGTAGGCGCCGAGCGGGTCGAGGCACAGCTCGATGTACGTCGACGGGCACTCGCCATCGACGATGGTGTGCGAGCCGTTCGGACCGTAGACGCGGGCAGGGGTACGAACCGACGTCGGTCTGACATCGACGACCAGCGGCATCACCAGGCCCGCAGGGATGACGAAGCCGCCGTGCGTCGTCGGATCTTCGTCGCGGCCTTCGTAGGAGTGGGCCAACAGCGGACGAAGGACGCGGATCCGCGCGGAGGGGACACGCGCGCGGCGAGCGGGTCCGCAAGGCGGACCAGCGACACGTCGTGGTGCAGCGGGCGCGTCGAGTCGGTCGCTGCATCGTGGGTATCTCCTTGGGGGGGTGAGGTGACCCGAACCTCCGACAGTACGAACAGGTCGGATGGATCACCAGAGCCAAGTCGCGTGAACGCGACCGGTCCAAAGAGATTGCCGCGATGGGCTAGGAGATGTAGGGCGGGTACGTCGCGTCGAGGCCGGCGAGCACCTTGCCGAGCTCGATCCGGTGCTCGGCGGCGAACTGGTAGTGCTGGCGGGCGGCGTGGACGTCGTTCAGCGCGTGGAGCAGCGAACTGTCCGCGTAGACGGCCGCGCCACCACCGAGGCGGTGGGCGACCTCGGTGACGTCGACCGCGGTGTCGGTGGCGTGCAGGTTGGCGAGGTAGATCCGGGCCAGCTCGCGGCGATCGAGCGCCTCGCCGAAGGAGGCCTTCTCGTGAGCCTCGTTCACCAGGTCGAAAAGCGCGGTCCGGGCGGCGTGCAGGCGCAGCTCGGCCGCGGCGTAGTCGGCCATCGCCAGCGGCTCGCTGGCGAGGTCGCCGCGACGTACGCCGACCCGACCGTGGCGCACCTGGCGGGCGACTTCGTCGAGGGCGCCCCGGGCGATGCCGAGTGGCACGGCAGCGAGCATCGGCAGGATGACACTGAACACCGGCATCCGCCACAGCGGTGAGTCGGGCCACGCTTCACCGACGAACGGGCAGCAGTGGTCGGGGTCGACGACGATTCCGTTGGCCGATACGTGATGGCTGCCCGTGCCGCGCAGGCCGACGACGTCCCACGTGTCCTCGATCGTCAGCTCATCGGCGCGCACGAAGGCGAGCCGTTGCACCGGATCGGTCGCGCCGTTGCGCTTCAGCATCGCGCCGAGCCCGATCCACCCGGCGTGCAGGCAGTTGCTGACGAACGACCACCGACCGTGCAGGCGCCACGACCCATCAGTCGCGGCCTCGAGGGTTCCGAGGGGGGCGAACATGGTGGCGCTGCCGCGGTCGGGGTCGGCGAACACCTCGACGAGCGCCGTTCGGGGGGAGGTAGCCGGCGAAGATGTTGCTGCCGGCACCGATGATCTCGCACCACGCCGTGCTGCCGTCGACGATCGCGATTCGCTCGAGCACGTCCATGACCTCGGCAGTCGTGGCCTCCAACCCGCCGAGGCTGGAAGGCAGCACGAGCCGGTTGATGCCCGTGGCGCGAAGGGCGAGCTCCACCTCGTCCGGAAGCCGGCGGCCGCTGCGGATGCGGTCGATGTTCTCCCGAACAAGGGGCAGGACGGCGTCGACGGCGGCGATCACGTCGGTGGTGGTGGCGGTGGCGGTGGTGGTGATCCTTCGACCGTACGGAGCGGCACTCGCCGCGGTCTTGAACGGATTTCACCCGTCCCGCGACAGCGTAGGGGCGAGCGCTCGCTCGTAGACGCTGACGTGGCGCCAACTCGAGGCGTTGAACGCCTCGCCGTTCCAACCTCCCCAGCGGTCGCGCAACCTCAGTCCTGCGACGCGGGCCATCAGGTCGAACTCCGCCGGCTGAGCCAAGCGCAACCTGATCGGACTCATGATCACCCCGTCCGCACTGATGTGTACGTGGTTCGTGTCGAGGATCTGGGTGATGGGGTCATAGCGGCGAACTCCCAGCACGACATGGTCCACCTCGACGACCTCGGCGTCGACGAACTCCCGGTCGGGTCGGGTGGGCGCGGTCGGGACACGACACTCGAGCACGAAGACGCCGTCATCGGTCAGGTGGCGGGCGGCGTTCTCGAAGCACCGGACCTGATCGTCCTGCGTCAGCAGATTGCCGATGGTGTTGTAGACGAGGTACACGAGGCCGTACGTCCGTCCGGTACTGACCCGGGACATGTCGCCGTGGGTCACCTGGATGTCGGCGCCGCCCGGCTTCTCGCGCATCCGGTCGACCATGTGCGGGGACAGCTCGATGCCGTCCACCCGCACACCGGCGGCGACGAGGGGCAGGGCGATGCGGCCCGTGCCCACGGCGAACTCCAGCGCGTGCCGCCCGGCGGCGAGCCGGGCGAGGAACTCGACGGTCTGATTCTCGTCACCGCGGGTATCGGTTGCGTCGTAGCGCTTCGACGCCTCGTCGCCGAAACTTGTCGCCGGGTCGAATCCCTTCATGTCCTCTTCGTTCCGCTCACTGGATGATCTGGAGTTCGACGGTACGAGCCGTGGTGGGGACCGTCTTGAAGCGTTTTCACCAGGGTGTGGTGAAGTTCGTCCAAGACTCCGACCGCCGCTGGTTCATACCCTGCGTCATCGAAGAATCACACTGACAGGAGCTCGTCGTGAACACACCGCCGATCGTGGCCCCGGAGGACTGGGAGGCTGCCCATCAGCAGCTCCTCGTCAAGGAGAAGGAGCTGACCCGCGCCCGTGATGCCCTCGCCGCCGAACGACGGCGGATGCCGTGGATGGCCGTGGACAAGGAGTACCGGTTCGAAGGCCCTTCCGGCCCGGCCAGCCTGGTCGATCTCTTCGACGGCCGCCGTCAGCTGATCGTGTACCGCGCGTTCGCCGAGCCCGGCGTGACGGGCTGGCCCGAGCATGCCTGCATCGGGTGCTCGATGGTCGCCGACCAGGTCGCCCCCGTCGCCCATCTCAACATCCGGGACACCACGCTGGCGTTCGTCTCGCGGGGTTCGCAGGCCGACATCAACCGGGTCAAGGCGCGGATGGGCTGGGAAGTGCCGTGGTACACGATCACCGATGGTTTCGACGCCGACTTCGGCGTCGACGAATGGCACGGCACGAACGCGTTCATCCACCACGACGGCCGCGTGTTCCGCACCTACCTCATCGCGGCACGCGGCGACGAGGCTCTCGGGAGCACCTGGAGCTACCTCGACATGACCGCCCTCGGACGGCAAGAGGACTGGGAGGACTCGCCGCCCGGCTATCCGCAGAGCCCGCCGTACGAGTGGTGGAGGTGGCACGACGATCCCCACGGGCCCGGAGAGCAGGCGGCCGGATCGTGAGGCCAGCAGAGCACGGGACTCACGTGACGCTTCCGCCCCGTCCCCAGGTCTTTCCCTTGGTGTCGGCGAATCCGGGATGCACGGCCGTCGCCAGTCCGTGACGGGCGGCGATCCGGCTCAGGAGTTGGGCGAGCCGAGCCCGTTCGGATGATGACAGACCGGCACAGAGCTCATCGTCGTGGGCCCGGGCTTCGTCCCGTAGCTTGGCGACCATGCGCTTGCCTCGTGCGCTGACGTAGAGCGCGTGCACGCGCCGATCCGCTTCCTGCTGGCGACGCTCGACGAGGCCGCGCCCGGCCAGCGAGTCGACGACGCCGACGACCAGACTGGGGCTGACGCCGAGCGCTTCGGCCAGGGCCCGCTGCGACCGCCCCTCGTTGATGGCGAGGTGAAGCAACAACATCGCCTCGCGCGGCCCGAGTCCGTGTCGGGGCGAGGCGTTCCCGCCACAGCCGTGAGCTGTGGAATCCCAGCTGCGAGAGCAGGAACGCCGGGCCGAAGGCCTGTAGCCGTTTCGCCAGCTCGTCGTACGTGTCGTCGTCCACAACCGTTCAGCTCCTAAATCATTCTTGAAGTCGTCAGTTTAGGCACTACACGACCCGGGAACGCTCACGGGCGCGGGCACGAACGATGAGCCGAAAGGCACGGCTCGGATCGACGGTGATCGCAGGTGGAAACCATGGCAACGACAGCCCCGGAACGGCAGGCCATCGCGCCCACTCGGCGGCGGGCGGTCCTCTCCCAGCGAGCCCGCCACACCCTGCTGACGGCGCACATCGTCGTCTCCGTCGGCCTGCTCGGCGACGCGGCGGGGTACCTCGCGGTCGCGATCCGCACGTCGACCCTGGACGACCCGGTCCTGGTTCGCGATTCCGTGCGGACGCTCAACATGTTCAGCCTGCTGTTCGGGATCCCCCTCAGCTTCGCCGCGCTCATCACGGGCATCGCGCTCGGGCTCGGCACACGTTGGGGGGTCTTCCGCTACCCGTGGGTCACTGCCAAGCTCGTCCTCGTCGTCACCGTCCTCCTGGTCGGCGCGTTCGTCCTCGGCCCGGCGTCCAGTCAGATGCTCGACGAGGGCACCGACGAAACGGGTCGGCTCATCGCCGGCGCCACGTACGACGTGGTCGCCCTGACGGTCGCCACCGGCCTCGGCGTGTTCAAACCCGGACGGCCATTCGCCCGCCGCCGCGGGCAGGAGATGACAGCTCGGCGGACGGCATGAAGGATCGAACTCCTCGTCGTCACCTCCGACGCACCACGGTCGCGGTCTGGTTGGCGCTCGTCGCCGTGTTGTCGACGTTGTCGGCTTCGACCGTCAGTGGACGCGACGGGTCGGTCGCGGACTGGGTGTCACGGCACGCGATCCCGCTCGACACCGTCGACCCGACCAGGCCGCTCGATGACCTCATGAACTTGCGGGCGAACGTGGGCGCGGCCCCGATCGTCGGGTTGGGCGAGTCGGTGCACGGGGCGGCCGAGGTGATCACACTCAAGCACCGGACGTTGCGCCTGCTGATCGAGCACCTGGGTTTCCGGTCAGTGGCCTGGGAGGAGGATTGGACGACCGGGCTGGACATCGACCGATACGTCAACGGGGGCGACGGCGACCTGGTCGCGCTCGTCCGGGAGATGAGTCCACAGTGGCAGTCACAGGAAGTGGCCGACGTGCTCGCCTGGCTCCGCGCGTTCAACGCCGGCCGCGACGAGGACGACAGGGTCCATTTCGTCGGGGTCGAGTACTACTTCACCCGGGCCGCCGCCTACGACGCCGTCGAGGCCTACGTCGGGGACGTGGCACCCGAACGGCTCGGGAAGCTTCGCTCCGAGCTCGACCCGATCCGTCCAACGAGCGCCGACAAGTTCGAACACGTCCAGTGGTACATGAGGGTCGCCGACAAGCAGCCGTACATCGACCACGCCCACCGGGTGTACCGGCTCGTCGCCAGGTTGGCTCGCCGACACGGGGACACGGCGGGTCAACTCGCGGTGCACAACGCTCGCCAGATCGTGTCGTTCTACGAGCACTACAGCCTTCCGTTCGACGACAGCCTCGTCTACCGGGACCGCCAAGCCGCCAAGAACCTGCGCTGGTGGCACCGCCTGAACGGCGGAAAGGTGGCGTACTGGGCGGCGAGCCCCCACACCGCCGCCGCGCCGCGTCTGCGCATCGTGATACCGCCCGATCCGGACATGCGCTTCCCGAGTGCCGGTTCACACCTGCGCCGCTGGTACGGCGACCGATACGTGTCGATCGGGTTCACGTTCGATCACGGCACGGTCAACCTGGGCGACGGGATGACGGTCGCCCTACCGCCTGCTCGCTCGACTTGGTTCGAAGCTCCCCTCGGTGCCGTCGCCAGCGACCAGTTCGCCATCGACCTACGGACGGTCGCCCCGCGCCCGGTGCGTCGGTGGCTTCACGGCCCGATCGAGACGCGCGGCCTCCCCGACGGCGGCCCCGAGTCGTCGATGCGCGGCGGCTCGTTGGCCCAGTGGTTCGACGTGATCGTCCACCGCCAGACCGTGACGCCGACCCGCGACATCACGACACCAGCGGTGCCGGACCGTTCGCCCGAGCGTCGGGCTCGGCGCTAGCCGGGAAGCACGGCGACTGCCTTGCGCCGAGTACGGCGATGACCGCCAGGCAACGCATCGTCTTCATCCGTCAGCCTTTCTCTCGGCCTGTCCACGAACCGGACTCTCAATGCGCGGCCGCCCCCGGGGCGGGAAGGTAACAACGGACTCACCTCCGGTCAACGGACGCTCGAGCAAGTCGTGACTGCGGCGCGGCGTCAGGTGGCGCGTCGGCGACGCGACGGCTTCTTCGGCGGCAGGGTGCGGACGTGGTCGACGCCGCGTTTCACCCATTGGGTGAGCTGTCGCTTCGTGCGCACGCCGTCGGGGTCGACGCGCAGCCACCCCGCGAGCTCACGGCCGCGCATCACCATCGGTCGGGTGTGCGACCGCTCCAGGAGCGCGTCGGTGTCGTTGCGGTCGACGCTCAGCAGCACGCCGCCTTCGCGGCTGGCGGCAACCGCCATGTGGCCGCCGACGAGGAAGGCGAGGCCGCCGAACATCTTCTGCTCGCGCACCCGCTCGACGCCCAGATCCGTCAGAGCACCTCCCGGATCCGGTCGGCGAGCTCGTCGTCGTCTGCCGCGGGCACCGGGCGCAGCGAAGTCGCGGGCCTCGGCGAGCAGCGGTTCCCACACGGTCGCAGTCGGGCTCAGGGATCATCACCCACTCGCGGAACACTCGACCGTTCGGAGTGAACGGCTCGCCGGTGCCGTCGGCGATCAGCTCGGCGACGCGCTCACGCGGCGAGCTTGACGACGAGTGCGTCGGTCCCGCGAGTCGAACGAGGCGAAGAAGCGGCCCGCCCGGCGCACGCAGGGGTACCCCATCATCGTCGAGCGCCCGACGGCCGGGTCGTAGAGCAGGTCGTCGGTGAGCGCGTCGTACAGCTCGCGGGCGTCGCTCACGCCCACAGTCTCACGCGGTCGGGGTGAACACGCCGAACAGGCTGCCGACGGGATCCCGCAGGTAGGCGAACGGCGGCCCGGCCGGCGGTGCGAGCTCCTTGCTCACAACCTTGCCGCCGAACCGCTCGGCCGCCGTCGCACGTGGCAGCGACATCGGTGACGGCGATGTAGAACACGGCGTGGCCGGGCATCGCCCCGCCCGTCCCCACGATGCCGCCGAACGGGACCTCGCTGCCTGGCATCGTCGCGCCACGCGGTAGTCCGAGCCGGTGGTCTCAGGGTCGGCGAAGGGGCTGAACGTCCAGCCGAACAGGTCGCCGTAGAACGACGAGGCGGTGTCGGGGTCGTCGGTCGCAACCTCGAACCAGGCGAGCATGTTGGGGAGAAACGCGTCGGTCATGCCACCGAGCGTCCGCGGGCCCGGCGACAACGTTGTGTCGGTGTTTCCGACGCGTGTCCGCGGTCACTCCCACGCTGGCGTGCGCGTCTCGTAGTCGTCGACGCCGAACTCGCGCACCGGTTGTTCGAACGCGCCGGGCAGCGGCTGCACCGAGTGGATGCGGTCGATGCGGAACACCCGCTCGTCCTGACGCAACCGGCACCATCCGGTGACGTAGGAGCCGTTCGGGCCGAGCACGACGTGGTGGGGCTCGACCTCCCGCACCGTCGGGCGGCCGCCGACGTCGAGGTAGTCGATCAGGATCGGCGTGGCATCCTCGACGGCGCGAACCACGGCGTCGGCGACCGCCTGGTCCGGCGCGCTCAACGGCTGAACGAGTAGGCGGACACCGTCGGCCAACGTGCGGGCCCGGGCCGCCGTCCCCTCGGGCATCGCCGCCACCACCTTGAGCAGCGCGGTGCGCGCGTCACGGGCCCATGGCGTGTCGTCGAGCCGCCGCAACCCGACCGCCATCGCCACCACCTCGGCCGGCGAGAAGTTGAGCGGCGGCAGCGTCATCGAGCGGTCCAGCACGTAGCCGCCCCGCCGGCCGAGCTGGGCCGAGATCGGCACCCCCGCCTCTTGCAGGGCGAGAATGTCACGCTCGATCGTCCGAACGCTCACTTCGAACCGCTCCGCCAGACGGCGCGCACTGCGGCCCGATGACCCGGCCCCCCGCAACTCCTCGACGACCGCATACAACCGGTCGAGCCGGTTCATCCCGCCAGACTACGGCGAGTGGATGACGTGGAGCCGCCCGATGACGTCTGGGTCCACCCGGCGCTCGAGGTGCGTCCGTCGGCCATCGCCGGGCGCGGCCTGTTCACGAAGGAGCCGCTTGCTGCGGGCGAGGTCGTAGTCCGGTTCGGCGGCCGCCTGGTCGGAACCGGCGAGCTCCACCGGATGATTGCCGCGGCCGCCGAGGACACCTACATCGACACGATCGCCGTCGGGGACGACACGCACCTCATCCTTCCGCCGGGCACCGCAGCCCACTACGGCAACCACAGCTGTGACCCGTCGATGTGGCCCGTCGGTCCGTTCGAGCTGGCGACCCGCCGCCCGCTCGGCGTCGATGAAGAGCTCACGATCGACTACGGGTTGATCTCCGACGACGCCACGTTTCGCATGGAGTGCCGCTGCGCATCGGCCGCGTGCCGCCGGCTGATCACCGGTGAGGATTGGCGTCGGACCGAGCTGCAGGATCGGTACGCCGGTCACTGGCCGCCCGGCCTGCAGCGGCGCATCGCTCAGCAAGCGCGGTAGCGATAGGTGGGGGAGCGAGGGGTGGAGACGGCGAGGTCCCGCAGCACCACCGATACTCGTCGACCGACCGCCGCGGCACGCGGCCCGAAAGCCTCGGCGGCCGTACTCGATCACGATCACGTGGCTTCCGTACATCGCCGTGTAGCCCCCGCACTCGTGGTAGCGACCGCACTGCTCGGCGATGGCGAAGTCGAATCCGATGCGGTCCCGCGCCACCCGACGCCCGAGCTCCACCGTGTTCTTCTGGGCGACGGCCAAGCCGCGACGGTGGGCGTAGTCGGTCAGCAGGCTCGCGTAGGCGATCGCCTCCCGCCGGTCGAACGGCACCTCGTCCGCCACCGGCGTGCCGTCGAAGCGGGTCCACGAATCAAGGTTGTCGAACTCGACGGCCTCGAACCCGTTCTTCGCGCACGCGTCGACCATCGGCCGGACGTGGCGCGCGGCGGCAGCTCGCTTCGCCGCCGTGCTCAGATCGATCAGGTACTCGCCACCCCATTGAGGATCGTCGCCGAGCTCGTCGAGGACGAGTCGTCGCGGCCAGTTCGAACGCTCGTCGGGTCGGTTCACTCCTCGTTCGTCGTCTTGGGTCTGGAACGCGTTGACGTAGCAGATCGTGTACCGGCCGCCCCGAGCATCCCGTCCGGCAAACCAGTCACGGGAAACGACCGAGACTCGTCGACCCGGTCGGTAGTCGCCGCCGATCTGGTAGTCGAACCGGGCGTTGACGGGAGGTGGCTCCACGGCGCCTGCATCGACGTGCGTCGTCGGCGGGGCGAGCCCGACCACCACAGCGAGGGCCATGGTGGTGATGCCGGCTCCGGCGCTACGGCGACCCATGCGCACTAGTCGTACTGTCGCGGGCTAACGGTGCTGTCGCCACGGCTGCCAGTCGCCATCGGCATCGTGTCCCGTGTCGACGAGACCGATCCGCGTGTCGCTTCGCCTTCACGACCGCGTTGTCGCGTAGTGCTCGGCGCCCAGGTGCACGATCTCGAAGGTTCCGAGCGGGAAGTGACGGGTCTCGTCGGGAGACTCGAACCGCCGCAGCACCACGTCAACGTCAGGCATGGCGGATGTTGTACTACCGGGCCGTTGCGAAGCGGCCAGTGGCAGGCTGCGAGGCTTCTGTCGTGCCGGAACTGCCGAGCGGTGTGGTGACCTTCTGCTTCACCGACATCGAAGGCTCATCGGTGCTCAGCGCCCGTGTCGGCGAGGTTCGGTACGCGGTCCTGATCGAACGGCACCGCGAGATCTTGCGCGAGGCGTGGCGCCAGTGGGCCGGCCGCGAGGTGAACACGGAGGGCGACGGGTGCTTCGTGGTCTTTACCGACGTCGATGCGGCGCTGGCGGCCTGCGGGTGGGCGCAGCAGCGTCTGGCCGGCGAGCCCTGGCCCGGCGGGGTGGACGTGAAGGTGCGCATGGGCGTGCACACCGCCGAGGCAGCTCCGACCTCGACGGGCGACTACATCGGTCTGGCCGTCAACCAGGCATCGCGGATCGCGAGCTGCGGCCACGGTGGTCAGGTCGTGGTGTCGGCGGCGTCCGCCGAGCTGGCGGCCCCGGGTGGGTTGCGCCGCCTCGGACGGTTCCGGGTCCGTGACTTCGCCGAGCCGCAGGAGCTGTTCCAGCTCGTCGGAGACGGACTCGATGCCGAGTTCCCCCTCTTGCGGGGTGCGCACTCCGTCGACCTGATCCGAGTCGCGATCGCGGACGATCAAGCCCTGGTGCGGGGTGGTTTCGCGGTGCTGCTACGGACGGCCGCCGACATCGAGGTGGTCGGCGAAGCCGCCGACGGACGGGCCGCCGTGGAGCTCGTGATCCGAGAGCGGCCCGACGTCGTGCTGATGGACATCCGGATGCCCGACATGGATGGGGTCGAGGCGACCCGGCGGATCACCGGGGATGAGCGGCTGGGGTCGACTCGGGTCTTGATCCTCACGACGTACGACCTCGACGAGTACGTGTTCGAGGCCGTACGGGCCGGCGCCAGCGGGTTCCTGCTCAAGGACACCCTCCCCGACGACCTGCTCGCCGCCGTGCGGGTGGTCGCGAGCGGCGAGGCGCTGCTGGCGCCACAGGTGACCCGGCGTCTGCTCGAGGAGTTCCTGCGGCACGGGTCACGACCCGCCGTCAGCTCGGCGCTGGAGTCGGCGCAGCTGACCCCGCGCGAGACCGAAGTGCTCGCGGCCGTCGCTCGTGGTCTGTCCAACACCGAGATCGCGGCGTCCTTGTTCATGTCCCACGCGACCGCGAAGACACACGTCAGCCGGTTGCTCTCCAAGCTCCACGCACGCGACCGGGCGCAGCTCGTGGTGATCGCCTACGAGGCAGGGGTGGTCGCGCCGGGAGCCCGGTAACGCATTCGTCGATCCATCACCAACCAACGCGCTCCGCTTTCGTCACGTCAGATCGCCCGATTGGGCGATCTGACGTGACGAAAGGCCGTCTCAGAGCACGCCAAGCGACATCGGTAGGGTCCAGCGCAGGTCCCCCCGCTTGACAGGAGACGACATGCCCAGGCCGTTCCAAGGAAAGATCGAGCTCGACGTCCGGGACTCGACGGCCGACTGGCCGGCGTTCCTGGCCGACAGGGCGCCCGAGGGCGCGCCGAACGTGCTCGTCGTGCTCTACGACGACACCGGGCAGGCGGCCTGGTCGCCGTACGGCGGTCGGATCAACATGCCGACGATGGACCGGCTGGCGGCGAACGGCCTGACCTACTCGCAGTGGCACACGACGGCGCTGTGCTCGCCGACCCGCTCGACGTTCCTCACCGGCCGCAACCACCACCTGAACGGGTTCGCCTCGATCTCCGAGTCCTCCACCGGCTTCCCCGGCTACAGCTCGCACATCCCGCCGGAGAACGCCACGATGGCCAACATCCTGCGCGACGCGGGCTGGTCGACGTTCTGGGTCGGCAAGAACCACAACGTGCCGATCGACGAGTGGACGCTGGGCGCCTCGAAGAAGAACTGGCCGCTCGGCCAGGGCTACGACCGCTTCTACGGGTTCATCGGCGGCGAGACGAACAACTGGTATCCGAGCCTGGCCGAGGACAACCACTACATCGACCAGCCGTACCTGCCCGAGGACGGCTACCACCTGTCGAAGGACCTCGCCGACCAGGCGCTGCGGATGATCCGCGACTCCAAGCAGACCGAGCCGGACAAGCCGTGGTACCTGTGGTTCTGCCCGGGCGCCAACCACGCTCCGCACCACTGCCCCGCAGGAGTACATCGACAAGTACAAGGGCGCGTTCGACGACGGCTACGAGGCCTACCGCGAGTGGGTGCTGCCGCGGATGATCGAGCGCGGCATCCTGCCCGAGGGCACCGAGCTCACGCCGATGAACCCGATGCCCGACGGCACGTTCACGCCGACCGACCTCGTGCGGCCGTGGGCCGAGCTGAACGACGCCGAGAAGGCGATGTTCTGCCGGATGGCCGAGGTGTACGCCGGGTTCTCCGAGTACACCGACGCCCAGGTCGGCCGCATCGTCGACTACCTCGAGGAGTCGGGTCAGCTCGACAACACGATCATCTTCTACTGCGCCGACAACGGCGCCTCCGGCGAGGGCTCGCCCAACGGGTCGGTGAACGAGGGCAAGATCTTCGGCGGCTACCCGGACGACCTCGAGCAGAACCTGGCGATGGTCGACCAGCTCGGCAGCCCGAACACGTACAACCACTACCCGACCGGCTGGGCGATGGCGTTCTCGACGCCGTACCGGATGTTCAAGCGCTACACGTACCAGGGCGGCGTCTGCGACCCGCTGGTGATCCACTGGCCGGCCGGCATCACGGCCAAGGGCGAGGTGCGCCACCAGTACCACCACTCGCACCGACATCGTCGCCGACGATCCTCGACGTCTGCGGCGTCGAGATGCCCGACATCTACAACGGCGTCACCCAGAACCCGCTGTCGGGCGTGTCGATGCGCTACTGCTTCGACGCCGCCGACGCCGCCGACGCAGAAGCAGACGCAGTACTACGAGATGTTCGGCAGCCGCGGCATCTGGCACGAGGGCTGGAAGGCGGTGACCGAGCACGGCCCGATGAGCGGCATGTGCGAACTTCGACCAGGACCGCTGGCAGCTGTTCCACACCGACGAGGACCGCGTCCGAGGCCCACGACCTCGCCGACGAGCACCCCGACAAGCTCGAGGAGCTCAAGGCGCTCTGGATGCAGGAGGCCGAGGCGAACAACGTGCTGCCGCTCAACGACCTTCAGATCATCGGCAACGCCGAGGACTTCGAGACGTTCATCAAGATGGAGTTCCACATGCCGGTCCCGCCGAGCGGGCAGTACACCTACTACCCGGGCACGAGCGAGATCCCGGAGCGCTCGGCCGCCAACGTCCACGGCGTGTCGTACAAGGTGCTCGCCGAGGTCGAGCTGACCCCGAACGCCGAAGGGGTCATCTTCGCCCACGGGTCCCGCTTCGGTGGCCACGCCCTGTTCATCAAGGACGGCACGCTCACCTACGCCTACAACTTCCTCGGCATCCCGCCGGAGGACCGCATCTCGGCGCCGGTCCCGACGTCCGGGCCGCACATCCTCGGCGTCGAGTTCACCAAGGAGCGCATGGGCGAGCACCGCGAGGGCATCGGTCCGCTCAAGCTGTACATCGACGACCAGCTGGTCGGCGAGGCAGGAGATCCGCACCGTGCTCGGCCACTTCTCGCTGTGCGGCGAGGGCCTGTGCATCGGCTACGACAGCGCCGACCCGGTCAGCTCGATGTACACCTCCGGGTTCCCGTTCACCGGCGGCGCGATCAAGAAGGTCGTCTTCGACATCGCCGACGACGCCTACATCGACGTCGAAGCCCACCTCGCCGCGGCGATGGCGCGCGACTGAGCGCCCACCTGAGTTTGTGTCACCGACGCCGCCGCATGCGGCGAGATCGGTGACACAAACCGGAGGTGGGGTCGGTTCGTTCGTCGGCGCGGGCACTCACCGGCGGTCGACTACCGTCCGCTGGAGATGGCGCGTGAGGCCACGCTCCCGTGGGCTGCCGGCGTTGAGCGCAGCCTCCAGGCCGGCGAGATCCTCGTGCGAGAGGGCGAGTCCGGGAGCGACATCTTCAGTGTCGTCGAGGGGACGTTCGAGATCCTCCGCGGCCCCGACCTCGCCTGTGTCGGACTGGTCGGGGCGGGGTCAACGATCGGTGAGATCGCCGCGCTGGCCGGCTGTCCCCGCACGGCGACCGTCCGTGCGCTCGGGCCGGCCCTCGTCCGCCAACTCGATGGCGCGACGTGCCAGCGCGCCCTGGCCGACGACGCCGAGACCCTGGACGCGCTGGCCGCCGTCGCCCGGGAGCGCATCGATCGCCACAAGGCGATCGAGCTCGTCGCCGAGCTGCTGCACGTCGACCTCACGACCGCGGCGGACGTCGTCGATTCCGGAGAGCTGACCCATCTCGCCGCCGGCGAGGTCCTCTTCGCCGAGGGCGACGACTCCGATGCCGGTTACTTGGTCGTCAACGGACGGCTCGCCGCATCCCGCGATGGTGAGGTGCTCGGTGAGATGGGGCGCGGCGAGATCGTCGGGGAGCTCGGCCTCATCGAGCGGGGCCCTCGTTCGGCGACGGTGACCGCGCTCCGCGACAGCACTCTCGCCCGGTTCAGCATCGAGGCGTTCCGTGCCCTCACCGCCACCCACCCGACGTTGGTGCTGCAGCTCACACGCACGATCCTCGGGCGGCTCACGCGACCTCGCCACCACCTGGACCGGGCCCGATCGATCGCGGTCGCCGTCACCGCGCCCGAGCTCGACGCCCGCCGGACCGTCGTCCAGCTGGCGGACGAAGTCGCCCGCCACGGCACGTGTCGGCACCTCTGGGCCGCGCGCGTCGATGCCGCCCTCGGCCGGCCCGGATTGGTCGAGTCCGGGCAGTCCGTGACGCGCCCGGCGCTGTCCGAATTCCTCCACGAGGTCGAGACGGATCACGACTACCTCGTCCTGGAGACTGACGCGTCGGCCACGGCCTGGACCCGTCTGGCGCTGGCGATCGCCGACCGATTCGTCGTGATGATGTCGGCGACGCCGGACGACGAGGAGATGCGGCGGGCTGCCGAGCTGCTCCGCGTTGCACCGAAGCGCATCGAGCGGTGGCTGGCCCCGGTGCACCCGGCCGGCACGGCCCGGGCGAGCGGGACCGGGGCGCTGGCCGACCGCTTGGGGTTCGACCGCGTCGCCCCCCTCCGCCACGGCTCGAGCGCCGACCTGAACCGGCTCGCCCGCCTGGTTTCGGGGAACGCCACGGGACTCGTGCTCGGGGGAGGGGGTGCCCGCGGCTTCGCCCACCTCGGCGTGTGGAGGGCGCTGCACGAGCTCGGCATCGAGGTCGACACCCTGGGGGGAGCGTCGATCGGCGCGCCCCTCGGCGCCTTGATGGCCATGGAGCACACCCCGGACGAGCTCGAGCCGTTGGTGACGGAGCTGTTCCGCGACCTGCTCGACTACACGGTCCCGTTGGTGTCGTTGATCAAGGGTGAACGCATCTCGCGGAACATCGCCAAGACCACGGCCGGCCTCGACCTGCGCGATCTGTGGCTGCCGTTCTTCTGCGTCTCGACCAACCTCACCCGTTCGCAGGTCCACGTCCACGACCGCCTCGACGCGGCGACGGCCATCCGGGCGAGCGTGGCCATCCCCGGGATCCTGCCGCCCGTCCCGCTCGACGGTGACCTGCTCGTCGACGGCGGCGTGCTCAACAACCTCCCGTGCGACGTCATGCGCTCGATCGGCACCGTCCGTCGCCTGATCGCGGTGGACCTGTCACCGGCGATCGGCCCGCAGGCCCGCGAGGACTTCGGGCCCTCGGTGTCGGGCTGGAAGGCGCTGCAGGCGCGCCTCGGCCCCGGGCAGTCGAAGTACCCGGGCCTGATGGCGATCCTGATGCGGGCGCTCGTCGCCGGGTCGGTACGCGACCGCAACCGCCTGGTCGTGGACGGCACCGTCGACTGGTACCTCGATCTCGAGCTCACCGGGATCCACCTGTTGGACTTCGAGCGGGTCAAGGAGATCGCGGCGTGGGGCTACGAGGCGGCCCGGCCGAGGCTCGAGGCGCTCGCCGCGGCCAATCCCTAGCGGCGCACTGCTCAACCCGCCGCGCACGACGCAGCGGAAGCCGAGGTGCGACGTGGACGTGTCCACGGCCTGCGCCATCCGGGCCGCCGGTCGGTAGCGCCGGCAGTAGTTCTCGGCGCACAGGTGCGACCCGCCCTTCATGACCTTGCGCGGGATCGGGACGGCGTCGCCGGCTCGCGGATCGTGGCTGCTCGATTCGTCGCCCCCGTGCGGGTTGGCGACGGTGCAGCAGGCGTGGCTGATCGCGCCGTGGGACTGGTACCAGTCGACCGTCCACTCCCAGACGTTGCCGATCATCTGGTACAGCCCGTATCCGTTCGGCGGGTACGTGCGCACCGGCGCGGTGTACTCGTACCCGTCGAGGCGCCGGTTCTTGAGCGGGAACTCGCCCTGCCAGAAGTTGGCCATGAACCGCCCCCCTGGGGTCAGTTCGTCGCCCCACGCGAACTCGGTACCCCGAAGACCGCCACGCGCCGCGTACTCCCACTCGGCCTCGGTCGGGATCTCCTTGTTCGCCCACGCCGCGTACGCCTCGACGTCCTCCCACGCCACGTGGACGACCGGGTGGTCGTCGAGCCCCTTCAGCGAGGACTGCGCACCACGCGGGTGCCGCCAGTTGGCCCCCGGCACCCACCGCCACCAGTTGTACGGGTCGCCGAGGTCGACCGGCCGGCGGGGCCGGATGAACACCGTCGAGGAGGCGATCATCCGGTCCGGTAACCCGTCGGGATACTGCTCCGGGTCGGGTGCCTGCTCGGCGAGGGTGACGTAGCCGGTGGCGGTGACGAACCGGCGGAACTGAGCGTTGGTCACGGCACATCGGTCGATCCAGAACCCGTCGACCGCCACCTGGTGGGCCGGCGCCTCCTCGGGGTAGTGGTCGTCGGAGCCCATGAGGAACTCCCCGCCCTCGATCCAGACCATCTCCTCGTCCGGGACCGCCCCGGGTTGCGTCGTCACGGCCCGATTGTCTCAGATCGCTCAGATCGCCGACGCGTCGAGCCGTCCGTCAGAGCGAGCTGTACTCGCGGAACCGGGACGCGACGGTTGCGACATCCAACCCGAACTGGTCGAGGTGGTAGCGGTGCGGGCGGCGCCGGCGGCGGCGGTCGTGCGCCAGCCATCGCTGCATGCGCTGCTCCGCGGTCGCGGTGATCGGCCGACCGGCGGCCGCGTACAGCCGGCGCACCACGCCGAGGGGGTCGCCGACGAGGTCGTCGTACCGCACGTCGTGGAAGCGGTCGGCGGGCGCCGTTCGTCGCGTGACGACGGCCCGCTCGGCGGCGTGGGCCCAGAAGTCGAGCCAGCTCCGCCCGAGCGCCCCGAGATCGAGCGACGCGACCGTCCCGCGGCCGAGCGTGGCGGCGAAGCTGCACCAGCTCGCCAGCGCCGCCGCCGGCTCGCGGTGGATGTGCACCACGAGCGCGTCCGGGAGCGCGGTGAGCAGGTCGTCGAGGTGATCGAGGTGGAACGGTGACTTGAGGACCGGACGCCGCCCCGGATGGGCGGCGAGGAGCACCTGGAGGTGTCCTCGGTAGGAGTCGTAGTCGACGGCACCGGATCCCTCGCCCTGCATCCAGCGCAGGTACCCGAACGCGACGAGCGGGACTGCGTACATGGCGGTGTCCCGGAAGAGGAGGACACACTCCTCCGGCCGGCGCGTCGCGAGTGGGTGGATGTCGCGGAGCGTCGGGAGCATGGTCCTGGCCGCCGACACGGTGAGCGCGGCTGAGGTGTACCGGGCAGCTCGTTCGAGCGGGCTGGAGCGGGGCGATACCGGTCGCTGGAGCTCGTAGTAGCGGAGTGCGACGGCGGCCGGATCGCAAGCCAGCAGACAGTGCAGGAGCGTCGTGCCCGTGCGGGGAAGGCCGACGATCACGAGTGGCCGATCGACCTCGACCCTCGCCAGCTCCGGCTGGTGCCGCCGGGCGTCGGCCAGTTCGGCCGCGGTCACGATCCGCCGGATCAGCTGGGCCCGCACGGCGAGCCGGCCGAGATCGGTGAGGTCGGCGGTCCTGAGATCGGCGAGCAGCACGTCGAGCCCCACGTCGGGCGAGTCGACCGGGCGGCCGAGCCGTCGCGCGGCCCGCCGGCGCAGGTCGGCGGCGTCGAGACGGACGATCGGACGATCCGACACCGCCCGCCGGACCCGGGCCACGCCATCAACCCAACGGGCGGGCCGGAACGGGTCGGCCACCGGAGGCCCGTGGCCGGTCATCTGGCGAACACGGGCTCCAACGCGGCGTCGAGGAGCGGGGTGAGGAACTCGGCCATCGGGGGAGTGAGGTGCGTCTCGTCCCGCAGCACGAGCAGGTCGCCGACCACGGCGGGGCAACTGACGGGGGTGCAGAACCAGTCGGTGGTGTCGATGAAGGTCGCGTCGTGAGCTCGGGCGGCGACGAGCTCGCCGCTGATCCGATCGGGACGCACGGCCTCGGCGCGGGGTGTCGCGCAGGCGGACGCGTCGTCGACGTGGGCGGAGAGACAGGCGGGCGGGTCCTCGCCGCTCACCGGATTGTCCCCGATCACCACCAGCCGGGGGGCGACGGCCGCCAGCCGGGCCATCGTCGCTTCCGCCCCCGCGGCCCACGTCGCCGCGTCGTCGGCGTACTGCGAGTACGAGTTGGAGACGACGACGACCGCGGGCCGGTTGGCCTCGATCCAGGCGATCGCCGCGTCGCGATACGGAGGGCAGGTCTGGCTCAGCACCGGCGTCGGCACGACGACGTCGGTGACGGGGCAGCCGCCCTTGGCCAGCACCACCAGGCGGTACCGGCGCTGCCGGGCGATCTTGTCGAGGGGTTCGAACCACTGCACGGCGTGCGAGTCACCGTAGAGCACGATCGTCCGGTTCCGGTCGGGCACCCCGAAGATGCACGGCTGCAGGCGGGCGTTGACGCCGACGTTCACGCACCCCTGGGTGTAGGGGAGCGCCCGGTCGCGGGCGTCGGCGAGCGACGGGCGCAGGTTCGACGGCACGGGCGTCGGCTCCGACGCCGACACGAGGATCTTCTGCATCGCCGTGACGAGCCCGGCCAGATCCCCGGCCGGCGCGTCCGGCATGACGAGCCGCGGCGTCGTGGTCGTCGCGGCGTCGGATGTCGGTGGCGCGTCCGTTCCGCTCGGCGGCGCCTCCGAGGCGGGTTGCTCGGGGGTGGTGGCGGCGACGAGCTCGGGAGTGGCCGCCACCTGGCCGCCATCAAGGGGTGGCATCGACCGACCGAGCGCCCAGGCCGACGTCAGCATCAACAGCACCATCGCGGCACCGAGCGCGAGGCTGCGGGCGGGCACGGCGACGAGCCAGCGGGCGTGGCGGACCGGGTCCTCCACGTACCGGAACGAGAGCGCCGACAGTCCGAAGGCGAGGGCCACGGCGACGACGCGCTGGATCCAGTTGAGCGGGCCCCATCGCGCGTCCGCCAACACGAGCACCGGCCAGTGCCAGAGGTACAGCGCATAGGAGTGCCGCCCGACCCACTGGAGCGTGTCGATGCTGAGGACGCGGCCGGCAGGCCACCGCGCCCTGGTGACCGAGCCGCCGGCGATGACCGCCATGGTCGCCACGACGGGTACGAGGACGGCTGTGCCCGGCCACGGTGTCGTGTCGTCGAGGCGAACGCAGGCGACGAGGATCACCGCCAGCCCGATCCACGCCGAGCGCGGCGCGGATCGGGACCGGGATGCGAGCGATCTGCGATCCGATGACCGCGAGCAGCGCGCCGGCGAGGAGCTCTCCCATGCCGCGTCGGGAGGAGGAAGAACGCCCACGACGGCGCCCGCGGCGTCATCCACGCCACGAGGGCGAAGCTCAGGAGACCGACCGTCACGACCGTCGCCAGCAGCAGCCGGCGGTATTGCCGGGGTCGTCGGGTCAGGAGGACGAGCAGCGGCGGCCAGCACAGGTAGAACTGCTCCTCGACCGCCAGCGACCAGAAGTGCAGCAACGGCGACGGGGTGGACGCAGCGAGCTGGGCGCCGAAGTAGCTGCCGAGGCGGTCGGCGAAGACGAAGTTGGACGAGAACGTCGCCGCGGCCACCACGTCGGTCACCACCGTGCGCTGCGTGAGCGGCGGGAGCACGAAGTGCACGCCCACCGCGGTCGCGACGACCACCAGCGCCGACGCGGGGAGCAGCCGGCGCGCCCGCCGGCCCCAGAACGCGGCCAGCGAGAGGCGTCCCGTCCTCGACAGCTCGGCGAGGATCAGCCGCGTGATGAGGAAGCCGGACACGACGAAGAACACGTCCACGCCGATGAAGCCGCCTGGGAGCGGGAACAGCCGGGCGTGGAACACGATGACGGCGAGCACGGCGATCGCGCGCAAGCCCTCGATGTCGGGCCGGAATCCGCCGTCGAGGTAGCGGCCCAGCGACCGGCGGACCGAGTCGGTGCGTCCGGCACGCCGCCGTCGCGTCGATGGCCGCGTGCCGACATGGCGGGCCGCGTGCCGCACCGCCGGATGAGTGAGCGGCAGGGTGCGCTCGCGGGGGCGGGGCGGGGCCCGCCGGGCGCGTCGGTCGTACGTCGATTCACGGCGAGATGACCCCTGCCCCACTGGGCGAGGGAAGGTACTGCGCCTGGTCGCCGTGACAGTGGATCTCAGCCCGCTGAGAGACCGGCGAGAGCGCCCTCCCGCACGATGCCTTTCGGAAAGGGGGAAGCCCGATGGACACGATCACGAGAGAACGGGACGAGCAGGCGATCGTCGAGCACTGGGGCTCGGGCGGTCGTGCCCTGGGCGGGTACCAGATCCTGGCCTGGCGCCTCTTGTCCGGGCCGGCGCGACCCTTCGACGTCACCACGATCACGTCGATGGCGACCGTCGACTTCGATCGCCCGCCGTCGAGGCGAGCCACCGAGTGGGATCACCGCCTAGCGTGAGCTCGCATGGGCACCACGTGGGCGGCGCTGACCGACGACGTTGTCGAGCTGGCGGACGAGTGGAGGGCCGACCGGCCGGCGCGGCAGGCGAGACGCAGTCTCGATCCCGGTGACTTCGCCCGGCTCGCCGGCGCCGGCTTTCTCGACGTCGTCGTGCCCGAGGAGCGCGGTGGGCTGTGGCGCAGCGTGGCCGAGACGACGGGGCCGATCGGCGCGGTGCTCCGGACGCTCGCCGCGGGGGATCCGTCGGTGGCGCTGGTCGCCTCGATGCACCCTGCGGTGATCGGCTTCTGGCTCGCCCGTCCGGACCCGGAGCGGGCGGCGTGGACCGAGCAGTGCGACGCCATCGTCGCGACCGCCGCCGCGGGCGCCCAGTGGGGCACGATCACCTCGGAGCCGGGCAGCGGTGGCGACATCCTGCGCACCCGGACACAGGCGGTACCGGACGGTGAGGCGAACGGTGACGTCCCCGGCGCGGCCTACCGCCTCAGCGGCGACAAGCACTTCGGCAGCGGGTCCGGGATCACGTCGTACATGATCACGACCGCCGTGGCCGACGGCGACGACGCGCCGGCGTTCTTCGTCCTCGACGTGCGCGATCGCCCGTGGGACGGATCGGCGGGACTGCGGCTGACCGCGGAGTGGGACGGCATGGGGATGGCGGCGACCCAGAGCCATGCCATGCGGCTGGAAGGCTGCCCGGCGATCCGCTACGCATGGGACGGGCCGCTGGAGGAGATCACGTTCGCCGCCGGCCCGTTGGTCGCGAGCCTGTTCACGGCCGTCGTCCTCGGAGTCTTCGACGAAGCGATCACGACCGCCAAGCGCCACCTGGAGCCGAAGGCGGACGGGTTGCGCGCCTACGAGCGGGTCGAATGGACGCGGGCCGAGCTCGAGCACTGGCTCGCGGTCCAGGCGTACGAAGGCGCCCTGCGGGCCGTCGAGTCCGGTGATCAGGCCCGCGCGCTGCACGCCACGCTGCGGGCGAAGGAGGCCGTCGCCGAGCTGGCCGAGTCCTCGCTCGGCCGTCTCGGCCGGGTGATCGGCGGTGGGACCTACTCCCGCCGGTCACCGTTCGCGGCGTGGTTCGAGGACGTCCGCGCTCTCGGCTTCCTGCGCCCACCGTGGGGCTTGGCGTACGACGCCCTGTTCGGCACCTCGTTCACCTGACGCTCGGTCGGCTGTCGTCGCGCCGTTTGCTACCGTCGCCGCCGCGGGCCTCTGGAGGTGTGTCGATGTCTCGACTGCTCGCCGGCGCGATCGGGCTGACCGCCGCCGTCCTCACCCCGTTCGGTGCGCCGACGTCGGACGCGAGCGGGGGCCCGGCCGGGCGATTCACGGTCGAGGTCGTGTCGAGTGCGCCGGACCAGGTCTCCGGTGGGGACGCCCTCGTCGAGGTCGGCGTCCCCGCGGGCGTTGCGCCGGACGACGTGCACGTCGAGTTGAACGGCGTCGACGTCACGTCTTCGTTCGAGCTCGACGCGCCCGCGCCGCTGCTCGTGGGCCTCGTCACGGGCATCCCGGAGGGGCGCAGCACACTCACCGTCGAATCCACCGCCCGTGGCCGCCGGCCGCGACCGGCGCGGCTCACGATCGTCAACCACCCGATCAGTGGCCCGATCTTCTCCGGCCCGCAACAGCAACCGTTCGTCTGCACGACGGCGCGGGGGAGGCTCGACGGGCGCAAGCTGCTCGGCCAACCGCTCGTCGACAATCAGGACCAGTTCGGAATCCCGGTCGCGGCGGAGGCGCCGGACGGCAGCTATCCACAGGACGGGCGGGGGTACCCGACGGAGGACGCCGAGATCGTCGGCTGGAGCGGGAACTGTGCGGCCGAGACCACGTACGGCTACGTGTACCGGACCACCGGTGGCGCCTTCCGCTGGCTCGATGATCCCGCCGGTCCGCTGCCGGCGGACATCGCCACGACCACGACCCTCGACGGCGCGACCGTGCCGTTCATCGTCCGCTGGGAGCGCGGCACCATCAACCGCTTCATCTACAGCGTGGCGATGCTCGCGCCGCCGACCGAGGCGTCACCGGAGACGCCCGACGACAGGCTGTGGAACGGCCGGCTCGTGTTCAGCTTCCAGGGCGGCGTCGGCATCGGACACTTCCAGGGCACCACCAGCAACGACGCGATGCTGCCCGCCGACCTGCTCGGCGCCGGGTACGGCGTGATGTGGTCGAGCGGGACGCGAACGAGCACCCACTACAACCTGCAGGTCGGCGGAGAGACGGCGCTGATGGTGAAGGAGCGGTTCGTCGAGCACCACGGCCGGCCGCTCTACACGGTCGCCGTCGGCGGTTCGGGCGGGGCGATCCAGCAGTACGTCTACGCCCAGAACCATCCCGGTCTCATCGACGCCGCGATCCCGCAGTACTCCTACTCCGACATGGTCACCCAGACCATCCACGTCGGCGACTGCGAGCTCCTCGAGCACTACTTCGACGTCACCGACCGGACCAACCCGAAGTGGCGGGACCCGGAGGTGCGTCAGCAGATCATCGGGCTCAACGGCACGAACTTCCCGAAGAACCTGTCCGCCGGCGACCTCGCCCAATGGAACGGTCTGTACGCGCTCTACGCCGCGTTCGGTTACCAGGTGATGGACCGCGACCCCGCGTCGCCGGCCCCGGCGATGATGGAGTGCCGCCCCGGGTGGATCGGTCTCACGCCGCTCGCGATGAACCCGACCTTCACCGACGTCGACGATCTCGACAAGCTGGCGCAGGGCAGCGAGGGCGTGGAGTGGACGCACTGGGCCGACCTGATCAACATCTACGGCGTCGACGCGGCCGGGTTCGCCAGGGTTCCGTGGGACAACGTGGGCGTGCAGTACGGGCTGCTCGCCCTGCGCGCCGGCACGATCACACCCGCCGAGTTCATGGCCCTCAACGCCCGGGTCGGCGGATGGAAGCACACGTCGAAGATGGTCGAGGAAGGGTTCCCGTTCCAAGGGCCCTTGACGCCGGAGACCTTCGATCCGTGGAGCTCGCGGAACATGAACCTGAGCCCGGACGGCGGGGTCACGCCGGCGGCCGCGGACCGCGTGGTGATCTCCAGGCGATTCGGGCCGTCCAGAAGGCGGGGATGCAGTTCCAGGGCGACATCGACATCCCGGTCATCGACTGGCGCCACTACCTCGAGGACGAGCTCGACATGCACCACAGCCACCAGTCGTTCGCGACGCGGCAGCGCATGCTCGACGCCGACGGAGACGCCGGCAACCAGGTGATCTGGTTCACCGACGCCCGGCCGGAAGTCGCCTTCGACCAGACCGCGATGGCGTTCGACGTCATCGACGAGTGGATGGCCAACATCCGCGCCAACCCATCAGCCGGCGTCGCCGGGAACGCGCCCGCCCGGGCGGTGGACTCCTGTTTCGCGACGAACGGCAGCCTCATCGCCGCCGGCCCTGATGTGTGGGACGGTGTCCTCGACGACGGCGCCGACGGGCTGTGCACGCAGCGCTTTCCGATCTACTCGACGTCGCGCCGCCAGGCCGGGGGACCGTTCGAGGGCGGCATCTGGAAGTGCCGGACCCAGTCGGTGCGCAAGGCGATCCGGAACGGGGTGTACGGCGACTGGCAGCCGACACGGGCGCAGCGGGCCCGTCTGGCAACGATCTTCCCCGACGGCGTGTGCGACTATCGCCGCGGCGAGCGCTGAGCGGCGCGCGACTGCGTCGCGGGGGCCGGCTTTCGGCCCACGTACCAGCGCCAGATCGCGGTGACGATCACTGCGCCGATGATCGAACCGATCACCCCGCTCGGGCGGAAGGCGAGCCCGTCGCCGGCGATCAGGCTGAAGATCAGGCCACCGACGAACGACCCGATCAGCCCGGCGCCGAGCGCCATCCCCCAGTCGATCCCCCGGCCGTGGCGCCCGAGGATGAACTGCGCGGCCGCGCCGACAAGCACGCCGAACCCGATGATGCCGAGGATCAACACGAGGCCGCACCGTACACGCGGGCGCGGGGCTCAGTCGGCGAAGCGGAACCGGGTCTGTCCGAACGGCTCGCCCTTGGCGAACCCGAACGACCGGACCGGCGAGACCCGGAAGACCCACGCGTCGCCGGCCTCGTGGTGGAACGCGCCGTCCTTGACGTCGAAGTGCCAGTCCTTCCCGTACTTGTCCTCGTAGGCCGCGGCGACCCGCCCGAGCTCGGCGTCGTCGTCCGCCCGCACGGCGTCGCCTTCGACGACGACGTCGAGGCCTTCGGCGATGGCGGCCGCGCCGGCGGTCAGGATGCAGTGTGGGTTGGCGGCGAGGTTCCTCGCCTTCTGCTCGGTCGGTCCGGTGCAGAAGTAGAGCGACTCGTGCTCCCACACCGCGATCAACGGCGTCACATGGGGCCGGCCGTCGGCGCGCACGGTGGTGAGGAAGTAGACCTCGGCCTGCTCGAGCCGGCGACGGGCGTCAGCCCACTCGGTCGGCCGGGCGTCCTCGCTGCTGAACCGGGGATCGAGTTCCGTGACGGGCTCGGGCTTCGACATGGTGCTGTCCTCTCGTTCGGTCCGCGCGAGGTAGACCGTTCGCTCGCGGCGAACTCATCGCGGGTCAGCTGGACGGAGTGAGCGCCGTCTTCAGAGCCTCGAGGTTGGTGGAGCCGAACACCACCCGGTTGCGGGTGGCGATGTAGAGGAGATCGAGGTCCACGCCGGCGTCGGCGATCTGCCGGGCGAGGTCGGCGAGCACACCAGGACGGTCCTCGACGTCGACGACGACGACCTCCCGCTCACGCGTCACGGCCAAGTTGGAGATGCCGAGCACGTGCTTCGCCGCGGCGGCGTGGGGGACGAGGATGTGCAGCTCGGCCAGCTCACCGTTGCCGAAGCAGGTCGCGGCCGAGATGTTGACGCCCGCGTCGCTGATCGCTGTCGCGACGCGGGCCAGCGCGCCGGGTTCGTTGTCCACCTCGATCACCAGATCCATCGCCATGGCCAATCCTCGCACTTCGCCGGTGAGCGGCTTGACGTTGGTTTGTTTGTCAACTATACAAACGAACTGTAATGGCGACGCCGGAGGACGCCCGCCGGGCCAATCGCAGCTTGCTGCTGAGGACCTTGCACCGCGACGGTCCTCTGTCGCGCGCCGACTTGGCCAAGCGCACCGGGCTCACCCGGGCCACCGTCTCCGCCGTCGTGCGCGACCTCATCGACGAGTCGGTCGTCGAGGAGCTCGGTGTCCGGGCGGCGGGAGGTGTCGGCAAACCGGCGACCCTCGTCGGCATCGACGCCGACGGGCGCCACGTGCTGTGCATCGACGTGTCGGAGCCGGCGGAGTTCGTCGGGGCGGTGGTGAACCTCGCCGGGAAGGTCGTCGTGCGCCGGACCTACGACCGCAAGGGCCGAACGGGCCGGGCCGCGGTCACACTCCTCAAGCGCATCTGCCGCGAGCTCGTCAGCGATGCCGAGGGGCCGTTGCTCGGCGTCGGGATCGCGAGCCCCGGCATCGTCACCCCGGAGGGGATGATCGCCACCGCCGCCCACCTGTCGTGGACGGACGTGCCGCTCGCCGCCGAGCTGTCGGCGCAGTTCGACCTCCCCGTCCACGTCGTGAACGATGCAAACGCGGCCGCTCTCGCCGAGGTCACATTCGGCGACCCGAGCGCGCCCGATCTGATCTGCGTGCGCGTCGACGAGGGCGTCGGGGCCGGGCTCGTGCTCGACGGACGCCTGTTCACCGGCTCGTCGCACGCGGCGGGCGAGATCGGGCACGTGGTCGTCGACGACGGCGGCACCCGCTGCGCCTGCGGCAAGCGCGGGTGCCTGGAGACCGAGGTCTCCGAACCGCTGCTCGACCGGCGGCTGGAGGAGCGCGGCGCGGACGAAGCCGCGATCCTGCGCGCCGCGGGGACCCACCTCGGGACCGCGCTCGCCACCGTGGTCGGCACGCTGGACGTCACCGAGATCGTCCTGTCGGGACCGCCGACCGTCGCGACCGAGACGTTCCGCGCCGCGGCGGCCGACGCGATCGCGTCGCGCACGCTGCCCGAGATCGGGTCACGCCTCGTCGTGCGCCCGAGCACGCTCGGCTTCGACGACGTGCTCGTCGGCGCGGCCGCCCGCGTGCTCGACCAGGAGCTGGGCATCCGATGACCGGTGCCCGCCACCGTCGAACTGTCGGTCGGGAACGGCCTGATTTGGCCGTTGCCGACCGACAGAACGAAAGAGAAAAGGGAGAGAACAACGTGAACAAAACACGACCCGTGCGGTTGCTGGCTGTGCTGGCCGCCGCTGGCCTGCTCGTCGCCGCGTGCGGTGACGACGACGATGACAGCGCGGCGACCGATGCGCCGAGCGGTACCGAGGCTCCGGCGGCCACCGACGCGCCGGCGACGCACCGAGGCTCCGGCGGGCACCGAAGCGCCTGGGACGACCGCGGCCCCGCCGCCGCCGACCGGCGGTACCGAGGCCCCACCGGCGACGATCGGGACCGGCACCGGCGAAGGGGGAACGATTCGCCTCTGGCTCAACGGGACCGACACCCCGGACGAAATGGTCGAGTACGCGGTCGCCGAGTACAACAAGATCCATCCCGACGTCCGGGTCCAGCTCGAGCGCCAGCAGTGGACCGGGATCGTCGAGCGGCTGACGACGTCGTTGTCCGGCAGCGACGCGCCCGACATCGTCGAGTTCGGCAACACCCAGGCCCAGGGGTTCGAGGCCGCCGGAGCGGTCATCGACCTCACGGACCGGTCCGAGGAACTTGGTGGCGACGACTTCCTCCAGAGCCTCCTCGAGGCCGGTACGTACGACGGCAAGCTCTACGCGGTGCCGTACTATGCCGGGGCGCGGATCATGATCTACCGCAAGGACCTGTTCGAGGCGTCGGGGATCGAGATCCCGACGACGCTCGAGGAGATGGTCGCGGCAGGGGAGCAGCTGAAGGCGGACAACGCCGACACGCCGAACTTCTCGGGCATCTACCTGCCCGGCCGCAACTGGTACGCGGTGCTGTCCTTCATCTGGGAGAACGGCGGCGACATCGCCACCAAGGAAGGCGACGAGTGGGTCGGCCAGCTCGACTCACCGGAGTCGATCGCCGGTTTGGAGTTCTTCAAGGACGTCTTCGACCGCGCCAACGCGGCTCCGGCCGACGCCGACGACGCCAACGACTACCTCGCGTTCTGCGCCGGTGAGGTGGGCATGATGCCCGCTCCGGGCTGGAAGCCCGGCCAGATCCTCAACGAGGACGACGGTTGCCCTGAGATGGAGGAGAACATCGGCGTGTTCGCGATGCCGGGCACCGAGGCCGGCACCACCGCTCCGGTGTTCCTGGGCGGATCGAACCTCAGCATCCCGACCAACAGCGAGAACCAGGACCTGGCCTATGACCTGCTCAAGATCATGGTGTCGAGTGGCTACCAGGAGCAGTTCGCGCAGGCAGGTGTGATCCCGGCACTCAAGTCGGAGCTGGGCGACGTCGCGGGCAGCGACGCCGCCATCGCTCAGGCGGAGGCGGCCGAGAACAGCCGCTTCGTCCCGACCAGCGAGAAGTGGGTCGGTGTCGAGGCCGCCAACGTCTTGCCGGACATGCTCGTCGAGATAGCCCAAGGTGACGACATCGCCGAGGCCGCGGCGCAGGCCGACGCGGCGATCGAGGACACCCTCAACAGCTGAGCCCGACGCGGCTCCGCACGTAGTAAGCAACGCCGATGGCCCTCGTCACGACCACCGCGACCGGAGTGCAGACCCCTCCGGTCGCCACGGCCCGGCGAAAGTCATCGGCGTTGCCCTACGCCCTTGTGCTCCCGTCCATCGTCGTGCTGGGAGCGATGCTCGGCTACCCGCTCGTCCGGCTGGTCACGCTGTCGATGCAGGAGTACGGCCTGCCGCAAGTGTTCGGGCAACCAGCCCCGTGGGTCGGCTTCGCTAACTTCCGCACGATCCTCGAGGACTCCTACTTCTGGACCGTCCTCTGGCGCACGCTGATCTTCTGCTTCATCAACGTCGTGTTGACGATGGTGCTGGGCGTACTCATCGCCCTGCTCCTCAACGCCCTCGGCAAAGGCATGCGGCTGCTCGTCTCGGCCTCGCTGATCATCGCCTGGGCGATGCCGGCGCTCACCGCGACGATCGTGTGGCAGTGGATCTTCGACACCGAGTACGGCCTGGTGAACTGGGCGCTCGACCGCCAGGGCGAGAGTTGGTGGGCCAACCAACTGACCTTCTTCATGGTCGCCACGATCATCGTCGTGTGGATGGGGATCCCATTCGTCGCCTTCACCGTCTACGCCGGCCTGACCCAGATCCCGGGTGACATCATCGAGGCCGCCAAGATCGACGGCGCCGGCTTCGGCGACGTGTTCCGGTACGTGATCCTTCCGGCCCTCAAGCCGATCTTGCTGATCCTCACCGCGCTGTCCGTCATATGGGACTTCCGGGTGTTCACCCAGGTCTACATCCTGCAGCGAGCCGGTGGGATTACACGCGACACCAACCTGCTGGGCGTCTGGGCCTACCGCATCTCGATCGGTGAGAACCGCTTCGACATCGGTGCCGCCATCGCCGTGGTGATGGTGACAATCACCGCGATCCTGACCGTCGTCTACCTGCGGGCGATGCTGAAGACGGAGGAAGTGTGACCATCACAGCCCGCAGCCGGCGCCGCATTACGCGTGTTGCGGTCAACGCCGCCGGCGTTGTCGTCACCCTGATCGCCCTCTTCCCCGTGTACTGGATGGTGCTCACGTCGTTTCGGCGCAATGTCGACATCCATTCGCTGACGCCGTCGTTCGTGCCGACGAACGCGACGCTGAACAACTACCGCACGGTGTTCGAGCGCGACTACTTCTGGACCGCGATGCGCAACAGCGCACTGGTGACGCTGACCGTCGTGTTCCTCGCCTTGGCGGTCGGCTTCCTCGCCGCCCTCGCCCTGTCGCGGTTCCGGTTCCGCGGCCGCGCGGCATTCATCGTCGCGGTCATCGCGATCCAGATGATCCCCTCCGAGGCGCTGATCATCTCGCTGTTCCAGGTACTCGACGGGCGTGACCTCACCAATCGCATCATCGGGCTCTCACTGACCTATCTCATCTTCGTGTTGCCGTTCACCATCTGGACGCTGCGTGGGTTCGTCTCGGGTGTGCCGCTCGAGTTGGAGGAGGCGGCGCGGGTCGACGGCGCCAGTCGCTTCGGTGCGTTCATGCGGGTGACCCTGCCGCTGGTGGCGCCGGGCCTCGTGGCCACGGGGATCTTCGCCTTCATCCTCGCGTGGAACGAGTTCATCTTCGCATTGGTCCTTATGAACCGCCCGGAGACCCAGACGGCGCCAGTGTGGCTGCAGGCATTCAACGAGGGCGCCCGCGGTACCAACTGGGGGGGCGTCATGGCCGGTTCGACCCTGCTGGCGATACCGGTCGTGATCTTCTTCCTGATCGTCCAGCGCCGGGTCACCGCCGGGCTCACCGCGGGAGCCGTCAAGGGATGAGTCCGCATCACGTCGGGGTCGACGTGGGGGGCACCACGACGCGAGTGGTGCTCTTCGACGACCCGCTGGCGCCGGTGGCGACGCGAGTGGCGCCCACACCGAGGGGCGGAGATGCGATCACGGAGCTGGTGGCGTCGTCCGTCGAGGCGCTCGTCATCGAGCAGGCGGCGCGCCCCGACGTGGTGGCGATCGGCATCCCCGGCCGCATCGACATCGCCCGCGGCGCCGTCAGCGCGGCCGTCAACCTCGGGATCACTGAGCCGGTGCCGTTGGCCGACCGGCTGCGCGAGCGGCTCGGAGTGCCGGTCCACCTCGAGAACGACGTCAACGTGGCCGCCCTCGGCGCGTTCGCCCACTTCGCCCTCGACGCGTCGGCGTCGCTGGCCTACGTCAACGTCGGCACTGGCATCGCCGCCGGGTTCGTGCTGCGCGGACGCCTGCTCCGCGGATCCAGCGGGGGCGCCGGTGAGATCGGCCACATCCCGATGCGGCCCGACGGCCCACCGTGCCCGTGCGGCCAGATCGGCTGCGCCGAGGCGGTGGGCTCGGGGCGGGCGGTGGCGGCGGATCCGGCGCGGAGCGACGACGTGATCGCCGCCGTCGCCTGGACCGTGCAGCTGTGCGTCCTGACGCTCGACGTCGACGTGGTCGTGGTCGGCGGCGGGATGACGAGCGCGGGTGACTCGTTCGTGTTGCCGCTGAGCGATGCGCTGGCGAAGGCCGAGATGACCTCGTCGCTGCTCGCCGCGACCGGCCTCGTCCGCCGGGTGAGGGTCGCACCACCCGACGCCCCGCTCGGTTGCATCGGCGCCGTGCTCGCAGCGCAGGACGCGGGTTTGTGACGTGAGCGCGCCGCCGCTGGTGGTCGCTGGCGGCGCGGCGGTCACCCCGTCGGGGGTGCTCGATCCGGCCGACGTCGTCATCGACACGTCCGGGCGGATCGTCGCCGTGGAGCCGTCGGGCGGCACCGACGTGCCGGCGGATGCCGTCGTCATCGACGCCGCCGGCTGCTGGGTCACCGCCGGGTTCATCGACGTACAGATCAACGGCGGACACGGCATCGACCTCACGACCGAGCCCGAGCGGGCGGACGAGCTCGGGCGGTACCTCCCGCAGTACGGCGTCACCGCGTTCGTGCCGACGATCATCACGTGCCGCGACGAACAGCGGGCGGCCGCGCTGAGGTGGTGGGCCGGGCGGGACGGATCGACGGCCCGCCCGCGGCCGTCGCCCTCGGGGTCCACCTCGAGGGGCCGATGCTCGCCGCGACACGCCGCGGCGCCCATCCGCTCGACCTGCTGCGCGAGCCCGAGCCGGGGCTGATCGACGGATGGTCGCGGGACGCCGGAGTGATGCTGGTCACGATCGCCCCCGAGCTACCCGGCGCACTCGAGCTGATCACCGCGTTGACCGATCGGGGGGTCGTCGTCTCGCTCGGTCACACCGACTGCACGGCCGAGCAGTTCGTCGCCGGCGTCGGGGCCGGGGCGCGGTACGTCACCCACCTGTTCAACGGGATGCGGCCGTTCGGCCATCGGGATCCTGGCCCGATCGGCGCCACGCTCGCCGACGAGGCCGTCGTCGCCGGGCTGATCTGTGACGGCATCCATGTCGATCCGGTCGCGGTGCGGATGGCGTGGCGCGCGCTGGGTCCCGATCGGCTGAACCTGGTGACCGACGCCGTCGCCGTGCTCGGCGCCGAGCCCGGCGCGTCCCGGCTCGGTTCGGTGGACGTCACGGTCGACGGTGGTGGCGTCAGGACCGCCGGTGGCGTGCTCGCCGGCAGCGACCTGTCCCTCGATCGAGCCGTACGCAATCTCGTGTCGTTCGCCGGTTGCACGGTGCCCGACGCAGTGCGCACGGTCACCGCCACACCGGCGCGCCTGCTCGGGCTCACGGACCGAGGCGCTCTGTGTCCGGGCGCGCGGGGCGACGTGACCGTGCTCGGTGCCGAGTTGGACGTCGTCGCGACGGTCGTCGGAGGGGAGCTCGCGTGGAGGTCGTGATCACACCGACGGCTGACGACGTGGCCCGCGTCGTCGCCGACGTGGTCATCCGCGCCGTGACCGAGAATCCGGCCGCGGTGCTCGGGCTGGCGACCGGGAGCTCGCCGCTCGCCGCCTACCGGCTGCTCGCCGACACGCACCGGGCCGGCCGGGTCCACTTCGCCGCGGTCCGGGCGGTCCTGCTCGACGAGTACGTCGGCCTCCCGCCCGACCACCCGCAGGCGTACCGGACGGTGATCCGCCGCGACTTCACGGATCACGTCGACCTCGCGCCGGACCGGCTGCACGGCCCGGCCGTGTGGGCCGACGACCTCGCCGACGCGTGCGCCCGCTACGAGGAGCTCCTGGCCAAGTTCGGAGGCGTCGACCTGCAGCTCCTCGGCATCGGGACGGACGGGCATCTGGGGTTCAACGAGCCCGGTTCGTCGCTGCGCTCGCGCACGCGCGTCAAGACGCTCACCACGGCGACGCGGGCCGACAACGCCCGCTTCTTCGCAGCACCCGACGAGGTGCCGCGCCACGTCGTGACCCAAGGACTCGGCACGATCACCGACGCCCGGCACGCGCTGCTCATCGCAACCGGCGCCCACAAGGCGGAGCCGGTCGCCCGGGCGGTGGAGGGACCGCTCACCGCGATGTGCCCGGCGTCGGTGCTCCAGCTCCACCGGCACGCCACCGTCGTGCTCGACGAGGCGGCGGCGGCCGGGCTGCGGCTGGCCCCGTACTACCGCGAGGCGTTCGCCGGCAAGCCGTCGTGGCAGCAGCTGTGACTTCGTCATTGCGCCTCGACGCGGTCTACGTCCCCGGCGGGGCTGACGTCGGGCGGATGCGGCTGCGGCTGGTCAATGCCGGTCCGGACGAGCTCGCCGACTTCCGGCTCGCCCTGACCTGCGTGGTTCAGCTGACGCCGGAGGAGGGCGCGGCGACTCGCCTGGTCGTCCGGACGTCGGGCTACCACGAGCTGGCTCCACCTGCGGGGCACGTGCTCGGCCCGGGCGAGGTCTGGGACGCCGGTGACCTCGTCTGCGGGCACCGCCCCGGCCACGCCAACGACGGCCCGGCCAGCGCCTTCGTCGTGCTCGCCGACGGCTCGACGCGACCGGTGCACGTCGGCCGGACCGCGATCGCCGAGCCGGTCCGCGTCGGCCACTCCGCGCCGCCACCGATGTCGCTCGGCACGCCCGCGGACGTCGTCCAGCAGGCCTGGGCGGCCGCGGCGGCCTGCGAGCGACGCCTGTTCCCTGACGACGGTGCCGTGCTCGGCGAGTCCGGCGAAGTCGTCACGGCGTCCGTCGACGACACGATGCCCGAGGAGTCGTTCACGATCCACGGCCTCCAGGTGGCCGCCGGCTCGGAGCAGGCGTTGCGCTCGGCCTTCCTCGCCGTCGCCGGCAGCCGGAGGCAGGGGCGTGACGCGACCGGCAGTCACACGCCGAGGTACGAATGGCGGGGCCTGCACATCGATCTCGCCCGCCAGTTCATCCCGGCGGTGGACGTCGGCTGGCTGATCGACGTCGCCGCGTGGCGGCACCTCAACCGGCTCCACCTCCACTTGACTGACGACGAGGCCTGGCGCGTCCCGATCGCGGCGTACCCGGCGCTCACGGAGGTGGGGGCGTGGCGAGGGCACGGGTTGGCGATCCCCGCCCTTCTCGGCTCCGACGCCGAGCCCACGGGCGGCGCGTACACCGGTGACGACATCCGCGGCTGGGTCGAGCGGGCGGCCGAGCTCGGTGTCGAGCTGATCCCGGAGGTCGACCTGCCCGGGCACAGTTTCGCCGCCCTCGCCGCCGTGCCCGAGCTGCGCGACCCGGAGGACACGAGCGGCGCCGTCAGCGTGCAGCACTTCGTCGACAACGTGCTCGTGCCCGGCCTGCCGGCGACCGCCCGCTTCGTCGAGACCGTGTTCGGCGAGCTCGCCGACCTGTTCCCGGCGCCCTGGCTGCACGTCGGCGGCGACGAGGTGCCGGCCGGCGCCTGGGCCCGGTCGCCGGCCGCGGCGGGCTACGCCCGCGAGCGGGGTCTCGCCGGCACGGACGCGATCGAGGCCGCATTTCTGGGCGACATCGTCCGCTGGGTTCGGACGGCGACCGGACGCCAGGTCGGCGTGTGGCAGGAGGCGGCCGAAGCGGGCGCGCTGCAACCCGACGACGGTTACGTCGTGGGGTGGCGTTCGAACGCCGCCTGCCGGGACCTCGCCGCGGCCGGGCACCGGGTCGTCGCCGCGCCGGCGGAGGTCTACTACCTCGACATGGCGACCGACGCCGAGTGGGAGTCGCGGGGAGCGAGCTGGGCCGGCTGCACGTCGGTCGCCGACATCGAGTCGTTCGACGTCGCCGACGGCTGGGAGCCGTCGGAACGGGAGAACCTCCTCGGCATCCAGGCCTGCCTGTGGACCGAGCACGTCCACGACCGCGCCACGCTCGTCGACCTGCTGGTTCCCCGTCTCGACGCCATCGCCGCCTCCGCCTGGACCTTCGAAACACCGCGGTAGGGTCGGGGCATGCTCCCCACCGCACCGTTCGGGCGGACCGGGCACGACTCGACCCGGGTGATCTTCGGCGCCGCTGGGCTCGGAGGAGCGAGCCAGGAGACCGCCGACCGGATCATGGCCGAGGTCGAGGCGGCCGGCATCAACCACATCGACACCGCCGCGTCGTACGGCGCGTCCGAGGACCTCCTGAAGCCGTGGCTCGCCGAGCACCGCGACGAGGTGTTCCTCGCCACCAAGACCGGCGATCGGGACGGCGACACCGCCCGGGCCTCGCTGGAGCGATCGCTCGAGCGCATGGGCGTCGATCACGTCGACCTGATCCAGCTGCACAACCTCGTCGAGGCGGCCGACTGGGAGGTCGCCCATCGCCCTGGCGGCGCCGTCGAGGCGCTGGTCCGCGCTCGCGACGAGGGCCTGACCAGGTTCATCGGAATCACTGGTCACGGACTCCGCATCGCCCGGATGCACCGCCTCTCGCTCGAGCAGTTCCCGTTCGACTCCGTGCTGCTCCCCGTCAACTTCAGCCTGTTCGCCGATCCCGGCTACGTGGCCGACGTCGAGGAACTGCTCGCCGTGTGTGCGCGGGACGGAGTCGCGATCCAGGCCATCAAGGCGATCGCCCGCCGCCGCTGGCCCGAGGACTGGACGGGTCCGCAGTTCAGCTGGTACGAGCCGCTCGACGACGCTGCGGCGATCGGGCGGGCCGTCCGCTACGTGCTCAGCGATCCTCGGCTCTTCTTGATCACGTCGAGCGACTACCGCCAGCTGGCGGCCACCGTGGAGGCGGCTACCGGCTCGCTCGACCGGCCGTCCGACGCCGAGCTCGCCGGTGACGTCGACGCCCACGAGATCGCCCCGCTGTTCGACGGCGGCGAGCTCGAACGTCTCTGAATCGAGTCGACTCGCCGCGCCGGGCCGGTGCGATGATCGCGCCGTGCCGACCGGGCGACGCATCCCGCGCCTGACCGCGACGCGTCGCGACGAAGAACGCGTCACCGCCCTCGAGCTGTTCTTCGACCTCGTGTTCGTGCTCGCCATCACCCAGTGCACGGCGCTCATGGCCGACGAGCCGACCTGGGCCGGCCTGGGCAAGGGGCTGCTCGTGCTGGCGGTGCTGTGGTGGTCGTGGGTGGGCTACGCGTGGCTCACGAGCGTGCTCGATCCGGAGGAGGGAGCGGTCCGGATCGTGATGTTCGCGGCGATGGGCGGACTGCTCATCGCCGCGCTCTGCGTGCCGCAAGCGTTCGGCGATCTCGGGCTCACGTTCGCCCTCGCCTACGGGGTCGTCCGGGCCGCCCACATCGGCCTGTTCGTCATCGCCAGCCGCGACGACCCGACCCTGCGCCGGTCCGTCGTCGGACTCGCCCTCGGGACAACCGTGGGCGTCGGCCTGCTCGTCGTCGCCTCGTTCTTCGACGGTTGGGTGCAGGGGTTGATCTGGGTGCTGGCGATCGTGCTCGATGTCGCCGAGCCGCTGCTGTTCGGGGCCGAGGGCTGGGAGTTGCTGCCCGAGCACTTCGCCGAACGGCACGGGCTGATCATCATCATCGCCCTCGGCGAGTCGATCGTGGCCATCGGCATCGGCGCCGCCGGCGACGTGGATGGCGGCATCATCGTCGCCGCCAGCCTCGGCGTCGCCGTCGCCGCGGCGCTGTGGTGGCTCTACTTCGACGTCGTCTCGGTGGTCGCATCACACCGCCTTGCGTCCCTACCGGTCGGCCGCGAACAGAACGAGATGGCGCGCGACTCCTACTCGATCCTGCACTTCCCGATGGTCGCCGGGATCGTGCTCCTCGCCCTCGGCATGAAGAAGACGCTCGAGCACGTGGACGAACCGCTCGCTGCGGTTCCGGCCGCGGCCCTCGTCGGCGGCACCGCCCTGTACCTCCTGGCCCACGTCGCCTTCCGGCTGCGCAACCTGCGCACGCTCAACGGGCCCCGCCTCTTCGTCGCCATCGGCCTCCTCGCCCTCGTACCGTTGGCCGACGAGCCGCGCGCCTGGGTCACGCTGACCATCGTCACCGTGGTCGTCTGGAGCCTGATCGGGTACGAGATCGTCCGGTATGCGGATGCGCGCGCGCACATCCGGACCGAGCTGCTCCACGGCCGCAGCGGTTCTGGGGAGAGTTAGGCGGCGGCCTTCTCGAGGATGTGGACGCCGCAGGCCGAGCCGAGGCCGATGACGTGGGCGAGGCCGACGGTCGCGCCCTCCACCTGACGGTCACCCGCCTCGCCGCGCAGGTGGTGGCACACCTCCCAGATGTTGGCGATGCCGGTGGCGGAGATCGGGTGGCCCTTGGACTGCAAGCCGCCTGACACGTTCACCGGGGTCTTGCCGTCCCGCCACGGTGCGCCGGACTCGAAGAAGTCCACCGCGCCGCCCTCCTCGCAGAGCATCAGGTTGTCGTAGTGGACGAGCTCGGCGGTGGCGAAGCAGTCGTGCAGCTCCACCAGATCGAGGTCGTCCGGCCCGATGCCGGCCTGCTCGTACGCCTTGGCGGCGGCGTTGCGGGTGAGCGTGTTGACGTTGGGGAGGATCTGGCACGCCTGCTCCCACGGGTCCGTCGTCAGCACCGAGGCGGAGACCTTGACAGCCCGCCGCTGCTGCTCGCCGGACAGCGTCTTCAGCTTCTCGCCGTTGACGACCACGGCCGCGGCGGCGCCGTCGCAGTTCGCCGAGCACATCGGGCGGGTGTTCGGGTAGGCGATCATCACGTCGTTCATGATCTCGTCCACCGTGAACCGCTTCTGGTACGCGGCCAGCGGGTTGAGCGTCGAGTGGGCGTGGTTCTTCTCGCTGATCCGGGCGAACAGCTCGAAGCTGGCGCCCCCGTAACGGTGGTCGTACTCCATCCCGATCTGGGCGAAGACGCCGGGCATCGTGTCCGTCCCGATGCGCCCGTCGGTCGGCGCGACCGCGCCGAACCGCCCGTTCGGTTCCCACTGCTTGCCGTCGGACTTCGCCCGGCCGCCGCCACCGAGGAGGCCGGCGCCCGCCAGCTTCTCCACGCCGACGGCCAGGCCGACGTCGACCTCGCCCGCCTTCACCGCCATGATCGCCGTGCGCAGCGCGGTCGCGCCGGTCGCGCAGGCGTTGGCGACGTTGTAGACGGGGATGCCGGTCTGCCCGACCTGCTTCTGCAGTTGCTGGCCGAAGCCCGCCGATGCGTTCATCAGGTTGCCCGCGGCGAGGACCCCGACGTCGCGCATCGACAGTCCCGCGTCGGCGAGGGCCGCCGTCGTCGCCTCCGCCGCCAGGTCGACGGTGTCCTTGTCCGGGTGCTTCCCGAACTTGGTCATGTGGATCCCGAGGATCCAGATGTCGTCGCTCGTGCTCATCACTTCCTCATTTCGTCCTCAGGCTGCCGGCTCGTACCCGAACCCGATGGCCTCGACCCCGTTGTCGTCCGTGCCGAGCGAGTACGTCGCCAGGCGGACCTTCATGCCGGTCGTGACGTGCTCGGGGTCCGGCTCGGTGTTGATGATGTTGGTCCGCACCGGGGTGCCGTCGCAGTCGACGACGGCGGCCACGAACGGCACGGGGATGCCGGGGGCGGCGTGGGCGACGATCGTGAACGTCTCCACGGTGCCCTCGGTGGCCACGGACACCGTCCGGAAGTCGGATGCGAAGCACGCCGCACAGGCGTTGCGGCGATCGAAGAAGCGCGCGCCGCACGAGGTGCACTCGTGCGCCTCGAGGTGGGGCTGGTCGCCGAGCACGAGGTACTCGACGAGCGGGATCTGCTGGGTCATCGCGCCCAACCGTACGAGGGTCCGGCGCTCGACGCCGCATCGAGGGCCGGTTAGCGCTCGGTACCATCGGCGCCCGTGACCGGCCCGCTCTACCACATCGGGTTCGGTCGCGATGACCTGCCCGAAGGGACCTCCGTCGCCCTGCTCAGCGGTGATCCCGGGCGCTCCGAGCTGATCGCGACCACCCGACTGACCGACGGGAGCGAGTTGGCCCGCAACCGTGGACTCGACTCGTTCCTCGGCCGGCTGCCGGGCGGAGCTCCTGTCGTGTGCGCGACGAGCGGGATGGGCGCGCCGTCGATGAGCATCGTCGTCAACGAGCTCGTGCAGGTCGGCATCGGCACGATCGTCCGTGTCGGGACGGCGGGCTCGATCCAGGAACGCGTCCGCGTCGGTTCCGTCGTGATCGGCTCCGGCGCGCTCACCAACCAGGGCGCGGCGGCCGACATCGCACCCCCGGAGTTCCCGGCGCTCGCCGACCCGTTCCTCACCGTCGCTCTTGCCACGGCGGCCCGGCGGCTGGGCATCACCCACCACGTCGGCGTGATGGCGTCCACCGACACGTTCTTCGAGGGGCAGGAGCGCGCCGAGTCGTCGGCGAACCCGAACCTGCTGCGCCGCGTGCGCGGGATGATCGACGAGTACCACGATCTCGGCGTGCTCAACTTCGAGATGGAGGCGGGCACGCTGTTCAAGATGGGTTCGGTCTACGGGTTCGCGGCCGGCTGCGTGTGCGCGATCATCGCCCAGCGGACCGAGGACGAGCAGCCCCGCCTCGACGAGAAGGACGCCGCCGTCGACCGGGCGATCGACGTCGCCGTCGCCGCGGTGGACGAGTGGAGCCGATCGGCGAACAGTCAGCGGCCGTAGCGCACGGTGGCGTCGCCGTTGTCGGTCTCGACGAGGATCGTCCGGGCGCTGTCAGGGGCGGTGCGGATGTTGTCCGAGACGTCGCCGTTGTCCGTCGTGGCATCGACCCGGTAGGCGACCTCGGTGTTGGGGATGACGACCTCGACGCTGCCGTTGTCCGACCGCGCGTCGACCGCGTTCGGGGGCTCGACGAACTCGAGCGTCACCGACCCGTTGTCGGTCTCGGCGACGACGGTGCCGGACGCCAGCTCGGTGCCCCTGATCGAGCCGTTGTCGCCGGCGATCGTCAGGTCTCCGGTGACGTCGACGACCTCGACTCCGCCGTTGTCGGTGTCGAGGTCGACGACTCCGTCGAGTTCCTGGGCCCGGATGCGCCCGTTGTCGGCGTCGACACGTACGTCCACGCCTGCCGGGAGCTCGACGGTGTAGTTGACGCGGCACCAGTCGCCGCCGAGCAGCGGGCACGACGACTGCAGCTCGAGCTGGTCGCCGATCAGCTCCTGGCGCTCACCGGTCGCCCGCAATCCTTCGCTGATCCTGGCGGTCACGGTGATCTCGCTGCGCTCGGGCGATCCCAGGATCGTCACCGATCCGGCCGAGTTGTCCACGTCGATCGAGCGCACCGATGCGGCGTCGTACGTCGTGACCTCCGTCCGCTCGTCGTGAGCCAGCAACGTCACCGTGTTGAATCCCGCCCAGGCGACCGTGCCCAGCGCGAGCACCCCGCCGACGGCGCGCCATCCGAACCCACTCATCGCTAACTCCTCACGAACTGGAGCACCGCCAGGACCCGGCGGTGGTCGTCTTCGGCTGGCGGCAGGTCGAGCTTGGCGAAGATGTTGCTGACGTGCTTCTCGACCGCCTTGTCGCTCACCACGAGACTGCCGCGCGATCGCCGGGTTCGTCCGACCCTCGGCCATCAAGGCGAGCACCTCGCGCTCCCGGGGGGTCAGCCGCTCGAGCGGGTCGCGCCGGCGGGACCGGGCCAGGAGCTGAGCGACCACCTCGGGATCGAGCGCCGTCCCGCCGTCGCCGACCCGGCGCACCGCGGCGAGGAACTCGTTGACGTCCGCGATCCGGTCCTTGAGCAGATATCCGATGGACGTGGTCTCGCCGGCGAGCAGCTCGGTCGCGTAGCGCTCCTCGACGTACTGCGACAGGACGAGGATCCCGATCTGCGGCCAGCGGGCGCGGATCGCGATCGCGGCCCGCAGTCCGTCGTCGGTGTGGGTCGGCGGCATGCGCACGTCGACGATCGCGAGGTCGGGTTGGTGCCGCTCGGCGGCCGTCATCAGCTCGTCGGCTGATCCGACCGTGGCGACGACCTCCTCGCCGGCGTCGGCGATGATGCGGGTCAGGCCGGCGCGCAGCAGGACCGAGTCCTCGGCGATCACGACCCGCACGGCAGCTCCACCGAGATCGTCGTCGGCCCACCAGGCGGGCTGATCACGAACATCGTCCCGCCCAGGCCGACGACCCGGTCCCGCAGGCCTTGCAGGCCGGAGCCCAGGGACGGGTCGGCGCCGCCGATGCCGTCGTCGCGTACTTCGACCACCAGCCGGTTCCCGGCCCGGGCGATCGAGACGTGGGCGCGCGTGGCCCGGGCATGGCGGGCGATGTTGGCAAGGGCCTCGTTGACCACAAAGTAGGCCGCGCTCTCGATGGCGGGCGGCGGGCGCACGGTCACCTGCACGTCCAGCGAAACCGGCACCGGCGACCGGGCGACGACGGCGGACAGGGCTGCGTCGAGGCCGCGGTCCTCGAGGATCACCGGATGGATGCCGCGCACGAGGTCGCGGATCTCGGCCAGGGCGGCCTTGGCCTCCTCGTGGGCCGTGACGACCATCTCTCTGCCTTCGGCCGGGTCCTCGTCGAGCTTCTCGCGCGCCGCGCCGAGGTTGGCGGCGAGGGCGACGAGCCGCTGCTGGGCGCCGTCGTGAAGATCACGCTCGATGCGCCGACGCTCGGTCTCGGCGGAGTCGACCGCAGCGGTGCGGCTGGTCTCGGCGAGCGTCACCTGGGCGGCGAGCTCGGCCTCGTGGGTCGGCCCGAGCAGGCCGCGCGCCATCGACCGTTGGGCCGCGGCGATGCCGAGCGTGATCCACGGGGCGAGGAACAGCAGCCCGAGCACGCCGACGAGCATTGCGAGCCACGCACCGTTCGTCCCGACTTCGAAGAAATAGAACTTCGCGTCGCTGCCGGGAAGCCGGTCCACGTACGCGGGCATCGTGGCGAGGGCAAGCGAGCCTCCCCATGCGGCGGCCGCCAGCGCGTAGCCGATGACGCCGACGGGCAGGAGGGCGACGAGGTAGCCGATCTCGCGCCAGCGTGGTTTGGAGCGCAGCCGCTCGGCGAGCCGGCCGAACCAGGACGGCCGGGCCAGGGGCGGGACCGGGTCGGGGATCGGTTCGGCATCGAAGGCGTTGGCCCGTGACCGCTCCACACGCCCGAGGCCCCGCGCCACCATCAACGTGATCCAGGCGACGGGGATGCCGAGTCAGGAACGCCGGCATCAGCCCGATGCTCAGGAAGCCGAGCGTCACGATCACGGTGAACGTGATGATCCCCATCGGCAGCCCGAGCGCGATCCGGGCGCCGGCCCGGAACAGCTTGCCTGGCCTCCACCAGGGGGCGAGGGGGTTGACCACGGCCATGACGGATTCCAGTCTGCTCAATCGGCCGCGATGGCGGAGAGGATGTCGAGCCGGGCTGGCGCGGCGGGCCGGTCGCACAGCGGCGATGACCCCGGCTACGGCGGCGAGGACGAGCACGACGGCAAGCGACGACACGGGAGCCTCGAACACGCCGAAGCCCTCCTCGGCGTTGATCGCCCGCATCAGCGCCCAGCCGAGGAACGTGCCCACGGCGAGCCCGCCGACGGTGCCGAAGACGGCCATGATCACGGACTCCCATCGGACGGTGGAGCGAAGCTGGCGACGGGTCTGGCCGACGGCTCGGAGCAACCCGAGCTCACGCGTGCGCTCGTGCACCGACAGCGCCAGCGTGTTTCCGATCCCCATCACGGCGATGAGCACCGCGATCGCGAGCAGGCCGTAGATCATGGCGAGCATCTGGTCGATCTCGCTACCGATCGAGCCCTTGTACTCGTCGCGCGTCTGTGGATCGGGCGCCGCATAGCGCTCGGTCACCGCGCTCACGGCCGCGTGCCCTTCGGCTTCCGACACCCCGTCGGCGAGGTCGACCATCACGACGACGTCACCGGTCTGGCGGGCGTGCGGTGCCCAGTCCGTGTCGGACATCACGAGATCGCCGAACGACATCCGCTCGGTGTAGACCACGCCGACCTCGAGGTCGGTGGTTGCGCCGTCGACGAAGGACATCGGGATCGTGTCGCCGACGGCGACCCGGTGTTCCTCGGCATAGTGCTGGCTGACCGCAATCTTCCCCGCTCCGAGATCGCCGAGCGCCCCCTCGGTGACGCCCATGTCGAGGATGGCGTCGAGCCGGGCGAAGTCGGTGGCGACCGGCGCCACGTCGTCGCCCTCGATGCTGGCGATGGCGTTGGCGGTGCCGACGGCATCGGCCACCTCGGGCCGCTCGGCGATGGCGCCGGCCAGCTCTGGGCTCAACGCCGCGCCGCCGAAGCCGTCCTGCAGCACGATCAGGTCGCCGCCGAACTTGGTGTCGACGGTGTCGTCGATCGTCGCCTTGAGGGAGGCACCGAAGGTGGTGAACAGCGCCACCACGCCGGTGCCCACCATCAAGGCCGAGGCGCTGGCCGCGATGCGCCGGGGGTTGCGCATCGCGTTGCGCCGGGCGAGGCGGCCGGTGACGCCGCGGGTGATCGCGGCGCCGCTCCCGAGCGTGGCGGCCGCCGGCCGGGCGACGACCGGCCCGAGCACGACCGCCCCGACGAGCACGGCGATGGCGCCAACGCCGACCCGACCGACCGCACCGTCGCCGCTCGAGGCACCGGTGGTCACCGCCGCGAGGCCGGCGCCGGCGACGAGCACACCTACAGCGGCCCGCAGCTTCGACGCCGCCGAGCGGTCGACCTCGACATCGCGGAGCGCGGCCAGCGGGGCCACTCGCGAGGCCTTGATCGCCGGGGCGACGCTGGCGACGAGCGTCGTCACGATCCCGACAGTCGCGGCGACGACGATCGCAGCGGTGCTGATCACGAGTCCGCCGGACGACAGGGCGAGATCGGCGCCGGCCAGCATCGTCTTCAGCCCGGTCGCCAGACCGATGCCAACGGCGAGACCGACGGCTGAGGCGAGAACACCGATCACGAGCGACTCGATCGCGACGCCGGCCACGACCTGGCGGCGGGAGGCACCGATCGACCGGAGCAGTGCCGACTCCCTGGTCCGCTGGGCGACGACGATCGACAACGTGTTGTGGATGCTGAACGCGGCCACGACCATCGCCACGCCGGCGAAGGCGATGAGGATGATCTCGAGCATGCCGAGGAAGTCGCTCTCGATTTCCTCCTCCTGCTCGGCCGTCAACTCTGGTTGCGTGAGCGCCTCGATGCGGGCTGGCATCAGCTCCATGATCTCGTCGCGCAGCGTCTCCTGGCTGACTCCGTTCTCGGCCGCGACGAGCACGCCCGAGATGGCGTCGGGTCGCCCGGTGAGGAGCTCCTGGGCGGCGGGCAGCGTGAACGCGGTGTAGGTGATCGGGCCGAGGCTGTCGTCGTCGCCGAAGGTGGCGATGCCGACGACGGTGACCTCGACAGGGGCCGGCGTGAGGACCGTGGTGCGGTCGCCGACAGCGAGGTTGCCGATGTCGGCCGAGCGCCGGTCGATGACGACTTCATACGGCTTGGCCCCTCCGGGGCCGCCCTCGTCGTCGGCCGCCGGGGCGCGTCCCTCGGCGAGCCGGTAGGAGTTGAGCTCGGGGTCGTCGATCCAGTTGGCGGCGGTGGTAGGGGGACCGTCGCCACCGATGCGATCGCCGTCCGATCCGATGATCGTGGCGATGCCCTCGACGACCGGAACGGCTCGATCGACGCCGTCGATGGCCGCGACCTCGTCGACGAGCCCGGCGTCGACGAGCCCGCGGACCGATTCCTCACCGCCGATGTTCGAGGCACTGCGCACGATCACGTCCGTGCCGGAGTTGGCGTCCGTGAAGGCCTGGCGAAAGTCCGACCGCATGGTGTCGCCGAGCACGAGCGTGGCGGCGAGGAAGGCGACCCCGAGGACCACCGCGGTCGCGGTCCCGAGGAGCCGGCGTTTGCGGGCCCAGAGCCCGCTGAACACAACTCCCAGCATCTCAACCACCGAACGCCTTCATGCGGTCGAGGATCCGCTCAGGGGATGGCGCGGCCATCGAGTCCACGATCCGGCCGTCGGCCAGGAACAGGACCGCGTCGGCGTGACTCGCCGCGACCGCGTCGTGGGTGACCATGACGACGGTCTGACCGAGCTCGTCGACGGCCGCGCGCATGAAGACGAGGATCTCGCCGCCGGTGCGGCTGTCGAGGTTGCCGGTCGGCTCGTCGGCGAAGATCAACTCGGGCTTCGAGGCGAGGGCGCGGGCGACGGCGACGCGCTGCTGCTGCCCGCCGGAGAGCTCGCTCGGCCGGTGCTTCAGGCGGTCGCCGAGTCCGACGGCGTCGACGACCGTGCGGAGCCACGTCTTGTCCGGCTTGCGGCCGGCGAGGGCCATCGGCAACGTGATGTTCTCGCGGGCGTCGAGCGTCGGCAGCAGGTTGTAAGCCTGGAAGACGAACCCGATGCGCTCGCGGCGGATGCGTGTGAGCTCGCGGTCGGACAGCGACCCGAGCTCGATGTCGCCGATGAAGACCCGGCCGGAGGTGAGCGAGTCGAGCCCGGCGAGGCAGTGCATCAACGTGCTCTTGCCCGATCCTGACGGCCCCATCACGGCCGTGAAGCGGCCGGCGGGTACCCCGACGGTCACGTCGTCGAGGGCGAGCACTTCGGTGCTCCCGCGGCCGTACAGCTTGGTGGCGCTTTCGGCACGGGCGGCGAGAGCGGCCGGCGCGGTCCAGGAGGGGATGGTCTCGATGGCCGCGGGGGACGGCGCATCGAAGGGGCGGACAGCGATCGAGTGCATACTGTCGACCGTACGGATGCAGGGGGCCGGCAGCGATGGAGCGGCCCGGTGTCTTCGGTGGGGGGCTGGCCCTACCAACCGCTGCACCATCCGGGTCACCGAGGGCAACGAATCGTTCCCGTGAACTTCGACATCGCCGACTACAAGCGGCGCGCCGAGCGGTTGCGGTGGGAGGACCTCGACTTCGGCCTGTTCGCCGAGCAGCCGCTCGACGCCGAGACGCTCCGGTGTATCGAGTACATGCACGACGTCGAGCTGCACACGATCTGCTACCTGCGCGACCTGCTCGTCACCCCCGCCCACAACGATCCGGACGTGACCGCGTTCCTCAGCTGCTGGGCGTACGAGGAGATGTGGCACGGCGAGGCGCTCGGGGCGGTGCTCGCCGCCCACGGTCGGCCGGCGGGCGAGGCGCGGGTCGGGCCGTTGCGCCGCCGGCTCGGCCTCCGGGACCGGGTGCGGCCGCTGGCGTCGGTCATCGCGTCGTCGATCGTCGGCGAGCGCATCGTCGCCCTCCACATGACGTGGGGAGCGGTCAACGAATGGACGACGCAGGCGGGCTACGTCCGCCTCGCCCAGCGGGCGAAGCACCCGGTGCTCACCGAGCTCACCAAGCGCATCGCCCGGCAGGAGGGCCGGCACATCGACTTCTACGTCGCCGAGGCCAGGCGCCGTCTGGCGGACAGCCCGGGCGTGCAGAAGGTGGTGCGATGGGCGCTGCGGCACCTCTGGCGTCCCGTCGGGTCGGGCATCATGGAGCCGGCCGACACCGACTTCCTCATCGCCCACCTCTTCGGCGGCGACGACGGTGTCGCCTTCACCGAGCGGATCGACCGGCGCATCGACCGGCTGCCCGGACTCGCCGGGCTCGATCTGGTGCGTGGCGCCGTCACAGCCCGAGCCGCATGAGGGCTTCCCATTCCGCAGGAGCAGCACCCCCAGGCGGGTGTGGGAGCTTCTGTCATCTCGCTGCATCGCACCCCTGGCAGCCGCCCAGTGCGGGGCCGTCAGCATCAAGCAGCTGCGCGCCGCTGGCGTCACGTGGAAGGCGCAGAACGCCGCGATCTCCAGCGGATGGCTCGCGCCCGTTGAACCGACGGTGCTCGTGGTCGCCGGCTCACCAGACACCTGGCAGCGCCGCCTCTGGATCGGCCTCCTCGCCCTCGATGGACACGGCTGGGTCAGCCACGAAGCTGCCGCTGCCCTGCACGGCCTGGACCGCGCCCGGCCGGATGCGGTCGAGTTCACCGTGCCCCGCCGGTACCGCACCCCTTCGTGTTCCGCACTCGTCCACACGACCGACTCCATCGGACCCGTCGACGTGCTCACGGTGGCGGGGCTGCGCTGCTCGTCGGCGACGCGGACGATCCTCGATCTGGCGCGGGCGCGCATCCCGACGGTGCGCCTGGAGGCGGCGATCGACAGCGCCGTTCGGCTCGGGTTGTCGGCGCCACTCGTCCTGGAGCGACGCCTGTCGGAACTGCGTGGCCCGGGCCGCTGGGGCGCTCGAACGCTCGACCGCCTCCTCATCGACGGCGGCGGGGAGTCCTTGCTCGAGCGACGCTTCTTGGGGCTCATGCGCCGGGGCGGCCTACCAGCGCCCCACAACGCAGCGCGCGCCAGCGCCGCGACCGCCGGCACGTCGCCCGGGTCGACTTCCTGTTCGCGCCCTACGCGGTCGTCGTCGAGGTCACGGGAAGACTTGGCCACTCGACTCCGCGCCGAACGGGACCGCGATGCGCAGCGCCGCAACGAGCTCACCGACCTCGGGTTCCGCGTCTACGAGTACACATGGCGCCACGTCACCGAGCGGCGGGCGTGGGTGATCGCGACCATGCGCCAGCGCCTGGCCGCCGCCGGCTGGAGAGCATCCCCCTCGCTTTCGTCGGCTGAGAGCGCCCATTCCGGGCGATCTCACGTGACGAAAGCGCCTCGTCAACGCGCGGGGTGGCGGAGCATCGCGTCGATACGAGCCACACGGGTGCGCGCCGGCGGGTGCGATGCCGCCAGCCGGGCCCGCCAGCCGATCGGCCGCTGGCCGCCGCCGAGCCGGATCACCCGGCGCAGCGCCTGGGCGAGGTTCGGGCCGTAGCCCATCCGCACCACCCGGCGGTCGGCCTGGAACTCCGAGCGGTGCCCGACCACGTTCCCGAGCGCGTCGGCGGCGTACAGCGCGGCGACGAACGGCAACGAGAGCACGTTGAGCACGCCGGCGACGAGCTGCCCGACGATGGTCCAGCCGGCGGACTGAGCGGCGAACGCTCGGGTCGCGGCGGTGGCCACGTTCTGCAGGAGGAAGCCGACCCGGGCGAACAGGACCACCGGCAACGACAACCAGTGGGCGATCGTCAGCCCGACCGTGTGCATCCCGAGGTGGTGGCTCAGCTCGTGGGCGAGCACGCCCGCCAGCTCCCGGCGGGGCAACTCGGTCACGGCGAACGAGGTGACCACCACGAGATGGCCGCCGCACGCGTAGGCGTTGAGCTCCTCCGACGGCAGCACCCGCAGGATGTACCGCTGCGGGGGCAGCCGGTTGGCGTGGGCGATGTCGACCCAGAGGGGCTCGATCAGCTCGACCTCGTCCTCGGTCGGCCGGCGGGCGCCGAACAGCGGAGTGAGCACGAGGTCCTGGACGGGGCGGATGAACAGCAGGACCGCAGCCAGCGGGTACCCCACGGCGAGCCACCAGAACGGGATGTCCCACACGAGGCGCACGATCAGCCACACGACGAACAGCGCGAGCAGACAGAACGGTGCGATCACCAGAACAGGACCGATCGCCGCCACGGCCGACGACTCGATCTGACGACTGCGCCGTCCCGCCATCACGTGCGAGATTACGGAGGCCGTCAATCGGCCCGCTGGAGCCCTCCGGGCCGGCGCACTCCGCTAGAACGTCACTCGATGAGCAACCAAATCCTCGCCGGCGCCGAGCCCTGGTCATACACCGCCCCGTCCGCGGACGGCTCGACGGTCGGGTTCCTCGCCCTGCACGGCTTCACCGGCAACCCCTCGTCGATGCGCGGTGTCGCCGAGCAGGTCGCCGGCGCCGGCTACCACGTCGAGCTCCCCCGGCTGCCCGGCCACGGCACGGCGGTCGAGGACATGGTCCCGACCCGGTGGACCGACTGGACGGGAGAGGTCGAGGCGGCGTACCAACGGCTGAGCGGACGAGCCGAGCGGGTCGTCGTCGGCGGGCTGAGCATGGGCGGATCGCTCACCCTGTGGACGGGTCTGCAGCACCCCGAGGTCGCCGGGCTCGTCTGCGTCAACCCCGCGACGACCCCGCAGACGCCCGAGGTCAAGGAGATGTTGAACGCCGCCCTCGCCGAGGGCACCGAACTGATGCCCGGCATCGGCAGTGACATCGCCGACCCGGACGCGGTCGAGATCGCCTACGCCGAGACTCCGCTGCGGGCGCTGCTCTCACTGCTCGAGGACGGTCTCGCCCCGATGGCCGACCGCTACGGGGAGCTGAAGATGCCGCTCCTCCTGTACACCTCGCGCCAGGACCACGTCGTCGAGCCGAGCCAGAGCGAGCACCTCGCCGGGAACTACGGCGGCCAGGTCGACCACCGCTGGCTCGACCGCAGCTACCACGTCGCCACCCAGGACTTCGACCGCGACACGATCTTCGCCGGCACGGTCGAGTTCATTCGGCGGGTGACCTCCGGGTGACCGCGCCATGAGCGCCCCGGGCAGCATCCCCAGCCCCTCCAGCGGCACGCTCGAGCTCGGGCCGCTGTCGCTGAACGCCTACGGGCTGATGATCGCGCTCGGCGTCGTCGCCGCGATCTGGCTCACCGGCCGGCGGTTCGAGGAGAAGGGCATCGGCACGCGCGAGGACGCCACCGCGATCGGTCTGTGGGCCGTCCTCGCCGGTGTCATCGGTGCCCGGCTCTACCACGTGGCCACCGACTGGGAGCGCTTCGACGGCAACTACGGCGACATCGTCAAGATCTGGGAGGGTGGCCTCGGCATCCCCGGCGGGCTGCTGTTCGGCATCCCGGTCGGGATCTGGGTGGCCCACCGGCGCAAGCTGCCGATGGGCGAGGTTGCCAACTGCGCGGCACCGGCGATCGCGCTGGCCCAGGCCATCGGCCGGTGGGGCAACTGGTTCAACCAGGAGCTCTTCGGCCGGCCGACCGACCTGCCGTGGGCGCTCGAGATCGACGACGATCACCTCCCGGCCGGCTACCCGCCGGGCACGACGTTCCATCCGACGTTCCTCTACGAGTCACTGTGGAACCTCGGCCTGTGCGGCGTGCTGCTGTGGATCGACCGCCGTTTCAACCCCGCCCCCGGGCGGCTGCTGGGGATGTACGTCGTCGGCTACGGGATCGGACGGTTCTGGGTCGAGTCGCTGCGCATCGACACGGCCGACAAGCTCGGCGGGCTGCGCTGGAACCAGTGGGTCGCCGTCGCCGCCGTCGTCGGCGGGCTCGTCTACCTGTTCCTCACGCGGGGAGCCGAGCGCCCGTCGCCGAGTCGAACAGGTGAAGACGCCCCGGAACCGGAACCAGACTCACCTGATCTCCCGGCGAGCTCGAGCTGAGCCCCTCGGCCCGCGCCACGACGGGCGTGCCGACCGCGGCGCCGTTCGCCGCGGGGTCGGTGCAGTAGAGGAACGACTCCGACCCGAGCTCCTCGACGACGGCGACGATGACGTCGAGCCCGCCGTCGGTCTGGATGGTCCAGCTTTCCGGCCGGACCCCGATCGTCACCGCATCAGACGTGAGCGCGTTGCGCTGATCGGGCGTCAGCGGGACGGTGAGGGTGCCGTGGGTCGCGCCTTCGTCCCCGGCCTTGGCGGGCAGCAGGTTCATCGACGGCGAGCCGATGAACCCGGCGACGAAGATGTTCACCGGCGTCGTGAACAGATCCTTTGGCGTCGCGACCTGCTGCAGCAGGCCGCGCTCGAGCACGGCCACCCGGTCGCCCATCGTCATCGCCTCGACCTGGTCGTGGGTGACGTAGACGGTCGTGACGCCGAGCCGCCGCTGGAGGGCGGCGATCTGGGTGCGGGTCTGGACGCGCAGCTTGGCGTCGAGGTTGGAGAGCGGCTCGTCCATCAGGAACACCTGCGGCTCGCGGACGATCGCCCGCCCCATCGCGACCCGCTGGCGCTGGCCGCCGGACAGCTTCGCCGGTTTGCGGTCGAGGAGCGCTTCGAGGTCGAGGATCCTGGCCGCCTCCCGCACCCGTTCGTCGCGCACGGCCCGCGGGATGCGCTTGACCTTGAGGTGGAATCCGATGTTCTCGGCGACGGTCATGTGCGGGTAGAGGGCGTACGACTGGAAGACCATCGCGATGTCCCGGTCCTTCGCCGGAACGCGCGGTGACGTCGCGGTCGCCGATGCGGATCAGCCCCTCGTCGACGGGTTCGAGCCCGGCGAGCATTCGCAGCGTCGTCGACTTGCCGCAGCCCGACGGCCCGACCAGCACGAGGAACTCGCCGTCGGCGACTTGGAGGTCGAGATGATCGACCGCCGGGTGCTCGAGTCCCGCGTACGTACGGGTCGCGCCCTCAAAGGTCACCGTGGCCATCCACCGGGACAGTACCGTCGATTATCGGTGAATGGCGGGAACGGGCGGCGCACAAGACTCCACGCCGTGATCGAGATCCGCACGCCGGGTGATGACGATTGGAGGGCGGTGTCGCGGGCCGACTATCGGGCATTCGGTCACACACCGTCCTCCGAGGAGGAGGATCGCGAGCGGCCGCTCATCGACCTCGCCCGTTACCGCGTTGCGGTCGAGCGAGGGGACATCATCGGGGTAGCCGGCTCGTTCGCCCTGCAGATGACCCTGCCGGGCGGGGCGTCCGTTCCGACCGGCGGGGTGACCTGGGTGTCGGTGGCGGTGACCCATCGCCGGCAGGGTTTGTTCCGGCGGCTGATGGACGCCGTGCACAAGGACATCGACGAGCGCGGTGAACCGCTCGCCGCGCTGACGGCGAGCGAGGGTGGGATCTACGAGCGGTTCGGCTACGGCATCGCGAGCCAGCGGCGGGTCTGCATGATCGATCGCCGGCGGGCGCAGCTGCAGGACCGGTTCCTGCCCGACCCGGGGACCGTGCGCATCGTCGAGGCGCTGGATGCGATCGACGACATCGCCAAGGTGTGGGACCGCTTCCGCACGATGCGCCCGGGCGAGATCGCCCGGTCGGAGGCGTGGCACCGCGTCGTGTTCGCCGAGCAGGGCGTCGGGCAGATCCACGCCCTCCACGCCGACGGGTACGCGACCTGGCGGATCGAGCCCAAGTGGAACGACGGCCATCCGGCCCACGAGCTGTGGCTGTCGACGCTGGCCGCGGCTACCCCCGACGCCCACGCCGCGCTCTGGCACACCGTGCTGTCGAGCGACCTGGTCGGGTCGGTCCGTACGTATGCGGTCCCGCTCGACGACCCGCTGCCGTTCCTGCTCACCGACCAGCGGGTGGTGCGCACGACCGACCTCAACGACTGCCTGTGGTGCAACGTCCGTGACGTCGAGGCCTGCTTCGGCGCTCGCACGTACGGCACCGACGACGACCTCGTCGTCGAGGCCGACGGGTCGCGCTGGCGGATCGGCGGGGGCGGCGTGGCGCGGGTCCGGGCCCGACCCGACGTCGTCACCGACCGCGCCGCCCTCGGCGCACTGCTGCTCGGCGGGGTCGCCCCGACGACGCTCGCCGCCGGCCGACGCCTCGAGCCCCGCTCGTCCGAGGCCCTGCGCCGCGCCGACGCCCTGTTCCTCTCCCACCCGGCCCCGTACTGCCAGTCCCACTTCTGACCCATAGCCTGCAACGCCGTGTCCGATCGCATCACGACCGCCGAGGTGGTCCACGTCGCCCGTCTGGCCAGGCTCGGGCTGAGCGATGCCGAGATCGAGCGGATGACCGCCCAGCTCGGCGCCATGCTCGACCACTTCGCCGACATCGACGAGCTCGACCTCGAGGCGGTCGAGCCGATGACCCAGCCGTACCCGCTGACCAACGTCCTGCGGGACGACGTCGTCGCTCCCGGCCTCGACCGGGACGAGGTGCTCGACGCCGCGCCCGACGCCCACGACGGCCGGTTCCGCGTCCCGCCGATCATCGGGTTGGAGGGCTGATGGCGCCGCAGGGAGCCACCGCGATCGAGATCGCCGCCGCGGTTCGCTCCGGTGACCGCACGGCCCGCACGGTGATCGACGAGCACCTCGCCGCGATCGAACGCCGGGAAGCCGAGCTCCACGCGTTCAACACCGTGCTCGCCGACGAGGCCCGTGCCGCGGCCGACGCCGTCGACGAGACCGTCGCGGCTGGCCGGGACCCCGGACCCTTGGCCGGCGTGCCGGTCGCGCTCAAGGACAACATGACGACGCGAGGCATTCCGACGACGTGCTCGTCGAGGATCCTCGAGGGGTGGCGCCCGCCTTACGACGGCACCGTCGTCGAGCGGCTGCGGGCGGCTGGCGCCGTCGTCATCGGCAAGACCAACCTCGACGAGTTCGCCATGGGGTCGAGCACCGAGAACTCCGCCTTCGGCCCGACCCGCAATCCCCACGACCCGTCCCGGGTGCCCGGCGGGTCGAGCGGGGGGAGTGCGGCCGCCGTCGCGGCCGGCTTCGCCGCGGTCGGGTTCGGCAGCGACACCGGGGGCTCGATCCGCCAGCCGGCGGCGCTGTGCGGCGTCGTCGGGGTCAAGACGACGTACGGGGTGGTGAGCCGCTACGGGCTGATCGCCTTCGCCAGCAGCCTCGACCAGATCGGCCCGTTCACACACACCGTCGCCGACGCCGCCCTCGCCATCGAGGTGATCGGCGGCCACGATCCCAACGACTCCACGTCGATTCCACTGCCGGCACCGGCGTTGACCGCCACGCTCGACGACGGCGTGGAGGGACTCCGGGTCGGGCGGATCACCGACCTGCCCGAGGGCGCCGACCCCGACGTGCTCGAGCGCGTCGAGGAGGCCTTCGCCGCGCTCAGCGACGCCGGGGCCAAGATCGTCGACGTCGAGGTGCCCGCGTTCACGTATGGGCTGACGGCGTACTACCTGATCGCGCCGGCCGAGGCGTCGAGCAACCTCGCCCGCTACGACGGCGTGCGCTACGGCCTCCGGGTGGATGCCCCGGACACCAACGCGATGTACATGGCGACCCGGGAGGCCGGCTTCGGCGACGAGGTCAAGCGGCGCATCATGCTCGGCACGTACGCCCTCTCCGCCGGGTACTACGAGGCCTACTACGGCAAGGCGCTCAAGGTGCGCCGGCTCATCGCCGACGACTTCGCCCGGGCGTACGAGCACGCCGACGTGCTGGTCACACCGACGTCGCCCTCGGTGGCGTTCGAGCTCGGCGATAAGACCGACAACCCGCTGGCGATGTACCTCTGCGACACCTACACGATCCCGTCCAACCTGTCGGGCCACCCGGGGATGAACGTGCCGTTCGGGACCGGCGCCGGCGGGCTGCCCGTCGGCGTGCAGGTGCTCGCCCCCGCGCTCGGCGAGGCGACGATGTTCCGCGTCGCCAGGACCCTGGAGGAGGCGGCTGCATGACCACCATGGCGTTCCCCGGCCACGCCGCATACTGCCTGCGCAGTCGCTGGCCGTTCGCTCGCTGGCGCTCGCTCACTCGCATCGGCTCGAGGGTGCACCAATGACCACCTCGATCGACGCCTACGAGATGGTCATCGGCCTGGAGGTTCATGTCGAGCTGGCGACGGCGTCGAAGCTGTTCTCCGCCAGCGCCAACCGCTTCGGTGACGAGCCCAACACCAACATCGACCCGGTCACCCTCGGCCTGCCCGGGGCGTTGCCGGTCCTGAACCGGGAGGCTGTCGAGCTGGCGATGCGCATCGGGCTCGCCCTCAACTGCCGGATCCAGCCGTGCGCGTTCCACCGGAAGAACTACTTCTACCCGGACATGCCGAAGGCGTACCAGATCAGCCAGTACGACGTGCCGCTGAACGTCGACGGCTGGCTCGACCTGCCCGACGGGGCCCGCGTCGGCATCGAACGGGCCCACCTCGAGGAGGACACTGGCAAGTCCATCCACGTCGGAGGGGCCGGCGGCCGCATCCACGGGAGTGACGAGTCCCTCATCGACTTCAACCGGGCCGGCGTGCCGCTCGTCGAGATCGTCAGCCGCCCGGACCTCCGCAGCAGCGAGGCCGCCCGCCAGTACGTCGACGAGCTGCGGGCGATCCTCATCGCCATCGGCGCCTCCGATGCCAAGATGGAGGAGGGCTCGATGCGCGTGGACGCCAACGTCAGCGTCCACCGTCCTGACGAGCCGTTCGGCACGCGGTGCGAGGTCAAGAACCTCAACTCCCTGCGCTCGCTCGGTCGGGCGATCGAGTACGAGGCGCGCCGGCAGATCGACCTCCTCGAAGCCGGCGACGAGGTCCGCCAGGAGACCCGCCACTGGGATGAGGGCGACGGCCGTACGCACACGCTGCGGACGAAGGAGGACGCCGACGACTACCGCTACTTCCTCGAGCCGGACCTCGTCCCGCTCGTGCCGGACACTGAGTGGGTCGAGCGGATCCGGGCCGCCCTACCGCCTCTGCCGGCGGCCCGCCGGTCCGGCCTCGCCGAGGCCACCGGCACGGCGCCGGACAGCGAGGCGGTGACGGTCGTCGTCGGGCGGGGCCAGGACCGCTACGTCCACGACGTCATCGCCGCCGGCGGTGACGGCACGCGGGCGCTCGTGCACGTCAAGGAGGCGTACGCCGAGCAGGGCGCGGCGCCGGTCGTGCCGGCGGAGGACCTCGCCGCGCTGACCCGGCTGGAGGTGACCGGCCGGCTCACCGCGACCCAGGCCAAGCAAGTTCTCGCCGAGCTCGTCGCGGGCGGCGGCGGCGATCCGGAGGCGATCGCGGCGGCGAAGGGCTTCGAGGCCCTCGATGCCGCGGCGCTGGAGGCGATCGTCGACGACGCCATCGCCGCCAACGAGGGGGTGTGGGAGAAGTACGTCGGCGGTGAGGAGCGGGCGATCGGTGCCCTCGTCGGCGCGGTGATGAAGGCATCCCGCGGCCAGGCCGATGGGCAGGCCGTCACGAATCTCCTCCGCGCCCGCCGCGGCTGACCGGTACCGTTTCGCACCACGATCTACGAGTTCGCTGACTGTGTCGTCGACCCCGAGCAGTTCGAACTCCGCCGGGGCGGCGTCGTGGAGCATGTCGAACCGCAGGTGTTCGACGTGCTCGTGTACCTGATCCGTCATCGTCAACGGGTGGTGCCGAAGAGCGAGCTGCTCGACAACGTCTGGGGCGACCGGTTCGTGAGCGAGTCGGCGCTGGCCAGCCGCCTGAAGTCGGCCCGGCGGGCGGTCGGCGACGACGGCGCCGCGCAGCGGGTGATCCGCACCGTGTTCGGCCGCGGCTACCAGTTCGTCGCCCCGGTCGCCGAGCGGGGCGATGGCCCGGCGCTGAACTCGACCGCGCTCTCCGCTCCGCCGCGAGGAGATCGACCTGTACCAGTCGATCAGCTTCTGCACCGCGGCCGACGGCGCCCGCATCGCCTACGCCGTGATGGGCGAGGGACCGGTCCTCGTCAAGGCCGCGAACTGGATGACGCACCTCGACTACGACCTCGAGAGCCCGGTCTGGCGGCACTGGCTGGAGGGACTCGCCGCCGGCCGCACGCTGGTCCGCTACGACGAACGGGGCTGCGGCCTGTCGGACTGGAACGTCGAGCAGTTCAGCTTCGACGACTGGGTCAACGACCTGGAGCTGGTCGTGGACGCCGAGGGCCTGGAGACGTTTCCGCTCCTCGGGGTCTCGCAAGGCGCCGCCGTTGCCGTCGCCTTCGCCGCCCGCCATCCGGAACGGGTGGAGCGGCTCATCCTCGCCGGCGCGTACGGCCGGGGCCGGCTGGCTCGGGCCACCGACGACGAACAGGTTCGGGAGGCCGCTCTCGACATCGAGGTCGCCCGGGTCGGCTGGGGGCGGGACGACCCGTCGTTCCGCCAGATGTTCACGTCGCAGTTCCTGCCCGACGGCACTCGTGAGCAGTGGGAGGCGTTCAACGACCTGCAGCGGCGCACGACGTCACCCGCCAACGCGGTGCGCTTCCTCGAGACGTTCGCCCGCATCGACGTGACCGGGATCGCGCCGCTGGTGCGCTGCCCGACCCTCTTGCTGCACTCCCGCGACGATCACCGGCAACCGCTCGCCGGGGCGAAGGAGCTGGCCGCGTTGATCCCCGGCAGCCGGCTCGTCCCGCTGCCCAGCCGCAACCACATCCTCACCGACTTCGAGCCGGCGTGGCCGACCTTCCTCCGGGAGCTCGACCGTTTCCTCGGCTGATCAGGCCGGGTCGGGCTGCGCGCCGCGGATGAGACGTCCGGGGGTCGCCCCGGTCGACTCGCCGTCGTGGCGGATCTCGGTCCCGGCGACGAACGTGTGCCGGTAGCCGTCGGCGCGCTGGAGTAACCGGCGCCCACCGGCCGGGAGATCGTGGTGGATCTCCGGCGCGTGGAGGGTGAGCCGGTCGAAGTCGATGACGTTGACGTCGGCGCGGTAGCCGGGTGCGAGTAGCCCGCGGTCGAGGAGGCCGACCGTGGCGGCGGTGGCCCGGGTCTGCTTGTGCACGAGGAGCTCGACGGGAAGCCGGCCCGTCGGTCGGTCCCGGCCCCACCACTGCAGCTGCGTCGTCGGGAAGCTCACGTCGCAGATCGTCCCGACGTGGGCACCACCGTCGGACAGCCCGGCAACCGACGCCGGGTGGGCGAGCTGTCCGCCGACGGAGTCCAGCGAGCCGCCGGCGAAGTTCAGAGTCGGCAGGTACAGCAGGCCCCGCCCGTCGTTCTCGAGCATGAGGTCGTAGGCCACCTCGGCCGGCGCCCGTCCCTCGCGCTCCGCCACCGCACTCACCGAGCCGGCCGGATCGGGCTCGTAGTCGGGCGGGTCCCCGAGCGGAAACATGAGGTCGAACTTTCCGATCAGCCGGGACCCGATCAGCGAGCCCTCGCGGTCGACCGTCATGTCGTCGATGAGCGCCCGCCGGACGTCGTCGCGCCGCAGTCGAGCTGCCCGCTCGCTCGCCGGGAGGTCACGGAGCTCGGCCCACGCCGGAGCGAGCATGAACGGGTTGAGCGTGGCCTCGAACCCGAGCAGCAGGCCGACGGCCCGCGAGCCCACCTGCCCGCGCATCGTCACGCCGGCCGAGGTGGCCTCCGCCATGCGGTCGAGGAGCAGCTTCCAGTCGTCGGGACGCACCGGGCTCTGGGCGATGGAGATCGAGATCGGACGGCCCGACCGCTGTGCCATCAGGCGGAAGGTCTCGAACTCGCCGTCGAGGTCGATGAAGTCGCTGACGACCTGGAGCACGCCGGCCCCGATCGAGCCGAGGGCCTCGGCGATGCCGATCAGCTCGTCGGCCTCGGCGGTGAGCGTCGGGGTGAGCTCACCACGGCTGCTGCGATGGTTGAGCGTGCGCGATGTCGTGAACCCGAGGGCGCCGGCGGCGACGGCTTCCCGGGCCAGGTCGGCCATCGCGGCGATGTCGTCCGGCGTCGCCGGCTCGCGGCGGGCGCCGCGTTCGCCCATCACGTGCAGGCGCAGCGCGCCGTGCGGGACCTGCGCCCCGAGGTCCAGGTCGCGAGGCCGAGCGGCCAGCGCGTCGAGGTACTCGGGGAACGTCTCCCAGTTCCAGCGCAGCCCTTCGTGGAGCGCGGCGCCGGGGATGTCCTCGACGCCCTCCATCAGCTCGATCAGCCGTTCGTGGTCGGCGGGTCGCACCGGCGCGAATCCGACACCGCAGTTGCCCATGACGACGGTCGTGACGCCGTGCCAGCTCGACGGGGCGAGCTGGTCGTCCCACGTCGCCTGGCCGTCGTAGTGGGTGTGGATGTCGACGAAGCCCGGCGTCACGAGGGCGCCGTCGGCGTCGACCTCCCGCCGCCCCCGCTCGTCGACCTGCCCGACGTCGGTGATCACCCCACCGTCGACGGCGACGTCGGCCGTACGCGGCGGCGCTCCGGAGCCGTCGACGACGCGCCCGGAGCGGATGACGAGATCGTGAGCCATGGTCGTGACCTCCGGGCCCGACGGTACTCACGCCGTCGGGCCGGGGTCACACCGTGCTCACCTCGTGCTCAGATGTACTGGTTGGCGATCTCCATCGCCGAGGCGATCGGGATCACGAACCCGACGTTGGAGGCTTGGATGCCGCCGCCACTCGACGCCACGGCGGTGTTCACGCCGATCACCTCGCCGTCGGCGTTCACCAGCGGCCCACCGGAGTTGCCGGAGCTGATCGCCGCGTCGGTCTGGATGAGACCGGTCAGCCGGCTCGACTCGGTGTCGATCGAGCGATCGAGCGCCGACACGATGCCCTGAGTGACGGTGGGGCCGCCTTCCAGCGCGAGGGCGTTGCCGATCGCGACCACGGGGTCGCCGACGGCGACGTCGGTGGACGAGCCGAGCTTGGCCGGAACGACACCGGACGGATCGTCGAGCTCGACCACCGCGATGTCGCGATCCCGGTCGCCACCGACGACCTCGGCGGACCGCTCCTCGCCGTTGACGGTCACGGTGACGTCGGTGGCCCCGTCCACCACGTGGGCGTTGGTGAGGATGTGGCCGAGCTTGTCGATCACGATGCCGGTGCCGGCGCCCTCGCCCTCGACCTGGAACGGGCCCTGCTGTTGGACGACGTGGGTCGAGATCGACACCGTCGACGGCTCGACCGCGGTGATGACGGCGGCGACGTCGATGGTGTCGCTGCTCGGTGTCATCCCGGTCTCCACGGCGGGGGTGGTCGGCGCGGCCGTCGAGTCGTCGTCGGTCCGCCCGGCGACGTACCCACCGGCGGCGCCGGCGGCGACGGCGGCCAACGTCAGCGCGGCCGCCGCCGCCAACCGATGGCGCCGGGGGGCGCGACCACGCTCCTCCGGCGCCACCGGCGCGGGGGGCGACGCCGGTGGCACCATCCCGGACGGGGAGGACATCCCGGGCGGAGGAGCGACAGGGGGTGCGGTGGAGAGGCGGAGATGGGGGGAGCGAGCGGCGGACCTGACGGCCGGGAGTCGCTCAGCAGCGGATCGAACATGTCTTCAGTGTTCGTCGGCCACGTCAGACGGTCTCGCGAGAATGGTGAGAACCAGTTGTGAGCCCCCCGCTCCCGCAGGCGTACCCTCGGTCCATGAGCTCCGAGCAACGCGTCGACGTCAAGCCGCGGTCACGGGAGGTCACCGACGGGATGCAGCGCGCCGGCGCCAGGGCGATGCTGCGCGCCGTCGGGATGACCGACGACGACTGGGAGAAGCCGCAGATCGGGATCGCCAACTCCTGGAACGAAGTGACGCCGTGCAACATGACGCTGCGCGTGCTCGCCGACCACGTCAAGGCGGGCGTGAGGGCGGCGGGTGGCTTCCCGATGGAGTTCGGCACGATCACCGTGTCGGACGCGATCTCGATGGGGCACGAGGGGATGCGGGCCTCGCTCGTCAGCCGGGACCTCAGCTGCGACTCGGTGGAGACCGTGATGCACGCCGAGCGCTTCGACGGGTTCGTGGGCATGGCGGGGTGCGACAAGAGCATGCCGGCGATGCTGATGGCCGCGGCCCGGCTCGACGTCGCCAGCGTGCTCGTCTACAACGGCTCGATCCTGCCCGGCGAGTGGGAGGGCGGACCGATCGACGTGGTGAGCGTGCTCGAGGCTGTCGGCGCCTGCGCGGCGGGCGCGATCACCGAGGAGCAGCTCACCGAGATCGAGCGCCACGCCTGCCCGGGGGAGGGCGCGTGCGGCGGCATGTTCACCGCCAACACGATGAGCTCGATCGGTGAGGCAATCGGGATGAGCCTGCCCGGGACGGCGTCACCGGCCGCCGTCGACCCGCGCCGCCACGCCGATGCCAAGGCCTCCGGCGAGGCAGTCGTGCGCATGCTCGAGCTCGGCATCACGTCTCGGATGATCATGACCAAGCCGGCGTTCGAGAACGCCATCGCGGTCACGTCGGCCCTCGGCGGATCGACGAACGCCGTCCTCCACCTGCTCGCGATCGCCAACGAGGCCGGCGTCGAGCTCGCGCTCGAGGACTTCAACCGGATCGCCGCCCGGGTGCCCCATGTCGCCGACATGCGTCCTGGCGGAAAGTTCCACATGATCGACCTCGATGGCGTCGGCGGCGTGCCGGTCGTGCTCAAACTGCTCCTCGACGCCGGCCTGCTCCACGGCGACACCCTCACGGTCACGGGCCGGACGATGGCGGAGAACCTCGCCGAGCTCGCACCCCCAGCGCCCGACGGCGTCGTGGTCCACCCGCTCGACGCGCCGATCCACACCGAGGGCGGGATCAACATCCTCACCGGCTCGTTGGCCCCCAAGGGTTCGGTCGTGAAGGTGGCGGGCTTGACGGGCGACCAGCTCACGTTCGAAGGCCCGGCGCGGGTGTTCGACGGCGAAGACGGCGCGATGGCGGCCATCCTCGCCGGCGACGTCACGCCGGGGACCGTGGTCGTGATCCGCTACGAAGGGCCCAAGGGCGGCCCAGGGATGCGGGAGATGCTCGCCGTGACCGGCGCGATGAAGGGCGCCGGTCGCGGCGCCGATTGCGCCCTCGTCACCGACGGGCGGTTCTCCGGCGGGACGTGGGGGCTGTGCATCGGCCACGTCGCTCCTGAGGCGGTCGACGGGGGGCCGATCGCGTTCGCCCGCGACGGCGACCGCGTCCGCATCGACGTGCCGACCAAGTCGATCGAGCTGCTCGTCGATCCCGCCGAGCTGCGCGCTCGTGCCGACGGGTGGACGCCGAATCCGCCGCGCTACACGAGCGGGGTGCTCGCCAAGTACGCCCGGCTCGTGCAGGGCGCCGAGACCGGGGCGATCACCAACCCGTTGTGAATCAGTAGCTCAGTAGCGCCGGTTGTCGCGATTGCCGCCGCCGCGCGGGGCGCGGGGCCGTGCTTCGTTGACCGTGATCGCGCGGCCGTTGAACTCCGCTCCGGTCAGCTGGTCGATCGCCTTGCGCGCGTCGTCGTCGTTCATCTCGACGAAGCCGAAGCCGCGTGAGCGCCCGGTCTCGCGGTCCGTGATGACCTGGGCGGAGGTGACCGCCCCGACCTGGCCGAACAGCGTGGCAAGTTCGTCAGAGGTGGTGGAGAAGGGCAGGTTGCCCACGTACAGGTTGATGACAGTTCCTCCGTCTAGCTTCCCGCCTTCGACGGCGGCGTCGCCGATGGTAACTCGCGCCGACGGTGCGCGAAGACCAGCATTGCGCGCCATCCGACGAGGAGGGCACCGAGCACGAGCGTCGCGACGATCACGAACGACAACGCCGTGCCGCGGTCCCAGACCGTGCGGCGGAGCACGAGTCCGAGCCCGACCGTCGTCACCCACAGCAGCACGCCGGTCCGGATCTCGGTCGGCGCCCGCCGACCGTTCGCGCTCGCGATCCATCCGGCCGCCAGGCCGATCAGGAACGGAGCGGCGATCGTGACGACGGTCGACATGCCCGAGCTCTCGTCGTGGGCGTTGCGGCCGGCCACCGCGAACAGCAGCACCGCGACCACGTCGGCGGCCGCGGGACCGATCCAGGAGCCGGGTCGGGTCATGGTCGGCTACTCGGCGGCGAGGAACCCGCCGAGGGCGCCCTTGTAGAACACGAGCGGCACGTGGGGATCGTCGTGGTGCCAGAGGTCGACCACCCGGCCGACGACGAAGTAGTGGTCGCCCAATTCCATCGTGTGCTCGACGGTGCAGTCGATCCACGCGCCGACGCCCGCGATGATCGGGCAGCCGGTCGGCGAGTGGGTCCACGTCACGTGGTCGAAGCGGTCGTCACCGACGCCGCTCTTGGCGAAGCGCCAGCACAGCTCGGCTTGCCCGTCGCGCAGCACGTTCACGCAGAAGCGGTGGGCGGGGGCCATCGCCTGCCACGTGTCGCTCGCGATCTGGGGCAGGAACCCGACGAGCGGCGGATCGAGCGACACCGACGTGAACGACCCGATCGTGAACCCCGCCGGTACATCCCCGGCCCACCCGGTGACGATCGTCACGCCGGTCGGGAAGTGTCCGAGCACCTTGCGGAACTGCGTCGAGTCGAAGGGGGGTTGGTCGGCCCTCATCGGCTTCGATGGTAGGCACGATGGACGACTCGACCGCTGCGGAGAAGCGCCGGCTGCGCGCCGAGATGCGCGTGATCCGCGCCCGCATCGCCGCCGACCCGGCCGATCGGGCCGCGCGCGTCCGCCCGCATCTGGGCGCGGATCCTGCCCCTCGTCCGCGAGCACCGCCGCGTGATGCTGTTCGACGCACTCCCCACCGAGCCGGACACGGGCCCGTGGCGGGAGTCGCTCCGTGAGCGGGGGATCGAGGTGTTCCTCCCCGAGGTCGACGGCCCCGACCTGCGGGTGATGCCCGGGGACATCGACCCGACGACGCTCGACCTCGTCATCGTGCCCGGGCTCGCCTTCACCCGGGACGGGCGCCGGCTCGGCCAGGGCGGCGGCCACTTCGACCGCTTCCTGCCCCGCCTGCCCGACTCGTGCCTCACGATCGGGGTGTGCTTCTCCGAGCAGCTCGTCGCCGACCTGCCCACGGGGGCGCACGACGTCCACGTCCACCACGTCGTCACCGACTAGTTCAGGAGTCGGCCGCGTCGTTCAGAATCGAAGACCCGGTTCGGCACGCCGGCGCCTCCAGGCGCTTCGGCGGCCGCATCAAGCGTAGTACTCGCGCCCGAGGTGGGTGATCTGGTCCTCGCCCATCATCCAGCGCAGCGTGTTCTTCAGCTTGGTGTGCTGGATGAACAGGTCGTGCTCGGGATAGAGGCCGGGCGGCGTCTGCGGGCTCTTGTAGTAGAAGCTGAGCCACTCCTGGATGCCGCCGAGGCCGGCCCGGAGGGCGAGGTCACTGAACAACACGAGGTCGAGGGCGAGGGGGGCGGCGAGGATCGAGTCGCGGCAGAGGAAGTCGACCTTGATCTGCATCGGGTAGCCGAGCCACCCGAAGATGTCGATGTTGTCCCACCCCTCCTTGTTGTCGCCGCGGGGTGGGTAGTAGTTGATTCGCACCTTGTGGAAGATGTCGCCGTACAGCTCGGGGTGGCGATCCGGCGACAGGATGTGCTCGAGCACGCCGAGCTTGGACTCCTCCTTGGTCTTGAAGCTCTCGGGGTCGTCGAGCACTTCGCCGTCGCGGTTGCCGAGGATGTTCGTCGAGTACCAGCCGGACAGGCCGAGCATGCGCGTGCGCAGCATCGGAGCGAGCACCGTCTTGATCAGCGTCTGACCGGTCTTGAAGTCCTTGCCCGAGATCGGCAGGTTCTGGTCGACGGCGAACTGGCGCAGCACCGGCGTGTCGACGGTGAGGTTCGGCGCCCCGTTGGCGAACGGCACGCCTTCGAGGAGGGCGGCGTAGGCGTAGAGCATCGACGGTGCGATCTGCGGGTCGTTGGCGTCGATCGCCGCCTCGAAGGCGTCGAGGTCCATGTGCGCCGGCCCGGGCTCGAGGAAGACCTCCGTGGACGCGCACCAGACCATGACGACCCGGTCCACGTGCTTGTCTTCCCGGAAGCGGTTGATGTCCTCCCGGATCGCGTTGAGCATCGTCCGCTTGTCGACGGACGGCAGGACGTTGTCGGCGTCGAGGTTCTTGACGTACGTCCGGTCGAACGCGGCCGGCATCGGCCGCACGTCACGCAAGGCGTCGGAGATCTGCTCGACGTGCCGCCCGGCCTCGAGTACGCCCGCTCGCTGGGCGGCGACGTAGGCGTCGTCGGGGAACGGGTCCCAGGCGCCGAACACCAGGTCGTCGAGGTCGGCGAGGGGCACGAAGTCCTTGATCAGCGGGCTGCGGTCGTCGGTGCGCATGCCGAGGCGGATCGTGTCGAGCAGGGCGAGCGAGCCGATCGGCTGGGCGAGGCCCCGCTTCACGAGCTCGACGCCGGCGATCAGCGTGGAGGCCACCGCCCCCAGCCCGACGGTCAACACGCCGAGCCGGCCGTCGGCCGGGTGCACGGTGGGGGAGGGAGGGGTCACGACCGGACACTAGGCGGCACGTGAGAATCTCCGAATTTTCGACGCGGACCAGGTATTAAACCTCTAAAGTAACGCTCTAGTTACCGATGGGTAACTACGGGCGGAACACAGGCGGGCGGAGGATGGACGCGATAACGACGGCGGGCGGGAGTGCGGGCTCGTTCCGCACCCATGTCGGCGAACTTCCTGTGGACGCCGTCGACGACGGGCCGGCTGGGGCGGCGCCGGTCCCGTCGTCAACGGCAGCCATCGATCCGGCGGCCGAGACGGCTGGGCGAGCGCGCGACGAGCGACGACTGCAGTGGTTGTTGCGAGGCGGCGACGCGGTGGCCATCCTGCTCGCCTTCCTCATCATCGCCGTGACGAGCGGCTACTACCGCCTCGGGGCGGAACGCTCGGTGTTCACGCTGGTCGCGGCGATGGCCATCGGGCTGTGGGCGATCAGGTTCGAGGGGCTGTGGAACGAGCGCGTCGTCGCGATGCGGACGATCGAGATCTCCAAGCTGACCCGGGCGACCGTGATCCTGGGCATCGGGATGCTCGTCGTCGACCGGCTGTCCCGGGCCTGGATCCAGGTCGAGCACATCGCCGGCGGGATCGTCCTCACCTGGCTGCTGCTGCTCGGTTGGCGCTCGTTCTACCGCGCCTGGCTGGCGTCCAGCCGGCGTCGCGGCCGCCACACCCGGCGTCTCGTCATCGTCGGCACCGACCGCCGAGCGGTCGAGCTGGCCAAGTTGTTCACGATCCATCCCGAGGCGGGGATGCGGGTGCGCGGCGTCGTCGGGTCGCGGTCCGAGGCCCTCGCAGCCGGTCTCGGCGACGTGTGGCTCGGCGACTACCGCGACGCCGACGACGTGCTCGCCGCCACGCCGGCTGACACCGTCGTGATCTGCTCGAGCGACATCAGCCCCCTCCTGCTCAACTCGCTGCTGCGGAACGCCCCTGGCGACGGCCCTGACCTCTACTTCCACCCCGGCCTGTCGGGCATCGACGCCCGGCGGGTGAAGGCGTCGCCGATCGCCCACGAGCCGCTCCTGTACGTCGAGTCGGCGTCCCTCTCCCGCGCCGACCTGGCGCTCAAGCGGGCTTTCGATCTCGTCGTGGCGTCGACATTGCTGCTCGTGTCGAGCCCGTTGTTCCTCACCATCGCCCTGCTCGTCAAGCTCGGCGACAAGGGGCCCGTCTTCTTCCGCCAGGAGCGGGTCGGGCGTGGCGGTGAGACGTTCGGGATGCTCAAGTTCCGCAGCATGGTCGTCGACGCCGAGGCCCGGCTCGCCGCGCTCTCCGACGACAACCAGCGCACGGGCCCGCTGTTCAAGCTCGCGGTCGATCCCCGCGTCACCCGGCTCGGACGGTTCCTGCGCGCCAGCAGCCTCGACGAGCTGCCCCAGCTGATCAACGTCGTGAAGGGCGAGATGAGCCTCGTCGGGCCGCGGCCGGCGCTCGCGTCGGAGGTCGCCGAGTTCCCCGATCGAGCTGCGCGAACGGCACCGGGTCCGCCCAGGGATCACCGGGCTGTGGCAGGTCGAAGCCCGCGACAACCCGTCGTTCGACGCCTACCAGCGACTCGACCTGTTCTACGTCGAGAACTGGTCGCTCGCCCTCGATCTCGTGATCCTGCTCGGCACGGCGGAGCAGATGGTCCTCCGCCCGGTGTTCGGGCGGGGCGGCGGAGAGCTCGCCGGCGCCGTCGACGAGGACGCCGCTGCCGCGGCGTGACCGCGGTCGGAGTTGTGACGACCCCGCCTCATCTGGCACAATCGTCGCCGATGCGTCGCGCACTCGTACTCATCCTGTAGCACACCGGCGTTCTCCGCCGCGTGTGCCCTTCGACCTCCCAGCCGGGAGGTCGATTGCTTTTCCGCCCACGTTCGTCACCGCCCGAAGGGACCACCCATGGAGCTCACCGGAGCCCAAGCGCTCATCAAGAGCCTCGAGCAGGAGTCGGTCGAGGTCGTCTTCGGCCTGCCCGGCGGCTGCATCCTCCCCGCCTACGACCCGCTGCTCGAGTCGACGATCCGGCACATCCTCGTGCGTCACGAGCAGGGCGCCGGCCACATGGCCGAGGGGTACGCCCACGTCACGGGTCGACCCGGGGTCGCGATGGTGACGTCCGGTCCGGCGGCCACGAACCTCGTGACGCCGCTGATGGACGCCTACATGGACTCCATCCCGATGGTCGCGATCACCGGGCAGGTGCCGACCCACGCCATCGGCAGCGACGCCTTCCAGGAGTGCGACACGGTCGGGATCACGCGGTCGGCGACGAAGCACAACGAGCTCGTGATGACGCCGGCGGACGTGCCGCTCGCCGTGCGCCAGGCGTTCCACCTCGCCACGACGGGGCGGCCCGGGCCGGTGCTCGTCGACGTGCCCAAGGACGTCCTGCAGAAGACGATGGAGTGGTACTGGCCGACGGATGACGAGGTCATGGCGTCCCTGCCCGGCTACCGGCCGACCGTCCGGGGACACCCGCGGATGATCAAGGAGGCCGCCCGGCTGATCCTTTCGGCCGAGCGGCCGGTGCTCTACATCGGCGGCGGCGTGCTCAAGGCGCGGGCCGCCGACGCCGTGCGTGAGCTCGCCGAGCTCACCGGCATCCACGTCGTCACCACGCTCATGGCGCGGGGCGCATTCCCCGACGATCACCCGCTCGCCCTTGGCATGCCCGGGATGCACGGCACGGCGGCGGCGGTGACGGCGATGCAACGCAGCGACCTCCTGATCGCCCTCGGCGCCCGCTTCGACGACCGCATCACGGGCAAGGTCGACAGCTTCGCCCCTGACGCGAAGGTGATCCACGTCGACATCGACCCGGCCGAGCAGGGCAAGGTGCGCCGGCCCGACATCCCCATCGTCGGCGACTGTCGCCACGTCACCGGCGAGATCGTGCGGGCGATCAAGGACCTCCTCGACGGCGGGGCGCCGCGGGCGGACACGTCGGCGTGGCGCAGCCGGATCTCGGGCTGGCGGGAGCAGTTCCCGCTCGTCTACGAGCCGAGTGAGCCGGGGCACGCGCTCAAGCCGCAGTTCTGCCTGGAGAAGCTGCGCGACGGCGCGCCGGAGGGGACGATCCTCACATCGGGCGTCGGCCAGCACCAGATGTGGGCGTCGCAGTACTGGAAGTTCACCGAGCCCTACACGTGGGTGAACTCAGGTGGGCTGGGCACGATGGGGTTCTCGATCCCCGCCGCGATCGGCGCCAAGGTCGGCCGCCCGGACCGCACCGTGTGGGCCGTCGACGGCGACGGGTGCTTCCAGATGACGGCGCAGGAGCTCGTGACCGCCACGGTGGAGCGCATCCCGATCAAGGTCGGGCTGCTCAACAACAGCTACCTGGGCATGGTCCGGCAGTGGCAGGAGATGTTCTACGACGAGCGCTACAGCGAGGTCTACCTCTCGCCCGACACGCCGGACTACGTGCGCTGGGCCGAGGCGATGGGCTGCACGGGGATCCGCGTCGAGGCCCCGGAGGAGGTCGAGCCGGCCATCGAGAAGGCCAACTCGATCAACGACCGCCCGGTGGTCGTGGAGTTCCGTGTCGATACCGCCGAGAAGGTGTTCCCGATGGTGCCGGCCGGGGCGAGCAACGACGACATCGTGCTGCCGGGTGCGCAGCAGGAGCGACGGGGGGCGCTGCGATGAGCACGAATCCGGCGCATCACATCCTGTCGGTGCTCGTGCAGAACCGCCCGGGTGTGCTCGCCCGGGTCTCGAGCCTGTTCGCCCGGCGCGGCTTCAACATCTTCTCGCTCGCCGTCGCGCCGGCCGAGAACGAGGGGATGAGCCGGATCACGATCGTCGTCGACGTCGAGTCGGTGCCACTCGAGCAGATCACCAAGCAGCTGTTCAAGCTCGTCGAGGTGATCAAGATCTCCGAGCTCGACCCGCGCAACTCCGTCGAGCGCGAACTGCTCCTCGCCACGGTCCGGGCGGCGCCGGACCAGCGCGGCCAGATCCTCGAGCTGGCCACGATCTTCGAAGCCAAGATCCTCGCCGTCGGCGTCGATGCGCTGACGATGAGCCTCGAGGGTCATCCCGACAAGCTCGACGACTTCGAGGCGTTGCTCAACGGCTATGGCATCGTCGAGCTCCAGCGCTCCGGACGGGTCGCGCTCCCCAAACTCGATCGACAGGCGCGCCTGCGGGCCGTGAAAGGAAAGACCGGCTGATGACTGCCAACGTGTACTACAGCGACGACGCCGACCCGTCGATCATCCGCGGCAAGCGGGTGGCGGTGATCGGCTACGGCTCGCAGGGCCACGGCCACGCGCTCAACCTCAAGGACTCCGGCGTCGACGTCGTCGTCGGCCTGCGCGACGGATCGTCGTCGCGGGAGAAGGCCGAGTCGCACGGCGTGCAGGTGCTGCCGATCGCCGAGGCGGCGGCGGCGGGCGACGTCGTGATGCTGCTCGCGCCGGACACCGAGCAGAAGGCGATCTACGACGAGCACGTCGCCGAGCACATGACACCGGGCAAGGCGTTGGCGTTCGCCCACGGGTTCAACGTGCGCTTCGGGCGCATCACCGCGCCCGAGGGGGTGGACGTGATCATGGTCGCGCCCAAGGGTCCGGGCCATCTCGTGCGGCGCACGTACACCGAGGGCGGCGGGGTGCCGGCGCTCATCGCCGTCGCCCAGGACGCCACCGGCAAGGCCAAGGATCTCGCCCTCTCGTACGCCGATGCCATCGGCGGCACGCGGGCCGGGGTGATCGAGACGACGTTCCCGGAGGAGACCGAGACCGACCTGTTCGGCGAGCAGGTCGTGCTGTGCGGCGGGCTCACCGCGCTCGTGCAGGCCGGCTTCGAGACGCTCGTCGACGCCGGCTACGCGCCGGAGATGGCGTACTTCGAGTGCCTCCACGAGGTGAAGCTGATCGTCGACCTGATGTACGAGGAGGGGATCGCCGGCATGCGGTACTCGATCTCGGACACGGCCGAGTACGGCGACCTCACGCGTGGGCCGCGCATCGTGACGGATGCGACGAAGGCGGAGATGCGCACGATCCTCGACGAGATCCAGTCCGGGAAGTTCGCCGACGAGTGGATCGCCGAGAGTGAGGCCGGCCGGCCGAACTTCGAGCGTCTGCGGCAGGAGGGCAAAGAGCACCCGATCGAGCAGGTCGGCGCTCGGCTGCGGGCGATGATGCCGTGGATCTCGGCGGGCAAGACCCGCGTCGCCGACGCCTCAGGCGGCTGACCCGCCCCTCACCATCCGAGGGTTTCCGTTCTCCGGAGTTTTCGTCGCGCTCAGCGCGACTCCGGAGGCTCAGAACCGGAATCGCCTCGTTCTTCGCGGAGGAATTCTTCGAAGCGGGTGGCGAGGTCGTCGGCGGCGTTGAGCGTGTCCTCGGCCTGGCGGTCGTAGTCGGCCTCGAGCATCGAGACGTAGGCGCGGAGCCGATCGTCCTCGGCGACCGCCTCGTCGTGCAGCGCCGACCAGCGGGCGATCTGCTCGCGCAGGTCGGTGCGCACGGTGAGCCCGAGGACGTGGCTGAGGTGGCGGAGCAGGGCGGCGACGGCCCGCGGGTGCTCGGCGTGGGTGAGGTAGTGGGGCACGCCGACGCGCAGCGAGATGGTCGGGATGTCGATGCGCTCGAGGTCGGCGTGGAGCACGCCGATCAGCCCGGTGATCCCCTGGTACGTGGGGGCGGCGAGCCCGAGCTTGCGGCCCAGCGCCGGCGAGGCCGTGCTGCCGACGACGATCGGCATGCGGGTGTGCGGCACGGGGTCGGCGGTGGCGCCGACGGTCACCACGGCCTCGCACCCGAGCAAGTCGACGATGCGCAGCGCGCACCCGGCGAACGTCGGCCAGGCGAGGTGCGGCTCGACGCCGCTGAGCACGACGAGGTCGTGGGCGTCGCCGGTGCGCACGACGCGGAACGTGTTCGCCGGCCAGGAGATCGAGCGCACGTCACCGCCCTCGATCTCGATCGTGGGACGTTCCTGGGTGAAGTCGTAGAACGGGTCGGGGTCGATCTCGCCGATCGTGACCGCCGCCGGGGCGAGGTGGTCGAGCGCCGACGTCGCCACGCCGGCGGCGTCGAACCATCCGGTGAGGGCGACGAGCAGCACCGGGCTGGTGAGCGGCTCCAGCCCGGACGCCTCGAGGTCGCCGAGATCACCCAGGGTCAGCACGTCGTCGACGGTCGGGACGTCGCGGCTCACTGGTGCACCTTCCAGTCGTCAGCACGCGTCCGAGGTTGACGCGATCGGGGGCACCAGTGAGCCTTTCGCCGCTTCGCGGCGAAAAGGCACCGTCATATCGAGCTCGCTGCGCTCGCTCATTGCGCGAGCACGTCCCGATGGTGCTCGACGAGGTGGTCGATGCACGCCGTGAGCGCCTCGACGTCACCCGGCTCGATGGCCGGGAACATCCCGATGCGCAGCTGGTTGCGCCCCAGCTTGCGGTAGCTGTCGGTGTCGACGATCCCGTTCGCCGCGCAGGGCCGCGTTGAGCTTGCTGGCGTCGAGTGAGTCGTCGAGGTCGATGGTGCCGACGACGGCTGAGCGCTTGGCGGGGTCGGCGACGAACGGTGTCGTCCACGGCCGTTCCTCCGCCCACGCGTACAGGTGGTCGGACGAGGCTCGGCACCGCTTGACGCACCAGTCCAGACCGCCGCTGTCGAGCATCCAGCGCAGCTGGGCCTCGAACAGGAGCAGAGTGGCCACGGCGGGGGTGTTGTACGTCTGGTCGAGGCGGCTGTTGGCGAGGGCGATGCCGAGGTCGAGCGATGCCGGGCGCCAGCGTCCGCTGGCCGTGATCCGCTCGATGCGCTCGATCGCCGCTGGGGAGCAGGCCGCGATCCAGAGTCCCCCGTCCGAGGCGAAGCACTTCTGCGGCGCGAAGTAGTACACGTCGACCTGCGCCGGGTCCCACGGGAGGCCGCCCGCGGCGGACGTGGCGTCGACGATCACGAGGGCCTCGGCCGGCGCGGCCGGGCGCCGGACGTCCATGGCCACGCCGGTCGAGGTCTCGTTGTGGGTGAGGGCGTAGACGTCGACGGACGGGTCCGTGGCAGGCGCGGGATGGTCACCGGGCTCCGCGGCGACGAGGACGGGCTCGTCGAGGTGGGGCGCGGCCGCCGCGGCCTCGGCGAACTTCGCCGAGAACTCGCCGAACACCAGGTGCTCGCTGCGCCGCGCGATGAGGCCGAACGTGGCGACGTCCCAGAACACCGTCGTGCCGCCGTTGCCGAGCACGATCTCCCAGCCCGCCGGGAGCCCGAACAGCTCGGCGAGCCCGGACCGGATCGAGGCGACCAGCCCTTTGACGGGCGCCTGGCGATGCGACGTCCCGAGCACGGTCCGGCCGGCGGCGACCAGCGCATCGAGCTGCTCCGGCCGCACCTTGGAGGGGCCGCACCCGAAGCGCCCGTCGCCGGGCAGCAGTTCTTGGGGCAGGCGCAACTGAGCGGGGGTCTCAGTGGTCACTGTGAAAGCATGTCACCAGTTCGTCGCTCTTCCGAAAGGGGCTGGTCCGTGTCCCCTCAGTCCGAAACGCGTGTCTCCGCCCGCCTCGCCGCGATCACCGAATCCGCCACCCTCGCCGTCGACGCCAAGGCGAAAGCCCTGCAGGCCGAGGGTGAGGCGGTGGTCGGCTTCGGCGCGGGCGAGCCGGACTTCCCGACCCCCGAGCACATCGTGGAAGCCGCCGTCGCCGCCTGCCGCGATCCGAAGAACCACCGCTACACACCGGCCGGCGGCCTCCCCGAGCTGCGTGAGGCGATCGCCGTGAAGACCAAGCGCGACAGCGGCTACGACTGCTCCGCCGCCCAGGTGCTCGTCACCAACGGCGGCAAGCACGCCGTGTTCACCGCCTTCGCCGCGCTCTGCGACCCCGGCGACGAGGTCATCGTGCCGGCGCCCTACTGGACGACGTATCCCGAGGCGATCACCCTCGCCGGCGGCGTCCCCAAGGTCGTCGAGACGACGGAGGAGACCGGCTTCCAGGTGACCGTCGAGCAGCTCGACGCGGCGTGCACGCCGCGGACGAAGGTGCTCCTGTTCGTCAGCCCGGACAACCCGTCCGGCGCGGTCTACCCGCCCGAACAGGTCGCCGCGATCGGGCGGTGGGCCGTCGAGCGCGGCGTGTGGGTCGTCACGGACGAGATCTACGAGCACCTCACGTACGGGCCGCACGAGTTCTCCTCGATGCCCACGCTCGTGCCGGACCTCGCCGACCAGTGCGTCGTCGTCAACGGCGTCGCCAAGACCTACGCCATGACCGGCTGGCGGGTCGGCTGGATGATCGCCCCGCCAGACGTTGCCAAGGCGAGCATCAACTTCCAGAGCCACGCCACGTCGAACGTCGCCAACGTGTCCCAGCGGGCCGCCCTCGCCGCAGTCAGCGGCGACCTGGATGCGGTGGCGATGATGCGCGCCGCGTTCGAGCGCCGGGGCAGGACGATGCAGTCGATGCTCGCCGCGATCCCGGGCGTCACGTGCATCGAACCGCAGGGCGCGTTCTATTGCTTCCCCCGCGTCGACGGGCTCTTCGGGCGGGACCTGCAGGGGCGGACGTGCCAGTCGAGCCTCGAGCTCGCCGACCACGTCCTGTCGGCGGCGAAGGTGGCGTTCGTCCCCGGCGAGGCGTTCGGCGCGCCCGGCTACGCCCGGTTCTCGTTCGCCCTGTCCGACGACGACCTCGCGGAGGGTCTGCGCCGCTTCGCCGACCTGGTCTCCTGATCGTCAGAGCGCGAGCGCGGTCACGGTCACGAGCACGGCGCACTCGGCGACCTGCTCGATCGCGCCGAGCACGTCGCCCGTGATGCCACCGATCGTGCGCCAGGCGAGGAATGCGACCACGACGGCGCCGGCGATCGCGGCGACGGCCAGCGGGCCGGCCCACCAGCCGGTGGCGACGGCCGCGATCACGACCGCGAGGAGTCCAGCCGCCAGGCCCCGTCGGATCGTGACGGAACGGGCGTAGCCGGCGCCCAGCCCGTCCGGCTTGGCCAGCGGGACGACCCCCATCGCGGCGACGGCCACCCCGCGGCCGAGCGTGTGCGCCGCGACCAGCCCCGTGAACGCGTCGCCCGGAGCGAGCGCGGCGACGGCGACGATCCGCAGGACGATCGACCCGCACAGGGCGGCGACGCCGTAGCTGCCGTGGCGGGGGTCGTCGAGGATCTCCAGCCGCTGCTCGCGGGTCCACCCGCCGGCCAGCGCGTCGGCGGTGTCGGCCAGCCCGTCCTCGTGGAACGCGCCGGTGACGGCGATCCCGACGAGCACCGCGACCGCGGCGGCGACCGCGGCCGGCACGAGCTCACCAAGGCCCGCCGCGACCCCGCCGACGAGGGCCCCGATGAGGCCGCCGACGACCGGGAACCACACCACTGCCGCCGAGAGGTCGGGCGCCACCCGCGTCCGCACCGGGATCCGCGTCAGGAACTGGACGGCTCCGAGAAATCCCATCGTTCTGTCAGTCGGAGATTGCCCGAATCGGCCGATCCCGACCGACAGAACGGGGGGTCATGCCTCGCCGAACCACTCGGCGAACGTCGGCACGTCGGTCACGCCGGCACAGGCCATGGCGACGAGCGGTACGGCCGCCATCGCCCCGGTCCCCTCGCCGAGGCGCATGCCGAGGTCGAGGAGCGGCGGCTTGCCGAGTCGATCGAGCAGCCGGCGATGCCCGGGCTCAGCGGAACAGTGGCCGACGATGCAGTGGTCGAGCGCCTGTGGATCCACCACGGCCAGCGGCAGCACCGACGCGGTCACGACGTAACCGTCGAGGAGCACCGGCAGCCGCCGCTGGCGCGCCGCGAGCACGGCGGCGGCGATCGCGACGAGCTCCGCCCCACCCACCTCGCGCAGCACCTCGATCGGGTCGCCGATGCCTGACACCCGCCGTGCCGCCTGGCGCACCGCCTCCCGCTTCGCCTCGAGCGCGGCGCCCTCGACACCGGTGCCCGGGCCGACCCACGACTCGGCGTCGCCACCGAGCAGTGCTGTCGCGACGGCGGCGGCTGCGGTCGTGTTGCCGATGCCCATCTCCCCGAGTACCAGGAGGTCACCGTCGAGGGCAGCGACCGCGCCAGCGGCGGCGTCGACGATCTCGTCGCAGCGCTCCGACGTCAGGGCGGCGGCGAACCGGATGTCGCCGGTCGGCCGGCCCACACCGACGTCCAGCGCCCGTACCTTCGCCCCGGCGACTCGGGCGAAGGCGTTGATCGTGGAGCGCTCCTGCGTAAAGGCGTCCAGCATCGCCGCGGTGACGTTCGTCGGGTACGCGCTCACCGCTGCCGCGGCGGCCACCCCGTGGTCGGCGGCGAAGATGAGCGCCACGGGCCGCTCCACGCGCGGTCGGTCCGAGCCGTGCCAGCCGGCCACCCACGCGGCCAGCTCGTCGAGCCGGGCCAGCGCGCCCGCCGGCCGCAGCACGCTCGCGGCCCGGTCCCTGACCCTCGCAGCGGCAGCCGCGTCGGAGGCGGGGAGATCGGCGAGCAGCTCGTGGAGCCGGCTCACGAGAGCTCCTGCCACGGGTCCTCGAGCCGCAGCACCCGGCCGGCCACGACGAGCAGCGTCGAGTCGGCGGCCGCGGCCACGATCTGGTTGACCCGGCCGAGCAGGTCCCGGTAGCGCCGGCCCAACTCGCCCTCCGGATGCACGCCTGACCCGACCTCGTTGCTGACGACGACCGCGGGTCCGGTGCGGTCGAGGAGCGCGCCGACGAACTCGCCCGCCGCTCCCGTCACCTCCGGCTCGTCGTCCCCGCGCAGCATCAGGTTCGAAACCCACAGGGTGAGGCAGTCGACGAGCACCAACGCGTCGCGGTCCGCCTTCGCCACGGCGGACGCCAGCTCGACGGGTTCCTCGATCGTCGGCCAGTCCGGTCGCTCCTGCCGGTGGCGGGCGATGCGGGCGGCGAGATCATCGTCAAGCGGCGCGCACGTCGCCACGAACACGACAGGACCGCGGTGGCGGCGCCCCAGCTCGACGGCCAGCGAGCTCTTGCCACTCCGCGCCCCGCCGACCAGGAACGTGATCATCAGTAGTCGATCCCGCGCAGAGCGCGGATGCCCCGGTCGTAGGCGTGCTTCACCGACCGCATCTCGGTGACGGTGTCGGCGACCTGGACGAGCTCGTCCGGCGCGTCCCGACCGGTGACGACGACGCTGACGTGCTGGGGACGGTCGCGGATCGCCGCCGCGACGGCGGCGGTGTCGATCCAGCCCCACGTGCACAGGTAGGTCAGCTCGTCGAACACCACGAGCTGGTGGTCTCCGGCGGCGAGCAGCTCGCTCGCCCGCTCCCAGCCCGCCCTGGCCAGCGCCTTGTCGTGTTCGAGGTCGGCGGAGTCCCACGTGAAGCCGTCGCCGACGGCGAACCAGTCGACGCCGAGCTCGCGTCCGAGCCGCTCCTCCCCCACGTGCCACTTGCCGCTCTTGACGAATTGGACGACGGCGACCTTCCAGCCTCGCGCCAGGCCGCGCAGCATCACTCCGAACGCGGCCGAGCTCTTGCCCTTGCCGTCGCCGGTGTTGAGCACGACGACCGATCGCGCCCGCCGCAGTTCGTTCGGGCGCGGGTCCTCTGTCGGCACGGGGGCCGGGTCGCCGTCCACGTTGGCGGAGTGTACGGAGCAGCCACTACGGTGACGCCCGTCGTAGGACCCAGCGAAGTCCGGTGAGATCCCGGCACTGACCCGCAACGGTGAAGCCGCCTCGGAGCGGACGAGTCCGGTCGCCTGGCCCTACGCGCGACAACCAGACCCTCGAGGCAAGGGCGGTTCGCGGGCTGCTCGCACCGGGCGATTCGCGGCGACTTGTCCTCCATTTCGACTTGGAGGAATCCACGTGGCAGCCAGGAAGCTGGCCGGCGTTCTCGCCGGCCTCTCATTGATCGGTGGGCTCGTCGCCTGCGGCGACGACGACGACGGTGCGACGGACGCGACCGTGGCGACGGACTCGACCGCCTCGATCCCGACATCCGCCGTCGCCACGACGATCATCGCCGCGACCACCGCGGCGAGCGCGACAACGGATGCGCCGGCCACCACGGCGGCGGCGACGACGGTCGCGCCCGCCACGACCGCTGACCCCGACGTCCCCCAGCGGATCGTGTCGCTCTCCCCGACCCACACAGAGATCCTCTTCGCCATCGGCGCCGGCGATCAGATCGTCGCCGTCGACAGCGTCTCGAACTATCCCCCGGAGACGGCGGACGTCGTGACCGACCTCTCGGCGTTCGAGCCCAACGTCGAGGCGGTCGCCGGCTACGAGCCCGATCTCGTCATCACCGAAGCCACGAACCCCGACTTCCTCACTCAGCTCGACTCGCTCGGCCTTGCTCACTGGGACGGGCCCGCTCCGATCGGCTTCAGCGACGTCTACGCCCAGATCGAGCAACTCGGCGCGGTGACCGGCCACGTCGGCGAGGCCGCCGAGCTCGTCTCCCAGATGCAGACGGACATCGACGCGATCATCGCCGGGATGCCACCGTTGGACGCCCCGTTGAGCGTGTACCACGAGCTCGACAACACCTACTTCAGCGTCACGTCGGACACGTTCATCGGGCAGGTCTACAACCGGCTCGGCCTGCGCAACATCGCCGACGAGGCCGAGGGCACGGGCGGCGCGTACCCGCAGCTCAACGCCGAGTTCATCATCTCCACCAACCCCGACCTGATCTTCCTGGCCGACACCAAGTGCTGCGGCGAGAGCGCCGAGACGGTTGCCGCCCGACCCGGGTGGGACACGATCACCGCGGTCACCAACGGTGGCGTGGTGGAGATGGACGACGACGTCGCGAGCCGCTGGGGCCCGCGCATCGTCGACTACATGCAGGCCGTCGCCGACGCCGTCCAACGGGTGACCGCCGGCCAATGACGACGGCCGTGGCGCCGCTCTCGGCGTCGCTGGTGGTGCGGCGCTCGCCGTGGATCCCGCTGTCGGTCGGGATCCTCCTCGCCGCGCTCCTGCTCGGCGCGATGGTCGGTCCGGCCGGCCCGACGTGGTGGCGGGTGCCGCTCGCCCTGCTCGACCACCTGCCGTGGATCAGCGTCGACAGTGGCGTGAGCGACGCCGAGTGGAACGTCATCTGGCAGATCCGCATGCCGCGGGTGATCCTCGCCGGCATCGTCGGCGCGATGCTCTCGTTGGCCGGCGCGAGCTACCAGGGCGTGTTCCGCAATCCGCTCGTCGACCCGTACCTGCTCGGCGCGGCGGCGGGGGCGGGGCTCGGGGCGACGATCGTGTTCACGGTCGCCCGCTCGGCGACCGCGGACTGGCCGGTCGACCCCGCGCCGACAGTGGCGTTCGTGGCCGCGCTGGCGACCGTGCTCGTGACCTACACGGTCGGGGCCGCGTTCGGCGGGACCCGTTCGGCCGTCACCCTCGTGCTCGCCGGGGTCGCCGTCACGTCGCTCGTGACGGCGGTGCAGACGTTCATCCTGCAGCGGCACTCCGAGGTCGTGCGCCAGGTCTACAGCTGGATCCTCGGCTCGCTCTCGACGGCGCGGTGGTCCGACGTCCGGATGGTGGTGCCGTACGTCGCGGCCGCCACCGTCGTGCTGCTCCTCCACCGCCGCCACCTCGACCTGCTGCGCGTCGGTGACGACGAGGCGTCCTCGCTCGGTGAACCGGTGGCCCGGGTGCGCCTCGTCGTCGTAATCGCGGCGACGCTCGGGACCGCCGCCGTCGTCGCGGTGAGCGGGCTGATCGGCTTCGTCGGGATCGTCGTTCCGCACCTGATCCGCCTGCTCACCGGGGCCAGCTACCACCGGGTGCTGCCGCTGTCGGTGCTGCTCGGGGCGGCCTTCCTGATCCTCGCCGACATTCCCGGCCGGGTGCTCACCGATCCGGCCGAGACCCCCATCGGTGTGGTCACCGCGTTCATCGGAGCGCCGTTCTTCCTCGTCGTCCTTCGCGCGAGGCAGGGGGTGAGATGAGCTCGTTGGAGCTGTGCGAAGTCGGGGTGACCTACGGCCGCGCCGTCGCGGTGGCGCCGTTCAGCACCACGGTCCGCTCCGGCGAGTGGCTGGGCCTGATCGGGCCCAACGGCGCCGGCAAGTCGTCGCTGCTGCGCGCCGTGGTCGGCCTGGTCGCGAGCCGCGGCGACGTGCTGGTCGACGGCGAGTCACTCGGCGCGCAGTCGCATCGCCGGCGGGCCCAGCTCGTCGCCTACGTCCCGCAGGAGCCGCTGATCCCCGACGACATGCTCGGAGTCGACTACGTGCTCCTCGGCCGGTCACCGTACGTCGGCTACTTCGCCAGCCCGACCCGTCGCGACCGGGAGTTGGTGGCGGGCGTGCTCGAACGACTCGATCTCGAGCCGCTCGCCCGGCGCCGTCTCGGCACCCTGAGCGGCGGCGAGCGGCAGCGCCTCGTGATCGCGAGGGCGCTCGCCCAGGAGGCGCCGATCCTGCTCCTCGACGAACCGACGAGCGCGCTCGACATCGGACACCAGCAGCAGGCCCTCGAGCTCGTCGCCCGCCTCCGGCGGGAGCACGGGCTGACGGTCGTGTCGGCGATGCACGATCTCACCCTCGCCGGTCTCTACAGCGACCGCCTCGCGCTGCTCCACGAGGGGCGGTGCGTCGCCGCAGGCGGGGCACGGGAGGTGCTCCGGGCGGGCACGCTCGCCGAGTTCTACGGGGTGCAGGTGAACATCCACCACGAGCCCGACGGCACCGTGGTCGTGATCCCGCGGCGGGCGACGGTCTGACTGGACCCCGTTCTACGACGGGTCGAACCACTCGTCCCCGTCGAGGATCCGGTTGGCCTCGTCCGGTCCCCAGGTCCCGCGGAAGTACGGGTGGATCTTGCCGGGGTTGTCCAGGGTCGGCTGGACGACCCGCCACGTGCGTTCGACGACGTCCTCGCGTGCGAATCGGCGGGGTGAGCCGTCGAGTGCGTCCCGGAGGAGCCGCTCGTAGGCGTCCTGGCGCTCACCCAGGGCGGCCGCGAAGTCGACGCTGATGTCGACCTTCTGGCTGTCGAGGTGGGGCCCGGGCGTCTTGGCCTGCAGGGTGAACGTGACGCCATCGCGCTGCCCGAGCCGGAAGCGGACGAGGTTGCGCTCGGGCACGGCGCCGCCCGCCTCGTCGAACAGCATCTGCGGCGGCTCGCGCAGCTCGATGACGGCCTCCGTCACCGACTGTGAGAGCGCCTTGCCGACCCGCACGTACCAGGGGACGCCCGCCCACCGCCACGAGTCGATCTCGACATGGGCGGCGACGAACGTCTCGGTGGTCGACGTGGGATCCACCCCGGGCTCCTCGCGGTACCCGACGTACTGGCCGCGCACCATGCACGACGGGTCGATCGGCTCCATCGCCGCGAGCACCTTGGACTTCTCGTCCTGCAGGAACGAGGCGTCGGGATCGACGGGGGGCTCCATCGCCAAGAGCGCCACGACCTGCAGCAGGTGGTTCTGCAGCACGTCGCGGATCGCTCCCACCGAGTCGTAGAAGTTGCCCCGACCCTCGACGCCGATCGACTCCGCCATCGTGACCTGCACGCTGCGCACGTACCGCCGGTTCCAGATCGGCTCGAGCAGCATGTTGGAGAAGCGGAACACCAGGAGATCCTCAACGGCCTCTTTGCCGAGGTAGTGGTCGATGCGGAAGATGCGCTCCTCGGGGAAGATGCTGTGGAGGGTGGCGTTGAGGTCGACGGCGGACTGGAGGTCGCGTCCGAACGGCTTCTCGACCACGATCCGCCCGCGCTCGTTCAGCCCGACCGATGCCAGCGCCTCCGCCACGGAGGGGAACATCTGTGGCGGGATGGCCATGTAGTACACGGCGTTCTTCGACCCGACCGTGTCGAGGGTCGCAGCGAGGGTTCGCCAGGTCGTCTCGTCGGCGTAGTCGCCCTGGACGAGGTCCATGCGCTCGGCGAGATCCGCGATCACCGCCTCGTCCGGCGACTCGACGTGCTCCAGGATCGACTCTCGCGCGTGGGTGCGGAAGTCCTCGTCGGTCCACTCGCTCCGCGCCACGCCGATGACCGGCACCGTCAGCTCGCCCCGGCGAACGAGGTGGTAGAGAGCCGGGAACAGCTTGCGCACCGCGAGGTCCCCCGTCGCGCCGAACAGGACGAGGGCGTCTGCGGTCGGCTGGTGCGAGCTGCGCAGGCCGTTCATCGGCTGCTCTCACTCCTCTCGACGTGACCGCCGAAGCCGGCCCGCATCGCCGACAGCACCTTGTCGGCGATGTCGGAGCGACCCCGCGAACTGAACCGTTGGAACAGCGCGCTCGACAGTACCGGCACGGGGACGCCTTCGTCGATCGCCGCGCTGATCGTCCACCGGCCCTCGCCGGAGTCGCTCACGCGCCCCTCGTACGCCGCCAGCTCGGGGTCCGCGGCGAGTGCCTCGGCGGTGAGGTCGAGCAGCCAGCTGGCGACGACCGACCCTCGCCGCCACACCTCGGTGATCGCGGCGAGGTCGAGGTCGTACTGGTAGTACTCCGGCTGCGCGAGGGGGGCCGTCTCGGCGTCGACGGCGTGAGCGGCCGTGCCGATGTCCGCCTTGGCGAGCACGTTGAGGCCCTCGGCGTACGCGGCCATGAGCCCGTACTCGATGCCGTTGTGCACCATCTTCACGAAGTGGCCGGCGCCGCTCGGGCCGCAGTGCAGCCATCCCCGCTCGGCCGTGTCGGGCGGTCCCTCCGCCGCGACTCGAGTCGGTGTCCGCGGCGCGGCCTCGACGCCGGGAGCGAGGGCGTCGAAGATCGGCGCCAGGCGCGTGACCGCCTCGGCCGGCCCGCCGATCATCAGGCAGTAGCCCCGCTCCAGGCCGTGCGTCCCGCCGCTCGTGCCGACGTCGACGTAGTCGATGCCGTGTTCGGAGGCGAGTGGGGCGGCGCGGTCGATGTCGTCCCGGTACCACGAGTTGCCGCCGTCGATGATCGTGTCACCGCGATCCAGCACCGGCACGAGGCCGGAGATCGTCGCGTCGACGAACGCGGCGGGCACCATGATCCAGACGTGGCGGGGCGGGTCGAGCTGGGCGACCAGGTCGGCCAGCGATGACGCGCCGGAGGCACCCTCATCGGCCAGTTGTGCCACCGCCGCCTCGTCGACGTCGTAGCCCACGCACTGGTGGCCGGCGCGCTCGAGCCGGCGCACCATGTTGGCTCCCATGCGTCCGAGGCCGATCATCCCCAGCTGCATGGTCCCAGCCTGGCACGTACCGTGGCGCGATGGATTCTCGGCAACTCGATCGGGACGTGACCGGCGCGGCGGCCGCTCATCAGGGGTTGCTCGCGATGCTCGACGAGTGCCTCGGCGCCGGCGCGCTCGACGGCGCGACCCCGAGCCGGCTCCCGGACTGGAGCATCGGGCACGTGCTCACCCACGTGGCCCGCAACGCCGACAGCATGGTGCGCGTCTTCGAAGCCGCCGAGCGGGGTGAGGTGATCGACCGCTACGAGGGCGGGCTGGCGCGTCGCAACCGGGAGATCGAGGACGGCGCCGGTCGTCCCGCCGTCGAGCTCGTGGCGGACGTGCGCTCGACGATCTGGCGCTTGGAGCAGACCTGGTCCGGACAGACCCGGTGGGACGGGCGCAGCCGGGAGGACGAGGACCGAGAGATCCCGATCGCCGAGCTGCCGTTCATGCGCTGGAAGGAGGTCGAGGTGCACCGGGCCGATCTCGGGCTCGGCTACGAACCGGAGGATTGGCCGGCGGAGTTCGTGCGCCGGGATCTGCGCCGGATGGAGATGCGGTGGAACGCCCGCCGCCCGATGGGCATGACCGGACTCCCCCAGGCTGCGCTCGACGCGTCGCCGCACGAGCGTCTGGCGTGGCTGCTCGGGCGGACGTCGATCGGCGACCTGCCGCCGGCCAACATCTATTGACCCACGCGACCGCTCACTCGAGCTCGGCGTAGATGTCCTGCTGGGCGGCCTTGATCGCATCGGTCAGGACCGAGCTGTCGATGTCCACCCGGCCCCGCCAGACGTTCTCCTCCATGCGGTCCTGGAGGCGGCGACGGTCGGCATCGTCGAGGCGTCGGAACTCGTCCCACGACACCAGCCCGCCGTCATCCGCCACCGCCGCGTCCGGCACGTCAGGGGTGATCACGCCGGCGGCGTAGAGCTCGCGGTACCAGAGGTACGTGAGGCGACGGGCCGCGGTCTCGGCGTACACCGCGAACTCCGCTCGGCGGAGGTCTCGTGCGTAGCCCACCGCTCCTCGATCTCGGCGGCCGCGTGGTCGAGGCCGTCGTCGAGCACGGGCACCGGAAGCGCGGTGACGCCGGCGCCGACGATCGTCGAGCCGACGTCGACCCAACGGGCGGTCGTCCGATCCCGGTCGCGGCCGGCGGCCTCGGCGCGGTGCCCGGCGTGCTCGACGAGGTAGCCCTCGAGGCGGCCGATCTGGCGGATCACGCCCTCCAGGTACGTGGAGGGATCGGTGTCCACGAGCGACGTCGTCGCCGCGGCGGCGGACGCCGCATAGCCGTGCTCGTAGCGATCCAGCGCCGCCCGCAGCGTCGCCATCGCCTCGTCGGTGTCCGCCGCGAGCTCCGTCACCGCGGCCAGCGCGGCGGAGTCGAACATGGCCGCTTCGATCATCACGTCGGGCCCGAACGCGTCGAGGTCCCGGAGCATGGTCCCTGGTTCGGCGAGCCGCTCGGGCACGAGCACCTCCTTGTGCACGGCGAACAGATGACGTCCGAGGATCGCCGCGGCCGACGCTGCCACCGGTGCCGGCGGGTCGTCGAGCAGGTCGTCGCGCGAGCCCAGGTGATTGACGAACACCGACGCGACGAAGGCGGCGTCGTGGAGCAGCGGTGCGGGGGCGTTGGACACGACGTCGGATCCGGCCGCGCCCGCCTCGGCCGCGGCGGCGAGCCAGGTGTACCCGTCGAGGTCGAAGCGACGCTCGGCCAGGAGGTACCGCGCCGTCGCCGGATCGGTGAGCACGACCCGCGCCGCCGCGCCGTCTCGGGCCAGGGCCTCGAGCAATCCGTAGATCGGATCACTCGCCCGCTGGAGCGGAGAGCTACCGCTGGCGTCGACGTCGTCGTCGAACGTCACGCTCAAGCGGGACGGTCTCGCCGCGGGCGGCCACGGCTGGTGCTCCAGGTCCGGATCGGCCGCGGCCGCGGCCCGTTCGTGGTCGACGACGGCGCGGGCCAGCGGGACGAGGAACGAGGAGTCGTAGTCGACGTCGTCGAGCAGGTACGAGAGCGTCTCCGCCGGGTTCAGGTGGAAGCCGTCGTAGCCGGCGACGAAACCGTCGACCAGCTCGCCGGCGAACGACGGCGGCAGGCCGGGCCCTCGGGTCGCCTCGGCGAGCGTGTCCCGGACGACGGCCGCGAGCGCCCGAGCGGCATCAGCGTCGCGATACGGATCGGGGCCTCCGAGCTCCATCAGCAGCCGGGCGGTGGTCGCGCCGCCAAGCTCGGTGAGGAGTGTGCGCATGGCCACCGTGTCACCGGCGTGGACGACGAGCGTCAAGGACAGCCCGACCATCCCGTCGAGGTCGGGACGCGAGATCACCTCACGCACCGTGCCGGCGAGCGCCTCGCCGAGCTCCTGGCCGTGGAGCCGGGAGGGCAACCCGCCGTGCAGGTGGACCGTGCGCCAGGTGAGCATCGCCTCGCTCGCCACGATTCGGTCGATCAACGGCAGCCACAGCTCCTCCAGGTGCTGCCGCGCGACCCGGGCCGTCACCGTCGCCTCCCACGCCGCGGGCTCGTCGCTCACCACGGTCCGGAGCGACTCGATCGCGGCGACCGTGCGCAGCCGCAGCATCGCCAGCAGCCCCGGGTCGTATCCGATCGGCGCCACCTCAGCCGCCCGAGGTGAGCCCGCGGGCGGCGGCGATCGCGTCCAGCGCGTCGGCCTGGTGCTCGTACCACCATGCCTGCTGTTCCAGCTCGACGATGGCGTTGCGCAACCGGGCCTGGTCGTCGCGCAACGTCGAACGACAGGCGTCCGCACCCGGGCTGGACCACGTATCGGTCCCGGCCGCGTCGTGCAGCCGGAGCACCGGTGAGTCCGCGAGCTCGGCGATGAGCCGGCGCAGCTCGGCGGCGCGCCGGCGATACTCCTCCGCCGCTGGATCCTGTGCCACGTCGCGACCTCCTGGGCCGGCGCACGACGCGCGGCCTCACCCGCCCTGGGGGTGGTGAGGACACGGAAAGGGAAGCCGGCTCAGCGGAGGGGCGAGAGGATGATGACGTGGTGCGGCCGGCCGGTCGCCTCGTCCATGAAGCCGGGCTCGACGACCTCGAATCCGTGGCGCACGTAGAAGCCGAGCGCGCTGTCCCTCGCTCGGGCCCACACGATGGCGTCGGGCGTCGTCGCCCGCGCCCGGGCGATCCCCGCCGTGAGCAGGGCGTCGCCTGCGCCCTGCCCGCGGACGGACGGCGCCGTGGCCATCGCCCGCAGCTGCACGCCCACGGCGGACCCGTCACCCGGGGGTGAGCGGCGGAGCCAGGTCGACACCGCGACCAACTCGCCATCGCTGTCGCGCACGCCGAGGTGGATCGTCGTGGGTTCGTCGTCCCCGTCGAGCACGAGGTCGCGGCTCGGAGTGTCGTTGCGCAACACGGCGGCACGCAGGGGATGGGTGTCCGTCGCGTCCAGCTCGACGACGCTGAACGGTGCACCGGTCGGTGTCAGGTCCGCCATCGTCAGCACGCGGTCGGCGAGGACCGTGGCTTCCTCGCCGTCGTGGGTGACGAGCAGCGTGGTCGTCGCGGCCCGCCGGAGGATGCGGCCGAGCTCGCCGGCGAGCCGATCGTGCAGCTCGCGGTCGAGTCCGGTGAGCGGCTCGTCGAGCAGGAGGGCCCGCGGGGCGGGCGCCAGCGAGCGGGCGAGGGCCACCCGCTTCGCCTCCCCGCCGCTGAGGTCGGTGACGTGGCGGCGCCCGAACCCGGGTAGCCCGACCAGCTGCAGCATCGCCTCCACGCGTCGCTCGCGCTCGGGGGCGGAGATCCCCTGCATCTTCAGCCCGAACCCGACGTTGACCGCGACGTCGCGGTGGGGGAAGAGCTGCTCGTCCTGGAACACCATCCCGATGCCCCGCCGGTGTGTCGGCACGGTGGTGATGTCGCGGCCGTCGAGTCGAACGGATCCCGTCGCCGGGACGACGAGCCCGGCGATCACGCGCAGCAACGTCGACTTGCCGCTGCCCGATGGTCCGAGCAGCGCGACCACCTCGCCGTCGCCGACCGACAGCGACGCGCCGCGCAGGATGGGCGTGCCATCGAACGCGACGGTGACGTCACGAACGTCGAGCACCGGAGACCACTCCGGAACGCCGCGGCAGATCGCCGAGGTCGAGGAGGACCACGATCGCGATCGTGACGGCGGCGAGGATCGTGGCGAGGACGTAGCCCTGCGCCTGGAGCGCGGCGCCGGTCCGCCCGAGCATGCGCTCGATGGCGATCGGCATCGTCTCGGAGCCGCTGCGAGTGAGGAAGCTGGTCGCCCCGAACTCCCCGAGCGAGATGGCCGCGGCGAGGCCGGCGGCGATCACGAGCGGCCGGCGGAGGTGGGGGACCGTGATCTCGCGCCAGGACCGCGTGGGCGACGCGCCGAGGGTGGCGGCGGCCTCGTGCAGGCGGGGGTCGATGCCGCGCAGGACCGGCAGTGTCGCTCGTACAACGAACGGGACGGCGACGAGCGCGTGACCGAGCGGCACGATCCACCAGGATGCCCGCCAGTCGACCGGCGGGTGGTCGAACGTGATCAGGATCCCGAACCCGATCGTGACTGCGGAGGTGGCGATCGGCAGCATCAGCCCGGTGTCGAGCAGCCGGCCGCCACGTCGCCACGCCACGATGGCGAGAGCAGCGAGTCCGCCGATGGTGACGGCCACGATCGTGGCCACGGCGGCGGTGCGCAGGGACGTGACGAGCGCCTCGAGCGGATCGACGCCGACGGCGATGCCCGGCCGGATCTCGGTCCGCCCGAGGTGCCGCCAGGCCGCGAGCGTGTAGCCGGACCGGCCGCGGAGCGACCGCTCGACGAGGGCTCCAAGTGGCGCGATCACGACGACGGCGGTGGCCGTTGCGGTGATCCGGACGAGCCGGCGCTCCGGTCCCGGGCGGGGCATTCGGCGGCGGGCGAGCGGGCGCAGGGCGAGCGCCCGGCTGTGCCGGCGCTGCTGCCATGCGGCCCACCCGACGACGAGCGCGACGACGAGCACCTGGGCGACGGCGAGCGTGGCCGCCGTCGCCACGTCACCGAGCTGCGTGGCCCGACGCCAGATCTCGACCTCGATCGTCGACGTCCCGGCATCCCCGACCACGCGGATCACGCCGAACGACGTGAACGTGAAGACGAAGACGATCGACGCTGCCGCGAGGATCGCCGGGCGCAGCAAGGGCAGGGTGACCTCCCGCGCGACCTGCCACGGCGCCGCGCCCAGCGTGGCGGCCGCCGCTTCGAGGTCGCCGGGAAGGTGCTCCCACACGACACCGACGGTGCGCACGACGACGGCGAGGTTGAACGCGACGTGGGCGGCGAGGATCGCCCAGATGCCCCGCTCGATCGGGGCGGGAAGGAGGGCGAGGATGGCCGCTCCCATGACCACCGTCGGCAGGACGAAGGCCGCGGTGAGGAGCCCGGAGAGCAGCCGTCGCCCGGGGAACCGGTACCTCGCGATCACGTAGGCCGGAAGGAGTCCGAAGGCGATCGTGAGGGCCGTGCTGGCCGCGGCCTGCCAGAGCGTGAACCAGGCGATCTCCCACGTGCTTGCGCGTAGCACCGTGTCCGCGGACAGGCCGCGCCCGACGAGGGTCACGACGGGCCAGACGTAGAACAGCACGAGAAACAGGACCGGCGCGACCGCAAGGGCCGCGACCAACTGTTTCTCAGGCGTCAGCGCAGGGCGACGTCGGTCCACTGCTCGATCCACGACTCCCGGTTGGCCGCGATCGTGGCCGGCGCGAGGGTGTACGGGTCCGCCGGCTGCACCGAGTACTCGGTGAACTCGGGCGGCAGGGCCACGTCGCTGTTGGCCGGGTACACGAACAGGTTCAGCGCGATCTCGGACTGGAAGCGGGGCGAGATCAGAAAGTCGACGAGCCGCTCGGCTTCGTCGGGCGCGTCCGTGCCGCGGAGGACCCCGGCGAACTCGACCTGGCGGAAGCACGTCGACTCGGCGACCGCCGTCGGCGCCTCGCTGACCGGCGACTCGGCGAACAGCACCTCCGCCGGCGGGCTCGTGCCGTAGCTCACGACGAGCGGCTTGGGACCTCCGCCGGCCCAGGTGAAGCGCTCGTAGTACGCCTGCTCCCAGCCGTCGACCACCTCGACCCCGTTGTCCCGCAGCCGGGACCAGTAGTCGACCCAGCCGTCCTCCCCGAACTCGGCGATGCTCGCCATGAGGAACGCCAGGCCGGGCGATGAAGTGGCCGGGTTCTCCACGACGAGCAGGTCCTCGTACTCGGGTTCGGCCAGGGCACCGAGATCGGCCGGCGGGTCGAGCTCGTGCTCGGCGAACCAGGCGATGTCGTAGTTGATGCAGACGTCGCCGTAGTCGACGGGCGTGGCCTCACCGTCGGGCACGAGGGCACGCAGTTCCGCCGGGACGGTGTCCAACCCCTCCGCCGTATACGGCTCGAACACCTCTTCGTCGACGATCCGGGAGAGGAACGTGTTGTCGACGCCGAACATCACATCGCCCTCGGGGTTGCCGGCGGTGAGCACCGCTTTGGACACCATCGTCCCGGCGTCACCGGCGACGACCAGTTCGACGTCGACGCCGGTCTCCTCCGTGAACGCGGCGAGGGCGTCGTTGATCGGGCCCTCGTCGGGGAACGAGTCGTACGCGACGAGCGTGATCGAGTCGGCGCCGCCGTCGTCCCCGCAGGCCACCGCCAGGGGCGAAGCCAGGAGCACGACGATGGCGGCGGTGCGCACGGGCCTCACGGACGGCCTCCCGGGACGACGACGGTGAGAACTCCGGTCGTGACCGCGACGGAGACGGCTGCCGCCGCCGCCTCGTTGCTCACCCCGAGCCCGGCGAGCGGGGCGAGGGTGTGGTCGACCAGCGGCCAGCGTGCGCCCTCGATCGTGACCCCCCGGCACGGACCGTGCATCGCGACCACCGAGAACGTCGTGCCGGGCGAGATGTCGAGCTCGACCTTGCCGGGCCCGTGGACGACGTACAGCTGCTCGTCGCCCCACCACGCCTCGAGGGCGTCGATCCCGGCCAGCTCCCGGTGAGCCGAGCGCGCCCAGCGTGGTCACGAGGTGGTCGAGACGCTCGCGCGGGGCCCGCCCGGCCAGCAGCACGAGCCGCGCCGGGTGGAGCCCGGCCGCATGGGCGAGGGCGAGCTCGGTGTCCGTCTCACCTTTGTCCGTGTCGTAGGACACGACCTCGGCGTGCTCGTTCGCCCACGCCAGCCCGGCGGGTGAGATCGAGTCGAGATCGCCGATGAGCACGGCCGGTCGCAGCCCGGCGGCCACGGCGTGGTCGAGGCCGCCATCGGCGGCGAGGATGGACGCACCCGCCGGAACTGCGGCCACGGCGCGCCGGTCGAGCGGGGCTGCTCCAGTGATGACGACGACCGTCTCGCTCACATCGATTCCTCCGCCGGCATTACCCGGTTCAGGTTCTCGGGTCGGCGGCGGCGGCCACCCTCTCAGCCCACCGAACCAGTGAGCTCCCCGTGTTGGTCAGCGATCACCCTAGCGGTCCGGCGCTGGGAAACGAAGGTGAAGGCGGCGAGACCGATCAGCACGAGCAGCATGCCGGGCACCTGGGCCAGGCGGATCTCCTCCCCGAGCAGGAGGTAGCTCCACGCGACGGCGAGGGCGGGCTGCGACACCTGCAGCATCCCGATCGTGCCGACGTCGACGTCGCGCTGGGCGGCCACGATCAGTCCGTGGGCGAGCATGCCCGTGAGCACCGACAGCAGGATGACCGCGATCCACGCCTTGGTCTCGAGCGGCCAGAGCTCGTCGCCGTCGAGGAGCAGGGCGAGCGGGGCGGCGGTGATCAGACCGATGGGCATCACGGTCGACATGAAATCGACGACGTCGACGGTGGCCCGAGCCCGCCGCGACGTCAGGAGGTAGCCGACCCAGGTGCAGACGACGACGAGGATGAGAAGGTCGCCTCCCAGCGTTGCTCCGCCCTGGTCGCCGCCGAAGGCGATCACGATGGCGAGGCCGACGATCGAGAGTGAGCCCCATGCCAGGGCGCGCAGGTTCGGTTGCTCGCCGAAGAAGAACGCTCCCGCCGGTACGAGCAGGAGCGGGGTGAGGGCGGCGATGAACTCGGCGTGGGCGATGCTCGTGTGGTTGATCGCGGTGAAGAAGATGGTGATGTTCAAGCCGAAGAACAATCCGGCGGGCAGCACTCGGCGCCACGTGGTGGCCGACGGCATCGGGCGCCTCGTCATCGACGCGCCGGCCGGCGATCACGAGCCACCACAGCGCCACCGCGCCGATCATCCGCCAGAACGCGACCACCGAGCCGGGCGCGTCGGCCCACTTGACGATCGACGAGCTGCTCGAGAACGCGAGGACGGCCCCGAGCACGCAGCGCGATGCCGACGAGCCTGCGGTCGGCGGCGATGCGGTGACGGCGCGCGTGATCCCGGTGCCGGCGATCGTGCACGAACTCGGCGACGGCCGGGCGATACACGTCCGGCTCGATGTACACGACGCGGGCGATGGGCACGGCCTCCCGCAACGCCTTCTCGGCCCCGTTGATCGCCTCGGCCAGCTCGTCGACGGAGAGGTCGGGCGCGAACTCCAGCTTGGCGCCGACGAGCAGCTCGTCGGGACCGAGGTGCTGGGTCTTGAGGTGGATCAGCCGGCGCACGGACGGCGCGCTCCTCGAGAGTGGTTGCGATCCGGTCGGCGTCCTTCGTCGACGCCGACTCGCCGATGAGCAGTCCCTTCATCTCCACGGCGAGCAGGATCGCGATGACGACGAGGAGGGCGCCGATGGCGATCGACCCCAGCGCGTCCCAACGGGGCTCGTCCGTGAAGTGGGCGAGCAGGACGCCGCCGAGGGCGAAGAAGAGACCGATCTCGGCGCCGGTGTCCTCGAGCAGCACGACGGGGAGCTCCGGCTCCTTCGCCGTCCGGATCCACGACCACCACGAGACGCCGGGAGGCCGGCGATGGCTCGCCTCGCGGTACGCCGTCCGCAGCGAGATCGACTCGAGGATGATGGCGAAGACGAGGATGCCGATCGCCACCCAGAGGCTCTCGACCTCGTGCGGATGACGAAACTTGGAGATGCCCTCGTACAGGGCGAACAGGCCACCCACCGAGAAGAGCACGACGGCGACGACGAACGCCCAGAAGTAGCGCTCACGTCCGTACCCGAAGGGATGCTCGACGTCTGCGGCCTTGCGGGCGCGGTGCCCTCCGAGCAGCAACAGCGCCTGGTTGCCGGTGTCGGCGAGCGAGTGGACGGCCTCGGCGAGCAGTCCGGCGGAGCTGGTGATGAGGAAACCGACGAACTTGGCGATGGCGATCCCGAGGTTGGCCAGGAGCGCGGCGATGATCGCTTTGCGGCTGCCGTCGGTCACCGGGCAAGGTTGTCATATGGGGACGCTGGACGGTCGGGTCGCACTGGTGAGCGGGGGCGGCCGGGGGATCGGACGTGGCATCTCGGTTCGGCTGGCCGCCGAGGGCGCCGCAGTGGCGGTGAACTACCGCCGGGACAAGGACGCGGCGAACGAGACGGTCGCCGCGATCGAGGCGGCCGGCGGGATGGCGCGTGCGTACCAGGCGTCGGTCGACGATCCCGAGGCCGACGCGGCGATGGTCGACGCGGTGCTCGACGACTTCGGGTTCGTCGATCTGCTCGTCGCCAACGCCGGGGTCGCGTCGAGGGGGAACACGGTCGCCGAGACCGATCCCGCCGAGGTCACCCGGCTGCTCGCCACTCACGCCGTCAGCGCCCACCACCTGGCCCGCCTCGTGCTCCCGTCGATGCGACAGCGCTCGCGCGGGGACATCGTGATGATCTCGTCGGTCGCGACGAGTCACTTCGCCGCCAACGGAGCGCCCTACAACATGGCCAAGGCGGCGCTCGAGGCGCTCGCCTTCACGCTCGCCAAGGAGGAGCGGGTCAACGGCATCCATGTCAACGTCGTCGCCCCCGGCCTCGTCGAGACGGACATGGGCCTCCGCCTGGCGCGGGCCGTGACCGGTGACCGCTCGCTGGAGGACCTCCGCCCACTCGATGCCGGGTCGCCGTTCGGCCGGGTCTGCCAGCCCGAGGACATCGCCGAGGTCGTGCTGTGGCTGTGCAGCGCCGGCGCCGGCTACGTGACGGGGCAGCGCATCGAGGTCGACGGCGGCGGCACCAGGTGACGTCACCAGGTGAGCACGGCCGTCATCACCGGTAGCCTGAAGGCATGAGTCCGCTCGAAGGTCTCGTCAGTTCGCCGGCGTCGACCGGAAGCGAGCCGATTATCGAGATCACCTCCGCCGCGGTGGCCAAGCTGCTCGAACTGCGGGACGCCGAGCCGGAGGCGGACAAGCTCGGCCTGCGGCTCGAGATCGCGTCCGTTCCGGGCGAGGACTTCCGCTACGACCTGAGCTTCGACGAGTTCCTCACGGCCGCCTTCACCGACGAGGTCCGCACCCACGACGGGCTGAAGGTGATCATCCCGTCCCGCGACCGGGATCTGCTGCAGGGCGCGATCCTCGACCACACCGAGTCCCAGGGCCTGGTCATCCGCAACCCCAACCGCCCGTCGCCGCCCGTCGTGGAGGGCCTCACGTCCGACGACGAGTTGTCGGCCGAGATCGAGGCGATGGTCGCCAACGAGGTCAACCCGGCGCTCGCCGTGCACGGGGGCTTCGTCACCTACGTCGGCCACGACGGCGAGGGCACCGCCTACCTCACGATGGGCGGCGGCTGCCACGGGTGCTCGATGAGCCGGCTGACGATGCTCGACGGGGTGCAGACGATGCTGTCGGAGGCGATCGAGGGCGTCGAACGGGTCAAGGACCTCACCGATCACACGACCGGCGAGAACCCGTACTACGGCTGAACTACAGCTGATCTCTGGCCAGCGCCTCGACGACTTCGGCCGCGCCGACGGCGGCGACCATCCGACGCAGCACCTCGTCGAGCACACGCGCCGGCGCGGCGGGCGCGTCCACCGGGTCGACCTCGATGTGCACGACGGTCGCGTCGAGCAGCTCGTCGTGGATGAGCTGGGCGGCGAGCCCGTCACGGAGGCCGGCCGGCGGCCCGTCGCTCGCCGCGGCGACCTCGGTCAGCACCCCGGTCAGCGCGCCCGGGGCGAGCAGCGAGGCGAACGCCCACACCGTCCGGTTGGCGCAGCGGGCCCGGACGGCCCCGAGGCCGATCAGCCGGCCGGGGGGTCCCACTGTCCACGTGACCGTCAACGCCTCGCCGTGGTCGAGCCCCACCAGGCCGACCAGCCGCCCGGCGGTGTGGTCGTGCCACGCCCGGGCCACGGCGAGCCGGAACTGGCACGGGTCCACGCACAGGCCCGGCGCGGGCCCGGTCCGCACTGGTTGGTCCCGGCCCACGCAGTCGTGGGGGATCACGTCGGCGATCGCCACGTCCCCGGCGCACAGCCGGAGCCCGACGGCGCCGGTGGCGTGGGCCATGGCGGCCGCCCGGCGCAACGTCGAGAGCTGGTGGTCGTCGAGTGCGGTGTGATGGGACTGGAACACCGCACTGTTAGGTACACCTAACAACCTCTGTCGGTCAAGTCGGGGCGACCCACTGGAGCCGTCCGAGGTGCGATCAGCTACGTTCCGTCGCGATGGCCGGGATCGTGAGCTATGGCGTGTACCTGCCCTATTGGCGGCTTCAGCGGTCGGCGATCGCCGGCGCCCTGGGGGGCGGGCGGGGCGGTGGGACGCGGCGGGTCGCCAGCTACGACGAGGACACCACGTCGATGGGGGTCGAGGCGGCGCGCGTCGCCCTGCGTCGGGCGCCCGAGGGCGTGACGCCCACCGACGTCGTGTTCGCCACGACCGCCCCGGCGTACGCGGACAAGACGAACGCCACCGCGATCCACGCTGCCCTCGCCCTGCCGTCCCACGTCGGCGCCTACGACCTGGTCGGCGCGGTCCGCTCGAACGTCGCCGCGTGTGCGCTCGCCGACCGCTCCGGCGGGCTCGCCGTGCTGGCGGACGTCCGCACCGGGTTGCCCGGGGGCGCCGACGAGGCCGGCGGCGGCGACGCCGCGGCTGCGTTCCTGTTCGGCGACGACGGGTCCGCCCTGACCGAGACGATCGGTGGGGCCAGCGCGACGGGCGAGTTCCTCGACCGGTGGCGGATGCCGGGCGAGCCGGCGTCGCGGCAGTGGGAGGAACGCTTCGGCGAGCACGCCTACGCCCCCCTCGTCGAGGAGGCCGTCACCGCCGCGCTCAAGGCCGCCGGCATCGGCGCCGGCGACGTCGACCATGCGATCGTCACCGGGCTGCACCAGCGCGCCGTCAACGCCGCCCGGCGAACCGCCGGGTTCCGCGCCGAGGCGATCGTCGACGACCTCACGGCGAGCGTCGGCAACACCGGCACCGCCCACGCCGGGCTGCTGCTCGCCGACGTGCTCGACCGGGCCGAGCCGGACCAGACGATCGCCATCGTGCAGCTGGCCGACGGCGTCGACGTGTGGGTGATGCGGACCACGGCCGCGCTGGCCGGGTACGACCGCACGGCGACGGTGCAGGAGCGGCTCGAGAGCGGGCGCGACGATCTGCCCTACGCCCAGTTCCTCACGTGGCGGGGGTTCCTCACCCGTGAGCCGCCGCGCCGCCCCGAGCCCGAGGCCCCGGCCGCCCCGCCCAGCCTGCGCACCGACCAGTGGAAGTACGGGTTCATCGGCAGCCGCGACGAGACCGGCTTCGTCCACCTGCCGCCGGCCCGCGTCAGCATGGACACGGGCGAGGTCGACCACATGGAGCCGGTCCGGATGGCCGACGTCCCTGCGACCATCGCCACGTTCACGGTGGACCGGCTGGCGTACAGCCTGAGCCCGCCCGTCGTGGCAGCCGTCATCGACTTCGATGGTGGCGGCCGCTTCCAGTGCGAGCTCACCGACGTCGACCCGGCGACCGTCGCGATCGGCGATCGCGTCGAGATGACGTTCCGTCGTCTGTTCACGGCCCGCGGCGTGCACAATTACTTCTGGAAAGCCAGACCGATCGAGACTCAGGAGGGCTGACATGGCTTCACACGGGATCCGCGATCGCGTCGCCATCGTCGGTATGGGCTGCACGACGTTCGGCGAGCACTGGGACCGCTCGACGGACGACCTGCTCGTCGACGCCTCGGGCGACGCCCTCAAGTCGGCCGGAGTCTCGCTCGAGGACGTCGACGCGTTCTGGCTCGGGACGCTCGGATCAGGCGTGTCCGGCCTGACGCTCAGCCGGCCGTTGAAGATCGACTACAAGCCGGTGAGCCGGCTCGAGAACATGTGCGCCACCGGGTCGGAGGCGTTCCGCAACGCCTGCTACGCCGTCGCGTCCGGGGCGTACGACGTCGGGATGGCCATCGGCGTCGAGAAGCTCAAGGACTCCGGCTTCTCCGGTCTCACCGGAAGCCCGCCGCCCGACGACGGCACCCGGCTCAGCGTCACCGCCCCGGCGTCGTTCAGCTTCCTCGCTCCCGCCTACGCCAACAAGTACGGCGTCGACGCCGACGAGATGAAGGACGTGCTCACGCGCATCGCGTGGAAGAACCATCGCAACGGGGCACTCAACCCGCGGGCGCAGTTCCGCAAGGAGGTGCCCAAGGAGACGATCGCGTGCAGCCCGCTGATCGCCGGGCCGCTCGGCATCTTCGACTGCTCCGGGGTGAGCGACGGGTCGGCGGCGGCGATCATCGTGCGCGCCGAGGACGCCCACCGCTACACCGACCACCCGCTGTACGTGAAGGCGCTGTCATTCGTGTCCGGGCCGGCTGCCGGCCCGATGGACCCGACCTACGACTACACCAGCTTCCGCGAGGTCGTCCGCTCGGCCGAGGACGCCTACGCCCAGGCCGGCATCACCGACCCCCGCGCCGAGCTGGCGATGGCCGAGGTCCACGACTGCTTCACGCCGACCGAGCTCGTGCTGATGGAGGACCTCGGGTTCGCCGAGCGTGGCTTCGCGTGGAAGGAGGTGCTCGCCGGCACGTTCGACCTCGACGGAGAGCTGCCGGTGAACCCGGACGGCGGGCTCAAGTCGTTCGGCCACCCGATCGGCGCGTCCGGCCTGCGGATGCTGTTCGAGTGCTGGACGCAGCTCCGCGGCGAAGCCGGTGAGCGACAGATCGCCAGCGTCGCCGCCGGCAAGCGCAAGGCGCTCACCCACAACCTGGGTGGCGCGCCCGGTGCGTGCGTGAGCTTCGTGTCAGTCGTCGGGGACCAACTCGACTGATCCCCCGTTCTGTCCGTCGGGATCTACACGATTCCGCGCTTCCCGACCGACAGAACGGGCTCAGCTGAGGCGCCGGAGCACCTCGTCGTGTAGCACACCGTTGGTGGAGATCGCTGTGGCGCCGGCGTAGCCCGGAACACCCGTCCGGTCGGTGAGCATGCCGCCGGCCTCCTCGACGAGGAGACACACCGCGGCGATGTCGTAGGGCGCCACCCCGACGGCGTCGACGGCGACGTCGAGGGCTCCCTCGGCGACGAGGGCGTGCTGCCAGAAGTCGCCCAAGCCCCGGGCGCGGCGGGCGGCCTTGGCGAGGTCGACGAGCGCGGGGGTCACGCCGAGCTCGTCCCAGCCGGAGCTGAACGTCACGCTCACCTGAGCGTCGGCGAGCCGGTCGACCGCCGAGACGTGGCAGCTCCGCCCGTCGACGAACGCACCGGCGCCCCGCGCCGCCCACCAGCGTGTGCCGAGCGCCGGCGCCGACACCGTGGACGCGACGAGCCCGTGCTCGACGTGGTGCAGGGCGATCAGCGTCGCCCAGACGGGGATGCCGCGCACGAACCCCGACGTGCCGTCGATCGGATCGACGATCCACTGCCATGGTGAGTCCTCGCCTGAGCGGCCGAACTCCTCGCCGAACAGCCCGTGGTCGGGACGGGCCGTCGCGAGCCGCTCGGCGATCGCGGCCTCGACGGCCCGGTCGATCGCGGTGACCTCGCTGCCGTCGGCCTTGTGCTCGACGGCGAAACGGCGGGCCTGGAACGCGGGCAGCGTGATCGCGTCGGCGGCGGCCGCCAGGTCGAGCGCGAGCTCGAGCTCCCCCGACCAGTCCATCCGGGTGGTCAGAACGACTCGCGGATGGCGCGGGCGATCCCGTCGGCGTCCAGGCCGAGCTGGCCGAGGATGTGGTCCGGGCTCGCCGCGTGCGGGATGAACTGGGCCGGGATGCCTCGGACGTGGACGGGCACGGCGGGGGCGAGGGCACCGACCCGGTCGGCGATCGTCATCCCGATCCCGCCCTCGCGCACTCCGTCCTCGACCGTGATCACGGCGCGGTGGGTGGCGGCGTCGGCGAGCATCTGGTCGTCGAGCGGGGCGCAGCTGCGCACGTCCCACACGGTGACGTCGATGCCGTCGCCGGCGACGATCTCGGCCGCCTTCTCCGCCGGCGCGAGGAGCTTGCCGACGGCCAGGACGCAGGCGCTCTCGGCGGCCGGGCCACCGGCGCGGCGGGCGACCCGGGCCCGGAGGCCGGAGCCCACGGCGTGCTCGGGGACCTGCCGCGCCTGCCCGCGCGGGTAGCGGATCGCGACGGGGCCGCTATCGGCGAGCTCGGTCGCATCGTGCAGCATCTGCTGCAGCTCCTGGACGCTCGACGGGGCGAGCACGCGCATGCCGGGCACGCGCGAGAGCATGGCGAGGTCGTAGACGCCGTGATGGCTGGGACCGTCGGGACCGGTGATCCCGGCCCGGTCGAGGCAGAAGATCACGGGCAGCCGGTGCAGCGCGACGTCGTACACGACCTGGTCCCACGCCCGGTTGAGGAACGTCGAGTAGAGCGCGACCACGGGCCGCAGTCCGCCCATCGCCATCCCGGCGGCGCCGGTGACGGCGTGTTGCTCGGCGATGCCGACGTCGAAGAAGCGGTCGGGGAAGCGGGCCTGGAACGGCAGCAGTCCGGTCGGACCGGGCATCGCGGCGGTGATCGCGACCAGCCGCGGGTCGGCCTCGGCCTCCTTGATGACCGCCTCGGCGAACGCCTGGGTGTAGCCCGTCGGGACCGCCTTCGGGGGCCCGGTGACGGGGTCGAACACGGGGGCGTCGTGGAGGTGCTTCTCGTCGTCGTCCTCGGCCGGCGGGTAGCCCGCGACCCTTCTGGGTGAGGACGTGCACGACGATCGGCCCTTCGGCCGACAGCTCGACGGCGTTCTCCAGGGCGTGCTCGAGGGCGGCGATGTCGTGCCCGTCGACCGGCCCGACGTAGCGCACGCCGAGCGCCTCGAAGAACGAGGGCGGCTGGAGCACCTCGCGCACGGCCGCCTTGATCGCCTCGACCGCCTTCTCCGCCGGGCTCCCCACGACCGGGACGTCGCGGAGGAACCCCTCGAGGCGCCGCTGGCGGCGCACGTACGTCGGGTTCAGGCGGGCTCTGGCGAGGGCGTGCGACATCCAGTCGCCGATGCGCGTGATGACCCGGGGGCTCTCCTCCTCCGGCTCTGGCGCCTCGATGGACCGGGGCGCGATGAGCGACGACACCGTCGGCGCGTAGCTGCGGCCGTTGTCGTTGAGGACGATGATGACGCGGCGCCCGCTGTGGCCGAGGTTGTTGAGTGCCTCGTACGCCATCCCGCCGGTCATCGATCCGTCACCGATGACGGCGACGATGTGACGGTGGGGGTCGGTGCCGGCGTCGCGTGCGACGGCGAGCCCGTAGGCGTAGGAGAGCACCGTCGAGGCGTGGCTGTTCTCGATGTAGTCGTGCTCGCTCTCGGCCCGACACGGGTACCCGGACAGACCCCCGGTCTGGCGCAGGCGGGCGAACCCGTCGCGCCGTCCGGTCACGAGCTTGTGGACGTATGCCTGATGGCCGGTGTCCCACAGAACCGCGTCGGTCGGCGACTCGAACACGCGGTGCACGGCGAGCGTGAGCTCCACGGCCCCGAGGTTCGATCCCAGGTGGCCGCTGTTCTCGGCGACCGCGAGCACGATGAAGTCCCGGATCTCGCCCGCCAGCTCCTCCAGCTCGTCGAACGAGAGTGCCCGCAGGTCGGCCGGCTCGTTGATGCCTTCGAGCCACATGGTGAGCCGACGCTATCTGGTCCTGCGGAGGTCCGCGGGATCGCGCGTCAGGCCGCGACCGTCGACGCCGCGCTCACGGTGCGGGCGTGCTTGGCGTCGAGGCGGTTCTGGTTCCAGCGGTACAGGCCCCAACCGATGAGTGTTCCGAAGCCGAAGATGACGAGCCCGGCGATCCCGTCGATCCAGTAGTGGTTTCCTGTGACGATGATGCAGAACATCGTCGCCATCGGATAGAGGAGCACGGCGACTCGTTGCCAGCGGCGGCGCAGCAGCGGCCACATGGCCACGGCGCACCACATCGCCCAGGCGATGTGCAGGCTCGGCATCGCCGCGTACTGGTTGGAGATGTCGGCCACGGCGTCGGAGTCGAACGACCACGGGCCGCCGTAGTCCTTCAGCGTGTCGACGAACCCGAACCCTCCGCCGTCGGGCCGTAGGTCGCTCGCGATGCACGCGCCGCCGTAGTCGGAGCACGGCTCGTCGAGAAGGCGGGGTGGCATCAGCGGGAACAGGGCGAAGCCCACGATCGCGAGCACCGACATCGCGACGATGCTGTTCCGCCATTGCGGGAACACCGCCGGTCGCTTCCTGAACAGCAGGACGAAGACGAGGACGGTGACGAAGAAGTGGGCCGTGCCGTAGTACGTGTTCCAGAACTGGATGAAGCTCTGCCGCGACAGGAACAGCTCCTGCATCGACTCCTCGTGGAACAGGCCGACGAAGCGCTCGAACCGGATCACCCGCTCGGCGTTGTGGAAGGCTTGCTCGGGCACGCCGTCGGCGGCGATCCGGTTGGAGCCGAACTGGTTCCGGGTCCAGGAGTAGATGACGTAGCCGATGCCGATGATGAGGGCTTCCTTCCACCAGTACACGCGGTGCGTCCGCTCGGGAAGCACGGGTGCCGGCGCCACCTGCATAGACCGCCAGGCTACGTCTCGTTACGGTCTGGTGACGTGGAGGTAAGCGTGACAAACAGCATCAACGCTCATGCGGGGGAGCAGGCGATCGCCGCCCTCAAGGGGTTCGGCGTGGACGTGTTGTTCACGTTGAACGGCGGGCACATCTGGCCGCTGTACGAGGCGTGCCGCAACCAGGATGTGCGAGTGGTCGACACGCGCCACGAGCAGTCGGCGACGTTCGCCGCCGAGGCCTACGCCAAGCTCACCCGCCGCCCGGGCGTCGCCGCCCTGACCGCCGGTCCGGGAATCACCAACGGGGTGTCGGCGATCACGTCGGCGTGGTTCAACGGATCGCCGGTCGTCGTGCTCGGCGGGCGGGCGCCCCAGGGGCGATGGGGGGCGGGCTCGCTGCAGGAGCTCGACCACGTTCCGATCCTGGCGTCGATCACCAAGCAGGCGACCACGCTCACCGACCCGGCCAAGGCCGGGGCCGTCGTGCACGGTGCCGCGGCTCTGGCCGTCGAACCGCACCGCGGGCCGGTGTTCGTCGACTTTCCCCTCGACGTCTTCGGACCGACCTCCGGCGACGTGCCCGCCGCCGAGCATTCGATGGGGCGCGGGGTCGACCCCGATCCGGAAGCGGTGGCGCGGGTCGCGGCGGCGATCGCCAGCGCCGAACGGCCGGCGCTGGTGGTCGGCAGCGACGTGTACTGGGCCGGCGCGTGGACCGCGCTGGCGGCCGCGGTGGAGCACCTGCGAGTGCCGGTCTTCACCAACGGCCTCGGCCGGGGCACCTTGCCGGCCGACCACGAGCTGGCCTTCCTCCGCACCCGCGGGCTGCTCAAGCAGCGGGCCGACCTCGTCGTCGTGGTGGGAACGCCGCTCGACTTCCGGCTCGGCTTCGGCCGGTTCGGAAACGCGACCGTCGCCCACGTGGTCGACGCCGAGTCCCAGCGGGCCGCCCACGTCGACGTCCTCACCGTCGCCGGCGACATCGACGCGACGCTGCGCACGATGGCGGAGCACGACGGCCCCCGCGTCAGCCACGAGGAGTGGATCGACGAGCTCCGGGGCGCGGAGGAGGCGGCCCGGCAGGCCGAGGCCGCGCTCCTCGCCGCCGACGCCGACCCGATCAAGCCGAGCCGGGTCTACGGGGAGCTGCGCCGGCGCTTGGAGCGCGACGCCGTGGTCATCTGCGACGGGGGCGACTTCGCCTCCTACGCCGGCAAGTTCGTCGAGGTGCACCAGCCGGGCTGCTGGCTGGACACCGGGCCCTACGGGTGCCTCGGCAACGGTCTGGGCTACGCCATCGCAGCCCGGGTGGCCCGGCCCGACGCCCAGGTCGTCGCCCTGCTCGGCGACGGCGCGGCCGGGTTCAGCCTGATGGACGCCGACTCGCTGGTCCGCCACGGGCTGCCGGTGGTGCTGGTCGTCGGCAACAACGGGATGTGGGGTCTGGAGAAGCACCCGATGCAGGCGATCTACGGGTGGGACCTGGCGTGCGACCTGCAACCGGGCTGCCGCTACGACGAGGTCGTGCGCGCCCTCGGCGGGGGCGGCGAGACCGTCACGGACCCGGCGGAGGTGGGCCCGGCCCTGGACCGGGCGTTCGCGTCGGGCGTGCCCTACGTCGTCAACGTGGTCACCGACCCCGCCGACGTCTACCCGCGGTCGTCGAATCTCGGCTGATCAGGTCGGCGATCTCGCGCAGCCGCTCGCGCAGAGCGTCGGACTCGAGGACCCGGAACGGGAACCCGAGCGAGACGAGGTGAAAGGCGAGCGCGTCGACGTCGTCCGCGCCCGTGGTGAGGATCGTGGTGTGGTCGTCGACGGGCTCGAGCGCCCCGACCGTGGCCGGGACGACCGCGGCGACGTCGGCGATCGGAGCGGCGAGCTCGATGCGGGCCTGGTGACGGTACGGCGCGGTCGTGATCGCGGCCTGCACGAAGGCGACGGGGTCGGGCGGATCGACGATCTCGACGCGGTGGCCGGTCGCGACGACGTCGCTCATGCGGTCGATGCGGAGCGTGCGCCAGCCGGCGCGGTCGCGATCGCGAGCGACGAGGTACCAGCGGCGTGCCGTCGACACGACGCGATACGGATCGATCGTGCGCTCCGACTCACGCCCGCCGCGGTCGCGGTAGCGGGCGCGGAGCCGCTCGGCGTCGCGGCACGCGCGGGTGATCGTCACCAGCACGTCGGGTGGGATCGGCTCCGGCGCGGCGTCGAGGCGGGCCGTCATCGAGGCGATCGTCCCGACCTGCCGGCGCACGACCGACGGGAGTAGCTGCTCGAGCTTGCCGAGGGCTCGGATCGCCGCCTCCCCGCCGCCGGCGATCGACTCGGTGGCCGTCGACCGGAGGCACACGGCCACCGCGACCGCCTCGTCGCGGTCGAGCATCAACGGCGGCATCGCCGTCCCGCCCGCGCCCAGCCGGTAGCCACCGGCCACGCCCGCGTCGGCCTCGATCGGGTAGCCGAGGTGGCGCAGCCGCTCGACGTCCCGGCGCACCGTGCGGACCGTCACGCCGAGCCGGTCGGCCAACTCGGGGCCCGACCAGTGCGGGCGCGCCTGGAGCAGCGACAGCACGCCCAGCAGCCGGGCCGTGGTGGTGGACACGATCCCAATTGTGGCCCGAATGAGGTCGGAAACGGTCCTCATTCACGCGTACGGTGCGGGCATGGACATCGACTGGACCAACCAGCTCGTCGAGCAGCTCGACTGGCACTGGCGCGAGCACCTTCGCCCGCGCCTGGACGACCTCTCCGACGACGAGTACCGCTGGGAGCCGGTGCCCGGGTGCTGGAGCATCCGGCCCCGGTCGGAGGCCACGACGTCATACGCCGCCGGCACGGGGGACGCCGTCATCGACTACGAGTACCCCGAACCCGTCCCGCCGCCGGTAACGACGATCGCGTGGCGGATGGGCCACATCTCGATCGGCGTCTTCGGCTCACGGGCGGCGAACCACTTCGGCACTGGCGGCGTCGACTACCAGACCGTCGACTGGCCGCTCACCGCCAAAGGCGGGCTCGACCTGCTCGACCACTGGTACGACGAGTGGCTCCGCGGGATCAAGGGCCTGGATGCCGAGGCGCTGGGCCGTCCGGTCGGCCCGCACGAGGGGCCGTTCGCCGAGCGTCCCTACGCCGAGCTGCTCCTGCACATCAACCGGGAGGCGATCCACCACGGCGCCGAGATCGCGCTGCTCCGTGATCTCTACGCCCACCGGCCGGTGAACGGAGGTGCGCGATGACGACGCCGTTCCAGATCGCCATCGACGCCGACGACCCGCACCGGCTCAACCGGTTCTGGGCCGAGGCGATGGGCTACGAGATCGAGGACCATCACGACATCGTGCGGCAGGTGCTCGACGCCGGGCACGTCACACCGGACGAGACGATCGAGGTCGATGGGCGGCTGGCGTTCAAGACGGCGGCGGCCAGCCGCGATCCCGCCGGCGTCGCCCCGCGCCTGCTGTTCCAGCACGTCCCGGAGTCGAAGACCGTCAAGAATCGGGTCCACCTCGACCTGCACGTCGGCGACGAGCGGCGGGACGCCGAGGTCGAGCGGCTCACCGCGCTCGGCGCGTCGCGGCTGTGGGACGGTCAGCAGGGTCCGCAGCGCTGGGTCACCATGGCCGACCCCGAGGGCAACGAGTTCTGCGTGGCGTGACGCGGCGTCAGCCGCCGCACTTGGCCATGAACTGCCCGAGGTCGACGATCACCCGTACGACCCGGCCCACCGCGATCAGCCCACGCTCGTCGGACGCCGACACCGTGAACGTGATGCGGCGACCCTCGACCTTCTCCACCATCGCCTCGGCGACGACCTTGGAGCCGACCGCCGACGGCTGGAGGTGGTCGAGGCGAACCTTCATCCCGACGGTCGTCGTGCCCTCGGCGAGGTCAGGAGCGATGGCGCGCACCGTCGCTTCTTCACACAGCGCGATGAGCCGGGGCGTGCCGAGGACGTCCACGGTCCCCGACCGCATGGAGCGCGCCGTGTCCGCCTCGCCAACCACCATCCGCGCTTCGCCCCGCACGCCCGTCGCCACCGTCACGGGCTGCACCCTACCGGTAGCGTGCAGCCCGTGATCGATCGCGACATCCTCGAACGGGTCCTCTCGACCGCCATGCGGTCGGGCGGTGAATTCGCCGAGATCTACGCCGAGGACAAGCGCTCGACGTCCGCCGGACTCGACGACGGGCGCGTCGAGCAGGTCACGAGCGGGCGCGACCGGGGTGCCGGCATCCGCGTGGTGGCCGGTGAGACCACCGGGTTCGCCCACACCAGCGACCTCAGCGAGCGCGGGTTGCAGGCGGCCGCCGAGACCGCAGCCGCGGCGGCCCGGCAGGGTGGTGCGACCACTCGCACGGTGGCCCTCACACCGGCGGCGCACGATCGGCCCAACGTCGTCGAACAGTTCCCCGACGACGTGCCGAAGACGACCAAGGTCGACCTGCTCCGGCGCGTCGATGACGCGGCCCGTTCGGCCGGTGCGGCGATCGTGCAGGTGTCGGCGGGCTACGCCGACAGCAGGAAGCGGGTGCTCGTCGCCAACAGCGACGGTCTGCTCGCCGACGACGAGATCGTCCGCTGCCTGCTCCGCGTCAGCGCAGTCGCCGACGGCGACACCGGGATGCAGACCGGGTACCAGTCGATGGGTCACACGATCGGGTTCGAGGTGTTCGACGACGTCGACATCGAGGACCTCGCCCGTGACGCCGCCCGTCAGGCGATCACCAAGCTCGATGCCCGCCCGGCACCTTCGGGCTCGATGCCGGTGGTCATCAAGCAGGGCACCGGCGGCGTCCTGTTCCACGAGGCGTGCGGCCACGGCCTCGAGGCCGACCTCGTCGGCAAGGGAGCGAGCGTCTACCGCGGCAAGCGCGGCGAGCTCGTCGCCTCGCCGCTCGTGACCGTCGTCGACGACGGGACCATGGCCCGGGAGTGGGGGACGCTCACGATCGACGACGAGGGGCACCGCACGCAGCGCAACGTGTTGATCGAGAACGGCGTGCTCACCGACTACATGTGGGACTTCCTGCGGTCGCGCAAGGAGGGCCGGGCACCCAGCGGTAACGGCCGCCGGCAGAGCTACATGCATCTGCCGATGGTGCGGATGACGAACACGTTCGTGCTCGAGGGCGAGGATGACCCCGACGAGATCGTGCGGGCCACCGAGCGCGGGGTGTACGTCGCCAAGCTCGGCGGGGGCCAGGTCAACACGGCGAGTGGGGACTTCGTGTTCGGGATGGTCGAGGCCTACCTCATCGAGGACGGCGAGATCACCGAGCCCCTCCGCGAGGGCAACCTGATCGGCAACGGGCCGCAGGCGCTCCGGGACATCGACCTGCTCGGCAACGACTTCGCCATGGGCGGCCCGGGCACGTGCGGCAAGGACGGGCAGGGCGTGCCGGTCGGCACCGGCCAGCCAACGCTCCGGGTCAAGGCGCTCACCATCGGGGGGACCGCCGCGTGACCGAAAGTCTGGAGGAGCTGCAGGCGCTCGCCGACAAGGTCGTCGCCCAGGCCGGCGCCGGCGAGCAGATCGAGGCGTTCGTCTCCCGCGGCGGGGAGACCGAGGTCCGCGTCTACGAGGGCGACGTCGAGCACTTCGTGTCGGCGCAGAGCGAGGGGATCGGGGTGCGCGTCATCCGCGACGGCCGCACCGGCTTCGCCTACGCCGGGACCCTCGATCCCGCCGCGGTCGACGACGTGGTCGCCGACGCTCGGGACAACGTCGCCTTCGGCACGGTCGACGAGTGGGCGGGGCTGGCCGAGCCGGACGGGTTCCCGCGCACTCCGCAGCAGCTGTGGAACGACGACCTCGCGTCCTACCCGACCGAGCGGAAGATCGAACTGGCCAAGGAGCTCGAGCGGCTCACCCTGGCCGCCGACCCTCGTGTCCGCGTCGACGACGCCAACTACGCCGATGCATGGGCCGAGGCGGCCGTCGCGACGACCACCGGGATCCGCGAGTACCGGCGGGAGAACGGCTGCTACGTCACCGTCAGCAGTCTCGCCGACGACGGCGACGAGACCCAGACCGGCTTCGGGTTCAGCGTCGGCCGCGAGCCGGGCGAGTTCGACCTCGCCAAGGCGGCCGCCGACGCCGCCGACCGCGCGACCCGGCTGTTGGGAGCGACCAAGCCACCGTCCCGCCGGCTCACGGTCGTGCTCGATCCGTTCGTGACGGCCCAGTTCCTCGGCGTGATCTCGTCCACCGTCGACGGCGAGAGCGTCGTGAAAGGGCGCAGCCTCTTCCGCGACCGGCTCGGGGAGCAGGTCGCCGCCGACATCGTCACGCTCGTCGACGACCCGACGAACCCGCAGGCCTACACGGCCACCGAGCTCGACGGCGAGGGCTTGGCGGCGCGCCGCAACGTGCTCATCGAGAACGGCTCGCTGCGCCAGTTCGTCCACTCGAGCTACTCGGCCCGTCGCGCCGGCGCGGCGCCGACCGGCAACGCGATCCGCGGTGGGTTCGCCGGCTCGCCGAGCGTGGGCTGCCTCGCCCTGCAGCTCCAGCCGGGCACGCGCACCCAGCCCGAGCTGATCTCCGACATCGACGACGGCCTGCTGGTCCAGACGGTCGTCGGCCTCCACTCGGGCGTGAACCCCGTCAGCGGCGACTTCTCCACCGGTGCGTCCGGGATGCTGATCACCAACGGAGAGGTCGGCGCGCCGGTGCGCGAGCTCACCATCGCCTCGACGCTGCAGCGCATGCTGCTCGACGTCGTCGAGGTCGGCGGAGACGTCGACTGGCTGCCGATGCGCGCCGCCGGCGTGAGCCTCGTGCTCCGCGACGTGACGATGAGCGGGGCGTAGTCCCGCCCGTCCGCCGCTGAGAGCGCCTCGTGCCGATCTCGCACGCCATCATCCTCGGGCTCGTCCAGGGGCTGTCGGAGTTCCTGCCGATCTCGTCGAGCGGGCACCTCCTGCTCGTGCCCTGGTTGTTCGGTTGGGACGACTTCGACTCCGAGTCGACGGAGAAGGCCTTCGACGTCGCCCTCCACATCGGCACGCTCATCGCCGCCATCGCCTACTTTCGGCACGACCTTGTCGTCTACGTCCGCGAGGGGCTGCGCGCGGTGTTCCGGCGCGAGCGGCCGGTCACGACGGAAGGTCGGGTGGCGTGGCTGCTCGTCCTCTCGACCGTGCCGGCGGCCGCCGTCGGGGCGGTGTTCGAGGACCAGATCGACGAGGGCCTCGGCACCCCGACGATCATCGCCGTGTCACTCATCCTCGGCGGTCTGCTGCTCGCGTGGGCCGACCACATGCCGGGTCAGCGCAAGGTCGAGAACTTCTCGGCGCGCGACGCCGTCCTCGTCGGTGCCGCGCAGGCGCTGGCGTTGAACCCGGGCACATCGCGGTCGGGCATCACGATGACGGCGGGCCGCTTCCTCCGCTTCGATCGCGACGCGGCCGCCCGGATCAGCTTCCTGATGATGATCCCGGTCACGGGCGGGGCCGTGCTCTTCAAGCTCGCCGGCCTGGCGGGTGACGGGATCCCCGAGGGCCTGGCCGTCCCGATGCTCGTCGGCATCCTCACGTCGGCCGTGTCGGGCTGGATCGCGGTGTGGGGCACGTTGCGCCTCGTGCGCACGCACAGCTTCACGCCGTTCGTGGTGTACCGCGTCGTCGTCGGCCTCGCCGTGCTCGTGATCGTCGCCACCGGCTGGCGCTGACGATCACGGCTCGAGCAGGAGCGTGAGGTCGCCCGTGACCGCCGCGTGGGCCACCGATGCAGCAACGTCGGCTGGCACCGCCACGAGCACGCCTTCGGCGAGCGCGGCCACCACCAGGCCATCGCCGGTGACGAGGATCCCCCCGCTCGCCACGCTCACCGCGTCGCCGGGCGCCGCGCCCGTCGGCACTGGTTCCGCGACGGCGATGGCGCGCCATCCGTCGGGGATCAGGGCCTGCGGCGCGCTGGTCGCGGCGATGTCGTGCGCCATCACCATCTCGCCCGCGCCGAGCCGTTGGCGGGCGATGGCCGTCGGTTCGACCTCCTCGAGCGCGTCCGGCGGGATCATCGGCTCCGGCACGGATCGAACCTCGATCCGGCCGGAGAGCGTTTCGCCGGGTGCGACGTCGACCGCCGTCACGACGACGCGGCGGGTCGTGCCCCACGATCGGCGCGCCGCGTCCACCCCGGCGGCGGCGTCGGCGACCACCAGACCGGCGGCTCCGGCGAGGGCGAGCACGGCGAGCCAGTAGAGCCATGGTCGACGGGCGAGCACGTGGCGGAGACGGGCCACGGGGTGCATCGGGTTCCTCCAGATCGACGGGCGATCGGGGGCGTCGGCGCGGTCAACCTACCGGGGTCGTCGCGGGCGCGCTCAGGGGAGCGCAGGAACAGCGGCGGCCAGCAGCTCCCGGACCTTGGCCACGTTGTGCTGCATCGTCGCGAAGACCGTCTCCATCGTCACCGGCGGGCCGCCGTCGACACCGGCGTCGCGGTCGGTGACGAGCGCGATGGCGGCGTACGGGATCCCGGCCTCGGCGGCGAGCACGGCCTCCGGATAGCCGGTCATGTTGACGACGTGCCACCCCATCGACCGGAACCACATGCTCTCGGCCCGGGTCGAGAACCGCGGCCCGTTGATCACCACCATCGTGCCGCCGTCGTGCGTGGGGACGCCGACCGCGGCGCCGGCGTCGACGAGGGTGGCTCGCACCCCGGCGTCGTACGGGTCGGCGAACGACTGGTGGTGGACTCCGGCGCCCTGGTGGTCGTCGCCGCCGACGTCGTGGAACGTGTCCTTGCGGCCCCACGTGCGGTCGACGAGCTGGTCGACAACGACGAAGTCACCGGGCGCGAGCTCGGGCTGGAGGGCGCCGGCCGAGCACGGGGCCACGATGCTGCGCACGCCCAGGGAGGCGAGCGCCCAGACGTTGGCGCGGAACGGGACCCGATGGGCCGCGAACCGGTGGCCGCGCCCGTGCCGCGGCAGGAACGCGACCCTCCGGCCGGCGATCGTGGCGACCGTGATCGGCCCGGCGGGCGGGCCGTACGGCGTGTCGACCTCGACCTCGGCGAGCCCGTCGTCGCCGGACTCGAACTCGTAGAACCCGGTTCCCCCGAACACCCCGACGTCGGCGAGGTGATCGCCAATCGGGATGAGCACGGCGCCTACGACACCTCAGTCGCGTCCGGCGCCCGCCGTGGTGGTGGAGGCGTCCTTCGACGAGGATGACGACGTCGACGTGCTCGACGAGCTCGACGAGTCGCTCGAAGCGGAGCTGGTCGTCGAGGAGTCCGTGCTCGTCGACTCCTTGCCCGCGGTGGTCGAGTCCTTCTTCCCGCTCGAGGCCGACTTCTTCCGGCTGTCCGTCTTGTAGAACCCGCCGCCTTTGAACGTGACGCCCACCGGAGTGAAGACCTTCCGCACCGGCATCACGCGGCCAGTCGTCGGGTGCTCAGCCTCGGTCAACGCCTGGTCGGTGAAGGACTGCTGGACCTCGATCGTCTCGCCGGTGTCGACGAATCTGTACACGTACGTGGGCATCTCGGCCGAAAACCTATCGGCAGCGGTGCCCGACCCGGCTGGTGTTCGACCATCGTTCGGTATGGTCGGGCCCATGCAGGTCCGCAGCGCCGTGATCCCGGCCGCCGGTATGGGCACCCGGTTCCTCCCGGCCTCGAAGGCGGTGCCGAAAGAGCTCATGCCGATCGGCGACACCCCCGCCCTCCAGATCGTGATCGACGAGGCCCTCGGTGCCGGGATCGACCACATCGTGATCGTCAGCAGCAAGAACAAGCCGGCGATCGAGGCCTACTTCGAGCCGTCTCCCGAGGTCATCGACACACTCGAGGCGAGCGGCCGCAAGGAGCTCGCCGACCGCATCCGCGGCATCGGAGCGGACTGGCGGGTCACCGTGGTGTACCAGGACGTGCCCAAGGGCCTCGGGCACGCCGTCGGCTGCGCCCGCGAAGCCGTCGGCGACCAGCCCTTCGCCGTGCTCCTTCCCGACGAGCTGATGGGGGATTCCTCGTTGCTGGCCCACATGAACGGGATCTGTGTGAGCACGGGCGGCAGTGTCGTCGGTCTGAAGGAGGTCCCCGAGGAGGAAGTCAGCTCCTACGGCGTCATCGAGCCGACCCGTCCAGTCGACGACGACGGCGTCGTCCCCATCCGCACCATGGTGGAGAAGCCACCGATCGACGATGCGCCGAGCAACCTCATCATCATCGGCCGCTACGTGCTGACGCCGGACGTCTTCGACGAGATCGCCGGCCTGCAACCCGGACGCGGCGGCGAGATCCAGCTCACCGACGCCCTGCGCGCCCAGGCGGCGCGGTCCCCGTTCCACGGCGTGGTGAGCGACATCGCCCGCTACGACACCGGCAACCCGCTGGGCTTCCTCACCGCGGCGATCGAGTTGACGTTGCGCCACCCGACGATGGGTGACGAGCTCAAGCAGTTCCTCGGCTCCCTCGAGGTCAGTCCGTGATCGATCTCGAGGACGCCCAGCGGCTCGTCCTCGAGGCCTGCCCGCCCCTCGCCCCGGTCACGATGGAAAGTGCCTTCGCCCTCGGTCGCGTGCTCGCCGCCGATGTTCTCGCCGGAGAGGATGTCCCGCCGTTCGCCAACTCGGCGGTCGACGGCTACGCCGTGCGCGCCGCCGACGTCGGCGCCGTGCCGGTCGAGCTCACCGTCGTCGGTGAGGTCGCGGCGGGCGCCGTGCCGTTCCCGCGTCCACTGGCGGCCGGTGAGGCGGTGCGGATCATGACCGGCGCGGCTCTGCCCGACGGCGCGGACGCGGTGGCGATGGTGGAGGACAGCGCGCCAGGCGGCAACGGCCGCGTGCAGCTGGGGCGGGCGCTCAAAGCGGGCACGTCCGTGCGCGAGGCCGGCGACGATGTCCATGCCGGAGAAACCGTGTTCACCGCCGGCACCGTCGTGACGCCGGCGGTCGCCGGCGTGCTCGCCAGCATCAACGCCCGCGAGGTGCCCGTCCATCCCGGGGCGCGGGTCGCCGTACTGTCGACCGGCGACGAGCTCGTCACCGACGGCTCGCCGTTGCGGCCGGGGCAGATCAGGGAGAGCAACGCCACGATGCTCGCTCCCCTGCTCGCCGAGGCGGGGTGTGTGGTCGATCATCGCGGCACGGTGCCGGACGACGAGCGCGTGCTCGAGGAGGTGCTCCGCGACGCGGCCGCCTCCTGCGACGCCATCGTGACGAGCGGCGGGGTCAGTATGGGCGAGTACGACGTCGTCAAGGCCGTGCTCGGGCGCATCGCCGAGATGTCGTGGATGCAGATCGCGATCAAGCCGGCCAAGCCCTTCGCGTTCGGCACCCTGGACGGATCGCCGATCTTCGGGCTCCCCGGCAACCCGGTGAGCTCGCTGATCAGCTTCGAGCTCCTGGCCCGCCCCGCGCTGCGCCGCATGATGGGCCATCGTCGGCTCGCCCGACCCAGCCTGGTCGCCATCACCGACTCCGACCTCACCCGCCGACCCGACGGAAAGGTCCACTTCCTGCGCGTCACGGGCTCGTTCGCCGACGACGGGCGCTACCACGTGCGTCCGGTGTCCGGCCAGGGCAGCCACCAGCTGGCCGCCACCGCCCTCGCCGACGCACTGGCGGTCGTGCCCGACGGGGAGGGACTTCCCGCAGGCAGTGAGGTCGCGGTCCTCATGCTCACGGGCTGATCGCGAGACGCGTTGGTGATGGCCGCTGCCGGGCCCGTATCCTGAAGGTCGTGGGGATGCCACCCGTCGACCTCGTTGACCCGTTCGGTCGGGTCGTGCGCGATCTGCGCGTCTCGGTCACGGATCGCTGCAACTTCCGGTGCACGTACTGCATGCCGGAAGAGGGCATGCAGTGGCTCCCCCGCAGCGACGTGCTGACGTTCGAGGAGATCGAACGGATCTCCCGGTTGATGATCGAGCGGTACGGCATCGACTCGATCCGCCTGACGGGCGGCGAGCCGACCGTGCGCGCCCACCTCCCGGTCCTCGTCGCCAAGCTCGCCGCCCTGCGCACGAGGGGCCGGCCCGTCGACCTCGCGCTGACCACCAACGGAGCGACGCTGCGCCTGCTCGCCGACGAGCTGCGGTCAGCCGGGCTCACTCGCATCAACATCAGCCTGGACACGCTCGACCGCAGCCGTTTCGTCGAGATGACCCGTCGCGACGAGCTGGACCGCGTACTCGACGGTGTCTCGGCGGCGCTGGAGACGGGCTTCGATCCGGTGAAGATCAACACCGTCGTGCAGCGGGGCGTCAACGACGACGAGATCGTCGCCCTCGCCACGTTCGGGCGCGACTGGGGCGTCGAGGTCCGCTTCATCGAGTTCATGCCCCTCGACGCCTCGGGCGGCTGGACCAATGAGTCGGTCGTCGGTCAGGACGAGATCGTGGACCGGATCTCTGCCGTGTACCCGCTCGAGCAGGTGCCGGCCCGCGGGGCGGCCCCGGCCGATCGGTGGCGGTACCTCGACGGGAAGGGCACGGTGGGTGTGATCCCGAGCGTCACCAAGCCGTTCTGCGGCGACTGCGACCGGGTCCGGTTGACGGCCGACGGCCAGTTCCGCACGTGCCTGTTCTCGACCGACGAGTTCGACCTGCGCATGGCCATGCGGACCGGCGAGACCGACGACCAGCTCGCCGCCCGGATCGAACGGGCGGTCGGCACGAAGTGGGCCGGGCACCACATCAATCAGGTGGATTTCGTGCGGCCCAAGCGCTCGATGAGTCAGATCGGCGGGTGATCGGGGCGGCCATGACTTTCGCGCTGACGTGATCGGCGGCGCGAGACTATTGCCATGAGCGATCTCTCGTTCACCCACTTGGATCCGCTCGGGCGGGCTCGCATGGTCGATGTGACGCCCAAGGAACCGACGCACCGGCGGGCGGTGGCCCGGTGCAGGGTGATGATGCGGCCGGAGACGACGGCCGCGATCGCCAACCGGGAGATCAAGAAGGGCGACGTCCTGTCGGTCGCCCGGGTGGCCGGGATCCAGGCGGCCAAGCGCACGTCAGACATGATCCCGCTGTGCCACCCGTTGCTCGTCGGGGCGGTCTCGGTGAACTTCGAGATCGGTGACGACTTCGTCGCCGTCGAGGTCCACGTCGACACCGTCGACCGCACGGGGGTGGAGATGGAGGCGTTGCACGCCTGCGCCATGGCCGCGTTGACGATCTACGACATGTGCAAATCGGCTGACCGGGGCATGGTGATCGGCGAGCTCGCGCTGTGGGAGAAGACGGGCGGGCGGTCGGGGACGTACCGCCGGACGTCCATCGCCCACGACGGCCGTGTGCCCGCTGACACAGCGGTCGTTGCCTCACCTCCTGAGAATGTCGTAGAATCGTAAAGAACGTCCTCCGCACCGGGGTGGGCGGACACGTTCCTGACATCTACCGAGGCAAATCGAACACATGGGTCAACTCGTCCTGCTCGTCGTAGCAGCGGCATGGGCAGCCGTTCTCATTCCTCCGCTTCTTCGATCCCGACTCGAGAACCGTCCGAACTCCTCCGTCACCGACTTCCGGAATCAGCTCTCCAGCCTGCAGCGGGCGATGCCCCAGCGCGCCGGGATGCGGACGATGGCCCGCCCGTTGGCCCCCTCGCCGCTGACCCGGCCCGCCGCCGCCGGTCGCCCGGCCCTTCGCTCCGGGGTCCGCACCCATGCCCCCGCCTCGTCGCGGCATCCCGGCCATCATCCGCCGCGGCCCACCCGGGCGGAGCCCCAGCGGATGCACGAGGCCTCGTTGCGCACCCGGAGCCACGGTGACCGCCACCGGTCCCGGAGCCACCGGGCCGTCGGCGCCGCCGCCCGCCCGAACGTCTCGCCCCGTGACGCGATGAAACGGCGCCGAGCGAACGTGCTGTTCGTGCTCGTGCTCGTGGCCGGGTGCTCGCTGTTCCTCGCCGCCACGACCAAGGCCCAGGGGATGCTGTACACGTTCGTGCTCGTCTTCATGGCCCTGTGTGGCTACGTGTACCTGCTCGGGCAGATGCGTCAGCGGGAGCGGCCCCTCCCGCCATCGGTACCGGTGCTGCGGCCCGCCCCGTCCCCGCAGCGGCGTCAGACCGAGCGCTGGGCGCCGGTCTCCCAGGCCGTCTGAGGCTGCTCTCGGCCGCCCTCGCGGCTCACTGCGACGAACTGTGAGCTCAGCGTGCGGATATCCGCACCGACAGCTCACACTTCGGACTCGGACGGCGCGTCGCTACACTCGGAACCGCCGCGGGGCTGTAGCTCAGTTGGTAGAGCGCAACAATCGCACTGTTGAGGCCAGGGGTTCGATTCCCCTCAGCTCCACCGCACTATCCGTTCGCAGCCGACGAGCCGGTCGACGCGGTCCGCGGTGACCCGATCCCGGCGACCCGTCCCACACGTGACCGTCTCCCGGCGGCCGTCGCGCGAGTTGATCGCGTCGTTGCCGGCCCCGCCGTCGAAGCGGTCCACGCCCGTGTCACCGCGCAGCGTGTCGTTGCCGGTGCCGCCGGTCAGGCAGTCGTCGCCGGCCAGGCCGATCAACACGTCGTTGCCGCCGAGGCCGAGCAACCGGTCACCGAGGGCGAGGCCGGTCAGCCGATCCGGGCCGGCGCCGCCGGTCTGGGGGTTGGCGCAGGGCCCGGGGAACCGGGGGATCACCGCCGCGCTCGTCGCGCTGCGGCTGCCGGCGCTGTTGGAGGCGGTCACCGTGCAGGTGATCGGCCGGGCGCCGTCGGCGGCGACGAGGGTGTAGGTGGACGAGGTGGCGCCGCTGATCGCGACCCCGGCCCGGTTCCACCGGTAGGTGAGGCGGGTCGGGTTGTGGTCCCACCGGCCCGACGAACAGGTCAACCGGCGACCGACCAACGCGGTCCCCGAGATCGCCGGCCGGGTGGTGTTCACCGGCGCGACGATGCGCTTGACGTAGAGGTCCGCGACCGTGTCGGTGTCGGTGCTCATCAGCGACTCGGCGGTCGCGAGATAGACCCTGGTCCCGTCGATCGACGCACCCTCGAACTTCACCTCGAAGGCGCCGTTGCCGCCCGTCGGGCCGGTCGAGACCAGTGTCGTCTTCCCAGCCGCACGCTCATAGACATCCGACGCCATGTCGGTGTCGGCGCTCACCAGCCGCTCGTTTGTCACGAAGAAGACGCGCCCCCCGTCGGCCGACGCGCCCCTGAACAGCGCGGTGGAGGTGCCGTTGCCGCCCGTCGGGCCGGTCGAGATCAGTGTCGTCTGCCCACTCGCACGCTCGTACACGTCGAGCTGCCCGTCGGTGTCCGTGCTCACCAGCGCCTCCGCCGACTCGAAGTAGACCCGCGAACCGTCGGCCGACGCGCCCTTGAAGAACGTGTGGAAAGCTCCGTTGCCGCCGGTGGGGCTGGTGGACACCAGCGTCGTCTGCCCGCCTGACCGTTCGTAGACATCGGTGAAACCGTCGGTGTCCGTACTCACCAGCGACTCCACCGTGCGGAAGAGAACCCGTGAACCGTCGGCCGACGCGCCCACGAATTCCGAGAAGGCCGCGCCGTTGCCGCCATTGGGGCCGCTCGAAACCAGCGTCGTCTGCCCGCCCGAACGCTCATACACGTCGGACTCGGCATCTGTGTCCGTGCTCACCAGCTTCGCCTCGGTCGAGAGGAAGACCCGCGTCCCGTCGGCCGACGCGCCCGCGAAGAACACGGGCAACACGCTGTTGAGGCCGGTGGACACCAGCGTCGTCTGCCCTCCCGACCGCTCGTAGACGTCGGAGGTCTGATCGCCGTCGGCGGTCACCAGCGACTCCACCGTGGTGAAGAACACCCGCGTCCCGTCGACCGACGCGCGCAGGAACCCGGCCTCGGCGGCACCGATGCCGCTCGCCGAGCCGGTGGTGACCAGCGTCGTCTGCCCGCCCGCGCGCTCATAGACGTCGAGGAAATTGTCGGTGTCGGTGCTGACCAGCCGCTCGCTGGTCCGGAAGAAGACCCGTGTCCCGTCGGCCGACGCGCCCGCGAAGGCGGCGGGGAGCGTGCCGCCGGTGGGTGCGGTCGACACGAGCGTCGTCTGTCCGCCCGCACGCTCATAGACATCGAAGGTCGTGTCGGTGTCGGTGGTCACCAGCGACTCCTGAGTCTGGAAGAAGACACGCCCTCCGTCCGCCGACGCGCCCGAATAGCCGGGGAGGAAGTCGCCGTTGCCGCCCGCCGGGCCGGTCGACACGAGCGTCGTCTGTCCCCCCGAACGCTCGTAGACATCCGAGCGCATGTCGGTGTCCGCGCTCACCAGCGCGTCGCCCGTGATGAAGAAGACATGCCCTCCGTCGACCGACGCGCCCGCGAACGACGGTTCAGAGACGCCGTTGCCGCCGGCGGGGCCGGTCGACACGTGCTCGAGCAGGCTGTGCTCGGCTGACGCCCGCGACGCCAGCCCGCCTGCTGCCAGGAACGACGCAATCCCGACCACCGCCCATCGCGCGCCGCGGCCTCGAGTGCGCCTCATCCAGGTGTGCATGTCGCTCGACTCCTCATGTCCGGGTATGACCCGATCCTGCGACCGGACGCTGAAACGGCGCTGAAATCGGCGGCTAGTTGGCGCGGCGACCCAGCCCGGCGCCCGGAGGACCCGGTCGATGCGCAGCAGCGCCCAGCCGATGAGGATCAGGAGGATGCCGAGCCCGAGGGCAAAGCCGGCGACCCCGAACGCCACGACCGACGTCAACAGCGACGCCCGCAGGAACGACGCGGTGGCAATGGTCTGGCGTGTCGGATCCTCCCGATCCATTTCGGCGTAGGTGAGCCCGCCGCTCATCTCGAGCGCGTGCTTGTGAATGGCCCGGGACTCGGCGTACGCCGAGAACGGCCCGTCGACGTCGTCTCCGCCGAGGAACGGGGCGTCCGCCGAGACGACGATCTTCTCGTCGGCGAGCTGGTCGCGCACCACGAACCAGGTGACCGCGCCAACCACCACGAGGATCGCGCCGGCGACCATCACGAGGATCGACACGGGTCGCAGCGGGCCCGTCCCGGGCACGGTGTCGACCGCCTCGGGCAGGCTGGCGACGGTCGGCCCGTCGATCGCCCGAGCGTCCTCCAGAGCTGCAGTTCGTTGCATGGAGGTCATGCTTCGCGGCGGCGCTGAAACGGCGCTGAAATCTGCGCCGATCACCGGGCCGGATCAGGCGGGGACCGTCACCTCGTAGAACCGAAGGTCGGCGGTGCAGTCGCTGAGCGAGTGGTCGACGCCGGCCGGGACGGCGATCGCGTCACTCGTGGTGAGCCGGGTCGTGGTGTCGCCGCAGAGCAACGTCGCGCTCCCGTGCTGGACGTACCACAATCTCAGGTCGGCATCGTGACGCGTCCGAGCGAGTGCTGACCCGGACCCGCTGACCCGGACGGTCCGCGCACCGACCAGGTCGCCGGTCGCGACTCCGATCCCGGTGTCCGCGACCTCGAAACCGGGGCGCCAGCCGAGCCACGCCGCTGTCGACAATCGGTGGTGGACGAAGCGCTGACCAGCGAAGTCGCGGTCGGCGCGGAGGGCGGCGGTCGGCAGCGTGAGGTCGTGGTCGACGATGGTCGGATGCTCAGCGGGGGAGGTGACCTCGAGGACCTCGAGGCCGGGTGAGCTCTCGAGCACGCAGTGGCGAATGTGCGGCGGCTGCAGCACGCTGTCGCCGGCCTCGATGACGAACGGTGGTCCCTGGTCCTCGTACACGACCCGCACCCAGCCGCGTAGGCAGTGCACGATCTGGAATCGGACCTCGTGGTGGTGCACATAGTCGGGCACCGGCCCGCCGTCGCGGATGGTGATGTGGGAGGCGATGAACCGCCCGCCACCGCGCTCGGGTAGCAGGTCCCGGTACACCATCCCGGCCCGACCGGCGCCCGGTGGCGGCGCACCCGGCCGGCGTTCGAGGCGGAACCGGTGGCCCCCGCCCGAGAGCTCCGCCACCGTCGGTGAGTCCGCAGGCAGGATCAGGTCGAGCCGGACGCCCAGCGCCTGCAGCGCTCCGATCGCCTCGTCCAGATCGTCGCACCACAGACGGACCGGATCGTCCACACCACGACGCTATGCAGTGTGAGGTCAGGACGCGGGGCTGAGGAAGAGCGCCGCCAGTGGGAACATCGCGGTCACCCAGATCGAGATCGCGGCTTCGAACCATGCCGGGCTGCCGACCTCGTCGACGTCGTCCGCCGCGTCGACCTCCTCGGCGGGCTGCGACGTCGGCGGCCGGCCGTCGCCGAAGCTGGCCGGCAGATCCCCGTAGGACAGCGGGCGCGTTCCACTGCAGAGGTTGGAGGACAACGTGTCGCCTCCTCCGCGCTCTCGGTACGCGTACACGACGAACGGTCCCGGGCCGCCGATCTCGAGACCGCAACTCGCACCGTCGCGAGCCGTGAAGATCGTCTGCCGATCGGTTGCCGTCCCCTTGAAGACCGTGTCGACATCGAAGAAGAACCGCTCGAGGTCGCCGGTCGAGTAGACGGGTCCCTTGTTGGTGAGCTCCGTGCCCTCGAGCTCTCCCGTGAACACCGCGTCGGCGAGCTTGAATGCCTGCTTGTCGGTGAGGGCGACGCAGCTGCAGGCGTGGGCTGGTCCCGCACCGGCAACTACGACGGTCACCGCACCGGCGACCAGACCCAGCGTGAGCGCCGTGCAGAAGGTGGTGAGTCGTCGCATCACTCTCTTCGACGTTGCGGGGTGACCGATGGTTCCTTTGCGTCAGCGCACGCGCCATTAGGCGCGAGATGGCCGAACTGGGCGGGAGTCGTCTCAGCAGGCTTTCTGGGCGCGATTCTTCGCGACCGCCGAGAACATCTGCGCCCAGAAACCGCAATGAGAACGATCGCGCCCAGATCGCAGCAGGCTTCCGCTTCCAGAGCTCGTTGCCCACGCGAAGGCTCAATCGGCAACGCGCGCCGCCTTTTGGCGGACGCTCTCAGCGCTTGATCAGCAATCCGGCGTCGACGGGTAGTGCGACGCCGGTCATGTAGCGCGACTCGTCGGACGCGAGGAAGAGCACCGCGTTCGCCACGTCCTCGGACTCGACCCACGGCACGGGCAGCACGTGGGACTGCTGGTTGACGGCGGCGAACTCGTCGATGGTCGGGTTGGCGGAGTCCGGGAGGAACAGCTTGTACGTCGGCTCGTTGAGGACCATCGGCGTCGCGACCGCCGTCGGGTTGACGGAGTTGACCCGGATGCCGTGCTCGCCGAGCTCCAGCGCGAGGCACTTCATCAGTCCGACCACCCCGTACTTCGACACGACGTAGTGCGCGGTGTTGCGGAAGGCGGTGAGCCCGGCGACCGAGCTGGTGAGGATGACCGAGCCACCGTGGCCCGCCGCGATCATCGCCGGGATGGCCGCGACGCACGTACGCCACACGCCGGTGAGGTTGACGTCGATCACGTCGCGCCAGGCTTCCTCCGACAGCTCGAGCACCGGGCCGAAGCTGAAGATGCCGGCGTTGGCGACGAGGATGTCGAGCCGGCCCAACCGCGCGACGCAGTCGTCGACCACGGTGCGCAGTGCCGCCGTGTCACGCACGTCGACCTCGGCGGTCATGACCCGGCGCCCCAAGGCTTCGATCTGCGTCTTCGTCTCGACGAGGTCGGACTCCGTCGACATGTCGTAGTGCACCGTGCCGATCTGGTCGCACAGGTCGATCGCGATGATGTCCGCCCCCTCCTCGGCGAGCCGCACCGCGTGGCAGCGTCCCTGCCCACGCGCGGCACCGGTCACCAGTGCGACCTTGCCCTCGACTCGTCCCATCGAACGCCTCCTCACTCGGTGTCAACGCACCGACACTATTGAGCCGGTCGTCCTCGAGAACTGGTGAACCAGGGGTGGCAGGACACGGTGTCGGCGATCGGCGATCTCGTCACGGCAGGCGCGGTGATCGATCGCCGTCAAGAACACCGGGCGTCGCAGCTCCCGCTCGGCGACCTCCGATTCGTCGAGACGTTCGCCGTCACGGAGCGGGACTTCCGGAGGACGCCGACGGGCGCACGCCGGTCACCGCCACCATCCCGAGCTGATTTCCGGCTCGCCTGGAAGGGCACGCGGCGCGCCAGTCGCAACAGCAGGAGCAGGAGCAGCAGTGACTCACGCGGCTCTCATCTCGGTGCCATCAGGCCGGTAGACGTGCCAGACGCCGGAGGGGTCGCGCCAGGTCCGGTAGCCGCGGGTCTTCCACCGGTTGTGCCAGCCGCACAACGGCGCGGCGTTGTGGGGCTTGGTGTGGCCGTCGTCGTTCCACGCCGTGGAGTGGTCGATCTGGCAGCGCCGATGCCCGCAGCCGGGCCAGATACATCGGGTGCCCTGTAACCAGGCGGCGTGACGGGCGAGCCCGGTGAACAGCCGGCTGGCCCGCCCCAGATCGATGGTGGTCGACGCCGAGTCGTAGACGACGCGGCGAACGTGCCCGACGATCGCGGCCGCGACCACGTCGAATGGATCGAGAACTGCACCGTCGAGCGTCTCACAGCGACGCCCGGTCGGGTCGGGGGACGCGGGTGGATCCATCCCGCTCAGCGGGCGATCGCCGGCCGCGGTGGCGAGGGCAGATTCGAACGTGGCCTGGTCGACGACGATGTTGACGACCGGCTCGGGAGCCTGGGCGTCCGCCGGCGTCGACGCGGCGGCGAGGAAGATCGCGTGAAGTGCGTCGAACCGGCGCTGTGGTGCGGTCCTCGACAGGAGTGCGGGACCCACGTCGTCGCCGAAGCGGGCCTTGCCCTCGTCCCAGTCGGCGAGGAACTCGGCCTCCACGAAGCGGTCGAAGATCTCCCTGATCGCGGTGCCTTGGGCCGCGCCCCCGCGGGCGTCGAGGTGGAACTCCGGACCGATGAGATCGAGCTCGACGTTGCGGTTGTCGTGGGATGCCTCGTGGTCGCGGTGCGCCCCGTCGACGTCGGCGAGTGCCTCCCACCGCTGGACAACCCGCCGGAAGTCGTCGAACGGCAACGACTTGGCGTGTCGCAGCAGGACGTCCTCGACGTCGGCGAGTTGATCGCCGCAGCGGGGATTGGCACGGGCGCGGGCCAGCTCGCGGACCTGAGCCACCCCGACGTCGCCGGCGGCCAGCGCCTCCTCACACGCCTCCAAGTCGCCGAGCAGCGTGACGGTGCGCAGTCGGGCGGTGGTCTCGCTCCACGACCAGTTGGTCGTCGCCATGCACCAGCCCCGCACGCTGCGATGACCGTCCGCCGCCCAGACCGCTCGGCTGTCTGCCTCGCCGACCACGGCGACGATGGCGTGCTCGAGCGTGCGGGCGAGCCGCTCGAGGTCCTGCAGGCGGGCGCCAAGTTCGCTGTCGTCGAGCCCGTCGAGCCCGGCAGCCAGCTGGCCGACCATCTCGAAAACGGTCTCCGGCGAACCCATGTTCGCCAGTATGACCAAGGGGTGTCACTGCTCACCGGCCAAAGCCGCTCACTGCTTGGCGAGCATCACCTCCGTCGACTTGATCACCACGAGCACGTCGTCACCCGTGGCGAAGGCGAGCTCCTCGGCGGCGTCCTTGGTGATCGCGGCGGTGATCTGCTGACCGTCGGGGAGCGTGACCCGCACGGTCGACATCACCTCACCGTGGGTCACGGTGTCGACTTTGGCATTGAGCTGGTTGCGAGCGCTGAGTTGCATGGTCCTCCTTGTTACGGCGCGGCGTCGCCAGTCGACGCGTCCTTGGCGACCATCACCTCTGTTGACTTGATGACGACGAGCACCGGATCACCGGGGGCGAGGTCCAAGGCGGTCGCCGCGTCCTTCGTGATCGCGGCCGTCAGCGGTTGACCGTCTCCGAGCACGGCCTTGACCGTGGACATGACCTCGCCATGGTTGACGGCCGTGATCACGCTGTGGATCTGATTGCGGGCGCTCAGCTGGATCTCGGGCTTGACGATCGTCCGCTCGTCGGGCGCCCGGAGGGCCTGGTCCAGGAAACGACGGACGGCGCGGGCGCTCTCGCGTCGCCACAAGTCGACGAAGTCGTCGTCGGGATGGCTGGAGGTGAGGGCCGCGATCGCCGGCTCGAAGATCGCCTGCTGAGCGGCCAACAGCGGCTGGTTGTCGAGCCCGCCGCGCCCACGGAGGTGCAGCTTGACGAGGAGCTCGGTGCGCACGTCGCGCAGGTGCGGCACCGGCTCGTCGAGCCACTCGCGGGCCCGCTTCCGGCCGGCCGGTGTGATGGCGAGGATCACCCGGTCGCGACCGCGACCGGCCGCCTGGCCGCGGCGGGTGATCAGCCGTCGGTCGACGAGGCCGTCGATGGCGCGGTAGGTGAGCGGCCGGCTCAGCGTCCACATCCGGCCGACCTCGCCGTCGGGGGCGAGCAGCGTGCCCAACGCCCACCCGTGCGAGACGTCCTGGGCGATCAGCGTGAGACAGACGTGCTCGGCGAGCGACAGGTCGTGCGAGCCGGACCGAGCGACGTTCGCCGACACTGCCACGCACGACAGTATAGTCAGCAATTTTCTTAGAGACCTGAGAAGCTGACTACAGTGGATGCGTGGGTACGGCTCGTCTCCTGCTGATCCCAGTCGCGGTGCTGGCACTGGCGTCCGCCTGCGGGGACGACGACGACGACGATGGCGGGACGTCCGGAGCGCCGATCACGGTGTTCGCCGCGACCTCGCTCACCGAGGCGTTCACCGAGGTCGGGAACGCCTTCGCGGCCACTGACTCCGGTGAGGAAGTGACGTTCAGTTTCGACGCCTCCTCCGGCCTCGTCCAGCAGATCGTCGAGGGCGCCCCAGCGGACGTGTTCGCCTCGGCCGACACGGCGAACATGGACAAGCTCACGGACGAAGACCTGAACGGCACCGAGCCGGTGATCTTCGCCACCAACCTCCTGGCGATCATCGTCCCGGCCGGCAACCCCGCCGGGATCACCGGTGTCGAGGATCTCGCCAACCCGGAACTCAACGTCGTGCTGTGCGCGGAGGAGGTTCCCTGCGGGAACTACGCCAACCAGATCCTCGACGCCGCCGGCGTCGAGGTCACGCCGGTGAGCCTGGAGGAGAACGTCCGCGGCGTGGTCACCAAGGTCACCGCGGGAGAGGCCGACGCCGGGATCGTCTACGTCACCGACGTCACCGCAGCGGGTGACGCGGCGGAAGGGGTGGAGATCCCCGCGGACATCAACGTGCTCGCCGAATACCCGATCGCCACGGTGGGCGCATCCGACAACCAGGAAACCAGTGAGGCGTTCATCGACTACCTCACCGGTCCCGACGGTCAGGCGATCATGGCCGAGTTCGGGTTCGGGGCGGCACCGTGAGCGAGCCGCGCTCGCCGTGACCGGGACGGCGGCCGCCCCCCGGGTCGCCGTCCGCCACCGCAGGGTCGGGCGGGAACGGCTCCCGGTTCCCGCCCTGATCCTCGCCGTCATGGCGATCGGCTTCTTCGCGCTCCCGTTCCTCGGACTGCTGTGGAGGGCGCCGTGGGGGGACGTGTGGTCGATCCTCACCTCCGAGAGCGCACTGACTGCGCTCCGGCTGTCGTTGTGGTGCTCGCTCTGGGCGACGGTCGCGGCGGTCATGTTCGGCGTCCCGTTGGCGTGGCTACTCGCCCGGGTCGAGTTCCCCGGCCGCGGCGTCGTGCGGGCGCTGTGCACCCTGTCGATGGTGTTGCCGCCGGTCGTGGCCGGCGTCGCCCTGTTCTATTCGCTCGGCCGGCGGGGCCTGCTCGGCCAGTACCTCGACCGGTGGTTCGGGTTCACGCTGCCCTTCACGACGGTAGGGGTCGTGGTGGCGCAGACCTTCGTCGCGATGCCGTTCCTGGTCATCACCGTCGAGGCGGCGTTCCGCCAGCAGGACACCCGCTACGAAGAAGCGGCCCGCACCCTCGGCGCGTCGCGGTGGTACGTCTTCCGCCGCGTCACACTCCCGGCGATCCGCCCCGGCCTCGTCGCCGGCGCGGTTCTGGCCTGGGCTCGCGCGCTGGGCGAGTTCGGTGCCACGATCACCTTCGCCGGAAACTTCCCCGGTCGCACCCAGACGATGCCCCTGGCCATCTATCTCACCAACGAGGTCAACCCCGACGAAGCGATCGTCTTGAGCCTCGTCCTGATCGCCGTCTCATTCGGTGTTCTCGTCGGCCTGCGCGACCGGTTCCTCGGCACGGGCGCCGGCCGACTGACCGCATGACGCTCGACGGCGCCGTCGTCCGCACGCTCGGCCGCTTCCATCTCGATGTCCACCTCACGACCACGAGCGGCGAGACCGTCGCCGTGCTCGGCCCGAACGGATCGGGGAAGACCACCCTGTTCCGCTGCCTCGCCGGCCTGTTACCGATCGATGCCGGCCGCATCGAGCTCGACGGAGAACCGCTCGACGATCCGGCCGCCGACATCTTCGTCCGGCCCGAGCGCCGGCCGGTCGCCGTCGTGTTCCAGGACTACCTGCTCTTTCCCAACCTCACCGCGCTGGAGAACGTCGCCTTCGGGCTGCGGGCCCGTGGTGCCGGCAAGGAGCACGCTCGCGCGCAAGCCGGCGCCTGGCTCGAGCGGGTCGGGCTCGCCGACCATGCCCACCACCGTCCGCGCGGCCTGTCCGGCGGCCAGGCCCAGCGGGTGGCGCTCGCCCGCGCCCTCGCCACCGAGCCGAGACTGCTGCTGCTCGACGAACCGCTCGCGGCCCTCGACGCCGGCACCCGGGGCGACGTCCGCCGCGACCTGCGCCGCCACCTGACGACGTTCGACGGCGTCCGTCTGCTCGTCACCCACGACCCCGTCGACGCCTTCGCTCTCGCCGACCGGGTCGTCATCCTCGAGCAGGGCCAGGTGGTGCAGACGGGCACGCTCGATGACGTCACCGCCCAGCCCCGCTCCCGCTACATCGCCGACCTCGTCGGCGTCAACCTGCTGCGCGGCACCGGTACCGACGGGGCGATCACGACCGCCACGGGTGGGCGCGTCGTGCCCGCCGATCCCGTGAGCGGCGAGGCGTTCGCGGTGATCCAACCGCACAGTGTCGCCCTCTATCCGTCGCCGCCCGCCGGGAGCCCGAGAAACGTGTGGGCAGCGACGGTCGCCGACGTCGACCGCCAGGCCGACCGCGTCCGAGTCCGCCTCACGGGCGAGGTCCCGCTCGTCGCCGAGATCACCCCCGCCGCGCTCGACGCGCTCACCCTGCAGCCCGGCGACCGGATCTGGGCGACCGTCAAGGCCACCGAGATCACGACCTACCCGGCCTGACCTCTATCGTGAAGAGGTGGCCGTGACACGGTGGCTGGGGCGTCTCGTCGGCGCGGCGGTGCTGGTGCTCGGCGCCCTCTTCGCGGCGCTGCTGATCGGCATGCGCACCAAGTCTCCCGCCATCCTGGACCGCGTTCGCCGGTTCAACCGGAACGTCACCAACCCGCGGGTCCTGCGGACGGCCGGCGCGCCCGGTGCGGCGGCCTCGGTGATCCGACATGTCGGTCGGGTGTCCGGTCGCCCGTACGAGACTCCCGTCGGCCCCGTCGCCGTCGGCGACGACTACGTGATCGCGTTGCCGTACGGACCGGAGACCGACTGGGTCCGCAACGTGATGGCGGCCGGCGGGGCCACGCTGGTGCACGAGGGCCGCCAAGTTCCGGTCGCCCGCCCAGAGGTCGTCGCGACGTCCGCGGTTGTCGACGACCTTCCCGCCTCGGAGCAACGCACGTTACGGATCTTCGGTGTCGATCAGTGCCTCCGCGTGCGGACGACCTCCGTCGATCTGCCGGCGTAACGCGTCGAGGTCGCCGAGCACCCAGGCCGCGGTCAGCCGGCCCGAGCTGCAGCGGAAGAAGGCCGCCCCTTCGTACCGGATCGCGCCGCCGTGGCCCTGGTGGCCGAGCAACACGCCGTGGTGGTGACCGGTGAGGACGAGGCGGGCGGCGGCCCGTCCCGGTGAAGTGACGAGCTCGACGATCTCGTTGTGGAAGTCGGGCACGGCGCGGCGGAGCCGGTCGCGGTAAGTCCGCCACTCGTCCCGACCGTGAGTGACGTCGCCGAGTGAGCCACGGAACTCGAAGTCGACGGCGAGGACGTCGTCAACGGCGCGGTCGTCCCACCGGTTCCACAGGTCCTCGTAGAACCGCCGGACAAGCCCTTCCTCCATCGGCGCATTGTCGCCGACGGAGGCGGGCGAGTGTCGAGCTCGCGGACCGTAACCGGAGTCACAGACGAGCTACTTGACCGGTACAGAGCCGAGGCGTACTGTAGCGGTAAAGAACCGGACCACCATTCAGGGAGGCCGCTCATGAACGTCTACGTCGAACTCGCCAAGCTGCACTCGGAGGAGTCGCTGAGCCGCTACGCCTACAGCGCTCGACCCGACGCTCCCGTCCAGCCCTGTGCGCCGCGGCGGCGCCGGCGGAGCAGAGTATGGCGGTGGCGCGAGTGACGTTGCAGACGATCGCCGACCGGCTCGGCGTGAGCCGGATGACGGTGTCCAACGCCTTCTCTCGTCCCGATCAGCTCTCCGACGAGCTTCGCCGGAAGATCCTCCGTGCTGCCGACGAGCTCGGCTACGTCGGACCCGATCCGACGGGCCGCGCCCTCGCGAGGGGCACGACCGGCGCGGTGGGCGTGCTGCTCACCGACTCGCTGCAGCTCGCCTTCACCGACGAGGTCGCGACGCGGTTTCTCGGCGCCGTCGTCGAGCAGCTCGCGCCGACGGGGCTGGCGCTCACCCTGCTGACCGCCGACGGAGCAGGCGACGCCGTCCCGGCGAGGGACGTGGCCATCGACGGTGCGCTCGTGTACTCGTGCCGCGTCGAGTCACCGTCCCGCGACTGGCTGATCCGTCGCAAGTTGCCCCTCGTCTTCGTCGACCAGGACCCGGTGGCCGGGATCCCGAGCGTGAACGTGGACGACCGCGTCGGTGCCCGCGCCGCCGCCCAGCACCTCGTCGACCTCGGTCACCGTCGTGTCGGTCTCATCAACCTCGCGATCGACGGTCCACGTGGGGCCGTCGTCGACCCCCTCGCCGCCGCGCTCGGGCATCCCCAGCGGCAGCGGGTGCTGGGGTGGCTGGACGCACTCGGGCCTGCCGGCATCACGCCGGCGGTCATGCAGGTCGAGCACGACAGCGACGACGAGAGCGAGGAGGTGGCCCGGTCGCTGCTCGCCGCGGACGACCCCCCGACCGCGGTGCTGTGCTTCTCGGACGTGCTCGCTCTCGGCGTGCTCCGGGCGGCCGAGGAGCTCGGGCTGGCGGTTCCCGATCAGCTGTCGGTGGTGGGCTTCGACGACAGCCCGCTGGCGCGCCGAGTCAGACCGAGACTGACCACCGTCCGCCAGGACATCGCCGCCAAGGGGCGGCTCGCCGCGGCCGCCCTCACCACGGCGATCGCCGCGGCGCGGACCGGCAACCGGACCCGCGCCCGGCATCAGGTGCTTCCGACCGAGCTCGTCGTCCGGCAGAGCAGCGCGCCCGCGCCCGGATGACGGTGGCGGCGCGTCAGTCGCGGATCTCGAGCGCGTCGCGATCCCACTTCCCGAGCTCGGCCGCGGCCTCGTAGGTCGTCTGGAGGAAGGCCTCCAGCGCGGCGTCGGGCGTCGGGCTCGTGCGCACCACTTCGTACGGCAGGAGGAACTCGCTGAGGTCCGAGTCGTAGTAGGCGCCTTCGGGTTCGACCGCCCAGTCGGCGAAGCCGGCCGGCTCGGGGTAGGCGTAGGCGTAGAACGCCCCCTCGTCGCCGGCGCCTGGCCAGTAGCCACAGCTCGAGACCTCGTGGCTGTAGGCGAGCTCCTGCACCCAGTCAGGGCAGTTCGGCACGCCGCCGCGGTGCTTCGGGGCGGGGCGGCCCGAGAACCGGGTGGTGCAGATGTCGGCACCACCCCAGAAGAAGTGGACGGGGCTCGCCTTGCCGATGAAGCGAGACCGGAAGCGGGACAGCACGCGTTGCATCCTCACGAGCGCGAGCCAGAACCGCTCGACGGCGTCGGCGTCGTAGGACCGGTGCACCTCGTCCTCGTCGAACGGGATCGCCTCGACGACCTCCTGCGGCTGCCGGTTGATCGTGACGTCGATGCCGAGATCGTCGAGTGCCGCCATCGTCGCGGCGTAGAAGCTGGCCACCGATCGAGGTTCGAGGGCGACGTGACGCAGCTCGCCGTCCGTGGTGCGCAGCTCGAGCCGATGGTCGCGGAAGTCGAACTCGATCTCCAGGCCGCGGTCGCCGGCGGGCATGAGCGACGTGGTGAGCCCGCGGGCCGACACGTACAGCGTGACCTGCCACCAGTGGTTGAGCATGGGCTCGAGCGCCATGCGGACCTTGCCGACGATCTGGCTCCACATGTGCAGCGTGTCGCGAGTGTCCTGCCACTCGCCGAGCGTCAGGACAGGCCACTCGTCGGCCACATGGTCGGGCATTGGATCGAGAACCGTACTTCACGAGAACAGGGTGAGCGTCGCCGCGCCCGTCGCCGCGTCGACGCCGACGGTCACCAGGGCTCCGGGTACGAACGTGGTCCCGACGTCACCGGCGACGGAGTGCCGCCAGCGGGACGTGCCGTCGAGTGCGTAGCCGTTGACCGCGGATGACGTGGTGCCGTCGGACTCGGCGGCGGCGATGAACCCGTTGTCGGTCAAGATGCCGCGGAACGGCACCACCGCCCGGGCGAGCCCTCCTGTCCAGATCGGGCGGCCCGTCGCCGCGTCGACGATGAGCAACGACGGGTCCGACGCGCTGTCGTCGTCGGCGGCGGCGCGCTGCGGCACGATCGCGACGAGGGCGCGCTCGTCATCGATGAGCCAGTCCACCATCCACGCCCGACTGGCCCACAGCTCCCTCAGCGTGCCGTCGGCGATCGACAACATCGTGACGTGGCCCCGGCCTTGGAGCACCACGAAGCGACCCGATCCATCGAGCCCGTCGACGTCGAGGGCTCCGAACTGGTCGGGTTCCGAAGCGACCTCCGCCACCGACAGCACCGTCCCGTTCGGGTCGAGCAGGGTCACCGCACGCGGCGTCGCCACGACGAGGCCGGCCGAGGTCGGGGCCACACCGCCGGCCGACACGCGGGCGAGCACTTCTCCGGGGAGGCGGACCCGCCCACGAGGTTCGAACGAACGTCGTTCGTACCACTCGATCATCGGCCCGTCGCGGCGTTGGACGGCGGCCGGCGACAGCGAGACCTCGTCGCCGGCGACGCTCGCTCGGCGTTCGCCGGTCGCCGGATCGAGCAGCTCGACCGCGACGACGCGGCCGCTCGCGCCGAACCGGACGACGATGACCTGACCTTCGGCGAGCAACGCCTGGCCGCCGGCGGCCAGCGTCTCGGCCCAGAGGGCGCGACCGTCGCGGGTGTCGAACGCCGCCATCGACTGCTCGCCGTCCACGTCGAGGGACACGGCGATGACGACCCCTTCGACCACCTCCAGGGCGACGACCTCGGACCGCGGCACCCGGGCCCGCCACCGCTCCCGGCCCGACTCGACCGCGAGGGCGACGAGCATCGGCTGCGGACCCGTCGCCGCGAGGACCGTGTCCGAGGTCCCCGTGACGGCGGTCACCGCCGTCGCGTCCAGCCCCGCCGTCCATCGCTCGCGGGCGTCCGCCGGGATGCGATCCCGTTCCGACGACGTCGCGGGCGTGACGTCGTCTGTGAGTCGGGACGACGCGAGGCCGCCCGCGACCACCACGACGACGCTGATCACAACGAGGGCGAGCCGTCGCCGGGCGGGCGGCGGAGGATTCGAGCGTCCCGCAGCGTGGTAGACGACGTCGCCCGTGTATCCGGGCTTCCACATCGCGTCCGGATCGTCGGTGGCCACGAGCCCTAGGCGTCGAGCAGCGTCTTGCCCGTGGTCGCTCGACTCTCGATCATGCGATGAGCCTCAGCCGCGTCGGCCAACGGCACGCGGGCGCCGATCCGCACGCGCAGTGATCCGTCGGCGATCCACGAGAACAGATCGGCGGCGCGGCGCTCCAGTTCCTCGCGGGTCGCGAGGTAGTCGACGAGCGTCGGACGGGTGAGGTAGATCGAGCCGTTGCGGGTGAGCGCCAACGGGGAGACCGGCTCGACCGCCCCGGAGGCGTTGCCGAACGTCACCATCATCCCGCGGCGGCGGAGCAGCTCGATGCTGCGCGAGAACACGGCCTGACCGACGCCGTCGTAGACGACGTCCAGCGCACGGGACCCGGCGATCTCCTCGACGGCCGCACCGAACTCGGTGGCGGCGTAGACGATCGCGTGGTCGGCGCCCGCGTCCTTCGCCAGCTCGGCCTTCTCGTCCGACCCGACCGTCGTGAACACCTCGGCCCCGCACCGCTTGGCGATCTGGATCAGCAACAACCCGACCCCGCCGGCGCCGGCATGGATCAGACAGCGGTCACCGTCCCGCAGCGGGTAGGTGTCGAGGGCGAGGTAGTGGGCGGTCATCCCTTGCAGCATCACCGCGGCCGCGACGTCCAGGTCCAGGTCGGCTGGGACCGCGACCGCAGCCGACGCCGGGACGCGCACGTGTTGGGCATAGGAGCCGAGCACCGACGGCCAGGCCACCCGATCTCCGACCGCGAACTCGGTGACGTCCGAGCCGACGGCGCGCACGAGCCCGGAGCCCTCGGACCCGGGGATGAACGGGAGCGTCATCGGATACAAGCCGGTGCGCTGGTAGACGTCGAGGTAGTTCAGGCCGGCCGAGGCGAGATCGACGACGAGGTCGGTCGGCCCGGGCTCGGGATCGTCGAGGTCCGACCACTCGAGCACCTCCGGCCCTCCGTGTCGCATTACCCGGATCCCGTGCACGTGCGCCCCTTTCGCCGGCGAACCCGGGCGAACGGTAGCGCTACTGACCGACGCGGCCGTCGACGCGCTCGCGGATGAGATCGGCGTGACCACTGCCGCCTCCGCCCACGTTTCACCCGTCGGGCGCCGTTTGCAGCTGATGTAAGGGGTGCTTATCATCGCTCGCCATGCACCATGAACGGAGGCTCGGTCGGATCGCTCGCGTCGCTCTTCTCGCTCTGGCCGGCGCCGCCGCGCTCGCCGCGTGCGGTGGCGACGACGGACCGAGCGCTGGGGACAAGCAGGAAGTGGTGGAGCACTACGCCGATGGGGTGCACGCGGCATACACGGCCTCCCTGGAATCGGCGACCGAGCTCGACGCGGCGATCGACGCCTTCGCCGCCGACCCGACCGAGGAGACGATGGAGGCCGCCAAGCAGGCATGGGTGGCCGCCCGGGACGACTACGGGCTGACGGAGGCGTTCCGCTTCTACGGTGGACCGATCGACGACGAGGAGACGGGGCCGGAAGGACTGATCAACGCGTGGCCACTCGACGAGGCGTACGTCGATTACGTCGACGGTGACGCGTCCGCCGGGATCGTCAACGACCCGGCCACCTACCCGACCATCGATGCCGAGCTGATCACCTCACTCAACGAGGAAGGCGGCGAGGCCAACATCTCGACCGGCTGGCACGCGCTCGAGTTCCTGATGTGGGGCCAGGATCTCTCGGCCGACGGGCCGGGGGCGAGGCCGGTCGCCGACTTCACGACCGCGGACAACGCGGATCGGCGACTCACCTACCTCACCGTGACCAGCGACCTCCTGCTCGAACACCTCGCCGGCCTCGTGGAGGCGTGGGCGCCGGATGCCGAGAACTACCGCGCCGAGTTCGTCGCCCAGGAAGCGGACGCCGCGCTCACTCAGATCATCACCGGCATCGGGGAGCTGACGCGCGGCGAGCTGGCGGGCGAGCGGATGAACGTCGCCTACGAGGAGCGCTCGCAGGAGGACGAGCACTCGTGCTTCTCGGACAACACGACGGCTGACCTCGTCGCCAACGAGCGCGGCATCGAGATGGTCATCACCGGCGCCTACCCGGGACGCGATGGACCAGGGCTGCTCGCGCTGTTCGAGGAAGCGGACGGGGATGCAGCCGGTGCGCTCGAGAGCTCACTGGGCGCCGCGGTGGGGGCGCTCGAGGCCATCCCGGCCCCGTTCGATCAGCACCTCGCCGACGGTGTGCCCGACGACGACCCCGGTCGGGCCAGTGTCCTCGCCGGGATCGAGGCCCTCGACGTCCAAGCCGACGACATCGTCACCGCTGCCGAGTCGATCGGGGTCACGGTCGAGGTGTGAGGTCTCGGGTCGCGACCGTGATCGCGGGCGCGCTGCTCGTCGCCGTGACGGGTTGCGCCGACGACGATCCGGCACTCGACGCCGACCTCGGTGGCGACACGACCCGCCATGCCGAGTCGCGCATCTCGCTGTCGTTCCCCGCGCCGAACCTGTCGGGGGAGGAGCGGCGACGGTTCGAGATCGGCGACAGCTTCTTCACCCAGAACTGGGTGACCGCTCCCGCGTCGACGGAGGCGCGTGACGGGCTCGGCCCGACGTTCAACGCCCAGGCATGCTCGTCGTGCCACGTGCTCGACGGCCGCGGTGCGCCCCCCGATCCAGCGGGCACGGGCGGTCGACTCGGCCTGCTGCTCCGCCTGTCTGTTCCAGGGGAGACGACGACGGGCGCGCCGGCCGAGCATCCGGTGTACGGCGGCCAACTGGAAGACCGGTCGATCCTCGGCGTGCCCGCCGAGGGCCGGGTCGCCGTGACGACCGAGGTGGTCGAGGGAACGTACGGCGACGGTGTTCCCTACACCCTGACCAAGCCGACCTACGAGATCGTCGACGAGGCCTTCGGTCCGCTCGGCGACGAGACGATGATGTCGCCGCGGCTCGCTCCCCAGGTGATCGGCATGGGCCTGCTCGAGGCGGTTCCCGACCAGACGCTGCTCGCTGCGTCCGATCCGGACGACACAGACGGCGACGGCATCTCGGGCCGCCCCAACCTGGTGTGGGACGCGACGCGCGGAGCAAGAGGTGATCGGTCGCTTCGGGTGGAAGGCAAACGTGGCCACCGTCGAGCAGCAGGTCGCGAGCGCGTTCCACGGCGACATCGGGATCACGTCGTCGTTGCATCCCGAGGAGAACTGTCCGGCCGGGCAGGCGGAGTGCGCCGCCGCGATCACGGGCGGATCGCCGGAACTGCCCGACGACCGGCTCGCATCGGTCACGTTCTACGGCCGCACCCTGTCCGTGCCGGCGATGCGTGACGTGGAGAGCGAGGACGTGCAGGACGGGGCGCGTCTGTTCGACGAGCTCGGCTGCACGGCGTGCCACACTCCGACGCTGACGACCGGAGCTTCGGACATCGCGGCCCTCTCCGATCAGGAGATCCACCCGTACACCGACCTCCTGCTCCACGACATGGGGCCTGGTCTGGCCGACGGTCGTCCCGACTTCACCGCCACCGGGAGCGAGTGGCGGACCCCGCCGCTCTGGGGCCTGGGGATCGTCGACGACGTGAACGGCGTCCGGTTCCTCCTCCACGACGGCCGCGCCGAGACGCTCGCGGAGGCGATCCTCTGGCACGGCGGGGAGGCCGCCGCCGCGGCCGAGGCGTTCCGCACCGCCCCCGAGGACGATCGCAACCGGCTGATCGCCTTTCTCGAGGCGCTGTGAGGGGTCACCGGCACCGGCTCGGGCTGATCGTCGTCGGGTGCGTCGTCACCACGATGGGGTGTGGAGGCGGAGGGCCATCCCGCGCCGAGGTCATGGGTGAGTACGGTCGAGACGTCGCCGTCCCCGCCCTCACCGCCCACGCCACCGCGGCCGATGCCGTCGTCGACGCGGTGGCCGCAGTGTGCGCGAACCGGGCGCCGACGGACATCGCGCGGGCGCTCGGCGTCGTCGACGACGCGAGAAGGCAATGGCTGGCGACCGAGGCGCACTGGACCGGGCCGGTGATGGAACGGCGCTCCCCGGCGGTCACGGACTGGCCGGTGAACGGGATCGAGATCGAGGAGCTCGTGACCGGGGCGGCACCCGGCGAGATCGACAGCGAGATGATCGGGCGGCGCGTCGGCGCCGACAACCGGGGTCTGTCCGCCCTGCGCTGGGTGCTCGCGCGACGACATTGCCGACCTGCTCGACGACGAGCGATGGTGCGACCACCTCACGCCAACGCCGACGTCGTGCAGACGGAGAGCGACCTCGTGGTCGCCGACTGGACGAGTCGTGGGAGGACGGTCCGGCGTTCGACGACGTCATCGCCGATCCCGACGAGGCGGATCGATGGCTCGGGATGCTCGTCAACGGCGAGGTCGCGCTCGCCCATCGCCTCACCGAGGAACCGGACACGGAAGGTGATGCCCCGCCCGTCGACGTGGCCGCCGACCGGGTCGGCCAGCTGGCAGGCCTCCGCGAGGTGGCCGTCGCGCTCGGGCCGTTGCTCGGCGACGAGCTCGGCGCGCGGCTGCTGGCCGAGATCGATGCGGCCGGCTCGGCGTACCGGGCCGGCGACGTCGCTGAGGGCAGGACGCGGGCGAAGGAGGTCGAGCGGACCCTGGCGGCCGACGTGGCTGGCCGGCTCGGCGTGACGATCGGGTTCTCCGATGCGGACGGCGACAGCGCGGGCTGACGCGGCGGTTGCCGCCGCAGGTGCATCGGCGCCGCCCGGATCGCACGCGATGCGGGTCGTCGATCGGCTCGCCGCGGCGGCGCGGCGGCCGGTCTCGGCGGCCTCGACGGCCGTGTACCGGATCCTGTTCGGCCTGCTCTTCGCCTACAGCGCCGCCCGCTTCTTCTCCAAGGGCTGGGTCGAGTCGCTCTACCTGGCGCCGGAGTACCACCTCACGTACCCGTGGTTCACCTGGGTGCGTCCGCTTCCGGGCCCGCTGATGTACGCCGTCGTGGCGGCGATGGTCCCGCTCGGCGTCGCCATCGCGGTGGGCTACCGGACCCGGCTGGCGGCCGCCACCGCGCTCGTCGTCTTCGCCTACTGCGAGCTCATCGACGCCGCCTTGTACCTCAACCACTACTGGTACGTCACGCTCGCGCTCGGTCTCCTCGCCGTGCTGCCGACGAGTCGGATGTGGTCGCTCGACGCCCGCGCCGGCCGCGTCCGCACGCCCGGTTGGGTGCCCGCCGCGGTCGTGTGGATGCTGCGCGCCCAGCTCGCCGTCGTCTACGTGATGGCCGGGCTGGCCAAGCTCAACGGCGACTGGTTGGGGCGGGGCGAACCGATGGGCGGGTGGCTGGCCGCGCGGACGAACGTCCCGTTGGTCGGCCCGCTGTTCGGCGAGCCGTGGGTCGGTCACGTGGCGAGCTGGGCCGGCGCCCTGTTCGACCTCACGATCGTGGGCTGGCTGCTGTGGCGACGCAGCCGTCCGTTCGCCTACGCCGCGGTCGTCGTCTTCCACGTGCTCACGTGGCGCCTGTTCGCGATCGGCGTGTTCCCGTGGGTGATGATCGCCGGGACCCTCGTGTTCTTCCCGCCCGACTGGCCGCTCGCCATCCTTCGGCGCCTGCGGCGGGAGGTGGCGGTGTCGACGCAACCGGCTCCGCCCGTCGGCCCCGCCGCCGAGGCGCGCCGTGGTCGCTGGGTCGTGGCCGGGCTCGCCGCGTGGGCGTTGGTGCAGATCGCGATCCCGCTCCGGCATCTCGCCTACGCGGGCGACGTGCGGTGGACGGAAGAGGGCTACTACGGATCGTTCCGGGTGATGCTGACCGAGAAGACCGGCTCGCTCGAGTTCCGCGTGACCGATCCGGCGACCGGTGAGGAGTGGACGGTCGGGCCTGGCGCGGTGCTCACCAGCTGGCAGGCCAACCAGGCCGCGGCCCGGGCCGATCTCACGCTGGCGACCGCCCACCTCGTCGCCGAGCACTTCGCCCGGCGAGGGATCGAGGACGTCGAGGTGCGCGCCGACTCGTTCGTGTCGTTCAACGGGCTCCGCCGCCAACGGATGATCGATCCCGACGTCGACCTCGCGGCCCTCGGTCGCCGCGCCCGCGCGACCGAGTACGTGCTTCCCCTCGAACCGCCGGTCCTCGAGTGACCGCGCATCCGAGTGTTGAAGCGCGCCCGAGTGTTCGGCGTACCCCGTTCGGACGGGCAACGCTCGGATGGTTGGTGCCGGCGGTGCTCGTCGCCGTCGCGGGCATCGTCGCGATCGTCGGGTTGACCGCCGACGACGAGCCGGAGCCGGTCGAGCTCGCCTCCGACGCGCCGACGTTCACGTCGCTCGCCGAGCTCGTGGCCGCCAGTGACCTCGTGGTCGTGGCGACGGTGACCGACATCTCCGATGGGCGGACCGTCACCGCACCGGACGACCCCGCCGCCGGGATCCGCACCCGCCTCGTCCGGCTCTCGGTCGCCCGGACACTGGTCGGCCAAGCGTCGAGGCCGTTGGTGGTGGAGGAGCCGGCGGCGTTGATCGACGGCACGCCGGTCGTGGTCGACGGGCTGGAGCCGCTCCGAGTAGGAGAGCAGGCCGTGTGGTTCCTCGTCGCCGGCGACGACGCGTCGCTCCCGTACTACGCGGTGGTCAACTCGCAGGGCCGGGTCGTCGACGACATCGAGGATGTGATCGCCGTCGTGGAGGGGACCTAGAGGGAGGCGGCGAAGCGCTCGGCCTCGCGTGAGCGGAGGGCGACGTTGACCCGTTGACGCTCGAGGATCTGGTCGAGTGTCTTGGCCGCCTGCTGGATCGGGTGCTCGGCGAAGAACGCCTGCACGTCGGCGGCCACGGCCTCGTCGGTCAGCGTGCGCACGGCGTCGATCATGCGGACGATCGTGTTGTTGGGGAAGTTGCGATTGGCATCGTCCCAGTGCCGGCGGACGAACTGCCAGGCCGCCTCGCCGTGACGGCGATTGGCGATGCACGAACGCAGCAGGAACGGTCCGTTCTGCGTCTTGACCTCGTCGCTCATCGCCAGCGCGCACGTGCGCAGGACGAGCTCCTCGGAGTCGAACTCGGCCAGCGCGAAGAGGTGGCGGAGCTGGTCCTGCGGCGTCGATGCGGTGCGGTAGCGCTCGAGCAGTCGGTCGTACACGGCCTCGTCCCCGCTCGCGGCCACCACGGTGGTGGCTGCGGCGACCAGCTCGGGGTCGACGCTCCCCGGCTCGGCCTCCGCCTGCTCGTACAGCTCGGCGCACCGCTCCTGCGTGGCGCGGTCGCCACCGTGGATGGCCAGGGCAGCCGTGACGAGCCCGCGCAGCTTCGCCCGCAGGTCGTCCTCGCCGTCGACCGGGTCGCCGAGCTCGGCCACAACCGGGGTGAGCAGGGTGCGCGCCCGCGCCTGGAACGCCGGGTAGCGGTCGTCGTCGACGAGGCGGCCGAGGCCGCGCAGCCCGAGCACGATCGCCTGCCAGACGGCGAGCTCGCGCTCGCCGGCGAAGCCCTCGACGAACGTGAGGTAGTCGGCCGCCGTGAGCCGGCCGGCGACGACCTCGTTCCAGGCGTCGTCGACGAGGTTGTAGCGCTCGAGCGTGTCGAGCGAGTCGAGCACCTCACCTGCGATGCGCCGGCGCAGCTCACGGTCGTAGGCGACCCGGTAGAAGCCGTGGCCGCCGGCGTTGACGACGACGGCGGCGTCCGGCGCCGAGAGCGCCAGCCGTGCCGACGTGTCGTCGAGCAGGACGGACGAGACCTGGTCGCCGACCCGGACGAGGACGGGCACCAACCACGTCGTGGCGGCGTCGGCGCCGAGGGACTCGCCGTCGAACGCGAAGCGTTGCTGCTGCAGGACGAGCTCGTCGCCGTCGAGCGACGCGCTGACCAACGGGTAGCCCGGCTGCCAGATCCACGAGTCCATCATCCGCCGCACGGGCTCGCCGCTGGTCGTCTCGATCGCGTCCCAGAGATCGTTGGTCTCGGTGTTGGCGTACAGGTGGCGCGACAGGTAGTGGCTCACCCCGGCCCGGAAGCGCTCCTCGCCGAGGAACTGCTCGAGCATGCGCAGCAGCGCGCCGCCCTTCTGGTAGGTCAGCACGTCGAACATGCCCTCGCAATCGGCGGGCGAGTGCACCTCGTACTCGACCGGCCGGGTACTGGCGAGCGAGTCGGTCTCGAACGCCGCCGAGCGCTCGAGCCCGAACAGCGTCCACCGCTCCCAGTCGGGGCGGAAGGCGGAGCAGGCGGCGAGCTCCATGAACGTGGCGAACGCCTCGTTCAACCAGATGCCGTTCCACCAGCGCATCGTGACGAGATCGCCGAACCACATGTGGGCGAGCTCGTGGGCGACGACGTCGGCGACGTTCTGTTGCTCGCTCTGTGTGCTCGTGGCCGGGTCGAGCAGCAGCAGGCTCTCCCGGAACGTGATGCAGCCGAGGTTCTCCATCGCCCCGGCGGCGAAGTCGGGGAGGGCGAGGAGGTCGACCTTCGTGCTCGGATACGGGATGCCGTAGTAGCGCTCGAACCAGCGCAGGGCGAAGGCGCCGATGTCGAGCCCGAACCCGGTGAGGTGCCCCTTGCCGGGCACGTGGATGACGCGCAACGGCGTCCCGTCGACGTCGACGGGGGCGGTGGCCTCGAGTGGCCCGACCACGAAGGCGACGAGGTAGGTGCTCATCGTCATCGTGTCGGCGAAGCGCACGGCGACCCGGCCGTCGGGCCGCTCCTTCCGGCCGATCTCGGCCTCGTTGGAGACGGCGAGCAGATCGGGCTCGACGACGAGCGTGACCGCGAACACCGCCTTGAGATCCGGCTCGTCCCAACACGGGAACGCCCGCCGGCAGTCAGTGGCCTGCATCTGGGAGGTCGCGATGACCCGCTCGATGTCGCCGTCGCCGTCGGGTCCCGGGGCCGTGTACGTGCTGCGGTAGAAGCCGCGCAGCTTGTCGTTGAGTACGCCGGCGAAGTCGATCACGAGCTCGGCCGGTCCCGGTTCGAGCGGGGACGGGGCGATCACCACGAGGCGTTCGGTCGCCGGCTCCAGCCGCCACGCGGCGGGCACATCGTTGACTCGGCACTCGCCGATCTCGAGCTCGGCCGCGTTGAGGACGAGCTCGGCGGACGGTTCCTGGACGTCGATCCGGATCGCGACCCGTCCGTCGAACGTCGCTGCGTCGAGATCCGGGGCGAGCTCGACGTCGTAGCGCTGTGGGATCGCGGTCCGGGGCAGCCGGTACGGGTCGAGCGTCGGCGTGGCGGTGGCGGTCACCGGGCGGATGGTACCGGCGGCCGGCCGGTGCCCTCTCGTGACTTCGCACCGGCCAGATAGCGTGGTCATCCGTGCCTGGAACCGCTCGCTTCGACGTCGTCGGCATCGGCAATGCGCTCGTCGACGTCATCGCCCACGGCGACGACGCGTTCCTCGCCGAGCACGGCCTGGTCAAGGGCGCGATGCAGCTCATCGAGACCGAACGGGCCGGCGAGCTCTACCGCGCCCTCGATTCGCCGGTCGAGATGAGTGGTGGCTCCGCGGCCAACACGATGTGCGGCATCGCCAGCTTCGGCGGCCGGGCCGCGTACATCGGCAAGGTCAGCGCCGACGACCTCGGCGCCGTGTTCGGGCACGACCTCAACGCCGTCGGGGTGGCGTTCCGCCCCGGCGCGCCGGCGGCGGACACCCCGACCGGACGGTGCATGATCGTCGTAACTGGCGACGCCCAGCGGACGATGAACACCTATCTGGGCGTGTCGAGCCTGCTCTGCGCCGACGACCTCGACGAGGCGGCCATCGCCGACGGCGCCGTGCTCTACATGGAGGGCTACTTGTTCGACCGCGACGACGCCAAGAAGGCGTTCCGGCGCGCCGCCGGCGTCGCCCACGAGCACGGCCGCAAGGTCTCGCTGACGCTGTCCGATTCGTTCTGCGTCGACCGGCACCGCGAGGACTTCGTTGCCCTCGTCCACGAGGACGTCGACATCCTGTTCGGCAACGAGGACGAGCTGTGCTCGCTGTACGAGCTCGACGACCTCGACGCGGCCATCGCCACGGTGCGGGGCGAGTGCGAGGTGGCGGCGATCACGGCCGGCAAGCACGGCTCGTACGTCGTGACCGCCGACGACGTGGTCGCGGTGCCGGCCGAGCAGGTCGCCCGGGTGCTCGACACGACCGGAGCGGGCGACCTCTACGCGTCCGGGTTCCTGTACGGCTACAGCCACGCCATGCCGCTCGCCGAGTGCGCCCGCCTCGGATCGATCGCCGCGGCGGAGGTGATCAGCCACATCGGTCCCCGCCCGTTGGTCGCACTGCGTACGTTGTTGCCGTGACCGACACTGGAGCGCGGGTTGAGGCCGCGCAGTGGCTCGATGCCGAGCCCGATGCGGACATCCAGGACGAGCTGCGTGAGCTCCTCGCCGGCCCGGACGACGAACTGGACGCCCGGTTCGCCGGCCGGCTGATGTTCGGCACCGCCGGCCTGCGGGCCCCGGTCGGCGCCGGGCCGTTGCGGATGAACCGGCTGGTCGTGCGCCAGGCCGCGGCCGGGCTGGCGGCGTACCTCCTCGACGTCGACGACCGGGCCAGGGAGCGGGGCGTCGTGATCGGGTTCGATGCCCGCCGCAAGAGCGACGTCTTCGCCGTCGACACGGCCCGGGTGATGGCGGCCCAGGGGATCGGCGCCCGGTTGCTGCCGCGCCCGCTGCCGACGCCGGTGCTGGCGTGGGCGTTGACGGAGCTCGACGGCGCGGCCGGCGTGATGGTGACCGCGTCCCACAACCCGCCCGCCGACAACGGCTACAAGGTGTACCTCGGCGACGGGCCCCAGATCGTGCCGCCGCACGACACCGGCATCTCGGCCCGCATCGAGGAGATCGACCCGGCGGCGGTGCAGCTGGCGGCGGAGGACGATCCGCTGATCGAGCGGCTCGGCGAGGAGATCGTGGACCGCTACGTCGCCTTCGCCGGCGCCGCGCGCCGGCGCCCGGCGACGGCGGGCGTCACCGTCGCCTACACGCCGATGCACGGCGTCGGCGGGGAGCTCGTGCGGGGCGCGTTCGCCTCCGCCGGCCTGCCGGCGCCCGAGATCGTCGAGGCGCAGTTCACGCCCGACCCGCGGTTTCCGACGGTGAAGTTCCCGAACCCGGAGGAGCCAGGCGCGATGGACCTCGTTCTCGCCCTGGCTGCCGAGCGCGGCGCGGCGTTGGCGCTGGCCAACGACCCGGACGCCGACCGGCTCGGTGCGGCGATCCCCCAGCCCGACGGATCGTGGCGACGGATCGGGGGTGACGAGCTGGGATGGCTGCTCGCCGACCACATCCTGCGCAACCCGATCCCCGCCGACGGCGAGCTCGACCGGCGCCTCGTGATCACGACGCTCGTGTCGTCGTCGCTGCTCGAGCAGATGGCCGAGGACCACGGCGTCCACTTCGCCGAGACGTTCACCGGGTTCAAGTGGATCGGGCGCACGATCCTCGACCACCCGGACTGCCGGTTCGTGTTCGGCTACGAGCAGGCGCTCGGGTATCTGGTCACGTCTCGCCCGCTGGACAAGGACGGCATCACCGCCGCGGTGCTGATGGCCGAGATCGCCGCTGTCGCGGCCGAGGAGGGCACCACGCTGCAGGCCCGCCTCGACGAGATCGCCGCCCGGTACGGCCGCCACGTCATCGCCGACCGGTCCGTGATGATGGATCCGGCGCAGGCGGCCGAGCGGGTGAGACAGCTGCTCGCCGACCCGCCCGAGGAGCTGGGTGGGGCCAAGGTGGTCGACGTGACCGCGTACGCCGAGGCCGACCTGCTGCGGCTCACGCTCGACGGCGGGGTGCGCGTGCAGGTCCGCCCGAGCGGCACCGAACCCAAGGTCAAGCTGTACGGCGAGGCGATCGACGCCGACCCGTCGCCCTACCTCGCCGCCCTCGCCACCCTCCTCGGCTGACCTTTCCGGTTCTGATTGCGATTCACCGTCACCGGTGACGGAAATCGCGCAGGAGAATTCGTCGGTTTCCCATTTGCCTCGGTGGCGACCGTCCAGGAGGGCATGTGGGACTCTGTGCACTTTTCGCTCTTCGGTTCGCAATACGGCGTGGCCGCCGTGAAGCAGCTCGTGGATCTTGGACTGTCGCCGTCGGCGATCGACCGCGCCCGCCGCCGAGGCGTGCTGTCGGTCGTCGTTCCCGGCGTCGTCCGACTCGCCGGCTCCGCCGAAACGTTCGAGTCCAGGGCGATGGCCCTTCTACTCCGCACCAGCTCGAAGTCGTTCCTGAGCGGGCCGACGGCCGCCGCACTCTGGGGGCTACGCGGGATGCCGCGGTCGAGGGTCGAGTTGACGTTGCCCGAGACGGAACGGCCGCGGCAACGACCACCATGGGCGAGGTTCGTTTACACGAGCTGGATCGATCCGGACGTGGACATCACCGTGCGCGCAGACGGCTTGCGAATTGCGAGACCGCTGCGCATGCTGTTCGGTCTCGCCGGCCAGTTCAACCAACACCGCTTCGAGCGGGCGGCCGAGGACGCGTGGCATCTTGGGCTGGTCTCGCCGGCCGAGGCGGCGGCGTACTTGGCGACAGTGCGACGCAGTGGGCGCGGGGGCGTGACTCGCTTCGAGACGTGGTTGCACAAGACCGAGTGCCAGAAGCGGCCGAGTGAGACCGGTCTGGAGCTCGATGTCGTCGCCCTGGTTCGCCGCGCCGGCCTCCCTGAGCCCGAGCGCCAGCATCCGCTCACGCTGCGCAACGGCGTGACGATCCACATCGACCTCGCCTGGCCGGACGTCAAGCTGGGCATCGAGCCCGGGCACAGCTGGTGGCACGGCGGCGACCTGCGGGCGCGAGGGGATCAGGCTCGAGTCCGCGACTGCCTCCAAGTCGGTTGGCTCATCATCCCGTACGACGAGAGCGTGTCGGACGGTGGTGAGGGCAGCCTCGCTCAGCTCGTCGAGATCTACCAGGAGCGGGTGCGCACGTTTCTCCCGCGCGAATCCCGTCATCCGTGACGGTGAATCTAAATCAGAACCGTTTGGGGCGGCTCAGGCGGGGGGGCCGAATTGGCGGTCGCCGGCGTCGCCGAGGCCGGGGACGATGAAGGCCTGGTCGTTGAGGTGCTCGTCGACGGCGGCGGTCACCACGTGCACCGACAAACCGGCGGCGCGGAGCTGCTCGATCCCCTCCGGGGCGCACAGGGCGCACACGGCGACGATGGGCAAGGGCGCGTCGCGCTCGACGAGCAGCTCACACGTGTGGACCAGCGACCCACCCGTCGCCAGCATCGGGTCGACCACGATCACCGGGCGCCCGGCGAGCGACTCCGGCAGCTTGTTGACGTACGGCTTGGGGGCGAACGTCGCCTCGTCGCGGCTGATCCCGACGAACCCCACGTCGGCGTCCGGCAGCAGCTCCTGGGCGGCGTGGACGAACCCGAGCCCGGCCCGCAGGATCGGGACGACCACCGGCTGCACGGCGAGCCGCCTCGCCGGGGCGTCGGTGAGCGGGGTCGTGACGGTCGTGTCCACCGTCGGCAGCGACTCGGTGGCCCGCGCCAGCAGCAGGGTGCCGATGCGCTCGAGGTTCTGGCGGAACAGGGCGTTCGGCGTCGCACGGTCGCGGATCCGGGCCAGCGCGTCGGCGACGAGCGGGTGCTCGACGACCGTGACCTCGACCGTGCCGGCGCCGGTCACAGCTGGCCCCACGACGTGCCGAACGCGGTTTCGGCGCGCAGCAGGGCGTAGCGGGGCTTGATCGCCCCGTTGATGATGCGCAACCGCTCCGGGAACGGGGCGAAGGCACTCTTCACCGAGTTGATCGTCATCCACTCGAGGTCGTCGAGCCCCCATCCGAAGGCGTCGACCATCTTCGCCATCTCCTTCGTCATCGACGTGTCACTCATCAACCGGTTGTCCGTGTTCAGCGTGACGCGGAACCGCAGCCGCCGGAGCATCCCGATCGGGTGATCGCTGATCGACTCGCACACACCCGTGTTGACGTTGGACGTCGGACACAGCTCGAGCGGGATGCGCGTGTCGCGCACGTACGCGGCGAGGCGCCCGAGCCGCTCGGCGCCGGGTGGCCCGGTGATGTCGTCGACCAGACGAACTCCGTGACCGAGGCGCTCAGCGCCGCACCACTGCACCGCCTCCCAGATGCTCGGCAGCCCGAACGCCTCACCGGCGTGGATCGTGGTGTGGAAGTTCTCGCGCATCACGTACTGGAACGCGTCGAGGTGACGCGTCGGCGGGTAGCCGGCCTCGGCCCCGGCGATGTCGAACCCGACCACGCCCGCGTCGCGGAAGCGCACGGCGAGCTCGGCGATCTCCAGGCTGCGGGCGGCCGTGCGCATCGCCGTCGCGATCGCGTAGATCGTCAGGTCGGTGCCCGCTGAGCCCCGGGCGAACCCGTCGAGGATCGCCTGCATCACCTCGTCGAGCGTGAGCCCGGCTTCTGTGCACAGCTCCGGCGCCATGCGCACCTCGGCGTACACCACGCCGTCGGCGGCGAGGTCCTCGGCACACTCGGCGGCCACTCGCTCGATGGCGTCCTTGTGCTGCATCACGCCGACGGTGTGGGCGAACGTCTCGAGGTACAGCACGAGGTCGTTGCGCTTCGCCCCTCGGTTGAACCAGTGGGACAGCTCGTCGACGTCGGTTGTCGGCAGTCCTCGGTAGCCGTACTCACGCGCCAGCTCGACGACCGTAGCCGGACGCAGACCCCCGTCGAGGTGGTCGTGGAGCAGCGCCTTCGGGGCGCGGGCGAGGAGATCGGGGGTGAGCATCGTCGCCACTCAGCCTCTCGTTCGCGCCGCGTGGACGCGGGCGGCGGTCGCGGAGAGCGAGCGGAGCGGCATGTCCGGCGGTCGCTGCAGCCAGTTCCACGAGGGGTAGTCGGCGCCGGCTTCGATGCAGTGGAGGCTGTAGGCGTGCCGGCTGACCGGCGACCGGTTGACGTCGCTCCAGTGCGGCAGCAACCCGTGGAGCACGACCATCGTCCCGGCCGGCACCACGACCGGGGTGAGGCCCTCCGGCGGGGTCGGCAACGGGGTGTCGTCGAGCGCGACGAACTCGGTGCCGTCATCGACCGAGTCGCCCGCCCGTTGGAACTGCTGCCGCAGCGGCCCCTGGTGCCCGCCGGCCTCGACCCACAGGCACCCGTTCTCGATCGTCGCGTCCTCGATCGCGAACCAGAACCCGGTGACCGTGACCGGTTCGGTGTAGAGGAAGGTGGCGTCCTGGTGGCAGCCGACCTCGCCACCGATCCGCGGCTGCTTGAAGATGTACATGCTCTGCAGCGCGAGGGCGTCGGTGAACCCGAGGTCCTCGGCGACCGCGGCCAGCTGCGGGGTGTAGCTGAACTCCTCGAAGACGGGGTCGAGGTCGTGCATCGCGTGGCCGATCTTGTTGATGCTGAGCGCCTTGTCCTGGACCAGCTCGCCATCCGGCCCGAAGGCTTCCTCCTCGAAGAAGCACCAGATCCCGCCGGCACTTTCGAGGAACTCGCGGTTGCTGTTGCGCACCTGCTGGTCGGTCGTGAACACGGTGCGCAGTTCGCTGGGCTCGAAGGTGGCGACGATCTCGTCGGCTCGGGACTTCAGCGTGGCGCACGCGGCCGGAGTCGCGAAGTCCTCGATGGCCAGGTAGCCGTCGCGGTGGTACCGGTCGATCTCGTCCAACGAGAGCACGCGGCCAGCGTAGACGGGCGTCGGCTCAGTCGAACTCGGCGAGGACCTCACCGAGGGATTCGATGGACGTCAGGGTGATCGGGTCGACGACGAGCTGCAGGTGGGCGGTGCCGGCGTCGGCCAGCGCGGCGAGATGGCCGGCGATCTCGGCCGCCGACCCCCGCACCGGCGCCGAGTCGGAGCCGGCGTAGTCGCCCATGATCCGACCGGTGCCTCCGGACAGGCCGACGTAGACGGCGGCGGTGGCGGCCACCGTCGCCGGATCGCGGCCGGCCCGCGCGCACGCCTCCTCGATCCGCTGCCGGATGCCGACGAAGCCGGCGACGGTGTTGCCGTAGTCCATCCACCACACGTTCCAGGCGTCGACGTGGGGGAGCCCGATGGCGAGCATCCGCGGCCCGATCGACCCGAGCATCAGCGGCGGACCGCCGGGACGGACCGGTGGGGGATCGAGCACGCAGTCCTCCAGGCGGTAGTGGACGCCCTCGTGGTCGATGCGCCCGTCCCGGAGGAGCGTGCGCACGATCGTGAACGCCTCGGCGAAGCGATCCACGCGGCGGTCGAACGGGAACCCGAACGCCCGGTACTCACGCTCGTTCCACCCCGCGCCGAGCCCGAGGATCAGCCGGCCGCCGGAGATCGCGTCGACCGTGGCGGCCTGCTTGGCGAGCATCGCCGGGGCGTGGAAGCCGACCGAGGCGACCAGTGGGCCGAGCTCGACGCGTTCGGTGACGGCGGCGAGCGCGGCGAGCGACGTCCACACCTCCCACGGACCCCGCACGACGCCGCCCGGGAGGGAGTAGAGGAGGTGGTCACCGAGCCACAGCGAGTCGAACCCGACCGACTCGGCGGTTCGGGCCATCGCGATCAGCTCGGGCCAGTCGACTCGCCGCTCGACCTCGGGCAGCTGGAGCCCGATCCGGCAGGGTCGTTTCATTGCCCAGCAAGCTGAGAATAGGCCGGGCGGACGACTTCGCGCAGGATGCGCTGCCGCTCCTCGTACGGCGCGAACCCGGCCTCGATCGCGTTCGTCACCAGCCGCTCGACCTCGGCCCAGGACAGGTCGAACGCCTCCGTCACCGCGGCGAGCTCGCTGGCCGGGCCGACCGCACTCATCAGCCGGTTGTCCGTGTTGACGCCGACGGAGAACCCGGCGCGGAGGAACGGCCCCAACGGGTGGGCGGCGATGCTCGGCACCGCGCCGACCTGCACGTGGCACGTCGGCGCCATCTCCAGGTGGATCTGGCGGTCGAGCACGTGGCGGGCGAGCGGGCCGAGCCGCAGGCCGCCGGGAGCGTCCGGATCGACGGCGGTGTCGCGGGCGAGCCGGACGCCGTGCCCGATGCGATGGGCGCCGTGGACGATGGCGTCGTCGATGAGCTCCAGGTCGGGCGGCTCGCTGGCGTGGAGCGTCACGTTGAGGTGGCGGCGCCGGGCGAACGACAACGCCTCGGCGTGGAGGGAGGGCGGGAACCCGGTCTCCGCGCCGGCGAGATCGAATCCGACCACCTTCGGCTCGATCTCCCGCATCCGGTCGACGAGCTGGGCGATCTCGAGGGAGCGCGTGCCCGTTCGCATCGCGCAACAGATGATGGAGGCCGAGATCGTCCCGCCGGCTTCCACCTCGCCGCGCCGCAACCCCGCCGCGACCGCCTCGATGGCTCCCGCGGGGGCGAGGGCGTCGTGGAGCTCGGGAGCGAACCGGATCTCGGCATAGACGACCCCATCGGTGGCCAAGTCGGCGACGGCCTCGGCGGCGACCCGTTCGAGAGCCTCGGCGGACTGCAACACCGCCACGGTGTGCTCGAACGTCGCCAGGTACTGGAGGATGTCGCCCGTCTCGGCGCCGCGCGTGAACCACGCCTGCAGCTCGGCCGGATCCGTCGTCGGCAGGTTCGGCGTCCACCCACAGTCGTCGGCGAGCTCGAGGACGGTGGCCGGGCGCAGGCCACCGTCGAGGTGGTCGTGGAGCAACGCCTTCGGTGCGTTCGCGAGCGCGGTCAGGTCGTCGGCGGGCGTCACCCGCTCTCGCCTCGTCGCCAGACATACCCGTCGTACTTGGGCGGGCGCAGCGAGCGCCCGGCGACCACGAGCACGACGAGGGTCAGGACGGGAGCGGTGATGAAGACCAGTTCCTCGGGGATCTCGTCGGTGGCGAAGAACCAGAGGATCATCAGCCCGGCGAGCATCGCGGTGACCCCGGCGGCGGTCATCATCCGTCGAGAGAGAAGGATCAAGACGCCGATGACCGCGCCCACGGCGAGGAACAGGACGAGCCCGCGCACCGACTTCCCGTCGAGGTCGCGCCGGGCGAGACCGTCGGCGTAGCCGAACAGCCCGGCGCCGGAGAGCACGCCCGTGGGTCGCCAGTTGCCGAAGATCAGTGCGGCGAGGCCGATGAAGCCGCGGCCGGCGACCTGGTTCTCTTTGTAGTTGCCGGTCGTCTCGAGGACGAGCAGCGCCCCGCCGAACCCGGCGCAGCCTCCGGAGGCGAGGCAGGCGATCGTCTGGAACCGGTACACCCGCACGCCGAGCGAGTCGGCGGCGAAGGGGTTCTCGCCGGCCGAGCGCAGGCGCAGACCGAACGGCGTGCGCCACAGGAGCCAGGCCGTGAACGGCACGAGGGCGATGGCGAGCACGACGAGCACGGGGATCTCCGTCGTCATGCCGCGCAGGGCGCCAGCGAGATCCGAGACGTAGTACCAGTCCTGGTCTTCGATCCAGCCGAACAGGCTCGGCGTCTTCCACCCGAAGAGATCGCCGCCCGACAGGAACGGCATGGTCACGTTGGCCGCCTCGCCGCTCACCGACGGCGACGTGCTGATCGATCCGCCCCCGACGGCCGACTCCGTGGCGGGTTGGGCGAAGGTCTTCGACGCCAGGTAGCGCGTGACACCAGGGGCGAGGATGTTGATCGCCACACCGGAGACGATGTGGTCGACACCGAACCCGACGGTGGCGATGGCGTGCAGCAACCCGCCCATCGCACCACCGACGATTCCGAAGCCGAGGCCCGCCCACGGACCCCACTGGATCCCACCCCACGCGGCGAACCACGTGCCGAGCGTCATCATTCCTTCGAGGCCGATGTTGACGATGCCCGCCCGTTCGCAGTAGAGGCCCCCGAGCCCGGCGAGGAGGATGGGCGACCCGAGGATCAGCATCTGCCGGAACGTGCCGGGGGCGGTGAGGGCGACGGCGTCGAACTGGTTGGTGAGGATGACGAGGACGAGGAAGGCGACGAGCAGAGCGGCGATCGGGAACCACCGTTCGCGCATCAAGCGCCGGTAGAAGTCGTCGACCGGCTCGACGGACGTCGGGATGACCGGGCCCGACGACGGCGGCAATGCGGTGACACTCACGCGCGCGCCCCGCAGGCGCGGCCGTGCCCGGTTCGGGCGGAGGCCGCTCGTGCTCGAGCCGCTGGGCGGCCTCACGCACCTCCGCCGCAGCGGCCAGCCGGCGCACGACGGTGAACGCGATCACCGCGCAGAGCATGATCGTGCCCTTCATGATCGCGACGACCTCAGGCTCGATGTTGGCCAGCTGCAGCCCGCCCGACGAGTAGTCGAGGAACCCGAACAGCAACGCGCCAACCGCCATCCCGATCGGGTGGTACTGCCCGAGCAGGGCGACGGCGATCCCGTCGAACCCGAGCCCCGCCGGGAACGCCTCGTCGTAGATGTGGGTATTGCCCAGGAGCGTCGGCAGGCCGATGAGCCCCGCGATCGCGCCGCTCAGCAACATCGTGACGACGATCATCCGCTTCGGGTTCACGCCCGAGGTGAGGGCGGCGTTCGGGTTGAGGCCGCTCGCCCGCAGGTCGTAGCCGAAGCGGCTGCGTGTCAGGGCGACCCAGTAGAGCGCGCCGAGGGCGATGGCGACGATCACGAAGCCGTAGATCGCGCTACGGCCGCCGGGGAGGTTGACGCCGAAGAGCTCGACGATCGGATCAATTGACGGCATCCACCCGGACCGCGGGATGTCCTCGGTCTGGGCGGTGAGGGTCTCGCCGCCCTCGACCCGCAGGTAGTCGTTGAACAGCCACAGGATGACGCCGAACGCGATCTGGTTGAGCATGATCGTCGAGATCACCTCGTTGACGTTGCGCGTCACCTTGAGCACGCCGGCGATCCCCGCCCACAGGGAGCCGACGACCATCGCGACCAGGATGATGAACCCCACATGCAGGGGCGCCGGCAACGCGACCTCCGCCCCGGCCCACGCTGCGATCAGCCCGGCGAGGCGGTACTGGCCCTCGACACCGATGTTGAACAGGTTCATCTGGAACCCGATCGCCACCGCCACGCCGGCAATGAACAGCGGTGTCGCCTGGTTGATGATCGACGTGATGCCGCGTGAGCGGGTGCTGTAGTCGAGCATGTTGCTGAAGGCGTCGAACGGGTTGGCCCCGCTGATCAGGATCACGATCGACGTGATGATCAACGTCACGATCAGCGCGATCACGGGCGCGGCGACGGCGTAGAGCAGACGGCGGGACGCGGTCATAGGGTGACTGCCTCCTCGCTCGACTGCTCGTGGGCATGGGCACCGGTCATGAACGCGCCGAGCTCGGCGGGGGTGACCTTGGACGGGTCGAGCTCGGCGACCACTCGGCCCCCGTACAGGACGAGCAGGGTGTCGGAGAGGCCGATCAGCTCGTCGAGGTCGGCGGAGATGAGCAGCGTCGCCAGTCCCGCCTTCCGGGCGTCGCGCAGGTCGTCCCACACCCTTGCCTGGGCGCCGACGTCGATGCCACGCGTCGGGTGGGCGGCGATCAGGAAGGTCGGCAGGGCGAGGATCTCCCGACCGACCACCAGCTTCTGCTGGTTGCCACCGGAGAGGGCACGAGCGGCGATCTCGATCCCGGGCGTGCGCACGTCGTACTCCTCGACGATCTCGTCGGTCCGTCGGCGGGCTCCCTTGCGGTTGATCCAGAAGCCGTTGACGTTCGGCTCGCGCGTCTGGTGGCCCAGCACCGAGTTCTCCCAGAGCGTCGAAGGCAGCAGCAGGCCGTCACGGTGGCGGTCCTCGGGGATGAACCCGACGCCCTTCTCTCGGCGCGGTCTCACCGGGAGGTTCGTGATGTCGTCCCCGGCGAGCACGATCCGTCCGGCGGCCAGTGGGATCGTGCCGAGCAGGGCGCCGAGCAACTCGGTCTGCCCGTTGCCCTCCACCCCGGCGACGCCCACGATCTCGCCGCGGCGCACGCGTAGCGACACCTGGTCGAGCGCTCTGCGCCCTCCCTCGACCACTGTGAGCCCTTCAGCCTCGAGCTCGACGACGTCGGTCACGGTGGATTCGCGGGTCTCGGGCGTCGGCAGGTCGGAGCCGACCATCAGCTCGGCCAGCTCGTGGGCGGTCACCGACGAGGGATCGGCGATCTCGGCGACGGTCTTGCCGGCGCGGATCACCGTGATCGCATCGGCGACGGTGAGCACCTCGTCGAGCTTGTGCGAGATGAAGATCACGGTCGCGCCCTCGCTGGTGAGGCCACGCAGGCTGTCGAAGAGCTCGTCGACCTCCTGCGGCACCAGGACGGCCGTCGGTTCGTCGAGGATCAGGATGCGGGCTCCGCGGTACAGGACCTTGAGGATCTCGACCCGCTGTCGCTCGCCGACGCCGAGCTCCTCGACGAGCTCGTTGGGGTCGACGTCGAGGCCGTAGCGGTCGGACAGCTCCTCGATCTTGCGCCGCGCTTCGCCGAAGCTGATCATCACGCCGGTCGTCGGCTCGCTCCCGAGGACGACGTTCTCGAGCACCGTGAAGTTGTCGGCGAGCATGAAGTGCTGGTGGACCATGCCAATGCCGAAGTCGATCGCCTCCTTCGGCGTTCGGAAGTGCACCGGCTGGCCGAAGACCTCGATGGTGCCCTCGTCCGGTGCCTGCATCCCGTAGAGGATCTTCATCAAGGTCGACTTGCCGGCCCCGTTCTCCCCGACGATGGCGTGGATCGACCCAGCCGTCACCGTGAGGTCGATCCCGTCGTTGGCGACGACGCCGGGGAAGCGCTTGACGATGCCGCGCAGGACGATCGCGTTGTCGCCCAGGCTCGACGCGGCGGGGCCACCGGCCGGATCGGTCGCGGTGGCCCCGTGCGTCTCCATCGACGGAGTTCTAGTCGAATCCGCTGGGTCGGCCTTACGGCGCCTCCGGCACCTCGATCTCGCCGTCGACGATCTGCTGCTTGAAGTCCTCGAGCTGGTCGACGATGTCGTCGATGTGACCGCCCGTGGTCGAGTAGCCGACGCCGTTCGAGGCGAGGTCGAACGACCGCACGCTCCCGGTGAAGTCACCCTCGTTCACGTCGCGGATGGTCTCGAAGACAGCGACGTCGACGCGCTTGATCATCGAGGTGAGGATGTACGGCTTGACGTCGTTGGGCACCCCGGCGTTGGCCTCGGAGCCCTGGTCGGAGTCGACCCCGATCGCCCAGACCGTGTTGCCGGCGTCGTTCGCCTCCTTGACCGCCTCGAACATGCCGAGACCGGACTGGCCGGCGGCGGCGTAGATCACGTCGGCTCCGGCTTCGATCATCGCCTCGGACGTGGTCTTGGCTCCGGCGGGGTCGGTGAATGCATCGACGGTGGTGCCGAGGTATCGGGACTCGATCTCGATGTCGGGATTGACGGCCCGTGCCCCAGCCTCGTACCCGGCTTGGAAGCGCCGGATCAGGTCGCCCTCCAGGCCGCCGACGAAACCGATGTGTCCGCTCTCCGACTTGAGGGCGGCCGCGGCGCCGACGAGGAACGAACCCTGGTGCTCGGCGAAGACCAGGCTCGAGACGTTCGGCGCGTCGACGACGGAGTCGACGATGCCGAAGCTGGTGTCCGGGCACTCGGCCGCGACTGCCGTCAGCGGCTCGGTGAACAGGAACCCGATCGCGAGCACGGGGTTGTAGCCGTCCTCGCAGAGGAGGCTGAGCTTGTCGGCCCGGTCGGAGCCGTCGGCGGCGGGCACTTGCTCCCTGCCCTCGACGCCGAGTTGCTCGAGGGCGGCGTCGTAGCCGCGCGCCGCCGAGTCGTTGAACGAACCATCGCCTCGACCGATGGCGTCGAAGACCATGCCGACCTGGGTGACCTCGCCGCCCGGCTCGAGTGGCTCCCCGAGATCCTCGTTGCCTGGTGCGCTCCCCGGTGTGGTGCCCGGGGTCGTGGTCCCCGGTTCCGCGGCGGTCGTGCCTGGTGCCGCGGTCGTGCCCGGCGCGGCGGTCGTGCCCGGTGCAGCGGTGGTGTCCGTCGGTTCGGCGGTCGTGGTGTCGCCGCCGCCCGTGTCGGCAGTGTCGTCATCGTCGTCGTCGCCACAGGCCGCAGCGGTGAGGCCGAGCGCGGCAACGAGGCCGATTGCAAGCAGACGCTTGCGCTTGATCATTCTCTCCCCCTTGTCGGGTGCCTGGTTTTCGTTCGCCCGGCGAGGGTTCACGATCCTCGCGGAACGAAGCCCGTAACCTACCGCGTGGTACCTGCCTCGGCGGCATCTCCACCCGTCCGTACGATGTTCCCCGCATGAACGCCCCTCCCGACGCTCCCCGGCCCGGGGCGCGGCGGCCTCACCGGCAGGTGAGTCGGGGGCGGTACATGGCTCGTCGGATCGGCGTCCTCGCGATCCTCGGCCTGGGGCTCTTCGGCCTGGTGAAGGCGGCCGGCGCCCTGATGGGTGACGACAGTGAGCCCGTCGCGGAGGGTCGGGGCACGACCGTCGCCACCGAGGCGCCGGCCTCCACCGCCGGGGCCAGCTCGACGGCGGCGGAGACGGCGGCGGAGACGGTCGCCGAGTCGGTGCCCGCCACCACCGAAGCCCCGGTCGACACCGGTCCTCCGACTGCCGACAACCCGGCCCAGCTGCTCGTCGTCGGCGACAGCGACGCCGGCACGTTCGGGCCGTACCTCGAGATCCTGATGGACGACACGGAGGTGGTCGACACCGAGGTCGACTACAAGGTCTCGTCCGGGCTGTCGCGTCCCGACTTCTTCGACTGGCCCGCCCACGTGCGGTCGAAGGTGGCCGACAGCGATCCCGACATCGTCGTGGTCACGTTCGGCGGCAACGACGCCCAGGGGATGGCAACGGTCGACGGCGAGTTCCCCGGCGAGTGGGCCGATCCGGTGGGGGATCGGGAGACCTGGTTCGCCGAGTACCGGCGGCGGGTGGGGGAGTTCGTCGACCTACTCGGAGACCGGACCGTCATCTGGGTGGGGATCCCGAACGACAACAACCCGGAAGTCACCGCCCGGCTCGAGGTCCAGGACCAGGCCGTGCGGGCGGCGCTGAGGACGCGACCGCACGTCACGTTCGTCGATACGTGGCGCCGGTTCTCCGGGCGCGACGGCAACTGGGCCGAGTACGTGATCGACCCCCGCGACGGTGAGGGCAAGCCGGTCCGGGCGGGCGACGGGTTCCACCTCAACGAGAACGGCGCCGAGATCCTCGCGCTGGATATCGCGAACCTCATTCGGGCTGAGCTGGAGGCTCGCGGCGCCGAGCTCTGACCCCGGTGGGGAGGCCCGGACCGAAGTCCTCCCAATCCGGCCCGGCGGTACGCTCGCTCCGCTTTGACCGAGACCGACCGTGAACAGCTCGCCCCGGCTCCGCCGGCGCCGGACGTCTCCGCACCTGCACCGGTCGCGGCTCCCGCCGACACGGTGTCACCGGCGCGTCGAACCGTCCCCGTCCTCGACATCGTGGTGTCGTGCATCGTCGTCTACGGGTTCGCCATCGCCCAGCCGCTTCTGGATCTGCTCGGGCGCAACGCCGAGTTCTTCGTCGCCCGCCGCTCCCCTCCGTTCGACGTGATCGCCACGGCACTGATCGTCGCCGTGCTCGTCCCGCTCGTCCTCGGCCTCCTCGTGGGTGGTCTGAGTCGCCTCCACACGACCACCGGCGCGGTCGTCCACTGGATCGTGCTCACCGTGCTCGGCGGCGTGCTCGCCGTCCAGATCTTCAAGCACACGCCACTCGCCGACCTGGCCGGCTGGATTCAGGTCGTCCTCGCCTTGGGGGTCGGCGCCCTGCTCACGCTCGCCTTCTACCGGTCGTCGCCGCTGCGCGGGGTCCTTCGGTTTGGCGCCGTCACACCGTTGCTGTTCGTCGCCCTGTTCCTGTTCGTCAGCCCGGTCTCGAAGGTCGTGTTCGGCTCACCGGCCCAGGCGCTCGGCGCGGTTGCGGTCGGGAAGCCCGCTCCGGTGGTGATGCTGGTATTCGACGAGTTCCCGGTCGCCTCCCTGATGGACGAGAACGGCGACTTGCAGCGCGACCTGTATCCGAACTTCGCCCGTTTGGCCGACGAAGGCACCTGGTACCGCAACGCCATCGGCGTCCAGCAGCAGACGATGCAGGCAGTGCCCGCCATCCTGTCCGGCGTCGACCCGCCGGCCGGGAAGCTGCCGATGGCCGCCGATTACCCCAACACGCTGTTCACCTTGCTCGCCGACTCCTATGAGGTCACCGCCTACGAACCGGTCACCGAACTCTGCCCCGACTATGCGTGCCCCGACAGCACGCAGCCGGAAGTCTCGACCGGGCAGCGGTGGCGCACCCTGGGCAGCGATCTGGCGGTCATCTCCGGGCATCTCTTCCTGCCGGAGGACTTCACGACGGGTCTGCCGTCGATCGACCACTCCTGGTCAAACTTCGCCGCCGAGCAGGACGCGATCGAGAACTACGACATCGTCGCCGAGTTCAACCAGCGGGTCCGCGAGGACCGTCGCATCCAGGTCGAGCAGTTCATCGACGGACTGGCGCACCGGGGGTCCCGTCCGACGCTCGATTACGCGCACATCCTCTACCCGCACTTCCCGTGGAACGCGCTGCGCACGGGACAGACGTACTACACGCCGGTGCCGAATCCGGCCTCGGTGACCACCGGATGGGGTTCCGACGAGTGGCTCGTCGACCAGGTGTACCAGCAGCACCTGATCCAGGTGGAATTCGTCGACACGATCCTCGGCCGAGTGCTCGACGAGCTCGACCGGGCCGGCGTCTACGACGATTCGTTGATCGTCGTGGTCGCCGACCACGGCATCGCGATCAAGCCCAACGTCGTCCACCGGCGCGTCGTCCTTCCGGACACGGTCGGTGAGATCGCGGCCGTGCCGCTGTTCATCAAGCGGCCGCACCAGACGGAGGGCGGCGTCGACGACTACCGGGCCGAGACGATCGACGTGCTGCCCACGATCGCCGACGTCCTCGAGATCGATCTGCCGTGGTCGACCGACGGTGTCTCACTCGACTCCGAGGACCGCCCCGACCGGACGCAGAGCCAGATGAACGGCGCCAAGGGCGTTGTCACGTTCGGCGTCGACGGCTCGGAGGCTCGAGCGGTCGCGGCCCGCAAGATCGAGATCTTCGGTGACGATGGTCCGTACGGGCTGGCTCCCGAGGGCCAGCGCGACCTCCTCGACGTTTCGGTCGGGTCCCTCGACATCGAGCCGGCGGGAGCGGCGCGCGGCAGCATCGACAATGCCGAGGCCTACGCGAACGTCGATCTCGAGGCCGATCGCCTTCCGATCACGGTGTCCGGAGACGTCGATGACGGCGGCGACGCCGAAAACGTCGTCGCCGTCGTGGTCAACGGCAAGGTCGCGGCCGTGACGCGCACCTACCTCGCCGACGACACCCGCTCGTTCTACGCCGTCGTTCCTCCCAGCGCGTTCGTCGACGGCCGCAACGACGTCGAATTGCTGCTTGTCGAGGGCAGCGGGTCCAGCCGAACGCTGCGTCGACTCGATGGGTGATCCGGATGCGAGCGTCGAGAGTGAAGTCACGGAGCCATCGGCGGACGTCGCCGATGACACTCGATCGTCGAGGTCGCGGCTGGCGACAATCGATCGTTGGCTTCTGCTGCTCGTGTTGTGCGCTCCCCTGCTCGGCCTGATCGGTGTCGTGGCCGCCGAACTCGTCCCCGACGAGCGCATCGCGGACCAGCTCGTCGACGCCCAGACCTCGGAACTCATCGGTCCCGACGATCCCAGCCCGACGCCACTGGGCACGACACCGGCGCGCTTTACTGAGTGCACCACATTTTCGCTCGGCCTCGGCGACTGGCCGCGAGAGAGCACAGTGGCCAATTCCGTGCTGAGTCCGACCTATGTCGGATGCACCGCGCTCGGCGCTGCGCTCGCGGAGTACACGGAGACCGCAACGCTGCGGCCGGGGTACCGGTACCTGCACTACTGGCACGGGTACGCGGTCTTCACGCGTCCGACCTTGGCGCTGATCGGTGTTGCCGGAGTGCGATGGATCGCGTTCGCGTGCTCGCTCGTGGCGGCCGCCGCGATGTGCTTCGTCGTCAGGCGGTTGTTCGGTGCCGTCGCCGCTCTGCTCATCGTCGTACCACCGCTACTGACGAGCGACATGGTGGTTGCCGGACTGTCGACGCACGTGGCCATCGGGAGTGCCTGCGCCTGGCTCGCAGGACTGATCGCGTTGCGAGCCGTCGCCGCCCAGCCGCGCTGGTGGACGGCCGCCATCGCGGGCGCCGTGGCCGGTGTGATGAGCGCCTACCTCGACGTGATGACGACGATGCCGGGAACGCTGGCCCTCACGGCCGTCGGCGCGACCCTCGGCGCATGTGCCGCGAACCGTGATGCTGTGCCGCACGCCGTGTGGCGCATCGCAGCCGCCGCGGTCATCGGCTGGGTCGTTGGTCTCGCCTGGATGTGGGGCTCGAAGTGGGCCATCGCGGCCGCCGTCCACGGGATCGACCAGGTCGAGATGATCGTGCGCTCGGAGATCGTGTTCCGTGTGTCGAGCGGAACCAATGGCGTCACGCAGTCGCGCGCCGACGGCCTCACCAAGAACCTCGTCGTATGGTGGGACCAACCGCTCACGCCGTGGATCATCATCGGAACCCTCGCCGCGCTCGCGGTGCTCGCCGCCACGACGGTCCTCGGCCACCGGCGATCCCGGGTGCAGTGGGGCGTCGCACTGTGTGCCGTCATCGCGACGGTCCCGGTGCTCGTCTGGTATCCGGTCTTGAACAACCACAGCCAGATCCACCCGGCACTCGTCTACCGGTCGCTGCCGATCGCCTTCGGCGCGTGCACGTTGCTGCTGTACGTGGCGCTTCGCCGTCCGGTTGGGTCAGAGCGTCCGCCAATCGGCGCGAGCGTTGCCGATTGAGCCTTCACGTGGGCAACGAGCTCTGGAAGCGGAAGCCTGCTGCGATCTGGGCGCGATCGTTCTCATGGCGGTTTCTGGGCGCAGATGTTCTCAGCGGTCGAGAAGAATCGCGCCCAGAAAGCCTGCTGGGACGATTCGCGACCAGATCCGGCGACCCGGCGCCGCCGGTCGCGTGCGCAACCGTCGCCGCCCGCTTCAAGAGCCTTCGACCATCGTGATTGCCGAGCGGGCGAAGCTTGCCGCCTCTTGGCGCTCGCTCTCACCAAACCGCGGATCGTGAGCTCCGACGGCCGGCGTTACGTCGTGAGCTGGTGGAGGGTCGCGTCGTCTCCCTGACGAACGACCTCGTACAGATCGATCTCGTTGCGGCCGCTCCGGTAGTGATCGGCGACGTAGCCGGTGAACGTCCACCGTCCACCGGAGCCCTGGAAGTCGCCGACGACGCCGGCCAGCACGCCGTTGACGGCCACGAGGAGCTCTCCTGGCTCGTCGGCGGACGCCGACTGCCCGGTGACCGTCCCGGTGAGGACGAACGGCGCGGTGCCATCCGCGGTCGGAAGCTGCTCCAACAGATCGGCTTGGTCGAGCGTTGCGGTCAGCTCGCTCGCTGGGCCGACGGTGAGCTCGTCGACGTCCCGACCCACGAGATCGCCCACCGGGCCGACCGCGGCCAGCCCGATCCAGTCGTCCCCGTGGTAGTGCTCGGCCCGCGCCGCGGCGATCGCCAGCGCGGCGCCCACGTCCGGGTTCACACGTGGCGCGGTGTGGCGCTCGCTGCCGTCGTAGAGGGAATGCCCGTCGAACTGCCAGTCGACCTGGGCGTCGAGCAGATCCACGATGGACGGCAGTACGTCGATCGTCATCGCGGTGTCGTCGACGACGTCGCCCGCCACCTGGCCCGGCGCCTTGATGAACAGCGGCACGCGATAGACCTCGTCGGCGTTGCGCTCGGTCACCTTCACGACCCACGTCGGGCGGAGTCAGGCTGTAGCCGTGGTCCGCCGTGACGACCAGCACCGTGTTCTCCCACGACTGGAGTGCACGCAGTCGCTCGACCAGATCGCCGATGGCGACGTCAATCGCACCGACCTGCATGCTGTGCAACTGGTAGGCGAGCCGCGAACCGAACTCCGTGGTCTGCGCGTCCGGATTGCTCGCGGCCGCCGGCGTGTCCGCCAGCGCGATGCCCGAGCGCGAGAGCGTCCAGGGCCGGTGCGGCAAGGACACGTGGACCACGTGCAAACCGGGCTCGGCCGCGATCGCGCCGAGGCTCTCGGCCAGCACGCCGGCCTGTCCGCGGACGCTCTTCTCCTCGGATCCCAAGGCCCGCCACTTCTCGTACAGCGCGTTGGTCAGCTCCTCGCCGGTGGCGGGACGGTCCTCCCCGGTGTCGGTGTCCGAGCCGTAGGCACCCCATGACCGATCGATCGCCGGCAGCCCGTCGCGCAACTCCTGGGGCAGGATCCGGTGGCCGTAGACGATCGAGGCGTCCTCGAGCGCCTGGCGTAGCGGCTGGCGGGGTGGAGGCGCGCAGATGTCCGGCGGACACAGGTCCGTGACCGCCTCGTAGCGGTGCACCGGAACGTCCCGACCGAGCAGCGTGAAGAGGTTCTCCGGATGGTCGCCGTACGTCGGCAGGTCCTTGACGCCCGCCACCTTTCCGGTGAGCACGGCGGGAACGGCCTGAGGCGTGTGGGCGTGGGGACTCGACGCGTTGCGGAACCACGTACTGACGGCGGCCAACTCGGCGAAGCCCGGATAACGATCGGCGTTGATCGTGCCGTCGCCGCGCATGATCGTCGTGGCGGGAAGCTCGTCGAACACGACGACGACCACGGGAGCACGCACCGGCGGCACGTCCACGACGCCGACGTCAAGCGACCCATCACCGGCGACGAGTTCCGCTGTGGGGCTGAAGAAGAGGAACGACGCGACGAACAAGAGGTTGGCGACGGCGAGCGCGGATACGAACAGCGTGCCGCCGCGGGTGCGCAGGATCAGCCACGTGAGGGCGGCGGCGGCGGCGAGCGACAACACCAGCACCACGGCGGCGCGGTCGACGCCGATCCATCGCAGCACCGAAAGCCCCAAGGCGGTCGCCAGCAGAGCGACGACGGCGGCGTAGACCACCGTCCCCACCGGCCGCCCGAGGAGCGAGGCGGTTGTGACGACGAGGATCGCGACCAGCGGCGGGACGAACGCGACGACCAGCGCGAACCACACGATCTGCCCGGCGTTGTACCGCCCGGCGACGAAGAACTCGGGGTTGCGTCCGAAGAGGTCGAGGAGTGGTTGGGTCACGGCGAGGCCGGTCAACCCCAGGATCACCAACGCCCTGTTGCGGACCGTCCGCACCTCGTCCCTCACCAGCACCGATGCGAGACTACGGCCGACCCCGCCCCGTCCCACGTCGTGGGCTACGTGTTGGCGGTGGCGCGCACGATCGTCCAGGGCAGCGGGTTGGCGACTCGATCGAGATCGAAGCGAGTGGCGACGAAACGGCGGAATCCCCAGGTCGTCCAGTGATTCACGTGCCCGGGGGTATTGCCGAGTTGCCGGACATAGCGACCGCGAGCGAGGTTTCCGACGCGCCAGATCGGCTCGAACGGCACCGACGCGATCAGCGTCCCGGAGCAGACCCGCGCGATCTCGGCCAGGGCGGCGTCCGGTCCCGGGATGTGCTCGAGCACCTCGATCGCGAGCACGAGGTCGAACGCTCCATCCGGGGCCGGCAGGCGGGTGGCGTCGCCGAACACGCAGGCCAGGCCGGCGGTCCGCCAGTCCCCGGCGAGCTCGTCGTCGGGCAGGTCGACGCCGATGATCGTCGCCTTTGGGAAGCGCTCCTGCACCCGGGCCGTGACGTGCCCCTCCCCGACGCCGACCTCGAGGATGCGCTGAGGAACGAGCCCCTCGAGCAACTCGTCGAGAGCCCCCATGAACCCGCGCATCATCCGCTGTTCGAGCGGGTTCGTCGTGGCGTACTTGTCGTACGTGTTGCCCCGCCGGGTCTCCTGGTCGAACTCGGTTCTCACGCCGGGGGGACCTGGGACGACGGGCGGGTCGCGCGGACGACGAGATCGGCGAGGAGGCCCACGGTGATCGCCTGGAGAGAGGCGAAGATGATCAGGAGGGTGTTGGCGGCGAGCCGGAAGTCCTTGTCGACCCAGTCGTACACGAGCTTGCCGACGCCGATGGCGAGCAAGATGAGCCCCAGGGGGAGGAACACCTTGAGCGGGTTGTAGGACAGCGACATGCGCACGACCTGCATCAGGTAGCGCTTGGTGTCCCGCCACCAGTGAAACTTCGAGGTGCCGGCCCGCGGCCGGTAGTCGATCGGGACGTACCTCACGGAGTAGCCGTTGGCGAGGAACGACATCGTCAGTGTCGTGACGCACGAGAACCCGGCCGGGAGCTGGTGGACGTACTGCATCCCGACGTCGCGCCGGAACGCCCGCAGGCCGGAGTTGAGGTCGGGGATGTCGGTCTCGGTGAGGTAGCTGGCGAGCGTGCGGATGAACCACTTCGCCGGCACCCGGAAGAGCCGCTGGGTGCCCGCCTCCGTGCGCCGCGACCCCACGACCTGGTCGTAGCCGTCGAGCTCCTTGACCAGCATCGGGATCTCGTCGTTCGGGTACGTCATGTCGACGTCGGTCCACACGACGATCCGGCCCCGCGCCGCCCGGGTGCCGGTGCGTCGGGCGGAGCCCGAGCCCCGGTTGCGGTTGTGCCGGATCAACCGGATCCCCGCGATCGTCGGCAGCTCCGTCTCCGACCCGTCGTCCGAGCCGTCGTCGACGACGATGATCTCGAACGAGTACGGCGACGCGGTGAGCGCACTGCGGATGCGGTCGATCTCCTCGCGAAGGTGCCCACGCTCGTTGTACAGCGGCAGCACCACGCTGACGTCGAGGGGTTCCACCGCCTCCGCGACAGCGACCTCCTCCACGTCGCGCACGTTATCCACGCTCATCAGGCTCGCTCGCTCACCCGAGCTCCCGCTCCGGCACCTTCCACAGGATCCACAGGCCCTCCGACCACACCATCGTGAACCCCAGTTCCTCGGCCTCGTCCGTCGTCAACCGTCGGTTGGTAGTAGGTCCAGCCGCGCAGTTGGGCGAAGTAGTCGGACCGGTCGAGAACGGGCGCGAGGTCGGTCGTCTGGATCGCCCGTCGATCGGTCAGCAGCGTCATCGTCCGGGCCCGGAAGAACGTGATCACGTCGTCCGGACGGGTGTACTCCTCGACGGCGTCGAAGATCGGGGTCACCGCCGGGTGCGTCGGCCCGAGTTGCTGGGTTCCGCCCCGGTTGAAGTCGCGGGCGTCGGCGATGTCGCCCGGGAGGACGACGGCGTGCACGACGACCAGGTAGAGCAACGGCATCACGGCGATGCGCGGCGCCCACCGCCGGGCCTGCGGGCTGTGCAGCACCAGCCCGACCGCAGCGGTCACGGCGACCGTGGCGAAGTACATCACCCACGGGAGGATCTGGTTAGTCCGGACGACACAGCAGTGCGACGGCAGGAGCAGCTGGGCGAGCACCGCCGCCACGGCGAGCGGCGAGCCGGTGCGATCCGGCCCGAGCGGCGTATGGGGGCTCAGCACTACGCCTCGCGCCACGGCACCGGCGTGGCCTGGCGCAGCCGCCGGCGCCGGCGAAGCAGGGCGATCAGCTCGACGACCTGGATCACGGCGATCGCGGCGACGAGCACGATCGTCTCCCGCCGCACGTTGAAGGCGAGGGCCGCCAGCGCGCCGAGGACGATCAGGTTCGCGGTGACGTTCGGATGAGCCGGTGGCGCACTGCGATCCGGTCCCACCACCACACGAACAGCGCCACGGCCGCGGCCGCCGGGTACTCCGACAGCAGTTCATCGGTGTGGGCGAGGAGAACGGGTGACGTGGCGACGACGGCGGTGACGCCGAGGGCGATGACCCGTCCGCGCGTCGACGGACGATGTCGTGGACGAGCACGAGCCAGACGCAGAACGTCGCCACCTGGACGAGCTTGAGGCGGTCGTAGTCGAACCCCCAGACGTTGACGAACGGCGACAGCAGCAGCGGCCAGCCCCACGGATAGGCGTAAGGGCTGAACGCCCCGGTGGAGTTGAGCACCGAGAAGCGGTTGTCGGACACCACGTCGGCGACGTCGCCGTCGAAGAGGCTGCGGGCCTGGCGCAGGTAGAGGGCGAAGTCGTCGCCGATGCTGTGGCCGTGGCGATGCAGCAGCACGGCCGCGACCGCCGACGCAGCCGTGACGAGCCCGAGCAGCACCCCGCTCACGGCGCGGGGGCCGGGGAACTTCACTGAGTTCGGCCGCGTTCCTGAATCGCTGCCCGCCGCTCGGCCACCTTCTCGGCGCGGAACATCGTGCGCTGCCACGCCCGCGCGTCGCGCGCTTCCTTCTCCCAGGCGTCGTCGTCGTGGGCGATCGCGCTGTACGTGGAGCGGATCTGCCGGACGGCGTCGGATTCGTTGCCGACGATGTCGGCGGCGAGCGCGCGCGTGAACGGAAGCAGCTCGTCGTGGGCGACGACGTGGTTGACGAGCCCGAGGCGCAGCGCCTCCTCGGCGTCGACGAAGTTGCCGGTGAAGCTCATCTCGCGGGCCCGCCGCACGCCGATCGACTGCGGCAACAGCACGGTCATCCCCCACCCGGGCATCACGCCGACGCGGGCGTGCGTGTCGCCGAACTTGGCCCGCTCGGACGCGACGAGGAAGTCGCAGTTGAGCGCCAGCTCGAGCCCGCCGGTGACCGCGACGCCGTTGATCGCCCCGATCAGCGGCTTGGTGACCCGGGGGAAGGGCCCCCTCGTCCCGTGGGCGTTCACGCCCCCGTCGGCCACGCTGCCGCCGCCGCCGAGGTTCCCGCTCGTCGAGCCGAGCTCCTTGAGGTCGAGGCCGGCGCAGAACGCCGGGTCGGCACCCGTGAGGATGATGACGTCGATCTCCGGGTCGCCGTCGGCGCGGAGCATGAGCGTCGGGAGCAGCCGGAGGACCTCGCTGGAGAGCGCGTTGCGCACCTCCGGCCGGTTGAGCGTGATCGTGGCGACGCGGTCACGCACGTCGAGGAGCACGGGGGTGTCGGTCGGCGGCTCGGCGCTCATCGACTCATTCTGGCCGGTCGGGCGACACCGGACCGTGCGCGGCGAACCCTCAGTCCGAGCCGCCGTCCTCCGCGGGCAGGAACGCGAAGCGCAGGTCGCCGAGGCGAACGAGCGTCGACGCCACCCAACCGCCGAGGGCCCCGAAGTGCTCGTCGAGCAAGGAGCTGGTGCCGTCGGCGAGGGTCTCCTCGGCCAGCTCGTACAAGCCCTCGTAGGTGATCTCGACCGCGTACTCGAGCTCCGGGACGTCGGCGCCGGCCGACGCCACCTCGGCCGGATCGGGATGGGCGATCTCGACGGTGAGCCCGGCCCGCTCGAGCCGGCCGTCGCCGATCAGCGGGCTCGATTCGGGCACCGTGGCGTACATCCGCTCCGGGGCCGGCTGCTCGGCGAGGCGCTGGATGCGCAGCACGATCTCCATCTCGATGGCGGGTGCCGTGTCGAGCTCCTCGTCGACGTACCACCGGCGGTACGCGGTCTGACTCCACGTCGGCCAGTCGAACGTGACGTGGGCGACGACCCGTGGCGGCTGCCCCTCGCCGGGCAGGCCGTAGCTCGTCTCCCACGTGATGTCGCCGAGCAGCACGTCCACCTGGAAGTGCTCCTCGAACGCCTGCCGCTCGAGGAACGCGGCCTCGAACGCATCGCGCAGCGCACTGATCGCATCGGTGAAGACGTGGTCGAGCATCCGGCGAACGAGGCTACTGGCGCCTGGGCCGGGTAGGGGTGGGCGGGTGTGGGAGGGTAGGGGTGGGCGGGTGTGGGATGGTACGGGTGGGCGGGTGTCGTCGTCCTGCGGATGGCCCCGACGCGAGCCAGGTCAGCTAGAAATCCCAGCATGGCGTCGCCCCTCGTGCTCACCGACGTCAGCGATGGCGTGGCCACGCTGACGCTGAACGATCCCGACCAACGCAACACGCTCACCGGCCCGATGGTCGACGAGATCGTCGCCGCGATGGACACCCTGGAGGCCGACGAGTCGGTCGGTGCGCTGGTCGTCACCGGCGCCCCACCGGCATTCTGTGCGGGAGCCAACCTCGGCAACCTCGGCTCGTCCAACAGCTCCAGCTTCGGCCACGTGTACGAGGGGTTCCTGCGCATCGCCCGCAGTCCGCTCCCGACCCTCGCCGCGGTCAACGGCGCCGCCGTCGGGGCCGGGATGAACCTCGCCCTCGGCTGCGACGTCCGTCTCGCCGCCCGGCGGGCCCGCTTCGACACCCGGTTCCTGCAGCTCGGCCTGCACCCCGGCGGGGGCCACACGTGGATGATGCGACGCCAGGTCGGCCCGCAGGTCACCATGGCCGCGGTGGTCTTCGGCGAGGTGCTCGACGGTGCCGAGGCCGAGCGCCTCGGCCTCGTCCTGCGCTGCGTCGACGACGACGAGCTGCTGCCGGCGGCCCATGCGATGGCCGCCCGGGCGGCGTCGGCGCCCCGGGAACTGGCCCTCGTCACCAAGGCGACGATCCGGGCGATGGCCGACGTCGCCGACCACCCCACGGCGGTCGCCACGGAGCTCGAACCGCAGGTCTGGAGCACCCAGCAGCCGTGGTTCGCCGAACGCCTGGCCGCCCTGCGAGCGAAGATCAGCCGGAGTTCCTGAGCCTCCGCCCCGAACCGGGGGACGGCTCGGCGGCGGGGCACTACACTGTCCCCACGGGGAGGAGCTCACCGCCGGATACAGCGCTCGTCAGAGCGTAACGAGGAGGTCGAATGAGCCAGCGACACCGCACCGCCGAGGTGCCGTTGCCGCCGAAGCAAGAGCTCCGGGCACATGCCCACAGTGAACGACATCGCATCCATGTCGAGCTGTCCAACGTGGCCAACCAGGTCAGCGCCGGTCTCGATCCCGCCGACGTGCACGAGCCCGGTGCGGCGTGGAAGCCCGTTCACCACCGCGATCCCGAGGTGGCCAGGGACAAGCTGGCCAAGCGGGGGCGCAAGCGCCACTGGAAGCTGAAGATGTGGAAGCGGCGCTCCAAGATGCGCCAGGCCAAGGCCGAGGCCGCCCGGCTGGTCGGCGAGACGTAGACCCGGCGCTCAGAGCCAGTGGGCGCGCAGCTCGGTTTCGCGCGCTGACCACTCCTCCACGGTGAACCCGTAGCGCACGTGGTCCTCCCAGACGCCGTTGATCTCGAGGAACCGCTCGGCGACGCCCTCCTCGCGCAGGCCAAGCTTCTCCATCACGCGCCGGCTGTTCGCGTTGCGGGGCACGATGCAGATCTCGAGGCGGTGGAGGTCGAGGTGGTCGAAGGCGAACTCGGCGAGCACGACGACGCCCTCGGCGACGAGTCCCTGGCCGGCCCACTCCTGGTCGATCCAGTAACCGACGGTCGCCGACTGCATCGCTCCCCGGAGGACGTGGTTGAGGTTGATCTCGCCGACGAGGCGGCGGTCGACGAAGAGGCCGAAGCCGTACGCCAGCCCGGCGGCGGCGTCCCGGTCGCGAGCTGAGCATCGGGCTGCGAAGGCGTCACGGTTCACCGTCGGGTCGAGCTGGCCGACCGGCCGGCGGGGCTCCCACGGCGTCAGCCAGGCCTCGTTGCGCCGGCGTACCTCGCTCCACTCGGCGAAGTCATGCGGGCGGAGTGGGCGCAGCGAGACCCGGCGTCCGAACAGGTTCGGCGTCGCGTTCACGGAGGAAGCCGATGACGGGTGACGGACCATCAGCGCCCCGCCGTCCCCGCCGCGACCACGATGCGCTCGAGTTGCAATCGGCGCATGACCGCCAGCACCAGGCAGCAGGTGCCGAGGATGGTATCCACCCGGTTCGGTTCGAGAGCGGGGTTGTGCAGCCGTTCGGCCCGGCGCTCGGTCGCCAGGGCGCGGAACACGTCCTCGGCCGCGGCCCGCTCGAGCGGCACCGTCGACTCGTCGACTTGGGTGCCCCGCTCGACCTGGGCGAGGTGCCACGGCTCGTCGCCCGTGACGCGGACCTCGCGGGCCCCGGCGACCTCCGGATCGGCGCGGATCACGTCGTTGAGATGGTCCGATACCACGCCGAGGGCGTTGGTGAGCTGGGCCGGGGCCGGCGGATCGGGGTCGACCAGCTCGTGCTCGAGCAGCGTGCGGGGCCCGACCGGGATCACGTGGTCGCGTCCGGCGTGCCGGAACGTCGTACTCGTCGCGGCGACGTCGATGTCCAGCATCGAGGCGAGCCGCTCGGCCACCCAGCGGCCGACGGGGTCATCGCCCCCCGCGAGGTACCAGGCGTAGTGGGCGTGCAGGCACTTGACTCCACGCTGCGTGCCTCCCACGCCGCCGCTCGGTCGCGGCTCGGCTCCCTCGGGGAGGTCCCGGTCCCGCTCGGTGGCGTAGCGCCGGTGGGCGGCGGCGAGCTCCTCCGGATCGACGGCCGCCTCCGCCTCCCGCACACCACCCGCCGCCTCCAGCCGACTCACGGCCCGAACCTTCTCCGGGCCGACGAGCCAGAACCGTGTGGGCATCGGGGTGCCGTCGTCGAGCAGAGGCGCGTTGCGGATCACGACCGGCCCTCCCGCGGCATCACGGACGACGACGTCGAAGTCGGCCTCCGGCTCGCGGCCGAGGAGGGTGCGCACCGCCGCGCGGTCCGCTTCCGTCGCGCTCATCCGCGAGCCCCCTGGCGAATCGGCCGATCAGTGGCGGCGGCGACGCAGCACGAAGAGGAGGAGCAGGAGCCCGGCGACGAGCGGGAGCAGTCGCTTCAGGACGGCCGGACCGGCGACGCCGGCGAGGTCCACTGGCTCGGTCGCCGGCCCCTCGATCTTGCGCACCTGGGGGGCCGCGGTCGCCGCTGCCCCCGGCGCGGCGCCGTCGCTCCCGGACTTGGTGGACCCTCCGGTCTCGTCACCGTTCGGCGCGGCGGCGGCGCCAGCCGCCCCGTTGCCCACGCTCGGGGTCGCGTCGCTCGCCTCGACCGGCTCGGAGTCGAGCATCGTGTTGAGGTTGTCGGCGAACTGCTCCATCAGCTTCTTCGACACGTCGCCGATGATCCCCCGCCCGAACTGGGCGACCTTTCCCGTGATGTGCAGGTCGGTGCTGACGATCACGCGCGTGCTCGTCGGCGACAGGCTCTCGGCCTGGGCGGTGATCTCGGCGGCGGCATTGCCCCGTCCCCCGGTGTCCCGGCCCTCGGCCTTGAGCACGGCTCGATGCGCGGCGTCGTCGCGCTCGTCGAACGACGCCTGGCCCTTGAACTGTGGCGTGATCGAACCGAGCTTGACCTTGACGATCCCGCGGTAGACGTCGCCCTCGATCTCCTGGAGCTGGGCGCCGGGCAGGCACGGGGCGATGCGCTCGACGTCCGTGATCACCGCCCAGGCTTCGTCGATGGGCCGGTTGACGGTGAACTCGTTGACGAGCTGTTCTGCCATCTGCGCAGATCCTCCGCGGTGTCGATGTCGATCGGGGAACCCTCGCACGGTACTTCAGTGACGAGATCCGGTCGAAGGCGCATCAGGGTGCGGGCTCCTTCGTCGCCGCCATCGGGGAGGAGGTCCCAGGTCTCGGCGCCCAGCCGTACCGGGTGACCGCGGCGCCCGTCGTAGGTGGCGACGGCGATCGGGGCGTCGACCTCGGCGACGGCGCGCCACGCCTCGGCGGTGACGAAGGGCTGATCGCCGAGTCCGACGACGACTGCCGCGGCCCCGAGGTCGCGTGCCGCGTCGATCCCGGCCCTGAGGGACGTCATCTGGCCCTCGGCCCACCGCTCGTTGACGACGGGCACGACGGTCGGCGGCAGGACCGTGGTGACCTGCCTCGCGGTCACGACCACGACCGGCCCGATCCCGGCCGCGACGGCGGTGTCGACCGCGTGGTCGAGGACCGTGCGGTCGCCGATCCGGGCGTCGAGCTTGTGCCCGGGGCCGGTGAAGCGGGTTCCGGCGCCGGCCGCGAGCACGACGGCGACGACATCCATCGCCGCGAATTGTCGCGCGCCGGGTTGATTGTTGCGATCTGATGACGATAAGTTCCCGGGTCGCTTCAGACAGCCCGGTCGTGACGCTCGCCGATCTTGGGGGGATGCGGCCTTTCACCACCGCCACGAACGAACTCATGCACCATTTCTCACCTGCCCACGCCACCGCGTGGCCCCGGCGCGGCCGTCTTCTGATCGCAATGTTGGGGGCGACGGTCGCCGCCGTCGCGTCGATCACCGGCACGGCCGGGGCGGTCCCGCTCGTTCCGCAGTCCGTTCCCGGCAACTCCCAGTCCGCCGAGGTGGCCGGCCGCGCCGCCGAGGCACTCGGTTCCTACGACGCCTACTCCAAGGCGGGTGGGATCACCCGGCTGATCCGGTTCATCGGCGATCGCAACGCGACTGCCGACGCCGTCGCCGCCGAGTTCGGCCTCGACGCCGCCGAGGTCCGGATGGCCTGGGCCCGCGCCGGGCACCAGCACCAGGCCGCCGTGCTGGCCGCGCTGTCGCAGCTCGGCGTGGAGTACCAGTCCAACTCGTCCGAGCCAGGGGTCTCGTTCGACTGCTCGGGACTCACGTCGTACGCGTGGAGCCGGGCCGGCGTTTCGCTGTACCGGCAGAGCAGCGTGCAGATCAGCGAAGCCGAGCCCCGCGACGAGAGCAGCGCGCGGGCCGGCGATCTCGTCCAGTACCCGGGCCACGTGATGATGTACCTCGGCATCGGCGGCGCGATCGTGCACGCGTCGAATCCGGAGAGCGACGTCGAGCTCTCCACGCTCAGCGACCGCAGCTACAGCTGGGGCGATCCGTCGGCCTGAATTGGGGTGTCAGGCGTGGATCGGGCCCTGACTGTCCTTCAGTGACGGGGCCGCCTTGCCGGTGCGCCGGGCGATGATCTCGGCGACGATCGAGATCGCCGTCTCCTCCGGGGTGCGGGCGCCGATGTCGAGCCCGATGGGGGACATCAACCGCGTCAGGTCGGCGGCGCGATCGACGCCCGCCTCGGCGAGCCGCTCGAGCCGCTTCTCGTGCGTCGTGCGGCTCCCCATCACGCCGATGTAGCCGACGTCGGTGGCGAGCGCGCCCTGCACGGCGGGCACGTCGAACTTCGGGTCGTGGGTGAGGATGCACACGGCGTCGCGGGGGCCGAGGGACGCCCCGCGCTGCTCGAACACGGGCCCCGGCCAGGAGACCATCACCTCGTCGGCCATGGGGAAGCGCCGGCGGGTGGCGAAGACCTCGCGGGCGTCGCAGACCGTCACGCGGTACCCCAGCACCTTGGCGACCTTGGCGAGGGCGGCGGTGAAGTCGACGGCGCCGAAGATCCACATCTGCGGGGGCGGGGCGAAGGACTCGACGTAGACCAGGACGACCGGAGAATCCTCCAGGTCCTCCGGTGTGGTCTCTCCCCGCGGGCCGTAGTGGCGCACCCCCGAACGGGCGGCCTCCAGCTCGGCCCGCGCATCGCGGGCGACGACGCGGTCGAGCTCGGGGTCGCCGAGGGACCCGACCGGCGGTGTGCCCGGCACGATGAGCAACTTGGCGCCCCGGGCCGGCCCGTCGATGACCGTCGCCAGGGCGACCGGTTCCTCGGAACGGATGCGGTCCCTCAGGTGGGAGTAGATCGTCGGCTCGCGGCTCATATCACCAGTCGAGCGGCTCGATGAACAGGCGGATCGTGCCACCGCACGTCAGACCGACGGCGAAGGCCTCGTCGTCGCTGTACCCGAACGTGACGACGCGTGGCTCGGCCTCGCCGGCCAGCACAGCGAGCGCCTCGGTGACGACCGCGCCCTCGACGCACCCGCCGCTCACGCTGCCGGCGACCTCACCGCTCTCACTGACCGCCATCGCCGCGCCGGGGCCGCGTGGCCCCGAGCCCTCGACGTCGACGACCCGGGCGAGCGCGATCCGCTTGCCCTGCGCCTGCCAGCGGTCGATGTCATCGAGGATCTCACGCATCGGGAACGTTCACAATGCGGCCGGCGAAGGCGCTGGAGCGCCCGCCGTGCCGAACCGGGTCTTCACCACTGTCACATGCTTCACTGTCTCGGCTCTCATGCTTCGTCCAGTATCTCGGCCAGCCGGTCGAGCGCGGCCAGCGAATGTCCCTCCACGAACCGGTCAACGTACGGCAACGCGGCCGACATTCCCCTGGCCAGCGGGGCGTAACCGGGCGTGACCTTGAGCGGGTTGACCCAGATCACCCGGTGGGCCACGCGACCGAGGCGCTGCATCTCCCGCGCCAGCTCGTCGGGGTTCCCGCGGTCCCAGCCGTCGGACAGAATCACCACGACCGCGCCGCGGGCCATGCCCCGCACGCCCCACTCGTCGTTGAACCGACGCAGCCCCTCGCCGAGACGGGTGCCGCCGGACCAGTCGACGACCCGCCCGGCGGCCTGGCGTAGCGCCCGGTCCGGGTCCCGCGTGCCGAGCTCCCTCGTGATCCGGGTCAGCCGGGTGCCGAGGGCGAACGCCTCGACCCGGCGCCGCCCAGCCACCGCCGCCTGGACGAAGCGCAGCAGCGCCCGGGCGTAGGGCTCCATCGAGCCGCTGACGTCGAGCAGCAGGACGAGGCGCCGGAAGCGTGTCGCCGGGGCCCGGAAGTGCCGCCGCATCGGCTCGCCTTCGGTGCGCAGCGCCGACCGGACGGTACGGCGGAGGTCGGGCCGGGCCGTCCGCCGGGTCGTCGGCGCCAGGCGCAGTGAGCGGCGCGGCGAGCCGGTGAACCGCAGCCGGCCCATCAGCCGGTGCGCCTCCGCCAGCTCGTCGTCGGAGTAATCGGCGAAGTCCTTCTGACGGAGGACCTCGGTGGCACTGAACCGCAGCTCCAGCGTCTCCTCGTCGCGCGGCGCCGCCTCCTCGGGGCTGTCGCCGTCCTGCTCGTCGTCGAGGGCGAGCGTGATCTTCAGCGGTTCGGGCTCCTCGCGCACCTCGCCCGACGGGCGGGCGTGGTCCCAGAAGACTCGGAACGCCCGGTCGTAGACGAGGACGTCCTCGGGCCGGCGGACCAATGTCGAGCGGCCCGCCCAGTACACGTCGTCGCGGCGCTCCAGTCCGAGCACGCCCAGCGCCTCGGCGAACGCGAGCACGGTGCTGGTCGGCACGGCGAGTCCCGCCCCGCGCAGTACGCGAGCGAAGGCGACGGCCATGCGGTCGGCGCCGGCGGTCCGGGGGCCCGCGTCGGCCACGCCGGGCTCGGCGGCCACCGCCTCAGCCCCGGACGGCGCCCCGGGCGAACGCCTGCTTGACGATGTCGGCGAAGCCGTGTTGCTCGACGCGTTCGTGGTCCTCGCGGTACTTGAGCACGGTGCCGAGCGTGGCCTCGACGGCGCGCTCGTCGAGCTCGGTCGAGCCGAGGCGCCCGAGCGCGGTCGCCCAGTCGATCGTCTCGGCGACACCGGGCGGCTTGTAGAGGGCGAGGCCGCGCAGCGCCTCGACGGCCGCCGCGACCTGGCGGGCGAGCGGCTCTCCGACCTCCGGCGCGCGCAGCCGGACGATCGCCACCTCGCGGTCGAAGTCGGGGTGCTCGACCCAGTGGTAGAGGCAACGCCGTTTGAGAGCGTCGTGGACGTCGCGGGTCCGGTTGCTGGTCAGCACGACGATCGGAGGGTCGTGGGCGCGGAACACGCCGAGCTCGGGAATCGTGATCTGCCAGTCGGACAGCACTTCCAGCAGGTACGCCTCGAACTCGTCGTCGGCCCGGTCGATCTCGTCGACGAGCAGTACGGGCGGCGGTCCCTCGCGGCGTTCGATGGCGAGCAGCAGCGCTCGCTTGATCAGGAAGCGCTCCTGGTACAGCTCGGCCTCGAGGGCGTCGGTGCTGCGCCCGGCGGACTCCCCGCTGGCCTCGGCGGCGCGCAGGTGGAGCAGCTGGCGGCCGTAGTCCCAGTCGTACACCGCCTGGGCGGCGTCGATGCCCTCGTAGCACTGGAGGCGGATGAGCTCACCTCCGGTCCACGCCGCGAGCACCTTGGCCACCTCGGTCTTGCCGACGCCGGCCTCGCCCTCGAGGAGAAGTGGCCGGCGGAGCGACATCGCGAGGTAGACGGCGGTGGCCAGCCCTTCGTCGGGCAGGTACCCGTGCGCCGTCAGCGCGGCGGCGGTCTCCTCCACCGACGCCGACGGCTCACTGCTCACGTCATCGGAGGCTACTGGCGCTGACCTCCTGCTCCCGTTCTTGCATCTGATCTGCGCGCCCTGGCGCGCTCTCCAGATGCAAGTTCGCCGGCGGGGCGGGCGCTCGGGCGGGGAGGAAGCGCCAGGCGATCACCGCGCCGAGCAGGACGACGACGACCGAGACCCATGAGCCGGCGTGCCAGCCGTCGATGAAGGCGTCGTTGATCGCCCGGTTGACGAAGACCTCGGCGTCGGGACCGACCGTGGCGCCGGCCTGCCGGGCGACCTCCTTCGCCGCGCCGACGGAGTCCTGGGCGATGGCGAGGGCGTCGTCGGGCACGGCCGTGCCCGCGAGGTTGGTGCCGAGCCGCGATGCGTACACCGACGAGAACACGCTGCCGATGATCGCCACGCCGAGCGTGCCGCCGAGCTCGCGTGCGGTGTCGTTGACGGCGGAGCCGACGCCGGCCTTCGCCGGGGGCAGCGAGCCCATGATCGACTCCGTCGCCGGCGCCTGCACGAGGCCGAGTCCACCGCCCATGAAGAGCATCGCCAGCACGATGACGGAGTACGGCGTGTCGGCGCCGTTGGTCGTGGCGATGAGAAAGCCGATGCCCATTGATGCCAGGCCGGCGGTCACGACGGCCTTGGTTCCGATCCGCTCGGCGAGCTTCGCCGCGATCGGTGCCGTGGCCGCCATGAAGAGAGCGAACGGCACCGTCCGCACGCCCGCCTCGAGGGCGCTGTAGCCGCGGACGAACTGGAAGTACTGGGTGACGACGAAGACGAAGCCGAAGAGCGAGAAGAAGGCGAACGTCACGGCGAGGCTGCCGGCGGTGAAGCGCATGTTGCTGAACACCGAGACGTCGAGCATCGGATGGTCGATGCGTCGCTCCCAGGCGACGAAGCCGACGAGGATCAGGCCGGCCAGGGCGAAGGCGGCGATGCTCGTCGGTGACGTCCACCCGTGCACCGGGCCCTCGATCACCGCCCACACCAGCAGCGTCACGCCGGCGATGGAGGCGACGGTGCCGATCGGATCGAAGCGCTCGATCGTGGAGTCCCGTGACGTCGGGACGACGATGCTGATCGCGACGAGTGCCACGGCGATGACCGGGACGTTGATCATCAGCACCGAACCCCACCAGAAGTGCTCGAGCAACCAGCCCCCGGTCACCGGACCGAGCGCGACGGCCGCTCCGGCGGTCGCCGCCCACACCGCGATCGCGGCGGCGCGCTCACGGGGGGCGGTGAAGACGTTGACGAGGATGGCGAGGGTGGCGGGGAACATGAGCGCCGCGCCGACGCCCATGGCCGCCCGCCAGCCGATCAGTTCGCCGGGGCTGTCCGACCACGCGGCGAGGGCGGAGAACACGGCGAACAGCGACGAGCCCGATCTGCATCACGCCCTTGCGGCCGAAGCGGTCGCCGATGCTGCCGGCCGCGATGAGCAGGCCGGCGAAGACGAGGACGTAGGAGTCGACGATCCACTGGAGGTCGCTCGTCGACGCATCGAGGTCGCGGGCGAGCGTTGGGAGGGCGACGTTGACGATGGTGCCGTCGAGCACGACGACGAACACCGAGGCGCAGAGCACGGCGAGGATGGCCCAGCGGCGTGACATGGGAGCTCCCTTCCGACGGGTTGTGGAACGCTGTGATGACATAGTTATCACGACGTGATAGAGTGTTCACCATGACCTTTGCCACAGAGCCCAGCGGCGCCGACCATTACCGTGATGCCGTGCCGCCGGCTCCCGCCCCCCGTGCCGCCGGCCGGGGCGACGAGGTCCGCCGGGCGCTGCTCGACGCCGCCCACGACCTGCTCGCCACGGAGGGTCCCGGCGGCCTCACCGTGCGCGGCATCGCCGCGGCGGCCGGGATGAGCACGATGAACGTGTACTCGCGGTTCGGGGGCAAGGACGGCGTGCTCGACGAGCTGTTCGCCGACGGCTTCCGGCGCCTCGGCGAGCAGATGGCGGCGACGGGGGAGAGCGACGACCCGCTCGACGACCTGCGCCGCTGTGGCCGCTCGTACCGGCAGTTCGCCCGGGAGAACGCGACGTACTACTCGCTGATGTTCGATCGGGTGGTCCCGGACTTCGAGCCGTCCGACGAGGCGCGCGCGCTTGCGCTCGGGACCCTCGGCCAGCTCCAGCGACGGGTCGAGCGGGCGATGGCCGCCGGTGTTCTCCGAGACCGCCGATCCGTTCGCCGTCGCCACCGCCCTGTGGGCGTGCCAGCACGGGCTGGCCAGCCTGGAGGCCCGCGCGACCGAGCGGGAGGCGGAGATCTTCGACTGGGACACCGCGGCCGCCCTCACGACCGACGCCCTCCTCCGCGGCTTCACCTGACCCCCATCCGAGTGTTCTCGTCCGACGGAGTGTCCGACGAGGGGCCTTCCCTCGCTACGCACTCCGATGCACGAAGACACTCGGATGGGTCAGGAGTCGAAGCCGAGGCCGAGGCGGTCGAGCGTGCGCAGCCACAGATTGCGTTTGCCGGAGCGGTCCTCGCGGGCGAGCGACCACCGGGTCGCCTGGATCCCGGCGTAGCGGAACGGCTCCGGCGGGAACGGCAACGGCTTGTCCCTCACGAAGTCCGTCGACGTCGCCTCGCTGTCGCGGCCATCGAGCAGGTCGAGCATCACGGCGGCGCCGAAGCGGGTGGCGGCGACGCCGAGGCCGGTGTAGCCGAGGGCGTAGGCGACGCGGCCCGACTTCGCCGTTCCCCAGAACACGCAGAAGCGGCTGCACGTGTCGATCACGCCGCCCCAGATGTGACTGAACCGGACTCCGTCGAGTTGGGGGAACGTCGTGAAGAAGTGCCGGCTCAACGTGGCCCACGTCTCCGGCCGGCTCTCCAGCTCACGCGCCACCCGCCCGCGCCAGAAGTACACCGCGTCGTAGCCGCCCCACAGGATCCGGTTGTCCTCGGTGAGCCGGTAGTAGTGGAACTGGTTGGCGATGTCGGCCAGCCCTTGCCGGCCCTGCCACCCGACGCTGGCCAGTTGCTCGTCGGTCAGGGGTTCGGTCACGAGGCAGTAGTCGTAGACCGGCACGATGTAGTGGCGCAGCCGGCGGAGCAGCGGCTTGAACGCGTTGGTCGCGAGGGCGACGCGCGCCGCCCGGATCGCGCCGAGCGGCGTCGACACGACGATCCCGCTCCCGTCCCGCTCGATCGCGGTGGCCCGGGTGTCCTCGTAGATGCGGACGCCGTGCTGCTCCGCCGCCGCCTTCAGCCCCCACACGAGCCGGGCGGGATCGACGAGGGCCGCCCGCCCAACCCGCCACAACCCGCCGACGTAGGTGGGCGAGTCGACCTCGGCCCGCATCGCCCCGGCGTCCAGCCAGCGGGCGTCCTGGCCGAGCCGTTGGAGCTGCTCGGCGTCCGCCCGCAGCTCGTCGACGTAGCTCGCTGAGTCGGCGGTCGTCGCGACGTCGATCAGGCCCGTGCGCTCGTAGTCGCAGTCGATCCCGTAGCGGCTGATCGCGGCTTCGATCGCGTCGAGGTTCTCGAGTCCGAGCCGCTCGAGCAGCTCGATCTCGTCGGGGAACCGCTGCTGGCCGTTGGCGATCCCATGGGTGAGCGTCGACTCCATGAACCCGCCGTTGCGCCCGCTCGCCGCCGAGCCGACCTCGGCGGCGTCGATCAGCACGACGTCACGGGCGGGGTCGCGCTCCTTGGCGATGATCGCCGTCCAGAGCCCCGTGTAGCCGCCGCCGACAACGCACAGGTCGCAGTGCTCGGTGCGCACGAGCGTCGGATTGGAATCGGGCTCGTCGACGTCGTCGTACCAGTACGGGAACTGCTCGGCGTCGGCGATGGCGTCGAGCGCACGCTCGTCGGCGGAAGCGGACCGATCGCTCAACGCCGGCGGGGCCGGGCCACGTACGTCAATGCCAGACCGGCGAGCGTGCAGGCGAGCGCGATGGCGACGGAGTTGCCGACCGGCCGTCCGCCCGTGCTCGGGAGCGTGCCGTTGTAGGGCGGATCGGGATCAGTGGTCGGCGGGGTGGGGCGGGTCGAGGTGGGGGAGGTGGTCGACGTCGTGGACGCTCCAGTGCCAGGGGAGACGCTGCCCGGCGTCGTCGTCGAGGTGGTCGAACTCGTTGACGTCGTCGTCGATGGCTCCATCGTCGTCGGCGGGAGTGTTGTCGTGGTAGTCGATGGCTCCGTCGTCGTCGACGTGGTGGTCGACGTCGTGGTGGGTGGCTCGGTCGTCGTCGTGGTCGGCGGCAGCGTCGTTCGTCGTTGTCTGAGCTGGTGGTGGTCGGCGGCAGCGTCGTTGTGGTCGTCGACGTCGTTGTCGTGGAGCTGGTGGTGGTGCGGCAGCGTCGTCGTGGTCGTCGCCGTGTCGTGGTGGTGGGAGGCAGCGTCGTCGTGGTGGTCGTCGGGAGGTGGTCGTCGTGGTCGGCGGAGTCACCGAGCAGGCGCCCGGGTCGGGTGGGTCCACGGGCTGGCGGACGACGTTGCTGACTGTGCCGTTGTTGGTGTCGAAGATCTGCCCGCCGGTCGACGTGGTGTCGAAGAACACGATCGGTTCGGCGCTGCTGATACCGGTCACCGACCCCTGGTTGAGCGTGTTTCCGCCGAACAGGTACGCGCCGGTGCCGGCCACCGATGCATTGTTGGTGAAGTCCCCCCCGACGGTGATCGCCCCGCTCGTCTGCGTGAACGATGCGCCCCCGTTGTTGGTGAAGGCTGCCGCCCCCAGTTGGACGACGCCGGAGTTGGTGACGTCGTCGTTGTTGATCAGCCCGGCCGCCGTGAGCGAGCAGGCGTTGCTGAGTTGACCGCCGCCGTTGACGGTGAGTTGACCACCGACAGTCATCTGACCCGCGTTGGACAAGGTGCCACTCATCGTGAGCGTCCCGGTGATGGTGAGGTCACCCGTGCTGCTGTTGGTCACGGTGCTGCCGTTGAGGTTGACGGACCCGTTGACGGTGATCGTGCCGTCGTTCTGGACGGTCGCCCCGGCACTGAGACTGATGCCAGGTGAGTCGACGATGATGGTCGCGCCCGGGTGGTTGATCGCGGTGGCGAGCCCGTTCACGTTGATCTGGGCGAGGAAGCGGACTGTCCCCTCGTTCTCGAGAAACGCCTCCGCGTCGATGGCCAGCGCCGGCATCAGCGCGGTGCCGCGGACGAACAGCCGAGCGGAGCCGTTGAAGTTCGCCGGATTGAAGTTGGCCGGGCCGTCCACACAGATCGTCGCGCCGGTCTGCGTGCCCACGGTGCCCGTGTACGTGCCAGATTCGAACAGAACGACATCCGTACTGATCAGGTTGAGCGCGGTGGGCATGTTGGTCTCGCTGTAGACCTGGTTCGGCTCGGCACACTCGGAGTCCCACTGAGCGGCGGCGGATCGGTCGAGCGCCACGAGTGCCGCAAGGGTGCCGACGGCGGCCACAGTCGCGGCCACGAGCAGTCCCCGCCGTTCGAACATCGCCGCGAACACTAAATGAGGGCAGCGCGCTCACGGTCCATCGGTGCGGCATCGCCCGCCGGCCGGGCAATACCGTGCGGGGATGGACCTGGGTATCTCCGGCCGCCGCGCGGCGGTCGCCGCCGCATCAGGCGGGCTGGGCCTCGCGACCGCCAAAGCCCTCGCCGCCGAGGGCGTACACGTTGCAATCTGCGGGCGGGACGAGGTGCGTGTCGACGCCGCCGCAGCATCGGTCGGGAGCGCCTGTGTAGGCCTGGTCTGCGACGTTGCCGGCGCACCCGGAGGAGCGGCCTTCGTCCAGGCGGCCGACGAGGCGCTCGGCGGCATCGACATCCTCGTGACCAACGCCGGCGGGCCACCGCCGGGGAACTTCGCCGAGACCGAGATCGACAGCTACGCCGGGGCGATCGCTCTCAACCTGATGTCGGTCGTGGCGATGTGCAAGGCCGCGGTCCCGTCGATGCAGGAGCGCGGCTGGGGGCGGGTGGTGGCGATCACGTCGCTCGCCGTGCGCCAGCCGATGCCCGGGCTGATCCTGTCCAACACCGCTCGCGCCGGCGCGACCGGCTTCCTCAAGACCCTCGCTCGCGAGGTCGCAGACGACGGGGTGACCGTGAACTCGGTGCAGCCCGGCCTCCACCGCACCGAGCGAGTGAAGGAGCTGTACGGCGACACGGTCGACGACATGCGGATGGGCACCGCCGAGGACTTCGGCGCGATCGTCGCTTTCATCTGCAGCGAGCACGCGAAGTATCTCACCGGTGCCCAGATCCACATCGACGGTGGGGCGTACCAAGCGCTGCTCTGAATTACGTCGATCTGATGTCGTTGGTCGGTCCACCTGTGGGCCAATCGATTCCACTGAACCGACCCCCGCCACCCGAATGTCGCTACTCGGACTTGTTCAGGGTCGAACTGACGATTGATACCAGCACAGGCCGGATGTACTACGCTCCCGCCACTTGCTTGCTTTCGCTGACGGATACGGCGAGGAGGCGAATATGGTGAGTGGACACTTCGGGACCGCCCCCTCGGCCCTCGACGCGAAGCAGACGTGGTCGTTGCACGGAGCGATGCGTCGCGCGCCGCGGAGCAGTTCGGTTCGTAGTTGGTGGTCTCGTCGCCGGGGTGATGGCTGTTCCCGGCATCGTCCTGCTCACGCCGACCACGGCCGCGGCCATTCCTGGGGGAGTTATCACAGAAGTCTGCACGGGCACGACCGACGGAACTACGTTCACGTTGACCGCCGACTGCGGGCCAGTGGAGGACGATCTCACGGTTCCACCCGGCATCACGACCGTCAATGGCGGCGGCTTCACCATCAGCGCCATGGACTCCCCCGGTGCTACGTGGAACGGCGGGATCATCACCAATGCTCCGGGGAACGTCGAGATGAACATCCAGAACGTGACGATCGCGGGTCCTGAGGACGGGTTCGAGGTCTCGTTGATCAGCACGGACGTCGTCTATGGGATCTGGTTCAACGATGCGGGCGGCTCGGTAAGCGATGTCATCGTCGAACACATCTGGCAACAGCAAACCGCAAGCCCTTCCAACCAGACAGGCCGGGCCATCCGGGCCGACGCCGTGACGGCGGCGCGCACCGTCGAGATCACCAGCACGGAGGTAAGGGACTACCAGAAGAGCGGGTTCGAGCCACGCTCGTTGGGCGCTCCGATGACGATGAACCTGTCGGGCAGCATCGCGGGGCCACCGCATCCCTTGCGGGGCTTCATTGCGCAGAACGCGGTGTCGTACGTGGGCGCGGCGGGCACGATCGCCGGAAACGAGATCATCGGCAGCGGCGATCAGTACGGTCCACCCGACGGGGGAAACAACGGCACCGCCATTCTGCTGTCTGGGGCGAACAACGTCACCATCGATCAGAACACGATCACGGGCACTAACACCGACGTCGGCGTGTCGGTCGGGGCAGCAAGCAACAACATCACGATCAGTTTCAATGAGATCGGGCGCACCGTCGAGGAGGACTATGCCGACCCCTCCGGTGTTGGGATAGACGTCGATCATCCGACGTCGAGCGCAACGTTGATCTGCAACACCTTCAGTGCCTGGAACACGAACATCAACGGCGCGGTACAGATGTCGTGTGAGCCGCTGCCCGACGGCACCGAGTGTGTAGCGTATTCCGCCGACATTCTGAGCGTCGAGGGTGGCACCGCCCCATTTACCTGGTCGGTGGTCGGCGAGGGGACCCTGCCGCCGGGCCTAACGATGGATCCTGAGAGTGGAGCCATCACCGGCACCCCGCCCGTGGACTCCGCGGGAACGCACAACTTCACCGTGCAGGTGGTCGATTCGAGTGAACCGAGCTTGACCGCCACGCAACCCCACACCATCACGATCGCGCCGGGCTGCGTCACAACGACCACCGCGCCGCCAACCACCACCACCCCTCCCACCACGCCGCCCACGACGCCGCCCACGACGCCGCCCACGACGCCGCCCACGACGCCGCCCACTAACGAGGCCGAGTTGCGGGTCACCAAGGTCGTCGACCGCACCGCGGTCACGGTGGACCCGTCGAGTAACGCAATGACCCGGCTCACCTACACGATCGACGTGACCAACGACGGCCCCGGGACGGCGACCGACGTGGTCGTCACCGATACGCTGCCAGGAGGGGTCGTGCTGGTGTCGGCGGTCCCGACGGTCGGCACTTGTGCGCTCGCGGGCGCCACTCTGACGTGCCCGCTGGGCACGATGGCGGTTGGCGCGACCGAGACGATCACGGTGACGATCGATCTGCTCCCGACGCAAGCGGCGGGCACGGTGACCAATCGCGTGGGCGTGGACTCCTTGTCAGATGACCCGGATCCGACGAACAACGCCGCCGAGGCCCTTACCCAAGTGAGCAGGCTGGGCGGGACACTCCCAGAAACCGGCAACCGCGGCGTCGCCGCTCCGGTGACGATCGCGACGGTGCTGCTCCTCATCGGAACGGGCATGTTCGGCGTGGCGCGCTGGCGCCGCCGTTCTGTCGGCTAGAACCGCCCCGATCCGGCCGAAACCGATCGACAGAACGGGCGGCATTCGACGCTGGCTCGACATCGACGGAGCCGACCAGGCCTTGCTCTGACAACTCGGGGGAATGTCAGTTTGTTTGCATCTGCTAACTTTCGCGCTTTCCGGCGAGAGTGGAGTTGACGTGAGACTTCGAGGGGCGGTTCTGGTCATCGCAGGCTGGCTTGCCGTCGCAGTCGTGACCGCCACGCCATTGACGCACAGGCGTTCGGCCCGTAGCGTCGCAGCGGCCGTGTGACCAGCGGGGAGGCCTCGCTTCGTGAAACTGGGGCGTGACGAGCGACACCCGCGGAACGTCAGCGGGTCGATCGTTGCGGTGATCGGCCTCGTCGCCATCGTCGCCGGCCTGCCACACGACAGCTCTGCTGCGCAAGAAGCCCCACCCACCACTACGGCCGAGCCCGGGAGTGTGATCGGGTCGACGTGGTCCGACGTCGATGGCGACGGAGCCCGCGACGTAGCTGAGCCGGTGATTCCAGACGTCGTGTTGGCCCTCCTGAGCCCCGACGGCGACACGATCGACGAGACAACGTCGCGAACTGACGGCACGTACGTCTTCTCGTCCGTCGAACCGGGCGAGGTGAGCGTGGTCCTCACCCTCCCAAGGGAGATGGACATCGGTCCGACTCCCGAGCCTCGAGACGAGACCGAAGTGGTGAACGTGTTCGGTCACACCGACTCCGACGACGAGTCGGCCGTCAGGGCCGAGCCGTTGGCGGTCGAGGCCGGAGGGGTCACCGAGGCCCACGCCGGCCTGGTGACGGTTGTCGACGAGACAACGACGACGAGCACCACGCCAGCACCTGAGAGCACCGAGGGGCCGGGCGAGACCAGCGTGCCCTCGTCCGTCACTGAGTCGACCGCTGCCCCGCCCGCGACCTCTGCGCAGCCCACGACGTCGACCGAGTCAGTGACCACGACCACCGAGCCGCCACCGACATCGACCGAGTCGGCGACGCCGACCACCGAGCCGGCCGCACCGACCTCGTCGTCGACCACCGAGCCGGCCCCGGAGAAGGGCCGGCCGCCCGTCGCAGACGGAGGGATCGGACCGCAAGCCGTGCCACCCGCGACGGGGAACAACGCGGTGATCAATGTGAAGGTCGGCGGTGACCGCATCGGCACCTCCGGTGTCACCCCCCTCGCTGGCGTCGTGCTCCAGCTCTTCGACGGCGGCAGCTTGGGACCGACGACGCCAGCGTTCGGCACGTGGACGTCGTGTACGTCGGACGCCGATGGTGACTGTTCGTTCATCGTCCCGAACACGCAGTTCGGAGGAGCGAACGAGAATCGACAGTTCTGGGTCGTGCAGCAGTCCGCACCGACCGGCTGGTTCACGAACCCGACCTTGGGCGTCGGATCTCCGCCTGCCAGCACGAGTTATCGCTTCAGGACAGGTTCGCAGCTGCGGGCCGGCAACACCTACCGGTCGTCGGTGCAATTCATGCTCGACACGGGTAACAGCAGCGATATCGCGTCGGGAGGGATCTGGCAGAACTCGCGGGTAAACCCAACGGCGCCGGTGCAGTGCGGCCTCGACGTGGCGTTGATCCTCGACCTGTCGACCTCGGTCGGAGCGGCTCTCCCGAACCTCAAAGCAGCCGCCAACACGTTCACCACCTCCCTCGTCGGGACGCCATCGCGGATGTCCGTGTTCACGTTCGCCACCAACGCGCCCGCGGGGATCGGCAACAACAGCAACCTCGACACCCTCCAGCCGGTATCCACCACCGCCGGAGCGACGATCGTTTCGAACAAGATCAACGGTCTCACCTTGCCCGGAGGCCAGGCCGGTGGCACGAACTGGGACCGCGGCCTCGCCCAGGTCGCCGCCTCGCCGAACTCCTTCGACATCGCGGTGTTCATCACCGACGGCAATCCGACGTTCTACAGCAGCCCGGCTCAGGGTCCGGGCAGCCAAACCCGCTTTCGCGAGGTCGAGAACGGCATCTTCTCCGCCAACGCGATCAAGGCGCAGCGCACTCGCATGGTCGCCTTCGGCGTCGGCGCCGGCGTCAGTAGTGCCGCGTCCGGCCTCAACCTCCGTTCGACCTCGGGACCGACGCTCAACAGTGACTACTTCCAAACGACCGACTACGCCGACGCCGGCGACCAGCTGCGCGCGCTCGCGCTCGGCGCCTGTCAGGGCTCGATCACGGTGATCAAGGAGGTCGTACCGCCGGGCGGGACGATCCCCCAGGCCGTGCCGGCCGGCGGCTGGACGTTCTCCGCCGCCACGACGACGACGGGCGTCGGCATCGCACCCCCTTCGGGCGCGACGGCCGGCGGCACTGGCGCCCTCAACTTCAACCTGACCTTCCCGGGCGGGACGACGACGGCGCCGATCAACGTCACCGAGACGCAGCAGCCTGGCTACACCGTCGTGCTCAACGGTGGACGCAACGCCACGTGCACTCGCCTGGACACCGGCGCGGCAGCACCCGGCTACGTGAACGGTCTGTCACCGGAGCAGTTCACCGTCACTGGTTCGTCGGCGTACCCGGTGAGTTGCACGGTGTACAACCGGGCCCCGAACCCGCCGGCCACGTTGCGGGTGGACAAGCAATGGGTCGTCGTGTCCAACGGCGTGTCCACGACGTACGCCAACGGCTCGCAACCCGACGTTCTTCAGGCCACCCTCACGGTCGACGGAACTACACAGGGGTTCGGTTCCACGGTCACAGGGCTCACGGCCGGCTCGTCCCACTCCATCAACGAGACGATCCAGCCGCTGCCACCGGTCTGCACGGTGACGTCGAGACGAGTGACGTTGGCCAACGGCGCGCCGGCCGACGCGCCCCTGCCCTACAACGCCACCCTCGTCGCCGGGGCAAACATCTACCGCATCACGAACACCGTCACCTGCCAGACGCGGCTCGAGCTCGTGAAGGACGTCTTCAACGGCACAGCCGCGCCGACCGCGTGGACCCTCGAGGCGCGTCTGCCCGCCGGCGCGCCGCCGGGAGCACTCGCCGGCCCGGTCGGCACCACCGGGGTCTCTGCGCCGGTGACCGCCGAGCTCACTTACGACCTCATCGAGACCGGTGGCAACCCGAACTACGTCCAGTACGTCGCCGAGAACGCAGCGATCCCGTCGCCGCGTACGGGCTCATGGCAGTGCTTTGAGGTCGACGCGTCCGGCGAGGTCATCCCCGGGTTCTCCGACGGCCTCGACGGCGGTGTCACGGTGCATCTCGGCACGCGTGTGCGGTGCGTCGCGGTCAACTACACGCAAGAACTGACCCTCATCAAAGAGGTTGTCAACGACGACGGTGGGACGGCGACACCGGACGATTGGGATCTGACCGCGACGCCGCAGTCACCTCCGCCCGGTGTGATCGCCCAGACGGTCCCCGGGTCGTTCGCCGGCGTCACCATCAACATCCGGCCGGGCGTCGACCACACCATCTCCGAGACGTCTGTACCGGGGTATGCCCCGGGACCGCTCGAGTGCGTCGTCAATCCCGATACGACGCAGCCGCGGAACACGTGGAACTGGCAGCCGGTGACGTTCATGCGCTCGGCGCCACCTCACCCCGACATCGTCGTCGAGCACACGTACTGCCGCTTCATCAACAACGATGAACCGGTCCGGATCGTGGTCGAGAAGGAAGTGCCCTTCCCGGTTCCTGACAACGGGGTGTTCGAACTGTCCGTCAACGGCACGACGGAGGCCACCGGCGGCGACGGAACGTCGAACGCCGGCAGCCCCGCTCTTGTGGCCGCCGGGTCGACGGTCACGGTTGCCGAGGCTGGGGTCGCCCCGACCTTGCTCGCCAACTATGCGTCGACCCTCGGCTGTAACGGCGGCGTCACCGTGACGCCGACGCCGGGCGCACCGGCCGGCACGTCCGGCTCGTTCACTGTGCCGCCAACGGCGCTCGGTTCGACGATCACCTGCACGTTCACGAATGCGCGTCGTAGTGCGGTGTTGTCGTTGGGGAAGGTGTGGGTGGATGGGTTGGTGGGTGATTCGGCGTCGTTGTCGATTGATGGGGTGAATGACGATTCGGATGTGGATGTGGTGGGTGGGCCGGTGGGGGTGTCGTCGGTGACGGTGTTTGCGGGTGAGCGGGTGGTGTTGGCGGAGGTGCTCGACGGGGTTGGTTCGTATGACGCGGATTTGACGTGTTCGGCGCCGGGGTTGGGGTATGTGGATGGCGCGTTGTCGGGGGCGTTCAGGGTGCCGGCGGTGCCGGTGGATGTGACGTGCACGTTCACGAATACGCGGCGTAGTGCGGAGTTGACGTTGCGCAAGGAGTGGGTGGACGGGGCGGCGGGTGATGAGGCGGTGTTGTCGATCGACGGGGTGAATGACGGTTCGGCGACGGCGGTGGCGTCGGGGGCGGTGGGGTCGGAGATCTCGGCGGCGCAGGCGACGGCGGTGGTGTTGTCGGGTGAGGTGGTGTCGTTGGTGGAGGTGTTGGGGGCGGGTAACACCGGTGGGTATGCGACGGTGTTGGCGTGTGGCGGCGTGGCGGTGCCGTTGAGTGGGTTGACTGGTTCGTTCACGGTGCCGGCGACGCCGGACGATGTGACGTGCACGTTCACCAACACGCGGACGCGGGCGACGGTGTCGTTGCAGAAGGCGTGGGTGGACGCGGTTGCTGGTGATACGGCCGATCTGGTGGTGACGTCGTCGGTGGGCACTGATTCGCAGGAGGCGGTGGCGCCGGCTCCGGCGGCGACGGCGGCGCAGGTGGAGGTGTTGTCGGGGGAGTCGGTGGCGTTGGCGGAGACGTTGACGCCGCCGGCTCGCTACGAGACGGATCTGGGGTGTGTGGGCAACAGCGGGGCGTTGACCTACACGGCGGGTGATGTGGCGGGGTCGTTGGCGGTGACGGCGGCCGATGCCGGCTCCACGATCGAGTGCACGTTCACCAACCGGGCGTTGCGGGGCACGATCGTGATCGTCAAGAACGTGGCCGGGGGCGATGGGACGTTCGAGTTCACGGGGGGCTGGTTGTCGCCGCCGGGGTTCGAGATCACGACGACGGGCGGGTCCGGTTCGGTCACCTACACCGACGTGTTGGCGGGCCGTTACGAGGTGACGGAGGTCGATCCGACTCCGGCCTTCGATGGGACGAACCTGGAGTGTGTCGATCCCGACGATGGCACGACGACGACTCCGCCGCTGACCGGGACGATCGATCTGGATGACGGCGAGACGGTGACGTGTACGTTCACCAACACGCAGCGTTCGACGATCGTGGTGGTCAAGGACGCGGTGCCTGATGGGCCGCAGGACTTCGGGTTCACCGGTGATCTGGGTGATTTCACGCTCGACGACGATCCGGGCGATGACACGTTCTCGAACACGTTCACGTCGCCGTTGTTGCCGGCCGATGCCACCTATGCGGTGACCGAGTCGGTGGTGGCGGGGTGGGATCTGACCGGCCTCGTGTGCACGTCGACGAACGGCGAGTCCACCTCGACGCCGGCGGCACCGTCGGTGAGCATCGAGTTGGGGGCGGGGGACACGGTGACGTGCACGTTCACCAACACTCAGCGGGGTTCGATCACGATCGTCAAGGACGCGGTGCCCAACCATCCGCAGGACTTCGCCTTCTCCGGCGAGCTCGGTGATTTCACGCTCGACGACGACCCGGCGAGTGGAACCTCGAACATGTTCACGGCGACCGATCTGGTGCCGGGCACCTACACGGTGAGCGAGGCGGCGGTGGCCGGGTGGGTGCAGTCCGGGATCGTGTGTGATGACGGCACGACGGTGCCGGCGCCGGCGGGGACGGTGGACATCGTGCTGCCTCCGGGGACGGATGTGACGTGCACGTTCACCAACACCAAGTTGGGTTCGATCACGATCGTCAAAGACGCCATCCCTGACGGTCCGCCGGAGTTCTCGTTCACCGGTTCGCTCGGGGAGTTCACCCTCGACGACGATCCGGCGACGGCGACCCCGAACTCGTTCACGGACACGGACCTGCCCGACGGTGTCTACACGGTGACTGAGACGTTGGTGGCCGGGTGGGACCTGCAGTCGATCGTCTGCGACGACGGCACCGACGTCCCGGCGGGCACCCCCACCGTCGACATCGAGATCGAGTTGGGGGCCGACGTCACCTGCACGTTCACCAACGGTCAGCAGGGATCGATCACGATCATCAAGAACGCGATCCCCAACGGACCCCAAGACTTCGCCTTCACCGCCCAACCCAGCCCCCCGCTGGAATCGTTCACCCTCGACGACGACCCCACCGACCCCACCCAAACCAACAGCCGCACCTTCTCCGGACTGTCCGCCGGCGAATACACGGTGACAGAAGCCGCCGTCCCCGGCTGGGACCTGAGCGACGTGACGTGCAGCACCGACATCGGCCGCGGCGACGTGCCGTCGGCGACGGCGACGATCACCCTGCCCGAAGGCGGGCGACGTCACCTGCAGGTTCACCAACATCCGTCGGGTGGCCACGTTGACCCTGCAGAAGACGTGGATCGACGGCGCCGCCGCCGACACCGCCAACCTCGCCATCACCGGCCTCAATTCCGCCACGGCCACCGCCACCGCCACCGGCACCCCCGGCCCCGAAACCTCCCCCAACCCCGCCACCACCACCGTCTTCGCCGGCGAAACCATCAACCTCGCCGAAACCCTCGCCACCGCCAACATCGGCACCTACGACACCACCCTCGAATGCGACCAACCCGGCCTCACCTACACCCCCGGCGACCTCACCGGCACCCTCACCATCCCCGACACCCCCACCCCCACCACCTGCACGTTCACGAATGCGCGTCGTAGTGCGGTGTTGTCGTTGGGGAAGGTGTGGGTGGATGGGTTGGTGGGTGATTCGGCGTCGTTGTCGATTGATGGGGTGAATGACGATTCGGATGTGGATGTGGTGGGTGGGCCGGTGGGGGTGTCGTCGATGACGGTGTTTGCGGGTGAGCGGGTGGTGTTGGCGGAGGTGCTCGACGGGGTTGGTTCGTATGACGCGGATTTGACGTGTTCGGCGCCGGGGTTGGGGTATGTGGATGGCGCGTTGTCGGGGACGTTCACGGTGCCGGCGGTGCCGGTGGCAGTGACGTGCACGTTCACGAACACGCGGCGTAGGCGGAGTTGACGTTGCGCAAGGAGTGGGTGGACGGGGCGGCGGGTGATGAGGCGGTGTTGTCGATCGACGGGGTGAATGACGGTTCGGCGACGGCGGTGGCGTCGGGGGCGGTGGGGTCGGAGATCTCGGCGGCGCAGGCGACGGCGGTGGTGTTGTCGGGTGAGGTGGTGTCGTTGGTCGGAGGTGTTGGCGGCGGGCAACACCGGTGGGTATGCGACGGTGTTGGCGTGTGGCGGCGTGGCGGTGCCGTTGAGTGGGTTGACTGGTTCGTTCACGGTGCCGGCGACGCCGGACGATGTGACGTGCACGTTCACCAACACGCGGACGCGGGCGACGGTGTCGTTGCAGAAGGCGTGGGTGGACGCGGTTGCTGGTGATACGGCCGATCTGGTGGTGACGTCGTCGGTGGGCACTGATTCGCAGGAGGCGGTGGCGCCGGCTCCGGCGGCGACGGCGGCGCAGGTGGAGGTGTTGTCGGGGGAGTCGGTGGCGTTGGCGGAGACGTTGACGCCGCCGGCTCGCTACGAGACGGATCTGGGGTGTGTGGGCAACAGCGGGGCGTTGACCTACACGGCGGGTGATGTGGACGGGGTCGTTGGCGGTGACGGCGGCCGATGCCGGCTCCACGATCGAGTGCACGTTCACCAACCGGGCGTTGCGGGGCACGATCGTGATCGTCAAGAACGTGGCCGGGGGCGATGGGACGTTCGAGTTCACCGGGGGCTGGTTGTCGCCGCCGGGGTTCGAGATCACGACGACGGGCGGGTCCGGTTCGGTCACCTACACCGACGTGTTGGCGGGCCGTTACGAGGTGACGGAGGTCGATCCGACTCCGGCCTTCGACGGGACGAACCTGGTGTGTGTCGATCCCGACGATGGCACGACGACGACTCCGCCGCTGACCGGGACGATCGATCTGGATGACGGCGAGACGGTGACGTGTACGTTCACCAACACGCAGCGTTCGACGATCGTGGTGGTCAAGGACGCGGTGCCTGATGGGCCGCAGGACTTCGGGTTCACCGGTGATCTGGGTGATTTCACGCTCGACGACGATCCGGGCGATGACACGTTCTCGAACACGTTCACGTCGCCGTTGTTGCCGGCCGATGCCACCTATGCGGTGACCGAGTCGGTGGTGGCGGGGTGGGATCTGACCGGCCTCGTGTGCACGTCGACGAACGGCGAGTCCACCTCGACGCCGGCGGCACCGTCGGTGAGCATCGAGTTGGGGGCGGGGGACACGGTGACGTGCACGTTCACCAACACTCAGCGGGGTTCGATCACGATCGTCAAGGACGCGGTGCCCAACCATCCGCAGGACTTCGCCTTCTCCGGCGAGCTCGGTGATTTCACGCTCGACGACGACCCGGCGAGTGGAACCTCGAACATGTTCACGGCGACCGATCTGGTGCCGGGCACCTACACGGTGAGCGAGGCGGCGGTGGCCGGGTGGGTGCAGTCCGGGATCGTGTGTGATGACGGCACGACGGTGCCGGCGCCGGCGGGGACGGTGGACATCGTGCTGCCTCCGGGGACGGATGTGACGTGCACGTTCACCAACACCAAGTTGGGTTCGATCACGATCGTCAAAGACGCCATCCCTGACGGTCCGCCGGAGTTCTCGTTCACCGGTTCGCTCGGGGAGTTCACCCTCGACGACGATCCGGCGACGACGACCCCGAACTCGTTCACGGACACGGACCTGCCCGACGGTGTCTACACGGTGACTGAGACGTTGGTGGCCGGGTGGGACCTGCAGTCGATCGTCTGCGACGACGGCACCGACGTCCCGGCGGGCACCCCCACCGTCGACATCGAGATCGAGTTGGGGGCCGACGTCACCTGCACGTTCACCAACGGTCAGCAGGGATCGATCACGATCATCAAGAACGCGATCCCCAACGGACCCCAAGACTTCGCCTTCACCGCCCAACCCAGCCCCCCGCTGGAATCGTTCATCCTCGACGACGACCCCACCGACGCCACCCAAACCAACAGCCGCACCTTCTCCGGACTGTCCGCCGGCGAATACACGGTGACCGAGTTCACGGTGCCGGGATGGGACACCGGTGATCCGGTCTGCGACGACGACCTCGGTCGGAGCAATCCCCCAGAGGTGTCGGTGGAGATCACCCTGCGGGAGGGCCGTCACGTCACCTGCACGTTCACCAACATCCGCCGCACCGCCACGTTGACCCTGCAGAAGACGTGGATCGACGGCGCCGCCGCCGACACCGCCAACCTCGCCATCACCGGCCTCAATTCCGCCACGGCCACCGCCACCGCCGCCGGCACCCCCGGCCCCGAAACCTCCCCCAACCCCGCCACCACCACCGTCTTCGCCGGCGAAACCATCAACCTCGCCGAAACCCTCGCCACCGCCAACCTCGGCACCTACGACACCACCCTCGAATGCGACCAACCCGGCCTCACCTACACCCCCGGCGACCTCACCGGCACCCTCACCATCCCCGACACCCCCACCCCCACCACCTGCACGTTCACCAACAACCGCCGCCGGGCGGCCCTCGACCTGCAAAAGGCGTGGGTGGGAAGCGCCGTGGGGGACGCCGCCGCCCTGACCGTCAATGGCGCCGGCGCCGATCGGACCGACTCGGTAACCGCGATCGCGCCCAACGCGGCGCCGAGCGCCGCGCTCCTCGTCGTGTTCTCCGGCGAGACGGTCGACCTCGCCGAGGTCCTCGGTACCGCGAACCTCGGCACCTACAACACGACTTTGACGTGTTCGACACCCGGACTCGATTACACCGACGGTGAGCTCACCGGCACGTTCACGGTCGTGCCCGAGCCGCTGGACACCCTTTGCAGGTTCACCAACGCGCGCCAGACGGCGACACTGACGCTGCAGAAGGCCTGGGTCGACGGCGCCGTCGGCGACCGTGCCGACCTCGCGATCAGTGGTGACGCAGGGACGGACACGGCCAGGTCCACGGCACCGGATCCGGCGTCCCCGCCGGCCCAACTGGCCGTCCGGTCCGGGGAGACGGTCGATCTGAGCGAGGTTCTCCCCGCCGCCAACGTGGGCACCTACGACACCACTCTGGAGTGCGACCAACCCGGCCTCGACTACACCGCGGGCGAGCTCGCGGGGACGTTCGCCGTGGCCGCCGAAGGACCGCTCGACACCGTGTGCACGTTCACGAACACGCGTCGCACCACCGTCTTGACGCTGCAGAAGGCGTGGGTGAACAGCACTGCAGGCGACACCGCCGAGCTGACGATCGACGGTTCGTCCGACGACGCCGCCATCGCCGTCGCTTCGGGGGCGCCGGCCGAGACGTCTCCCCAAACGGCGTCCGTGACCGCGCTGTCCGGCGAGACCGTCGAGCTGTCCGAAGTGTTCGGCGCGGGCAATGGGGCTTCGTACGTGCCCGGGCTGGAGTGCAACGCGGCCGGTCTGACCTACGCCGCCGGCGAGTCCTCCGGCAGCTTCGTCGTCGCCGACAACCCGCCGGCCGAGGTGGTGTGCTCCTTCACCAACACAGGAGTCCCGCCCGCTGGCGACCTGGCGATCACCAAGGAGGTCACTTCCGGGCCGACCCGCAACCCCGACGGCACCCACACCATCGCCTACGACATCGTCGTCTCCAACACCGGCGATGGTCCGGTTGACTACGACCTCACCGACGAGTTCCTGTTCGCCGACGGAGTCGTCGTCACCGACGTGGCGGTGGCGAACGTCCGGCCCGGTGACATCCCGGTCAACGAGAACTTCGACGGAGACGCCGACCAGGCGATCGCCAGCGCCACTCTGGCGCCGGGCGAGAGCCACCGCTATCGGATCACCGTCACGCCGACATCAGCGAGGTCACCTCGATCGAGGCGCTCGACTGCGTCCTCGACCCGGGCGAGGAGGGCACTGGCTTCCTCAACCGGGCGACGGTGAACCCGAGCGCGGAGGATTGTGCGCCGCTGGACGTCTCGGCGGACGTGCGGGTGACGAAGGACGTCGACCGCACCGCGGTGACGATCGACACGTCGAGCAGTGCGCTGACCCGGCTCACCTACACGATCGTCGTGACCAACGACGGGCCGGCGACGGCGACGGACGTGGTGGTCACCGACACGCTGCCCAGTGGGGTCGTGTTCGTGTCAGCGGAGCCGTCGGTTGGGACCTGCACGCGTGATGGGGCGATCCTGACGTGTCCGCTCGGGGACATGGCCCCGGGCGCGAGCGAGGAGATCGAGGTCGTCGTCGGTCTGCTGCCATCGCACCCCGTCGGCACGGTGACCAACGCCGTCGAGGTCGAGACCACTTCACCCGGCGACGATCCATCGAACAACTCCGACGACGCCGGAACGACCGTGAACCGACCGCTTCCCGCCACCGGCAACAGCGACCTGGGCTCAACCCTGACCGTCGCGGCGATGCTCCTGCTCTCGGGCGTGGCGATGGTGGTCGTGGGAAGGCGACGCCTCAGGCGGCTCTGATCACGGCCCCGGCCCATCCGAGTGTCTACGTCTGACGGAGTGTCTTCTGAGGGGCCTTCCCTCGTTCCGCACTCCGATGCACGAAGACACTCGGATGCAACGATGGCTCAGCCCGAGGCGGACTCGAGCGCCCGGCGGGTGAGCACCTTGGCGAGATGCACTCGGTACTCGACGCTGGCGTTGAGGTCCGCCCCGGGGTCCGCCTCGGCGGCGGCCTGCTCGGCGGCATCCTCGATCGATGCCCCGCCGGCGAGAGCGGACGCGACGCTCGTGGCGAGGACCGGGACCGACGCCATGTTGGCGAGCGCGACGCCGGCCCCGCCGTTGCGCCGCCACGCCGCGACGCCGACGATCGCCCAGTCCTGGGCGCGCCGGTTGAACTTCTGGAAGCCCCACCCGGCGCCCTGCATCTTCGGCACGCGGATCTCCGTCAACAGCTCGTCGGCGGCGAGCGTCGTGGTGAGGAAGCCTTCGTAGAAGTCGCTGGCCGCGATCTCGCGAGTGCCGTTCGGACCCTGGGCGACGTAGGTCGCGCCCAGGGCGAGCGTGGTCATCGGCAGGTCGGACGCCGGGTCGGCGTGGGCGATCGAACCGCCGATCGTGCCGCGGTGGCGGACCTGCGGGTCACCCACGTGGGTCGTCGCATGGGCGAGCAGCGGGACATGCTCCTCGAGCAGTTCGGAGCGTTCGACCTCGCTGTGCCGGGTGAGCGCGCCGATGGCGATGTGGTCGCCCGCGTCGCGGATGTACGACAGGTCGCTCAGGCGTCCGATGTCCACCAGCACGCTCGGCTGGGCCAGCCGCAGCTTCATCAGCGGCAGCAGGCTGTGGCCGCCGGCGAGGAACTTGGCTTCGTCGCCGTGCTGACCGATGAGGCTGATCGCCTCGTCGGCCGATCCGGCCCGGACGTAGTCGAATGCGGCGGGGATCACTGTTCGGCTCCGTTCTCTTCACTGACGGTGGTTCGGGCGGTCGCGCCGGGATGGTCGCCCACGGCGGTCCCCGCGGTGTCGGTCACGGTGCCGGTGCCGGCGGCATCGCGGATCGCGTTGAACACGTTGAGAGGGCTGGCCGGCATGGGCACGTCACGGACGCCGAGGCCGGACAGGGCGTCGACGATGGCGTTGATCACGGCAGGGGCCGCCCCGATCGTTCCGGCCTCGCCGATGCCCTTGACGCCGAGCTGGTTCGTCGGCGAGGGCGTGACGGTGTGGCCGAGGGTGAGCGGCGGCACATCGCTCGCCGCCGGGACGAGGTACTCGGCCATCGTGCTCGTCTTGAGGTTGCCGTCGGAGTCGTACACCGCCTCCTCGAACAACGCCTGGGCGAGGCCCTGGATGACGCCGCCGTGCACCTGCCCGTCGACGATCAGCGGGTTCACCTGGACCCCGCAGTCGTCGACGGCGACGTACTTCTGCACGTCGACCCCGCCCGTCTCGGTGTCGACCTCGACGACACACATGTGGGTGCCGAACGGCCACGAGAAGTTGGGCGGGTCGTAGGTGACGTTGGCCTCGAGGTTGGGTTCGAGGCCGTCGGGCAGGTTGTGGGCCGTGAACGCCTCGAAGGCGATCGCGGCGAGGGGCATCGTCTTGTCCGGCGAGCCCTTCACGGTGAACGAGCCGCCGGCGAACTCGAGGTCGTCGGCGCTCGCCTCGAGCTGGTGGGCGGCGATCAGCTTCGCCTTGTCGATGACCTTGTCGCAGGCCATCGCGATCGCCACGCCGCCGACGGGCAGCGAGCGTGAGCCGTAGGTGTCGAGACCGATCGGCGAGATCGCGGTGTCGCTGTGCAGGACATCGACGTCGTCCGGGCTCACGCCGAGCTTCTCGGCCACGATCATCGACCACGCCGTCTCGTGCCCCTGACCGTGCGGCGACGACCCGGTGACGACCTGCACCTTGGCCGTCGGGGTGACGCGCACAGTGGCGGCCTCCCAGCCGCCGGCCGAGTAGTTCAGCGAGGCGAGGACACGGGACGGGGCCAGCCCGCACATCTCGAAGTAGGACGAGATCCCGATGCCGAGCCGCTTCGTCGCTCCCTCGACGTTCTGCTGCTGCTGGCGCGCCCGGATCTCGTCGTAGGCGGCGAGCCGAGACGCTTCGTCGGCCGCGCCGGCGTGGTCGCCCGAGTCGTAGACGAGCCCGCTCCACGCGGTGTACGGGTAGGCGTCCTTCTCGATGAAGTTGCGCCGGCGCAGCTCGAGCGGATCGACGCCGACCTTGGCGGCGAGGGAGTCCATCGCCCGCTCGATCGCGTACGTGGCCTCGGGCCGTCCGGCGCCCCGGTAGGCGTCGGTCGGGGTCATCGTGGTGAACACCGAGGTGCACGAGAAGTCGTAGGCCTGTGGCAGGTCGTACACCCCGGCGTAGAGGAACGCGCCGAGCAGCGGGATGCCCGGGGTGACGAGCTGGAGGTAGGCGCCCATGTCCCCGATGAGGCGCACGCGGAGGGCGGTGAGCTTGCCGTCGGCGTCCGCCGCCAGCTCGATCTCCTGGATCTGGCCGCGGCCCTGGATCGTGGCCAGCGTGTTCTCCGACCGGGTCTCGTTCCAGCGCACCGGCACGCCGTGCTTGCGGGACAGCGCCATGCACAGCAGTTCCTCGGCGTAGACGTTGAGCTTCGAGCCGAAGCCGCCGCCCACCGAGGGGGCGATGACCCGCACATGGTGCTCGGGGATCCCGAGTGTGATCGCCGTCATCACCTTGAGGATGTGCGGGATCTGGGTGGCCGAGTACAGGGTGATGTCGCCGCCGAACGGCTGGGGGACGGCGACGATGGCGCGGGTCTCCATCGCCATCGGGATCAGCCGCTGCTGAACGTAGCGCTCGCTGACCGTGTGGGTGGCGGCGGCGAACGCCTCGTCGACCGCGCCCTCGTGATCCTCGACCTTGAGGGCCCACGTGTAGCTGGTGTTGGTGCCGAGGTCCTCGTGGATGACGACCCGGTCGGACAGCGCGTCCTCGAGATCGATCACGGCCGCCAACGGCTCGTACTGGACGTCGATCGCCTCGATCGCGTCGCGGGCCGTCGCCTCGTCGGTCGCGAGAACGACCGCGACCCCGTCGCCGGCGTAGTTCACCTTGTCCTTCGCCAGCGGGAAGTGGGCCGGGTTCTTCATGTCGTCGGTGACCGGCCAGGCACACGGCATGGGGGCGGCCCACAGGTCGGCGACATCGGCACCCGTGTAGGCGGCGACGACACCGCTGAGCTCTCGCGCCGCGGCGACGTCGATGCTGGCGATGCGGGCGTGCGCGTAGGGGCTGCGCAGCACCGCGAGGTAGAGGGCTCCGGGGACGTCGAGGTCGCTGGCGAACTTCGCCTCGCCCGTGAGGAGCGCCGGATCCTCCCGGCGCAACAGGCGCTGGCCGAGCACCGTGGTGGCCGGCGCAGACTCGGTAGCGGTCATGTCAAGTCCCCTGTTTCGATGCGAGCGAGTGAGCGCCAGCGAGCGAGCGGCCAGCAGACGGCCTGCGTGGCCGGGGAACGCCGTGAACGTCATGGCGCTGGGCCTATGCCTCGGCGGCGGCCAGCACGGCCTTCACGATGTTGTGGTAGCCGGTGCAGCGGCAGAGGTTGCCCTCCAGCGCGATCCGCACCTCCTGCTCGCTCGGATGCGGGTTCTCGTCGAGGATCCCGACCGCGGCCATCACCATGCCGGGGGTGCAGTAGCCGCACTGCAGGCCATGGTTCTCCATGAACGCCCGCTGCATCGGGTGCAGCTCGCCGTTGCTGGCGAGTCCCTCGATCGTCGTGATGTTCGCCCCGTCGGCCTGCACGGCCAGCACCGTGCAGCTCTTCACCGACTCACCGTCGATGTGGATGGTGCAGGCGCCGCACGACGAGGTGTCACAGCCGATGTTCGTCCCGGTGAGCCCGACCTGTTCTCGGATGTACTGCACCAGGAGGGTCCGCGGCTCCACATCATGGGTGTGCGCGGTCCCGTTGACGGTGACGCTGATCTCCACGTGATGCCCCCCTTGAGAAGCTGATTGGTCCCCTACGGGCGCCCATCATTGCACCCGAGGGTTTGGTGCGGGAAAGCCCGGCGGGGTCAGCTGTAGATCTGCTCGGCGAGGTACTGCTCGAGGCCGACCTGGCGGATCGTCTCCTGCTGGGTCTCGAGCCAGTCGATGTGCTCCTCCTCGGACACGAGGATGTCCGCGAGCAGCTCGCGCGTGCCGTTGTCGCCCCGCTCGACGGTGAGGGCGATGCCGCGGTTGAGCCGCTCGACCGCCTCGTACTCGAGCTCGAGGTCGACCTGGAACTGCTCGGGCACGGTCTCGCCGACGCGTACGGGGAACAGCCGCTGCATGTTCGGGACGCCGTCGAAGTAGAGGATCCGCTCGATCAGCCGCTCGGCGTGCTTCATCTCGTCGATCGATTCGGCGCGTCCGTGGTCGTGGAGCCGCTGGTATCCCCAGTTGGAGCACATCTTGGCGTGGACGAAGTACTGGTTGATGGCGGTCAGCTCGGCGGTGAGCACCTCGTTGAGCAGTTCGAGGACGTCGTCGTCACTCCGCATGGCGTACCTCCGTTCGGGGCAGTTGGGCGAGCTTAGGTGCGCCCGCGCTGAGTCACGTCGCCTTCGTCACGTGAAATCGCCCGGATCGGCGCTCTCAGCCGACGAAAGCGAGGGCAGCGACCTCGCCGGGAGGATTCAACGGTGGGTCAGACGACGCTCAGCCGGCGTCGTCCTGACACCGTCACGGCAGTGACGTGCTCGACGAGCAGGCCGTCGAGGGTCGGGTGGCACCCGAGGCACTGGGCTCCGGCGCCGCAGCTGGCCGCGAGCTCGTCGATGGTGGTCGCGCCGTGCTCGATCTCACGGCGGATCCGCCGCTCGCTGACGCCGTGGCACAAGCACACCATCATGACGCGCCGTAAGGTAGCCCTAACAGCCTCCGTGAGCAACCTCTATCGCTCTATCAGGAGATCAGTGTGCCGATGTCGACGGCGATGAGCACCACGAGCAGGCACAGCACGGTTCCGCCGAGCGCCCCGTACCACCACCGCATCGGATGATCGGCGCGCCAGAAGCGGCGCATGCTCATCACGATGCAGACGATCGCCGCCACGCTGATGGCGAGCCCGATCGCCGGCCCGACGTCGCTCGCCAGCCCGACCGCGGGCAGCACGAACGGGAAGACGATGTACATGAGCAGGCAGCGCACCGTCGCGACGAGCAGCGACGTCTGGAACGCCTGGCGGGCGCCCTCCGCCGTTCCCGGCGGGGCATCGACCGGCAGGCGCAGGATCCGCCGCATCGTCCGGTCGGCAGGCGTCCGGACGACGGGGTTCGCCGCGAGCGTGGGGGGGATCGGATCGGCGCCGAGCTCGGTCGTCATGCGAGACGTCACGCTACGACGGCGGCGCCTCGATCACATCACCCATGGCGGATGAACACACGAGGGCGACGACGTCGGCCGGGTGGTCGGCGAGCACGTCGACCCCGGCCCCGGTGAGCTCCTCCCGCGACCCGTAGCCCCACGTCGCGCCGATCGACGCCAGGCCGAACTCGCGGGCGGCGAGCACGTCGTGGTCGCGGTCGCCGACCATCACCATCTCCGCGCTGCCCGCCAACCCGAGCCGGGCGAGGGCATGGGCGATGACCTCCGTCTTGGACCTCCGACCGGGCTCGTGCGTGGCCCCGGCGAGCACGGCGAACCGCTCGGTCAGGCCGAAGTGCTCGATGATCCGCTGGGCGGTCGGCTCCGGCTTCGCCGTCGCCACACCGAGCACGATGCCGGCCGCACCCAGGGCGTCGAGCATCTCCACCACGCCCTCGTAGAGCCCGTTCTCGTACAGACCCACGGTCTCGTAGCGCTCGCGGTACCGGGCGACGATGGCAACGACCTGCTCGGTCGGGATGCCGAGCAACGGCAGGCCGACCTCGAAGGGCGGCCCGATCGCGCCGAGCAGGACTTCCTCGGCGGGTACGGCCAGCCCCTCCGCCAGCAGGGCGTGCTGGAGTGACGCGACGATGCCGGGCGCCGAGTCGGTCAGCGTGCCGTCGAGGTCGAAGAGGACGTGCGAGCGGCTCGTCACCCGGCCGCGGCGCGAATCGCCTGCCACACCCGCTCGCCCGTCGCGGGCATGTCGATGTGGCGCACGCCGAGGTGTGACACCGCGTCGATCACCGCCGACTGCACCGCGGGCGTCGAGCCGATCGTTCCCGACTCGCCGATGCCCTTGGCGCCCAACGGGTTGATCGGCGTCGGCGTCTCCATGTGGACGATCTCGAAGCTCGGGAGCTCAGCAGCCGAGATCATGGCGTAGTCGGCGAGGTTGGACGTGATCGGGTTGCCGTCGCCGTCGTACCGCACCTCCTCGAGCAGCGCCTGGGCCGCACCCTGGGCGACCCCGCCGTGGATCTGGCCCTCGAGGATCAACGGGTTGATCATCCGCCCGGCGTCGTCGCAGGCGACGTGGCGGATGTGGCGCACGCTGCCGGTCTCGGTGTCGACCTCGACGACGGCGACGTGGGCGCCGAACGGGAACGTCGGGCCGGACGCCTCGAAGCGGGTGTCGACCTCGAGCCGGTCGCCGTTGCCGGCGGCGGCTGCGGTCGCGGCGAGGTCGGCCCACGTCTTGCCCACGGCGGGCGTCCCGGCCACGTGGAACGTGCCGCTGTCGGTGTCGAGCACGATGTCCGCCTCGTCGGCCTCGAGCGCCTTGGCGGCGAGGCTCTTGGCTTTGTCGACCAGCTCGGTCGCGGCTTTGTCGACCGCCGCTCCGCCCTGCTGCAGCGATCGCGAGCCCATCGTGCCGCCGCCCGCCGGGACGCGGTCGGTGTCACCCCACACCAGCTCGATCTGGTCCATCGGGATGCCGGTCCGCTCGCTGGCGATCATCGACCACGACGTGTCGTGGCCCTGGCCGTGCGGGGACGTGCCCGTGTAGACGCGGGCCCGGCCGTCGTCGAGCACCTCGATCTTGGCCGCCTCGCCCATCGGTGGCACGCCGCCGGTGATCTCGACGTAGGCGCTGACGCCGATCCCGAGCTGCACCGGGTCGCCGGAGTCGCGCCGGCGCGCCTGTTCGGCCCTGAGCTCGTCGTAGCCCGCGGCGGCGAGCACCTTGTCGAGCGCGCCGCGGTAGTCACCGACGTCGTAGGTCTGGCCGATCGACGTCGTGTGCGGCTCGGAGAAGGGCTCGATCAGGTTGATCCGCCGCACCTCGGCCGGGTCGAGCCCGACCTCGGCCGCGAAGAGGTCCATCGAGCGCTCGATCGCGGCCGTCGCCTCGGGCCGACCCGCCCCCCGGTAGGCGACCACCGGGGTGGTGTTCGTGACGACCGACGTCGTGCGGCACTCGATGTTCGGGATCGCGTACACGCCCGATGACATCGGTCGCGTCATGAACGGGGCGAGCACGGTGCCGATCTCGGCGAACGCGCCGCAGTCCTGGATCGCGTGGAGGCGGTAGTGGGTGACGGTGCCGTCGCGACGGCCACCGATCGTGACGTGCTGGACCTGGGCACGGCCGTGGCCGAGAGCGACCATCGACTCGCTACGGGTCTCGTGCCAGCGCACCGGGCGGTCGACCTGGCGGGCCAGCGCGCCGAGCAGGATCTCGTCCGGGTACACGCTGATCTTGGCGCCGAAACCGCCGCCGACGTCCGGCGTCAGCACCCGGACCTGGTCGGCCTCGATGCCGTTGCCGGCGGACAGGATGTCCTTGATGCCCTGAGCGTGCTGGGTCGAGACCCACTGGTGCAGCCGCCCGTCGACCCACGCCGCCGCCGAGCTGCGCACCTCCAACGGGCACGGGGCGACCCGCTGGTTGAAGAAGGTCTCGCTCACCGTGACCTCACAGTCGGCGAAGAACTCGTCGCCGGTCATGTCCGGCATGCCGAGCGCGGTGCTGTCGAACACGACGTTGCCGCCCTCGTACAGGGCGGCGCCGCCGGCCATCGCCGCTTCCGGGTCGAGCTGGACGTCCAACGGGTCGTAGTCGACGATGACCGCGGCGGCGGCGTCGGCGGCCTGCTCGCGGGTCTCGGCGACGACCGCAGCGACGATCTCGCCGACGTAGCGGGCCCGGTCGGACGCGATCAACGTGCGAGTGACGCCGGGGTTGAACGGGCTCGGGACCGGCTCGAGGCCGAGGTCGGCCGCCGTGAAGATGCCGAGCACGCCCGGCATCGACTTGGCCTCGGCGGCATCGACCGACGAGATCGTGGCGTGGGCGACCGTCGCGCGCGCGTACGCCACGTAGGCGGCGCCGGCGAGGTGGGGCTCGTCGAGCAGGTCGTCGACGTAGACGCCGCCTGTCGTGAGGAACTTCGGGTCCTCCTTGCGGACGACACGGTTGCCGAGAATGCTGCCAGGCACGCGGAAACCCCCCTGATCGATGCGGTCGAGCCGGTCGTCGGCACTGTAGCCAGCCGCCGCCCGAGCGAACATGGTCGGGGTGGGACGGAGGCTTCGTCGTGCCATGCTTCGGGCGTGGCCTGGTTGGTGAGTGAGGCACGCGTGCTGGCCTCGGCCGAGGTGGCCGCCGATCGCACCGCCCGCCGCCGCGGCCTGCTCAAACGCGACGGTCTCGAGGGTGCCCTCGTGATCACGCCCTGCCGATGGGTGCACACGGTCGGCATGCGCTTCCCGCTCGACGTGGCGTACCTCGACGGCGACGGCCAGGTGGTCAAGGCAGTGCGCATGGAGCCTCACCGCGTCGGGCTCCCCGTGACCAAGGCGAGCTGGGTGATCGAGGCCGAGGCCGGTGCGTTCTCCCGCTGGGGGTTGCACGTCGGTGACGTCGTGGAGGTCCGTGATGGCGAGCCGGGGTCCTGACCGGTCGGCCGGCCGCTTGGTGCTGGTGGCGACACCGATCGGGAACCTCGCCGATCTGCCGCCCCGAGCCGTCGAAGCGTTGCGGTCGGCCGCCCTGGTGTGCTGCGAGGACACCCGGCGCACCGGTCGGCTGCTGCAGCACGCCGGCGTGCCCGCCCCTCGGCTCGCCGTGTGCAACGAGCACACCGAGGCGGCCCGCATCGGCGAGGTGCTCGCCGTGCTCGGCGACGGGAACGACGTCGCCGTGGTCAGCGACGCCGGAACGCCCGGGATCAGTGATCCCGGCGAGCGGTTGGTTCGGGCGGTGCTCGACGCGGGGTACGACGTCACGACCGTTCCCGGACCGACCGCCCTGGTCACCGCGCTCGTCACGAGTGGCCTGGCCACGGGCCGCTTCGTGTTCGAGGGATTCCTCCCGCGGTCCGGCTCCGGCCGAAGCGCGCGCCTGGCCGAGCTGGCGACGGAGCGGCGCACCATCGTGGTGTACGAGGCACCGCACCGGGTGGTGCGCACACTGGCCGACCTCGCCGCCGCGCTCGGCCCCGATCGCCCGGTCGCCGTGGCCCGGGAGCTGACCAAGCTGTGGGAGACCGTGGTGCGGGGGACCTTGGGCGACGTCGAGCTCGGCGAGCCGCGGGGCGAATACGTGCTCGTCATCGCCGGGGCGCCGGACGCGTCGGCCCCGCCGGACGACGACGAGATCCGTGAGGCGGTGCGCGGCGAGCTCGGCGGCGGCGCGACCACGCGCGACGCGGCCAGCGCGGTTGCGCGACGGCTCGGCGTCTCCCGGCGGCTCGTGTACGACCTCGCGGTGACCGAGTCGCGACGGTCCCGCCCGGCTACAGTCACAGCGAGCACTCCGACGCCTGGCCCGACGTTCGACCGCGACAGCGAACCCCCCGATGGACGGTGAAGTGGCGATGAGCGAGCGAGTCTTCGAGCGAGCGAATCAGCGTGACGGCGCCGAAGGCTCGCTGGTGCACCAGGCATTGATGTCGGACGTTGTTCTCCACGGGAGGATGGTGCACCAGTGAGCGAGTACAGCCAGATGGTGGGATCGGGACCGAGTGCTGCGTTCTTCGACCTCGATCGGACGCTCATCTCCGGCTCGTCGGCGTTCATCCTCGCCGCAGGGGCCCGGAAGGCCGGGTTTCTGAGCACCAACCAGTTCGTGCGTGATGCCGGCGCGGCGATGCGCTTCAAGCTGCGCGGAGCGAGCGATCGCACGACCGACGGGCTGCGGGACCGGGTGCTGGGCGCGGTCAAGGGGATGCGCCAGGACGACCTCGTCGCGCTCAACGCCGAGATCCTCCCCAAACTGCTGGCCAAGATCCGGCCCGAGGCCCGGCGCCTGCTCGACCTCCACCGCCACGCCGGGCGCAACACCTACATCGTGTCCGCGGCGCCCGTCGAAATCGTCGAGTCGCTCGCCCGCTCGCTCGGGATGACCGCGGGCATCGGCACGCGCGGGGCGGTCGTCGACGGTGTCTACACGGGTGAGTTGTCGGGTCCGTTCTGCTACGGCGCCGGCAAGGTCACGGCGATGGAGGAGATCGCTCGCTGGGACGGGCTCGACCTCGGGCAGTGCTATGCGTACAGCGACTCGGCGAGCGACCTCCCGATGCTGTACGCCGTCGGCCACCCCGTCGCCGTGAACCCCGACGCCCGGCTCACCCGCCACGCCCGCGCCAACGGCTGGCCGATCGTGCACTTCAGTCAGCGCACCAAGTCGGTCATCCGCCGATCCATGGCCGCCGCCGGCGCGTCGGCGATCGCCGGGGCCTCGTTCGTCGCCGGCACGAAGTACGCCCGCCGCCTCGTCTGACCCGACCACCCAAATCTCTGACTAAAGTCAGAGAAGTGCCGGACGTGACCGTTGGCGAGGTGGAGCAGGTGCGCCGCTTCAACCGGCTGGTGACCGAGCGGGTGGGTGCGCTGAACGACCACTACCTGGCTCGTGACCGGGCGCTCGGCGAGGCGAGAGTGCTCTGGGAGATCGGCGAGGACGGGTGCGACGTTCGCGTCCTGCGGTCGCGGCTCGACCTCGACTCGGGGTACCTCAGTCGCCTGCTGCGCTCGCTCGAGGCCGCCGGGCTCGTGCGGGTCGAGCGGGGTCGTTCCGACGCGCGGGTGCGGACCGCCCGCCTCACGCCGTCCGGGTCGGCGGAGCGCGGCCTGCTCGATCGCCGCAGCGACGAGCTCGCCCGCTCGTTGCTCCGACCGCTCACCGACCGGCAGCGGGCGCGATTGGTCGCGGCGATGGCCGACGTCGAGCGGCTCCTCACCGCGGCCCTCGTCGACGTCGACGTCGTCGACCCCGCGCACCGACATGCGCAGTCCTGCGTCCGGGCGTACTTCGGCGAGCTCGACGGGCGATTCCACGCCGGGTTCGACCCGACGCTCAGCATCCCCGCCGAGCTCGACGAGCTTCGGCCCCCGGCAGGCATCTTCCTCGTCGCCAGGCTCCGTGGTGAGCCCGTCGGGTGCGGCGCGCTCAAGTTCCACGGCGCCGAGCCGACCGAGCTCAAGCGGATGTGGGTCGCCCCGGCGGCCCGTGGCCTCGGGCTCGGCCGGCGTGTGCTCGCCGAGCTCGAGCGCCATGCCGCGGCCGCCGGGAGCCGGATCGTCCGGTTGGAGACGAACAAGGCGCTCGTCGAGGCGATCGGCCTCTACCGGGCGGCCGGATACCAAGAGGTCGACGCGTTCAACGACGAGCCGTACGCCGACCACTGGTTCGAGAAGCGGCTGCCGACCTGACCCCCCGCTGCGGTCAGAGCGAGTCGGCGAACGCCTTGATGTCGCGCATGGTCGCCCGGTGGACGTCCGGGAGCGCGGCCTGGAAGATCATGTCGCCGGCGTGACAGGTGCCGTTCACGGTCCGGCTCACCGCCGAGACCCCGGCATCGAGGAGCTTGCGGTAGTAGGCGAGGCCTTCATCGCGCAGCGGGTCGAGTTGGTTGACCGAGATCATGTGGGGCGGCAACCCGGCGAGGTCGTCGTCGGTGGCGTGGTACGGCCAGGCCAGCGGGTCTTCGCCGTGTTCTCCGGACGGGTCGTACGCCTTCGCCAGCGCGCTCAACATCCGGCAGCTCAGGAAGTAGCCCTCGTTCTCGTGCAGCGAGGTGAGTTCGCGGGGCGGTGATGCGTACGCGTTCGAGACGTACGGGCACATCGCGTAGACCCCGTCGATCTGGTCGACGAGGCCGTCCCGCTTGGCCTTCAGCGTCGTCGCGAGGGTCAGGTTGGCGCCGCCGGACTCACCGGAGATCACGAGTGTCGAGATGCCGAGCGCGCCCCTGTTCTCGAGCACCCAGCGCAGCGCGGACGAGCAGTCGTTCAATCCGGCGGGGAACGGATGCGGTCCGTGCTTCCCGCCGCCGTTGCGGAACTCCACGCCGACCACGACCATGCCCGAAGCGGCGAGCTCGTCACGCCAACGGCCGTACACGACGCCGGCCGCCTCGAGGAGCACCATCCCCCCGCCATGCAGGTGCAGCACCCCGGGGAGCGGTGCGTCGCCGGCCGGGCGGTGGATGTAGAGCGTGACGTCGTTGCCGTCGACCCCTTTGATCACCTCGACGCTCCGGGTGACCCCGTCGACTTCGGGCAGCTCGGCCGTCACGGCGACAAAGAGCGCCTCGAAGCCTTCCTCGGCCGCGCTGACCCATTCGAGCAAGTCGTCGATCGGCGAGTCGCTGTCGACGGGCGGAACCTCCGGTGGGTCGGCCAGACCGAACGGCTCCATCGCCGCGATCATCCGCGGGTCGGCCCGCGGTTCCTCCCGCAGCGTCATGTCCGGTGAGCCGAGTCGACCCGGAAGGAGGGGTGAGCTGTCCTCGGGCATCGGGATCCCCTTTCATCGGGCGTTTCGAAGGCGAACCGTAGTCAGCACGCTGAAGTGGTCGATTGACGACCACGAATACCGGTCATGATCGTGGGCGACGCGGCCAGCCGTGCGACCCCCGAGAGGAGCAGTGATGGAGTTCAAGCTGGAGTTGGTGTTCGTGCCCGTGTCGGACGTCGACCGGGCGAAGGCGTTCTACGCCGACCAGGTCGGCTTCGTCGTCGATCACGACTACCAGGTCACCGATGAGCTGCGCTTCGTGCAACTCACTCCACCCGGATCGGCGTGCTCGATCGCCATCGGCACCGGTCTGGTCGACACCGAGCCGGGCTCGCTGAAGGGACTGCAGGTCGTGGTCGACGACGCCGACGCCGCCCGCGCCTTCCTCCTCGAGCGGGGCGTCGAAGCCGGCGAGGTCGAGGATCACGCGTGGGGCCGGTTCACCGGCTTCCGCGACCCGGACGGCAACGAGTGGGCGGTCCAGCAGATCCCGAAGTACGAGTAACTGCTCCGAGGCGACCTGCGGGATCAGGAAGCCGACCAGCGCGAAGCACGGCGCGCCCGGCGGGTTACTGCAAGCGGGCGAGCGCATCGCTCCAGGACGGGAGCCCATCGGAGCCCGAGATCGTCCACCGGACGAACTTGGTCGGACCCATCTCCGGCTTCAGCCCCGTCATGAGCTCATCGTGCGGATGCGCCCGGGCGAACGCGGCGAGGGCGGTTTCGTCCCGCCAGACCGACAGCGTCGCGTAGTGCTTGCGGATCGGCTCGGCCAGCATCGAGAAACCGACGACACCGTCCGTCGAGAGGAGCTGGCGCCGCACCGCTCTCGATCCACGGAACAGCTTCCAGGTCGAGGTGACGCTCTTCGGCGGGATGCTCGAGGCCAGGACGAGGTAGCTCGTGGCGGGGTCGAGGTCCGCCATGGACTTCCAGGGCGACTTCATCCCGTCCAGTGTCACAGGGGCTGGCGGTCAGCGAGTCGTGATTGGGCGGCGGGCGAGGTAGACGAGGAATTGTTCATCGCCGGTGGGCGGCCCACCGTGGTAGCCGCCGACGGTCTGAACGTCGCCGAAGCCGACGTCGCGGAGTGCGTCCACGATCTCGCCCGACGAGTAGAGGTTCACGGTCAGGGAGTTGGTCTCGTGGGCGACCAGTTCGTCGCCGGACCACTGCCAGGCCTGCATCTCGCGCGTCATCTGCCTGGTGGTGACGTCGACGGCGACGACCCGGTGCCGGAGCGCGTAGGCGAACCCGTCGGGGCCGAGGCGCCGCTCGTCGGGTGGAGGCGGCGACGGGTCGCGGGCCTTGGGCTGCCACCTCGACCATCGCTCCGTGTCGAGCTCTTCCACCTCGTAGTCCATCGCGAGCACTCCCGACGGTTCGAGGTGAGCGAGCAAGCGGCGGAGACCCTCGGCATCGTGTTGCCTCGTCGCGCCCAGCCCGAAGCTGCCGCAGACGACGATGGCGCCGTAGCGACGGGGAAGGTCGAGCCGGTGCAGCGGCTGTACGTAGAGCGACGGGCTCCGCCCGACCCGCGCCGCCGCCTCCTGGCACGCGGCGATCATGTCGGCGGACGCGTCCACGCCGTCGACGTCCAACCCGTCTGCGACCCACGGCACCAGCAGTCGGCCGGTGCCGCACGCCGCGTCCAACGCGGGTTGGCCGGCCTCTACGAACGGGCGGAAGAAGTCGATCTCCGGACCGTCGACCCGGAAGTTCGCCCACCAGCGGGCGATCAGACCGTGGTGCCACGTGACGACCTGATCGTCGTCGGCGCCGGGGGCTGACACCACGCCACCCTAGGGTGCGGTGACCACCGCTGGCGCCGTCGCGAACTGGTACCGCAGGTGTTCGCTGACGGGCCGATAGCCCAGGCGGCGGTAGATGGCGTTGGACTGCGGGTTGTGCAGCTGCGTGTAGAGGACGCATCGCTGAGCACCGGTGTCGAGCGCCTGTTGCGTGACGGCTGCGGTGCAGGCGGCGCCGTACCCGCGCCGTCGGTGCTCGGGCGGGGTGTACACGAGCCCGACCCGTGACACCCCGTCCAGTACTGGCGTGTACGTGGACATGGCCACCGGTGTGCGATCGTCCCAGATCCAGATCCGCCCGGCACCGATCCGGCGCCGGATCGACTCCGCGGTCGCGACGCTGCTGCCGGTGTCACGCTCGAACCCTTGCACCCACGACAGGATCAGCTCGGAGTCGTCTTCCGTAGCAGCCCGGATCTCACCGGGAACGCCCGTCGGGGCGTGGAGGGAATCGAGCGCGTACAGCCGCTGCCCCTCCACCGGTGTCGCCCCCACCTTCAACGCCTCCGCCCAGCGCCCGGCGAACCGCGAGACGGTGTCGGCGGGGCCGAACACACCGGGGATGTCCGGCCACGCGTCGGCGAGTCGATCGACGAGCGCACCGATCGCGGGCGTGGGCATCGCCGTGAGCACCGCCTGGAACGCGAGTGGCGATTGAAAGCCCACGCCGACGACCTCCCCGCCGTCGAGCACCCAGGCGTACCGGCCCGGCTCGGGGTGCGCGACGCGGGCGTCGAGGAGGGTCAGGACGAGGTTGTTCCGAACCGGGTCGGATCGGAGGAACGTCCCGATGTCCTCGAGCGCCGTTCCGGCATCGTCGACGATGACGACGTCGCTCATCCCCTCAGTGTGTCAATGCCGGTCCGCCGCGTTCAGCTCCAGAAGGAGTCGATCGCGCCGATGTCGGTGAAGAAGTCCTGGATCTCGGCGACCTTGCCGTCCACGATCGTGATGAGCAGCGCTTCTCGTTCCGCCATCGTCTGGCCGTTGCGCTCGGCCGTCGTCCGATGGATCGAGATGACCCGATTCCCGCCATCGGACAACATGTCCTCGAGCTCGACCCGCATCGAGCCACCCGACAGCTCGCCCAGCCGGCCGTACATCGTGAGCACGTCCTGCGTTCCCTTGTGGGAACCGGCGATCGCCGATGATCCCGGAATGGCGTGCACGATGTCGGCTGCGAACACCTCCATGAGTGTGGCGGCGTCGCCCGCGCTCGAAGGCCGCGTAGGCGCGACGAACGAGCTCGAAGTTCTCTTCCACCGACATGATGTTCCCTCTTTCCGCGTACGCCCGGGTACGCGTTCGCCACTGTATGCGGGCGAGAACAGGGCCGATCGCGGACGACCGTCAGCGCCGGCGGAATGTCAGCGGCAACGTCGATGGACCGGAGATCCCGGTGGGCGGGCGCCACTGGACGGGGCCCGTGATGCGCAGGTCGGTAAACGTCGCCGCGAGGCGGGGCAGGGCCTCTTCCATCTCGGCCCGGGCCAGGAGGTGGCCGACGCAGTGGTGCACGCCACCTCCGAACGTCAACTGGCGGGGCCGCGGAGCCGTCAGGTCGAACGGAGCCTCGCCGAACGCGTCCGGATCGGTGTTGGCCGCGGCGACGAGGAGCGTGACGAGGGTGCCGGCGGGGATCTCGAGGTCGCGGTAGCTCACGTCCTCCAGGGCGAGGCGCAGGATCGCCGGGACGGCCGGAGCGACGCGCATCACCTCCTCGACTGCCACTGGCGCGAGCTCCGGACGGGCGGCGAGCAGGTCCCACGAGTCCGGCTCGTTGGCGAACGTGTACAGCGCCATCGCGAGCTGGTGCTTGGTGGTGTCATGGCCGGCGAACAGCGTCGTCGCGACCATGTTGCGCAGCTCCGCCTCGCTCAGCCGGTCGCCCTCCTCCTCGGCGGCAACGAGCTGGCTGATGAAGTCGTCGCCGGTTCGGCGGCGGCGCTCGGCGATGAGGCGGTCGGCGACGTCGTACAGGCCGACGAGTGCTGCTTCGATCCGCTCGAGATGGACGGCCACCTCGAACGTGAAGGCGAGCCCGAGATCGGTCGCCCACCGGCGCACGCGGGGGCGGTCTTCGTCCGGGATCGCGAGGAGGTCGGAGAGCACGGCGACGGGATACGGGTCGGCGATCTCGGCCACCGCATCGCAGGAGATCTCGCCGCCGGCCTCGCCGCGGAGCAGCTCCTCCAGCACGGCGTCGATGTGGAGCCGCATCCGCGGCCGTAGGGCGTCGACGATCGGCGGGCGGAAGGCAGGCACGATCAGCCGGCGCAGGCGGTCGTGGCGGGCCCCCTCGAGGTTGAGGAGCATGTCGGTCCACCACTGTCGGAGCGGGCCGTCACCGATGCCCTGGATGTCGAGGAAGATCGCCGACCCCTGACCGAAGCGCCGGTCGCGCAGCAGCGCGGCGACATCCTCGTGGCGCAGGACCGCGGGTCCGATCGGGGTGTCGGCCCGCCAGCAGGCGGCGCGGGCGGCGGCGACGTCGGGCCCCCACGGCGCGAAGTCCGGGGCGGTCACGTCGAGTTGGTGGGGGGCGATGACGGTCACATGGTCTCCCTGATCCGTGCCCCCGCGCCGGACGCCAGGGGCATTTACATGCCGACTGTACGTATCATGCGGCGACGCGTCTTGGAGGCGCCATGGAGATGTCGTGGAGACGCGCGCTCAGCCGCGGGGGAAGAGCGCGAGCTGACGGCTCTGGGCGACGAGACGTCCGGTGTCGTCCCAGATCACGCCGTCCTCCTCGAGGAACCCGCCGGTGACGAACCGGGTGGTGAAGGCACAGCGCAGCCAGCCGGGCGCCGGCCGGGCCCGCACGTGGGCGGTCAACTCGACGGTCGGCGTCCACGCGACCGGTAGGCGGGCGTTGAACGCGGTGGGCGGGAAGGCGTCGACGGCCAGCACGAGGGCGGTCGTGTCGATCGGCTCACCGTCGCGCAGCCGGAACCATCCGCGCACACGCGGTTCGCCGGTCGGAGCACCGCGGGAGAAGCCGGCGTCGTCGGGATGGAGACGCAGGTCGACGCGTCCCATGAACGGAGGTGGGAACGGCTCGGCCGGCTGCACCGCCACACACGCATCGGGAGGCGGTAGGTCGGGCGGTGCGGCGTCGAGCCGCTCGAAACCCACCGGCGCTGACACGTCGCCGAAGGTGCCGACCACCTGCAGCAGCCGCTTGTCGTCGGTCGAAAGGAGACCGGTGGCCGTGGTGAATGTGCGACCGCGCTTGACGACGTCGGTCGTGACGCTCGCCGGCCCGGGCCGGCCGGGGGCGAGGAAGTGGCCGGTCACGGTCACCGGGTCGGGTCGTCCGGTGGCCTCGCGCATCGCCCGCACGACGATGCTGAGCAGGTACCCCCCGTTGGCGTTCCCGGCGATGTCCCAGCCCGGTCGGATCTCGGTGACCCAGCGCCCGTCTCCGTCCGCCCGGACCGCGGTGTCGTCGGCGAAGCCGGTGGTGCTCATTGCACCACGGAGCGGATGTCCTCACGGCGCAGCGTCTCGCCGCAGGCGTCGCACGTGAGGATGCCCGTCGAGCGCTGGCCGCACGTCGTGTGCACCATGTGGACGGGTTCATTGCCCTCGCCGGCGATCCACTCGTCGCCCCACTGCCTGATGGCCACGAGCACCGGCCACAACGCCTTGCCCTTGGCCGTGAGGACGTAGTCGTAGCGGCCGCGGGCCTCGTCGTACGGGCGTCGGTCGAGCACGCCGTGCTCGACGAGGGTGTCCAGTCGCGTGGCCAGGATGTTGCGGGCGATCCCGAGGCGGCGCTGGAACTCCTCGAAGCGGGTCACGCCGAAGAACGCGTCGCGGAGGATCAGCGGTGTCCACCACTCTCCGATCACGTCGAGCGTTCGCGCGATCGAGCAGTTCATCTCCTCGAACGAGGTTCTCTGCATCGCCGCGACTCTAACACTTCTGGGTTGCATGACGAAACCCTGTGTGGCATTCTGCGTTGCGTGGAGCAACGCTCAGAGATCCCGTGGCCCGTTTTCGCCGTGACCGTCGCGGCCGGGTTCATGGTGGCGCTCGACCTCTCGATCGTGAACGTGGCCTTTCCGTCGATCCGCAGCTCGTTCGCCGACGTCTCGCCGGCGACGTTGTCGTGGGTGCTGGCGGCGTACAGCGTCGTGTTCGGCGCGCTCCTGCTCGGCGCGGGGCGGATCGCCGACCGCTCGGGCCGCCGGCGGATCTTCCTGCTCGGGCTCGCCGTGTTCACACTCGGGTCGCTCCTGTGCGGCATCGCGCCGACGGCGTGGTTCCTGATCGCGGGGCGCGTGGTGCAGGCGGTCGGCGCCGCCCTGCTGATGCCGGCGTCGCTCGCCCTCCTGCTCACTGCCACCGCGCCGGCGGCGCGGGCGCGGGCGGTCGCGATGTGGGGCGGCATCGCCGCGCTCGCCGTCGCCACCGGCCCGTCACTCGGCTCGCTCCTCATCGACGCCGGCGGCTGGCGGTGGGCGTTCTTCGTCAACCTGCCGGTCGCGATCGTCGTCGCCGTCGTCACCCCGCGTGTGGTGCCCGAGTCGGTCGTCGGCGGTCCGCTCCCCGACCTGGTCGGCGTGGCCATGCTCACCGGCGCGGTGGCGTCGCTCGCCCTGGCGATCACCCAAGGGTCGGACTGGGGCTGGTCGAGTCCGCGCGTCGTCGTGCTGTTCGCGATGACGGCCGTGCTGGCGCCGCTCGCCGTGCGCCGCTCCCGAAGCCACCCGGCCCCCGCCATCGACCTCGACGTGTTCCGCTCCCGCACGGTCGCGCTGGCCAACGCGGCGACGTTCCTCTACTCCGTGGGCTTCTTCGGCATGCTGCTCGCCAACGTCCTCTTCCTCACGTCGGTGTGGCAGTACTCGACGCTCGCCGCGGGCCTGGCGATCACGCCGGGGCCACTCGTCGTCGCCGCGCTGAGCGGGCCGAGCGGACGGCTGGCGACGCGCATCGGCTACGGCCCGGTCCTCGTCGCCGGAGGGATCACGCTCGCGACCGGCCTGGGCTACTACGTCGCGACCGTCGGCGTCGACGCCGAGTACCTCACGGCGTGGCTGCCCGGGTCGCTGCTCGTCGGCCTCGGCGTCGCGCTCTCGTTCCCCGTGCTCAGCGCGGCCGCCGTCGCCGACCTGCCGCAGGAGCGGTTCGGCATCGGCGGCGCCATCAACCAGACCGCTCGCCAGATCGGAGCCGTCGTCGGCGTGGCCGTCCTCATCGCCGTCGTCGGCACGCCGACCTCGCCCGTGGATGCGCTCGACCACTTCCGCGTCGCGTGGGTCATCGCCGCTGTCGCCGGGCTGGGATCGGCCGCCGTGTCGTCGTTCCAGCGACGCCCGGCCGCGGCGGCCGACGAGCCCGCCGTCGCGCTCGCCGTCGCGGACGTCGCATGAGGTAGGCAGACGGGATGAGCTCGATCCAGATCACCGGTTTCGACCATCTCGTCCTGCGCTGCGCCGACGTGGAGCGCGCGCTGGCGTGGTACGTCGAGGTGCTCGGGCTGGCCCCGGTCCGAGTCGACGAGTGGCGCAGCGGCACGGTGCCGTTCCCGTCGGTTCGCGTCAGCGCCGGAACGATCATCGACCTCGTCCCGGCGTCCGGCGTCGTCGGCGAGCGCAACGTCGACCACTTCTGCCTCGTCGCCGACCGAGCGACGGTTGACGCCATCGGGGCGGCTGGAGACACGTTCCGCCTCATCGGAGAGCCCGGGCCGCGCTTCGGAGCGCGGGGCGACGGCTGGTCGGTGTACGTCTACGACCCCGACGACAACGTCGTCGAGATCCGGAGCTACGACCCGCCCTCCTGAGTTTGTGTCAGAGCGAGCGCCATTCGGCGGCAAGCTTCGCCCGCTCGGCAATCACGATGGTCGAAAGGCTCTTGAAGCGGGCGGCGACGGTTGCGAACGCGACCGGCGTCGCCGGATCTGGGCGGGAATCGTCTCAGCAGGCTTTCTGGGCGCGATTCTTCGCGACCGCTGAGAACATCTGCGCCCAGAAACCGCAATGAGAACGATCGCGCCCAGATCGCAGCAGACTTCCGCTTCCAGAGCTCGTTGCCCACGTGAAGGCTCAATCGGCAACGCTCGCGCCCATTGGCGGACGCTCTCACCGGATACGTCGTCGATGACGTATGAGGTGACACAAACCGGGTGGTGAGGGCTCACCGGGTGCGTTCGCCGTAGTCGCCGAACGGACGGTCACGCTCCCTGACCGCCTCCCGCCATCCGACCTCCTGGGCACGAGCGACGAAGTCGAGGCCCTCCTGGGTGTGCCGGGCGACGCCGTCGAACAGGAAGCCGAGCAGTCGACTGGTGTCGGGCTGGTACTGGTGCCGAGCGACGTCGTTGAGCAGCCACTTCATCATCTGCAGCTGGTTGAGCGGGAGCAGAGCGATGCGCTGCGCCAGGTCCGTGGCGTGCTCGGCGAGCTCGCTGTCGGGGATGCAGGCGAGGATCATGCCGGCGTCGGCCGCCTCCCGTGCCGTCAGCTCGTCGCCGGTGAACAAGTAGCGCTTGGCCCGCTCCAGTCCGAGCCGGGCGACCCACACCCACGGCGCCTCGGGCACCCCCCAGACCCGGGCCGGCGGGTAGCCGAAGCGGGCGGCCTCGCCGGCGACGATGAGGTCGGCGTTGAGCACCATGTCGGTGCCGCCGGCGACGCACCAGCCCTGCACGGCGGCGACGGTCGGCTTGGAGATCTCGTGGAGCTTGGCGAACGTGGTGCCGTAGCGGCCGATCATCTGGACGTCGGCGACGCTGTCCCACACGCGTTCGGGTCCTGACTCGCCCGTCGCCTGGGCGAGCGTCGACCAGTCGAGCCCGAAGCCGGCGCAGAACGCCGGCCCCTCGGCGGCCAGCAGCACGACCTTGACGCTCGCATCACGATCGGCGGCGTCGAGGGCGGCGCCGAGCTCATCGCGCAAGGCCGGCGTGATCGTGTTGTACTCCGCCGGCCGGCACAGCACGAGGCGCCGGACGGCGCCGTCGTCCTCGATGCGGATCGCTTCACCCACCGGTCGCTCCTGACTCTCCGCCGGCTGACGCTACGCGGTGCGCCGGCGGATCAGAATTGCCCGCATGACGGGCGTGCTCTCGACATCGCACTGGATCCCTGACGGCAGTGGCCCGCCGCTGCGCTCCGACGCGACCATCGGAGCGCTGTTGCGCGACGTGGTGGGCGAGGTGCCGGACCGCATCGCGCTCGTGGAGGGGCTGCCCGGTGCCGGCGGTCGGCGCTGGACCTACGCCGAGCTGCTGGCCGACTCCGAGCGGTACGCCCGAGCGCTGCTCGGCTGGTTCGAGCCGGGCGAGCGGGTCGCCGTGTGGGCCCACAACCTGCCGGAGTGGGTGCTGCTCGAGTACGCCGCGGCCCTCGCCGGAATCACGCTCGTGACCGTCAACCCGAGCTTCCAGCCGGCCGAGGCGGCGTACGTGCTCGGGCAGTCCCGGGCCGCCGGCGTCTTCGTCGTGCCGGAGGTGCGGGGCAATCCGTTGGCCGCCCACGCCGAGGCCATCCGCGGCGATCTTCCCGACCTGCGCCACATCCTGCGTCTCGACGAGCTCGCCGACCTCGCGGGCGCGGCGGGCGACGGTGAGGCCGTGCGCTTGCCCGACGTCGGGACGGGTGACCCGGTGCAGATCCAGTACACGAGCGGCACCACCGGCTTCCCGAAGGGGGCGGTCCTGCGCCACGGCGGCGTCGTGAACAACGCCATGCTGTGGGCCGACCGGGTCGGGATCCCTCACGGGTCGGTCTGGTTGACACCGATGCCGCTGTTCCACACCGGCGGGTGCGTGATGGGCGTCCTCGGTTCGCTCAACTGCCGATCGACGCTCGTGCTGATGCCGCTGTTCGACCCGGCCCTCTTCCTCGAGCTGATCGAGCGCGAGCGTCCCTGGTTCGCCGCCGCCGTGCCGACGATGCTCATCGCCGTCATGGACCACCCCGACGCCGGCCGGCGCGACCTGTCGTCGTGGAGGTCGACGGTGTCGGGTGGCGCGCAGGTGCCCGAGGCGCTGGTGCGCCGCATCGAGGACACGCTCGGGGTCGACTTCACGATCGTGTACGGCCAGACGGAGTGCTCGCCGGTCCTCACCAACACCTTGCCCACGGACACGCCGGACGACAAGGGACTCACGGTCGGGCCGCCGCTGCCGCACACGGAGGTGCGCATCGTCGACCCCGTCACCCTCGAGACCATGCCCCTCGATACGGCGGGGGAGCTGTGGGCTCGCGGCTACTTCACGATGCTCGAGTACTTCGATCGGCCCGACGCCACGGCCGAGACGCTGCTGGCCGACGGCTGGTTGCGCACCGGCGACCTGGCGACGATGGACGAGCGCGGCTATTGCCGCATCGTCGGCCGGCTCAAGGACATGATCATCCGCGGCGGCGAGAACCTGTTCCCGGCCGAGATCGAGGAGGTCCTGTACCGGCACCCAGCCGTCGCCGAGGTCGCCGTGGTCGGCCTCCCGGACGAGAAGTGGGGTGAGGTCGTGGCGGCGTTCATCCGCCCCGCCGACCCGGCGGAACCACCCCGGGTCGCCGAGCTGCGCGCCCATCTGCGGGCGGTGCTGTCGCCGCAGAAGACCCCGACCAGTTGGTACTCCGTGAGCGGGTTCCCGCTCACCGGATCCGGGAAGATCCAGAAGTTCGCGCTCCGCGAGGCCTGGGAACACGGCGACCACCGCGGTCACGAGCTGCCCGCGTGATGAGCGAACCGGCCGCGTCGAGATCCGCGAGCCGTCCAGCATCCTCGTCTAGGGTTCGCGGCACTTGCGGTCGCGGAGGTTGGCGCCGATGACGATGGAGAACGTCCCCCAGTCTGGTCAAGCCGAGCGGCGGCGGCTCGGGGCTGGAGCGATCGCGTCCCTCGGAGGCGTGGCGGTCCTGGCCATCTTCATGGCCCAGAACACGTCCGACGTCACCGTCGAGTTCCTGGCGTGGGATTTCACGTGGCCGGTCTGGCTGCTGACGCTCGCCTCCGCGCTCGTCGGTGCGCTGGTGTGGTTCGGGCTCGGTGTGCTCCGCCGTCACCGTCGACGCAAGGAGCGCCGAGCCGAGCGTCGGGACTGACCCCGCACGCAATTCACTGGTCGAGGTGGTCGACGATGCGGGCGTCGAGGGTCTGCACGTGGTCCTCGAGCTGCTCGATGTCGGGATCGACGGCGCCCTGCTGGATCGAGGCGACGATCGGTCCGCGGCTCCAGACCACCTGGAGGTACGCGACCTCGATCCCGTTCGCCACCGCCGTCAGACGGAAGGCGAACGAATCGTCTCCGACGTCAGGGAACGAGGCCGGCGCGATCGACACCTCACCGACCTCGCCGCCGGCATCGAAGGACTCGCAGGAGTAGCGCGCACGCGCCGCGGCCATCGCCGTCTCTGCACCGTCGGCGAAGACGGCCAGGCCCTCAGCCAGGATCTCGCTGCTGTCTCCGCTCCGAAACGTCGCCTCGGCGACGGCCGTCGTCGGGAGCTCGTCCCGGATACTCCGGTGACCGCAGACCTCGACATCCTCCGCTTGGCGCAGATCCTCACTCCAACCGGTGGGCAGATCCTCGAGCGGGATGAGGATGGTCTCCAGGTCCGAATCGGTGATCGAAGGGGTGGGCTCTTCGGTGCTCGACGGTGGAGTGGTGCTCGGGGACGATGTCGTGCTCGAAGGAGCGCCCTCCTCGTCGCCGCCGTTGCTGCAGGACACGACGGCGAGGAGCGCCACTGCGCACCACCGCAAGTGTCTCACCACAGCACCTCCCGTCCGGCCGACGGCACGATACGACCAGCCCCCTGACGTGTCTGGTCACCACCGGGGCGCGTGTTGAACTTGGCGGATGCGTCTCGAGCCGCTGTACCGGATGGAGTTCACCTACCCGCAGGGGTGGAGCGTCGCGCTCGCTGCCGACGGGACCGAGTCCCAGCACCTCTTCGTCGCGGAAGGGCGATGCGACGGGCGGCTCAGGGGACCGATGCAGGGCGCAAACCACCCGCGCCGGAGAAGTGACGGCACCTTCTGTCCGGACTTCCACGGTGTGATCTCCACCGACGATGGCGCGGCAGTGCTGTTCAGCTGCGGCGGCTACGGCCGCGCGTACCCGCCCGAGGCTCGCCAGGTGGTCTGCTGGTTCACGCACGTCAGCGACGACGACCGCTACCGCTGGTTGAACGACGTGTTGTGCGTCGGCACTGGTGAGGTGCGACCGGAAGGTCTCGCGATCGACGTCGCCGAGCTCATCTGGGAACCGCCCGGATGAGGCCGGTCATCAGCGGACGCCCCTCGCCGCCAGCCCGCGGGTCCGCCGGCCTACGGGTCGAGCAACATGGCTGAGAGCACCGCGGCGAGCAGCTCGCTCGTGCGCTCCTCGCCGGCCCGGCCCTGCGCGAGGACCTCGTCGTGAGCGAGCGGGCCGGCGATGCCGGCGGCCATGTTGGTCACCAGCGACAGGCCGAGCACCTCGAGCCCCGCCGCCCGAGCCGCGATCGCTTCGAGCACGGTCGACATGCCGACCAGGTCACCGCCGAGCGTCCGGAACGCCCGGATCTCGGCCGGCGTTTCGTAGTTGGGCCCCCAGTAGCCGACGTAGACGCCCTCGGCGAGTGACGGGTCGATCGTGCGACACATCGTCCGGAGCCGGCTCGAGTAGAGATCCGAGAGGTCGACGAAGGTCGCCCCCTCCAGAGGTGACAGACCGGTCATGTTGATGTGATCGGCGATGATCACGACGTCGCCAGGACGGAACGTCTCGCTGATCGCGCCGCACGCGTTGGTCAGGATGACGGCGCGGCACCCGCACGCGGCGGCGACCCGCACGGGGTGGGCCACCGCACCCGGGTCACGGCCCTCGTAGAGGTGGGTCCGGCCGACGAACGCCAGCACTCGACGGCCGTCCACCTCCAGTGAGCGGATCCGCCCGGTGTGCCCGGAGACGCCGGGCGCGGCGAAGCCCGGCAGGTCCTCGGTCGCCACGTCGGCCCGCGATGGTCCGAGCAGCTCGACGCTCGCGCCCCAGCCGGAGCCGAGCACCACGGCGACGTCATGCCGATCCGCGCCGGTGCGAGCGCTGAGCTCCCGGGCCGCCTCGTCGGCGCGGCGGGCACCGTTCATCCGTCCAGTCTGGCGTTCAGCCACTCGCGGGCTGGAACAACTCCACGACGTTGCCGGATGGGTCCTGAAGCAGGATCTGCTTGCCGCCAGGGCCCTCGATGACCTCGTTCCGGAACGTCCCGCCCGCGTCACGGAGCCGACCGACCTCGTTCTCGATGTCGTCGACGATCAGGTGGATGCGGTTCCAGCCGCCCGGGTGGGGCTTCGCCCCGTCGGGCATCGGACGGCCCGCCGAGCTCTTCGGCCCGGAGAGCAGCAGCCGCAGGTTGCCTCGCTTGACGTCGGCGAACGCGGGCGCGGCGCTCGTGAGGATCTCGAATCCGAGCACCTTGGTGTAGAAGGCGATCGACTCCTCCACGTCGTCGACCATGTAACGGACGTTGACCATCTCATCGTTGGACACGTTTGGTCCTCCTTGTTGCTCGTTCGTTCAGTTGGTGGAGCAGGAACCCGATGCGGGTCTCGAGCTCGGCTGCGGTGCGCTCGAACGCCGGATACGAGCCGCGGTTGGTCGGGCCCTCGAGCGCGGGATCGGGAACGCTCCAGTGCACCAGGGACGGATGCTGCGGGAACTCGGGACAGACCTCCCGGACGCGGTCGCAGAGCGTGATCACCGCGTCGAACCGCTGGGCGACGAACTCGTCGAGGTGCTTGGTGCGGTTCCCGCTGATGTCGATGCCGCGCCGCTGCAGGACGCGCACGGCGTTGGCGTGCAGCGGTCGCGGGTTGCTCCCGGCGCTCGCCGCTTCGATCGCTCCGCCCGACATCGCGACGAGGAGCGCCTCGGCGATCTGTGATCGCGCGCTGTTGCCCGTGCAGAGGAACAACACCCGTTGTCGACCGGTCCTTCGTTCCGGCACCGTCAACGGCGGGGCGAGTCGCAAGCCGGGATGGAGGGCACCTCCGGCGGCTTGCAGCTGCTCCCGGCAGCGCGCGAGATCGGCCGAGTAGTAGCTGTCGCGTCCATCGGCCGAACTGCGACGCGCCGACACGAGCCCGCCGTCCCGGAGTTGGCGCAGGTGATAGGAGACCAAGTTCTGCGGCTCGTCGACCAGCTGAGTCAACTCCCACACCGCTCGATCACTCTGCCCGAGCTCCTCCAGAAGTCGCCACCGAACCGGATGGGCGACCAGTCCGACGAACGCCGGCGGGTTGCCGGGTTCCCGGCGGGCAGCGACGACAGCGGGCTTCACGTACTGACCGTACCCATCTCGCCAAAACTTAATCAATCCAGATTGATGTAATTTGCCGTGACATAGGGTGGGCGCATGCCACGCGGGCGGCCGGAGACCGTCACGGTGATGTTCACGGACCTCGTCGGCTCGACGGCATGGAGGACCCGCGTCGGCGAGCTCGTCGCCGACGAGCGGACCGCCGAGCTCGAGCGCGCGAGCCGAGACGTGATCACCGCGGCTGATGGTTTCGTCGTCAAGAGCATGGGCGACGGGGTGATGGCGACATTCCCGACCGCGAGCCTGGCGCTCGAGGCCGCGGCAGCGCTGCAGCAGGTCGCTCGCCGGTTGGCCGTCGGCGACACCGAGGCGTGCCTGCGCGTGGGGATCAGCACCGGGGAGATGGTGCGCGAAGGCGACGACTGGTTGGGCGCCGCCGCGATCGAGGTCGAGCGGGGCGACGCCGGCGACCGCGAGCGTGCCGCCGGCCTGCTCGACGAGACCATCGAGATCAGCGAACGCCTCGGAATGCGCCTCGTTCATCGCGACGCCTCCGAGCTGGCGGCAATCGCGACCAGCTGACCCGGCGCGGATCCTCGGCGTGTGCGTTGTGCTCGAGCGGACGTCCGGCACGACCTGCCGGACAGCGGGTCGAGCTGCGATCGAACGACGGTCGCCCACGCGTGGTGTTCGTCAAGTCACCGTCCGCAGCACGTGTCTCCCGCACGGTGGTCAACCGACTTGGGCTCGCGCGTGCCGAGATCGGCTTCTATCGCGATGCGGCGCCTGCCCTGCCGCAGGTGGTGCCGCGATGCATCTCCGCCCGCATCGCTGCCGGATCGTTCACCCTCGTGCTCGAGGACCTGGTCACCGCCGGCGCCACCACCGGCGAACTCGGCGACGAGCTCCCGGTCGAGGCCGTCGAGCAGGCACTGGACACCCTGGCTCAGGTCCACGGCACGTTCTGGGAGGATCGCCGGCTCGCGTCAGGCGGGTGGTCGTGGTGCCGGTCGTTCGTGCCGGCCGCCGAAGCCAGCATTGGGTGGCTCCTGGCTCCTGCCCTCTCGGCACTGGGGCGACGTCGCGCCGGACGGTGCCTGCCGGACGACGTCAGGACCCGACTTGCCCGCTACGCCATCCGGCGCACGCCGTCGCTGCGCCGTCTGGACCGTGGCCCGCGGACGCTCCTGCACCACGATTGCCATCCGGGCAACCTGGCTCGGCTCCCGAATGGGCGGGTCGTGTTGTTCGACTGGCAGCTCGTGCGGGCCGGCCCCTGGGCCAGCGACGTGGCGTACCTGCTGGCCACGTCGTTGTCCACGGATCAACGACGTGTACACGAGCGACGGTTGATGGAGCACTACCTGGACGCGCTGCACGCCGCGGGAGGCCGTCCACCGCCTCCCGCCGAGGCGTGGCGCGCCTACGTCGCCAACCTGGTGTATCCCCTCGAGGCGATGGTGGTGACGCTCGCGCTCGGTGCCATGCAACCGGCGGCCGCGGTCGGGTCGGTCGTTCAGCACGCCAGCGCGGCGGTCGCCGACCACGACGCGTTCGCTGTCTTGGAGGCGTACGCCGACCGCGCGTGACGCTCCCAGCAGGGCCCGAAGAGCGTTCGGCCGTGGCCCCGCAGGATCCGGACGCGGGCCGGTGGTCAGGTCCAGGGCGATCGCCCGGCCGCGCAGAACGCCTCACGGAACGGGTCAGCCTGTTCGGCTTCCCAGCGTTCGAGGGTGTCCAGGTACATCAGCACGATCCGCCACTGTCCGTCACGAAGGCCGAACTCGAAGCTGCCGACGACTCGCTCCGCAGTGCCGCCGGCGCCGACGAGTGCCGCGGTGAACGCGAGGTGGTAGGTCCGACGGGACGGATCGTCCGGCCCGCAGGTGCCCACGCCGATGACCCGTAGGTCGCCGTCACCGATCTCGTCGACGAAGGAATCGGCGCGGCTGCCGGTGAGCCGTTCGAGGGCATCCACGTAGGCCGGCTCGCTCACCAGCTCGACGGTGAAGCCGGCAGTCGCTGAGTCCGTGGCCTTCGAGCACGTCTTCGGTCTCGCACCCCGGGAAGTACTCCTGGGCGACGTCCGCACAACGGATCGTGTCCGAGCGGCTGAGCGTCACGAGCTCCGGGACGTCCCCTCGTGAGACTGCGTTGGCCGCGTCGGTCGCCGTCGCGCAGAACACCTCGTCGGAGACGGGGCAGCCGGCCGGGTCGAGCGACGTGGTGCTGGTGGATCGACTGGTCGGCGTCGTCACCGTTGTCGTTGCCGGCCTCGTACTCGGAGTCGTCGCCGGCTCATCCGATGCGCACCCGGCGAGCACGACGACCAGCGCCGCACCGAGACCGGCCCGAGTGGCGGTCGCCAGCAGGCTCACTCCCGGTCGAGCAGCGTCTCGTGGAGATGGCGCCACGCGACTCCGTTGGGGGCGGCCGGCGCCGGGACGAAGCACGCAGTGCTCGTTCGACCGTTCAGGAGTTGTTCTCCCGCGAACTGCCACTCCTCGTACGTCACGAGCGCGAAATCGTCGCCCACGACGCGATCCGCGAGGTTGCGGATCTCGATCCGGATCGGCGCCGTGCGGTCGGCGCTCGCGTCCGCGCCGCGCACGAGACCCACCACCGTGTCCCGATCGAGGATCTCGCCCGACGGGACCACCATCGAGAAGTCGGGGTGCAGGGCCGACGTGAAACGGGCGAACACGTCCTCGGTGTCGGCGAGCGCGTCGTTGAACCAGTCGACGAAGAACTCGTGCAGTCCGACGACCTCGGCTCGGGAACTGGCGACAACGTCGATGCCGGCACCCTATGTGCCCGTCGACGTCCTACGACGACATGCGATCGGCGGCGTCGACGGCCAGTTGCAGCGTCTTCTCGATGCGCTCGGCGAAGCCGTCGACGTCGACGTCCTCGGTGCTCTTCTGCCCGTGGAGATATCGCGCGTACACCCCTTGCACGATGCACACCGTCTTCCAGTGGTTGAAGCAGCGGTAGTAGTCGAGCCGGCTCAGGTCCACGCCGGTCTGGTCGGCGTAGCGGTCGATCAGGTCCCGCCGGCCGCAGAATCCGGGCAGGATCGTGGGCGGATCGTGACCGCTGGCGTCGTCGGGGGTCTCGGCCCACGCGTTGATGCAGTAGGCGAGGTCGGCCAGTGGATCGCCGAGCGTGGAGATCTCCCAGTCGATGACGGCGGCGATGCGTCCGTCGCTCCCCACCCGGCAGTTGTGCAGGCCGTAGTCGCCGTGCACCACCGTCACCGTGGTCTGCTCGGGCAGGTTGTCCACGAGGTACGTGTAGAGGCGGTCGACGTCGGGCAGCTCCCGGGTCTTCGACGCGTTCCACGACTCGTACCAGCGGTGCAACTGCCGGCCGACGTAGGACGTTCGCTTGCCGAGCCCGCCCAGGCCGACGTCGTCGGGGTCGAGGCGATGGAGCGCGGCGAGCGTGTCGATGAACGACGGACCGGTGCGGGCGCGCGCCTCCTCGCTCGCCAGGTGCTCGGCCGCCTCGGCTGACGTGTACAGCGAGCGCCCGTCGACCCAGCCCATCGCGTAGAACTGGGCGCCGGTCACGGCAACGTCATCGGTGTACGCCAACGGCTCTGGAACCGGCACCGGCGTCGGCCACAGCGCCGAGATCACGGTGAACTCGCGGCGCATGTCGTGGGCCGTGGGGAGCAGGTCGCCCAAGGGGGGCCGGCGCACGACGAGGGCGTGACCGTCGACGTCGTCGACCCGGTAGGTGAAGTTGGAGTGGCCGCCCGGCAGCTTCGTCCAGCGCAACGGCGGCTGCAGCCCGGCGATGCGATCGGTGAGCCACGCCGTGACCCGCTCGGTGTCGAAGCCGGTCGGTGCGTCCGCGGTGGTGTCGATGCGCGGGATGCTACGTCGACGCCCTCCGCCCCGCCGTTCTGGGCGCGGAGCGTCTCATCGAGCGTTCTGGGCGACCTTCCAGCGTTGGACGACCAGCTCGACGTCCAGTGTCATCAGCGTGGAGGGCGGCCCGGTGATGGTGTGCGCGTTCACGTCCACGATGCGTTCGTTGATCTCCGTGACGATCCGGCGAACCTCGGCCTCCGAGGTGGCCGCCGCGACTCGCTCGAGCGCCACCTCGAGTTCCTTTCGGACGGCGAGGGCCGGAGGCAGGTACGACACCTCCTCGCGTCGCAGCTTCTGCTTGATCCACCAGTCCTCGTCGCGCGGCCCGTCCAGCCCGGCCAGGGGCTTGCCGACACCGGGGAGATTGTCGAACTCGCCGCGTTCGATGCCCTCGCGGATCTGCCGTTCCACTGAGCTCTCCCAGTCAGAGAGCGTGAGTCTGCGCTCGACCATCACCGTCAGTGTGCCGGACCGCACGATGGATGTGTCCCCCTGGCCGGCTCGGGCCGGCCGCTGAGGACATCGAGTGCGAACTCCCGAGCGACCGCCGCGTTCGCCCGGAGGAGCGAGCCGACGGGCTCGACCAGTCGATCCGGGTAGGTCGTTCCGGGACCGTCCACCGTCGCGTAGCGGTCGAGGATGGTCTCGGCCTCGGCGACGAACTCGGTCGCGTCGATGTCGTCGGCGATGACGCCGCCGACACCTCGCGCCCGGCACATGGCGAAGGCGAGACGAGACTCGCTGACCGTGCCGATGCAATCGGTCGGCTTGTAGCTCTCCAGGCCGAGCATCTTGCGGAGGATGATCCGGTTCTCCGGCCGATCGAAGAGGTCGACGTCAAACGTGGCGGTGATGGTGTCCGGAGGGAGCCAGGCGACGTAGTTCATCCACACGTAGAGGCACTTGGCGCAGCGACCACACCATGGTTTCTGCTGCGCGCACGAGTGGGTGCTCGGCACGGCGTCGAGATCTCGACGCAGGAGCGAGAACACGTTGACGTCGTAGACCGGTCGCAACAAGTGGAACATCGACACGTTCGCCACCAGCTCGCGGCGGACGTACGCGTGCAGCAGTTGCTCCGCGGCGGCGCTCATCCCCCAGAGGTAGTTGATCTCCTCACCAGTGCGGTCCCACACCAGGTTGTGCTCATCGGTGCTCCTGGTGATGCCGAGGGCCACCTCGGTGAACCCGTGCTGAAGGGCCACGGGCAGCGCCGTCCAGTACGAGCTGACGGTCTCCGCCGCCACGATCCGGTTGATGTCGAGGTCCGGGTACACGGCGCTGACCGGCACGTCCACGGCATCGTCGACCACCCACGCCCGGTGCACCCGACGAGGCCGGCAGTGCGCCACCAAGCGGTCGACGAGCTGATGCTGAGCCTCACCCCGTCCGTAGGTGGAGTGGGAGTACACGAACGCGTCGTAGTCGATCCGCGCCCGCTCCAACAGCTTCATGCTGACGAGGCTGTCCTTGCCGCCACCGCACAGCATGAGCAGCTTGGTGTCGCCTTCGGTCACCTCGATGGGCGCGGTGCGGTCGAACACGGCCGGCGCCGGCGGTCGAGGCAGCCGATAGTCCGGCCGGTCGTTCTCCAAACGCCACACGCCCCACACGTTGCGGAACAGCGTCTCCCACAGCTTCCAGAACGAGTCATCGACCAGATCGGCGTAGGGCCCGGCGTCGATCTCCGTCGGGGCCAGACTGCCCGCCTTGTTGGCCTCGAAGGCGAGCAGGTGGAAGTACACCTTGCGCAGCGCGTCCTCGCCGTGACGCTCCTCCAGCCCGAGGAAGTCGACGTCGTCGTACCAGTACGTCGTGCTGAAACGAAGATCGCCGACCCCGTACCGCAGCACCAGATGACGCCGGCCCCGCACCACGGGCTCGAGGACGAGACGACCCACTCCGACAACGTAGGACACACCAGTCGCTGCATACTGATGGTCGGGGCGAACACCGACCACGATGAACCTCCGTCCGCAGCCCGAATCCATGTCCTCCCTACCCACTGACGAGACCGTCGAGGCGACGTTCGCCTTCGTTGATCTCGCCGGGTTCACCGCAGTGACGGAGGCTCACGGCGACGTCGAAGCGGTGACCATCGTGCGGAGCTTTCGCGACCGCACCCTCGAAGTGCTCGGACCCGACGACGAGCTCGTCAAGACGATCGGCGACGCCGTGATGTTGCGCTTTCCGACTCCCGACGCTGCCGTCGTCGCGCTGCGGCAGCTCTTACGACACGAGCTGGTCGTAACGGACGCGACTCTGCTGCCCCGCGCCGGCGCCCATCACGGGAGCGCCGTACGCGTCGAGGGTGACTACTACGGCGCGGCGGTCAACCTCGCCGCCCGGGTGGCCGGCCAGGCCCGCGGCGGTCAACTGCTCGTCACCGCCCACGTCGCCATGGCCGCCCAACATCTCGGCGCGATGATCACTCACGTTGGCTCGATCAGCCTGCGCAACGTCAGCGAGTCGATCGATGTCTACGACGTCCGGGTCAGCGACTCCGAACAGACCGCGGTCACCGACCCCGTCTGCCAGATGCGAGTTCCGACGACGGGCGACTCCGCGGTTGTTCTCGACTGGTCCGGAAGACGCTTCCACTTCTGCGGACTTCCCTGCGTCGCCCGTTTCGCCGCCAACCCCGACACCTATCTCAGCCGGCAGAGGCCGCAATCGCCCTGACCGGGTGGTGGTGTGCGCCGCCGTCTGATCAGACGGCGAGCAGCGCGGTCCGGAGCGGCTCGTCCCACTGGCGGGCGAACGGGTCGTACAGGCCGAAGTCGGTGGCGAGGTCCCAGTAGCACCAAGGAATCCCGAGCTCGTCAGCGACCGTGCGCACGTGTGCCGTCCAGGCCGCCCGGTCGTCGGATGGGGCAAGGGTGGACGTGCCGAACTCCCCGAGGAACAACCGCCGGCCATGCTCGCGGGACCATGCCGCGGCGATCGCGAGATCGTCGTGCACCGCGTCGCGGTCGACGGGCGATCCCCATCGAGTGCCGACCCAGTCCAGGGCGTGCCGCCACCACCTCGCGCCCTGGTGGGTGAACGACAGCGGCTCGTAGTAGTGGATCGTGACGATCAGCCGGTCGTCGTCGGGGAGCTCGAGGTCGGCAAGGCCGGCGATCGTGTTGCGGTCGGACGGCCCGGCGACGACGTCACGGTCGGGGTTGCAGTCGCGCACGACGGCGAGCGCGTCGGCGAGCAGCTGGTTCCATCGTCGGCCGGTCAGCTGATCGTGCGGCTCGTTCAGCAGCTCGAACCGGACGGTGGGCGGCAGCCCGGCGTATCGCTTCCCGATCTGGGTCCACAGGGCGAGGAACCGCTCACGGTGAGCCTCCGGGTCGAGGCTCAGCTCGTCGTAGTGATGCACGTCGATGACGACCTCGAGCCCACGTTCGAGTGCCGCGTCGATCAACACGTCGACCTCGCCGAAGAACGCCGCTCGGATCTCGAAGGGCACCGTCGTTGCCGCGTGCTTCGACCAAGCCACCGGGATGCGCACGGTGTCGAAGCCAGCGTCACGAATCACGTCGAGATGACTGATGTCGACCGACCACACGCGGTCATCATCAGGTCCGAGGTCGAGTGTGTTGCCGATGTTGATGCCCCGTCGCACGTCAGGAACAGTACGAACCACCCCTCAACGGGTTCGCGTCGGCCGGTCGCCATCGGCGCGCCGACGCGGTGTCGACGCGATCGAGTACCGCGGGTATGCGCCTACTCGTCGTCTTCGAGACGGAAGCCGACCTTCATCGTGACCTGGAAGTGGCCGATCGTCTCACCGGTGAAGTGACCGCGGATGTCGGTGACCTCGAACCAATCCAGGTGACGCAGCGTCTTCGCGGCCCGAGCCGCCCCGCTGCGGATCGCGTCATCCACACTGTCGGCCGACGACCCGACAATCTCCGTCACTCGATACACGTGGTCGGACATGAGCCTGCCTCCAGGATGCTCGGACACCAGTGATGGCCAGTGTGCCGGGTTCGGTCGCCTCGGTCCGAACCCACCGGTCCGGCGAGCGTGCCCCGATCAGCGGGACGGGGCTCGTAGGAACCCGCGTGTGATCGGTGCGGACCTTCACCGCTCCGAGGACGGCGCGTCCGAGACGCCTCACATCGTGAGGTGTCGCCTCACGCCTTTCCGCCGTCAAGCAATCACTCACTGCAGGAGGCAACCCCCCATGATTCGCACCTTCAATCGGCGGCGGGCACAGTCCCTCGTCGCCGCTGCACTCGTCGCTCTCGGGCTGGCGTCCGCGACCACGGTCGGCGCAAGCGACCCGATCCCAACGCCCGAACCCCCCGATCCGACCCCGGCGCTCTGCATGTCCCGGACGGTTCTGAACAGCTTCACCGCCGCCGGTGGCCCGTTCGAGGACAGAACCACCCTGGCCTGGAGCGTGGCGCGGGCCTGCCCCGAGGTCACGATCAAGCTCAACGGCGCGATCGTCGCCCCCAGCGGAACCAAGACCGTCGACCCACCGGTCGCGACGGAGTACAAGCTGACCGCTTCTCTGGGGACGAGCACCAAGACGCTCGGCGCCCGGGTCGCCCTGGCCGCCGACATCGTCAGCTACGTCCAGGGCCGCGGCGGCCTCGCCCCGATTCGCAACTCGACCGGCGAGCACGAGGTGGAGGCGATGAGGTGGACCCACGAGGTACTCGGGTCGGTCTCGACGGCGGTCGAGGCGAAGCTGCTCGGCAAGAACCTCGAGGTGCACCTCATCCCCGAGCATCTGAGCCTGACCACCCTGCCGCTGTGGCGATACCTCCAAGGCGAGGAGCATTGCGGCAGCGGCACCTGCACCCCCTGGTCAGAGACGAGGGGCGTCGGCAACTCGACCAGCCCCCTCCTCCCCGCCAACACGATCGCCATCGCAGTCGGGGAAGAGATGATGTTCCGCCGGTCGGCGCCGTCCGGCGAGAACGGGTACACGCTCGTCCACGAGCTCGGTCACGCCGTGCTGATCCACGGTGCGCCAGGGGAGTACGCCAACGTCGAGGCGGCCCGCCAGGCCAGCATCGCCCGCGGTCGCACCAGCGTCATACTCCGGAACGGGTACAACAAGCAGGAGTACTTCGCCGAGGGCACGGCAGCGCTGTTCGATGTGTCGGGCAACGATCTGTTCACCCGTGAGTACACCCCCGGGTTCCTGGCCGAACGCGAACCGGAGCTCCTCACGATCCTGCGCCGGGTCTATCCGGGCGCCAGCTGAGCGGACAGCTGCTCGAGGGCCGGCGGCCGGCTTCACGCTCGGCCGCCGGCTCACGGGGACGCGGCCAGGACCGCGAATCTTCACGCCGCAATCACGGCTTCTCCACCATCTGACCCTCGCGTTCATTCATCATTTGGGTCGACCAACCGTGCTGCCGGGTTCGGTTTCGGGAAACCCCGCTATCCGAGCCTCGCCACCGACCCATTGACTCTTCCAGTACCTGAATTGGACCCCCGTTGGAACGCCTGAGATGGAGCAACGACCATGACCATGACGAACACGCCCACGCTCTTCGAGCGCCTCGGTGGCAGCGTGAGCATCGACGTCGCCGTCGACCAACTGTACGACCGGCTGCTCGATGACCCGGAGGTGGCGCCGTTCTTCGACGGTGTCCCGATGGGCCGCCAGCGTGCTCACCAGAAGGCGTTCCTGGCGATGGCGCTCGGTGGCCCGGCGGCCTACCACGGTCGCGGCCTCGACGAGGCCCACGCCGCCCTCGCGATCGACGACCACCACGTCGATCTCGTGGCCGGGCATCTGGTCAGCGTGCTGCTCGGCCTCGGGGTCGCGCCCGAGCTGGTCGACGAGGTGATCGCCGCCGTCGACGGGCTCCGGCCGACCGTGCTCGGCCAGGCCTGAGCAGCGGCTTGGCTCCTTGAGCACGATGCGCCAGAAGTTCACTGAAGTGAGGCTCTGGATTTAGTCAAACTCCGTGATCTCCAGTAAAGTACCTGTTCAGCGACCTGCGTTTCGGGGCGAAATCGGGCAGGCTTTCCTTGCGCTGCCAGAGGGTCGGGGACTAACGATCGAACTCGTGCAGGCGGCGTTGCACGGCGGGGGGCTCGCTCGGTGGGCCGGGTCTCTTCGGCGCTCTACGGTGTGGGCGAGGGCCCGCTGCCCTCCGCTCGCGGGCCGGCCGGGCCCAGGGACTGGACGACTGGACGGCGCCGCGCGGCGGTGGACCGGCCGGCATGGGCCTCGGCGGAATGGAGGATTTCGAGGGTTGCACGCCCTGCTAGGCCGGGCCGACCCGCCGGGGGCGGCGGGCGCCGGCCAGGCGTGTCTGTTCCTCTGAGACCGACCTCATCGCGGTGGGCGGGTCGGTGGAAGCTGCGTGAGCAGCTCGGGCGAAAGGTCAAACGGTGGAAACTTCAAGCCTGCCGGAGCGCGGCGGTTCGGTCGCTCTCGAGCTGGTGTCAAATCGAGATCGGCCGAGTTCGACCGATCAACTCCGTGTGAGTGTGGTGATTCCGACATTCAATGAGGCGGACAACCTTCCGTACGTCCTCGGTCGGATGCCGGTTGATGTTCATGAGATCCTGATCGTCGACGGGTTGTCGTCCGACGGAACGGCCGACGTGGCCCGTGAGCTCCGCCCGGATGTGCGAATCGTGACCCAAGTGGTGCCCGGGAAGGGCGCCGCGCTGCGGACCGGGTTCCACGAAGCCTCGGGCGACGTCGTGGTGGCGCTCGATGCGGACGGCTCGACCGATCCTCACGAGATCCCGGCGTTCGTCGGGCTGCTGCTGGCCGGCGCTGATGTCGCGGTCGGGTCGCGATTCATCCAAGGCGGCGGGACGGTCGACATGGAGACGCATCGACGGATCGGCAACCGGGTCCTGACCGCTCTGGTCCGGCGGGGGTTCGACACCCACTACTCCGATCTCTGCTACGGGTTCTTCGCGTTCTGGCGCGATGTGCTGCGAGTGATCGATGCGCCGTGCACGGGCTTCGAGATCGAGACGCTGCTCCACATCCGGGCGGCGCGTTCGGGGCTGCGAGTCGCCGAAGTCCCGAGCTTCGAGTCGGCACGGATCCACGGTTCGAGCCATCTGTCCACGGTCCGTGACGGATTCAGGGTTCTGCGGGTCATCACTGTCGAGTGGTGTGCGAGACAATCCGGACGGACACGGGCGCTCGTCGAACGTCAACGACCCGGCGACGAGCTTCGCGGCCTTCACGATGTGACCCCACGCGTTCGTCAGGCGGACTGATGACGTGCGCCCCGATCTCTGTCGTCGTGTGCAGCTACACGCTCGACCGCTGGAACGACCTCGCCGCGGCCATCGAGTCGCTCCGGGTGCAGTCCCGTCGCCCCTCGGAAGTCGTCGTCGTTGTCGACCACAACGACGCCCTGAGTTCGCGAGCCCGCCGGACGTGGCCGGGCATCAGGGTGGTCGACAGCGTGGGTGAGCGGGGCTTGTCGGCGGCGCGGAACACGGGCGTGGCCACCGCCGGAGGCGAGATCGTTGCCTTCCTCGACGATGATGCCGTGGCCGCGCCGGACTGGCTGGAACATCTCGCCGCTCCGTACGCGGACGAGACGGTGGTGGCGGTCGGCGGACGGGTCGTCGCCGACTGGGACACGGTCCGCCCGCGCTGGATGCCACCGACCTTCGACTGGGTCGTGGGCTGCACGTACGAGGGTCACGCGGTCACGCCGACGGAGGTCCGGAACCCGATCGGGGCGAACATGTCGTTGCGGCGCAGCGTCGTCGACCGCGTCGGAGGCTTCCGGTCGGGGATCGGACGTGAGGGTGGTGGAGCGGCGGGTTGCGAGGAGACCGAACTGTGCATCCGGATCAGGCAGCAGATGCCGGGCGCACGTGTGTGGTACGAGCCGGCCGCCGTCGTCTGGCATCGGGTACCGGCGACGCGCTCGACGTGGAAGTACTTCCGGTCCCGGTGTGTGGCGGAGGGCCGTTCGAAGGCACGAGTCGTGCGGTCGGTCGGTCAGGTCGCCGCATTGGCGAGCGAGCGCGACTACCTGCGGCGCGCCCTGCCGAGGGCGCTGGCGGCCGACGTACGAACGACGCTCGCTGGTGACACCGCCGGGCTCCGCCGAGCGGGCGCGATCGTCGCCGGGACCCTGCTGACGGGTGTCGGGTACCTGCTCGAGCGCGCGAGCCGCGGGGTGACAGCGGCTGGAACGGCTCGCGTCGACACACGAGCAAGCGGCCTGGAGGATCACGTGACGGTCGTCGTGGCGACGCACGACCGGCCCGACCTTCTGCGGGAGTGTCTGGAGTCGATCTTGGCGTCGGTGGGCGTCCAGTTCGACGTCGTGGTCGTCGACAACGCACCGAGCTCCGACGCGACGGCGCGGATGCTCGCTGCCGAGTACGGTGCCGAGCCGCGTCTCACGGTGGTCCGGGAAGATGTCCCGGGGCTCGGTCGGGCCCACAACCGTGCCCTGGCCATCGCCCGCGGTGACGTCGTCGCGTTCACCGATGACGACGTCCTCGTCGACCAGCACTGGCTGGCGCGACTCGTCGCCGCGTTCCGCGGCGATCCCGAGGTCGGGTGCGTGACGGGTCGCATCGACGCGCTCGCGCTGGACACTCCGGCGCAGCGTTGGTTGGAGAGCTACGCCGGGTACGGGAAGGGCGGCGAACGGCGTCGCTTCGATCTCGACGCGAATCGTCCGGCCGATCCGCTGTTCCCGTACACGGCCGGGTCGTTCGGGTCGGGCGCGAACATGGCATTTCGCACCGCCGTGTTGCGGTCGATCGGCGGCTTTGACGAGCTGCTCGGTGCCGGAACGCGTAGCCGAGGGGGTGACGACCTCGCCGCGTTCTTCGCCGTCGTGAACGTGGGCCATCGTCTCGTGTACGAACCGGCCGCCGTCGTCCACCATCGCCACTCTGCCGACTACGACGCGCTGCGCCGAGGGGTCTTCGGCTATGGCGTCGGCCTGACCGCCTACCTCACCAAGACGGTGTTCGATCGACCTGAGTCCGGACTCGCGTTGCTGCGTCGACTTCCGGCGGGAGTCCGCCACGCATTCGACCCGCGCTCGCCGAAGAACGAACGTCGGGCCGCCGACTTTCCGGCCGAGCTGAGGTGGTTGGAGCGGGCCGGGATGGTCGCCGGGCCGGCGTTGTACGCCCGCTGCCGGTGGGGGGCGCGATCGTGACGCTCCCCGGACCGGTCCCGATCCTGCTGTACCACGGCGTCTCGACGGACGCCTCGCCGGCGTTCCGGCGGTGGGTGGTCGAGCCGAACCGGCTCGCCGAGCACCTCGAGTGCCTCGCGGCGGGCGGCTTCCAGCCGGTCACCGTGTCCCAAGTTGCGCTGGCCCTCGGGGGAGGATCGAGCTTGCCGGACCGGCCCGTCGCGGTCACGTTCGACGACGGGTTCGCCGACTTCGCCGACGGAGCGTTCCCGATCCTGTCCCGCCTGGCGTTCCCGGCCACGCTCTATCTCACCACCGGGTACGTGGGCTCGAGCAGCCGCTGGCTCGACCGTGCCGGAGAGGGTGCGCGGCCCATGCTCGATTGGGACACGGTCCGCCGGCTCGATCAGTCCGGTCTGGTGGAGATCGGTGCCCACGGCCACACCCACCGTCAGCTCGATGTGCTCCCGGCTCGAGACCTGCGGGCGGAGATCGACGGTCCCAAGCGCCGGCTCGAGGACCAACTCGGACACCGGATCGCCAGCTTCGCCTATCCGCACGGCTACTCGTCGCGACGTGTTCGCGGGTCGGTCGCCGCAGCCGGTTTCACCTCGGCGTGCGCGGTGAAGCACGCGCTCAGCGGGCCGGAAGACGACCGGTACGCGCTGGGCCGGATCGTCGTCGACGCCGACACGACCGTCGAAGCGTTGGAGTCGATGGTGCGCGGCGACGGCTTGCGGGTCGCGCCGCGTGCCGGGGCTCGGAGCACCGGTTGGCGGCTCCTGCGCCGGGCGCACGCCCAGTTGCCGCGGAGCCGCCGACGGAGCCGTTGGCTGAGAGAGGAGGCGGCGTGACCGTCATTGCGTTCCCCGGCCACGCAGGCCGTCATTGCGTTCCCCGGCCACGCAGGCCGTCATTGACCGCTCCGGCTGGCGCCTCGTCGCTCGCAGCGGCGGCGCACCTGGCGCTCGCTCGCTCGCATCATCTCGAGGGTGCACCAGTGACCGCGTGGTCTCCGGAAGTGTCTCGGGACGTATGGGAGAGCGTCGCGGCCAGCGATCCGGAGGTGCTGGTGACGCAGACCTCGACGTGGATGGACGCCGTCTGCAGGTCCGGGCAGTGGATCGACGTCACGCGTCAGTACGAGGTCGATGGCCGGCGGATCGTCGTCCCGCTCGCCCGACGCGTGCTGACGTTCTCCGGCTTGACGGTTGCCGCCTCGCCGCCCACCGGCTGGGGGTTCGGTGGGCTGATCGCCGACGGCGGCGTGCGCGCCGAGGACGTCGCGTTGGTGCTCGCCGATCTCACTCGGCGCCCTGGCCTGCGACTGTCGATCCGACCGAACCCGTTGCAACGTGACCGATGGCCGGATGTCGGGATCCCGGTTCGTCGTCGCGCGCATGTCCTCGATCTGCGGCCCGGCACGGATGCGATCTGGGCATCGATGAAGGGTCGCACGCAAGTCCGCAAGGCCAACCGGCACGTCGACATCGAGACCGACGTGACCGGCCGGCTGCTCCCGGTCTTCTTCGATCTCCTCCATCTGTCACGAGCGCGTTGGGCGCGGCGGCAGCACGAGCCGTTGTGGCTCGCCCGCTGGCGGGGGCGGCGGCTGGACCCGCTCAGCAAGTGGCGGCGCATCGCCACCGCGCTCGGCGACCGATGCCGCGTCTCGATCGCCTGGACGGGCGGTCGCCCGGCCGCCGGATTGATCGTGCTCCAGGGGCGCAACGCTCACTACACGCGTGGTGCGATGGATTACGAGCTCGCCGCGCCGACCGCGGCGAGCGTCGGATTGCAGTGGAAGGCGATCTGCGACGCCGCCGACGCCGGCTGCTCGTGGTACCACATGGGTGAGACCGGCACGTCGCAGTCCCTGAGCAGGTTCAAGGAACTGTTCGGGGCCCGGCCCCACGACTACCTGGAGTACCGGGTCGAGCGGCTGCCGTTCACCCGCGTCGACCATGCCGCACGCGGCGTGGTGAAACGGCTGGTCGGCTTCCAGGAGCAGTGATGCCACGGGCACGGGCACGGGCGCTGTCTCTGGTCCTGGTGGCCGGCGCCACGCTTGGTGCAGGGACCCGACCGGTCGACGAGCCGCGCGAGTCCGGTGGCCGCGCCGCTCCGTCGCCGACGCAGCGGGTCGAGACCAGCGGTGGCGAGGAGCCCCGACCAACGGGACCGATCGGCGAGGACCGCTCGTGGCGCCTGGTGTTCGACGACGAGTTCGACGCCGCCGTGCTCGACCCGTCGGTGTGGGCGCCCTGCTACTGGTGGGCGGAGGACGCCTGCACCAATGCGGGCAACCGCGAACTGCAGTGCTACACACCGGCGGGCGTCGGCGTCGAGCGCGGGATGTTGCGTCTCCGTGCCGAGGAGCGGAGCACCGAGTGCGACGGGGAGTCGTTCGGATACCGCTCGGGGATGGTGTCGGGCATCGCGCGGGATGGACCGCGACAGGTCTTCCAGTACGGGTTCTTCGAGATGCGGGCACGGGTGCCGAGCGGGAGGGGAATGTTGCCCGCGTTCTGGCTGCTGCCCGCCTCGGAGGACTCCGAGCCCGAGATCGACGTGATGGAGATCCTCGGCGACACGCCTGACGTGGTGCGAATGCACTACCACTGGCGGGAGGGCGACGACGAGGAGCGGACCATCGGAGCCGAGTGGGCCGGCGAAGACATGTCCGCGGGCTGGCACACGTTCGCCGTTGACTGGACGCCGCGCCGGCTGAGCTGGTTGGTCGACGGTGTCCCCCGCTGGACGGTGACCGCCGAACAAGCGGTGCTGCCACGAGAGCCGATGTACATCTTGGCGACGCTGGCCGTCGGCGGCGACTACCCCGGTTCGCCCGACGCTGACACGGCGTTTCCGGCGACGTTCGACATCGACTACATCCGAGTCTGGCGCGAGTGCCGCGGTCGATGATCGGCGTGTCCGACCAGAGGTTCCGGCAGCTCCGGGCGCACCTCGCCGTGCCGTTGTTCCGCAACGGCTACTCACTCGTCGCGTCCACCGTTGGGACGGCCGTTCTCGGCGTCCTGTTCTGGGGGATCGCCGCCCGTCACTCGTCAGCGGCCGAGTTGGGTGTCGACGCGGCGTTGATCAGTGCGATGACGCTGATCGCGAACGTCTCGCACGTCAATCTCACCACCGCCCTCAACCGCTTCGTGCCATCGTCGGGCGACGGCGCCGGACGGTTGATCGCCGGCTCCTACCTCGTCGCCTGCGCACTCACGGCGCTCGCTGCTGCGGTGTTCGTGCTCGGGGTCGGAGCCTGGGCGCCATCGCTGAGCGCCATCGCCGACTCGCCACCGTTCGCCGTCGCCTTCGTCGTGTCGACCGTCGCATGGGTGGTGTTCCAACTTCAAGACTCCGCCCTGACCGGCCTGCGTCGCGGCACGACCGTGCTCGTGAGCAACGTCGCCTACGCGATCGTCAAGGTCGGCCTGCTCGTCGTCCTCCTCGCCTTCGCTCCCTCGCACGGCATCTTCGCCGCGTGGGTGCTCCCGCTCGTCCCCGCCGTCCTGATCGTCAACTGGCAGGTATTCAGGCGTTTTGTGCCCCGCCATGTGGCCGATGCGCCTCCGTCGATGGACCGCCCCGGGCCGACCACCATCGCGCGCTACGTCGCCGCCGACTACAGCGCATCGATGCTGTGGCGCGCCACGTTGAACGCCCTCCCCCTGCTCGCGCTCTGGCTCGCGGGCGACGAGGCCACGGCCTATCTGCACGTCGCGCTGACGATCACGTACGCGCTCTACCTCGCGAACCAGAGCATGGGCATGGCGTTGATCACCGAGTCGGCCCGCGACCCGGCCGGCGTCCACCGATATGCCCGCCAGGCGTTGGCGCGGATGCTCATGTTCGGCGTGCCGGTCGTCGCCGTCACCGTCGTCGCCGCTCCCGCCATCTTGCAGGTGTTCGGCTCCGACTACGCCCGCGAGGCGAGCACGCTCTTGCGGCTCCTCGCCGCATCGGCCCTCCCGTTCGCCGTTGTCGTCACCTTCATGTCGATCGTCCGCGTCCAGAAGCGGATGCGGGCGCTCCTCGTCCTCAGCGCGGCGTTGTCGCTCCCCGCCCTCGCCGGCATCGTCACCGCCGTCCCGCACCTCGGCGTTGTCGGGGTCGGCTATGCATGGCTCGGCACCCAGGTCGCCGTCGCCGTCGTCCTCGTCGCCACCGAGCTCCGTCCCCTTTGGCTGCCGTACCTCGACGGCGCGCGGCTGGCCGCCGCGGCGGCGCCCCTGCGCGCCCTGATCTCGCGTCCACAACGTCGTCGCAACGAGACCGCCGTCGGGGAGGTGCTCGCCTCCACCGAGTCCCGCTGGACGATGACCTCGGTGGCCGCCAACGACCACGACGTCGCCGTCGCCATCTTGGAGAACACCGGCCACGCGCCTCTCGCCGTGCTGCGAGTTGCCTGCAACGCGACCGGCGCCGGCGCACTCGCTCGACACCGTCGAGCACTCGACACGATCGCCGGTCTCGATGCCCTGGATGGGTGGCGCACGCTGGTGCCGGCCGTCCTCGCCACCGGTGACCATCACGGCCGTCCGTGGTTGATGGAGGAGCGCCTCGCCGGCCGTGACGGCCGCGCGCTGGTCCATGATCGCCAGCTCCCCGCGTTGCTCGATGACGCGTCGGACACCATCTCCACGCTTCATCACGGGACCGCGGCCGAGACACGGGTCGATGACGAGACGTTCGCTCGCTGGGTCATCACACCGCTCGAGGCGATCGCGTCGCTGCTCCCGTCCCGCGGGAACGACCTGATCGACAAGTCCAACCTCGCCCGTCTGGGCGATGAGCTGCATCTCGACCTCGCCGGCCGCACGATCTGCACCTCGTTCACCCACGGCGACTATTGGCTCGGAAACCTGCTCGTCGACCAGGCCGGCGGGACGCCGCGAGTGACGGGGATCCTCGACTGGGACCAAGCGGTCCAGAAGGGCCTGTCCGCCGTGGACACGATGCACCTCGTTCTCAGCACGCGCTGTCTGCGCCGCAAGCAACCGCTCGGGGCCGCGGTCGTCGATCTTCTGGATCACCACGCCTGGGAACCGTGGGAGCAGCGACTGCTCACCCGCACCACCGGCGACAGCGGAATCGGCTCGCCGCGGACGCTGCTGCTCGTCACCTGGCTGCATCACATCCACGCCAACCTCACCAAGGCTGACCACTACAAGCGCGCCCGTCTCTGGGCCGCGGTGAACGTCGAGCGGGTCGTGATGGCGCTATGACGAGTCAGGTCGCCCATCCCGTGACGCCCGCCCCGGGTGCAGCCGCGGTCGGCGTCAAGGCGGCGACGCGCCTTGCCAGTCGCATCAACCGCCCCGCACTCGTGCTGATCGTGTCGATCGGGTGCTGGCTCTCGAGTCTCGTCGGAGTGGACCTGCGGTCGATGAACGACGTCGGGCTCCTGTCGGTCATGCCGGTGACGTTCTTCGTGTCGCTGGCCCTCCTCACCGCCGGGTTCATGTACACCTTCGACCGCTACCCGGACCGGCGCAAGGTGCTCGCCGGCTATCTCGCGGCGCTGGCGTCCGTCATCCACGGCACCCCGGCGATCCTCTACGGAACCGTTCGCTACTCGTGGTCCTGGAAGCACCTCGGGGTCGTCGACTACATCCAGCGCCACGGAGATCTCGATCCCGACGCCCAATTCCTGGGCATCTACCACAACTGGCCGGGCCTGTTCGGGCTCACGGCGATGGTCTCGGACGTCACCGGCATCGATCCCCGCACGTTTGCGATCTGGACTCCGCTGGTCCTGACGCTTCTCGCGCTGCTCGCGCTCTGGCTCATCCTCCAGGCACTCGTGGAGGATCAGCGGATCGTCTGGTTGGCGTTGTGGCTCTTCGCCGTCGGCAACTGGGTGGGCCAGGAGTACTTCTCGCCGCAGGGCTTCACGTTCGTGCTCTATCTGACGCTCCTGGCCGTCGCCCTTCCCTTCGGGCGGCATGTCCGAGGGCGCCGGGGCGGTCCGATGGTCGTCGACGGACTTGGACCGACGCCGACGCATCGTCGGGGGAGGGTCGCCGTCATCCTCTTCTTGCTCCTCGTCATGGCGACCGTCGTGGTGAGCCATCAGCTGACGCCGCTGATGGTCATCGTCACCCTGGCCGTGGTGGCGCTGTTCCGAGCGAGCCGCACGCTGTGGCTGGCGATCGTGGGCACCGCGATGACCGCGGCCTGGATCGCCGGGCCGGCGTTGTCGTACGTGCAGCGCGAAGCGTCGAGCTTCCTCGACGGTGTCGGCTCGCCGTCCGAGAGCGCATCGGCGTCGTTTCTCGACACGGAACGGATCAGCACCGGACAGGCCGCGGTCGTGATCGGCGATCGGTTCCTGGTGCAGGCGATGATCGTCCTGGCGCTCCTCGGCATCGTGAGCCTGCTGCTGCGCCGTCGTTCGGTCGGGCTGCTGTGCGCGTTGCTGGGCGCGCCTCTCGTCCTCATCGTCACGGACTACGAGGGCGAGGTCCTCTTTCGTGTGTACCTCTTCGCGATTCCCTGGTTGGCCTTGGCCGCGTCGTTCGCCATCGCTGCCGTGGCCGACGGCCAACCGGCGTGGTTCGCTCATTTGTCGCGAACGACGATCGCGGGGGTACTGCTCGTGGGCTTCCTGTTCGCCTACCTCGGCAAGGAGGCGAGCAACTACTTCACGCCGGCCGAGGTGGAGGTCACGACCTGGCTGTACGAGCACGCGCCCCCGAACACGCTGCTGGTCGAAGGCTCACGGAACTATCCGGGGAGCAGTCGCAACTACGAGAACTTCCGCTACGTGGCGATCGGACGCGAACCCGCCGACTCGCAGGCGCGCATCCAGGCCGATCCTGAAGCGGCGATGTACCGATGGATGTCCGACGACCGCTTCGCCGCCAGTTACCTGCTGATCACGCGGTCGCAGAAGATGGCCGAGGCGAGCGTGCCGAGCATGCCGCCCGGACTTCTCGACGAGCTCGAACGGGCCCTTCGCGCGTCGCCGCGGTTCGAGGTGATCCGGCAGAACTCCGATGCGGTGGTGTTCGCGCTGGCGGAGCGTGGCCGATGATCGACACGGCATCGGTGGGGAAGGTCCTGTGGGCGGCGTCAGTCGTGCTCACGGCGATGGTGGCACTCGACGTGCGCGGAGTGCTGCCGGGGGCGCTGACGCTCGCCTTCATCGGCTTCGCCCCCGGGCTGGCGCTGTCGTTGCACATGGGGCCGATGGCGGGAGAAGCGCGGGTGCTGATCGCCGCCGTCGGGAGCGCCGCCGTGGGCGCGGTGGTTTCGGTCGCTCTGCTCTCCACCGATCTCTGGTCGGGACGGCTCGGCTTCTTCTGCATCGCGGTCGTGACGCAGGTCGTCGCGGTCGCCGCGATCCACCTCGACCGAACACCAACGCGACCGGGCGATGACCTCGGCGAAGGATCTCGGTGACGTGTCGGGCGACGACGAGGAACGATCGAGCCCGTCCGTCGAATCGCGTCGACACACCCTCATCCTCGCCGTCATCGGACTCGCCGCTGCCGTGCTGCTGTTCGCGTCGGCGGCGCTCCCGGTGCTCAGTGATCGAGCGGGAAACGACGCCTCGGGCGTGACGTCGACATCGACGACCACCGTACGTCCGCCGCCGGCGACCTCGTCGGTGCCGCGGCTCCCGTCCGCAGCGACACTGCCGAAGCCGCCGCCGACGGTCGACGTCGCGACGACTCCTCCGTCGACGACCGCGGCGCCGTCGACCTCCCCGACGACGCCTCCGTCGAACGCCGCATCGAGAGCACCTCCGGAAGACGTCCGGGCGCCCACGGCGGTCATCACGCGCCGGCCGCCCAGACGCGACGGCGTGCCGGGGGGGCGGTTGGCGGTCGGACCGATCGACACCTCGGCGTTTCCGCGGATCGCGTTCGATGTCCTCGTGCCGGAGCCATTGGCGGCCGTCCGGCTTCGGGTGGGGATGGTCGACTTCGACGGTGCGCCGGTCGACTCGGTGACCGCGATCGACCCGCGAGACGTCGGTGCCGCGCTGGTCATCGACGACGGACCCACCGTCGACGCCCGGGTTCTGGGCCAGTTGCAAGGCGCATCGGTCGAGCTCGTCCGCAACCTCGGCCGCGGCAGCGAGATTGCGCTCGCCACCCCCAGCGGCTTGGCGTCGGCGTTCACCCCCTCGCCGGACGCGAACATCGGCCGGATCGCCGCCATCACGGCCGGATCGCCGGCGGTGACGCCGCTCCCCGGCCTGCTGACGAGCGCGATCCATGCGCTGGCGTCGAACCCGACGCCAGATCGTCACGCCGTCCTCGTGCTCGGCGAAGCCCTCGACCCGACCGCCGAGCAACTCGAGGCCCTCGAGCGGGCGGTGACCATCAGCGGCACGCGGCTGCATCTCATCCTCCCGAAGGGCGTCGCCGCCCCCGCGATCGCTTCCGTCGCCGAGACGAGCGGCGGCGTTGTCGCCTCGTCGGCAACGATTGTCGCGTCGATCGACGAGGTGACCGCGGCGATCGCACGGCGCTATCGGGTGGTCGCCACCGTGACGTCGCGCGGGGAGCACTCGATCGCGCTCGCCGCCAAGAACCTGCGCTACGAGGCCACCGTGCGTCTCTGATCGGGGAGGCTGGAGGTGTGTGCGGTCGGTCCGCGTTGCCCGTGGACGCGGGCTCCGCTTACATTCCGTCTCCAGGCGAGCACATATCTCGGGGGTTCGGAATGCACGTCGGGATGTCGGCCATCTTCCAAGGCTTCGGCGGCTCGCTGTCGGACCATGAGGTGTGGGCGGCGGATCTCCGGCTCGCCGACCTCGCGGAGCCCCTCGGCTTCGAATCGATCTGGAGCGTCGAGCACCACTTCACGGACTACACGATGTGTCCCGATGTGCTGCAGTTCCTGACGTACATGGCCGCACGAACCAGCACGGTGAAGCTCGGCTCGATGGTGCTGGTGCTGCCGTGGCACGACCCGGTGCGCGCCGCCGAGCAGATCGTGATGCTCGACCACATGTCCAACGGCCGGCTCATCCTCGGCCTCGGCCGGGGGACCGGCAAGGTCGAGTTCGACGGGTTCCGGGTCGAGATGGGAGTCGCCCGGCAGCAGTTCAAGGAAGCGGCCGAGGCCATCCTCGGCGCCCTCGAGACCGGCGTCATGGAGTACCACGGCGAGTACGTCGATCAGCCTCGGGTGGAGCTCCACCCGTCGCCGCTGGCCACGTTCAAGGGTCGTACCTACTCCGCGACCGTCTCGCCCGAGTCCGCCGAGATCATGGCCAAGCTCGGCACCGGTGTACTGATCGTCCCCCAGAAGCCGTGGCGCATGGTCAGGGAGGAGACGGAGCTCTACCGGTCCACCTATCGGGACGCGATCGGAGAGGAACCGCCGCCGCCGATCGTCGCCGGGTGGACCTTCGTCGACGACAACGCCGATCGCGCCGAGGAGCAGGCCCGTACGTGGTTGCGCGGCTACTGGGAGTCGGTCGTGGCGCACTACGAGTTCGACAAGCCGCATCTCAAGTCGACGCCCGGATACGAGTTCCACGGCCTGATGTACGACCGGCTGCACGAGCCCGGTGGCTTGGAGAAGATGACCGAGTTCTACATCGGCCTGCAGCCCTACGGGACGCCGGAGCAGGTGTTCGACAAGACGAAGTCGTTCTGTGATCTGGTCGGCGCCGACAGCTACGTCGGGGTGTTCCGCTACGGCGGCATGCCCCCCGAGGTCGCGGAGCGCAGCATGCGCCTCTTCGCCGCCGAGGTGCTGCCCGAACTGAAGGCGCTGGCGCCGGCGGCGGATCGCCTCGAACACATCCGGGCCTGAGCCGCCGTCCGGGCATTCGTGCCCGCGATGCCGCCGTCGACCGCGGCGAGCCGACTCCGCAGTTGCGCTATTGGATGCCCATCGCGACGCGGAGCCGATCCTCCGGCTTGATCAGGTTTCGGGCACCGATTGGGTGCGTTCCGCGTAGTACCGCTCGAGTGACGAACGGCCCATCGCTGATCGCGTCAGACCCCGGACTCGGCGACCATCACGGCGAGGTCCTGCCGCTCCCACACCACCCGGGCGTTCAGGCCGGCGGCGGCGAGCCAATCGATCTGGTCGGCGATGGTGCTCGGCTTGTCGTAGACACCGTCGATGGGTGTGACGACGTCGGCGGGATCGTGTGGAACGACGACGTCGCCGAGCACGAACCGCCCGCCCGGCCGCAACCGGTCGGCAACGCGAGCGAACAGGTCCGCCTTGCCGGCACCATCGAGGTGATGGACGGCGAGTGCGGACACGACGAGGTCGAACTCGCCGCCGGGCAGAGGGTCTTCGAGTCGACTCACGCGTAAGTCGGCGCCGTCGATCTTGGTGGCCGCGGCGGCCAGCATCGCGGCGCTCTCATCGATGCCGATCAGCGCCGCACCCGGATGGATGGCGAGCACTCGCCGCGACGTCTCACCGGTGCCGACCCCGAGCTCCAGCACCCGCTCGACGTGGACCTCCGTGGTCGCTCCGGCGACGGCATCTTGGAACTCGTCATACGCCGGCACCTCCTCACGGATCATGTCGAGATAGGTCACCGGGTCGAAGTGGAACTGATCACCTTCCGCGGGATCGGACATCAATCCAGTTTCGCGCCCAGGTCGCCTGATGCAGCGACGGATACCAGCAGCGATACGGTCGTTGCGGTGGACGTTGAGCTCGACGACGACGGCATCGCCGATGACGAACTGGCCGCGTTGGCGATGGCGGCCGATCCCGATCAACCAGTGGATTCCAACGCCATCCCGATCGCGCTCCCGACCGCCACGATGTCCGATCTGTTGCCTGAGTGGTACATGCCGGCGCCGATGTCGTCCGGGCGCGGCAGGGCGCGTCGCATGGTGCTCGCTGCAGTGGCAGTCGTCCTCGTGGTGATCAACGGCGCCGGGCTGTGCGTGACCTACGGGGTCGCTGAGATCGCCTGGTGACGGCGCACGAAGTCAGGCGAGGCAGCGAAGCGGCCGACCGCCGTTGTACTGGAGCATGTCGCCGATCGCCGCGGCGAGATCGATGGGCGCGCCGCGCTCGGCTCCGCGGCGCTCGAACAGTGCACGGTGGAGGTTGCCGACGAGCCGTTCGGGATCGGTGAGCTCGGCGAACTCGCCGAGGTCGGTGGCCCGGGCGGCGTCGAGGGGCGACGTGCCGCTCTCGTCGATCTCAGCGGCGAGTCGCTCGACGAACTCGCAATAGCGCACGAGCCGGTCGAGCACGCTCGAGTCGCAGACCGGACCGTGCCCGGGAACGATCACTTCGGGTTGGAACTGCCGGATCCGTTCGAGCGCCTCCGCACACCCACGGATCGAGCCCATCAGCATGAACGGGGTGCCGCCGTTGAACACCAGGTCGCCGGCGAACATGATCCGGCGGTCGGGGAGCCAGACCACGACGTCGTTGGTCGTGTGGGCCGGAGTGCCGATGTAGTGGAGCTCGACCTTTGTGTCGCCGGCCCACACGTCGATGTGATCGTCGAAGGTGAGGATCGGCGGGGCGAGACGGAGTTCACCCCAGTCCACCGTTTCGAACACGCCGTGAGGGTGGCTGATCCCGGTGGCCAGCATCGCCTCCCGGCAGCGCGTGTGCGCCACGATGGCCGCGGGGTGGGTGAGATAGTTGCCATGGGTGTGGTCGCCGTGGTGGTGGGTGTTGACCACCACCTGAACCGGCGCCGACGTCACCCCCGCCAAGGTGTCGAGGAACGCCCTCGTGCGGCGTTCGGTCGCACACGTGTCGACCACGAGCACACCATCTGGCGCGGTCACGAAGGCGGTGTTGTTGATCCACCAGGTGCCGTCCGGCTGAACGTAGGCGAACACACCGTGGTCGATCTCCTCGAGCCGTGGAGGCCCGAGACCGACCCTTCGGTCGTCCTCGCCAGGATGATCATCTCCCAGATGCGCGCTCACGCCGGCGGATTCTGTCCGTTGGCCGCCGCGTCCGGTGTGTTCGGACGCGAATTCGCTCGTCAGATACGCACGCGTAGCGGGATGATCATGACTGGTGGAGGTGTTCGAGGTTGCTTCTGGCTCGGCTGACGTCGTGTTCGAGTACGACGTCGTCGGCCGCGGGGATCCCGTCGTCATGGTCCATGCCAGGCCGTTCGCGAGCTGGTACGGGCCCCTCGTCGGCCACCTATCCGATTGGTCCGTGTTGCGTTACCGGCGGACCGTGCGCACCGCTGATGGCGACTTCGGGATCGGCGACGACGCCGAGGCGGTGGCTGGCCTGTTGCGTCACGCCGGGATGTCGCGTCCGCACGTGGTTGGACACTCCTACGGTGCGTTGGTCGCCCTGGCCTTGGCGACGCGTGACGAGTCGACCATTGGTTCGCTTGCGCTGATCGAGCCGGCCTCGTTGGGGTTCCTCCCGCCGGGTGACGCCGAGGCGGCCGTGGCTCCGCTGATCGCCACCTATCGCGGAGAAGGGCCCGAAGCGGCGATGGATCGGTTCCTCGCGCTCGTCTGCGGTGACGACTACCGGACGGTGCTCGAGCGCGCCGTCCCGGGTGCGTTCGACGACGCCGTGGCCACCGCCGTCCAGTTCTTCGAGGTCGAACTGCCAGCAGTCGTGCGCTGGACGTGCGAGTCCCCCGCCGTGGAAGCCCTGTCTCGGCCCGTGCTCAACATGCTGGGCAGCGAGAGCGCGGCGCGCTTTGCTCAGGGCGCCGAACTGATTTCACGATGGCTTCCCCACGCGGTGCGGGCGACCGTTCCCCAGACCAACCACCTGCTGATCGCCGACCGTCCCCACGCAGTGGCGGAGCACCTCGACACGTTCTGGCGGCAGTACTGACGCACCCCGGCACAAGCCGTCCGATGCAGGCAACCGTTCGAGGGTCGGCTGGCCGGGTAGAACCCTGCGGTGCAGACGTTCCTCCCATTCGAGAGCTTCGCTGAGACGGCGGCGGTTCTCGACCAGCGCCGCCTCGGCAAGCAGCGCGTCGAGGTCCTGCAGATCCTCAGAGCTCTGACCCGTGACGACTACGGCTGGCGCTCGCACCCGGCGGTGCTGATGTGGAGCGGCTACGAAGAGGCGCTCGGCGCGTACGGCCGGGCGATCGTCGACGCGTGGAGGGCCCGCGGCTTCGGCGACACGACGTGGGACTCCATCACCGCCGAACTGAACGAGCTCGGCATCACCGCGGTGCGTGGGCAGGACGAGCTCCGAGCGCTTGGCGCGCTGCCGCCGTGGCTCGGAGATCCGGCCCTGCACGACAGCCATCGAGCAGCGCTCTTGCGCAAGGATCCCGAGCACTATCGACCGCTGTTCCCGAAGACGCCCGACGACCTGCCGTACCACTGGCCGGTTCGCAGCGCGAAGGCGCTCGAAGCCGAAGCGCGGCGAGCGCGGGCGGCGCAGCGGCGTGCGTCGTCGTGACGGTGGGACTCACGCTCGTGTTCGGGTGGCGTGGATGAACGCTTCCACGGCGTCGCGAACGCAAACGGCGGGAATGCGTTCAGTGGCCGGGAACGTTGGCGATGTGCTCGAGCGCCTCGGCGCGCGCCTGCTGGCGCCGGGCGAGATCAGCGCTTCTCGCGGTGAGCGTCTCGAACGGCCCGGTGTCCTGGGCACAGCTCGTGCCGGGGTCAGGCGTGCTGCCGTTGAGCAGGTACTCGGACACGATGTCGTCGGCGCACGTCGACAAGAAGATGGACGTGTGCCCCCATCCCTCGACCGTCAGCAACGACGAGTCGGGGAGCAGCTGATCGACGATGACTGCGCCCTGATAGCGCGTGGCGGGGTCGAACTGCGTGCCGACGACGAGGACCGGATTGGCGGTCGGCCGGTTGAACGGTCCGAGATAGCGATCGTCGTCGAAGCCCTCCCAGACCGCACATGGGCTGCTCACCCACGTCCAGATCCGTCCGAAGTAACCGAACTGCTCATCGGCGTCGGCGCCGGCGCGCGACCACGCTTCGTGATCGTCCGGATTGACGCTGTCCGAGCAGGCGACGCCCGGGAAGCTCTCGACGAAGTTCGGGTACTCCTCGCGGCCCCGCCGTCGACGATCTCTCGCCTCGCTCAGAGCGACGTCGATGCGGCCGGCCGCCGGGCTCACCACGAGCGACTCGAGCGCGGCGAGGAGGCCGGCGAAATCCGGCCAGCTGAACGAGTCGTACATCGCGCCCAGCGACTCCGCGATGAGGTCCTGGTAGGTGACGAGGAACGTTTCACCCGTCTCCGGATCGACCACCTCGAGCGGCGTCGCACGGAGCTGTTCGGCCAGTACGGCATACCGAGCTGCGGCGTCCCCGGCGAACGCGCACCCCTCGGGCCCGGCGTCGTCGCACAGACGGAAGAACTCGTCCAGCGTCGCCTGGGACCCGGCGTCACTGCGCAGTCGGGTCGAGAACGGAAGCGTTGCTGCCTCGCCCCCGCGTCCGGTCGTCCAGGCGACCGGGTCCAGCACGCCGTCGACGACGACCGCGCCGACGCGGCGGGGGAAGAGGTTGGCGTACGTGACGCCGAGGAACGAGCCGTAGGAATAGCCGACGAAGTTGAGCGTTCGGTCACCGACGGCGCGACGCAGGAGATCGAGGTCGCGGGCGACGTCGGCGGTGGCCATGTGATCGACGATCCGTCCACCGCGCCGTTGACACGCCTTGTTCAGCTTCCCGTCGAGCTCCTCGACGAGCTGCTCCTCTGCCGGTGTCAGCGGGAACGCGAACGGCGGGAAGACGCTCAACGCCTTCTCCAACGACCGGAAGCAGAGCAGTGGGTCGCTCGCCGCAACGCCGCGCGGATCGAACCCGATCAGATCGAAACGGGCGCGCACCTCGTCACTGAACAGCAGCTCCCCGATGGCCAGCACAAAATCGACCCCTGAGCCGCCGGGCCCACCGGGATTGAGGAAGATCGAACCGAGTTTGCGCTCCGGATCGGTCGCCGGTAGGCGCACGAGCGCCAACGAGATCTTGCGCCCCCTCGGCCGATCATGGTCGAGCGGCACCTTCGCCGTCGCGCACTCGAACGACGCGCCGACATCCTCGTGACACGGCCGCCACCGCAGCCGAGGTGGTCTGCCAGCTTCGACGACATCCACCGCCGGCGCCGCCACTCCCGCGATCAGCCCCGTCACCAACAGCGCCGCCAACCGCTTCATCGAAGCCCCCTCTCATCGACGTGGACCCGACGCTAGTGGCCACGCCCGATGCGCCGCGTCAAGATCAGCCCGCGAGGGCCGGGTCACGGTCCTGTCGGTCGATCAACGACGCCAGGGTGTCGGTCGCCCTCGGCGGTCCGGCGATCGCCCGATGGCGAGTTGGGAGCTCAGAACACCGTGCAGCCGGTGGTGGGCCCGCGCCGCCCGCGTCTTCACGGTGCCGATCGGGATGTCCAACCGCGCGGCAATCTCGCTCTGCGTCAGGCCTTCGAAATATGTGAGGCGCATGACCGTGTACTCCTTGGCCGGGAGTCGCTCCAGTGCCGCACGCACGGCCCACGCCGTCGTCGCCGATTCGTACGCGTCGTTGCCGCCGGTTGTCCGCTCACCCTCCATGGCTTTCTGCGAAGCGCGTTGGTGGCGCTGCTCGTGGCGCAGGACGTCGATCGCGCAATGCCGCACGATGGCGTACAACCACGGCGCGAGCGGACGCGTCGTGTCGAACGTCGGTACTGCCCGCCATGCCTTGAGCATGGCGGCGTGAAGAGCCTCCTCGGCCAGGTGCCGGTCGCGGAGGAGATGGAGGGCGACGGTCAGCATGGGTCCGCCGTATCTGGCATAGAGCTCTCGCAGGGCCTCGGTGTCACCAGCGGCGAGTCGTCGTCCGAGGTCGCCGTCCGATGGATGGGGCTCGCTCGCCCCGCGGGCGCTCGAGTCTGTCGGCCTCGCTGGTTGGCGGGCAGGAGCGTGGTGGCGCACGACCGGCAGCCGGTTGCTGTGGGACTGGATGACGTTCCGTCCGCTCGCGACCAGGCTCGTTGGCCACATGTCGATTGTTGTCATGGTCGTTCTCCGTGCGGAGCGCCGCCGCCGTCCGCTGCGGGCACGCGGTCCGATTCAAGCGATGTCGGGCCGCCATGTCATGAAGATGCGGTGGAGATCCGATGCAGCGGCGTGACTTCGCGCGGATGTTCGTCGCTACGGAGTGAGGCGGCGCAGGTCGCGTGGGAACAGGGTGACTTCGCGCACGTTCGAGACGGCGGCCAGCCTCGCCACCCAGCGTTCGAGCCCGATGGCGAATCCTCCGTGTGCCGGCATGCCATGGCGGAAAGCTTCGAGATATCCCTCGAATGCGTCGAGGTCTTGGCCTCGGAGCGCGTCGAGGTAGTCCTGATAGCGGTGCAGGCGTTGCCCACCAGTGACGAGTTCCATGCCGCGAAAGAGCAGGTCGAAGCTGTTCGAGATCGCGGGGTTCGCCGGGTCTGGGTGCGTGTAGAACGGTCGCTTGGCCATGGGGTACCCGGTCACGAACACGAAGTCGGACCCGTGCTCCGCCGCAGCCCAGTCTCCGAGCCGCCGCTCGTCTGCGGGCGAGAGGTCGGGCTCGCCGACCGTTTGGCGGCCGGTCGACGCTTCGATCAGGCGTTGCGCCTCGTCGAAGCTGAGGGTGGGGATGTCGGACGGGACGGCCGGCAGAACGAGGTCGAGAAGCCGCAGGGCGGGCTGCGCGCTCTCGGCGACGGCGCCGATCATGGCCGCGAGCACGTCGCGCAGCACTGTCATCACGTCGAGATGGTCGCGAATGAAGCCCATCTCGGCGTCCAGCGACAGGTACTCGGCGAGGTGACGGACGGTGTCGTGCGGCTCGGCGCGGAACACCGGCCCAACCTCGTAGACGCGTTCGAAGACGCCAACCATGATCTGCTTGTAGAACTGCGGGCTCTGGGCGAGGAAGGCGCGCCTGCCGAACCAGTCGATCGGGAAGACGTTCGCGCCGCTCTCAGTCGCCGCCGCGACGACCTTGGGCGTGAAGACCTCGGTGAACTCGGCACGCTCCAGGGCGGTCCGGAAGCCCGACGCCGATGAGGCGGCGATGTGGGCCAAGGCCCGGCGAGCTGGGTGCCGGAGGGCCACCGCGGCGTGGTCGAGGAGGGTCGGGAGCTGCGCGTTGACGATCGGCCGACGGAGTTCGAACGGCGGGGCGGCTGCTGGCTCGGTGAGCACTGCGACCGTCGGGTCGACCAACTCGACACCAGCCGCTCGAGCGACGTCACTCCCTGTCGCTGCAGCCGAGTGACCAGGTTAGGGGTGCTCGTCGACTCGTGCCGGACGAAATTCACGTCGCCGCATCCTCCGCTCCTGCGTCAGCCAGGAGCTGAGGCATGAGCGTGCCGACCTCGCCGCGCTCAGGTCTCAGTTCCCCGCTGGCTCTCGGCGCAATGGTGGTTCCAGGGTTGGGCGGCCGCCGGGTCGGATATGCCAGCGGCGTGTCGGCTCGTGGATGCGCCCGGGTGGGTTGTTCGGGGTGGCAGTACCGGGACTGGCGCGGCGTGGTGTATCCGGCGGGCCTGGCGCAGCGCAACTGGCTGAGCCACTACGCGACGCTGTTCGACACGGTCGAGGTCAACAACAGCTTCTATCGGCTGCCCAGCGAGTCTGCGGTCATCGGGTGGGCGGCGCGTGTGCCGCCCGGTTTCGTCTTCGCCCTCAAGTTGGGCGCCTTCGGCTCCCACCGCATGAAGCTGCGTGACGCGGCCTCCTGGCTTCCGAACCACATGGTGCGGGTGAAGCTGCTCGGTGACGCGGCGGGGCCGACCCTGGTGCAGCTCCCGCCACGGTGGCGGCGCAACGCAGAACGGCTCGACGAGTTCCTGACCGTCGCACCGCCCACGACCCGGTGGGCCGTCGAGGTACGCGAGCGGTCCTGGCTGCACGATGAGGTGTACGAGGTGCTGGCGCGCCACCACGCGGCGCTGTGCGTGCACGACCTCCTCGAGGACCATCCGTTCCAGCTCACGACCGACTGGACCTACATTCGCTTCCACGGCCCGGCCGCGCTCGTCCGGAAGTACTACGGGGCCTACGGCTATCGCCGACTTCGCCGGTGGGCGACGCGGTTGAACGAGGTGCTCGACTCCGGTCGAGACGTCTACTGCTACTTCAACAACGACTGGGAGGGCCACGCCGTCACCGATGCCTCCTGGCTCCGGCACGCCCTCGAGCCTCGCGAGTCACGTTGACACGTTCGGCAGAGCAGGCCGCTGGGGAACAGTGTCGCTGAGGACAAGGAGACCGGCATGAATGACCCGATGAAGGACGCGTGGAACCACGTCGCCGAGGGGTTCGCCTCGCTGGGACGCTTGATGAAGGAACGGTTCGAGGCCGAGGAGACGGCGCAACCGCTGCCGGCGGAGGACGCCGCGGCCGGAGAGGCGCTGCGAGAGGCGTTCGAGCGGTTCGTCGCCGCCGGACGCGACGTCGGTCAGCGGGCCGTCGACGTTCTGCGTGACGACGAGGTGAAGGAACAGGCCAAACAGGCCGCGACGGCTCTCAATGATGCGCTCTCGGCGACGTCCGATCTGATCGGACGCGAGGTCGGCGGGCTGTTCAATCGCGGCGACAAGCGTCCAGACGAGACGCGGCCGACGGACGATCCGGCCGTCGTCGGGGTCCCCGAGGACACACCCGAGGCCGTCCGTCCATCAGTGACCGGCGTCGTCACCGGACCGGTCGAGGAGAAACCCGACGTTGCCAGCGGCGACGTCGATCCCGGCCGCGCGGACGAGACGTAATCGCCGGTCAGGTCGAGCCTGAGTAACGGGGTGGCGGTTCGAAGCCGTGCCACTCGCGCTCGAGGAGCTGGGCGAAGCGCAGCGTCGTGCGGTCCTCGAGGTAGGGGCCGATGGCCTGAAGCCCGATGGGGAGGCCGGTCGAGCCCGTCCCCGCGGGATAGGCGGTGGCCGGTTGGCCGGCGAAGATGGCCCACATCGGGTAGACGATGTTGAGCGGGTACGGGACCGACCGATCGTCGACGGACAGGACTCGGTCCTCCTGGGGACCGGTCTGGTGGGGGAAGGCGACATCGAGCGCGGTGGGGCAGACGAGCACGTCCCAGTCGAGAAAGAAGCGGTGCCATGCGCGTCGCGCGACCTCCCGTCGGCCGAGGAGCTCGAGGTAGCCGGGGGCGTCGAGGGTAAATCCGGCCACCTGGGCTGTCGCCAGGACGTCGTCGCGGCCGCGCAGGCCGTCGATGCGCGCGTCGCGTTCGGCGGTGTCCTGTCCGAGCGAGGTGAGCACCGTGAGCAGTGTGAGGTAGTCGCGGAAGTACGAGTCGTCGTCGAGTTCGGGCATCGCCTCCGCCACGTGTGCACCGGCGCGGCCGAGGAACGACGCGAGCTCGTCCACCTTCGCCTGGACGTCTGCGGACGGTTGCACGAGCGACTTCGGCGGCATGATCGCCACCCGGAACTCGGCAAGCCGTTGATGTCGCGGCGCCGGCAGGTCCAGCCGCCAGGCGACGTCCTCGCCTTCGTGCGGGCCGATGACGACGTCGAACAACAACTCGAGATCGACCGCGCTGCGCGCGAGTGGTCCCTGCACGCCCATGACCCATGCCGGGTTGGGCAGATCGGCGAGCGGGAACGCGCCAGCCCGAGGCAATGCCGTGTCGGACGGCCGATGGCCGTACACACCGCAGTAGGCGGCCGGAACGCGGATCGAGCCGCCGATGTCACTGCCGATCTCGAGCGGCGTCAAGCCGGCCGCCAGTGCCGCGGCGCCGCCGCCCGTACTGCCTCCCGGCGTGCGGTCGAGATCCCACGGGTTGCTGGTACGTCCATACACTGGGCTGTCGGCTTGCCAGTCCCCGAGCGCGACCGGAATGTTGGTCTTGCCGAGCAGACAGGCGCCCGCCGCGAAGACGCGAGCGGCGATCGGGCCGTCACTGGCTGGCCGGTAGTCCGCCAACGGTGGAATGCCGGCCGACTGCGGCAGGCCGGCAACCTGCGTCGATTCCTTCAACGTCATCGGGAGCCCGAGCAGCGGGCCGCGCCGGCCCGACGCCCGAGCCGCGTCGGCGGCGATTGCCGACTCGCGTGCCCGCTCGGTGGTCCGCACCGGGATCGCATTGAGCTCACCGTCGTGCTCGTCGATCCGCTCGAGGTGCATGTCGACCAGCTCGACCGAACTCACGACGCCTGTGTCCAGCGCCGCCAACATCGCCCCCGCCGTGCTGAACGGTCCAATCTCTCTGCCCAATTCCTTCCCTCTCCACGCGCCGGGCGCACTCTAGGTGTGCCACCCGTTCCAATCGGGCGTGCCGGGCCACCGTGGTGGCGATGATGTAGGCGTGAGTGACCTCGACGCGTGGGATGCCCTGACACGAGTCCAGCTCGAGGAGGCCTACGTCCAGGCGGGCGACGGCCCCCGAGGATCCGGCTCAGGACACGAGTGCGTCGGTGACTGGCGCGCCAAACGGCAGCATCTCACGATCCCGATGGATCGCGATGGAACCTGGCTCGACGTCGGGTGCGCCAACGGCTTTCTTCTGGCCACGCTGCCGTCGTGGTGCGCGGAGCGCGGCGTGACGATCGATCCGTACGGGCTGGAACTACTGCCCAGGGTGGCGGACTTGGCGCGGAGTCTGCGCCCGGTGCTGGCCGAGCGGATCTGGACCGGATCGGTGATGCAGTGGTCTCCGCCTCGGCGCTTCACCTACGTCACCGCCCTCGAGGACCAGGTGCCGCCGAGTCGGCTCGGTGATCTCGTCGATCGGCTGCTCGCCGGCTTCGTCGAGCCGGGCGGACGGCTCATCATCAGCGCCTACACCAATCCCGGGGACGTTCCCCGGGACCTGTTCGCTGACCTGACCGCCTGCGGTCACGAACCGGACGGGAGGATCCACATCGACCGGCCCGGCCGGCGACCGCTCGTCACGGCGTGGCTCGACGCATAGCCCGCGCTTCTGCGCGACCGGTGGTCAGCCGATGCCCGAGCGAGTCAACTGAACCAGGAACTCGTGGCAGCGCACGGCGCGCTGTTCGTCCTCCGCCTTGCACTGCCTGATGAACGTCGACACGTCCTCGTGCTCACTCGAGTGCGCGTCTTCGAGGAACTTGTCGTAGGCCGCGGCGGCCTTCAAGGCGTGGTACTGGATGCTGATGAGGTCATAGACGATGTCGTCGGCGATGGTGTGCTCGCTCGCCATGGGGGCGCCTCCTTCACTTCGCGTTGGTCCCGCATCACCTGTTTCCCGATTTGTCGACGATGAACACGGTCAGGTCGCCGCGCCCGGAGCGACCGTCGTCTGCGTCCGTCACCGGTCGTTGGCTTCGATCAGGCGGTCGAGCTCTGCGTCGGTGGCGGTCTCGGCGGCCACGATGCGGTTGTCGGCGCCGGGTTGGGCTCGCACCAGCTCGTCGAGTTTGCGCTGAGTCACGAGCTGCTCGCGGTGCTGCGTGTGCTGGATCGCGAACACCATCACCACCGTGACCGCGGAGGCCGTGGAGTACAGCGTGACCTGCCACCACGACGGAAAGCCGACGATCGCGCCCACGACAAACCAACCGGCCACCAAACAAGCGACCGTCACCCCCGCTGACGCCTTGGATGACCACTCACCGAGTTGGTGCAGCAGGTGACTGCTGCGCGTGTGGTGACCCCCGCGGAGCGAATTCTCATCGGCGGCGGACTCGGTCGGCGGCACGTCACGCGGTGTACCCATTCCCACCGAGTTCAGACCGGGCGACGGCACCCTGCGTCAGTGGTGGTCGCCCTATCGGCCGAGGGTCTCCACAGGGGTCGCGCCGGGGCGGGTCCATTGCGGCACGGGCCGGCTGGTCGGGCCCCAGGAGGCGACGCCGTCGGCGTTCGAGCGCCAGTACCAGCAGATCGGCGCGCCATGCCCACCGACGGGCGAGCCGGCATCAGGGGCGTCGGGCCAGCCCTCGGGGTTGTCCTCCCAGGCCTCGCGGCGGCCGTACGGCGTCATGTCGAGCAGGCCCAAGGACCCGTCGGCGGGCTCGTTGCCCCGGCCCGTCGTGGAGTAGGTGAGGAACACGCGGTCGCCGTCGCGCAGGTAACAGATGATGTGCCCCTCTTCTGCGGCGAGGGGCGCTTCCACGCCCCGCACCGAGTACCAGGGCTGGGTGTAACCCATGAACTCGACGTAGGGAGCCACTTCGGCCCACTGGCCCGAGGTCAGGACAGCGAACGAGACGCCGCGGGCGTTGAGGTACACGGCGTCGTTCATGTTCCAGACGTTGAACGTGCAGCCCTCGCACTGTCCCTGGTGCGGCGCACCGTCGTACCACATGGAGTGGTAGACCACGAGCTCGTCGCGACCCTGGAACAGGTCGAGGAACGGGACCGGCCCGTCAGCGCCGGTGACCTCGACCGCGCCGTCGACCTCGACCATCGGAAGCCGCCGCCGGGCCGCGGCGATCGCGTCGCTCTCACGGGTGTGCGCCTTCTCGCGGACCAGCAGCTCCTCGCGCGCCGCCTGCCAGGTGGCAAGGTCGACGACGGGCGGCTTGCCGGGGAGGTTGCTGTTCGCGTCGCCGGGCGTGGTCGTCATGGTGTCCTCCGCTGTCTCGTCTCGTGCGATTGCGGGCTCCCTGGGAAGCCGGTCAACTGAGAGACGAATCTCGGTACCGAGACTCATCGATCCGAGTGCGAGTACGCCTCACAGCTTGAAGATGCTCAGGTAGCGGGCCGGTGTGTCGGCTTGGAACTGGTCATGGCGAGAGCCGGCTCCCGCGGCATAGCCGTCGCCGGCTGTCATCGCCGTTCCTTGGTTGGTGACGTGGCCGTCGATGAGATAGAAGAACTCAGCGTGGGCGTGCTCGTGCGGCGTGCCCTGATACCCGGCGTCGGCTTCGACGAGGGCGACGACATAGCCGTCGGCGAGCCCGAGGATCTTGGCCCGGGCGCCTCCTTCACCCCACGGCACCCATTCGAGCTGGTCGGCGTGATTGATGTCCCAGCCCTCGTGCGAGATCTCGGTCTGCGGACTTGTCGCTTCCATCTGCGGTCCTCCTTGTGCGGGGTTCAACGAGCCACACTATCTTTCCAGTGGAAAGATTGCGAGGAGGATCGCTGCGAATGACGTCACACCGTCCGTACCATCACGGCGATCTACGCGCCGCGCTGTTGTGCGCCGCCGTCGACGCGATCGGTGAAGGCGGCTTGGCCGCGCTCAGCCTGCGACGTGTCGCCGGCCGAGCCGGGGTGAGCCACACGGCCGCGGCCTACCACTTCGGCGACAAGGCCGGGCTGCTCACCGCGATCGCCGTTGAGGGTTATCGGCGTCTCGGCGACGAGCTCGACGCCGCCCGTCGTGGCGGAGGGTTCCTCGACGTCGGCGTTGCCTACGTCAACTTTGCCGTCACCAACCGCGCCTACTTCGAGGTCATGTTCCGACCCGAGCTCCACCATCGAGACGACGACGACCTGCGGCAGGCCCGCGCCCGAACCGCCCAGCTCCTCTACGGAACCAACGCCCCGACCACCGAACAGCTCGCCGACGGAGTTGCTGCCTGGGCGATCGTCCACGGCCTCGCCACGCTCTGGCTCGACGACAACCTGCCCCCTCAACTCGGCGATGACCCAACGACCGTCACGCGACTCGTGGCCAGCCGCCTCCGAAGACCTGGTCGCCGTACCACTCACCGATGACCGACGCGGCTGGCCGGCGAGAGGAGCGGTTCAGCCGGCGGTGTGGTGTTCGAGGCGATACACGCCCCGGGCAGTCTCGGAGAACATCGCCGCCCGTTCCGCCGTGAGGTTTCGCTGACCGAGGCGGCGCACGCCGGATCTGGGCGGGATCCGTGCCAACTGGCGATCTGGGCGGGAATCGTGCCAGGTGCTGTCAAAAATCCCGCCCAGATCGCCGAATGAGACAATTCCCGCCCAGTTCGGGCCGCTGGCATCAGTTCGCGTCGCCACCCGCTACCGCTTCCCCTTCTGGAGCAGCTGGCAGCCGAGCCGGCGCAACAAGCGAGCCATCTCGCGCCTATTGGCGCGCGCTCTCATCGGATGGCGCCGGCGGTGAGACCTTTGACGAGGTAACGCTCGATGGCGGCGAACAGCAGGACGACCGGGACGATTGCGATGAGCGAGGCGGCGAAGAGGTAGTTCCACTCGTCCTCGTACAGCTGGGTGAAGTCGCTCAGACCGAGCGTGAGCGGCCATCGGCTGCGGTTGCCGAACACCAGAGCACGCGCCATGGCGAACTCGTTCCACGCCGCCACGAAGGTGAAGATCACGCAGGTGACGAGCCCGGGGAGGGCGAGCGGCAGCGTGACCTTGCGCATCGTGGTGAACCTGCTCGCTCCGTCCATCCATGCTGCCTCTTCGATCTCGGCGGGGATGGCGGCGAAGAAGCCCTGCAGGATCCACACGGCGAACGTCAAGTTGAAGGCGCTGTTGACGAGGATCAGGCCGGCGTAGTCACCGACGAGGGTGATGCCAGTGGTCGCCTCGATGTCGACGAACGTGCGGATCACACCGACGACGAGGGATGTCGGCTGGATCATCTGGGTGATGATGATCAGCAGGAGAAAGGCCGCGCGCCAGCTGAAGCGGTGGCGGGCGACGTAGTAGGCGGCCGGCACCGCGACGACCATCACGACGACGGTCGCGACGATCGCGATGATGAGTGAGGAGCGGAAGTAGCCCCATACCGCACCGTCGTTGCGGCTGAACAGGGTGGTGAAGTTCGACCATTGCCACTGCTTCGGGAAGTAGCTGGGTGGGGTGTCGGTGAGTTCGCCGTCGGGCTTCACGGCGGTGAAGAACATCTGGATGTACGGCGCCAGGAAGAACAGTGCGATCAATGCCCCCGCGATGGGCATGATCCACCGCCGAGTGCGTGAGGTCCTGGCGACCGCGCTCACGCTGCCCGGGTCGCTTCCTGCCAGCGCGAGGCACGGAGGAAGATCAACACGACGACGAAGACGAGGGCGAGGTTGACGACCGCCATCGCCGCCGACGTGTCGAGTTGGCGGTTCTGCACCGCCAGCTTGTACATGAACACCGTCGACGTCGAGGTGTCGAACTGCGGCCCGCCTTCGGTCATCGCCCAGATGATCGGGAACGAGTTGAACACGTTGATGATGTTGATGAGGACCGCGACGAGGATCGCGGGACGCAGGAGCGGCAGGGTGATCTTGGTGTATCGCTTCCACGGGCTGGCGCCGTCGATGGCGGCCGCCTCGTACAGCTCGCCGGGCACGGTCTGCAGCCCGGCGAGCGCGACGTACGTGGTGAACGGCACCGAGACGAAGATGGCGACGAAGATCATCGCCGGCATCGCCGTCGACGGTTTGGCGAGAAAGTCGATGCGCTCGTCGATGAGGTTGAGATCGAGCAGCAACTGGTTCACGACTCCGAAGAACGGTTGCAACATCCAGCGGAACGAGAGCGCCGTCATCAGCACCGAGGCCGCCCACGGGACGAGCAGCGCGTAACGGACGGCGCGGCGCCCAGGGAACGGCTTGTCGAGGAACTGGGCCAACGGCAGGGAGATGGCCAGCGTCACGGTGACGACCACGACAACCCAGACGGCGGTGCGGACGAGGACGGGAGCGAAGTCAGGATCGTCGAAGAGCCGGGTGAAGTTGTCCCACCCAACGGAGCCGCGCGCCGTTCCGGCGCGGCTGATGTCCTGTCGCGACGTCTGGAAGAGCACGAAGATCGGCCGCAACACGACTTGGAACACCAGGAAGATGCACGCGATCACCCAGGGCAGCGGTCCGAGCTCGCGTTTCACCAACCGGCGCAGCCGACCCGAGGGCGGCCGGCCCGGCCGAGTCGGGGCGGACGCGACTGCGGTCAGTTCCCGGCTTCCTCTTCGGCCGTCGCCTGGAGATCGGCGAGCACCCCGGCCGGATCACCCTCGACGGCCTGGCCGATCTCCTGCTGGACCGCGCCTTGTACGGCGCCCCACGCGGGGTTGCTGCTCGGATAGAACTGCGCGGTCGGCAGCGCCTCGAGGAACGGCTGCTCTTCGGGAGTGAAGTTCGGCGCCATCGCCTCGCTGCCGGACGTGGTCACGGGCAAGAAGCCCTCGGTGTCGACGAAGGAGACGTAGTTGTCGGTGGTGTAGAAGAAGTCGAGGAACGCCTTGGCTGCTTCGGTGTTGCCCTCGTTGTTGAACACCATCATGTGGTCAGCGACGCCGAGCGTCGACGGCTCGCCGGACTTGGTGGGCGACGGCGCGACCGCGAAGTTCAAGTCCGGGTGGTCGTCGGCGATGAACTGGAGGAACGGCGGCAGCCCTTCGATCATGCCGATCTGCCCTTCGAAGAAGAGGTTCTGGGCGTCGGCCCGGTCGGTCGTTCCGGGGTTGGGCTGGGTGAGCCCGTCGGCGACGAGAGCGCTCATGTACTCGAACGCTTCGACGTTCTCAGGCGAATCGATGACGAACGTGCCGGAGTCGTCGACCCAGCCACCGCCGTTGCCGAACATCCAGATCGACGATTCCGCCTGGGCCTCCTCGGGGCCGAGCGGCATGGCGTAGCCGATCTCGTCACCGGGGAGGTCGGTGATCGCCTGGGCGGCGGCGCGCAAGTCGTCCCAGGTCGTCGGCGGCTCAGCGACCCCGGCCTCCTCGAAGAGGTCGGTGTTGTAGAACAGCGCCCGGCTGCTGGCGATGAGCGGGATGCCGTACTGGACGCCGTCGATCGTGGCGTTCTCGGCGAAGCTGGGAATGATGTCGGCGAGTGTCTCGGGCGACAGGACCTCGTCGGCCGGGCGCAACAAGTCGTCGGCGGCAAAGGTGGCGAAGGCGTCGATGTTCAAGATGTCCGGGGCATCGCCTGTCTGCACCCGGGTGCTGATGACGTCGTTGATCTGCTCCCACGACACCACCTCGAGGGCGATGGACACATCCGGGTTGTCCGCTTCGAAGTCGCCGATCAGGCCCTCCCAGAACGGCTGGGTCTTGTCGCTGTACTGGGCGACCATCAGGCTGAGCTCACCGCTTGCGCCACCACCGGTGCCCTCGCTCGGCGCCTCGGTGCCGCCCGGCTCCGTGCTGACCGCCTCGGTGCCAGTGGCGGCAGACGTTTCGTCGGTCGCGTCGTCGTCATCGTCGCCACAGGCGGTGACCGCCAACACCAGTGCGGCAGCGAGCAGGGACTTGGAAGCCTTCACGTTTCCTCCCGGAGCATCGTCCCGCCCGAAGCTGCAAGGTGTCCGCCAGCGTTGCGCACAATGCTGCGGGCGTCAACATGAGGGGCGCGCTCGGACCCGGCGAGGAGGGACTGTCGGCGCCGGTTCTCGGGTAACAGGCATCGGCATGGAGGAGCCCTTCGTCATCGAGGTCGCTCCCGGGCAGATCGTGTGGACCGCCGTGCACGCCGGGCACGAGCTGCGAGCAGGACTTGTCGACGCAGTTGCGCTTGATCCAGCGACCCGCTTGCGGGAAGAGGACCCGTTCACCGATCGAATGCTCGGTGATGTCGGCATCCGTATCGTCGTCCGCCGGTCACGGTTCGAGGTTGACCTCAACCGACCGCGCGAGCAGGCGGTGTACCGCGTTCCCGACGAGGCGTTCGGCCTGGACGTGTGGAAGTACGAGCTGCAGCCCGACGAGCTGGAGGACTCACGTCGCATCCATGACGCCTTCTACACCTGTCTCTCCACGCACTTGGACCGGCTGGCGGCCCATGGTCGGTTTCTCGTCCTCGACGTGCACTCCTACAACCATCGACGGGGCGGACCGAACGCGGTTCCGGAGCCCGCCGCTGGCAACCCGGAGGTCAACGTGGGAACTGGGGCGCTCGACGGGCGCCGGTGGGATCGCACGGTGGCGTCATTCGTGGAGGCGTTGGGCGATCAGGAAGTGCGCGATCACCGCTTGGACGTTCGCGTCAACGTGCGCTTCCGCGGCGGCTACCTGTGTCGCTGGGTGGTCGAGCGTTACCCGGAGACGGCGTGCCCGCTGGCGATCGAGTTCAAGAAGGTGTTCATGGACGAGTGGACCGGTGAGTGCGAGGACGCTCACGTGAGTGAGCTGCGTGAGGCGCTCGGTGTCGCCGCTCGCCTCACCCTGGACGAAGTGACCGGCCGTCGTGTGACCACCCCCCTCGAGCTGCGACCGAGCGACTTGGTGATCGACCGCGAGCTGGCGGACACGGCGTCGAGCATCCGCTTTCTCCTCGATGTCACACCCGTCAACCTCATCGAGGCCAGGCGCGAGTTCCGCTCCGACGGAGTCACGCCCGAGTTCGTGTACGGGCCGTTGGCCGACGACCCGGTGGTCATCGAGACACGCCTGGAGGCGGTCGCGATCGACTCGGTGGAGGATGCCGCGCTGGCACGGATCTTGGCGTCGAAGCGACGCGAGCTCCAGCTGCAGTTGCAGATGCTGCGCTGCCGGGGGAGCGACCAGTTCCTCGAGCTGAGCTTGCAGCTGTACGGCCCGGTCACCCCGGCGCTCCTGGGCGAGGCCGAAGCGCTGCTGGCTCAGGTGCCTCCTCCCGAGCGCGAATCCGGGGATCGCGTCGACGCCACGACGTTCGCTCGCCTCGCCGAGGCCGAGCTCGACCTGTACCGATCCGTGCACGCCGATCTGGCCGCTCATGTCGAGGTGCGTGACGACAGCAGCGGCGTGATGGTGTCCAACGGCAACCTCCTCATCGCGCCGACCGCCGTCTTCCCATCGCACCGCGTGCATGCTCTGCTCCAGCACGAAATCGGTACGCACATCGTCACCCACATCAACGGATCCTGTCAGCCGCTGCGGTTGCTCGGCGCTGGCCTCGCCGGCTACGACGAGACGCAGGAAGGGCTGGCCGTGCTCGCCGAGTATCTCGCCGGCGGGTTGACGCCGCGCCGCCTGCGCCAGCTGGCGGCCCGAGTCGTCGCGGTGCACCAGATGTGCAGCGGCGAGTCGTTCCCGACGGTGCACCGCAACCTCGTCGACAGCGGCGTTTCCACGGCGGGAGGCATTCACGATCACGATGCGCGTGTTCCGGTCCGGCGGCCTCACCAAGGACGCGGTGTACCTGCGCGGGCTGAGCGACGTCGTTGCCTACGTCGGCGCCGGCGGCGATCTCGGTCTGCTGTGGCTGGGCAAGATGGCACTCAGTGATGTCCCTCCCATCGCGGCGCTTCGCGATCGCGGCGTGCTCGTCGACCCGGTCCTGTTGCCGCGCTACCTCGACGAGCCGCTGGCGCAACAGCGGCTGGCCACGATCACCGCGCAGACCGTCCCTCTCGACTTGATCGGAGCAGCACCATGAGGATCGGCTTCGTCGTCAACGATGTCCACACCGAGCACCCGCTGTACACGACCACGCGCCTGGCGATGGCGGCCAGCCGGCAGGGTCACGAGGTGTGGCTCATGGGCATTGGTGACTTCTCCCAGCGTGCCGACGGTTCGATCGGCGCGACAGCGCGTGGGGCGGCGGGCCGGCGCTACACGTCGCTCGAGACGTACCTGCGTGCCGTGCGCAGCCCCAAACGGGAGCCCGAACGCGTCTCGATCGACGAGTTCGATGTCCTGATGATGCGCAACGACCCCGCCGAGGATGCGACTGATCGCCCGTGGGCGGTGACGTCAGGCATTCTGTTCGCGCAGCTCAGCGTCCTCCGCGACGTGCTCGTCGTGAACGACCCGGCGAGCCTGGCCAACGCCGTCAACAAGACGTACTTCCAGCACTTCCCCGAAGCAGTGCGCCCGCGCACTCTCATCTCTCGCGACCGGCACGAGATCACCGAGTTCGTGCACGAACTCGGTGATGCTGCGGTGCTCAAGCCCCTGCAGGGGTCCGGAGGCGCGAGTGTGTTCATGGTTACCGGCGACGAGGCGCCGAACCTCAACCAGATGATCGACGCCATCTCCCGCGACGGCTACGTCGTCGCCCAAGAAGCCCTACCGGAAGCCGCCGACGGCGATGTCCGCCTGTTCGTGATGAACGGGGAGCCGTTGCGCCTCGGCAAGGCCTACGCCGCCTTTCGACGCGTCAACACCGGCCCCGATCTGCGCTCCAACATGCACGTCGGCGGCAAGGCCCGCCGCGTCAAGGTCACTGACGCCATGCTGGCGGCATGTGACGCGGCCCGCCCGAAGCTCATCGCCGACGGGATGTTCCTCGTCGGCTTGGACATCGTCGGTGACAAGCTGATGGAGGTCAACGTCTTCAGCCCGGGCGGGCTCGGCACATGCGAGAAGCTGTACGGCGTCAACTTCGCCGACGCCGTCGTCACCGCGCTCGAGCGCAAGGTCGAGCTCCGCCCGCACTGCGGACCACACCTCGACAACGCCCGTCTCGCCACCCTCTGAGCGCGACACGGGGTCATCGGACCCGATTCGACCCGCGGGTCACCCGTCGGACTGGTCAGGACTCTGGTTGGACTCGCGCGCGAGGACCTCGTCGATCCAACCGAGTCCGGCGATCGCGGTCGGAAATCCGCACGTGGTGATCGCGAGGAGCGCCACGTGTCTGATCTCGGCCGGAGTGTCGCCGGCGGCGAGCGCCTTGCGCGTGTTCGACCTCACGGCTCCCTCGGCGAGCGAGCCGACTGCCAGCGCCACCTTGACGAGACGCTGCGTGCGGGCGTCGAGCGGCCCCGCCTGTTCCGTCGACCGCCCGAGTTCGTCGAGCGCGTGCGCGACTTCGGGGTGGGCCTCGCGGAACGCCAGGTAGATCTTCGGCAGGTGCTGTTCCATTGGGCTCTCCAATCAAAGGCTCACGCCGACGGTCCGACGATGTAGTTGCCCGCCATCAGATGAACGAGGGCGTCGTCGCCGTCGAACGACAACCCAACCGGATCTCCGCCTTCGGCCACGATCCGAACCTGCTCCTTGAACTGACGGCGGACGAGTCCGACGCCTCGATCGGTGGAAGCGAGCCGCTCCGTCGAATGAAGCGTGATCGGCCCCTGCCCCACCTGCGCCTCGTAGTCGCCGGGGTACTGCTGGTGCTCGGCCTCGGTGAGCTCGTGCCAGGAGCGCCCATCCTCGCCGTAGGTCGCGGATCCGGGCGCCGGTTCGTCGATCCGCTTGCGCAACATGCAATACACCTTGGTGTGGGTCGCATCGACTGGCATGGCCCACGCCACGTTGTTGGTCCTTCCCAGCGCCGAGAGCGTGGGGTCGGGAATGACCCGTAACGTGGGCACACGGACCTCAGTCACGCGGTGCAGCGTGGTTCCGTCCGGGAGGTCACGGTCCTGGCATGTCGTCACGCCCCAGTCGTGGCGGGTCCAGGTGATCCGTGGGTAGATCGCCAGTCGCCGATCGAACTGCGCGCCGCTGTGGCTGTTGTGGAGGATGAACACGTGATACGGGTCGGCTGAGTTCTCGTGGGTCTGGAACCAATTGCATGCCGCCTCGCTCGGACCGCCGAACGCGAAGTGATCGATGATCACGATCTCCTCGTCATCACCCAAGTCCTCGAAGACGTCGTACCTCGGAAACGCGGGCTGACGTTCGGCCGGCCCGAGGTAGGCGAAGAGCAGTCCGTTGTACTCCCGCACCGGGTACCAGGGCTGCCGGTGCGCGTCCCGGTTGCGGCCTCGATCCGGCTCACACGGCTGATCGAGACAGCGGCCGTCCGTTGCGAACAGCCACCCGTGGTAGCAGCAGCGCAGACCGTTGGCTTCGACCCGCCCGTAATAGAGGCTCGCACCCCGATGGCAGCATCGCGGCTCCAACAGACCGAACCGGCCCTCCAGATCACGGAAGGCGACGAGATCCTCTCCGAGGATCCGAATCGTCACCGGCAGCATGCTGACATCCGCTGAACGGGCGAACGGGTGCCAGTAGCGGCGCAGCAGTTCGCCGGCGGACGTACCGGCGTCGACCTCGACGAGCTCAGGGTCCGAAACCCCCTGTGGTCGCCCGTACGCGCGGCCGTCTCCAGAGAGGGTCACGGCTGGATACTCCCACGCGGATCGAATCGCGGCTGCCCGCGGCTACTGGCGGGTCTACAACTCGAACCAGGAACCGATCGCGAAGGTGACCAGCATCGCGGTCATGCCGATGACGACCGTTCGAATGACCGTGCGGCCGACCGGGGTGACCCCCGGCGTGCGGTCAGGTCGTACGTGGGGGCGCGGTGCTGTCGCGGACGACGAGGTCGGTGGCGAGCTCGATGCCGAGGCTGTCGACGGTGTCGCCTTGGGCCAGGTGCAGCACGGTGCGGGCGGCGAGCCGGCCCATCTCGCAGAGCGGCTGGCGCACGGTGGTCAGCGGGGGCGACGACCAGCGCACCTCGGGGAGGTCGTCGAAGCCGACGACGCTGACGTCCTCGGGGACGCGCAGACCGGCCTGTCGAACCGCTTCGTACACGCCGAACGCCATCTGGTCGCTCGACGCGAAGATCGCCGTCGGGGGGTCGTCGAGCGCGAGCAGGTCCACCGCTCCGGCGAAGCCGGACTGGTGGTAGAAGTCGCCTTGGCGGATGAGCTCGCCGTCCACGCGCACGCCGGCGGACTCGAGGGCGGCGCGGTGGCCGTCGAGGCGAGCGCGGCTGCACAGGAGGCGGGGCGGGCCCTCGATGAACCCGATCCGGCGGTGGCCGAGCGACAGGAGGTGCTCGGTGGCCCGCATGCCGCCGGCCCAGTTGGTCGCGCCGATGGTGGGCACGTCGAGGTCCGACGCCCCGACCGGGTCGACGACGACGATGGGCACGCCCAGCCGGCGCAGCTCGGCGTGGACGGGTCGGGCGAGATCGGTCAGGACGAGGATGACACCGTCGGTGATCCGGGCCCGCACGTTCTCCAACCACTGGCGGGTGGAGGCGGACCGGCGGTGGATCGCCGAGATCACCGTGCCCACGCCGGTTCCGTGGGCGACGTCTTCGACCCCGCGGATGATCTCGACGGCCCACGGGCTGTCGAGATCGTTGAACACGAGATCGATGAGGCGGGGGACCGGACGCGGGCGGGCCATCCGCGGGCGGTAGTCGTGCCGCCGCAGGAGCTCCTCGATGCGTTCCCGGGTCTGCGGTGACACGTCGGAGCGCCCGTTCACGACGCGGGAGACGGTGGGGACGGAAACCCCGGCCTCTCGCGCGATCGCGGTGATGGTGACCCTGCGTACCTCGTCGACGGCGCTCATCCTGCCCGATCGCGGGGCTTGACGCCATGATCGGCCAGGCCTAGCGTCGATGAAGTTCCGGAAAGTTTCCGGAACATCTGGGGAAATTCACGAGGCACCGGCCACGGCGTGCCGGGCGACGCGCCGAGCGATCCGCTGCTCGATTACCTGAAAGGCGCACTCGATGAAGTCCACTCGCCGTGCCGGCACGTTCGGCGCATTGCTCACTGCGCTCGTGCTGTCCGTCACGACCGCATCGGTCGGGACGGCTGAGAACCGGCAACCTTCCGAACCAACGCTGGGCTCACTCGCCCGGCGTGTCGACCTCCGCTTCGGCACCGCGGTCGACATGAACGCGCTCGCCAACGACGCCACCTACCGCGAGCGGATCGCGACCGAGTTCTCCAGCGTCACCGCGGAGAACGTCATGAAATGGGACACGATCGAGCCGGTGCGCGGGCAGCTCGACTTCAGCGCCGCCGACGAGCTCGTGGAGTTCGCCCGCAGCAACGGCCAGAAGGTCCGTGGGCACACGCTGCTCTGGCACAACCAGTTGCCCACGTGGCTCACCCAGGGCGTCTCGTCCGGCACGATCCAACCGGCCGAACTCCGCGAGATCCTGCGCCAGCACATCCTCGACGTGACCCGGCACTTCCGCGGCAAGGTGTACCAGTGGGACGTCGTGAACGAGGTCGTCGACGACAGCGGCAACCTGCGCAACACGATGTGGCTGCAGCAGCTCGGCCCCGGCTACATCGCCGACGCCTTCCGCTGGGCCCATCAGGGCGACCCTCGCGCCAAGCTCTACCTCAACGACTACAACCTCGAGTTCCGCTCCCCGAAGGTCGACCGCTACCTCCAGCTCGCCCGCGAGCTCAAGCAGGCCCGCGTGCCCGTGCACGGGCTCGGCGCCCAGGGCCACTTCGACATCTTCTTCGGCGCCCCGTCGGCGTTCACGATCGCCGGGATCCTCCGCGACTTCGAGGCGCTCGGACTCGAGACGGCCATCACCGAGTCCGACGTGCGCATGACCCTGCCGGTGGACAACATCAAGCTGGACGCCCAGGCGCAGGGCTACAGCGCCCAGCTGCAGGGGTGCCTGCTGGCCCGCCGCTGCAACTCCTTCACCGTCTGGGGCTACACCGACAAGTACTCGTGGGTGCCCGGCTTCTTCCCGGGCCAGGGCGCGGCCAACCTGCTCGACGCGAACTTCCAGCCCAAGCCGGCGTACAACGAGCTGCTCGCCGTGCTCACGCTCGCCGGCGGCCAACGCTGAGGCCGCGGACGCCTACAGTCAGAGGCGGGTCCGGGTAGAGACTTCGCCGACGAGCCGGTGGTGATGCTGGCCACGCCGGCGATCGAGCCTTTCCTGGAGTGTCCTGCCCGGGCCCTTCGGGCGGATCGTGACCGATCACGCTCCGTGCCGCTCTCTGTAGCGTTCACGCCGTGTCCACCCGGTTCTACGCCACGACGCCGATCTACTACGTCAACGCCGAACCGCACCTCGGGCACGCCTACACCACGATCGTCGGCGACGCGCTGACGCGCTGGCACCGGCTGCTCGGCGAGGACGTCCTCTTCCTCACCGGCACCGACGAACACGGGCTCAACATCCAGCGCGCCGCCGACGCGGCCGGGCTCGAACCGCAGGCGTTCGCCGACTCGATCGCGCCGAAGTTCGCCGAGGCGTGGAAGCACCTCGAGATCGCCAACGACGACTTCATCCGCACCACCGAGCCCCGTCACCGGGCCGCGGTGATCGAGCTGCTCCAGCGGTGCTACGACGCGGGCGACCTCGAGCTCGACCTCTACCGGGGCAAGTACTGCGTCCGCTGCGAGGAGTACTACGCGGACAACGAGTTGCTGCCCGGCGACCTCTGCCCGATCCACAAGCTGCCGGTCGAGGAGTTCGAGGAGGAGAACTACTTCTTCCGCCTGTCCCGGTTCCAGGACCGCCTGCTCGACTGGTACGCCGAGCACCCGGGCGCGATCGTCCCGGAGTTCCGGGCCAACGAGGCGCTCGGCCTGATCCGCTCCGGACTGCGCGACTTCTCGGCCAGCCGCACCAGCCTCCGGTGGGGGATCCCGCTGCCGTGGGACCCGAGCCACGTCGCCTACGTCTGGTTCGACGCCCTGACCAACTACCTCGCCGCGGTCGGGTTCGGCACCGATGCCGACCGGTTCTCGCAGTGGTGGCCGGTCGACTACCACCTGATCGGCAAGGACATCATCCGCCACCATTGCGTGTACTGGCCGGCGATGCTGATGTCGGCGGGCCTCGAGCCGCCGCGAGGGTGGGCCGTCGGGGGCTGGTTGTTGAGCGGCGGGGAGAAGATGAGCAAGACGACCGGCAACGTCGTGAAGCCGCTCGAGCTCGTCGACACGGTGGGCGTCGACGGCTTCCGCTACTACGTCCTCGCCGACACCCCGTACGGCCAGGACGGCGACTTCACGTACGAGGGTCTCGTCGGGCGGTACAACTCCGACCTCGCCAACAACCTCGGCAACCTCGCCGCGAGGGTGGCCACCGTGGTCGGCTCGAAGTGCGGTGGTGTCGGGCCGGCGCCGGCCACCGACAGCCCGCTCGGCGCGGCGGCCGCCGATGCCGTTGGCGGAGCGGTCGCCGCGTGGGACGTCGTCGCGCCGCACCGCGCGCTCGAGGCCACGTGGCAGCTCGTGCGGGCGACGAACGCCCACCTCGAGACGCACGAACCGTGGAAGCTCGATCCGGGTCCGGCGGTCGACGCCGTACTCGGTGACGCCCTCGAGGCCCTGCGGATCGTCACCATCCTCGCCTCGCCGGCGATCCCGGCGACCGCGCAGTTGATCTGGGAGCGCATCGGGCTGTCCGGCGCGGTCACCGATCAGCGGGTGCCGGGCGACGTCGCGTGGGGCGGTTATCCCGGCGGGGTGCCGGTGACGAAGGGTCCGGCGCTGTTCCCGCGGATCGCCGCGTGAGCTGGACCGACTCGCACTGCCACCTTCCGGAGACCGAGGCCGCCGAGATCGTCGCCGAGGCCGGTGCCGCGGGTGTCGGGACAATGATCACCGTCGGCTGCGACCGCGCGTCGTCGCTCGAGGCGCTCGCCCTCGCGGCCCGCTTCCCCGGCGTGCACGCGACGGTCGGTCTGCACCCGCACGAGGCCAGGCACGGGGTCGACACGATCACCGACCTTCTCGACGGCGTCGACGGCGCCGGGCCCGTCGCGGTCGGCGAGTGCGGCCTCGACTATCACTACGACCACTCGCCACGCGACCAGCAACGTGCCGCCTTCGCCGCCCAGATTGCCCTCGCCCACGCTCGCGATCTGCCCCTCGTCATCCACACGCGGGAGGCGTGGGACGACACGTTCTCGATCCTCGACGCCGAGGGCGTCCCGCCGAAGACGGTGTTCCACTGCTTCACCGGCGGTCCGGACGAGGCGCGTCGGTGCCTGGACCGCGGGGCGTACGTGAGCTTCTCCGGCATCGTCACGTTCCCCGGAGCCAACGACGTCCGCGAGGCCGCCGCCCTCGTCCCCCTCGAGCGCACGCTCGTCGAGACCGACAGCCCCTATCTCGCCCCCGTGCCGAACCGCGGCCGGCGCAACCGGCCGGCCTGGGTACCGCTCGTCGGGGTTTGCCTCGCCGAGCTGCGGGGCATCTCCCAGGACGATGTGCGAGACGCCACTGCAGCTACGGCATCGACCGTCTTCGGACTGGCGTGACCCTCGGGTTTGCGTCCTCGACGGCAACTTCCTAGCCTTTTTCGCCTCGCTCGGCCGGTGAGCTGTTGACCGGTCGTCTGCCCAGGAGTTGCCCGTGCGTCTCGAACGAGCCGACCGGCGGCGGCTGGCTGTCGCCAGCGCGCTGACGGCGGTCGCCTTGCCGGCGGTCTGGCTTGTCAACCGGGATGACGAGCAGGCGCCATCCGGCCGGCCCAACGTCGCCGCCGTCGGGCTGGCCGCCGACGAAGCGCCGCCGAGCACGAGCACGACCGGCGGGGAGACGCCGACGGGGACGACGGAGGCCGATCCGATGGGCGACGTCGACCCGCTGTTCGTCGAGGAGCAACCGGCCGCGCCCGACCGCGAAGACGCGTCGGTGGCCGTTGGCGACGCCGAACACGCCCTGCTGGCGACGGCGGACGCGACGTACAGCCGGTCCGTCGCTCCTGGCGAAGGTTGTCCGTACAACGGGGTAGCCGCCGGTACGCGCGTGATGGTGCTCAACCCGGCCAACGGACGCTCGATCGAGTGCGTCACCGGTCCGAGCGATGGCGACGACCTCGTCCTCCATCCGGACCAGTTCGTCCTGCTCGCCGGCCTCGACACGGCACCGGTTCCGGTAGAGATTCGTCAGTGATGCTGACACCCCCGCAGGTGCGGGAGCTGCTGACGAGTCGCGGCCTCGCGCCCCGGCGGAACCTCGGGCAGAACTTCGTCGTCGACCCGAACACCGTCCGGCGCATCGCCCATCTCGCCGCGGTCGGGCCGGCGGATCGGGTGGTCGAGATCGGCGCCGGGCTGGGGTCACTGACCCTCGCCCTCGCCGAGACCGGCGCCCACGTGACGGCCGTCGAGGTCGACCACGGCCTCGTGGGTGTTCTGTCAGAGGTCGTCGGGGACCTCGAGCGGGTGACCGTGGTCGAGGCCGACGCGACCAGCGTCGACTGGGCGAGCCTGCTCGGCGACGAGGACGGCTGGGTGCTCGTCGCGAATCTGCCGTACAACGTCGCGACTCCGCTGGTCGCCGATCTCCTCGATCACGTGCCGGCGATCACCCGCATGCTCGTGATGGTGCAGCGCGAGGTGGCCGAGCGGTTCGCCGGCAAGCCAGGCACGGCGGCCTACGGCGCCGTCACCGTCAAGATCGCCTACTGGGCGGACGCCCGCATCGTGGGCGAGGTCCCGGCGTCCGTGTTCGTTCCCCGCCCGAACGTGGACTCGGCCCTCGTCGCAATCACCAGGCACCAGCCACCGGACATCAACGCGGGCGCCCTGTTCGCGCTCGTCCGTGCCGCCTTCGGCCAGCGGCGCAAGATGCTGCGCCGCTCGCTTCGCGAGCTCGTCACGCCGGAGCAGTTCGCCGCCGCCGACGTCGATCCGACGGACCGCCCGGAGGAGCTCGGGCTGGCCGACTGGTGCCGGCTCACGGACGCCACGGCGGGTCGGCCGTGACCGGCGGCGAGGGCGAGGTGCTGCGCGCTCCGGCCAAGCTGACGCTGACGCTGCGGATCACCGGGCGACGTGCCGACGGCTATCACCTCATCGACGCCGAGATGGTGACAATCGACCTCGCCGACGAGCTCGTCGTGCGGCCCGGGCGGTCGGGGATCGAAGTCGGTGGACCCTTCGGGGACGGGGTGCCGACGGACGGCACCAACCTGGTCGCGCGGGCGCTCCAGCGGGCCGGCGTCGAGGCCGCCGTGCGCATCGAGAAGCGGATCCCCCATGGTGGTGGTCTCGGTGGCGGCTCGGCCGACGCCGCCGCTGTGCTCCGGTGGGCCGGGGTCACCGACCCGGCGACGACGGTCGCCATCGGCGCCGACGTCCCCTTCTGCGTCGTCGGCGGCCGGGCGCGGGTCCGCGGGATCGGCGAGGACGTCGAGCCGCTCCGGTTCGAGGCGCGCGCCGTGACGCTGATCGTCCCGCCGCTGCACGTCCCGACCGCCGCCGTGTACCGGGTGTGGGACGAGCTCGGCGGCCCCCGCGGCGACGCCGAGAACGACCTCGAACCGGCCGCGATCGAGGTCGAGCCGCAATTGGGCGAGTGGCGCGACCGCATCGCCGAAGCCACCGGTGACCGGCCGGTGCTGGCGGGCAGCGGCGCGGCGTGGTTCGTTCCGGGCGAGCGCGACAACGCCCTCGCTCCGTTGCGGGGCGAGGGCGCAGCGGTGATCGTCGCCCGGACGACGCCGGGCGCGCCGTGAGAACTACTTCCTGCGCTGGTGGCGGGTGCGGCGCAGCATCTTCTTGTGCTTCTTCTTCCGCATCCGCTTGCGCCGCTTCTTGATGAGCGAACCCATAGGGTCGGCCACGCTACCCGCTACCGTGATCGACGCGATGGTGGCGTCGACATTCCGGGGTCGTTCAATCGGTAGGACAACGGATTTTGGATCCGCGAATAGGGGTTCGATTCCTCTCCCCGGAGCCGCGCCCGGTGCTGAGCGCGCGTGCGAGCGAGCGAGCGCCAGCGAGCGAGAGGCCAGCAACTGCGCAGGCAGTATCGGCGTGGCCGGGGAACGCAATGACGGTCTCGGCGATCGTGCTCGCCGCCGGTGAGGGCACCCGCATGCGGTCCCGCCGGCCCAAGCCGCTCCATCTGATCTGCGGTCGGGCGATGGTCCTCCACGTCATCCACGCCCTCGAGCAGCTGCGGCCGCAGCGCACCGCGCTCGTCGTCGGACACGGCGCCGAACGGGTCACCAAGAAGGTCCAGGCGCAGGCGCCGGCATGGGCCAACGTCGTGTTCGTCGAGCAGCCGACGCCCCGGGGCACGGGCGACGCCGCCGCCCACGGCATGTCAGCCTTCCCCGGCGACGACCTCGACGACGAGAGCACCGTGGTCGTGCTGCCCGGCGACACCCCGCTGCTGCGCCCCGAGACCCTCGACGAGCTCGTGGCCAGCCACGTCGCCAACGGCAACGCCGCCACCCTGCTCACGAGCGTGCTGGACGACCCGACGGGCTACGGGCGCGTCGTTCGAGCGGCCGACGACCGGGTCCTGCGCATCGTCGAGCAGTCCGAAGCCAGCGTCGGGGAGCTCGCCCTGCGGGAGGTCGCGACGAGCATCTACGCCTTCCGCCGGGAGGTGCTCGGACCGGCGCTGCGCCACGTCTCACCCGACAACGCCCAGGGCGAGTTCTACCTGACCGACGTCGTCGGGGTGCTCGGTGGCATGGGGCACCGCATCGGGTGCGTGCAGGCGCCCGCCGACGAGACCCAGGGCGTCAACGACCGCTGGCAGCTGGCCCTCGCCGAGCGCGAGCTGCGCTCGCGGACGAACCGGGCCTGGCTGCTCAACGGCGTCACGATGCTCGACCCGCGACAGACGTTCATCGACGTCACCGTGAACCTCGGGCGGGACGTCACCCTGTACCCGGGCACGATCCTGCAGGGCAACACGGTCGTCGGCGACGGCTGCGAGATCGGTCCCGACACCCGGCTCACCGACTGCGCGGTGGGGAAGGGCTCCCTCGTGCAGCACGCCGTCGGGGTCGAGGCCGAAATCGGCGACGGCGCCCGAGTCGGGCCCTACGCCCACCTGCCGGCGGGATCGGCCGTCGCGGCCGGCGCAGTCACCGGGGCCTTCTACACTGCGCCTACCGACTGAGGAGCGACGATGGAGAAGGTCACCACCAAGAAGCTGGCCCTCTATTCAGGTCGCACCCATCAGGAGCTGGCCGCCGAGGTCGCCGAGCACCTCGGGCTCGAACTGGGCCACCCGAACATCGTCGAGTTCTCCAACGGTGAGCTGCGGCCGCGGTTCGCCGAAAGCGTCCGCGGCAACGACGTCTTCATTCTCCAGAGCCACTACGGCATGGACGGTCATTCGATCAACGACTCGATCATGGAGCAGCTGATCATGATCGACGCCGCCTACCGGGCGTCGGCCAAGCGGATCACGGCGGTCTGCCCGTTCTACGGCTACGCCCGGCAGGACCGCAAGGCCGAGGGCCGGGAGCCGATCACAGCCCGCCTCGTCGCCGACATGTTCAAGGCCGCCGGTGCCAAGCGGATGATCTCGATCGACCTGCACGCCGGCCAGATCCAGGGCTTCTTCGACGGGCCGGTCGACCACCTGACCGCGCTCCCGGTGCTCGAGACGTACCTGCGCGAGCACGTCACGGCGCCCGTGATCGTGTCGCCCGACGCCGGGCGGATCAAGGTGGCCGAGCGGATGGCCCAGCACCTCGACGACTGCGGCGCCGACCTCGCCTTCGTGTACAAGCGCCGGCCCAAGGGCACCGACAACGTGGCCCAGGCGATCGAGGTCATCGGCGCGGTCGCCGGCCGGCTCTGCGTGATCACCGACGACATCATCGACACCGCCGGCACGGTGGTCGGCGCGGCCGAGCTGCTGCGCTCGAAGGGCGCCACCGAGGTGTGGGCGATGGCCACCCACGGCGTGCTGTCCGGACCGGCGATCGAACGCCTGAAGAACAGCTCGATCGAGCGGGTCGTGCTCACCAACACCCTGCCCCTGCCGCCCGAAAAGCAGATCCCGCAGATCGAAGTCCTGTCGATCGCGTCCCTCATCGCCGAGGCCCTGTCGGCGGTTTTCGACGACACCAGCGTCAGTGAGATCTTCGGCGGCGAGAACCTGGCCTGACCCCCCGCCCGCAATCTGGGCGCGGATCTTCTCACGGGCCGATCTGGGCGCGCTTCTTCTCGACAGGTGCAAACGATCGCACCCAGATCCCTGGGGGTGGGTCGCGCCATGCGCCGATAGGATCGCCCGTTGCTATGGGAACCGTGCTTGCAGCTCAAGTCGGTCGCGTCACCGGCAGTGCCGCCTCTCGTCGTCTGCGCGGCGAGGGCTCGATCCCGGGCGTCCTCTACGGGCACGGGATGTCGCCACTCGCGGTCGCCGTCGAACGTCGCGACCTGCGCATCGCGCTCTCCGGCGCGGCCGGGGTGAACACCGTGCTCGACCTCTCGGTCGACGGCACCGTGTACCCGGCGATCGTCAAAGAGCTCCAGCGCCACCCGGTCCGGCGCAACGTCACCCACATCGACTTCATCCAGGTCAACCTCGACGAGGAGATCACGGTGGCCGTGCCGCTGCGCCTGGTCGGCGAGGCCAAGGCGGTCGAGGATGAAGGCGGGCTGGTCGACCCGGCCGTCGACTCGATCGAGGTCGTCACCACGCCCCGCAGCATCCCGCCCGAGTTCGTCGTCGACGTGTCGGAGATGACGATGGACACCGTCATCCGCCTGGGCGACGTGCCGATGCCCGCCGGCGTGACCGCGACCGGCGATCCGGAGAGCCCGGTCGTCACGGTGCTCACGATGCGGGCCGAGGTGGCCGAGATCGAGGCCGCCGACGCCGAGGTCGCCGCCGAGCAGGAGGCCGAGGGCGAGGGCGCCGAAGCCGCCGCCGAGGGCGGCGAAGGTGGCGAGGGCGCCGCCGAGGGTGGCGAGGCCGCCGCTGACCAGACCGGCGAGTGAAGCGGGGGACTCCGTTCGACTGGCTGATCGTCGGTCTCGGGAACCCGGGCAAGGAGTTCGCCCGCACCCGCCACAACGTCGGTGAGGAGGTCGTCACCGAGCTCGCTCGACGACGCGGTGACACCTTGAAGAGCGGACGCAACAACGCTCTCGTGGCCGAATCGCGCATCGGTGACGAGCGGTGCGTGCTGGCGTTCCCGCTGACCTACGTCAACGAATCCGGACTCGCGGTCCGCGGCCTGGCCCGGCGCTACCGCATCGACGATCCCGAGCACATCGTGATCGTCCACGACGAGCTCGATCTGCCACCGACGACGGTGCGGGTCAAGGCCGGCGGGGGGCTGGCCGGCCACAACGGTCTGCGCAGTGTCGCCGGGCACCTCGGCACCCACGACTTCCTGCGCGTACGGATCGGCGTCGGCAAGCCGGTGTCGAAGGAGCGTGGGGCCGACCACGTCCTGTCGCGGCTGCCCAAGACGCAGCGCGAGCTCTTCGACGTCGCCGTGCAGGAGGCCGCCGACGCCGTCGAGTCGATCGTGCTCGACGGCGTGGCCAAGGCGATGAACACGTACAACACCCGCGCCGTCTGATCGCCGCTTCTTGCATCTGAATAGCGCGCCAGGGCGCGCCAGGTAGATGCAAGAACGGATTTGGGTACCCTCAGAAGCCCGTGCGTCTCGCCGATCTCCCCCCGCTGCTGCGCGACGAGCCGGCCCTGACGCGCGCCCTCGGCGAGCCCGACGCCCGCCTCGCCGTGCCGGAGGTGGCGTGGCCGATCGCGATCGCCGCCCTCACCGGGCTGTCCGGTCGCCGGCCGCTCGTCGTCGCCTGTCCGACGGGGACGATGGCCACCCAGCTCGCCGACGATCTCGCCCAGTTCCTCCCGGCCGACTCGGTCGCCACGTTCCCGGCGTGGGAGACGCTGCCGTTCGAGCGGGTGAGCCCGTCGGTCGAGACGATGGGGCGGCGGCTGGAGCTGCTGTGGCGCCTCCGCGCCGCGGACACCTGTCCGGCCGTCGTCGTGACCGGCGTGCGGGCCCTGCTGCAACGGCTCGGCCCGGGAGCCACCGCCGTCTCGCCGATCACGGTGCACCCGGGGGACATCGTCGACCCGGACGAGCTGTCGCAGCGACTCGTCCACTTCGGCTATCGCCGGGAGGATCTGGTCGAGCACCGCGGCGAGTTCGCCCGGCGGGGCGCGATCGTCGACGTGTTCCCGGCGACCGCCGACGGCCCGATCCGGATCGATCTGTGGGGTGACGAGGTCGATCGCCTCACCACGTTCGGCGTCAACGACCAACGATCCACCGGCGACCTCGCCGAGGCGCTGATCTTCCCGGCCCGTGAGCTGATCCCCAGCGACGACGTGCGGGCCCGAGCCGCCAAGCTCGTCGCCACCGAACCGTGGGGTCGGGAGCAGTGGGAGCGCCTCTCCGAGGGCGCCCTGTTCGACGGCATGGAGAGCTGGCTCCCGTGGCTCGTCGACGACCACGAGCACATCGAGCTGCTGACCGACGTACTCCCCGCGTCGGCCAAGGTCATCCTCGTCGAGCCACGGCGGATGCGGGACCGGGCGCTCGATCTGCTCGCCGAAGAGGACGACCTCGCGAAGGCGCTCGCTTCGACGTGGGGTCGTGATCCGGCGGTGCGGTTCCCCCGCCTCCACGCCGAGCCGGTCCGCCTCCTCGCCGGTCGGGACAGCCCCGTGTGGTCGATCGACGGAACCCCGGAGTCGCCGGACACGCCCGTCGTGCCGGCGTCGGGCTGGGGGCCGATGGTCGGCGACGGCACCGCTCTCGTCAACCGGCTGCGGCAGTTGCTCGCCGACGGTTACCGAGTCGTCGTCGCCGCCGACGGCGAGGGCTCCGCCGAGCGGCTCGCCACGCTCCTGCGCGACCACGGACTCGACCTCCCCGTCCACGCGGCCGGCGCCGGCGACCTCACCCGCCCCGGTGGGCACATCGTGGCCGCTCCGTTGCACAACGGCGTGACCATCCCCGCCGCCCGGCTGACCATCGTCGCCGAGAGCGATCTGACCGGCCGGCGGCGGGCCCACCGCCGGCCCCGCTCGCGGCGCACGGGGATCACCACGTTCGAGGACCTCGCGGCGGGGATGTACGTGGTCCACGTCCAGCACGGCGTCGGGCGGTACGAGGGCATGGTCAAGCGCAGCATCGGCGGCGTCGAGCGCGACTACCTGCTCATCGCCTACAAGGGCGACGACCGGCTGTACGTGCCGTCGGACCAGATCGACGTGCTGCGTCAGTACGTCGGCGGCGACACCCCGACGCTGCACCGGCTCGGCGGATCGGACTTCGCCAAGGCCAAGTCCCGGGTCCGCTCGGCCGTGCGCGAGGTCGCCCAGGAGCTCGTGCTGCTCTACCAGAAGCGGGTCAACGCCGAGGGGTTCGCGTTCAACGGGGACACGCCGTGGCAGTCCGAGATGGAGGATGCCTTCCCGTTCGTCGAGACACCGGACCAGCGGGCCGCGATCGTCGATGTCAAAGCGGACATGGAGCGGCCCTACCCGATGGACCGGCTGCTGTGCGGTGACGTCGGGTTCGGCAAGACCGAGGTCGCCATCCGGGCCGCGTTCAAGGCGATCCAGGACGGCAAGCAGGTCGCCGTGCTCGTGCCGACGACGCTGCTCGCGTCCCAGCACGGCAACACGTTCGCCGACCGATTCGCCGGCTACCCGATCCGCGTCGAGACGCTGAGCCGCTTCCTCACGCCCGCCCAGGCGCGCGAGGTGGTGAAGGGGCTGGCGTCGGGCGAGATCGACTGCGTGATCGGCACCCACCGCCTGCTCGTCGAGGGCATCCGCTTCAAGGACCTCGGGCTGCTCGTCGTCGACGAGGAACAGCGCTTCGGCGTGCAGCACAAGGAGGCGATGAAGCACCTCAAGACGAACGTCGACGTGCTCACGCTCACGGCCACGCCGATCCCCCGGACGCTGGAGATGAGCCTCGTCGGGATCCGCGACCTGTCGCTGTTGAGCACGCCGCCGGCCGACCGCCAGCCGATCCTCACGTACGTCGGTGGCTACGACGAGCGGGTCGCGGTAGAGGCGATCCGGCGCGAACTGCTCCGCGAGGGCCAGGTCTTCTGGGTCCACAACCGGATCGGTTCGATCGAGTTCGCCGCGGCGCGGCTGCGCGACCTCGTCCCGGAGGCCCGCATCGCCGTCGCCCACGGCCGGATGGACGAGAGCCGTCTGGAACAGGTCGTGATCGACTTCTGGGACGGCCAGTACGACGTCCTCGTGTGCACGACGATCATCGAGTCGGGCATCGACATGCCGACGGTGAACACGCTCGTCGTCGAGCGCTCCGATCTGCTCGGGCTCGGTCAGCTGCACCAGCTCCGCGGCCGCGTGGGCCGGAGTGGGCAGCGCGCCTACGCGTACCTCTTCCACCCCGACGACGTCGTTCTCACGGAGGAGGCCTACGAGCGCCTGCGCACGATCGGCGAGGCCACCGAGCTCGGCAGCGGGTTCAAGATCGCGATGCGCGACCTCGAGATCCGGGGCGCCGGGAACCTCCTCGGCGAGGCCCAGTCCGGCCACATCGCCGCGGTCGGCTACGACCTCTACTGCCAGATGGTCACCGAAGCGGTGGCGGAGATGAAGGGCGAACCGATCCGCCCGCCCGCCGAGATCAAGCTCGACGTCCCGACCGACGCGTTCCTCCCCCGTGACTACGTGGCGAAGGAGGAGCTGCGCCTCGAGGCCTACCGGCGTCTCGCCGGGGTCCTCACTCCCGCCGAGGTTGCCGACATCCGGGCGGAGTGGGAGGACCGCTACGGTCCGCTGCCGGCACCGGCCGAGGCGCTGCTGACGGTCGGGTCGTTGCGCGCCGAGTGCCATCGCCTCGGTCTCAACGACGTGACGATCGCCGCCGGGCAGGCTCGACTCGGACCGATCGAGCTCAAGTTGAGCGAGGCCACGCGCCTGCGCCGCCTGTCCCGCGAGGCGAAGTGGAAGGAGGACGCCCGTCAACTCGTCGTGCCGCTGCCCCGCGGCTCCGAAGCGGCCTCGTTCCTCGTCGGCTTCCTGCGCGAGCTCGTCCCGTCGCCGGAACCGGCTGTGCCCGAGCCAGTAGCTTCGGCGCCGTGATCCGCCCCCTCGTGCTCGCGCTCGGCACCGCGTTGCTCGCCGGGTGCGGGACGTTCAGCTCCAACGACGCGGCCGCGGACGTCGACGGCGACGAGATCTCGCGGGACGAGTTCGAGGAGCTGATGCAGGTCTTCACGGCCAACGCCGAGGTCACCCAGATCACCGAAGACCTCACCACCGGGACGGTCCCGAGCGACCAGGCCCGCAACCTGCTCGGGCTGTTGGTCGTGAACACGGCCAACCGGAGCTTCCTCGACTCAAACGGCGAGGCGATCACCGACGCCGACCGCGACGAGTTCATCCAGACCGTCCAGGGCAACCCACTGCTCGAGCTCCCCGACGACGTCGTCAGCGAGCTCGTCGACTCCCAGGTCGGTGCCACGGCGAGGGGCCGGATCGCGGCCCCCGATTCGGCCCAGCTCGAGGAGCTGTACACCGAGTCGCCGACGGCGACGGGCGTGATGTGCCTCCGACGCATCGTGGTCGACTCCGAGACCGCCGCCCGCGACGTGCTCGACGAGCTCGACGGTGGGGCCGACTTCGCCGCGCTCGCCGAGGAGCGCTCGACCGACCAGGCCACGGCCGCCGAGGGCGGGGTCGTGACGTCGCCGGACGGGGAGGCCTGCACGCCGCTGACCCAGGCGGCGTCGACCGTCGACGCCGCGGTCGTCGGGGCAGCGATGGAGTCGCAGCCCGGGGTTCCGGTCGGCCCGATCGAGACCCCGAACGGCTGGGAGGTCATCGTGGCCCGCCCGTACGACGAGATCGCCGACTCGCTGAGCTCGCTGTACGAGGACCGGGCGGGCGATCTGCTGTTCTTCGGCCATCTGGCCACGGCTGACATCGACGTCGATCCCCGCTACGGCCGGTGGGATCCCGTCGCCTTCAGCGTCGTCGGTCTGCAGTGAGCGGCGGCACGGTCGTCGTCGTCGGGCTCGGCCCCGGGGGCGACGAGCACGTGACCGAAGAGACCCGCGCCGCGATCGCCCACATCCCGCACCGCTACCTGCGCACGACGGTGCATCCGAGCGCTCACCTCGTCGCCCCGGCCACCGCGTTGGACCACCTCTACGAGTCGGCGGAACGGTTCGAGGACGTCTACGGAGGGATCGTCGACACCCTCGTGGCGGCCGCGGCCGAGCACGGCGAGGTCGTCTACGCCGTGCCCGGCTCGCCGCTGGTGCTCGAGCGATCCGTCCGGCTCCTGCTCGCCGACGAGCGCGTTCACGTCGACGTGCGCCCGGCGATGTCCTTCCTCGACGTGGCGTGGGCCCGGCTCGGCATCGACCCGGTCGAGGCGGGCGTCCGGCTGGTGGACGGTCACGAGTTCGCCACCGCGGCGGCCGGGTCGACCGGTCCACTGCTGATCGCCCACACCCACGCCCGCTGGGTGCTGTCGGACATCAAGCTCGCCGCCGAGGAGGCCGCCGGCGACGAGCGGGTCGTGATCCTGCAGCGCCTCGGCACGCCCGATGAGCAGATCACCGAGACGACGTGGAGCGAGCTCGACCGGGCCGTCGAGCCCGACCATCTGACGTGCGTCTACGTCCCGCACCTCGCCGCGCCGGTCGGCGCCGGCTACGTGCGCTTCCACCAGCTCGCCCGGACGCTGCGCGAGCAGTGCCCGTGGGACCGCGAGCAGACCCACGCCAGCCTCGTGCCGTACCTCGTCGAGGAGACGTTCGAGCTCGTCGACGCGCTCGCCGCGCTCGATCCCGACGACCCGGCCACCGACCACGCCCTCGTGGAGGAGCTCGGCGATCTCCTCTACCAGATCGAGTTCCACGCCACGATCGCCGAGCAGGCCGGGCGGTTCTCGATCGCCGACGTCACCGGCGGGATCCACGACAAGCTCGTCACGCGCCATCCCCACGTGTTCGGCGACGTGTCGGCCCCGGACGCCGACACCGTGCTCGCCAACTGGGACGACATCAAGCGGGCCGAGAAGGGCCGCACGTCGGTGTTCGACGGGGTGGCCACGTCGCTGCCGGCCCTCGCCTACGCCCACCACCTCCAGCGCAAGGCGGCCAAGGTCGGCTTCGACTGGCCGGACGTGACCGGGCCGTCGGCCAAGGTCGACGAGGAGCTCGGCGAGCTGCGCCGGGCGGTGGCCGGCGGGGAGGAGCACGAGATCGCCGGCGAGCTCGGCGACCTGCTGTTCGCCGTCGTGAACGTCGCCCGGCACCTCGGCGTCGACGCGGAGCTCGCCCTGCGGGCGGCGACGACAAAGTTCCGCCAGCGGTTCGAGGCGGTGGAGGTGCTCGCCGGCGAGCGTGGCGTGGACGTGGGCTCGGCCGACCTGGCCACGCTCGATCGGTTGTGGGACGAGGTCAAGGCGGCCGAATCCTGATTTGTGTCACCGCATTCGCGTTCGACGACGTATGCGGTGACACAAACCGGGAGAACCGGGGAGCAGACTCTTCACCGTGCGACTGCAGCTCGCCGATCCCGCCGAGCATCCCCACGTCGGGACGTTGCCCTTCGCCACCGACCTCGCCGACTGGGACCTGCCCCACATGCGGGGCGTCCTCGGGCTGCACCGCCACGAGGTTCGCCTGGTCGAGCTCGGCGACGAACAGCGCCGCACGTCCTACGTCGTCAAAGAGCTGCCCGACCACCTCGCCCTGCGCGAGTACCGGTTGCTCCGGTCCCTGGCCGCCGATCGCGTCCCGACCGCGACCGCCGTGGCCGTGGTCACCGACCGCACGGATGACCGGGATGGACTGCTCGTCACCCGCCATCTCGACTACTCACTGCCCTACCGCAACCTGCTGGCGGGGCAGGGCCTCACCATCCCGTATCTCGGCGACCGGCTGCTCGACGCCCTCGTCGGGCTGCTCGTCCGCCTCCACCTGGCCGGCTTCTTCTGGGGCGACTGCTCGCTGTCCAACACCCTGTTCCGTCGCGACGCCGGTGAGCTGTCGGCGTACGTCATCGACGTCGAGACGAGCGAGCGGCACGACCAGCTGTCGGCGGGCCAGCGCACCCTCGACCTCCAGATCGCCACCGAGAACGTCGCCGGTGGCCTCCTCGATCTGCAGGCCGGAGGTCGGCTGGTCCCCGGCGTCGATCCCTGGCAGGTCGCCGAGAACATCGAGGCGTCCTACAACGACCTGTGGGCCGAGCTGACCGACATCGAGGAGTTCACCGCGGGCGAATCCTGGCGGGTTCCCGAACGGGTGCGGCGGATCCACGACCTCGGCTTCGACGTCGGCGAGATGGAGGTGGTCACCGACATCGACGGCCAACGCCTGCGGCTGGTGCCGCGCGTGGTCGAGAGCGGCTACCACCAGGACCGTCTGTTCGCCCTCACCGGATTGTGGGCGGGCGAGAACCAGGCCCGACGCCTGCTCGACGACATCCGGAGCTATTCCGTCGAGCTGCAGGCCCGCACCGGCTCGCCGCCGTCGGAGAGCATCGCCGCGGTGCGCTGGCTGGACCAGCGGTTCGAGCCGACGATCGCGGCGATCCCGCCGGCCCTGCTCGGCAAGCTCGAAGCGGCGGAGATCTACCACCAGCTGCTCGAGCACCGGTGGTACCTGTCCGAACGCGACCGCCGCGAGGTGAGCCTGGAGGAGGCGGTGGAGTCGTACATCCCCGAGGTGCTCGCCCACGCGCCCGACGAGGTGGTCAGCGTCGACATCCCGACAGCCGAACTCGTGCTCCCCGACCTCAGCGGCGAACCGCCGGAGGACGCGTAGCACTACGGTCGGCCCGGTGAGCGAGATCGTCGAGGTCGAGGGGCGCGAGATCCTCGACTCCCGTGGCAACCCGACCGTCGAAGTCGAAGTCCTGTTGGTGAGCGGGGCGCGGGGCCGGGCCGCCGTGCCGAGCGGCGCTTCGACGGGCGAGCACGAGGCGGTGGAGCTGCGCGACGGAGGGGAGCGCTACGGCGGCAAGGGGGTGCAGCAGGCGGTCGGCCACGTGAACGGCGAGATCGCCGAAGTGCTCCTCGGCCAGGACGCCCTCGAGCAGCGGCTCGTCGACACCGCGCTCAACGACCTCGACGCGACGGAGAACAAGGGTCGCCTGGGAGCCAACTCGATCCTCGGCGCCAGCCTCGCCGTCGCCAAGGCCGCGGCCGACGAGCTGGAGGTTCCGCTCTATCGCTACGTCGGCGGCCCGAACGCCCACGTGCTTCCCGTGCCGATGATGAACGTCGTCAACGGCGGCGCCCACGCCGACAACTCCATCGATCTGCAGGAGTTCATGGTGATGCCGGTCGGAGCTCCGAGCTTCGCCGAGGCCTGCGCTGGGGCACCGAGACCTACCACGCCCTCAAGCAGGTGCTCCACGAGCGCGGCCTGTCGACGGCCGTCGGCGACGAAGGCGGGTTCGCCCCCGACCTGCCGACGAACGAGGACGCGATCAGGATTCTCGTCGAGGCCATCGACGCCGCCGGATACGTGCCGGGCGACGACCTCGCGATCGCCCTCGACCCGGCGATGAGCGAGCTCTATCGGGACGGTCGGTACCACCTCTCCGGGGAGGGCAAGGTCCTCGAAGCCGACGAGCTCGTCGAGTATTGGAGCCGGCTGGTCGCCAACTACCCGATCGTCTCGGTGGAGGACGGCATGGCCGAGGACGATTGGGACGGCTGGGCCGCGCTGACCGAGGCGTTGGGCGGGCGGGTGCAACTCGTCGGCGACGACCTGTTCGTCACCAACGCCATTCGGCTCCGGCAGGGGATCGACCGCGGCGTCGCCAACTCGGTGCTCGTCAAGGTCAACCAGATCGGCACGCTGACCGAGACCCTCGACACGGTCGACCTGGCCACACGCAACGGATACACCGCGGTGATGAGCCACCGCAGCGGCGAGACCGAGGACACCACGATCGCCGACCTCGCGGTGGCGACGAACTGCGGGCAGATCAAGACCGGAGCTCCGGCGCGCAGCGACCGCGTCGCCAAGTACAACCAGCTGCTCCGGCTGGAGGCCGACCTGGGGGAGGCCGCGACCTTCCTCGGTGCCCGCGCGTTGCGCACGCAATCCGGCCGGTCGCGGCGATGACCGTCTGAGCGCACCCTGACCTGCGACAATCGCGCCCGATGACGGAGGCGCGCTCGACGACGAAGGTCCGCAAGGCGTCCGGGCGACGGGCGTCGGACGCCGGCCGCTCGCGGCTCGGTGACTTCACGCGGCCGATCGCCAAGGCCCAGCGGATCACCCGGAACCGCCGCCCGGCCCTGCTGCTCGGACTCCTCGCCCTGATCATCGTCGGGGCCATCGCCACGGCCCTGTTCGGTCTGCCCGTGCGAACCTGGTTCGAGCAGGAGGACGCGCTGCGGATGCTCGACGCCGAACTCAGCGAGCTGCAGTCGGTCAACGCCGACCTCCAACGCGAGGTCGACCGTGCGCAGACCGACGCCGGGCTCGTCGAGGCCGCCCGCGAGGAGCTCGGCTACACCGAGCTCGGCGAACGCCGCGAGACGATGAGCGCCCTTCCCGATCTGCCGACCAACCTGCCCAATGGATGGCCCTACCGGATCGTCGAGCAGATCATCGCCGTCCGGCAGGCCGGCTGAACGGGCCGGGCGTGAACGGACCCCGGCATTAGCCTCGAAACGTGACGTCGAGGCCGTGGGCGCTGGCTGGCGCCGTCGTCGCCGCGCTGGCCTCGTGCGACGGGCCGGTGGACGACGAGATGTCACGCGAGGCACAGATCTACTTGGCCGCCGTGAGCGAGGTGATCGCCGAGCAGGTCCCGACGTCCACTGACGACGAGCTGCCTGTGGTCTACGTCGTTCCAATCGGCGAGAGCGAGATCGACGCGACCGTGCAGGCGGAGGTCGCGGGCGAGCTGCACGATCTGGCGGACGTGCGCTTCGCCGACGAGCGCTCCGAAGCCGTGGAGGAGGACGAGGACGGCATGCCGGTCCGTGACGAGGGCACGCTCGTCGGGATCGGGGAGGTTCCGCCGGAGGGCGAGCCGATCGACGTCGAGATCGAGGTCTACCGCTCGGCCGAGGACTCCTCCCACTTCGTCTTCACGTTCGCGCCGCGTTCGTCGCAGTGGGTCGTGTCGTCGACGTCCGTGCTGCCGCTCGACGGGGCCTGAGGGTCCGGTTCGAGGCCGGTCAGGAAGTCGCTCGCGCGGCGCACCGCCCATTCCAGCTGGGCGTCGTCGGGCCGGCCGCCGGCGACGACGGTGGCCCGCATCCGCTCGAGGCGGGTCGTGAACCGGGGGTCGACCAGGTGGTCGGTCGCCCGGGCGACGTCGACGAGGGCGGCGAGCTCGATCACGGCGAGGCCGGGCTGTTTCCGCCGCTGCCACTCGCGCGCCCGATCGAGCCGGCGGACCATCAGCTCGACGTAGTCGACGTGATCGTCGACAGCGGCGCGCCGGGCCTCGCGGATGGTGCGCACGTACAGACCGGCGGCCGGGATCAGGCCGACGGCGACGACCGCCAGGCTGATCTGGATCGCCACGCCCGTCGCCGTGGCCACGATCGCGCCGGTCACCCAGGCGACCTGGAAGCGGGTCTCGAAGCGGGCGAAGGCCCGGCCGCGCACCGCCTCCGGAGCTCGGGTCTGGACCATCGCATCGAAGCCTTGGCGACCGATCGCCGCGGCCGTGCCGAGCACGGTGGACACGATCAGCACCAGTGACCGCGACGCGCCGAGCGCGCCGAAGACGGCGACGACGGCGAGCGCGATGAGCGCCCCGGCCGTGAGGCGGTCTTCGCCGTACCGGCGGCGGAGCAACGGGGCAACGACGAGCCCGCCGAAGGTCCCCACGCCGTAGGCGGCCACGGTCGCGCCGTACATCCACGCCGGCTCGCTGGCTCGCCGCAGGGCGAACGCCAGCCCGACGACGAAGAAGCCGACGGCCGCCCGGATCACGGTGAACGCCCACGCCGTGGCCACGACGGTCGGCGTGTTGAGCTCCTCGTGGGCCACTGCCGAGGGGATGTCGGACGCGGGTGGAGTGGTGGGAAGTCGCATCGCCACCACCGCGGCAGCCACGAACGCGGCGCACGCGAGGCCGAGGGTCACGGATGGTGACGTGAGCGCCAGCACCGGCGCGCCGATGCCACCGCCGACCGCGGCGGCGATCGTGCCGAGCCGGGCGATCCGGGCGTTCGCCGCGAGCAGCTGGTCGGGCGCGCTGACGAGACCGGGCACGAGCGCCTGCCGAGTGACGCCGGAGGCCTTGCCCACGATCAGCAGGGCGAGGGCGAAGAAGTAGAGGGTGAGGTCGAAGAGGAAGAAGGCGAGGGCCGCGGCGAACGCGGCCCGCAGGGCGAACAGTCCGGCGGCGATCAGGCGATGACCGGCGCCGAAGCGGTCGATCGCCGGCCCGATGAACGGGGCGAGCAGGGCGAACGGCGCCATGTTGATCACGAGGTAGAGCAGCACCTGTTCCCGTGACGCGGCGGGGCTCAGGTTGAAGAACAGCGAGCCGGCGAGCGACACCGCGACGAGCGCGTCGGCGACCCCGGCGCACGACCATGCCACCGTCAGGCGGTTGAGGCCCGGGGTCCAGACGACCGGCGCCGGGATGCGTCGCCGGAGCTCGTGGATCACCGCTCCATGCTGCCGCAACGTAGGTGCACTTCCTGCGTATCAGGATTTGTCAGTCGCGCTCTTGTTCGGTGTTCAGCACCGTGGGAGGGAGTCACCCCCGGCCGTTGGACTCCGCTTCGGACCGGCCGCGCGACCCAGCGCCGTGCCGCCGTGCCGGCCGAGGCGGCGGTCCACCCCGAACGTGAAACATCCCGCCGGCCCCGGCCCCAAGAGGGCGAGCCGACGGGATGTTTCATCGGTCCCGATGGTTACGCCTCCGACCCGCCGGATTGTGGACGGGCCCGGTGGCGGGCACAGGGCCGAGCGGCCCTCGTCTGCGCATCCGCGGTCCGTGATCGAAACGGGCGGAGGGGCAACCGATCGAGATGAACGTCAGTCCTCGTCCGGAGGAGATCGCTCCGGGTGGTCAGCGAACCTCCTCATGTTCCGTACCTCCTCGACTCGAGCTGATCGGTTCGTACGGCAGGTCGTAGCGCTGTCGACCTGTCGCCCACAGTTTTTCGCTCCAGCCGAGCGGCGTCAAGAGGTCCCGAAGGATCAGGGCGCTCCCTCGGCCGGTTGGAGGCCGAGGGCCGCCATCACCTCGGCCATCACCTGCGACCGCGGCGGCATGCCCGGCATGTGTTCCGGCGGGTCGGGGTCGGCCCGGTCGGCGATCGTCTCCCAGCGCTGGACCACGATGTCGAGGAAGTCCTGGTGCGGGATCACCCAGAAGCGGTCGGCCGCGATCGCGTCGGCGACCGCATCGGCCACGAAGGCCGGTTGCGAGCCCTCGTCGATCGCTCGCCGGAAATGCTCGATGACGACCGCGAGCGCCGGGTCGTCCTCAGGTAGCTCGCCCAGCTCGGGCGGCCAGTTGCGGTCGGCCTCGACGATCCTGGTGCGCACCCAGCCCGGGCAGAGCACGCTCACACCGATCGGCAGGCCGGCCAGGCGGACCGTGTTGTAGAGGTCCTCGCTGATCGCCACGACGGCGTGCTTGGACGCGTCGTACGAGGGTGCGAAGCCGGGCATCAGTCCCGCGACCGACGCGGTGTTGACGATGTGTCCGCCGCCCGCGAGGTGGGGGAGGAACGCCCGGCAGCCGTGGACGACGCCCCAGAAGTTCACCCCCATGACCCAGTGCCACGCGCTGAGTGGTCCGAACCACGGGTCCGAGCGGGCGGCGACGCCGGCGTTGTTGCACACGACGTGGACCGCGCCGAACCGGGTCAGGGTCTGCTCGGCGAGCTCCTGGACCTCGTCCTCCTTGCTCACGTCGGTGTGCACGGTGTGGACCTCGACGCCGTGACCCTCGATCTGCGCGGCCGCGGCCGCCAGCGCGTCGTCCTGCACGTCGGCGAGCACCAGGTTGAGCCCGGCCCGGGCGAGCCGGTCGGCGAGGCCGAGCCCGATGCCGCTCCCCGCTCCGGTGACCACCCCGACGTGTCCGGCTGCGAGCTCCATCGTCGACCCCCTCTGTCATGTCGCGATCGGCACCGTAGCCCGGCGCGGATCGTCAGCCGGCGGTCGGGTGGGCCGCCCGGGCGAGCGACGTCATGATCGGTCGGAGGCGGAAGCGGTCGATCGACCGGGCGATCGCCGAGCACCCGCGGGGTCCGTGCCACGCGTCGCTCGCCAGCCGGCGGAGCTCGGCCAGCCCCTCGGGGCCGAGCACGTCGGCGTACGCCTGGGCGGCGCCGGCGACCGCGCCGAGATCGCCCCGGAACTCGGTCTCGAAGAGCCAGCGGGCGAGGCCCATGGCCTCGGGCGGCGCGGCACGGCAGGCCTGCAGGTGCACCTCACCGAGCCGCTCGGCCAGCTCGTACAGCGGGGCGGACTCGGCGATCTCCGGCGCATTGTCCTCGAGGAACCACACGGCCCGCTGGCACAGCTCCACGACCTCGGCCGCGCGCCCGTCGTCGAGCAGCTCCTCGAATTGATCGATGACGTGGTGGATCCGATCGGCCCAGCCGGTCGGCTCGGCGACCGGCCGCACCGGCAGCGGCACCACTGTGGCAAGGGTCACGCTCATGTCGATGAGCATGACAAGGGGGTGTCAGCGTCAGCCGGCGCTCTGCCAGAGGCCCATGAGGTTGCCCTCGCTGTCGGTGAAGTAGGCGGCCCAGCCCATCTCACCGACGGCCAGCTTCTCGCCGACGGCCGCGCCGCCGTTCTTCTCGATCGCGTTGACGGTCGCGTCGATGTCGTCGACCTCGATCGTGATGACCGGTGCGGTCAGCGGTGCCTGACGCTCCGCCATGCCGCCGCCGATGTAGCCGGGCTCACTGGGCATGCCCTCGTTGCTGACGGGCCCGGTCGACACGATGTTGTACTGCATCTCCGGCATCGGCGTGATCTGCCAGCTGAACACGTCGGCGTAGAACTGGCGGGCCCGATCGGCGTCATCGAACGGGACTTCGAAGTGAACGACTCGACCATTCATCGTGTACCTCCACGAGGTTCGTGAGTCTGCGGTGCGCTTGCCCGGTCAGCGTAGATCCACTCGATCTGGGCGCGCCTGGTCTCGGAGCTGGGACTTTCCGCGGGCGCCGGATCAGACGTTGAACCGGAACTCGATCACATCCCCGTCGGCGACCACGTAGTCCTTGCCCTCGAGGCGGATCTTGCCCAGCTCCTTCGCCTTCGTCCACGATCCGATGTCGAGCAACTCGTCCCACCGGATCACCTCGGCGCGGATGAAGCCTCGCTGGAAGTCGGTGTGGATCCGACCGGCGCACTCCGCGGCGGTCGACCCGGCGAAGAACGTCCACGCCCGGCTCTCCTTGTCGCCGGTCGTGAGGAACGTGCGCAGGCCGAGCAGGTGGTAGGCGCTGCGGACCATCCGGAAGAGCGCGCCCTCCCCGAGCCCGAGGGCCTCGAGCACCTCGGCCCGGTCGGCGGGATCCTCGATCGCGGCCGCCTCGGCCTCGAGCTGCACGCACATGCCAATGACTCCTACGTCGTCGGGCGACGCTACGCCCGACCCGACCTCGTCGCCCGCCTCGGTCAGCTCGGCGGCGACACTGGCCTCGAGCTCGGGGATCCGGTCGAGATCGTGCTCCCCGACGTTGACAACGGCGAGGACGCGCCGGTTGGTGAGCAGGAAGTGCGGCTGGAGCAGCTTGCGGTGGTCGGAGGTGAGCCCGGCGCGGTAGAGCGGCCGCCCGGCGGCGAGGGCGTCGTACGCCGCGGTCAGAGCGGCCAGCTCGTCGCCCAGCGAGCGGTCGAGCTTGGCCTGGCGCTGGGTCTGGCGGAGCCGCTTCTCCACGGTCTCGAGGTCGGCGAGGGCGAGCTCGAGCTCGACCACCCGCAAGTGCTCGAGCGGGTCGGGCGACCCGACGATGTCAGGGTCCTCGAAGGCGCGCAGGACGAACACCACCGCGTCGACCTCGCGGATGTTGGCCAGGAACTTGTTGCCCAGCCCTTCGCCCTTGCTCGCCCCCTCGACGAGGCCGCCGATGTCCACCACCTGCACGGCGGCGTGGACGACGTTCTTGCTCCGCGACATCTCCGCCAGCCGGTCGAGCCGCTCGTCCGGGACCTTGGCCACGCCGATGTTCGGGTCCTTCGTGGCGAAGGCGTAGGGCGCGGCGAGGGCCCCACCGCCCGTGAGCGCGTTGTACAACGAGCTCTTCCCCGCGTTGGGAAGGCCGACCAGCCCGAATCGTTCCATGCGTCGGTCGACGCTACCGAAGCGGCGTCAGGGCAGCGCCGAAGCGCTCGGCTGCGGCCGCAGGTCGCGGAGGGTGAAGGCCTCGTCGCTGGGACCGTCTCGGCGCAGGCGGTCGAGTCGCTCGACGGCGTGCTCCACGGGAGGCACCTCCCCCGCGGGGATCCACCAACACACGAAGTACGCCTCGGTCGGCCGCTCGAACCACTCCCGCCGGCGCCGCAGGAAGTCGGTGTGGGCGGAGCGGTAGACGAAGTCCTGCAGGTGCTCCGGCGACTCCCAGACCGACAGGTTGATGATCGTCAGCGGGTCGTCGTACGCCCGGACGTAGCTCGATGACAGGCCGGAGTCGTCGTCCGTCAGCCGCCACACGAATCCGGGCGACGCCTCGGCGATGGCGTTCACGCGGTCGAGGTTGGCGACGAACTCGGCGGTGTCGGGATGGTCGAGCGGCTCGTGGAGGCGGGCGATGTTGTACTGGGCGAAGTGCCAGGCGGGGGCGACCACGACGGCACCCTAGGCAACCTCGACCGCCATCTCCTGGGCCGTTTCGACGAGGATCCCGGCGAGCTCATCCACGCGGTCGTCGGGGAGCCGGGCGGCCGGTCCCTGGACGGCGACACCGGCCCAGGCCGACCCGCCCGGGTCGAGCAGCGGCGCGGCGACCGTGCGCACACCGACGTCCCGCTCGCCGTCGTTGAGGGCCCAGCCCCGGCGGCGCGTCGTGAGGACGTCCTCGAGCAGCGCGCCCGGGTCGGTGAGCGTCGCTGCGGTCACCGCCACGAGCGACCCGAGGGCGCGGATCTCCTCGGCGGGGTCGGCGGCGAAGGCGAGCAGCACCTTGCCGATCGCCGAAGCGTGGATCGGTACCCGCAGGCCAGGCTGCTGATCGAAGCGCAGCGCGTGGGCGGAGTCCACGTGGAGCACCACCAACATCTCCGTCCCGACGCGGGTGCCGAGGCTGATCGATTCCCCGGTGCGTCCGCCGAGCGTGCGCAGGTGGGGGAGCAAGCGGTCGAATCCGAGGCGGGCCTCGGCCCGCCGGCCGAGGGCGACCGCCCCCGGGCCGAGGTGGTAGCGCTCGGAACGCTCGTCCTGGGCCACTAGGCCGGCCGCACGCAGCGCCTGAACCAGCCGGTGGGCCGTGCTGACGCTCAGCCCGGTGCGGCCGGCGATCTCGCTGACCCCGACGTCGTCATCGGCCTCGGCGATCACCCGCAGCACGCCGAGGGCCCGCTCGACCGACTGCGATCCCGAACGCGCCACCACGTTTGCACCGTAGTCGTGTATGGTGTTCCACGTTGCGACAGCGATCTCTCACGATATAGAAAGTTGACCATGGGAATCAAGATTCATCGAACCCCCCTCGTCCTCGGCGCGGTCGCGCTGCTTGCGCTCGGCGCGACCGCGTGCGGGGACGACGATGACGACGGCGACGCGGGTGCGGCGACGACGGAGGCGAGTGGTGGGAGTGACACCACCGCGGCGAGCGCCACCACGGGTGCGCCGGACGACGGCGGGGAGGGCGGAACGACCCTGCGCCTCGGTTACTTCCCCAACGTGACCCACGCGCCGGCGATCATCGGCGTGGAGACCGGGCTGTTCCAGGAGGCCCTCGGACCGGACGTCAACCTCGAGTTGGCCACGTTCAACTCCGGCACCGAAGTCGTCGAGGCGATGTTCGCCGGCGGGCTCGACGCCAGCTTCATCGGCCCCAATCCGGCAATCAACGGCTTCGCCCAGTCCAACGGTGAGGCCCTGCGCATCGTGTCGGGCACGACGTCCGGTGGGGCGTCGCTCGTCGTGCGGGACGGCATCGATGCGCCTGAGGACCTCGCCGACGCCACCCTCGCCTCGCCGTCCCTCGGCAACACCCAGGATGTTGCGCTCCGAGCGTGGCTGAAGGAGCAGGGGTACGAGAGCGACACCAGCGGTGGCGGCGACGTGCACGTCACGCCGTTAGAGAACGCGGACACGCTCTCAGCGTTCCAGGAAGGTGACCTCGACGGCGCGTGGGTCCCTGAACCGTGGGCGACCCGCCTGATCAACGAAGGTGGAGGCCACGTCCTGGTGAACGAGGCCGACCTGTGGCCGGAGGGTCGCTTCGTGACGACGCACCTGATCGTCGCGACGGAGTACCTCGAGGAGCATCCCGACGTCGTCAAGAGCCTGATCACCGGGCTCGGCCAGGCGATCGACGAGGCCAACGCCGACGCTGCCGGTTCACAGACGGTCGTGAACGACGGCATCGAGAAGGCCACCACGAGCCGGCTCGCTGACGAGACGATCGCCGGGGCGTGGGAGAACCTCGAGTTCACCCTCGATCCGATCGCCTCGTCACTGCAGGGCTCGGCCGACGACGCCATCGCCGTCGGCCTGCTCGAGCCGGTCGACCTCGCCGGCATCTACGACCTGACCATCCTCAACGAAGTGTTGGCGGAGCGAGGCGACGAGGCGGTCACCGGCATATGACGACGCCCGTGATCCGACTGCGTGGGGTCGGCAAGTCCTTCGGCTCAGGTGGAGGCGCCGTCATCGCTTTGGACGGCGTCAACCTCGACATCGCCGCCGGTGAGTTTGTCTGCCTCATCGGTGCCTCCGGCTGCGGCAAGTCGACGATCCTCAACCTCGTCGCCGGGCTCGACGCCCCGACCGCGGGGACCGTCGAGGTCGACGGCCGGCCGGCGTTGATGTTCCAGGAGTCGGCGTTGTTCCCCTGGCTCACGGTCGCGGCCAACGTCGAGCTGCCGATGCGACTGGCCGGGGTGGCGAAGGCTGAGCGACGGGCTCGAGCCGCCCAACTGCTCGACGCCGTCCACCTCGACGGGTTCGCCAAGAAGCGGCCGCATCAGCTGTCCGGCGGGATGCGCCAGCGCGGGGCGCTGGCACGGGCATTCGCCCAGGATGCCGAGATCCTGCTGATGGACGAGCCGTTCGGCGCCCTCGACGCGATGACCCGGGATGCGTTGCACGCCGAGCTCGAGGATCTCGTCAGCCAGCGCCGGCTCACCGTGGTGTTCGTGACTCACAACGTGCGCGAAGCGGCCCGGCTCGCGGACCGCATCGTCGTACTGTCACCGCGCCCGGGCCGCGTGACGGCGACGTTCGATGTCGACATCCCGCGGCCCCGCCGCATCGACTCACCCGAGGTGAGCTCGCTCGCCGCCACCGTCACCGAACAACTCCGGGAGGAGGCGCTCGTCCATGCTCGTCGTTGAACCAGATGCGGCCGATTCACCGCCCCAGAGTGTCGCCGACGCCGGGATCCTCGACGACAGCGCGTCGGTTCCGGCTGCGGTGGCCGGCGATCGGCGGCCCAGTCTGGCCCGCCGGTTCTGGTCGGCCACCTGGCCCAAGGTCGCTGCCATCGGGCTCGCCATCTTCCTCTGGCAGGTCGTGGTGTGGTCGGGATGGAAGCCGGAGTACATCCTTCCCGGCCCGGTGGCCACGTTCGAGAAGCTCGGCGACCTCATCGCCGACGGCACCGTCGCCGACGCGATCTCGATCACGATGCAGCGGGCGGCCGTCGGGTTCGCCCTCGCGCTCGTCATCGGGATCCTCGTCGGAAGCGTCGTCGCCTCGTCGAAGATCGTGCGCTCCGCCGTGGGGTCGCTGATCACGGGCCTCCAGACGATGCCGTCGATCGCCTGGTTCCCGCTCGCGATCGTGCTGTTCTCGTTCTCCGAGCAGGCGATCACGTTCGTGGTCGTGCTCGGCGCCGCCCCGTCGATCGCCAACGGCTTGATCGCGGGCGTCGACCACGTCAACCCGATCCTGCTGCGGGCGGGGCGGGTGATGGGCGCCCGCGGCATCAAGGCGTACCGCCACGTCGTCCTGCCGGCCTCGCTGCCGTCGTTCGTGTCTGGGCTCAAGCAGGGCTGGGCGTTCGCCTGGCGGAGCCTGATGGCGGGCGAGCTGCTCGGAGTCGTCACCGGTGAGGCCTCGGTCGGATTCCTGCTGCAGAACTACCGGAACCTCGCCGATTACGAGGCGATGATGGCGATGATGATCGTCATCCTCGTGCTCGGCATCGTCGTCGACGCACTCTTCTTCGGCACGCTCGACCGCTGGGTCCGTCGCCGCTACGGCCTCCTCGGCGACTGAGCCGAACCCATCCGAGTGTCTGCTGAGGGACTTGCCCTCACCAGACACTCGGATACGGCGGGCCGTTACCCTGACGCCCGATGACGCCGGAGGCCGCGCTCGACCGGGTCGTGCATTGCCTGGACCGGGCCCACGACACCAGCTTCAAGGCCAAGGCGTTCTTCCGCGCCCGGGACGTCGTTCGGGAGACGGACCCCGCCGAGCTCGCCCAGCGGGCGGCGGACGGCACACTGACCAAGCTCGACGGGATCGGGGAGTCCAGCGCCCGCGTGATCACCGAGGCCCTCGCCGGCGAGGTGCCGAGCTATCTGGCGAAGCTCGAGGAGACAACGGTCGTCCCGATCACGCCCGAGGGCCAGCGCTACCGCGACGCCCTGCGCGGCGACTGCCACCTCCACTCGACGTGGAGCGATGGCGGGGCGCCGATCGAGGCGATGGCCCGGACCGCGATCGCCCTCGGCCACGAGTACATGGTGCTCACCGATCACTCTCCCCGCCTGACCATCGCCCACGGCCTCAACCGGGAGCGCCTGCTGCGCCAGCTCGACGACATCGCCGCGCTCAACGAGTCGCTGGCGCCGTTCCGGATCCTCACCGGGATGGAGGTCGACATCCTCGAGGACGGCTCGCTCGACCTCGACGACGACCTGCTCGCCCGGCTCGACGTCGTCGTCGCGAGCGTGCACTCCAAGCTGCGCTCCGACCGCCAGGCGATGACCGAGCGGATGGTGCTCGCCGTGGCGTCCCCGCACGTCGACATCCTCGGGCACTGCACCGGCCGCCTGATCGGCAAGCGCCCGCCGTCGGTCTTCGACGCTGACTACGTGTTCGCCGCGTGCAAGCAGTTCGGGACCGCGGTGGAGATCAACTGCCGCCCCGAACGGCTCGACCCGCCGCGCGAGCTCCTCGACCTGGCGATCGAGCACGGCTGCTGGTTCTCGATCGACACCGATGCCCACGCCACGGGGCAGCTCGAGTGGCAGCCCCACGGCTGCGACCGGGCGGCCGAGCGGAACGTGCCCATCGAGCGGGTGATCAACACGATGGGTGTCGACGACCTGCTGGCTTGGACGGATGGGGGCTGAGCCGGGTCGGTTGATCGGCAGCGGCCGGGCGGCGGACGTGTACGACATCGGCAACGGGCGCGTGTTGCGCCGGTATCGCGACTCCACACCGGCGACCGTCGCCGCCGGCATCGTGGCCACGGAGGCCATGGTGATGCGCCACGTGCGCGCCCACGGCTACCCGACGCCGGAGGTGTTCGACGCCGACGGCCGCGATCTCGTCATGACCCGGCTCGACGGGGTCACGATGCTGGACGATCTGGAGTCGCACCCGTGGCGCGTCCACCGTCACGCCGACGCGATGGTGAATCTGCACCGCCGGCTCGTCGCGATCCCCGTCGGCGAGCTCGGCAGTCCCGGCAGCCCGCTGAACGCTCCCTACGGCCCACCCGAGGCGATCGTCCATCTCGACTTCCACCCGGACAACGTGATGCTCACGCCGGACGGCCCAGTCGTGTTCGACTGGACGAACGCCGCGCTGGGCCCGCCGGCCGTCGACGTCGCCTACGCGTGGGTGATCGGAGCAACGAGCAACCTCGAGGGGCCCTGGTGGATCCGCGTCCTCGGCGAGCGCCTACGCCGCCGGTTCGTCGATCGCTTCGTCGACGGCTGCGGCCGCGCTGCTGCCATCGAGCTGTTACCGGTGATGGGCGCGCATCGCCTCGCCGACCGCAACACGTTCCCCGAGGAGGCGGTGCGGGTGCGCGAGCTCGTCGCCCGCTACTCCTGACCGTCCGAGTGTCTTGTGCCATGCGAGTGCGGAACGAGGGAAGGCCCCGCACCAGGCACTCGGTCGGCGTCAGACACTCGGATGGCGCGGTCAGCCGGTGGCGAGGGCCATGTAGGCGGCGAGGAGGAGGTTCGCGGCGCGCATGTCGCCGACGGTGCCGTCGCCCATCTTCGTCATCGTGTAGGCGAAGCTCATCCGGGTGTCGAGGTCGATGACGGCGACCGAGCCGCCCCACCCACCCCAGAAGCACGCCCGCTCACTCGGGCTGATCGGGACGTCCGGCGACGGGAGGCCGAAGCCGATGCCGTGGCGCACGACCATCGGGATCACGAGGTCCTGCCCGTTGGTCTGCTCGTCGAAGACCGGCTCGATGCCCTGGGGCGACAGCACGCGCACCCCGTTGGCCTCGCCGCCGCAGGCCATGGGCGTGTGGATCAACGCCACCGACCGGGCGTTGCCGTGGCCACCGGCCGCCGGGATCTCCGACCGCCGCCACTCGATCGTGCTCGACGCCGCCGCATTGAGCTCGGGATTGGACAGCGTGCGCCACGCGACCGAGCCGTGGTCGGCGTCCGGCAACGCGTCCGTCAGTGTGCCGATGGGCGGGATCACGTGGGCGACCCGGGCGTCGTGCTCCGGACCGGTGCCGATGTGGAAGTCGGCGCCGATCGGACCGGTGACCTCCTTGGCGGCGAACTCGCCGATCGACTGGCCGGTGATCCGGCGGACGACCTCGCCCTCGAGGTAACCCTGGGTGAGCGCGTGGTAGCCGGACGCCGTGCCCGCTTCCCACCACGGCTCCTGGGCCGCCAGCAACGACGTCACCTTCTCCCAGTCGTAGAGGTCCTCGACGGTGATCGGCTCCGCCCAGCCGGACAGCCCGGCCGTGTGGCTCATCACGTGGCGCATCGCGATCTCGCCCTTGCCGGCGGCGCCGAACTCCGGCCACACCTTGGCCACGGGGGCGTACAGATCGAGCTCGCCCTGGTCGGCCAGCACCAGACACGACAGCGCCGACACGGTCTTCGTGAGCGACCAGACGTTGACGATCGTGTCCCGTTCCCATGGCACGTCGGCCGCCGAGTCCGAGGTGACCGTGCCGCCCCACAGGTCGACGACGAGCTCGCCGTCAAGGGTCAGGGCCACCGATGCCCCGACATCCGTCGGCTCCTGGCCCTCGGTGAAGTTGTTGCCGAACGCCTCGCGCATGGCGTCGAACCGGCTGTCGCACGTCCCGTGGATGTCCATGGTGCGAACGTAACCCGCGCCCGTGACACCGGCCACGTTTGAGCGTTCGACGCCGGGAACCGACGTTGCCGCGGGCATGCTGGGGGCCATGTCGATCTTCGAGCACCCGATCAACACCCTCAGCGGCGAGCCGGCGAGCCTCGCCGACCGTGAGGGTCAGGTGCTGTTGCTGGTGAACGTGGCGTCGCAGTGCGGCCTCACCCCGCAGTACACCGGCCTCGAGGAGCTGCAGCGGCGCTACGCCGGCCAGGGCTTCAGCGTGCTCGGCTTCCCCTGCAACCAGTTCGGCGGGCAGGAGCCCGGCAGCGCGGACGAGATCGCCACGTTCTGCTCGACGAACTACGGCGTGAGCTTCCCGATGTTCGAGAAGATCGAGGTCAACGGCCCCGGCCGGCACCCGATCTACGCCGAGCTGACCGCGGTCTCCGACGCCGAAGGGCACGACGGCGACATCCGGTGGAACTTCGAGAAGTTCCTCGTCGATCCGGCGGGGAACGTCACCCGCTTCAGCCCCCTCGTCGCCCCGGACGCGCCGGAACTGGTCGGGGCGATCGAGGCCGCGTTACCAGACTGACGAACAGGGCCGCGGGGCGCGTGACGCGCGCCTCCTGTGACATGTGAAACGTTGCCGTAGCGCAGCGATACGCTTACGTTTCGTTTCATGGCCTGGACCGAAACCCCTGCCTCGCCGACGGGGCCCCCCGTGCCGCTGTACGAACAGCCCGAGGTCTACCAACGACGGTGGTTCCTCCTCGGCGTGCTGTGCCTCTCGCTCGTGATGATCGTGATGGCGGTCTCCTCGCTGAACGTCGCCCTGCCGAGCATCCAGAGCGACCTCGGCGCCAGCAGCACGATGCTGCAGTGGATCCTCGATTCCTACGCGCTCGTCTTCGCCGGTCTGCTGCTTGTCGCCGGAGCCCTCGGCGACCGGTTCGGGCGCAAGGAGATGCTGCTCTTCGGTCTTGCCCTGTTCGGTGTCGGCGCGGTGGTCAGTGGGCTCGCTGGATCGGCCGCGATCGTGATCGTCGGTCGCGCGATCCAAGGAGCCGGCGCAGCCTTCGTGATGCCGTCGACGCTCTCGTTGCTCACCGCCATCTTCCCGCCCGCCGAACGGCCCAAGGCGATCGCCACGTGGGTGGCGTTCGCCGGAGCCGGCGGGGCGCTGGGCCCGATCGTGTCCGGCGCGCTCTTGGAGGGGTTCTGGTGGGGATCGGCGTTCCTGTTCAACGTCCCCGTCGTCGCCGTCACCGCTGTCGCCATCGCGATCTACAGCCCGCGGTCGCGGGACGACACGGCCACGCCGCTCGACCCGCGAGGCGCCGTGCTGTCCTTCGTCGGGCTGACCGCCCTGCTGTTCGGCATCATCGAGGGGGCCGAACGAGGTTGGAGCGACCCGATGGTGGTCGGCTCGTTCATCGTCGCGGCCAGCGTGCTGTACGCCTTCGTCCGCTGGGAGATGGTCGCCGAGCACCCGATGCTGCCGATCTCGTACTTCGCCGACCGCCGCTTCAGCGTCGGCAGCGCGGTCATCACGACCGCGTTCTTCGTGATGTTCGGCTGGTTCTTCCTGTTCTCGCTCTACCTCCAGTTCGTCCGCGGGTACTCGCCGCTGGAGGCCGGGCTGGCGACGCTGCCGCTCCCACCCGTGTTCATCATCATGTCGCCGCGCAGCGCCGACATCGCCGCCCGGTTGGGTAGCGGCCGCACGATGGCCCTCGGGTTCTTGCTGATCGGCGCCGGGATGACCCTGCTCGCCCCCGTCACTCCCGACACGCCGTACCTCGTCCTCGCCGTGGCGATGGTGCTCATGGGGGCCGGGATGTCCATCACCGCCGCTCCCGCCACGACGGCGATCATGAGCGCGGTGCCGTTGAGCAAGGCCGGCGTGGCCTCGGCGGTCAACGACACGACGCGCGAGCTCGGGGGCGCCCTCGGCATCGCCGTGCTCGGCACGATCGTCAGCTCCCTCTACCGGTCTCGGCTGGATCTCGGAGGGCTCGGGTTGCCCGCGGGCACCACGGCCGAGGCCGAAGCGTCCGTCGGTGAAGCGGTCGACGCGTCCCGGGTGCTCAGCGGCGGAGAGGCAGGCTCGCTCGTGCAACGGGCCGGTGACGCCTTCACCGAGGCGTTCGCGATGACCGCAGTGATCTCCGCGGTGATCGTCGTCGCCGCCGCGATCCTTGTGTGGCGAACGTTCTCGACGGCGAAGGAGCTCGAGGCCGAGGCGGCCGGTGTGCTCACCGAGCCTGAGGAGGAGGGAGCAATTGAGCTCGTCGCCGAAGGCGCCGGGGCAAACTGATGACGTGACCGAAGCGATCGCGTCGACCGACCCGCGCATCGCGCGGACTCGTCGGGTCGTGCTCGACGCGACGCTCGCGCTCCTCGCCGAGAACGGGTACAGCGCCGTCACCATCGAGGCGGTCGCCGCCCGTTCGGGAGTCGCCAAGAGCACCATCTACCGCCACTGGCCCGGCCGGCTCGAGCTCATCCTCGACGCCTTCCACGAGCTCAAGCCGCCGGTCGCCCCGCCCGCCGAGGGCGACGTCCGCGAGACCGTGATCGCGGTGCTCGAGAACCTCGCCCGTGTGGTCGTCGACTCGACGTGGTCGTTGTGCCTACCGTCGCTGATCGATGCCGCGGCCCGCGATCCCGAGGCCCGGCGGCTCCACGCGCAGATCTCGACGGAAGGTCGCCGTTCGCTCGTGGAGCTGCTGGCCACGGGCGTGTCCCGAGGTGAGCTCCCGGCCGAGCTCGATCCGGAGCTGATGGCCGAGGCGCTCGTCGGGCCGATCCTGCTCCGCCGCTTGATGTCCCTGCCGCCGTTCGATCCGGCTCAGGTGCGCGGGCTCGTCGACCAGCTGATCCCCCGGGCCGCGCCGGCCGGCCCGGCGGGCGGCACCAAGCGCGCCCGCCGGAAGCGGGCCGGCTACGGGCCGAAGTAGAAGTCGTCGACGTAGGCGGGGGCCGCCAGGCTCCCGGCCACGAGCCGGATGTCGGCGTACCGAGCGGTTGCCGGCGCGACCAGGCGGTTCCTCGCCATCTGGATCCACGCGCCGCCGGTGGGGTTGGAGCGCGAGTGGAGCGTCACCGGCGCGCCGATCGCCGCGCCCCCCGCCGTGCGCCAGACCAGCTGGGCGCGGAAGGTGAACGCGTCACCCGTGGGCGGGATCCTCAGCCACCCGATGAACCGGTTGACCGATCGCGGCGCGACCGCCACCCGCTGGAACACGGCGAAGCTGCCCACGTTCGCCGGATCCTGCAGCCGGGCGCTGAAGCGGCCGTTGTGATGACTGATGGCGCTGCGCATGAAGCGGTCGTTCGACGTCCAGCTGTCGACGAACGTGTCCCGGTTCCAGTCGAACTCGAAGCCCCGGTTGCGGAGCTTGTTCGGCGCAGCCGGGTTCGCCGGCGGCGCGGCGCAGTAGTAGACGCTGATGTCGTCGACGAACCAGCCGAGCTGGTCAACGGACTCGTCCGTGCCGAGGCGGAAGCGGAACCGCACGTTGCGGCCGGCCAGCGAGCTGACGTTGATCCGCGTCGACTGATAGCCGTTGCTGTCCCTGGTGAACGCCCGCCGGTTGGCCAGCGGGTTGCCGAAGCCGGTGGGGATCGTCGCGTTGTAGCCGTTGTCGGTCGGCAGCGCGTTCGTCGCCACCCACGTCCGGCCGTTGTTGAGGCTGTACTCGACGACGCCACCGTCGAAGGGCGCGCCGGACGTACTCGCCTCGAAGTCGTAGGCGTGATCGAAGTACAGGTAGGTCGTCCGGCCCCGGGGCACGGTGACGTTCCCCGTCCGCGAGATCCGTGCATCCATGAGATCGCTCGTCGTTGTAGCCCCAGAAGTTGTACCGCCCGCTCTCGGCGTAGGTGGCGTCGAAACCGGAACGGGTTCGGGTTCTGCGGGTAGAACCAGCCGGTCGAGCTCGGCGGGGTCTTCGTCCGAGCCCAGTTCCCGCTCGCCGGGTTCTCCAGGTCGTCCCAGAACAGCTCGACGGGTACCCGCCGGGCCGGGCAGATCGGCGCCTTCCGGTTCGGTGCGCCGCTCGGGACGAGGTTCATCTGGGTCGCCGACACAGCGTCGAGCACGTCGGCGCAGTTGGCGGCCGAGAACGCCGTGGAAGCCCCTGGCGGCCGGACCCCCATGAGCTGCCGGCACGCCTGGTGGAGGTAGCTGTAGAGGTCCTGGTAGTCGCTGCCCGAGGTGAGCAGGTTGTCCCCGGCCTCGTAGTACAGCCGGCCCACCTTGGCGCTTGCGTCGGCCAGCGAGTTGCCGATCCTGGTGACGGTCCGGCCGTTGAAGGTGCCCCCGTCGACGAGCAGGTAGGCGGCCTTGTTGTTGACGCCGCTGTTGATGTGCACGCCACCGTTGTCGGTGGGCGCCGTGTGGTAGATTGGGGCTGCCGACCCGGTCGGGATCGCCGAACGCCGGCGGGCTCTGCATGTCGCGGATGGCGCCGATCGGCAGGTCCTCGCCCATCAGCCAGCGGTCCGCCGGCGCGTCCGGCCCGCTCAGCGTGCTCGACTGGTCGATCAGCTCGCCGAACACGTCCGACAGCGACTCGTTGATCGCCCCCGACTGGTAGTAGTAGAAGAGGTGTGACGTGAACTCGGTGACGCCGTGGGCCAGCTCGTGGCCGACGACGTCGTCCGCCGAGGCGTAGCCGTCGCCGTAGACCATCTGGGCGCCGTTCCAGAACGCGTTCGCGTAGGGGCATCCGCCCTGGCTCGGGTCTGATGGGCAGTGGCGCACCATCGAGATGAGCGGCATGCCCTTTCCATTGATGCTGTCCCGGCCGTAACGGTTGCGGTAGAAGTCGTAGGTGAGCCCCGACAGGTCGTAGGCGTCGTCGACGTCGGGAATGCCGCTCGGGCCCTCACCCTCGCTGCGCACCGCGGTCGCCGGTGTGCACGTCGTCCGGGCCCCTGACGTTGTTCTGGTCGCAGACGTGACGGTTCTTGGCCTCGGCGATCTGGTTGAAGTTGAGCACGACCGCGCCGAGCTGGGCGTGGACGAGGACCAGCTCGCGGACGGGCTCGCCGCCGGCGGACGTCACCTCGACCCGCCAGACGAGGCTCGTGAAGGGCAGCCCGGGGCCGCCGATCAACGTCGGGTTGTGGATCCACAGCTCCGGCGTGGTCGCCGACAGCAGCGCGGTGTCGACCTGGTAGTGCTTGGCGACGAGATCGATCGCCGTCTGCTGGGCGGTCTGCGCCGCAACCGACGGGGTAACGCTCACCTTGGGGGACGGCAACACCTCACCACTCGCCGCCACGACGTTGCCGGCGGCGTCCATGTTGACGACGAGCTCGCCGGCCAGCACGGGCACGCCCTGGGACACCTGCTGGAAGCGCACCGTCTTGCCGCCGCCCTCGCGTTCCTGACTGGCGGTCGCGCGGAGCTCGCTCCCCTGATCGGTGAGCCCGAACAGTGACCCGTATCGGGCGAGGAAGCCGCGAGCGAGCTCCTCGGCGGGAGCGGAACTGGCGGCAGCCGCCGCGACCGGCTGGTCGTTCGCCATGCCGATGTAGCGGGCCTTGCCCGTCGCGCTGTGATAGGCGATCTCGGCGCTGCCGCCGGTGGCGGCTTCGAGCTCGGCGACGAGTCCGGCGTCGCCGGGTGGCGCCGGCTGCGCTCGCTCCGGACTCGCGTGAGCGACGCTTCCTCCGAGCACCGTGACCGTGATCAACGCGGCCATCGCGACGTGCGTCCTCCGATGTGCCATTGCCCCTCCCTCGCTGAGCTGACTGGCGACAAACCAAGTTCCCCGGATCCCGCCCGAAACCACGTAGTCACCATCCGGGTCGGCACGACGTGGCGGCGGGACTGTAACGACAATGCTGGAGGGCTGCAAGAAATTGCGGTGCGCCGTTACGCTGGCGACTTCATGTCGAAGAAGACCAAGAAGCGCAAGGCGCGGCTGCGCCGGTCGAAGGCGAACCACGGCAAGCGCCCCAACACCGGCCGCGGCTGACTCGCCGTCCATGACGGGCCGCCCTCCCGCGACGCGGCGCGAGGACGTGGTCGACGTGCTCCACGGTGTGGAGGTCGCCGATCCGTACCGCTGGCTGGAGGACGGTGACGCGGCCGAGGTCGCCGAGTGGGTCGCCGCCCAGAACGCCTACACCCGCGGCGCGCTCGACGCCCGGGCCGATCGGCCGTGGTGGCACCAGCGACTCGTCGCCCTCATGCAGTTGCCGGTCGTGCTCGCGGCCCAGGTCCGGGGCGACCACCTGTTCTGTCTCGAGCGCCCGGCCGGCGCCGAACAGTTCCTCCTCACGCGCCGTTCCGCCGTTGCACCTGACGCCGAGCCGGTCGTCCTCCTCGACCCGGCGGTGGGCGTCGCCGACGCGGCCAACGCGATCGACTGGTTCGAGGCATCCGACGACGGTGCCCTTGTCGCCGTCGGCACGAGCGAGGGTGGCACCGAGAACTCGGTGCTGCGCGTCCTCGACTCGACCGACGGTCGTGACCTCGGCGAGGCGATCCCGAACACGCGCGCCTGCAGCGTGGCGTGGGAACCCGACGGATCGGGCTTCGCCTATACCCGCTACCCGGAAGGCGACGAGTACCACCGCACGGTCCACCACCACCGGCTCGGCGCGGACTGGCGGGACGATCCGGTCGTGTGGGCCGAGCACCCGGATCCGCAGGCGTGGCCGGACGTCGCGATCTCGCCCGACGGCGAGCGGCTGCTCGTGCACGTGCTCGTCGGCTGGGCCCGGTACGACATCCATCTCCTCGACCGCCGGACGGGGGAGTGGTCGACGCTGATCGGCGGGGTGGAGGTGACGACCGAGCTCTTCTTCGCCAAGGACGGCGAGTCGCTCGTCGGGGTCACGACGCTGGACGCGCCGAAGGGCCGCCTCGTGCGCGTGCCGTTCGGGACGATCGATCCGGCCCAGTGGGAGACCCTCGTGCCCGAGGGCGAGGCCGTGCTGTCCCGCCCGGCCGTGTGCGGCGACGAAGTGCTCGCGGTGTCCACCCTTCGGGCCCTCGACCGGATCGTCCGCTTCGGCGCCGATGGCTCGTCTCGCGGATCGATCGAGGGGGTTGGCGACGTCGTGGCGGTCGTCGCCCTCACCGCCGACCGCGACACCGGCCGAGCCTTTGCCGTGGTCGACTCGTTCGACTCGCCGACGGCGGCGTGGCGGGTCGATCCCGGTGCAACGGCGGCGCGCTCGGTTCCCCGCCGACGACGACGTCGACACGGTGCCGTCGCTGTCGGTGAGTCAGGTGACCTACCCGTCCGCGGACGGCACGTCGATCGGCCTTTTCCTCATCCACCGCGACGACGTCGTGCCCGGGCCGGACGTGCCGTTGATCCTCAACGGTTACGGCGGGTTCGCCATCACGGAGACGCCGGTGTGGTCGCCCCAGATCGCCGCGTGGTGTGTGGCCGGTGGTGTGTACGCGATCGCCGGGCTCCGGGGCGGGCTCGAGGAGGGTGAGGACTGGCACCTCGCCGGCCGCCGTGAGCACAAGCAGAACGTCTTCGACGACTTCCACGCCGCGGCCGACTGGCTCGTCGGCGAGGGCCTTGCCGGCCGAGCGCGGTTGGCGATTCTCGGGCGCTCGAACGGCGGCCTGCTCGTCGGGGCTGCGCTCACCCAGCGCCCGGACCTGTGCCGCGCGGTGTGGTGCGGGGTGCCGCTGCTCGACATGGTGCGGTTCCCGCAATTTCTGATCGCGCGCCTGTGGACCGACGAGTACGGCGATCCCGACGTCGCCGAGGAGTTCGCGTGGCTGCACGCCTACTCCCCGTACCACCGCGTGGTCGAGGGGAGGGACTATCCGGCCACGCTGTTCAGCACCGCCGAAGGGGACACGCGCGTCGACCCCTTGCACGCTCGCAAGATGGCCGCCCTGTTGCAGGCGGCGTCGACCGGCCAGGACGAGCACCCGATCCTGCTCTACCAGGAGGGCCGCGCCGGGCACGGGGTCGGCAAGCCGGTGGCCAAGCGGGCCGACGAGCTCGCTGACGGGCTGACGTTTCTGGCCTGGCAGGTCGGTCTCGTCCCCGCCTCCGAGCCGGCCGTCCGGTCGTGACCGTCCGGGTCGAGTGGCTCACCGTCGGTGGGCCGATCGAACCGTGGGAGCGCCTCGGCCTCGTCGTCGTCGACGGCACGATCCCGCTGTTCGGCACCGGCATCCGCATCGACCCGGCGGCCCCGCCGGGGATCGTCCGGTGGGAGCTGTCCGGCCTGACTGCACCGGTCGCCGACATCGACGGGCTTCCCACCCTCGCGGTGTCGCCGGCCGCGCCGGTCTTGGTCGAGCATCCGTCCGGCGTCATCGGCCTCGATCACGTCGTGGTCACGACCGACTCGCTCGAGCGGACCTGTGGGGCGATCGCCGATGCGACGGGTGCCCCGTTGAAGCGGGTGCGCGAGGTCGGTGAGATCCGTCAGGGCTTCCACCGGCTCGGTGGACTGATCGTCGAGGCCGTCGAGCGGGCCGGGTTGCCGGAAGGCCCGGCCGAGTTCTGGGGATTAGTGATCAACGTCGAGGGGCTCGACGACACGGTGAGCCGGCTCGGTCCTGACGTCATCAGCGCGGCGAGGCCGGCGGTCCAGCCCGGTCGCTCGATCGCGACCGTTCTGGAATCCGCCGGCCTCGGGATGCCGGTCGCCCTGATGTCGCCGGGCTGAGGGAGAGCTCAGGCGATGGGCGCGCCGGCCCGCGTGGCCAGCGATTAGCCGTTCAGCCTGATGAACGGGGTGACGTCCTTCGTCCAGCCGGTCGAGCTCGGGCCGTACTCGTAGAAGCTGCCACCCTCGCTGTCGGAGACGTAGAGCTTGTAGCGCCGGTTGACGTTGCACCCGAAGTCGAGGTTGAACGCCCTCGTCTCTCGGTCGGAGTTGGTGTCGTCGCTCTGCGGATCGACGACCGTCGAGTAGTTCCCGAGCGTCGCCCAGGTGCCCCCACGTGCTGATCCTGACCTTGCTGAGGGCCCAGTTGACGGTCACGTCTCTGTCCAGGTCGTTGTCCACCGTGATGCTGACGCCACAGCCGGCGGAGGCCGACTGGCTGACAGCGCCGATCACGCCAGTGGCGGCGAGGGCGGAGGCGGCGACGAGGGTCCTGATCTTCATGATGGTTGTGGTCCTTTCGGTGAACCCGCCGGCCGTTCCGGAGGGGTCGCACAGGTGAGGCCCTGGCGACACCGCCGATACGGCGCGGCGGGCCGCGTCGGGTCGCGAACGGCTGATGTTTCGGGAAAACCCGTAGGCGCGACGCTTCGCCGAGGGAACTGTGAGCTGAGCGTGCGGATATCCGCCCGCTGGACTCACACTTCGCCGGGTCGCCGCGGCGGGGCGTGACGCTGTAACACCCCTCGGTCATGATGGGCGCATGGAGTCGACCACGATCCGGTTCGCCGACGCCGCCCGCGTGTTGACGCGAGCCGCCCGGCGACGGGGTCTCGTCGGGCCCACCTTCCGCTGCCCACCCCGCCTCGCCGGCAATGACCGCACGGTGCGCCGGCGACCGGGCGGGGCGGTGGTCGCGGTGCGCATCCGGGGCCGACCGTGGCCGGTCGTGCTCGGCGACATGATCGAGGGCGTGATCGTCGCCAACGCCCTCCCGGCTCCCGACGCCACCCGGCTGCGCACGGAGCTGTGGGGACTGTTCACTCGCGCCGGCCAGGGCGCCGGGACCGCGGCGGTCGCATGACGGAGGTGTCTCCGGACTCGATCGACGCTCCGGTCCTGATCGCCGGCGGCGGGCTCGTCGGCCTCTCGACGGCGATGTTCCTCGCTCAATACGGCGTGAGATCAGTCGCCGTCGAGCGTCTCCGCAGCGGATCGGCCCTGCCCCGCGCGGCCCACTTCCACCTGCGCACGCTGGAACTGTTCCGGCAGGCCGGGATCGAGGAGCAGGTGAAGACCCAGTCCGAGCGGGAGTTCCTGCCCGAGGGCGCGATCGTCATGATGGACTCGCTGGCCGGGTCCAAGTTGGCCGACATCATTCCGAGCCTCAACGAGGGGGTCGAGGAGGTCAGCCCGTGCCGGCGACTGTTCGTCAGCCAGCCCGGGCTCGAGCCGATCCTGCGCGCCCGGGCCGAACAAGCCGGGGCCGGGGTCGTCGACGGCCACGAGGTCGTCGCGGTCGACCAGGACGACGCCGGGGTGAGCGTCACGGTCCGCGACGTCGACACCGGCCACCAACGGTCCCTGCGCGGCCGGTACCTCGTCGCCGCGGACGGGGCCCACAGCGCGGTTCGCGAGCAGCTGGGCACGCCGTTCGAGGGGCGAGGGGTGTTCTCGAACAGCATGACGATCTACTTCACCGCCGACCTGCGGCCGCAGATGTTGGGCAAGCCGTTGAGCGTGATCTACATCAACAACCCGACGTTCGGGGGCTTCTTCCGGCTCGACAAGAACTGCGAGTCCGGCTTCCTGGTGGTCAACACGGTCGGCGACCCGACGACGGCCGCGGCGGCCGACGCGGCGTCGGACACGAGCGAGAGCCGGCTGATCGAGCTCGTGCGGGCCGGAGCCGGCGTGCCCGACCTCGCCGTCACCATCGACGGGCTCGCCCGCTGGCGCTCGACCGCCGACGTCGCCCAGCAGTTACCAGGAGGGCCGGGTCTTCCTCGCCGGCGACGCCGCCCACGTCATGCCGCCGAACGGCGGGTTCGGAGGGAACACCGGCATCCACGATGCTCACAACCTGGCCTGGAAGCTCGCCATGGTCGTGAACGGGCACGCCGAGCCGGCCCTACTCGAGACGTACGACCACGAGCGCCGTCCGGTCGGCCAGTTCACCGTGGACCAGGCGTACACCCGCTACGTCCGGCGCACGGCGCCGTACCTCGGCGTCGACGATGCGCCCGCGTTGGCCCCGGACTTCCACGTCGAGCTGGGGTACCTCTACCGCTCGCGGCGCGGTCATCCCGGACGACGACGACCTGCCCGCGGTGCACGACGACCCCCGCCAGACCCGGGGCCGGCCGGGCTCGCGGCTCCCTCACGTGTGGATCAACCAGGACGGGCACACGGTGTCGACGATCGATCTCGCCGGCAGCGCGTTCGCCGTGCTCACCGGTGGGCGCGGCGACGAGTGGCACGAAGCGTCCGCTGCGATCGCGGCCGAGCGCCCGGACCTCGACCTGCGGGCTCATCGGGTCGATGGCGTCGCCATGGAGGCGTGCGGGATCACCGAATCCGGCGCCCTGCTCGTCCGGCCCGACGGCTTCGTGGCGTGGCGCGCGCCCGTCGGGGTCCCGGACGCCACCGATGCGCTCCGCGACGCGCTCCACCTGGTCCTCACCGCGACGGGTTGACGGCGAAAACTCATCGCGCCACCGATGAGTTTCCTCGCGTCGGACGTTCCACCTCTCGTCCGTCGACGACACGATGGGTGAACAAGGAGGAACTGCCGTGGACTACAAGCTCGAGCTGGTGTTGCTGCCGGTGTCCGATGTGGATCGGGCGAAGGCCTTCTACACCGAGAACGCCGGCTTCGCACTCGACGTCGATCACCGCGCCGGTGACGACTTCCGGGTCGTGCAGATGACACCACCCGGCTCGGCGTGCTCGATCTCGGTCGGCAAGGGGATCACCGACGCCGAGCCCGGTTCTGTCCGCGGCCTGCACCTCGTGGTCGCCGACATCGAGTCGGCGTGTGCCGAGCTCCGCGCGCGGGGAGTGGCGGTGAACGACATCACGCACTTCGACAACACCGGTCAGCGGGTGCCCGGTCCGCACCCCGACCGCAGCGACTACGGCTCGTTCTCCGACTTCGCCGATCCCGACGGGAACACGTGGGTGTTGCAGGAGGTCGGCCGGGGCGCGCAGAGCGGATGACGGAGTCGCTCACCTCTCGCGACGTCGCCGCGTTCGAGACGGTGCTGGCCCGGCACCGCCGCGAGCTCCACGTGCACTGCTACCGGATGCTCGCCTCGTTCGACGAGGCCGAGGACGCGGTGCAGGAGACGATGCTGCGGGCGTGGCGCCATCGCGAGGTGTTCGCGGACGACGCGGTGCGGGCCTGGTTGTACCGCGTCGCGACGAACGTGTGCCTCGACATGATCCGCAGCCGGCGGCGGCGGGTGGCCCAGATGCAGTCGTTCGCCGAAGTGCCGTGGCTGCAGCCGTACCCCGACCGGCTGCTCGACGAGATCGCCGCCGACGACGAGCAACCCGACGCCGTCGTGGTGGCGCGGGAGACCATCGAGCTGGCGTTCCTGGCGGCGATGCAGGTGCTGCCACCACGGCAGCGGGCGGCGCTGATCCTGCGCGACGTGCTCGGCCGGCCGGCATCCGAGACGGCGTCGATCCTCGACACGAGCGTCGCCGCGGCCAACAGCGCACTGCAGCGGGCGCGGGCGACGATGCAGCAGCACCTGCCGTCGCACCGCCTCGACTGGTCGTCGTCGGAGCCGAGCGCGGCCGAACGTGAGCTGCTCGACCGGTTCATCGATGCCCACGAGCGCTGCGATGCGGCGGCCGCCGTCGCCATCGCGGCGACCGACCTGCGCATCACCATGCCGCCCGCGCCGATCTGCTTCGACGGGCTCGCCGTCATCAGGCCGTCGCTGGAAACGGCGTTCGGCGTCGAGCGTGATGGCGACTGGCGCCTGCTGCCGACGATGGCGAACCGGATGCCGACGGCGGCGAGCTACCTCCGGCGCCCGGGCGACAGCGAGTTCCGCGCCTTCAAGTTCGACGTCCTGCGCGTCGAGGACGGGTTGATCGCCGAGATCACGACGTTCGGCCCGGCGCTGTTCCCGGTGTTCGGACTCCCGCCGATCCTCGACCCCTAACGTGGCGGGATGACCGACAGCCACTCCCGAGGTGCGGGACAACGCCGAGCTGAACCGGTACGAGGTCTTCGTCGACGGGACGATGGTCGGCTTCGCCCGCTACGTGCGCCGCGGCGGGCGGGCGTACTTCGTCCACACCGAGATCGACCCCCGCCACGAGGGCAGCGGGCTGGGGTCGTCGCTCGCGCGCGCCGCGCTCGACGCGCAGCGCGACCGCGACGAGCTCGTCGTGCCGCTGTGCCCGTTCATCCGTGGCTACATCGAGCGCCACCCGGAGTACGCCGACGTCGTCGACGAGGCGATGCTGGCCACGATCGACGGCGACTGATCAGCCACGTCCCGCCGTGACGTACGGGCGTAGCGTTGGTGGCGCGCCCGGGTGGCGGAACTGGCAGACGCGGGGGGCTTAAACCCCTCTGACCGCGAGGTCGTGTGGGTTCGAATCCCACCCCGGGCACGCGCGGTTTGTGTGACCGCATACGTCGCACGTCGACGTATGCGGTGACGCAGATTCGGGTCAGGAGGGAGCGCCTGGCGGCGTTCGAGCATTTGACTTCACTCATCGCACGCTCTGCGATACCCGCAGACTTGATGAACTCCTTCAACCCGATGAGATCCCAGTAGTACATCTGCGCCTCGACGAGACAGCCGTCGCGTGCTCGATAGCGAGCGAGCGCCGGTGTCTCGAATCGCCGCCCAGCAGCGTCGGCACCGCGTGTGACGTATCGCACCACGACGGTGTCGCCCGCTGTGGCGACCACGGTTGGGTCCATCCGGCGCTCATGCTCGGTCTGCTGTAGCGGTTCCCACACCGAAGCAAATCGTTCGGTCATCGCGGCGATGTGTCCGCTTTCGTAGTGGCCCGAATACGGCAGGCCCGGCGGCCAGTCGAAGGCGATGGCGGGGTCGTACAGTGCCGCAAGGCGATCGAGGTCTCGCGTTTCCACCGACTCGATTGCGGCCAGCACCGTTTCCTTCGCACTCGTTGCACTCACGATGCCTCCTGGGTTGGGGGATGGCTCTGAGCACGATTCTAGAGACTATTCTCTAATACTGCAACTCGTCGTTCCGGCCGCGGTGAGGCGACTCCCGGACACGCACACCGCCTGGTAGCGTCAGCGTCGAGATGGGGCGGCCGGCGAAGTTCAACGACGATCTGATCCTCGACGCGCAGCCGAAGCGATCGCCCGCGAGGACCGGCGCGCGCCACTGTGGCGAACATCGCTGCCGCGGTCGGTGCGCCGAGCGGTTCGATCTACCACCGGTTCGAGTCCGCGATCATGTTCGCCCGCCTGTGGATCCGCACGGTTCGTCGCGCGCAGCCGGGCTTCGTCGCCGCACTGGCCAATCCTGATCTGATCACTGGCGCGCGCGACGCCGTGCTGCACGTGCCGCGCTGGTCGCGAGGCCACCTCTCCGAAGCGATGGTCCTGCTGCTCTACCGGCGTGGAGATCTCGCCCGCGGTGGCCGGACGAACTCGGCGGCGAACTCGGGGACCTGAATGTCGACCTGATAAAGGCCTACAAGGACTACTGCCGACGCCGTTACGGCACGGCCGCTCGAGCGACGCTGGAGGTCGCCCGATTCGGATTGTTCGACATTCCCTAGCGGCCGTGCCCCGGTCCTTATCTCGCCGCTGGCGAACCCCCACCGGCTCGCCTCGACGAGTTGATTGCCACCGCTGCTGCCAGCGTCCTCGAGGCTCACGATCGATCTGCGCTCACGAGCTGAGCGGTGATCACGACATCGCCCGACAGACCCCTTGGTCCGATCCCATCCGCGACCCGCTCGGAGTCTTCGTAGTCCTCCCAGCTCACGATGCGGCCCCATCGCAGCTCGATGCACGCGACCGCACGATCGTTGTAGCGATCCGGCCCTTCGGTGGATGGCACGAACGTTTGCCCCCTGACCGCCACGCGGGTCCTCCACGGCGGACCGTTGACAAGGATGTCCTCGACTTCGAACTGAACGCCCTCGGCGACGAACCGCTCGGCGAACGCTCGACACTCCTCGATGCCCACGATGGGTGACATGTCGTAGCTGGCCCTTCACGACAGGTCGGAACATCGCCGCCCACGAGTTGTCGCCAGGAAACGCCAGCTCGCACGTCGGGGTCGCCATCTTGATGAGGACTGACGGGTCTCCGGCACTGATCGCCTGCAGGCCCCGTCGCACTCCGGCCCGCACAATCGTCTTGTACATGAAGTGCCCTCCACAACGCTCAATTAGAACTCCGACGCTAATACCCGTTGGTTGAGGTATCAACCAGACGCGGGTTGGAGCGCGGCCAAGACGCCTTCTTCGCCAGGGATGTGATGCCGGTCAGGAAGCTCGCGGTCATCCGAAATCGGGAAGGAGACGGCCGTGGTAGCTATGTGCCGTCGAAGCTCTCACGCCACCAACGCCGGCATACGGAGAGCCTGACACAGCCTTCGCAGCTGCCGTCGCCCTGTTGGACGAAGTGCCGCGGCCGGTGATCCGGCATGTCCCGGCACGGCCGAGCCCCCGATGTCACCGATGGCCTGAACGTGCGAAGGTGGCCGCCAACCCTTGGTCGCGGAAAGGATCGCGGCCGGCGTGCCGATGATCCGGCTGCACGGATTCCTGCACAGGACTGGACGACACGGGAGCACACGGGAGGGCACTGGACGGACTGCACGGACGAACCGCCAGGCCACAGCGCACTCGACGGACGTGTAAATCGAGCCGGACGGTTGCTAGAAGTCTTAAACCCATCTGACCGCGAGGTCGTGTGGGTTCGAATCCCACCCCGGGCACGGCATCTACTGCGGCACGAGGAGTCGCTGGTCGTCCGTCTTCGGCGACGCCGTCGGCCGCTAGGCTCGCCCACCGTGGCCGCGCGGACCGGTCAGGACTACCTGAACGGGTTGAAGGCCACTAGCCGGGAGATCTGGCTCGGCGGCGAGATGGTCGAGAGCGTCACCGAACACCCGCTGCTCAAGGCCGGCGCGGAGGCCATCGCCTCGTACTACGACCTCCAGCACGATCAGCGGGACGAGCTGCTGATCCCTGACCCGGAAACGGGCGAGGACATGAACATCAGCCACATGCAGCCGCGCTCGAAGGAGGACCTCGAGCGTCGGGGCAAAGGCCTGACGCTGATCGCCAGCGGCACCCGCGACAGACTCCACGACCGTGTCCAGGATCGAGTGGTGGACGATGAGCCGTCGCAACGTCGTGCACCGCTGACCCGCGGTCCCTGCGGCCGCGAACACGATGGAACGCAGCGCGAGGTCGAGGTCGGCGGACGGCGTCACGATGGCCCCGTTGTTGCCGCCCAGCTCCAGCAGCGAACGCCCGAAGCGGCCCGCGATGACGGGTGCGATCTCGCGGCCCATGCGCACCGAACCGGTGGCGGACACGAGCGCCACGCGGGGGTCCTCGACCAGGCGCTGGCCACCCGTCCGGTCGGTGAGCACCAGCTGGTGGATGCCCTCGGGCGCCCCGATTCCCGTGCGGCCCGCTCGAGCAGCGCGCTCGAGCCGAGCGCGCTGAGGCGACCGGCACCCGCGGGCTTCCAGACGATGGTGTCACCCACCACCAGTGCGAGCGTGGCGTTCCACGCGTGCACCGCGACCGGGAAGTTGAAGGCCGTGATGATGCCCACCACCCCCAGCGGGTGCCAAGTCTCGGCGAGTCGGTGCCCCGGGCGTTCGGACGGGAAGGTCCGACCGAACAGCTGGCGCGACTGGCCGACCGCGAGATCGCCGCGATGTCGATGGCTTCCTGGACCTCGCCCAGCGCCTCGGAGCGGATCTTGCCCACCTCCGCGGTGACCACCGTGGCGAGGTCCTCCTTGTGCTCCGCAAGCAGCTGGCCCCAGCGCTTGACCAGGGCGCCACGCACGGGCGCGGGTACCTCCCGCCACGCGAGGAATGCCTCGGACGCGGCCGCGATGGCGCGATCGACGTCCGCCGGGCCCTGCCCGACGGTGTGGGCGATGGCCTCGCGGGTGATGGGCGTGCGTACCGGGACATCACCCGAGAGCGCCTCGGTCGGCACGCCCAGCGCCTCGAGGGCACCTCGTGCGTCGGTCGCGATGTCGATGGTGGATGGGAAGTCGCTCATGCCTCGACCGTGATGCGGATGCCCAGCGCCTGTTCGGCGGCCGTCAGCGATGCGGCCTCGCTGAGCGTCGTAGAGGAGGGTGGAATCGCTGATGGGCAGGCCGACCACATCGGACAGCCGCTCCATGTCATAGAACGTGCTCGCCTGCTCGTCGTCGCGGGAGCCCTCGTCGGTCAGGTTGGACTGGAAGATGCCGGCCGCGGACCGGGGCAGGAAGTCCTCGTACACGATGGGCTCAGGGACCAGCGCGCCCGCCTCGACCAGCCGGCGGAGCGAGGTCTCGACCGCCGGGGCGGCGTCGCACCGACCCGGAAGTGAAAGAAGCCGAGCCCCTGGAGGCCAGGCCCTGCTCCGTGGCGGGCAGGCCCTCGCGCCAGACCTGCTCGGCGACCTGGACGCGGGTCGTCCCCGCCGGGGCCGCGGCGAGCCGGCGATCGGACTCCGCGACAAGCCTGTCATACAGGTCCCGTCCCTTCGCGGTCAGGGCGATGCCCCGCTGCTCGACCTCGCCGAAGCGGACCCGCAGTAAGCGGCCTCCACCGACCCATCGGGATACCGGAACAGCCGCTCCTCGGCGAGCGCCCGGAAGGATGTCTGGCGCAGCAGCACATCCGGTCCCTCCCAGCGCGGTGGCCCCTGATCTCGTCGATCATGGCGATGCCGCGGGCCCGCATCCGGGCATACAGGTCGTCGATATCGAGGACCCGCGGGGTGAGGTGGTTGATGTGCGTCGAGGGCACGCCCCCGATGTCAGCGGCGACCGACGAGATGCGCTCGAGGTGGAAGTACCAGTCGTGGTCCACCGGCTCGCGCGACAGCGCGAAGGCGCCGGTGGCGAGGTCGAGGAACCGCTCGGCGTCCCCGTCTCGAGACCATCCCGGCGGCCGACGGTCGGCGAGCGTGAGCAGCTCGGCCGGGAACAGGGTGCGGGCGGCCATGAAGGCCTCGAGCCCCGCCTGGGTCTCGGCATCGAAGAAGCGCCGGTCGTCGTGGACCAGCATCGAGGTGAACACCCGGAACGGGTTGCGGGCCAGCTCCGCTCCGTCCGTGGGCCGGAACGCGGTGGACACCACGATGGGCACCGAGGCTCGTCGAGGCGTCCCGAAGGTCGTAGAAGCCCACCGGGTGCATCCCGAACCCGCCGAACACGCGCCCCACCTGCGCAAGCTCGCGTGCCGACCCCACCCGGATGGCACCGTGGCGCTCCGCGGTCACCCGCTCGATGCTGCCGAGCCGCGCCGCGTCGGCGCCGTGGCGCGCGACGAAGTCGCTGTTGACCTCCCGGGAGACCTCGACGAGCGTGTCGTAGGCGGGGACCTCCGTGCCGTACAGGCGCGCGAGGCTGAGCGCGAAGCGTGCCCGCAGCTCCGAGCGCGGGATGTGGCTGGGCATGGCTCTCCTCGCTAGATGATGCGCAGCTCCGTGATGCGCGCCTCGCGCTCCCCGAAGCGCGAGGCGTCGAAGGGCGCCGGGTCGAGGAACGACTCGCGCCCGAGGTACATGTCACGGACCAGCTCGCCGACGGCAGGGCCCTGGAGGATTCGTGGCCCGAGAAGCCGGTGGCGTAGAGCACGCCGTCCACATCATCGGCGCGACCGATGAGTGCGTTGTGGTCGGGAGTGTCCTCGTACAACCCTGCCCAGCCGCCTGCGAGCGGGAGGCCCACCAGCGACGGCGCGACGATGGCCGCCGCGCGGTCGAAGGCCGGCACCGATTCGTGGCTGAACTCACGTCCGAAGCCGGGGGTCTGGTCGGCGTGGGAGATACCTACCAGCAATCCGTCCCCGGAACCATGGACGTACAGCGTCGTGGACAGGTCCAGCGTGAAGGGGATGTCACCAGGCGCCGGGTCGAGCGGCGGCGTCACGCCGATGAGCCGTCGAAGCGGCTCGACCGGCAGGTGCACGCCCACCATCTCACCGAGACGCCCGGACCACGCGCCTGCGGCGATGACCAGGGTGTCCGTCTCGTAGCGCGCCCGGCGGCTCGTGTGGATGGCGTGCTGCGCGGCCGTCCCCGGCTCGATGCCGAGGACCTCGGTGTGCTCGCAGACGACGACCCCGTAGTGATTTCGCGGCCGCCCGGTACCCCGCGACGACGCGCGCCGGTCGCGCGTAGCCGTCCCGGGGCGAGAACGAGGCGCTCACGAGTGCGCGTGGGTCGAGGTACGGGTTGAGGGCGGCGGCCTGCGCAGGGTCGAGCAGGCGCGTGTCGCCCCCCATCCGATTTGGAAGATTGGCGCTGTCGGCCACAGCGTCCGCCTCGGCCTGGGTCCGGCACAGGAACAGGTACCCCACCTGGCGCAGCCCGATGTCCGTGCGGAACTCGCGGTCGAAGCGCTCGAAGGCCTCGAGGCTGCGCTGGCCGAGCAGGATGTTGCCGGACTCCGAGAAGGTCGCCCGCACCCCGCCGAGCGGCTTGGCCGGACGATCCCGAGCCGAGGGTGTCGCGTTCCAGGAGCACGATGTCCCGGACGCCCGCCTGCGCGAGGTGGAACGCGATGCTGGTGCCCATGATGCCGCCGCCCACGATGGCCACCGACGCGCGATCGGGCAGCGGGGCAGAGGCCTCCGGCAGGGAGACGAGGTGCTCCAGGGGCATGTCGGTCATCGAGCCGCATCCTGACGGCGCGGCAGAGCCCGGCGCCCGTGGGCCGCGCTACCCAGTGCTAGGATCGATCCCATCGAGGCGTCCGTCCCTTCACGCCTCAGCAGGAGACCGACCCATGGCCACGGCCACCGTCACGACGCCCCATCCCATCTACCTCGCAGGCCAGTGGGTCACCTCGCCCGATGTGCTCGTGGTGAACGACCCGGCGAACCCCCAGACGCCGGCGGGTGCCACCTACACCGCCACCGCCGAGCAGTACGAGCTGGCGGTCGAAGGCGCCGTCGCCGGCTTCGAGCGTATGCGGCGGCTCTCCTCCCTCGAGCGGTCCCGGGCGCTCCACCATGTCGAGAACGGCCTGCGGGCGCGCCGGGAGGAAGATCGCGCGGATCATCACGCGTGAGTCCGGCAAGCCCCTGCGCGACGCGCTCGCCGAGGTCGACCGCGCCGTGCTCACGTTTCGCCTGGGGGCCGAGGAAGCGGAGCGGATGGTCGGTGAGACGATCCCCCTCGACCTCAACCCGGCATCCGCGGGCGGACCGGCATCACCAAGCGTTTCCCCATCGGGCCCGTGGCCGGCATCAGCCCGTTCAACTTCCCGCTCAACCTGGCGGCTCACAAGGTCTCGCCGGCCATCGCCGCGGGGTGCACCATCGTCCTGAAGCCACCGTCCAAGTATCCGCTGACGATGCTGGCGGTGGCCGAGATCATCGACAGCACGGGCCTCCCGGAAGGCGCCGTGAGCATCCTCCCGATGTCCCGCGAGCTCGGTGACCGGATGGTCGCCGATGACCGGTTCAAGCTGCTCTCCTTCACCGGATCGCCGAGCGTGGGCTGGCGCATGAAGGAACGCGCCGGCAGAAGAAGGTCGTGCTCGAGCTCGGCGGCAACGCCGGTGCCATCGTCGACGCCTCGGCGGACCTGGACTGGGCCGTGGCGCGGACGGTGACCGGCGCGTTCACCTACGCGGGACAGGTCTGCATCAGCGTCCAGCGCCTGTTCGTCCACGAGGCGATCTTCGACACCGTTCCTGGAGCGGTTCGTCGACGGCGCGCGCGGGCTCAAGGTCGGTGACCCGGTCGACCCGGAGACCCAGCTCGGGCCGATGGTCGAACCTGCTCAGGCCGAGCGGACCGAGCGCTGGGTGCGAGAGGCGGTCGAGATGGGTGGCCGCGTCCTCATCGGAGGCAAGGCGGACGGTGCGTTCTTCCCGCCGACCATCCTCGTCGACACGCCGACAGAGGCCCAATCTGCTCCAACGAGGCATTCGCCCCGGTGGTCGTCGTCTTCAGGTTCAGCGACTTCGACGATGCCATCCGCCAGGTGAATGACAGCCTCTATGGCCTCCAGACCGGGGTCTTCACGAACGACCTCGAGCACGCGTGGCGCGCGTTCCACGAGCTCGAGGTGGGTGGCGTCATCGTCAACGACGTGCCTCTCTATCGCATCGACCACATGCCCTACGGCGGCGTCAAGGACTCGGGACTCGGTCGCGAGGGCCTGCGCTGGTCGATCGAGGACATGACCGAGCTCCGCCTGATGGTCATCGCCCGCCCACGGGCTGAACCTGGCCCCCGAAGCTCGGGAATCGCGAAGGCGGCCCGCTGGGCGGGCCGCCCTCGCTGCCATCATCGGCTTCAGGCCCGCCTGCTCAGGGCACCACAGGTGGACGGGGCTTCCCGCGCAGGCCGACCTTCCAGGTCGTGAGGTCGGTCGAGAACGAGCTGGTGCTCGCCGCCCATCGTGTACTTGCATCTCCACCAGCCACCCTCCGTCGTCGTCGTGTCGGTCGACGGATGGGGCGCGGCATAGGTGCTCGGCAACGCGATGTTGATGGTCAGCCAGCAGCCGTTGAAGAGGCTGGAGCCGCCGGTGTTGGTCGTCACCGCGGTGACGTTGGTGCCAGTGTTGGTGTTGCAGCTGGAGACACCCGACGCGGTGCTGCCCGTTGCTGCGGTGTAGCTGAACGTCGCCGGCGTGTAGCCGCCCGTCGTCGGCTGGAGCTCCTCGAGCGACGCCGACGGTCGCCCGTGTCGCCCGGATCCCACAGCTCGATGACGAGGGTCTTGCCCGCGGTGCACGTCCTCGATGCTGCGCCATGTAGAAGTCGGACGTCTGACGCCGCCGGGCAGCCGGAACGTAGCGCCTCCATGGCGCCGATGCCGTAGACCCGCGGCGTGCCGCCGCGAGCGGTCGCGCAGAGCGAAGGTGTTGAGCGCGGCGTGGACTGCTCGCTCCGGTGGGCGACGTCGGGTCGGCCGAGAACGTGTGGATCGGTATGTCTTGCCACCGGCGAGGCCGCTCGCGATCTGGACCCAGCTGTCATGCCACGTGTTGCCCCGGCAGTTGTTCATGCCCGCGACCGGGTTGCCCCCGGAGTCCTCGACGACGTTGCCCTGGCGGGCCGTCAGGTCCTGGTGGAGGCTCTGTCGGTAGTCGTTGCCGAAGCCGCCCACCTGGGCGTCGTCCGAGACGTCGTAGGGTGTGTTGTTGGTGTCGTAGACCACGAAGAAGGACGAACACCTGCTTGGCGTGCCGGCGCCGTTGGAGCCACCAACCGTCCAGTTCTCGCCCGTGCCCGCGCTCGTGCTGGTGTCGCAGAAGCCGGAATCGAACACCCACACGCGGCCGTTCGAGGCACCGGAGGACTTCAACGCCGACGGTAGTAGGCGTTGGGGTCGTACGCGGTGTTCGTGGCGCTGGTGCGCGTGTTGTAGTAGGTCATGAACGCGTCGCCCTGGATGTTGGGCGCGCCCTGGCTCTGCATCGAGCCCCAGAAGTTCTGGCGGCGGAGCGTGCCCCCGAACGGGTCGTTGATGTTCTGGACGCCGTCGTTGCTGTAGGTCGTCACCTGGTTCGTGGTGTCCGTGCGATGGGTCACCCGCGCCTGGATCATATCGACCTGCGCGAGGGCGCTGTTGGTCTGGCAGGTGCCCGTCCGGGCGTACGTGAGGCGCACCCGGAAGTTGGCGTTGGTGAAGTCGTCCCTGACCCAGGGATGCGATCCCCACGCGGCGGTACTGGTGGCGCTGCCCTGCGTGACATAGCCGGTGCCGCCCGGGAAGCTGGTCGAGGTCAGGGTCAGGTCGACACCCGTGGACCAGGTCGTGCCGCCATCCCATGACAGCTGGGTGGTGAGCCGGCAGCCGGATGCCGCCGCGACGCTCAGGCGCGCGCGCACCCTGACCTCGATGCCCCGGAGGACGAGCGTCTGATTGGCGGCCGGGTTGGGCAGGCTCTGGGGATGCCCATGTTGCCCCACGCCTGTTGCGTGGTCGCCGCGTTGTTGGAGATGGCGTAGTTGGTGTCCTGGGTCCGTGCGGCCGCGGGGCTGGTCCAGTTGCCGGCGCCGCCGTTGGGGACGTACAGCCAGGTCGCGCCGGAGTTGCTGGTGGCCGTCTGGTCGCTGCCCTGGGTGACCACGTCGTTGGTCACGGACGAGGTCGCCACGT
>CAWGZN010000012.1:0-135812 GCA_963827075.1 uncultured Acidimicrobiia bacterium | reverse complement strand
TGAGAACTCAGCTCGTCGCAACCACCGTGGCCCTCGGGCTGCTCGGCGGCGCCAGCGTCGCTGCGGCGGACAACCCATCGGCCGAGGCGCCCCGGCGCACCGTCGCACTCACCACCACGACGAGGTCATCGACCCAGCCGACTGTCGGCCAGGCAGGTGTCGCTCAGGGATCGGAATCCACCTCGGCTCTCCGCATCGGTCGAGTCGGTCTGCGGACCGTCAGGGACTGCACTTACGCGGCGTGCCGACGAGGTGCGTGATCAAGGTTCGTCGTCTCGAGCGACGGAACAACCACGTCGTCGCGTTCGGCGTCATCAGGCCACTCAACGGTGCGATCGCCATCCCCTTCCACAAGCGGGTCGTCGGCGTGCGTACCGCTGACGGCGTGTTCGACATCCAAGGCCTGCAGGCGGCTCCGAGCTGCGCCATTTTGAGCCTCGTCCTCGGACCGCTGCACCTCGACGTCCTCGGCCTGGTCATTGACCTCAACCGAGTCGTCCTCAACATCGTCGGCCAGACCGGAGCTGGCAACCTGCTCGGCAACCTGCTGTGCGCGTTGACCGGCATCCTCGACGGCGGCGTCCTCCTCACCCGGTTCCTTTCCGTGGTGAACGAGCTGCTCGCCGCAATCAACGCCGTCCTCCAGCTCTAGGCGCCGCAGGTTCGACGGGGTACCGCCCCCGGGTGCCCCGTCGAACACCGTCGACGTGCTATTCACGGTCGTGTTGGCGTTGGCGAGACGGGACAAGACCCGTAATCGCCGTCCCGGCTCACCGGTAGGCCGCCGCCCGCCGCTCACCGGTTCGACCCGGGGCGGTCCTCTCTGTGAGGCTCCGTCGCCGGTGTCAGGAGTGCCCTCGGGGCCGAGGTTCTCCGGCGCAGCGAACCACCTTCAGTCGCCGCGGCTTGATCCGCTGCACCTGGGCGGGCGTCGATTCATCGGGTCGGCGCCGCCGCCGGTCCTGCTGGGCCTTTCGGGGTGATCCCGTACGTGTCACATTGCGCCGGTCCGGCGCCGGCACGGGTATCCGAGTTTCGCGCCCGCATATCCGCCCGGCCAGCGTTCCGCTTTCCCTTTCCCTGGACGCATCGGTATCGGCCGGCCCCGGGTCGGCGACCGGAACGCCATCGGGTCGCGGCTGGGCACGTCTCCTCGTCGTTCGAACCCGTGAATTTCTCAAGCGGGTGCGCCCGACAGTGGCGTCATCGGTGGTCATCTGGGCTGGTGGTGATCGACGACGGGACTCCCACAGGGTGAGTCGCCGGCGTTCCGCCCGCTCGGCGCGGCTCCCACCCGTTGGCCTAGATCGCGAACCTGCGTGGCGTCCGGAATACCGCGATGCTTGACTCCGAGTATCCCGACGTGCCGCGTACTTCAGCGCCGGCTCATCGAGGGTCGATCGATTCGACGCGTGCTGGGCCGAGGCCCTCGAGCGTAAACCTGATCTGGTCGACGTCCTCGACGGGTGATCGAAGTGGCTCGGATAGGTCCGAACCGGTGGCAACGAACCCGGCGAGGACGTCCCTGAAGCCGGCCTCGTTGCCTCGCATGTGGGCTACGTGGGTGGCGCCCGAATCGTCCATCGTGGGTGTCACCGGCAGGTAGACGTCGAAAGACTCGTCGTCTTCGCCTGGTTCAGCGACGGTGTTCTCGAGGTGCTCCTCGTCGGTCATGAGCGACTAGTACCCGCAGTAGCCCAGCGCAGCCGCCGGGGCAGGCCCGGCAGCGCCGAGAACCCGGCACCGTCCAAAGCCCGCCCCGTGGGAGGAACTCTCGTGATCAGCGCCCTCGCAGGCGGTGCGCCCTTAAAATCCCGCCCCGCAGCCGTGGCCCCAGGACGCGGGCTTCCCGTGCACGGGAGCCGTGGCGCGGGCGGGACCCGAGGTTGCCGGACGGGCGGGCGCCCCCTGTCCCGCTGGCGAGGCCGCCGTCGGGGATGTGGACGGGGGCGCCGCCACTGCGTATGCGCCATACAAAACGACGGGTACGGAGGCCGCAGCGAGCCCACAAGCCGGAACGGGGACTCGCGCCAGCGGTCCTTCGGTGGTGGGGAGATGTTCGATATCGATCAAGCGGTGGCTTACACGTTGGGACTCATCGTGATCGCATTTGTGGCGTGGGTCCTGACTCGCTGAGGGTCGCCGCTGGCGAGCGCCGACTCGAGTGAGACGACAACGTCCTTACTAGCAAGGACTTCGACCGCCAGAGGACGAAGACGCGAGGGTTGCGCCGTACGAGACCCGGACGGGACGGGGGTCGATCATCGCGCACTTCCGCATTGCTCTCGGCGCCGTCGCGGATGTCGAGTTCATCAATCCTGACGAGCGGAGTCGAGCGATGCCGCCGTAGCTTCCGCCCGGTTCCCAGTGCGCACTGGTCCACACGGGACCGAGACCCTGCACCTTGGCCGAGAGACACCGATGAACCCGATCCCCGACGACCCGCAAGGCCCGCCCGACCAGAACCCGTTGCCGCCGCCGGTGCTGGAGATACGCATCGGCCCCTGTCAGCCCTCCGGCGAGTCGACGGACTCTTGGCAGTTGGTCACAGTCCGCGGTGAGATCGATATGTACACCATCGGTCAACTCGTCGACGCGATCACCACGGTTGCCAGCACCGCGGTCGTCGACCTCTGCGGGGTCACGTTCATCGACTCGACAGGCCTCAAGGGACTGTTGCGGGCACAAAAAGCCGCGTGGCAGCGTGGGGACGAATTGATCCTGCGACATCCATCAAAGGCGGTGCGTCGTCTGCTTGAGCTGACGGGCCTGATCGACGGGTTCACCGTCGAAGGGTGAAGCTCCGAGGACCCGCCGGAGCGACGACGATCGGCTGGGGTCTGGGCAATCCAGCTGCGCACCCGAGACCTCACCGGCCAACCCGAACTCGTCCGCCTGGCCACCCGACCACACCCCGGGCTGCTCACCCGGCGCCTCCGTCAAGTACCGTGCTGTAGGCGGCCGTCGCCGCCGCCGACGACGCATACAACGTCGACACCCGCAACATCGACTCACCCCACTGCCCGCGGGCCGCCGGCGGGCACCTGCCTGTCGAACATCGGGGACTGTCGGATGAAGCGGCTCGGGTCGTCGGCATCGCTGGGCTCCTAGGACCGCAGCGGCAGCGGCGGCTGAGTAAGAGCCAGCGGTGCGTCGGCGACGGCGACGGGTGGGCCGCGAGCGAGATGTCGATCGGGGCGGCGGGCGCCGAGGGCGACACGACTGATTCGGACTCAGTCAGCGGGTGTCGGCCACGAGATCGGACCGCCCACCACCACCTCCACGCCCGCGGCGCGGCACCTGCGGCACCTGACCATCGACCCGCACCGCCGGCACGTCCCTCGGCCCCGCCCGTCGCCGAGACCAGCGCCGCGCCAGCCCGTAGCGCCTTGGCGCGGCCGATCCGCAACACCCGCGCCGCCTCCAGCACGGTAAGCAGGTCCGGCGCCCTGCCCGTCGTTGGCGTCCAGCTCTGCGTCGTCATCCGACCCTCCCAACGGTTAGCCGGTCATCTCCGTCGCCCGCGACGGCACCCAGCCGGCGATCCGTCTGCAGACTGCAGCGCCAAGCGCAGGGCGGCCTCGCGCAGTGCGTCGGCGGCCTCGATCACCAGAGAGATGACCCCGGTCGGGGCAATTCGTCACGCTTCATACGTCCCAACGGACAGCGAGTAGCCGGAACGGGACAAGATCCGCCGACGAGACCTGGAGCTCGACGTGGCCACACACCTCATCAACGACCAGCCCGGCGCCCGGATCCGACCAAAGTGCGGCCGGCGTGGGCGGGACTGCCGGCTCGGGGTCGAACGTGCTGACACCGTTCGACACGAGGCGACCGACAGACTGGTGGCGGCCGGCCGGGGTCAGGACGCAGGAGCTGACACGGTGCGGCCCCCACGGAGAGGGTCCGAAAGCCTGTGAGTGGTGACCCGTGGAGATCGACGATGAAGTCAACGCTGTTCCGGTGTTTAGGCCGCGAACCACGCGTCAGGTCGACGCCAGAGCAGGGCGTGGCCCCGATGGCCGCCGCGGTGCCGGTAGCAGGACGAGACGTGATGAGTGGTCGGCGGCCGTGGAGGGCGGTCGCCGGCGTGGTGGGGGTGGCACTGTTGTGCTTGGTCGGGACGGGCGTCGCGTCGGCGACGTCCCGGCCCTCCGGTCGACGAGTCTCGGCTGGTGCTGGCTCTGGCTCCAGGCTGGGGCGATTGGAGGTGCCACCTGAGGGCCGCGGGTCCCGTTTGCTCGGGCGAACGACATCAGCGCATCGGCTGGGCAGCGTCGGATCTGCCGTGCGACGTACCGATGTACTCGTGCTACACGAGTGATCGCTACCAAACCCGCTACTACAACGACGACTACCGCAACTACCTCCGCAGGTTTCGCAGCACCGACCTTGACGAGATGAGCACGTCGCCTGAGGGCACGGTGACGGCCACGATCCGGACCCGGGTGCGCTACTTCGCGACGTTCGACGTCCCCGGCGATGACGGCACACAGACCTTTACCGCGACCGGCACAATTTGGGAGGTCCGGCGCGCGGACGGCGCGCGGCTGCTGAGCGTTGTCGGAACCTCGGTCGAGCCGTACAACGGTCCGGCGACCTTCAGCGGCCGGATCACCACGGCAAGTGGGACCGAGCACTACCAGAACGTCTCGCTGGACGTACCGATCGAGCTCTTCGTTGTCGCCGTCTGTGACGCGACTGCTCACTGAGAGACTCGAGCCCGAGACCCGTCTCGCGGACCGGCAACCGCACACGGCACCGGCGGCACGGCACGATGGCGTTCGCTGTCGTGTCGTGCGTGCCGGTGCCGTCGTGTCATCTGCGGGGCACTGACTTCTGCCGGGTCGGTGGTCTGCGGTGTTGCTCTCCGCCATTGCTCGTCGACCGCGCACGCCTGCCCGCACGGACGTCCGATACCGACGGCACTGCGATAAGCCGTACGTGCCGCGACTGTGGGGCCTTCTCGCTGCCGGCGTCTCGGCGACTCGTTCGGGTGCGCCCACGTGACGGGGGTGTCGATCGCCGTTGGCCGCACTGCTTGCCCTCGGCTGCGTCGAAGTGGGTCCGGATGCGGTCGAGGGGCTGAGTGGTGAGTGCGACCGCGTTCGTCGATGACGCATGGGGCGAAGGTGGCAGGGGTGTCGGGTCGGGTTGCATGATCGTCGGCGTGGTCGACGCCGAGGGGCGGCCGGGGTACGAGTTGTTGTTCCGGCGCGAGTTCGCGATGGTTGCCAGGACGGTGTTCCTGATCGTGCACGATCGTGGTCGGGCCGAGGAGATCGCCCAGGACGCCTTCGTCAAGTTGTTGCAGCGCTGGGCGACGGTGTCGTCGTATGAGCGGCCCGATGCGTGGGTGCGTCGGGTGGCGATCCGGATGGCGGTGCGTCAGGCGAGCCGCGAGTTGCGGCGGCCCTCGATCGAGAAGTTGTCGGCGGGCGCTGGTGGTGAGCGGGTTGCCGATCTGGACCTGGCGGTGGCGGTGGCGGCGTTGGCGCCGATGCAACGCGCGGCGGTGGTTCTGTACTACTGGGAGGATCGACCGGTGGCGGAGATCGCCGAGTTGTTGGGTGTCTCGGATTCGACGGTGAAGCAGCACCTGCATCGGGGCCGTGCCCGTCTGGCGAGCGTGCTCCATGAGGAGGTGAGCGAGGATGTCGGTTGAGGAGCGCCTGCGCAACGGGTTGGCACGCAACGCCGCCGGCTTCGAGCCTGATGTCGAATCGATGTTGGAGCGTGTCGTGTCGCGCACCCGCCGCCGCTCGCACCGGCGGTGGGGCGCCGTCGGGTTCGCCGCGGCCGCGGCTGCCGCCGCGGCGTTGGTCGGGTTGGTGCTTGTCCAGCGGCCGCCCGACGAGCTCCGTACAGCGTCGGAGCCGGAGCAGTCGACGGAGAGTTCGGGGCCGGTGGTGTTGGCCCTGACGGGACGGTTCGAGGCGACCGTGGACGACGGTGTCGGCGGAGAGTTGCCGTTCGACATCGGCGGTCGCTGGGTGATCGAGCTGGACACCGATGGCTCGATGCAGGTGACGGCACCGGACACCTACACCGGGGTCGTGTCCGCGCCGCTGTTTCAGTTGACGCCGGAGCGGTTCCGCACCAGCCTGTTCGAGCAGGATTTGTGCTCCGGTCAGCCGCTCGGCATCTACCGTTGGGAGCTCACCGGCTCGACGCTGCGGTTCACTCTGGTGGACGATCCCTGCGACGGTCGAGTTGCCGTGCTCGCCGGCCAGGAGTGGTCGAGGATTTCCTGAACCGGCGTCAACCATTGCTGGACCTCGGGCTGTGAATAAGGTGACACGCCGCGGCGAGGGAGGTCGCCGTGCGGACGGCACTGAAGCTCCTCGAGATGCCAGGTGCCTGGAGCGATGTTCTCGAGAGCGTCGGTGGTCGGTTCCGGGAGTAGCACCCACACCTCACGGGCGACGAGCGGGTTGAGGGAGCGGGCGATCCCTCTCTTGGGTAGTCCGTCGGCGGTGCGGCAGGTGACAGAGGCGATCGTGGGGCGTGCCATCGGACGACAACGCGGCGGTAGAGCGCGGCGTTGACTTGTCGGCGGGTCCGCGTGTTCGGGTGGGTCACTGGTCGGGGTCGACGAGGACCCACGGGTTGAGCTCGAACATCGACTGTATCGCAGAACGGGTCGTCGATGTCGCTGAGCACAAGGCTCGTGCCGTCGAACGTCCAGTGCGCCCGCGTCGCCGGGTAGCCCGATTCGGCGAACACGATGCTGGGACCGGACAGCTCGTAGGTGCCCGTGGTGCCGAGCGCCCGAGGCCCGCCGGCTCCGCCGAGTTGCACCCACACCTCGAACGAGCCGCTGTCGCAGGACCAGCTGAACGATCGACTCGTCGTATGCGGTCTCTTCACCCGCGCACGCGTCGATCGCCTGCTGCCGGGTCTGTGTCATCTCGTAGGTGCCGTCGGGGATCCCGGCAGCGACGTCCGTCGTGTCGACGGTCGACCCGGGTGGCGGCGAGTCGTCGTCCCGTTCGGCGCTGTCGTCGATGACGAAGTCGAGGGGCGGCGCGTCGGCGCACGCGTCGACAGGGGGCGGCACGGTCGGGTCCTCGGCCCAGGTGTTGCGGGCGGCGATGGCGCATTCGGCGAAGCCGAGGGTGTTGTGGGTCTGACCGGGGACCTCGAGCACCGTCGCCGACGTCAGCCGGGAGGCGGCAGCCTGGGCGGCCGGCACGGTGGTGAACGAGTCGAACTGTCCCGGCAGCATGAGCAGCGGGACCGCGGTGTCGACGGGTTCGACGATCGACGGATCGGCCGGCGGGACTCCCCAGGCCGTACAGGCGGCGCGGTACGGGCTGTCGGCGAACACCGTCTCGTACACCGGGTCGCCGTCGATCGCGGCGGCGAGGGCGGTGTCGTCGATGAACGGTTCCTGCTCGGCGCAGAACGCGGTGAGGTAGGTCCCCAGGCTGAACGCTTGTTGTCCGCTGCAGAACGGTCGGTACCCGACGCAGAACAGCGGGTCCTCGGCGCTGGTGGCGAGCAGCCATGGGGTGGCCTCGCCGTTGGCTGCGGCGGCGATCGTCGCGGGGAGCGCGCCGGCGGCGGCCGGACCGTCACCGCCGAGCGCGAAGCGGGCGGCGCGCAGCAGTTTGGGGGCGTCGACGAGCACGTCGATCTCGCGACCGTCGGCGGTCCCGTAGGTGCCGTGGAGCGGTGTGACCGCGAGCCGGTCGAGCGCTCGCTGCCACGTCCGGTCCAGGCCTGGATAGGCGGCGGCGCAATCGGGGTCGCTGTCGCAGGCGGTGAACAGCTCGTTCAGCGCGCGGCGGGTGCCTTCGACTCCACCGGTGAGGTCGTCGACGTCGGGGAGCCACGGTGAGTCCACGTGCGCTTTGGCGGCCCGGTCGGGAAACGCTCGCAGGTACTCGAACAGGACGCGGGAGCTGGTCCCCTGGGTTCCGAGCGAAGTGAACTGGTCGATACCCAAGGCAACCCGAAGGTCGTCGGCGTCGGCGGCCATCGCGGTGATGCCGTAGTCGGCGGGATCGACGCCCTCAGCACGAAGACGTTCGGCGCAGGCCCTGACGGCGGCCACGAAGGCCCGCGTGACTGCCTGGTCGCCGCTCGGGCTCCCCGCTGCTCGGGCGCTCAGGTCGTCGACCTCCGGGCAGCTGAGCCTGGGTGAGGCGTGCGGTCCGGCACCGCGCGACTCCATGCCCACCCCGATCGACTGCAGCCTCGTCGCCCCGGTGGCAAGATTCCCGGTGAGCGCGAACGGATCACCGACGTTCCCACCGAGACCGAGTCCCACACCAGGCTCGGGCCTCGACCCCTACCGGCCACGCCCTGACCAGCAACAGGTCGATCGTCGGTCCATTCGGCTCGGCTCGGTCGGCCAGTACCGTCAACGTCCCGCACTCGTGGCGCGAGATGAACGTCGCCTCCACGTCGGCAGGACAATCACCCCACGTCAACGTGGGCGCAAACCCGGTCGGCCGGCCTTCATCGACACTCACGTACCGACGACTGGCCCTGAACCGGCGTCGCCGCCGAGCTCGGTGTCGTACGGCCGAGGGCGGTGCCGCTGGACGCGACGTCATCCGAATCCGGTTCGTCACCAGCGCATCCGCTGACCAACAGCAACCCGATCCCCGCCAACAGCGACAGCTCTCGACGCATCCGCGTCCTCCCTTCTTGCCCACCCGATCCACAGACCTGACCGAGGCCACCGGTTGACATGCGCCCAGGAGAGTTCGGTCCACGCCCACGACGTCAACACCGTGCCCACCCTTCGCACGGATCGTCGACGACGGTGAAGCGCAGGGACGAACCCCCACCTACGTTTGTCGGTCGCAGGAAGGCGACCGTCGCCGTGTCGGCGAGTGCGACGCAGCACCGTGGTGTCGGAGAAAGCGTGCCCGATCACGCTCACGAACCCGCCATCGAGAGCACGAACCGCCCCGGGATCCGCGGAGGCTGCCTCCACAAGACCCGGGGCGGTTCAGGTGCTGCCCCGGGTGTACGCACAACCCGCCGAGTAACGCTGATCGCGATATCCGACATCGCCGGCTCGATGGCGCGTGCGAAGAGCCGGCGACGGCGCGACTGCTTGCTATCGCGAGCACCAGTCGCGCCCGGACTCGGCGATCTGCGCACGTCGAGCGGCCGGCGTGCCGACCCCGGCGCGCCATAGTGCGCCGCCATAATCACGCGCTCGACGCCGATCGGGCCAGTCGGTAGCGGCCCGACCGCGCCAGGTCGACATGCCCGGCGATGCTCGACTCCGGTGGGCAGCCTTGGATCCCGTGCCAGCAGCACTGGGCCACCGAAGAGACCAGCCTGGGTTCGCGCGCACGCGGGGCGCGCCTCCCCGACGCGCACGCGCACGCCCGCCGGTCGTGTCGCATATTCGGTGCCGCGGATTCTTCGGGCTGGCGGGTCATATGGTCAGTGGGAGTGCCGCGTCGACAACCGCCCGAGCGTGACGCGTTCGAGGCGTTCGTCGAGCGGGTGAAGCCGGGACTGCTCCAGGCGCTCATCGCGACCTACGGCCCGGTCGACGGCCGGGAAGCGGCGGCTGGATGCGTTGAGCTGGGCGTGGGAACACTGGGATCGCCTCGTCGACGTGAACCACCCGGTGCGCTACCTGTACCGGGTCGGTCAGTCCGCGACCCGTCGGTTCGTCGCGAAGCCGCTCCCGCCGCGGTTGAGCGAGATCCTCGAGAGCCGCTTTCCCGACGTCGAACCCGGGCTGCTGCCGGCGTTGGCGCGACTCCCCGAACAGCAACGAACGGTGGTGCTGTTGGTGCACGGCTATGGCTGGCGTCAGGCAGAGGTAGCCAGGCTGCTGGGGATCAACTCATCGACCGTGCGTGACTACTTGAACCGGGCGATCGCCCGGTTGCGTGACGAGCTGGAGGCAAGTGATGTCAGTCGACGTGGTTGAGCAGGTCCGGCGCCTCGTCGAGGCGTTCGACGAGGCCGTGGACGATGTGAGCACCGACGAAGTGTTGCAACGGGTCGGTGGGTCCGAACCCGGCGAACCGCCACACCCGCCGCGACGGGCGTTGAAGATCGACGATCGGTCAGAGTGGCGACGGCTCAGTGTGGCCGCCGCCGCGGTCGTTCTGGTCGGCGGCTTGGTGGGGGCGTTGGTCTGGGTGAACGCCGACCGGTCCGGTCCCTCGAGCGACACAGCGCCGCCTGCGACTCAGACACCGCCGTCACTGCCGTCGCAGGTCACGGTCCCGAGCGATTTCGGCACCGCTGACATCGTGGGGACTTGGATCGTCACACGACGAGCGCACGGTGTCGATGACGCCGGCGCGCAGACGTTCGTGCCGATGACGTCTCCCTTGCCGACCTACCGATTCGACAACGACGGAACGGTTTCGGCGTTCGATGGCTGCAACTCGCTGGTGGCGCCATGGTCGTTCACCGACGGCAGGTTCACAACCCCGGAGGTCACGAGCGTGACCGTCGCCGCGTCGGCGATGCTCTGCGCGTATTCAGACGGGAACCTGCGACCGACAGTCGGTCCATCACCGCAACGGCTGGAGTCGATCGACGGAACGATCACCATGGTCTTCGACGATCAGGACGGCACAACCGCCCACGCTCAGCCCCTGTCCGATCTCCCCACGCCGCAAGTTCTCGCCGGGTCCAGTTGGATCCTTGCCGTCGACGGCCCGGACATCGGCGTCCGCTTCGATCGCGACGGCATGGTCGAATTCCGCGAAGGCACAACGACTTGTGCCGCCGGCTCCTACACGTACGGCGCCGGCGTCCTCGTCCTCGACCTGAACGCCTCCCCCGACCAGTGCCCGCAGGCACCGCTCGACGACCTCACCGCACGCCCCCTCGAGGTCGCGTCCTTCTCCGACGACTACATGGCCGACACGATCCTTCTCGTGCCCGCAACCGGCGGTGCGGTACGACTCTTCCCCGAATCCGTCAGCACCACCACCGAGGTCACGGCCCGCGGCGACTCGAGCGACACCTCGCCCGCTAACACCGTCGACACAGGTGCCGGCGGCTGACGCGAACCCCGGAGTTGCGTGGACGGTAGCGCCAAGGCGACCGCCCGATACCTTCGCTCGTAACTCCGCCGTCGCCCCCACACCAACCCATCCGGTAACGGCCCGTCCCGCCATGGGCATAGTCCCGCCAGCGGAGCGTCTGGTGCGTGGTGCACGATTCGGTGTGTCCGGCTCGCCGGGGGCGAGGTGCTCTGCCTGCTCGGTGAGGGCCGGCGGTGATCATCGAAGACGCGTGGGACCGGTTCCTCGCCGGAGACACGGTCCCAGCCGGGGGTCCGTTCGCACCTCGCGTTCCGGTTCGAATTGGGTGCCGGTGCGTACGACGGGCTCAACGCCAGCGTGGCAGTGAAGGTCGTTTCAGCGAGTTATCGCACCACCCCATCGACCACCGGGTCTGGGTTCTTGCCTCACACCTGGACATCGGGCCGCCGGTGGTGTCGATCGATCGTCGCCTCGGCCGCTGACAGCGCCACGAACGCGATCGCCAGGCTCCCGACGACATCGGAGGTCCAGTGGACCCCCAGCCACACCCGGCACCAGGCGACCAGCACCAGCAGGCCGCAGGTGATGCCGGTCAGCGTCCACCAGACCCAGTGGCGTTTGACGTAGAGGCCGGCGATGGCGGGCACGAAGCCCCAGGTCGCGGCGGCGGCCAGAACGTGGCCGGCCGGGTAGGCGTAGCCCGTCCCGGTGACGAGCCGGGCGCCGGCGGCGGGGCGGGGGCGGGTGACGATCTCCTTGACGAGCCACTCGAAGGGCGGACGGGCCGCGACCACCACCAACATCACCACGGCGACGGTGCGACAGCGCCGGGCGGCCAGGGCGACGCCGGCTGCGCCCGCGGCGAGCACCACCGGCGTCGAGCCCAGCCGGGACACCCATCGCGCCACCCGGTCCACGGTGGGCGATCGAAGCTCGATGACCGCGTCGGTGATCGAGCGGTCCCAGACCAGCAACCGACCGCGATCAACCGCAGCCAAGACCCCGAGCACGACCGCGAGTGCGCCAGCCGCGACCAGCAGCCAGGGCTGGCGCTCCAGGATCCGCCGCAACGTGATCGGCGGTGAACGATGCAGGTCAGATGCCGAGATGGTCATGTCCAGCGGTCGACGAGACCACCTTGCCCGCGACGCGCGGGTCGATCAACCCCAATGGCCCAGACCAGTGACGGGTCCAGCACGCGATCGCGCACTCACAAGACGCGAGCATCGACGACCGGAACCCGCGCGGGAACGGCACACCGCGCCCGGTCGACAACACCACCGCTTCTCATCCGGTCACCGGCATCGTTGGTTCCCGGCGGGTGGAGGGCTGGGTGACGAAGGAGGTTGTGTGGTACCTGGACCGGCATCGGCTGAGTGCTTGATCGCATTTCGCGGCGGTTGGCGTTCCGGGATCGCCGGCAGCCACCTCCGGAGGGATGACGTCCGTCGACCGCGCGTACCGCCACGGGATGACGGGCGGGGCCAGACAATTGATCTCCAGGCCGACGGCGGCTCCGGTGGCGATCTTCATGATGGCGACCATGACCACCACCGCCACCTCCACCTGTTTCCGCTCCCGCCGCCACCGGGTTGCGATGAGTGCCGCGACACTGGCCGCGATCAGCGTCCTGGTGACGGCGACGGCCTGCTCGTCCGATGACGACGGGACCTTGGCCAGCGACGCTGTCGCGGCGGCGCGCGCGGCGCCGTCCGCGACCCGTGAGCCGCTGCCTCCGACCACCCCCGAGCCGGCGACCCCGACGGCTCCCAAGCCCCCGGCACCGACGATCGCAGCACCGCCGCCGACCGCGCCGCCGCCGACGACCCCGACCCCGCCGACGGCGGTCGCGGCAGACCCGGCTCGCCAAGGACAGCTGCGCGAAATTCTCGACGCGCACCACACCGCCGGTGAGTTCGTCGGGGCACGCATCGCGCTGCGCGACCCCGACGGCACGATCACCGAAGCCACCGCCGGCACCCCCACGCTCGACCCGGCCAGCGGGCCCGTCGACCCCACCGTGGCGTGGAACATCGGCAGCGCCACCAAGACGTTCGTCGCCGTGGTCGTGCTGCAGCTGGCGGAAGAGGGCCGCATCGACCTCGACACCGGCATCGACGGCTACCTGCCCGACCTGCGGGCCGCTCACCGGATCACGCCTCGCCAACTGCTCAACCACACCAGCGGCCTCGGCGAGTACCTCGACCAGCCCGCCGTCGTCAACGATCCCCTGCGCCATTGGACGCCGGCCGACCTGATCGCCGTCGCCGAGGCGGGCGGACGGGTGGGCGAGCCGGGAGGCCCGCACCGCTACTCGAACACCAACTACATCATCCTCGGCGAGATCATCGAACAAGTCACCGGAAACCCGTGGGCCGACGAGGTGCACGCCAGGATCGCCGAGCCGCTGGGCATGACCCACACCAGCCAGATCACCGACACCGCCGCCTCCGGCTACGACATGATCGACGGTTCCTTCGTCGACGTCACCCACAACTTCGACCCGTCGGTCGGAGGCGCGGCCGGCGGCCTCCAGTCGACCAACCGAGATCTACTGGCCTTCGCCACCGCGCTCGCCGACGGCACCTTGCTGCCGCCTGAGTCGCAGGCGGTGATGCAAACCTTCCTGCCGGCCGAGGACCTCTCCCAGTTCGGGATCGACCACGGCTATGGCCTCGGTCTCGAGCGCTACGCCATGGACGGCATGACCGTCATCGGCCACATGGGCACCGGCAAGGTCGGGTCCTCGTACGTCGGCTACGACGCCGAGCGCGGCACCGCCGTCGTTGTCACCACCAACACCGCGATCGAGGGGCCGGCCGCGATCATGGCCGTCGAAGCCCTCACCGCCATCAGCCAGACCGGATGAGCCGTCCGGCCAGACCCGCGCCCAGGCGCGTTCCGGTGCTCCGGCGCCCTCGCGACCCGGCAACGCTTGCACCGTTTACGGCGGTGGAGCAGGCCGTCAGACCGCACCGCGATGTTCCCCATGCGCCGTCGCTCTCCCATGACATCTGGGGCAGGGCAGAGCGCCCGCGTATCCGGGTGATCGAAGATCAGGCAACGCCTTCGGCTCGGATAACGACTGATGACTCGGCTGATCGAGGCGACGAGTCGACCGGGAGAACGCCTCGCGATCACCCGAGTATCAGCTCTGTCGATCAAAGTGCGATCAAGAGCCGATGAGGCCGCTGAGACCGCCGCCGAGGCTCTTGAGGATGTCGTCGATGTCCAGGCCGAGGCGTTCGAGTAGCCCCCTGTCCCGGTCAGTGTCGACCTGATCGGGCAGTTCGCGTTCCGCCTGGTCGGCCTGGTCGGTGTTGCCCCGCGAGCGGAGCAGGTCGAGGATTTGGGACTTGTCGATGTTCATTGGAAGTTTCCTTGTCTGGGCGGGTTCGGTCTCAGGCGATCAGGATCGTGGTCAGGTCGGCCGGTCCCACGGAGGGTTGGTGGGGGGCGGCGTCATCGTCGTTGGTGTTGGCGACGACGATCCAGATGAGTAGGGCGATGAGGGCGAGCAGGACGAGAGCTACCCACGGAATCCAGCGCAGCGGGGGACGGGTGCGGCCGGTCGCGCTGCGTGCGGCGGGGCGTTGCGCCATGGCGGGTCTCCTTCGACGGTCCGAGTCAGCGGGTGCTGTCGTCGTCGACGTCGATGCGTTCCTTGCGCACCTCTTCGTCGACGACCACTTCGTCGGTCTCGACGTCCGTCTCCAGCCGGACCCGTTCCTTGGGGACGACGCGCTTGTCGACGTCGACTACCTCTTCGCTCAGGGTGATCTCGTGCTCGGACTCGGTGAGATCGGGACCGGACGTGGCGGCGTCGAAGTTCTCGTCGGTGACCGGCTCGGTGACCAGTTTCGCCTTCTCGCGCCGGATCGGGATGGTCATCTGGACGTCCTCGGTCTCGATCCATTTGCGTAGGCGAGCCGTGCCCGAGGCGGCGCATCGTCTTGGAGACGTCGAGCTCCTCCTCGGAGCGGGTCATGGCGTCGTCCGTCGGCGCCGCCGCGGTCTCGGTGTCGTAGGCCATGTCGGTGGTGCCGCCGACGCGTCCCGACGCCGGGTGCTCCGTAGTGGGCGTACAGCTCGTCCTCTTCCTCCGGGCTCAGCTGGCCGTCGGCCTCAGCCCGGGGCGCGTCCTTCACGTGGCTCTTGGTGTAGGCGACGTATACGTCGTCACCGACCAGCGATGCGCCGGCCAGCGGGGCGAAGCTCACCTTGGTGCCGAACAGCCCGGTCGAGATGGCGAGCCACTGCGGCTGGCCGGTGTCGTTGTCGACGTAGACGTCGAAGATCGAGCCGATCTTGTCCCCGTCGGGGTCGACGGCGTTGCGGCCGACGAGTTCGCCGACCGATGCGGGCTCGTTGCTGATGTCGTTGTCCATGGTTGGCTTCCTTCTTGGTTGGGGATCGGGGTTTCGCGCCGCCGATGGGTCCGGCGGAGTTCAGTGGATGGACGAGGCACCGCCGTCGTTGCTGTGCTGCAGCGAACGGGCCTGGGCGGTGCGCTGCTCGGCGCGGGCGGCGATGCGGTCCTTGGAGCCCTTGGCGGCCTCCTGCAGCCTGGGTTTCTCGGCGTCGTACTTGGCGAGCGCGTTCTCCCACCGGGCCCGCATCGGCACGATTCCGCCGCCGCCGATGGCGATGACCGCGGCGCCGACCACGATGGCCAGGACGGCGTAGAAGAGTCCGGTGACGATGGCCGGAGCGATCTGCAACTGGTTGAGGGCGGCGAAGACGCCGACGACGACGATCGCGATGCCGACGCCGTTGGCGAGCGCAGGCCCGTAGCTCAGGCCGCCGAGGCTGGCGTCGATCAGCTCCCGGACCGCGGCGGCGATGGCGGAGGCGATGACGATGATCAGGATCGCGGCGATGACCTTGGGCAGGTAGGCGATGACGCCCTCGAGCAGATCGCTGATCGGGTTGGAGCCGAACACCCCGAACGCCATCTGCAAGCACGATGAGGAACAGGGCGTAGAACACGACCTTGCCCAAGATGTCGGTGGCGTCGTACTTGCTGTGCTCGAGCGCCTGCTTGATGCCGCCCCGCTCGACGGCCCGGTCGAACCCGACCCGCTCCAGGATGGCGCCGACCGCTTTGGCGATCAGCCTTGGCGACGAAGTAGCCGACGATCAGGATGACCAGGAAGCCGATGAACTTGGGGACGAAGGACGCCACGTCGGACCAGGCATCCTCGATGCCCTGGCTCCACTCGACGGCGAGAATGGGTGTCATGGGTGCTGCCTCTCTGCAGGGTGGCCCGCCGGCGGTGCGCCGTTGCGGGCGAAGTAGGCCGAGACGGACCGCTCGTCGGCCGGTGTGAGTGCCGTGAACGTGTGGACCACCGGGGCGGCGACGATCACGTCCTTGGCGTGCGCCACCACGACGTCGTCACCCAGCAGCGAGGCGTCCTGCACGGGGGCCACCACCCGCCGCGTGCCGAAGTAGCCGGTGGTGATGGCCAGCCACTTCTCCCGCCCGGTCTGGGAATCCTCGTACACGTCGATCACCGTGCCGATCACGACTCCGTGACGATCGAGGGCGCGGCGATCGACCCACTGGGGGAATCCGCCGTCGATCGCCACGTCCTTCTCCTTTCGTCGAGCGCCGTCACCGATATCAACGCCTTCGAGGCTGGTGAATAACGCGCCGCCGGCATCCGGCCGTTATGGCCGGGGGGTCGGATTGGGTACGGGAGCGCCGTTGAGCGAGAGTCGTGAGTCCCTGGCCGACGTCGGCGACGTCGTCCGCCGCACCCTCGCCGCCCGCACTCGTGACCACCACCTCATCGAGGACCTCACCCAGGAGACGCTGGTGCGGGTCGCTGCCGCTGAGCAGCGCCTGCCGCCCGACGCCCAGCGCGCCTATGCCGTCGTGACTGCCCGGAACCTGCTCGCGTCCCACGGACGGCGTCAGTCCGTACACAACCGTCACATCCACCGTCTCGTCGACTACACCGGTCTCGACGGGCCGGAACAGCTCACCCTCGAACGGGAGGAGACGGACGCCCTCGTGACCGCCTTGGCGCGCATCGACGCCGAGGATCGCGAGCTCCTCCTACGTCACGAAGCGGAAGGCGCCGATCTCGCCACGCTGGCCGACGAGGCCGAGGTCAGCACCGGGGCGATCGCCATGCGCCTCGCCCGCGCCCGGGCGAGCTTGCGTCTGGAGTTTCTGCTCGCCTTCCGCCACGTCGACCTGCCCACGGAACGCTGCCGGCCGGTCCTGCTCGCCCTGTCGGCGGGAGACCGCCGACGGCAGGTGAGGCTCGACGCCGCCGGTCACCTCGCCCGCTGCCCGACATGTGCCGCCCTGGCCCCGCCGATCACCGAACGCAACCGGCGGATCGCCGGCTGGCTGATCGTCCCCGCGGGCGACGCCATCCGTCGGGTTTGGCGGGCGGTTCGTGAACACCCAGTCCCGTCCGCCGCCGCGGCCGTGGCCGCGACCGGACTCGCCATCGCGGTGTTCGCCCCGGTTGGGCAAGACGAATCGGCCCCCTCGACCAGCACCGTCCCCGCGGCGGCCGTGCCCGCCACTGCGCCGGTGCCCACGACCATCGCCATCACGCGGCCCAGCGCGCCGTCAGCCGCCCCGCCGTGCCCGGCCCCGGCCCCGCTGGGCGAGATCGACGCGACACGCGCACAGGGCTGCCCGTTCGCCACCACCGTCGTCACGGTGACCGACGTGCCCGCGGACGAGGGTTTCTGGGCGTCGTTCGCACCGGCGCGAGACGTCTGGGTCCACCTGGTCGGCGCCGGCGAGTCACCAGCCGACATCGAACCGGGACAGCGGCTATCCCTCAACGGCGTGATCGCGGCGCCCCCAGCCGACCCGACGACGGTGGGTCTGCCCGATGACGCCCGCGCCGCCCGGCAACAGTTCTACCTGGAGGTCCGATACGCCGACGTGCGCCCGGCCGGTTGATGGTCCGCCGCCCGGTGATCACTGTGGATTCGACCGCCACGATCCCCGTGGGCTGCCGCCCCCGGCGCGCCAAACTGCGCCGTCGACCTATCCGAATAGGTCCGCCGATAAACGCGTAGCGCCGCGTCCGAGATAACGCCGGATCGAGGGCGCATGAAAACGGCTCGATGTCTGACCGCGACGTTGTCGAAGCGGATCAGACTGTCGGCACCGGCGGCGACGGGGTCGCCGGCCGCCCTCAGTGTTGTCGATGAAGCCCATCACCAGCGGCTCACTCCACGTCTGGCCGCCATGCTCGCTCCGCTCGAACAGCTGCGATCGAGCTAGACGTTCGGCAACGTGCCCTGCGCCACCGCGAACGGGCGGTCCGGGCTCTCGGGGTCGACCGCGATGTGCGGCTCCGAGCGGTCGTCTTCCAGTCGCCCACCCAGCAGGGTCGCCGAGGGCGATGCGCCGCCGGCAGCTGCGTCGTCGCGGTCCGGGTCGTCCTGATGGCTGGGTCGGCGAATCACCTGTCGTTGATGGCGAGGTCGCTGTCAACTGAGTCATTGCAGATCGCGGCGTCGTTGGTGGCGCGGGTCACCGCCGCTGCGGGTGCACCGCTGGCGAGCCCGATGATGACGGCGTAGATGAGTGGCCGCTAGCGGAATTCGAGACGGAGGCAGCGGAAGAGCATCCCTAGTCGGTTTCGTCGGGGTCGAGGTGGAGTCGTCCGTTCGACCGCCGTTCGAGTGCTTGTCGTAGGTGATCGCGGCTGGTGAAGTTGATGGCGGATGACGCCTCGTCGATGAGGGATGCGTCACCGCGGCTCGATCTCAGCTCGGCGGTGATGCAGCCGCCGGTGAACACGGTGTGCCATCTCGTCGGCGGTCCGGCCCCGCTGGGCTCGGTCCGTACGTAGCGTCGAGTGCCGGGCTGGTCGGGCGTTGCCTGGATTGCGCCGGTGGTGTCGCAGGTGGCGGTGAGGCGAACTACGAGCGCCGGCTTGCCGACTCGGTCGTGGTCGAGGGTGAGTTTGGACCACCCGTTCCTGACGTTGGCGGCACCGAACGACCAACCCTCCGGCAGTGCTCCCACACAGGGCACTAGGGAGGCGGATGGCACGGATTGGGCTTCCAGCCACAGGGGCTCGAGTTCGTCGCAATCGAGGCGGTGGATGGCGAGCGGTGTGGTGGTGTTGTCGTTGTTGACGAGCACGGCCCGGAACGAGACGGCGAGAAGCACCGCCACCGGCACCATCAGCAGTAGTAGGCCGATTCGGCGAGCGCTCCACCGTTGGATCCCGATCGGCCGCGGCCGCGCCGGCAGCAGGGTCACGAATTCGGCATGGAGATCCCGGCCTTGGTCGCGGAGCATCCGTCGCAACTGCGAGGGCAGGGCAAGGCCTCGCGCGGCGGCAAACGCTTCGCTGATCTCCGCGACGGTGAAGTGGCGGAGCGCCCGCTTGTAGACCAGCTCTGGACCGGAACGCAGCGCCAGGCAGAGCATCATGTTGGCCAGATCGACGGCCTGGCGCCACGGGCTCGGACGCGCCTGCACGAACGCCACGTCGATCAACACCATGCGGCCGTCGCGGACGAGCAGGTTGGCCGGCTTGATGTCACGGTGGGCCAGCCCGGCGTCCCACAACTTGCGAATGAGCAATAAGCCGTCGTCGATCACGCGGTCATCGATCTCGGCCTCGCCGAGCTCGGCGGCGTCGGCGACGAACTCGGTGACGAGCAGGTATTCCCGCTCGGGGCTGAGCTCGACGAAGCCGTACGGCCGGGGGGTGGGCACTCCGGCGAGATGCAGCTTGTGCAACGCGTAGTCCTCTTGCTGGACCAGCCGCCGGACCGTATGGAACGGCTTCTCGTCCTCCAGCCGGCCATACAGCAGCTCCCGCCCGAGCTTGTACCAGCGATCGGCGCGCAGGTGGCTGCGGGCGTAGAGCTTGGCGAACAGCCAGCCGTCCGGGTCGCCTTCGACCTTGATGCGCAGCGGCGTCGATCCCGCCGAACCGGCGAGACCGAACGGTTCGACCTTCTCGACGATCACCCCGAGTTGGTCCTCCAGCGCCCGGCGGATCGCCTGGCCACGGGCGCCGCCGACGTCCAGGTGTGCGGCGCGCCGGCGACGGTAGGTGACCGGGAAGGCGTCGTTCGGGGTGAACAGTCGGAATCCGAGCAACGGGATCGTCACCCCGATCACGACCCCGATAATCACGTCGGAGGGCGAGTCCACTCCGAGGTGCATGCGAGCGACGGCCACCAGGCCCAGCACTCCTGCCGCCGACCACTTCCCGCCTGACGCCAGCGGCCCTCGGGCACCAACCCGTACAAGATCCCCACGAGCGTGACGGCAAGGGCGGCCATCTGCTCGGACGGCAACGCCCACCGTGTACCAATCAGTTCGAAACACCACCCCGAACGGCCGCGGCCGACGCAAGCTCGGTCCCAGCACGTACTGGATGATCAGCCCCTGCAACGTCCACGAGATCACCACCACGAGCAGGTGCCGCAGCCGTCTCGTGATCAACAGCGCCAGCAGGAGGCCCCACAGAACCACGCTGATCGTCACCCACGCAGCCGGCGCCGCCAGCACCTCCATCGTCGCCGTCACGCCCGGCCCGTCGAGACCGGCGATCCATCCGACAACCGCATCATCTACCGCCGTGACCGGGACCGCCGCACGACGCAGGCCGCCGCCGAAGACCAACACGGACACCACCACCAACACCAGCGCTGCGGTCACCCAGCCGACCCCGGTGGCGTGCAGAGGATGAGGCAACGGAGGAGGCCGCCCGGACGGACGCCGACGCCGAGCATGGCGCCCCGCTGTCCGGGGACCGAACGGCGCGGCCGCGCGAGCGGCGGCCGGCGGGCCGGGGCTGTCCGTGCCGTCTCGCGATCTGGGCGATGAGCCGCTTGTCGACGCCGCCCTGGCGACGGTCACGAGCTGCGAACCTTCAGACTCCCGAAGAGGGTGAATCCACGCACCCGGATCTGCGCCACCGACTCGGCCTCGTCGGACCCGTCGACGGCGACCTTCTTGCTGCCGAACAACGTGAATCCGCCGACGTCGACCTCCGCGCCGTCGGGCACCAGCACCTCGATGTTCCCGAACGGGGCGATCGCGTTGATGACGAGTCCGCCGACTGGGATCGCGGCGTGCCTGAGGTCGAGGTCGATGTCGCCGAACAGAGCGAACGGCGAGGTCGTCGGGCGGGGCGGCCACGAGCCGGTCCGCGTGATGTCACCGAAGATGCTGACGATCCAGCGCCGACCGCTCGACTGCAGTGATGGTGGTGGTTCGGGTGAAGTTCGGGGCAGCTGTTCATCGGCAGTACGAACGACGTCATGGTCACTCATCGCGGTTCCTTCCTCTTGCGGGCACGCCACCAGCGTGAGCTGTCGCGGGTTCACACACATCGGTCACCTGACCGAGATGTGAGCCAAGATCGGTCGGCTGACCGATGCGCCCGGCTCTCGGCCGAGGGCACGATCCGTTCGTGGAGATCACCATCCGGCTGGACGGGACTGATCCGCCGATGGGCCGGGTCAGCCTGGCCGGGGGCGTGGAGGTGGTGTTCGTCGGCTGGCTCGGACTCCTCCGGGTGCTGTCGGAGTTGTTGGACCCATCGAGCGGGTAGCGGCCCGGCGGGCGGCGTCGGCGGTGAGCTCGACCCGGTTGCCGTGACCGAGCTTCTGGAACACGTGCTCGAGATGGGTCGCGACGGTGCGTCGGGACACGAACAGCCGCTCAGCGATCTCCCGGTTGGTGAGCCCCGTGACAGCGAGGTCGACGACTCGGAGCTCGGTCGGGGTGAGGCTGTCCCATCCGAAGCTGGGGCGGCGAGCCGCCCGGCGGGGACGTCGAACACCGAGGCCGCGAAGCGCCGGCTGAACCCGATCGACATCTCGAACAGCGTTTAGCCGCTCGTACCCGGCGACCGCCTCGTCCAGCAACGACACGGCTTCGCCGGTCTTGCCGACGCGCCCGAGCGCTACGCCGGCGTCCTCACACGCTGCTGCCAGCGGGTAGGGCCGAGGCCCACCGCGGTGGGCGGCGACGGCTTCGAGCAAGGCATCGGGATCGTCGTCGAGAAGGCCCCGGCAGCGCAACGCGATCCCACGGGCGGTCGGAGACCCGCTCCGTGGGGCGCTGCGCTCCAGTTCCTCGGTCACCGCGACGGCGCGCTGGCGATCCCCGGCGGCCACTGCAATGCGGACGAGGTCGGGCCCCATCGCACGGCCGGCGGCCTGGAGATAGCGGACGGGAGCGATCACATCCCACACTTGCGACAGGCTCGACAGGGCCCGAGCCGGGTGGCCATCCGCCTCGTCCAGCAACGCTGCGATCCAGGTCAACCACTCGAAGCCGATCTCGAGCGGGCCAGCCACCACACTGCGTTGGGCCTGCTTCGACCGCCGCCCGCGCCTTCGCCAGCTCGCCTCGATGGACTGCGACGTGAGCGCAGATGGCGTTGGCGAAGACGTCGCCGACCTCGGTGGCGCTCTCTTCGATGAGGGCCAGCCCGGCCTGGGCCTCGGTGGTGGCGTCGTCCCAGTCGCCGGCCGCGAGACGCACGTCGGCGATGGCCCAGTGATAGAGCGGGAGTCTTGCCACGCTGCCGGTCTGCTCGGCTTCGGACCGGCCGGCCCGCAACACCACGTCGGCCTCGCCGAGTCGGTCGGCGTCGGCCAACGCGGTGCCGTGCCACAAGCGAGGATTGGTCCACGCGGCCTCATTGCGCTGGGCGATCCTGACCGCGCGCTGAGCGAGGGACACCGCCCGGTCGACGTACCCTTCGGCGAGGGCGACCATCGCCAGCGCTTGTAATCCCGAGCCCACCGCTTGGTCATTCCCCATCCGCTCACCGGCCGCGACGGCTCGCTGGGCGGTGTCTCGAGCTCGCTCCACCCGGCCGGCCAGCACCATCAGCACGGCTCCCACCGCGGCCAGGGACTGGCGTTCGGGCTCGGACGCGGCAGCCGCCGCCTGCTCGAGATGGTGGATCGCCTCGGGATACCGCCCGCCCATCGACAACACGCCGGCGAGGCCCCGATGCACGACGAGATCGACGGTGGGCTCGGGCCGCTGGCGAGCACGGCTCGGGCCAACTTCTCGGCGTCCCGTATCCGGCCCGTCAACCGCAGGGGCTCGACGAGCTCGGCGTCGAGCACAATCCGCTGCGGATCACTCGGCGCGGTGATCTACGCGTGCGTGCTCGAGCAGGCGCACCGCTGTCGCCGGTGCCCGCTGCGTGACCGTTTTTGCCGCCCGCCGCAACAATGCCACCGCGTGCGTGTCGCCCGCCTCCGCGCCGAGGACCAGGTGACTCGCCACCCGGTCATCCGGTGCGCCGGCGCCGCCGAGCACGGTGGCCGCTTCCCGGTGCAGCCCCTTGCGCACTGCCAACGGGAGATCCTGATAGATGGCGTCGCGTACGAGATCGTGGCGGAAGCGCAGATGATCGCCGGACTCATCGAGCAGCCCGGCTTCGCCGGCGGCGGCCAGCGCAGGGAGCAGGTCTGCCGCGCTGCGCCCGGTCACGAGCGCGAGCTCGGTCACCGAGAACGCCGCACCCAAGATGGTGGCCGCCCGTAGCACGTTCAAGACGCCCTCAGGGAGCCGACTGAGGCGGCGCAGGATCGTGAGCCGCAAGGTCGGTGGCAGCGACGCGTGGCGAGCCTCCGCCCGCCCACTCACCAGCTCCAGCGCCCCGTCCTCATCGAGCGCACCGACGAGTTCGATGATGAACAACGGGTTGCCGCCGGCGCCTGCCACCTGCTCCAGCAGGAGGGGGCCGGGAGGATCGCCGGCGACCTCGCCGGCGAGGTCGGCCGCCTCCTCAACGAGCAAGGGGCCAACGAGCACGTGCTCCGCGCCCCGAGCAAGGAGGTCCGCCACCGCCCCGTCGACGCCAGCGCCGTGAGATCCCGGGCGCACCGTCGCGAGCAAGGCCAGCGGCAGGCGAGTCAGGTACCGGCTGATGGAGTGCACGGCCCGCAACGTCAACGGGTCGGCCCACTGCAGATCTTCGACGGCGAGGACGACCGGACCCGTCGAGCCAAGCTGTTCGAGGACGTCCAACACGGCCTCCACGATCAGCCAGCCCTCGTCGGACGCACCGGCGACGGACGCTACGGGTTCGAATGGGACGGCACCGGCCCGGAGAACACCTCCAAGTTCGCGGCGCCCGTCATCTGCTGCGCCCCGCTCCGCATCGAAGGCCTCACTCAACGCCCGCAACGGTCGGTCGCGCTCCAGCTCATCGCAGGCGCCCACAAGTACCCGAAACCCCCGCTCTCGAGCGAACCGGAGCGACTCGGCGAGCAGCCGGGACTTGCCGATCCCAGGCTCACCCTCGACCAGCCCCATCCGCGCCGGCCCCTTCGCCGCACGATCAAGCACCACGCGCAGCGCATCCAACTCGGCCGACCGGCCGACGAACCGAACTCGGGATCCGCCTCCCGAACCCTCCCATCTGGCACCATCCTTGACTCGCGAGGCACCCGGCGGCAACAGGCGCCGACTGAACGCGCCGAGCAATCTCGCCGTCTGCCGCTGCCGCCTGACTGTCCCGCTTCTGAACCAGCTCGGGCAATCGCGCAGCCGGCAGCGGTACCGGCAACCCGGCTCGACCGGGCGCCGGCCGAGAACCCGCCAAGCGTCCGAAGAACACGGGGACTAATGCACCACGCGCGCACACGCTCGAACGCCGGATCGGCGACGTGCTTGATCCGAGCCGGACTTTGCCGTCGAGCCCGCCACTCCTCGGCGAGGATGGCGTCCTTGAAGCTCTCCATCCACTCACCGGAGCGATGGAGAGCACCTTGAATCGCGTGCTGCTCGCGGCGCATGCCGACCCGCTCCATCAACCTCCACGAGGCGCTGGTGCTGGCCGTGGTGGCTTGGCTGCTTGCTCGATGACGCATCGTCTCGCGTGATCAGCCGTGCCCGGAAGGGCGAGACGCGGGATCTCGCCTCATCCCCCGGCAGGTCCATCGCCGAAGGCGCCCTTCGAATCCACCGGAGGGTCGTCACCTTCCGAGCGACGCCACACGGCGAACGCCCTCATCCCGTCATGGGTCAATCCGACGACGGCCATCGCCGTCCAGAGCCTGCGAGTGCCGTGCTGACCCGGGGGGTCAGGTGGCGTCGTCCCCGCCGGCGTGGAAGAGATCCGTGAGCCCGGTGAGCTCGAACACCCGGGACGCGGCGGCCGAGATGTCGTTGAAGCGCAGCTCGCGGTCGTGGTCGGCGAGGAGGCGACGCGCCGCCAGCAGCGCACTGATACCGGTCGAGTCGATGAACGAGACGTCCCGTAGGTCGACGAGCACGGTGTCCTTCGAGGAGGTGATGAGCTCGTCGATACAGGAGCGAAACGGCTCCACACCGCTGAGGTCGAAGTCCCCGGCGAGTTCAACTACGACAGCACCGTGAGTCGCGCGAACGCTCAACGCAAATGGTGCCGACTCCGGCGTCCGCATCCCCCGTCTCCCTCCTGGCCAAAGACGCACCGCGCATACCCCGCAGAACAAGGTGACAAACGTCACGTCATTTGCGCAGCCCTTGGTCCTTGGTCGTCAGCGCCTGCTCACGATCGGGAGACGAGCACTGCACTGGATCAGGCCATCATGGCCTGTTGGGTGCCCCCTCCGCCGGTGGGGGAACCGAGAGTGCTGCGCACCGGAACCACGAGCCGCGGTGTCGCCGCCCCGTCGCACTCGGGCCGACATCCGCCACTCCGAACGCACGACCGACGGGTCATGACGCTCCCATCGCGCGTCACCGAGCGCCGTCGTCCATCGTCGCCTGCACCCGTCGGTGGATGTCCCACATCGGTCGGGCGATGCGATGTGCCGCCGGCGGCCGGATGCATACGGACCGAGGATGGTGCAGGAGACGGTGTGTCGTTGAAGCATGGGGCGTCGGGTGTGCATCGGTGGCTCGGCTTGACACCGATCAAGGTTGACGGCATCGTTCTTGGCGACCCCGACGCGGACGGAGGTCACGGGAGAGGGCAACATGGGCAACTGCTGCTGCCGTCGTCGACGGCCGGCATCCTCACTTGCTGGGCGCGACCGTGTTCGACATCGCGATGGTGACCATTTCGACGGCAGCGACGACCTCGGTGCATTAGCGGCCGGCCGCCCGGCTGCCATCGAGCGCGCTCGCTCATCCGCTCCGGTCCGGTTTGAGCGACGCAACAGGATCGACAGGTTCCTCCCTGGTCGCTGGGCGGTGACCAGGGGGATGAAGGGTGCGGGTTGGCGGACACTCCCTCCCCCGCCAGCCCCGCCCGCCGCGTCATCCAAAACGGTTGGGCTCGCAACAACTTCTGCTGCGGCTGCCTGCCCGTGAGCAGAGGGTCTCGAGTCGATCGCCCACCCGGAGCGCACGACGCCCAATCACGACGCCCGGGAGCTTCTTCTCGCCGGAGTCATGACCTGCTTGCGGGCGCCCTGCGTCCCGCGAAATCCCGCGCGTCCGCGAAAATCCCGCGTCCGGAGCGTGTCAGCCTGTGCCAGCTCGGTGTCGATGTGTATGCCTTGAGCTGGGCAAACGCGGATAGATCGACACTGAATGGAACGGCCCGATACTCGGAAGTCGGCCTGAAAAGCGGAAGGTCCCCGGATCGACGCCGGGCTCGACCACCGGTGTCCCTCAGTGTCCGTTGAAGATTCAGTAGCACCGCCGAACGAGACAGCCGCCGAGATTGGAGGCATCCTCCACACCGGGGGCTCGACCGTGGCCGTGGCCGAGTCATTGACTGGAGGCCTGTTGGTCCAGGAGTTGGCTCGAGTCCGGGGTTCTGGCGATTGGCTGCTGGGCGGGATCGTGGCCTATCACCGATCGGTCAAGCACGACGTCCTCGGTGTCACGGCGAGCAAAGTGGTGTCGGCCGACGCGGCGGCGCAGATGGCCACCGGGGTGCGTCTGCTTCTCGGCGGTGACGTCGCGGTCGCCGTGACCGGGGTCGCTGGACCCGACCTACAGGATGGGGAGCCGCCGGGCACGGTGTGGCTTGCCGTGGATCTGGGCGACGGGCCGGCGACCGAGCTGTTCTCGGCTACCGGAACGCCGGCCGAGATCTGCGCCCAGGCGGTGGAAGCAGCATTGCGGTTCCTCGCCACCGCCCTCAAGGGCGCCGGGACGGTCACCGGCCCGCAGAGCACCAGTTGAGGTGCCGGGTCAGGCAGGTCCGCGGCACGACACGCAGCGCCTCCTGTCGCGGTTGGCCATCAAGCTTTGTGCCGGCCGTGGGACGGGGGAACCGGCCTGGCGTAGCTCGATATGAGGGTGGCATGACCCCGTCCGATCAAAGCTTGTCACCGAGCGGTCTGACGTGTCTGCGTCCCGCGGTCGGTGCGCGAACCTCGCGGGGTGGCGCTGGTCGTGGATGAGCTCCGGCTGATCGTCACCGCCGCGCCGGGGACGGGCAGCACGTCGCTGCTCGCTCACTTCCAGTCCTATTCGTCGGCGCGGTCGGTGCCGGAGGAAGATCGGGTGCTCGATGGCGTGGTCATCGTCGACGCCAAGCACGCCACCGTCAAGCAGCTCGAGGCGGCGGGGATGATCAGCCCTGCGGAACGGGTCGGGAAGCGCGTCGTCACGACGACCCGCAACCCGTTCGACTTCTGGGTCGCCGAGTGGCATCGCACCCGCACTCGCTGGTTGGCCGAGCTGCGCCGACCCGACTCGTGGGTCTACCGCCAGGAGGGGATGATCGGCCGCATCGTCGATGCCGTCGAGCACGACTTCGACCAGTGGCTGGAGTTGGCGCTCGGCGCCGCAGCGCGCGCTGGGCGCACGATGCACCTCAACGCGGGACATGTCGCCGAGGCCGATGTGATCGTGCGGATGGAGCACATGGATGACGAGGTCGCCACCCTGACGGGAACGTCCTCGGCTGGCGGCGCGGTGCCCCACGTCAACGTCACCGTCCGCGACCGTCCGTACTGGCAGTGGTACTCCGCGGCGTCACGGGCGTTGGTCGAACAGGTGCACGCGCCCGACCTCGTGCGGTTCGGCTACCGCTTCTAGCGGGCGGAGCGGCGCGGCGGTGTCGATCTCGATGCGGCCGAACAGCGGCGCGATCAGCGCTCGCGGATCCGTCGGGGACCACCGCGCCGAACGGCGCAGCGCTCGGGTCGACGTCGCTCGCGCCACGACACGTCCGTCGATGCGGGCGTGGATCTCGCCACACCGATGGCGGGCGAGCGGCTCGACGAGTGCCGCGACGGCACCGGAACCAAGCCCAGCCCCGTCGAGCAGTTCGACGTGGAATCGGGCGCGGGCCAACACGTCGGCGGATGGCGGGCGCCGATCGGACGTCGTGGTGACGACGGTGTCGACGTAGCACGCCCGCTCGTCCGGGAACCCGAACCCCCGCCCGACGGGCACCAGTTCGTCGAGGCGCTCCCGCTCGATCGCCTTCGCCTCCGGGTCGGCTGCTCTCGCCCCCTGGTCGGGCCCGTCGTGCCAGGCCACGGCCAGCGGTTCGTGGACGAGGACCGCGCCTGCGTTGAAAGCCCGGAAGGCGAACTCCCAGTCCTCGCCGCCGTAGCCGACGAAGCGGGGATCGAACCCGCCGAGCTCGTCGAACAGCCGGCGGCCACAGGCCAGTACGGCGCTGATGACGAAGCGGTACGACCGGTCGTCGGCATCGAGCAGTGACCTCGTCTCGCGGTAACCGTCAGCAAGCCAAGCCGGATCGTCGAGCGCGCGGGGGGCGTCGACCTTGCCGCCGCCGAGCAACCACGACGTCAGGCGAGACGGTTCCCAGCCGCCGAAGTCGACGTGATGGCGAAGGCCAACGGCCAACGCGTCGGGAAGCCGGGCCGGCCAGGACGCGAGCCGGCGGACGAAGTCGACGGCCGGCACGGTGTCCCCGTCGAGGAACACCAGCACGTCGCCCTCACCTACAGCTGCACCCAGGTTGCGCGCCGCCCCGGCTCGGAACCCGAGGTCCGGCTGGCGCACGACCACGGGTGAGGGGTGCCGCGACCAGCGGGGCATCGTCGGCGGGCGCGGCGAGCCGTCATCGGCGACGACGACCTGCATCAGCCCGGGCGGGTGATCCTGGCGCTCGAGCGCGGCGAGGACGAGCGCGAGGCGCGCCTCGTCGTCGTAGTGGGGGACGACAACGGTGACTGTGGGAGGTGGTGGCCGTACGTCGGCGACGAGGTCCCACCTGTTTCCGGGGACGACGGTGCAGTCGTCGATGGTGAGCGGCGCCGTGATCGGAGGCAGGCTGATCATCGGACGCGGGCGGCGACGGCGCGGCGAAACACGTCGACGTGCCGGCGCGCTGTCTCGGTCAGCGTTGGACCGTTCGTTGCGCCGTGGGTCCACGTCGTCCCCGGATCTACCGCGGCTCGGCGGATTCCGCCGGCGAGCTGCCGAGGATCGTCGCCCGCGTAGATGGTCACCGCACCAGGCCAACGGGCCGCGAACTCGCGGGCGTAGTCACCGTCGCGGATGAGGGGCCGGCGAGCGTGCGCGACCCACGTGCACAGCGACGCCGATGCCGACGGGTGACGGTTCGGGACAACCGGCACGTCGACCGCGGCCAACTCCTCACCGAGCCGGGCGTCGGGGACGAAGCCCGTCAGTCGCAGCCCGACGCCGGCTGCGATGGCGCGGTGTCGCAGGTCGTCGGAGAGGTCGCCGTGCCCATCGGATGTCCGTCCGATGCACACGAGGCACGCCGGTTCGGCGAGCAGCGCCATCGCCGCGAGCACGTCATCGTGGCCCTTTCCGGGGTACACGAACCCGAGCACGCCGACAGACAGTGGGCCGTCACCACCCCGGCGCCGGCCGGTGACGACGGGGCCGTCCGCGCCGACCGGCAAGGGGATCACCTCACACGTGATCCCGAGCAGCTCCGCCAGTCTCCGTTCGTGCTCGCTGCTCACGACGACTGCCTCGACCCGGCCGGCGACCTCGCGATACAGCCGGCCACGTCGTTCGTACCGCTCGCACTCGTCTTCGGGAGCCGGCACGTCGTGCAGCGTCACGATCGTCGGGCCGGGCATCGCGTCGAGCAGCTCGGCGAGCACGAGCGCGGCTTCGTCGGCGTCGGCGCCGTAGAGCCGGTCGGTCAGTTGGAGGTGGACGACGTCCATCCGGCTGGCCCGCTCCCACGCTCGCCTCGCGGCAGCAACGGCACCGCGGCCGCACGGGACGTCGACCAACTCGACCTCGATGGCGTCGAGCTCGTCGAGACGGCTCGCCAGGCGTCGGGCGTGGCGCACGACGCCGTGATCCGGCTGCTCCGGAAGCACCACAGCGACGGTTAGCGGGTCGGTGGTCATCGGACGCTCGAGGAGGCTTCGAGCCGTCGCAGTCGGCCGCGCCCGGGGACGAACTCGACGAGTCCGAGGGTGGCGAACTCGTGCAGCCACCCGTGCATCGGGAACCACCCGTGGAGCTCGTGGAACAAGGTGGCGTTGCGCACGATGTCGTCGACGTGCTCGACCGGCAAGCCCTCCCGCCCGTGGTGCTGGTGGTACGCCGGGGCGTCACCGGTCCACGCCACGTGCAGTCCAGCGAACGCGGCCCGGTGGGCGAAGTCGGTGTCCTCGGCCCCGTAGCCGACGAATCGTTCGTCGAACCCGCCGAGCGACTCGAAGTGCGACCGCGCCAAGGCGAGCGACGTCGTCCAGGCGAGCTCATGGCGGTGGTCCCGCTCGACCGCGCCGGCCGCCACGACGGGCCGGGCCGGATGTGGTTGCGCGGCCCGGGCGAGCTGGCGTTCGGTCCATGGCCCGGTACCGGGCACGCCGGCGGGGAGATAGCCGACGGTTCCCGTGACCAACGCATCCTCGGCGGCCGCCAGCCGTCCGTAGGTCGCCACGAGCTGACGTCCGGGGATGCAATCGACGTCGAGGAACACGACCACGTCGACGTCGCCGCAGGCGCGCCCGCCAGCGTTGCGGGCGGCGGCCAGCGGGAGCACGCCGTCGGCCCGAACCTCGACGCTGACGTGGAGGAGTGACATACCATCCCCGGCCGCCACTCCCGCAGTGCGACCATCCATCCGGACGATGACCACTCGATCGGCCGGGAGAACCTGGCGGCGGAGCCCGGCGAGCAGGTTGGACAGCGCGACCAGTCGTCCAGCGACGATCGTGACGACGCCGACGGTGGGCGCCGCACCGCCGGCGCGACGACCGGTGATCACGACACCCCCGCCAGAGCGTGCCGACTGGCGACGTCGTCGACCAGCGCGGCGAAGCACGCCGCACCGCCCGCCAGCCCGACGTCGGCAGGGCCTCGCCGCTCGGCGGTCGAGATCGCTTCGACCAACGCGTCGACATCGCGCGGGTCGTCGACGACGCAGGCGAGGCCGGCACGGTCCAGCGCCGCGGCCGTCGCCGCTTGCTCGCCGAACGGGCGAGCTTCGGGGACCACGACGAGCGGCCGACCGGTCGCGATGACGTCGGCGACGGTCCCCACACCGGCATTGCCGACGACGACGGATGCCTGCGACAACATCGGCTCCGGGTCGTCGACCCAACCGAGCGTGCGCAGGTTCGCCGGGGCGCGACGGCCGGTCTCCTGCCCGCCGCCCGTGCCGACGAGCTGGATCAACCGCCCGGGGAGTCGGAGGGCGAGGGCGGCCGCGCGGTCGAGGTCGAGTCGGCTGCCGCCCGTGCCGGTGAGCACGACGACCGGTCCCCCCGCCTGCCACGGCCGCGGTCTCGGTGCGATGTTCGACACGAACCCGACGTGCCGTGTGCTCGGCAGGCATGGCACGAGGTCGAGCCGCGCCGGGACCGGAGCGATCACGACGTCGCTGACGTCGAACCCGAGGCGGTGCGCCGGATCGTCGCGATGCCCGGGCATGCGGACCGACACCAGCGGGATGCCGCTCAGGCGCAGCAGGACCGCCACCTCGACGGAGACGTCGACGACGGCGACCGCCGGCGCGACGTCGGCGGCCAGCGTCAAGAGCTGGCGGTGCCGGGCGAGCAGCCCGTGGTGGCCGATGGGTGCCCAGTGCAGGCGACCGCCGGCTGTCGGATCGCGTGGGACAGGCGCGAGGTCTCCGGTCAGACGGACCCAGCAGTCGCCGTCGCGCAGTGGCACCGACGGGTGTCGCGAGGACGCGAACACGACCGGGCGGGCGAGTCGCCGAGCGACCGCGGTCGCCTGCCGCCAGTGTCCGGTCCCGTGGTGGTGGACGTACCACAGCACGGCATCGCCGGTGGCGGTCATTGGTGCACCGGTGATCATGCGACCGTGACCAACGAGTCGGTGACCCGAGCGGCGGCGTCGCGCAGCAGCTGCTCGTACCGATCGATCATCCGCTCGATGTCGAAGCGCTCGACGGCTCGGGCGTGACAGAGACGGCGTGAGCGTGTCCGGGCAGCAACGATGGCGTCCGCCAGTTCGCAGGCGTCCGTGGAGCCGTGGGCACCGACATCCGCGTCAACGACGTCGCGCAGCGCGCCGCGGCCGGTCGTGGCCACCGGCGTCGCGCACGCCAGCGACTCGGCGGCGACCAACCCGAACGGTTCGTCCCACGCCGAACTGACGATCGTCACCTCGGCGCGGCCGAACAGCTCGGCCAGTCGGGGCCGGCCCAGCGGGCCAACCCACGTCGCATCCGTCCCGAGCAGTGGCCCGACCTCGGCCGCGAAGTACGCCGGGTCGTGGGCCGGACCGGCGAGGATGATCGGCAGGCCGGCCAAGCGCGAGGCCGCGATCGCGAGGTGCGGCGCCTTCTCCGGCACGAGACGGCCGGACCAGGCGGCATATCCGCCACCACCGGGGCCCGGTCGCCACACCCCGAGCTCGACCGCGTTCTCGATGGCCGCGACCGGGACGCCGAGCGCGAGCTGCCAGCTGCGGGCGAGGTGACGGGAGACGGCCACGATGTCGAGTGGGTTGTCGTCGCGCACGAGCTCGCGGTGGGCCAGCTCGAGCCACGTGACCGGCGGGCAATGCAGCGTCGCAGTAACCGGGCAGTCGAGCAGCGGGCTCATCGCCACGGGGAGGTGGTGCACCCCGTTGAGGTGGACGACGTCGATGTCGTGACGGCGGGCGAGCGCGAGCATCGTGCGCTGGTACGCGAAGTGCTCGCCGACGACCCGTTCGGGACACGAGCTGACGTCTCGGCGGGCCGCCGCGCTCGTCGGCGCGGCGCCATCCCACATCGAGATGGCGTCCATCGGGGACTCCGAGCCCGGACCGGCGTACGCCTCGACGACGTGACCTCGGCGGCGCAGACCGCGTACGAGGTCGAAGGTGTGCGACTCCATCCCGCCGGCGAACGGCTGGCGGAAGCCGAACAAGGCACCACCGACCACGGCGATGCGCAGCGGCGACGACGTCTTCATCGGTCGAGTACCCGGCAGTAGGCGGCGACGTGGGCGAGCGCGACCTCGCGACGCTGACGGTCACGCCAGAACCAATCGGACGGCTCGGGCGGCGGTCGGGAGAGCGCTTCGGCGACGGCTTCGGTCAGCGATTCGGCGTCGAGGCCGCTGCGTTCGTCATCGCGGTACGAGATCACGTCGGCCCACTGGTCGGCGTAGAACCCGCAGCTCGGCGCGACGACGGTCGTCCCCGCGTCCCGGCACGCCTCGAGCCATCCGGAGTGGCTACCGAACCGGTACGGCAAGACCGCTACGTGCAGCCGGCCGAGGTACGTCGCCAGCGCGGCGTCGCTCAACGGCGGCCGGACCTCGACCGTCACGTCGCCCGCGGCGGCCAGTCGGTCGAGCGCGTCGAGCTCGGCCGGCCCGTCCGGCCGGTGCGCGCCCGCTCCGGTTTCCACGTCGACGACCACGTGCCCGCCTTGTCGGTGGGCGGCGACGGCCGCGGCCGCGGCGACGGAGGCCGCTTCGACGACGTTGCATCGCAGCGGCCCAAGATGGATGCCGACCAAGCCACGCTCGACCGGCGCGAGGTCGACCCGCTCGCCCCACAGGACTCCCGGATGGGCGATGACCTCCGGCCGCCGGCCATGACGCCGGGCCACCGTCTCGGCGGCGGCGTTCGTGAGCGTGAACAGGTGGGCTGCCCGTGCCACCAGGAGTTCGAGGTGGAGATCGTGCCGGCTGCGATCGACGTGGTGCGGGTTGCGCAGATCGTGGATGGTGTGGACCAGCGGGATCCCCGCACCGTCCAGCTCATCGCACCATGCGGCCAGCCGGACGGGGCGGACGTGGTCGAACCCGAAGTGCAGGTGGGCGACGTCGATCGAGTCCGCGTGTTCAGCGATCCAGCCTGGTTCCAGCGCCGGGTGCGGCCACCAGGGCGTCGTCGGATCGGGCAGCGTGACGACGGCGTCAGCCATCGCGGCGGACACGGCCGTCACGTACGGATGGCCGGCCGGGATCGAGAGCACGGCTGGGCGGTGATCGTCGGTCCGTCTCACCGCGGCTTGCACAGGTCCCGGCATGGGGCGCTTCCGTACCCCCCCGGCCCAAGTCCGAACCGCCCTGCTACGCCTCGCGTTGTTGACCTGCTTGCTTTGGTAGCGCGCCCCGCGCCTTCGGTGAGTGAGAAGTCATTGCCCATCGTTCGACGGGGTACGCATCGGACATGTCAACCACGGTGGTGGAACCGTCGGGGCGGGCTCCGCAGGCGCCCGAGAACTTCTTGGGCCGTGTTGACAGCTGGCAGCGCCGCCATTCGCCCGTCGCGTTCGTGGTGGCGGTGTGGAAGAAGTTCGGTGATGATGAGGGCGGCAAGCTCGTCGGGCACCTGACGTACAGGGGATTTCTCAGCCTGTTCCCCCTGCTCTTGGTGACCGTGACGATCCTGGGGTACGTCCTGGAGGGCCGGCCCGACCTGCAACAGGACATCCTCGACTCGGCGGTCTCCCAGTTCCCGGTGATCGGTGATCAACTGCGCCAGAACGTCGGGTCCCTGAACGGCAACAGCTGGGCGCTCCTCATCGGCGCAGCCACGGCTTTGTGGGGCGGTCTCGGTGTGACGCAAGCCGCTCAGGACGTGCTCGCTTCGGTCTGGAACATTCCTCGACGACACCGTCCCGGCTTCGTCCCCCGCTTGATCCGCGGTCTCGTCCTGCTCACCGTGATCGCGCTCGCAGTGCTCAGCACCGCCCTGCTCACCAGCTTGGCCACCGCTCTGAACGGACTGGGCGCCCCCGGTCGGGTCGGGCTCATCGCCGCGGCGCTAGCACTCAACGTCGGCTGGTTCGCCCTGTCCTTCCGGACGCTGACCCCGACCGGTCCGTCATGGCGCGAGCTGTTGCCGGGCGCCGTCATCGCCGCGGTCGGCTTTCAGATACTGCTTGTCGTGGGTACCGCGATCGTCGATCGGCAGCTGTCCGGGGCGACCTCGTCGTACGGGTTCTTTGGGGTGGTCCTTGGTTTGATGGCCTGGATCGCCCTCTTGGCCACTGTCTTCGTGTACGCGGCAGAGGTCAACCCCGTGCGCGCCAAACGCCTGTGGCCGCGCAGCGTGCTCACTGCGGGCCTGACCGAACAAGATCGTGCCGTGCTCGACGCCGAGGTGGGCGCCGAATTGCGAGCACCGCACCAGTCCGTCGCGATCAGCTACGACGAGCCGGGCGAGTCGGCCAACGGTGCAGCAGCAGCGGCAGCCTCGGACCACCCACACACCGAGAACCCGAGACGGCGCTGAGCGCGCGTTCCCGTTCGGAAACTGTGAGCTGAGCGTGCGGATCTCCGCCTCGTGGACTCACACTTCGCGACCGTGGTCCATCGCACCACGGAGCGTCTCGAGCCAAACGTTGTGACACCGCCGCTCGCTGGCCCTGGCGACCGCGGCGTCGATCAGCCGATCCGCGACGCCGCGGCCGCGTGCAAACGGCCGTACGTACATCCGCTTCAGCTCGGCGCTTCCGTCGGGCTGGACGCGGATGGCGACGGCACCGACCGCGCTCGCCTCCCAGGCGGCGAGATAGAGCACGGCGTCGTCGGTGGCGAAGTGATCGGCCGGGCGGACCAGTTCCGTGCGCAACTGCGGTTGCTCGGCGACCGGATCGACGCCGGTCCAACCGCGCACCCACTCGACGTAGTCGTACAGAAGCGCGGTCGCCTCACGCCAGTCGGCGCCGGTCGACGCCCGATGAACGGTGAGCATCAAACCCTCTCTCGTCGCTGTGCTCCAGACGCCTTCGGATGCGAGCGGCCGACCGGACAGGCGTTGTTCTCCTCCACGGCCAGAGCGACGACGGCAGTTCCCGGTGCACTCCCCGGTGGATCGCCGTCGTCGCCCGTGGCCGTCAGACACCGCCGCCCGTCCGATGTCTGTGATTCGTCACCGGCCGCTGTGCATCGGTTGACGTCACGAGCGCGAGCAGGTCAGGACAGGATCAGTGGCCCGGCGAAGCCCCGCACGGGGGCGCCGCCGACGTTGCCGATGGCATAGACGAAGGTGGAGGCCTGCCCCACCTCGACGATGGGCCCGGTTCGCAAGGCAAAGTCAGACGACAGCGAGGTCACCCCGATAAACACGGCGGCGCGGTACGTGCCCGAGCCTTGGGTGCACAGGACGCTCGCCTCGCTGGCACCAGCTGCGTTGACCCTGAGCGTCGTCGTGCAGCCACCTACCGTGCTCGCCGCCGAGGCCGGCGTCGCACTGACCGCCGCCGTGGCCGTCATGGCGAGCGCGGCCCCAGCCACCAGAACGGACTTTCGCAGCGCATTCATCTCGTACTCCAATCGTTGGTTGAAACGTTGCAATCGATGTTCGGGCGGCCGCCGCTGACGGATGGAACAGCGAGCTGTGACAGCGGGCACACCGCCTGGGACCTTCAGGCGGCGTCGAGGCTCAACCGCTCGCGCCGAGCTCGAGGTGCATGTCGAGCATGCCGGACGAAGCCCTCGTCACGCGCGACGCGGATCCGATGCTTCGCGCGCGGCGGCAGGTGACTCAGCGCTGGCGAAGTGGCGGCGAGCTGTTCGACGAAGGCGGTGAGGTGCGGCGGCGGCTCACCCTTGCGCCACGCGCAAGTACCAACGACGGCGCTCGCCTGGCTTGGACAGCCGCACAGTGGCCACGCGCCCGGTGGCTTCGTAGGGGGCGGCGACCCAGTTGGGGAGCACGCCGACACCCTGGTGGGCGGCGACGAGCTCGACGACGAGCTCGGAGACCACCGGGTCGTGGTCACCTTGCCCGGGTTGGCGCCGGCGGGAATCGGGAGCGGCACAGCCGGAGTCCGCTCGGGGTCGTAGGAGTCGAAGACGATGAGGTTCACGCCATCGAAGTCCTTCGCGCGGAGATGCTCGCGACGGGCCCACGGATGGTCAGCGGCGACCACCGCGACCAGTTCGTCGTCGAAGAGCGGGCGGGTGACGACGCCATCGAGACGACGGTCCGCTTTGGTGGCTCGGATTTCTCGGAGGGGGTTACGGCGACCTCGGCTGGATCGATGCCGAGCTGTCCGCCGTCGACCCCTCGTCGATCGGAGTGGGATTGATCACCTGGCGGCTCGACGAGAAACCGGCGTTGCTCGATCACGTCGTCGCGGCCGGACCCCGCGCCGTGTGGCTCTCCTACGGCGACCCGACGCCCCATCTCGAGACCATCCATGCCGCCGGACTCGTCGCGGTGTGCCAGGTGCTCGACCTCGATTCGGCGGTGGCCGCGCGCGACGCCGGGGCCGACGTGCTCGTCGTGCAGGGCAGCGAAGCCGGCGGACACGGACGGCCGGGCCGCGGCCTCCTTACGCTGCTGCCTGCCGTCGTCGACCAGATCAGCGACATCCCGGTCGTTGCCGCCGGCGGGATCGCCACTGGCCGCCAGCTCGCCGCGTGTTGGCAGCTCGGGGCGGCCGGCGTCGCCCTCGGCACCAGGCTCTACGCCACCTACGAGGCCGCCGACTCGAAGGCAGCCAAGCGCAGGCTCGTCGAGCTGCGCGGGGACGACACGATGCATTCCACCGTCTTCGACCGAGTGCGGGGACCACGGTGGCCGGAGGGCTACACGGGCCGGGCGGCCATGAACTCGCTCGTCCGTCAGTGGCATGGCGCCGTCGACGACCTTGAAGCCGACCTCGACCGGCAACGCGACCGCTACGCAGCTGCGGTCACCGCAGACGACCTCGACGTCCGGGTCCTGTGGGCCGGAGAAGCCGTCGACCTCATCGACGATGTGCAGCCCGCCGCGGCGGTGATCCGCGAGATCCACCGCGAGGCGTTCTGCGTGTGACCGGGGGAGGCCGTACCTGCGTGTCGGCGGGCCCGAGCACGTGCCCGTCTGGCGCCCGCAGCTCGAGCCGCGGCACCGGCGCGCCGGTCGTCATGTCGACGAGCTCCACGTGGTGTTCGGACGGAGTGAAGCAGTGGTCCTCGCCCCATTGCCGCAGCGCGACCAGCACCGGGAAGAGGGCCGCGCCCTTGGGAGTCAGCACGTACTCCGAGTAGACGCTCCCGTCCGATGCCGGCACCTGCTCCAAGATCTGGTGCTCGACGAGGTTACGCAGACGCGTCGCGAGGATGTTCTTCGCCAGCCCGAGGCTGCGTTGGAACTCGCGCCTCGCCGATCGGGGTCGGGCCGAGCCGGCCACCGGTCGCGGGCTGGCCTGCATGACCGTCGCCTGGCTGGCGGCGTTCACCCTGCCCTGGTCACTGTGGGGGCTGATCCTCGCCGTGGCACTGTTCGACTTCGGCCTGCAGTCGGTGCACGTGGCCAGCCAAGCTCTCGTCTACCGCGCCCGAGCTGACGCCGAGAGCGGACTGACGGCGGCGTACATGGTGTGTTACTCGCTCGGGTGCGGTTTCGGCGCCGTGCTGGCCACGGCCGCGTTCAGCCTTGGCGGCTGGACGATGGTGTGCTCACTCGGCGCAGTGATCAGTGGTGCCGCGATCGCATTCTGGCGCATCACCGCACCGCAGGCGCGGCCCTGATCGCCTCTCGACGGCCCGGTGTATGGCGGATGCGGTGGCGGGGAACGTCGCAGTCGAGGGCGTCGCGGCGCGACGTGTCGCCGGCGCCAGGTTCTCGAATCCCCAGAATGGAGTGTCCGATGGCTCCCCGCTCGAAACAGCCGGCCAAGGCGGCTTCCCGCCGCGCGCCGGCGCAACGGAAGGCCGCGACGGCGTCGACCGCGTCGAGCCGCCAACCGGCGCGAAAGAAGCAGACTGGCGCGACCACGGCGTCGAGGAAGCGGGCCTCGGCCAGGTCGGCGCAGGCGGACCCCCGCGGTGAGGTGGGTCCCGGCGGAGAGACGCACCAGACCGCGGCGGCAGGCGGCGCCCGCCTGACGACCCAACAGGGAGTCCCGGTCGCCGACGATCAGAACACGTTGCGGCTGGGTGCCCGGGGCCCGGCGGCGCTCGAGGACTTCCACTTCCGGGAGAAGATCTTCCACTTCGACCACGAGCGGATCCCCGAGCGGGTCGTGCACGCGCGCGGGTACGGCGCCCACGGGTACTTCGAGTGCTACGAGTCGTTGCGCGACATCACCCGCGCCGACCCGTTCCAGCAGGACGGCCAGCGCACAGAGGTGTTCGTGCGATTCTCCACGGTCGCCGGCAACAAAGGTTCGTTCGATCTGGCCCGGGACGTGCGTGGGTTCGCCGTGAAGTTCTACACGCAGGAGGGCAACTGGGATCTGGTGGGCAACAACATCCCGGTGTTCTTCATCCAGGACGCGATCAAGTTCCCGGATCTCGTGCACTCCGTCAAGCAAGCGCCGGACCGGGGCTTCCCCCAGGCGCAATCGGCCCACGACAACTTCTGGGACTTCATCTCGTTGATGCCGGAAGCAACCCACATGGTGATGTGGACGATGTCGGACCGCGCCATCCCGCGTTCGTTCCGGTTCATGGAGGGCTTCGGGGTCCACAGCTTCCGGTTCGTCAACGCCGCTGGTGAGTCGACGTTCGTCAAGTTCCACTGGAAGCCCAAGTTGGGGATGCAGTCGGTGGTGTGGAACGAGGCCGTCAAGATCAACGGCGCCGACCCGGACTTCCATCGCCGTGACCTGTGGGATGCGATCCAATCCGGCGACTTCCCCGAGTGGGAGCTCGGAGTGCAGCTGTTCGACGACGACTTCGCCGACCGCTTCGAGTTCGACATCCTCGACGCCACGAAGATCATCCCCGAGGAACAGGTCCCCGTTCGTCGCATCGGCCGGCTCGTGTTGGATCGCATGGTCGACAACTTCTTCGCCGAGACCGAGCAGGTCGCGTTCTGCACCCAGAACGTGGTGCCGGGCATCGACTTCACCAACGATCCGTTGCTGCAGGGACGGAACTTCTCCTACCTCGACACCCAGCTGAAGCGCCTCGGTGGGCCCAACTTCACCCACCTGCCCGTGAACGCACCGAAGTGCCCCGTCGCCCACTTCCAGCAGGACGGACACATGGCCTTCACCAACCCGGTCGGTCGGGTCAACTACGAACCGAACTCCTGGAACGGCGACACGGCCAATCCACGAGAGGATCCCCTCGGCGGGTTCCCAAGCTTCCCCGACGCCGACACCGGCGCGAAGCGGCGGATCCGCTCCGAGACGTTCGCCGATCACTACAGCCAGGCCCGCCAGTTCCTGGTCAGCCAGACACCCGTCGAGCAGGACCACATCGTCAACGCCTTCGTGTTCGAGCTGAGCAAGTGCGAGCGTCTCGACGTCCGTCAGCGCATGGTCGCCAACCTGCGCAACGTCGACGACGACTTCGCTCGTCGCATCGCCGACGGCCTCGGTCTGGACGAGCTTCCCCCGGCCAGCGAGCCGGCGCGCCAGCCGATCGACGACCTGCCGGCATCGCCGGCGTTGAGCATCGTGCGCAACGGTCCGGAGACCTTCACCGGGCGCAAGGTGGGTGTGCTGGTCACGGACGGCTCCGACGCCACCACGCTCGACGCGCTGACCCGCGCGCTGGATGCCGAAGGGGCGCTCATGGAGATCGTCGCCCCGACGATCGGAGGCGTGACTGCGTCCGACGGCCGCCACGTCGCCGCCGACCAGAACGTCGACGGGGGTCCATCGGTGCTGTACGACGCCGTCGCCGTCCTCCCCTCGCCGGAAGGTGCCGAGCTGCTCGCGTCGAACGCGGCGGCCAAGGACTTCGTCACCGACGCCCACGCCCACTGCAAGTTCATCGGCCGCAACGAGGCCGCTGGGACCCTGCTCGAGGCCGCCGGTCTGGGCGAGCACGTGGACGACGGCTACCTCAGCCTCGACAACGGCGACGCCACCAAGTTCGTCGAGATGTGCCGGTCGCTGCGCCTCTGGGACCGCGAATCGACCGTCACCAAGAAGCCGGCGCGCCGCTGACAGCCGTCCCGCTCGCGGGCGGGCGGCACTCTGCTAATCAGGCGGCGTGAAGATCGCGATCTCCACGGGGGGCGGCGACGCGCCCGGCCTCAACGCGGTCATCCGGGCCGCGACCCTGTCCGCATCCCGACGCGGCTGGGAGACCGTCGGGATCCGGGACAGCCTCAACGGGCTGATGTTCCCGGAGCAGTACCCGAATGGCGGGATGATCACCCTGACCCGCGACTTCGTGCGGGGGATCGCCCACCTGGGCGGCACGATCCTCGGCAGCACGAACCGGGGTAACCCGACGGCCTTCCCCGTCCAGCAGGAGGACGGCACTTGGGCCACCGTTGATCGCACCGACGAGGTCATCGGCCTGTTCCGGGAGGCCGGCATCGACGCCCTGATCACGATCGGCGGGGACGGCTCGCTCTCCATCGGGCGCCGGCTCTCCGATGCCGGGTTGCGCGTCATCGGTGTCCCGAAAACGATCGACAACGACCTCGACAAGACCGATGCGACGTTCGGGTTCGACAGCGCCGTGGAGGTGGCGACGGAGAGCATCGACCGACTGTTCACCACCGCCACGTCGCACAGTCGGGTGTTCGTCGTGGAGGTGATGGGGCGCTACGCCGGCTGGATCGCGCTGAACGCCGGCGTCGCGGCCGGTGTCCACGCGATCTTGATCCCCGAGATCCCGTTCGTGCTCGAGCCGGTGGCCGAGATGATCGCTCGCCGCGAGGCGCGCGGGGCACAGTTCGCGATCGTCGTCGTGGCCGAGGGCGCGACACCACGCGACGGCAAGCGCTCGATCATCGGCAAGGCCTACGACCAGGCGGAGCGGCTCGGTGGAATCGGCAGCCTCGTGGCGGCCGAGCTCGAGCGTCTCACCGGACGAGAGGCGCGCACCGTCGTCCTCGGCCACCTGCTGCGCGGCGGTACGCCCACGGCGCTGGACCGGCTGCTCGGCACCCGGTTCGGCGCCGCGGCCGTGCGCGGTCTCGAGGAGGGGCACCGTGGTGTCATGGTCGCCCTCGACCCGCCCCACGTCAACTTCGTCCCCCTCGTGTCCGCGATCAACAAGCTGCGCACCGTGCCGATCGACTGCGACACGATCGTCACGGCGCGTGATCTCGGCATCAGCTTCGGCGACTGACCCGCGCCTCCGGTCCCCCCGCCCGATCACCCGGTGCCGCTCAGGCGCGAGCCGAGCAGCGACACGAGGGCGTGGACCGCCTCGGTCGCCGGCATCGGCGTATCGGTGAGCTGTCCCAGCTCGACGAACGCGCCGATCAGGGGAGCGACCTCCAGAGTCCGCCCGGCTTCGACGTCCTGCAGCATGGAGGTCTTGTGGGCACCGACCTGCTCGGCTCCTTCGATGCGCTGTTCGATCGAGATCCGCAGGCGGACGCCCAGCTTCTCGGCGACTTCGGCGGCCTCGCCCATCATCCGCGCGGCGAGCCGGCGGCTCGGGGGCCACTGGCAGATCTCCGCCAGCGTGCCGCCCGTGAGCGCGCTGATCGGGTTGAAGGCGAGGTTGCCCCATGCCTTCACCCAGAGGTGCGACCGGATGTCCGTCAGCACCCGCGACGTGAACCCGGCTGCCGTGAGCGCGGCGGCGAGCGCCGCGACCCTCTCTGAGCGCCCGCCGTCGAGCTCCCCGACCGGGAACCGGTCACCGTCGACGAGGCGGATCACGCCGGGCTGGTCCCGCTCGGCCGCGGGATAGGCGATGCCGGCGACGACCCGATCCGCCGGAATGTGGCGCTCGATGGTGCCGTCCGGGTCGAGCGAGTCCAATCGCCGGCCGCCGAACGGACCGGAGAACTTCTGGAAGAACCACCACGGGATGCCGTTCTGGACCGGGACGACGACCGTCGTGGCGTGGTAGAGGGCCTCGAGCCGGGGTGCCACGGTGGCGAGCTGGTGGGCCTTCACGGCGAGGACGACGACGTCCTGCGACCCGAGCGCGGCGACATCGTCCGCGACCTCGAGGTCCGACGCGACGGAGACGGTCCCGTCCGGTTCGATCAGGGTGAGACCGCCGGCTCGGATGGCCGCCAGCGTGTCGCCGCGTGCCACCACGCTCACCTGTTCGCCGGCGCGGGCGAGACGCACCGCCAACAGCCCACCGATGGCCCCCGCGCCGACGATGCACACGCGCACCGAAGCACGTTAGGGCCCGGCTCGCCGGCGATCCGAGGGCATGCGAAGATGCCCCGTTCCCGATCATCGGGGGCGACTCCACGATGGATCCCGCACGCACCCCGCCGCCCGACACGGTTGCTGCACTGCTGACGCCCGACCCGGCGGCGCCGGCCGTCCTCACGGTCGCCGGCGAGTCCATGGACCACGCCGCGCTGTGCACCACGGTCGATCGCCTCGCCGCCCAACTGCGCGAGGCCGGACTCGGACCCAACGACCGGATCGCGATCGTCCTCCCGAACGGTCCGGAGATGGCGCTGGTACTGCTCGCCGCGATGGCCGTGGGCTGCGCCGCCCCGCTGAACCCGAAGTACCGCGAGGAGGAGTTCCGCTTCTACCTCGAGGACCTGCGGGCGGCGGTCCTCGTGACGGACGGCCGCGCCCCCGCCGCGGTGGCGGCCGCCCCGGCTGGAACCGCCGCCATCGAGGTCCGCGGTGAAAGCACCGCGATCGAGCTCACCGTTACGGCCGGGGGTGGGGACGCGTCCACGACGGGGCGCTCGCCGACCGCGGACGACGAGGCACTGGTGTTGCACACGTCGGGCACCACGTCCCGTCCGAAGATCGTCCCCCTCCGCCAGCGCAACCTCGCCCGGTCAGCGCGAAACATTGGCGCCTCCCTCCGGCTCACCGCCACGGATCGTGCACTCACGGTGATGCCGCTCTTCCACATCCACGGCATCATGGCCGGCCTGCTCGCCCCATTGGCCGCCGGTGGATCGGCGATCTGCACGCCAGGCTTCGACGCCTTCAAGTTCCACCGCTGGCTGGACGCGCTGCGCCCCACCTACTACACCGCCGTACCGACGATGCACCAGATGGTGCTCGCCCGGTCGCCCGGGCGCCGGGACACCAGCCTGCGCTTCGTCCGCTCATCATCGGCAGCCCTGCCCCGGCCGGTCTTCGACGGGCTCACCGACCTGTTCGGCGTGCCGGTCGTCGAGGCCTACGGGATGACCGAGGCCACGCACCAGATGACGTGCAACCCGCTCCCTCCTGGCGTGGTGAAGCCCGGCTCGGTCGGGATCGCGACGGGCATCGACGTCACGATCCTCGACGGCGCGGGCAACGAACTGCCCCGGGGGGTGCGGGGAGAAGTGGCCATCCAGGGCGCGACGGTCGTCGACGGCTACGAGAGCAATCCCGCCGCCAACGAGGCCGCGTTCGCGGGCGGCTGGTTCCGCACGGGTGACGAGGGAATGCTCGACGACGACGGCTACCTGTTCCTCACCGGCCGGCTGAAGGAGCAGATCAACCGCGGGGGCGAGAAGATCTCTCCGATCGAGGTCGACGACGTGCTGCTCCGCCACCCTGCGGTCGCCGAAGCGGTGACGTTCGCCGTGCCGCACACCACGCTCGGCGAGGATGTCGGCGCCGCAGTTGTGCTCGGCGACGGGCAGACCGCCAGCGAGGACGAGTTGCGCGCGCACGTGCGGGCGCACCTCGCCGCGTTCAAGGTGCCCCGGACGATCGTCTTCGTCGCCGAGATCCCCAAGGGGGCGACCGGCAAGCTCCAGCGCATCGGGCTCGCCGATCGTCTCAACCTTTGATCTCGCGTTGTGTCAGCACGGGCACACGGTGGGTGTGCCGGCCGTGACGGCAGCGCAGCCGGGAGTCGCGCATACTCGCCGCACCGACCCCCTTCGCGAGGAGCAGTGAGCGATGAGCAGGATAGTGGTTGTGATCGGGACGAACGCCCTCGGCCGCTCCCGGCCGAGTCGCCCGGGCCGTCCCTCGCGCTTCGCGCGCACGCTGCGCCGCCTCCGGCGGGCGCGCTGATCGCACCGCGCCCGTGTCGTGCGGGCGTGCCCGACGCAGCCTTCGACGTCGAGACGTTCACCGACGTTGACCGAGGGTCGCCAGTGTTCGCGGTGTGGCCAGCGGGTGATCTGGGCGCGCTGAGTCCCGGATTTGGGACGGTCCGCGCCCAGAACACTCGATGAGATCATCCGCGCCCGATTCACCCGACCTCCCGACCGTCGAGGGCGGATTGGACGTTTCGGGCGCCGATTATCTGGCAACAGACAGGAAGCCCTACTGTGGGCGCGCTTCGTAGGGAGAGGCTCTTCGTGAACTTTTTGAATCGGCGGCGGATTGCCGCGGCAACGGTGACGGTGGTCGCGGCTACATCAATGCTGGCGCTGGCAGACCGTGGATCAGGTGGTGCTCGCGCAGCCACCGCGACGGTGACTGCGGCCGTCGACGGGCAGGCCGCCGAGGGTGCGGATGCGGCCGATCCGCGCTGGCCGTCGTCGATTGCGAACCGCAAGGTCCTCGACCAGTACGGCGACGTGTACTTGATGCGTTCGTTTTCGTCGTGGGCGATGGCGTCGAACCTCTCCAATTCGGAGATCACCGCCGCGCTCGAGGGCATTGCCGGTCGCGGGTTCAACGCTGTGACCGTGTGGATCGGCGGCGGCTACACCCTCGACGGGTCCTGGCACCAGTACACGAACGACGCCGGGCAGCGCTTTTGGGCCGGCACTCCGTGGCAGTCCAGCCTCGGCGCGGCCTGGGGGTCGGTCGATCATGTGGTGAGTGAGGCGCAACGGCTCGGCCTCACCGTCAACATGAGCTTCGGCGGCGGGTTCGGCGCCACTGGTGCCCGGCCAGACTGGGACGTGGCGACCAACACGAACATGCACAACGTGGGTGTCGCTGTCGCCACTCGCTATTCGGCCTACCCGAACATCGTCTGGCACGTCATGCTGGACGACGCGCAGCACCCCGGCTCGACCACCGGAGCGCGGGTCGAGTCGCTGTTCGAAGGGATCAACGAGGTTGAGGGCGCGTCGACCCGGCCGGTGCGGTGGATGGAGCCGGCTAACGGTGCCTCGATCGACAGCCAGGCGTGGCTCGGCACCACACACTTCAACGCCACCATGAACGGGTGGTACGAGTACGGATCGAACTCGACGGAGATCGCCGAGGCCGGTTACACCGAAAACGTCTCGGTTCCCGTGGGTGACGTCGAACCACCCTATGACGGCGCACCTCACTACCCGGGGAACATGGGTCAGCAGTTGCGCGAGCGCAGCTACGCCACCTTCCTCGAGGGTGGGGCCTACATCAACTACGGCCACGAGGACTGGTGGCCGTTCGGGGCGAACGGTCTGTTCACCGAAGGGCTGGACTGGGGTCAGGTGCCCGACCACAGTCACACGCTGCAGCAGCAGCACGTGTGGACCTTGGTCGATCAGTTCGTCGCTGACCGGACCTGGGCCCCCGACAACGGGGCGTTCCTCACCTCGGGCACCGGCAGCGGCGACACCAAGGCTGCGGCGGGGCGATCGGCCACCGCGGCGGTCGCCTACTTCCCGTCGGCTCGCAGCGTGGTCGTGAACACCACGGCAATCGGGGGGACCGGACCGGTGCGGTTGCGTTGGTACGACCCGACGACGGGGAGCTTCACGGACGTCTCGACTTCGGAGGCCCGGCAGGCCAGCCGGTCGGTGACCTACCCATCGCCGCATCCCGACGGCAGCAGCGACTGGGTGCTCGTCGTCGACCTGGCCGACGCAACCCCGCCGCCCCCGACGACGACAACGACGCGTCCCACAACGACAACCACGCTCCCCCCGACGACGACGCTGCGCCCATCGACGACCACCACGACGACACTCCCGCCGACGACGACCACGACACTCCGTCCAACGACCACGACGACCACGACGACCACGACCACGACCACGACACTCCCCCCAACGACCACGACCACCGCGCCGACGACAACCACGACACTCCCGCCGACGACGACCACGACGACGATCCCTGCCGCGACGGTGCCCACTGAGCCGCGTGAACTCGTCGCCCAGGCCCGCAACCGGGCCGTGAAGCTGACGTGGTTGGCCCCGTCGTCGAGCGGGGGTGCACCCATTACCGGCTACGTCGTGCAGCTGTCCGCCGACGACGGACGGATCGTGGAGCATCGTCATTGACCCCGTCTCGACCGACCGAGTCGTCCGGGTCCGCCGGCTCGCGTCCGGTCAGCTCTATTGGTTCCGTGTCGCGGCCGTCAACAGGTTGGCCAAGGGCCCTGGTCGGCGATGGTGAGCGGCAGCCTCTCGTAGACCGCGGCCTCCTCGCCGGCCCCGGCGAACAGGGGCTGTCTACCTGGGGGCGATGCGGACGATCGCGGACCAGGGTCCCCGGCCGACGCGGTTCTTGGCGCTCACGCGGAAGCTGTAGCGGTGGCCGCTGGTGAGCCCCGTGACCGTGGCCGCCCGTCTGGCGCTGACGCCGTCGCGCACCCGTCGCCACGTCCGTCCACCGTCGGGTGAGCGCTGCACGACGTAGTCGGTGATCGTCGCACCACCGTTCCACCGCGGCCTCAGCCAGGTGAGCCTCACAGCACGGACTGCCCTGGAGGCAGTGAGCGCTCGTGGCCAACGCGGCACGGTGGCGGGCACGGCCGAGACCGCGACCGACCACGATCCTCGTCCGACCCGGTTCACGGCCGCGACACGGAACCAGTAGCGGTGCCCGTTGATGAGCCCGCCGACTCTGACGGTCCGGTCGGTGGAGACGCCGTCGCGCACCCTTCGCCACGTCCGTCCACCGTTGGCCGAGCGCTGGACGACGTAATCAACGACCGGCGCGCCGCCGTTCGAAGCGGAAGGCGACCATGACAATCTCACGGCCCGGTTGCGGGACCTCGCGGCGAGCGACCGGGGCGGCCTCGGGACCGTCGTCCCGCTGGGAAGGTCCACGACGAGCACCCAGTCGTTGGCGCCGTCCCGATGGGGGTAGGAGACAGGCCGGTTGGTTCGCTGGGCTTCGGCCGTCGAGATGACGCGGTAGCGGCCGGTGACCGGGTTGTACCAGCGCAGCCGCACCGGCCTCGCCCCCGCGATCACCCTGGTGTTGATCACGACGGGGCGAGCCGAAGGAAAGTAGGCGACCGCCGCGGTCGCCGACCGGCCGGCCGCCGCCTTCGTGTCACCACCGCCGGTACCGGTCGTCAGGAATGAGCGGTTGTCGGGACGCCAGGTGCGGTTGGCGACGAACCGGTCGAGCAACCGCCAGGCGCGGGCCTGCTGAACCGTGTGGGAATGCCTGCGGACCTGCTGCCAGCTCAGGCCCTCTGTGTAGTGACCCGGCCGGCCGAATGGCCACCAGTCCTCGTGGCCGTAGTTGATGAGTGCGCCGCCCTCGAGGAACGTGGCGTACGACCGCTCGCGGAGCTGCTGGCCCTGGTCTCCTCCGTAGTGCGGCGCACCGTCGTAGGGCGGTTCGCAGTCGCCGACGACGACGCCGGGCAGCTCGCGGTAACCCGCCTCGGCGATCTCGGTCGAGTTGCTCCCGTACTCGTACCAGGAGTTGATCGTGGCGTTCAGTTCGGGCGTCCGCAGCCAGCCCTGTTCGTTGGTCGACGAGCCGTTGGCGACCTCTACCCAGCGGACCGGACGAGTCGAGGCACCCTCGGTGTCGTTCACCCCGTCGAAGAACGCCTCGATCCGCTCGCCAGCGGTCGACGTGGTCGCGACGAACTCGTCGAACATGACGTGCCACCCGACATTTCGGAACGAGCGGTAGCGGTTGGCGATGGCGACGCCGGCGTTCCGCATGTTCGTGTTGGAGACGGCCTCCCAGTCCGGGCGAGCGCCGCGGTCGCCGAAACCGCTGTCGAGGCTCATCCAGACGAAGATGCCTCGGCGCCTCGCCTCGGACACGAGATGGTCGAGCGACCGCCAGGCCCCGCCCAGCGACGACGCCCACGGCCTCCCGCTCCAGAACCTCCGGCCTGTCGCCTTGTGCTCATACCTCGGCAGCCAGCTGTCGCCGTAGTAGGCGCCGCCTCCGATCCAGACGGTGACGCCGTTGAATCCGTTGGAGGCGACACCTTCGAGCGCTGTGGTGATCTGCGCGTTCGTGAGATGCGATGCCATCGTCCACGACGAGAACGCGCGGATCAGATAGACACGGCCGTACTGGTCGAGCACCTTGCGGCCGGCGATCGATGACGGCCACCGCCGCCCGGTTGCGAGCGCACCCGTCCGCACCTCGGTGGCCGCAGTCGCCATCGACGGCGCAACGCTTGCACCACTTGCACCACCACTTGCTTCGCCGACGGGCAGCGCCAAAGTTGACAGCGTCGCGATCACGGCAGTCGCCGCGATTGCCCCAATCCGGCGTTGCCGCCGATTCACAGAACCCACCGCCAGTCCCTTCCCGCCGCATGCGCAGGCTTGCCCGTCCCAGGCCGATTGCCGAGTCACGGCATCCTATGCGCCGATCCACCATCGACCGGCGCGGACCCGCGGAGCGTCTCAACGACAGATCTGGGCGCGCTCATTCTCGAGGTGTGATCTCCGCGGTCGAGCTCGGGATGGCGGCGGCGCCGGCCCGTATCGTGCGGGCGTGCCCGACGCCTACTTCCACGTCGAGACCGCGGCCGACGGCCGCGAGTGGTTCGTCCCGACCGATTTCGCCCGCGGGCCATGGGATCCGGAGGCGTGCCACGGCGGACCGCCGACCGGACTGCTGGCCCGGGCGTTGGAGCGGACATTGCCCGACGTTCGCCTCGCCCGACTCACCGCCGACCTGATCCGGCCGGTGCCGATGGCCGGGTTCTGGATCGACACCGAGCTCGTCAAGGCCGGGCGGGCCACCGGCACGACCCGGGCGACCATCGTCGACGCCGAGGGCACGGCGCGCGCCGTCGCCACAGGGGTGCACGTCGTCACCAGCCCGGCGCCCGTGTTCCCGTCCCCGCTCGACAACAGCGGCGTCGAGACACCTCATCTCGCCGACACCGAGCCCGGCCCGTTCCCCATCGCCCGATTGCGTCACGACCAGCCCGCGTTCAACCGGTCGACGTCGTTGCGGTACCCGCCGGGACAGGGCCCTGGACCCGGCCCGACCACGGTGTGGATGCGGGCGCTGCCGCTCGTCGCGGGAGAGGAGCCGTCCCCGTTCCAGCGGATCTGCCCGCTCGCCGACTGCGGCAACGCGTTCAGCCGCCACGCCGACCCTGATCAGGTGCAGTTCATCAACGCCGATCTGACCATCGCCCTGCACCGCGACCCCGTCGGTGAGTGGCTCGGCAGCCGGGCGGTCTCGTACTGGCAGCCGACGGGCGTCGGCCTCGCCGACGCCCTGCTCTTCGATGACGACGGGGTCGTCGGGCGGGCGCTCCAGACGCTGCTCATCCGACCGGTGGGTTGACGATCCCGGTCCGGCCTAGAATGGTCGGTCGGGCGGACAAGCGGGGCGGGAGGGCATGGGCGGAGTTCAGGACATCGACACGCTGGCGGCGCGACGCGTGCGGGAGGTCGATCACGACCCGGTGGCGACGGCTTGGAGCATCCACTCCAGCATCGCCGAGTGGACCAGGAGCGTCGACAACAAGGCCTCGTTCGCGTCCGCGGTCGAGACGGCAGTGCTCCTCGGCGTCCTCACCCTCTCGGCTGACGATCGCCAGCTGTCCCGACTGTCCGGACCTTGGCAACTGGGCATGTTCTGGCTCGGCGTCGCCGTTCTGGTCCTGTCCCTGTTGCTCGTGCTGTGGGTCATCTCCCCGCACCTGAGATCGAAGCGGGTCCGCGACGAGTACCGGTCGAACGTGATCTTCTTCGGCCACGCGAGGTACTGGAACCCGCCTGAGCTCACCACCTTCCTGTCCGGCGACGACATCCTCCCGATGCTCTCGCGGCAGATCGTCGCGATCAGTCACATCGCCTGGAAGAAGCATCGCAACCTCCAGCTGTCGATCCTCGGCTCCGTGATCGGAGCCGCCCTCGTGGCGATCGCGGCGTGGATGAGCGCACTCGCATCGTGACGCCCGTTGGCCGCGCCGCGGACCAGCTGCACCCGTACGTCTCCGAGCTCGCCGCCGCGGCGCTGGCCGAGACACCCGGCGGCGGGTGGCTCGAGGTGGACGGCACCCTCGCCTTCTTCGACATCTCCGGGTTCACCACCCTGACCGAGCGGCTCGCCGGCCTCGGGCGGGCGGGCGCCGAGCACATCAATGACATCCTCAACCTCGTCTTCCAGCGGCTGATCGACGAGGTCTTCCGCTTCGGCGGTGACGTCCTCGAGTTCGGTGGCGATGCGATGGTCGTCCACTTCACCGGAGAGCACCATCAGCAGCGGGGCGCGCTCGCCGCGGCGCGCATGTTCAAGGCGGTCGACGACGCCGGTCGCCTCTCGACGCCGGCGGGTCACGTCCGCCTGGGCATGTCGTGCGGGATCGCCAGTGGGAGCCAGGCGTTCTACCTCCTCGGCTCGACCCGGAGAGCGCTCGTCGTGGCCGGACCGGTCAGCACGGCGATGGCCCGACTCGAAGCGATCGCGGATCGGGGCCAGGCGCTGATCAGCGACGAGATGGCGGCTGCCCTCCCCCGTGCCTGGGTGGGGCGGCGCGACGACGAGGCGTGGCGACTCCGGTTCAACGGGATTCGCGACGCCGAGTCGACCGCATCGGCGCGGCGGGTCAGTGCTGCCGATCTCGACACGTCGCCGCTCCTCCCGACGCAGTTCCGGTCTCTCGTCGACGTCGGGCGACGCGACGGCGAGCTCAAGCAGGTGGCGATGGCGTTCATCCGACTCGATGGCACCGACGCGCCCCTGGCCGCCGGCGGCCCCGCCGCGGTCCACGCCCGGCTGCGGGCCGTCACCGAGGTCGTCGAGCGCGGCGCGGCGGCGCAGGACGTGTGCTGGATGGAGACTCAAGCCGAGGCGAACTCCGTGAGGTGGACGTTGATCGCCGGTGCGCCGACCGCGACCGAGCGGGACGGCGAGCGGCTTCTGCGTGTGCTCCGGGAGATCGCGGACGACGTCCCCGGAGCCGCTCCGCATCGGCGCCAATCTCGGCGTCGTCTTCGTCGGCGACATGGGCCACCCGGAGCGGTGCACGTACATCGTGATGGGCGACACGACGAACCTCGCCGCCCGTCTGATGGTCCGAGCGCAGCCAGGCGAGATCATCGCCGGTGAACGGCTCCACGCGTCGTGCGCCGGCACGTTCGACGTGACGGCGCTCGACCCGATGACCGTCAAGGGCAAGCGAGAGCCCGTGCAGGCCTACGTGATCGGCGCGCTCGCCGCGACCCGCGACTCGGCTGCCGATCGACGAGGGCGCCATCGTCGGGCGCGCCGGCGAGACACGCGAACTGGTGGACGCGATCGAAGCCGGCGGCGTGATCGAGCTCGTCGGTGAGGCCGGAATCGGCAAGACCAGGCTCTGGCACGAGGCCCGCGCGCTGACGCCAACCCGCAAGTGGATCGTCGTGCGCGCTGAGCCCCACGAGACCAGCGCGCCGTACGCACCGTTCGCCCGATTCCTTCGCCACGCCGCCTCGATCGACGTCGCGATGAACGATGACGAAGCCGAGAAGGCCCTGAAGCGGCTCGTCGCCGACGTCGCGCCGGAACAGAGACCCTGGTTGCCCTTGATCGCTGACGTCGCCGGCGTGTCAGTCGCCACGACCGAGGAGGTCGAACGGCTCGACCAGGCATTTCGAGCCGAGCGTCTGCGCTCGGCGGTGGCCGAGGTCGTGCTCGCCATCGGCGGACCGAGGGCCACCGTGTTGGTCGAGGACTCGCAGTGGCTCGACGACTCGTCCCGGGCGCTGGTCAGCACCGTCGGGCGCCTGGTCGTCCCGCCGGTCTCACTGGTGATCACCCGCCGGCCCGACGGACCCGCCCAACCCGACGCCACGGTCCTCGACGTCGGGCCGATCTCCGCCACGGGCGCCGACGAGCTCGTCCTGCGCGAGCTACCGGCCCGCCTCGCCAGCGACTTCGCCCTCGACCGCCTGCGGAGAGCCGCCAGCGGCAACCCGCTGTACTTGATCGAGCTGGCTCGCGCGACCAGCATCGGGGCGACCCGGGCGGGCGAGGAACTTCCCGAGTCCGTCGAACGTCTCGTCGCCGCCCGTATCGACCGTCTGCCGGTCAGCGGCCGGCAGCTGATCCGAGACGCCGCCGTGCTCGGTTCGACGTTCCCTCGCGCCCTCGGTGCGCGGGTCCTCGATCGGGACGACCTGGCCGACCCGGGGACGTGGACCAGAACGCTCGGAGACCTGGTGTCAGTCGAAGGAGACGACATCAGGTTCCGCCACGACATGGTCCGGGTCGCCGCCTACGAAGGGTTGGCGGTTCGCCGGCGGCGTGAGGTCCACCGCCACGCGTGTGCCGTCATCGAGGAGTGGGGAAGCTCGGTCCCGCTCCCCGATCCCATCTCGTCGCTCGCCTTCCACGCCACCGGTGCCGACTCGCCGGAACTCATCGTCAGATGGAACCACCTGGCCGCCGACGCAGCCATGGAACGTGGCGCGATGGAGGTCGCCGAGGAGCTGCTCACCGCAGTCGTCCCGGCGCAGGTGACGATCAGCGCCGAGCCGGCCGAACGGTACGCGGTGCACCGTTCGCTCGCCACGGCCGCGGAACGAGCGGGGCACCTCGAAGTGTCCCTCGAGGCGCTCGTCGTGGCCCGCATGCTCAGCGAAGGTGACGAGCGGGCCCGGATCGCCGTCGAACGTGCCCGCGTGCTCGAGAAGCTCGGTCGGTACCGCTCGGCGTTGCTCGTGACCGCCCGGGCCCTGAAGGAACATCCGGACTGGTCAGTGGCGCGTGAGCTGCTCCTCGCCCGGGCCTCCGTTCGCGGCTATCTCGGTGACTGGAACGAGTGCCTGCGCATCACGGCCGATCTGCTCGCGGGCGGTGAGCAGCTCGATCCGCGACTCCGCGCCCAGGCTCACCTGTTGTCCGAGTGGTGCTGCAGCTGTCTCGGGCTCCCCGAGCGCGGCGTGCACGAGGAGGCCGCGCTCGAGCTGCTGACGGAGCTCGACGATGCGCTCGGGCTCGGCAACGCGCTGCTCAACCGCGGGGTCAGCGCGTGGAGCGAGTGGCGGGTCGAGCAGGCGATCGCGGACTTTCGGGCCAGCTCCGAGCACTACGTACGGGCCGGTGACGTGGTCGGCGCGGCGCTCGTGGACAACAACCTCGCCGAGATCCTCACCGTGCAGTTCCGTCTCGATCAGGCGGAAGAACTGCTCCGGAACACCCGCCGGGTACTGAGAGCGGCGAACTACAAGCTTGGCGAGATTGGCACCCTCAGCGGGCTGTCACGGATTGCCGCCTGGCGCGGCGACCCGGCCGCCGCGCTCGAGCTCCAATCGAACGCCCTCGAAGGCTTCCGCAGCCTGGCGGCGGACGAATACGTCCTCGATTCGTTGGTGCGGCTCGTCGAGATCCACGCGCTCGCCGGCGACGCGGACGCCGCCCTCGAGGCTGCCGATTCGGCCGAGGCCATGCTCCGAAAGCTCGGATCCGTGCCGGTGGTGCCCGTCACTCTGGACCGCTTGAGGGGCCGAGTCCTCATCGACTTGGATCGCCACGACGAGGCCACGGCGTCCTTGCAGCGCGCGCTGTCCCTCGCAACCGACGACGAGTACCCCTACGAGATCGCCCTCTGCTCGTTCATGCTCGGACGCCTCGACGGTGACGAACAGCGGGTGGAGCAGGCGCGGCAGGCCCTTCACGACCTCGGGATCCCCGACGTGCCCCCGAGTTGCTGATCAGCTCACCCGGAACGTCGCCGCGTAGGTGATCCGGGTCCCACTCCGGAGCACCACCGTCGCCGAGGCGGTATGCCTGCCCTTGCGCATCCGGCGCGTGTCCAGCGGGAGGGCGGTGCCGTTCCGCGCGTTGCCGACAGCGTCGTACGGCGCCCGAGCGTCGACGTTGGTGACGTTGCCGTCGATGCGGAACACCACGTGCCGTGCGCCGTCGATGGGGTCATCGGCCGGACCGAAGAACACGTACCGCAGGCCGGACAGCGTCGCGTCGTCGAGCGGCTTCGGCGCCGAGCGGGCCGGTGAAGACGAGACCAGCAACCGGTGCGTCCCGTTCCCGGAGACGGTGAACGTCGCGCGCAACGTGGTGCGAGTGCCATTGCGCATCTCAACGTCCGCGACGATGCGGTGGCTACCGGACGTGAGCAGGCTGGTCTCGAACGGATAGGCGCTCTCCAGACAGGTGCCACACGGACGCGAATCGGACGTGCCGGCGAAGTCGAACGGGGCTCGTCGGTCACGCGAGAAGCTCCGGCCGTCGAGCGAGAACGTCACCGAGCGAACCCCGGTGCCGGCGGCCGGGCCGACGAAGACGTACGCGCTCACGCCGGACCGGAAGTCGACACCGCCGAGCGGCCGGACGTTCGTGGTCCGGCGGGAGTTGTCGGCGACGAGGAGTGCGGGGGCGGGTGGAGGCCCCGCGGTCACGGTGATCGCCACGGTGGCCGGCGCCGAGCTGACGTGGCCGTCGTTCGTGGTGAAGGTGAAGGAATCGGGACCGGTGTAGCCGGCGGTGCTCGTGTAGGTGAGCGCCGGAGCGGTACCCGTCAGCACTCCGTGGCTCGGCTGCGTGGTCACGGCGAAGGTCAGCGGGTCGCCGTCGACGTCAGTGCCGGCGAGGGGCACGGCGACACTTCCACCGGACTGGACGGTGACATTGCGCGGCGTGGCGGTGGGCCGGTCGTTGACGGGCCGGACCGTGATCGACACCGTCGCCGGGGCGGAGTCGTCGGCACCGTCACTGGCGACGATCGTGAACCCGTCCGAGCCGTGGAAGTTCGCGCCGGGGCGGTACACGAGGTCCGGCGCGGTGCCGCTCAGGGTGCCGTGCGCCGGCTGGTCGTCCACGCGGTACGTCAACGGGTCCGGGCCGTCGACGTCAGCGGCGGAGAGGATGATCGCGACCTCGGCGTCTTCGTCGGTGGCGACGTCCTGGTCGGCTGCCACCGGGGGTTGATTGTCTTCGACGATCAACGTCGCGGAGCCGACCTCGCTCCAGCTCCCAGCCAGGTCGACGCTGCGGACGGAGACGACGTAAGTGCCCGCGGCCAGCGTCGCCGGGACCTCCCCGACGAGCCCGCCGAGCGTGAGCGTCAGCGGCACGGCCTCCCCGATACCGGGATCGTCGCCGATCCACCACTCACCACCGCCAGCCCGGACAGCGCATCGGACGTCTCGGCGCGGATCTGCGACGTGTCGTTGGTCGTGCGCGTGTCGGGCTCGAGCATGACGGTCGGTGTGCTCGGTGCGGTGAGATCGACCTTCACCGTGGCGGTCGTGGTCCCGCGGTTGCCGCCGAGATCGGTCGCCGTCCCACTCAGGACGAGCGCGGCCCCCTCCTCGTCCCCGGTGGACGCCGCTGGGGGGCAGGTAGCCACCTCGGACACCGCGTCGTCGCACATGAACTCCGCCGTGACCGGTGAGTTGCGCCAGCCATTGACATTCGCCGGTGGCGTCAGCCGGGCGGTGACCGGTGGGCGGGGTGCGGTCGATGCGCACGATGACGCTCGCCTCGGTGCCACTGTCGGCCGCGACGTCGATCACGTGGGTCCCGTCGGTGAGTCCGCTCGGGGTGAAGGGCCCCGTGTACGGCTGCGCCGGTCCACCGTCGATCGAGACCGTCGCATTGGCCGCGGAGGTCACGGTGATCGTCGGAGGCTCGGCGAACCAACCCGACTGCGGCACGCCTGGCGTGAGCGTGATCGTCGGGGTCGGGGGCGGTGGTGTGGCCGGCGCGAATCCCGGCCCCTTGCTCGATGCCGTGGCGACGTTCCCGGCACCGTCCACCGCCTGCACCACGACCCTGATCGCCTCGTTGGCGACTGCCGCCGGCACGGTGAGCGTGCCGGTGAACGCACCGCCGCTCGGAGTCAGATCGATCGCCTGCCATCCGGCCCCGCCGTGGTAGAGGGCGACGACGCGATGGATTCCCGAGACATCGCTTGCGTCCACGGCGACGGCCGCGGATGTCGTACCGGGGTTGCGCTCGAGCTCCACTTGACCGACCCGCGGCGGCGTCCAGTCCGTCGATCCCGAGTAGTAGACGAGACCGGCCATCCGCCGGAACAGCGATTGCGTACCCCGTCCGGAACTGGTGCCCGACGCGACGAACTGACCGGGGATGAGCACCAACTTCTGCCGCTGGGCGACGCCATCGGGACCGACTAGACCCTGCGGGTCGCTCGCCGTCGTGATGCTGGCCTGTCGGGTCGGGAAGGCGGCGACCGCGTTCACCGCTTCTGGCTCACCTTCGGCGTTGTCGAGTGTCGGGCGGCTGAACGCGGCGTCGATGTCGGTGACGGTCTCCACCTCGGGTAGCCCGGTGACGACGGCACCGTGCGCCGGGAGCAGCGCACCGTCGTCGGTGGCGGCGGTGACATCGAACTCGGCGCGGGGCTGCAGCGGCCGGCTCGCCACGACGAGCGGCAGCTGCGGTCCGGTGCCGGCGTCGGCCTCGTACCAGACGCCGTCGGCGGACGAGTTGCGCAGGAGCTCGAAGTCCTCGTCGTAGGGGCGTGCGGACAGGCCCGGCGTCTCGGTTGGGCTCGTGGTGACGTTGGGCGGCGTCGGGCGCACCGGGCGCTCGCTCCCGACGGAGAACATCGGCAGGCCGTACAGGATCGTGCTCGACAGCGCCTTCTCGTCGTACGCCCCGTACAGGCCTTGGCCGGCGAAGTACGTCTGCTTGGCGTTGCGCAGCGCGTCGCCGACGGACACCGCCCCGTCGAGCTGACCGGCGAACAGGGTCATCAGCCGTTCCTGCAGCCCGATGCTGAACTGGTCGCCGTAGCCGTAGCCGGAGGCGGCGACGTACACCGCGCCGCGGGAGGCGATCGCGGCCGGGACGTCGGCCGCACGCGCCCCTCCGCCCACCGTGACGTCGGAGACGGCGAGCCCGGAGTGGCAGCCCATCGAGAACACGAGCCGTGCCCCTTCGGGCATGGCCTCGGCGAGCGCGGCGGCGAGGACTCCGTCGCCCTGCGGCGTCTCGATCGCCGTGTGATCGAAGTGGCCGAACACGGCCGCCACCGAAGGCGCCGGCGGTCCGGACAGGTCGGCCAGGAGCTCGCTGCCGGTCCACGTCGAGTCGTTGTCCGGCCCCGTCACGTCGGCCTCGGCGCCGTTGGCGGTGGTCAGTGCCGCCTCGAGCGTCTCCCTCACCGACCGCGCGCCGTCGGTCATGAAGTCGTAGCCAGCGGCGTAGGCGCGGCTGGCGTCGAGACGCCCGGATGCCTCGGCGAACACGTCGAGCTGGTCGATGATCTGGGCGGGCGTCTCGACGAGGCGCCCGATGGCCAGCTCCGGCACGTACAGCCGGCGCGTCGCCCACTCGATGGGGTCGAGGTCGCCGTAGGGGTCGTCGCTCAGGAAGTGACTCGTGCCGAGCGCGCCGTGGTACGGGCCGTTGACGTCGAACTCGTCGGCGTAGCCGGTCTCGTTGCCGACCCGGGTCGTGTCGTCGAGACGCGCCATCGGGACCATGTCGTCGCCGCCGACGATGACCACGTTCGCCAGCTCGGGGTGGGCCGCGATCTGGCCCTCGACACCGCTGCGGATGTCGACGACGAGGCGGGTGATCTCGTTGACCACCTTGTTGGCCCGATCGGCGACGCAGGGGTTGGCGTCCCACGACTCGTAAGCGGCGGCGATGTCGTCGTCACCGTCGACGGGAAGCACCACGCCGTTCACCTCCGGGCGAGCGGCGAGCTCGTCGAGGGCGGAAACGACATCGGCCGCGTCGGCCGCTCCGAACGTATCGCCCAGCCGCTTCTGGTTCACGACGATGACCGTGGCGACGGTGTCGGGAAGGGCGGCGAGGTCGGGCATCGTGCCCACCACCCCACCGGCGCGGGCGTAGCCCGTGCACTGCGGCGTACGCGGCGGGTCGACATCGCGCACCCGGAGGAGGTACGGCCGGGTGGCTGTCGCCGCGTTGTACGAGGACACCTGCAGCAGGTCCGGTTCGATCGCATCGACGGCCTCGACGTCGGTGGTCCGTCCCGCCGACTTCCCGACCACTGTCAGCCCGTCGAGGATCGGGACGCCGGCGTCGGCATCTGGCTCGGGCGCGTAACCGTCGCTGGAGACGTCGAGGTCCTCGGCGGGCAGCGGCGGCGTCGAGGTCTGAGCCGTGCGGGTCGGCGCCGGCGACGGCGAGTTGCCCGGGCGGTCGGTGGCCGGGCCGTAGACGACCAGATCACCGTCGCCGGCGAGGTGGCTGAGGCGCACGCCGACCTGAGCGAGCGGGGTCGACTCGAAGCCGTAGAGATCGAGGTCGTCTTCGTCGTCGATGTACCCGAGGTAGAGCACATCGCTCACCACCGGGAGCGCCTCGCCGGCCTCGGCCGGTGCATCGCCGGTGTCGACGACGCGTACGACGCCCGCCGTCGTCGCCGCACCGTTGGCGATCTCGAGCTTGGCGACGGCGCGCGCGGGGCCGAGCTCGAGACCGGGTGTCGTGCGGAACGACAACGTGTAGTCCGTGTCCGCGGCGATCTCCTCGAGCGTCCACGTCAGTGCCGGCCATCAGGGCTGCGGACGGGCCCGGAGAACGCACCGGCGGCCGGGGTGAGCCGGTTGAGGGCGGCCGGGGTCGGCCGCACCGCGGTCGGGGTGTAGTAGCGGGAGCCCTCCGGCAGGGTCACGGTCACCGTCGTGTCGAACGGCCCCGCACCAGCTCGTGAGCTGAGAATCGTGAAGCTGAGGTTCCAGTCGAGGGTCGCCCCGGTACGGGCGAACTCCTGAAGGCCGGCGGTGTCGAGGTCGACGTCCTCCCACGGGAAGTCGGCCTGATCGAGCGACCCGACGATGACGTCGTTGACGTCGATGGCCGGTGGGAGTGCGCCGGCGATCTGAGCGATCGAGATCGGCGGATCGCCGGCGGCGGTGTGATCGAGGAAGGCGCGACCCACGTCCTGCAAGCGGGCTCCGGGCACCAGCGCGCCGGCGGCCGCGGCGTCGCCCAGCGTCGATCCGGCCGGGCACGAGAACGTCCCGGAGCAGTTGACGACGAGGTTGCGCCGACCGTATCCCGCCGTCGTCGGGGTTGGTGTCGTCGACGGGGATGTCGGCGATGCGCACGGCCCCGACGGCCGGAGATGCGGCGAGCGCGGAAGCGACGGTGATCTCGCCGATCGACGTGGCCAGGAGGTTGAGCTCGTTCAGCCGCGCGTCGAGCAGGGGAGCGTCGACGAAGTCGGCCATGTTGACGGCCAGCGGGATGCGACGCAGCTCGGGATAGATGGCGAGGAGCGCCGCGGCCTCGGGTACGACGTCGAGCTCGAAGAGCGTGGTTTCCGAGGTGACTCCCAGCGTCGAGCAGGTCGCATCGCCTTCGGTGACCTCGGCCAACCGGTCACACCACTCCGTTGTGCCGATGCGGAGGTTCTCCACCGGCGTGGCCCCGAGGAGCATTGCCGCCGGGCTGGCGTTCACCGCGTCGGTGCCATCGAAGAACGAGATCTCCTCGAGGGTGAGGTCGCGCAAGGCTTGGGTGGGCGGGCCGGGCGGCTCGTACAGCTCCAGGAGCTCCTCGAACGTGACGCTCTGAGTCGGGCGCCCCGCGAGCGGCGTGTCCTGCAGCAGCGCCGGCCAGCCGCCGGGGTAGTCGACCGGGATCTCCGACAGCGGCGCCAGGCGCATCATCGGCGCCCGGCGCATCATCGGAGCGAACTCCGTCACCGGCGCCCGGCGCATCATCGGCGCCCGCCGCATCATCGGCGCCCTTCGCATCATCGGCGCCCGCCGCATCATCGGAGCGTTGGACACGTCGACGTCGAGCTCCCGCATCCGCTCGTAGGGAATGTCGGAAAGCCGGATCGACGTCGCCCCGGGACCCGTCGTGGCGGCCGCCGGGCTGAGATTGGACACGATCGGCGACGGGTCGACGGTGACGGTGACGGTGCCGGTGTCGGTCCCGCCGAACCCATCGTCGACGGTGTAGGTGAACGTGTCGATCCCGGCGAAGCCCGGGTTCGGCGTGTACTCGCACTCGGTGGCGCTGCACGTGACGGTGCCGCTTACGCCGTTGGTCGCGCCGACGATCGTCAGGGGGTCGTCGTCCTCGTCCGTGTCGCCCTCGAGGACGTCGATCGTGATCGGGCGCTCCTGCGACGTCCGCGCTTCGTCGTCGTCGGCCTCCGGCGGGACGTTGTCGCGCTCGATCGTGATCCGGATCGTCCCGCGGGCGGTGTCGGTGCCGTCGCTGACCTCGAAGACGAAGACGTCATTTGGATCGTCGGGGTCGGTCGGAGCGGTGTAGCTGAGTGTCGGGGCGCGGCCAGTGAGCTCGCCTTGCAGCTGGCCCTCCGGCGGGGTCACGATCGTCCACGTCAGCGGCTGGCCGTCCGGGTCGACGGCGCTCAGCGTGATGGGCCGCGTGGCGCCCGCCGGAACGGTGTAGCTCGCCGACCCGGCGACTGGCGGGCAGGGACAGGAGCTGTTGACCCGCACCGCGACGAGACCGGTGCCGAGCAGGCCGTGGGTGTCACGGATGACGTAGGTGACGGTGTCGGTGCCGGAGAACCCGGCATCGGGGGTGTAGGTGAACGTGTTGTTCTGGTGGTTGGTCACCCGGCCGTGAGCCGGATCGAGCACCGACGCCACGAAGAACCCGTCCCCGTCCGGGTCGAAGTCGTTGTCCACCGGCGCCACCAGCACCCCCGTGCCCGACGATGAAGCGGTGTCCGGGACCGCCACCGGCGGCCGGTTGGTGTCGCCGGCGGCGAGCACCCGGATCCGGATCGTCTCCCGGGCCACGTGCCCATCGGGATCGACCACCAGATACGCCAGGTCGTGATCCTGGTTGACGAACGACGCCCCGCTCGCCGGCGTGTACGTGAACCCGGCGGCCACACTTCCGGTCAGCTCCCCATTGGTCGAGGGCTGGGACACCTCGACCACACTCAACGCCTGACCCTGGGGTTCGTTGTCGTTGACCAGCAGATCAGCCACCGCGAACCGCAGCGGCGACCCCTGGAAGGCGACGAAGTAGTCGATCGCCGGATCCGGCATCTGCCCGGAAGCGGCCCCACTGTCGACCCACACCGTCACCGTCCCGGTGCCCAACAGGCCGTGGGTGTCACGGATGACGTAGGTGACGGTGTCGGTGCCGGAGAACCCGGCATCGGGGGTGTAGGTGAACGTGTTGTTCTGGTGGTTGGTCACCCGGCCGTGAGCCGGGTCGAGCACCGACGCCACGAAGAACCCGTCCCCGTCCGGGTCGAAGTCGTTGTCCACCGGCGCCACCAGCACCCCCGTGCCCCGATCCGTCAACACCACATCGCGCCGCCACCGGCGGCCCGTTGGTGTCGCCGGCGGCGAGCACCCGGATCCGGATCGTCTCCCGGGCCACGTGCCCATCGGGATCGACCACCAGATACGCCAGGTCGTGATCCTGGTTGACGAACGACGCCCCGCTCGCCGGCGTGTACGTGAACCCGGCGGCCACACTTCCGGTCAGCTCCCCATTGGTCGAGGGCTGGGACACCTCGACCACACTCAACGCCTGACCCTGGGGTTCGTTGTCGTTGACCAGCAGATCAGCCACCGCGAACCGCAGCGGCGACCCCTGGAAGGCGACGAAGTAGTCGATCGCCGGATCCGGCATCTGCCCGGAAGCGGCCCCACTGTCGACCCACACCGTCACCGTCCCGGTGCCCAACAGGCCGTGGGTGTCACGGATGACGTAGGTGACGGTGTCGGTGCCGGAGAACCCGGCATCGGGGGCGTAGGTGAACGTGTTGTTCTGGTGGTTGGTCACCCGGCCGTGAGCCGGGTCGAGCACCGACGCCACGAAGAACCCGTCCCCGTCCGGGTCGAAGTCGTTGTCCACCGGCGCCACCAGCACCCCCGTGCCCCGATCCGTCAACACCACATCGCGCCGCCCCACCGGCGGCCGGTTGGTGTCGCCGGCGGCGAGCACCCGGATCCGGATCGTCTCCCGGGCCACGTGCCCATCGGGATCGACCACCAGATACGCCAGGTCGTGATCCTGGTTGACGAACGACGCACCGCTCGCCGGCGTGTACGTGAACCCGTCCGTGAGGTTCCCGGTGAGGACGGCCTCTCGCCCAGGTTCAGAGATCGCCGTGACCGCCAGCGAGTCCCCGTCGGCGTCCTGGTCGTTGGCCAACAGATCCCCGACCGTGAACGCGACGTTGGCCTCCTGATGGGCGACGAAGTAGTCGATGTCCGGGTCCGGGCTCGGCGCACCGGCCGTGCCGGTGTCGACGTGAATCACGACCGAGCCGTCGGAGGTTTCCCCCGTCGTGTCACGCAACGTGTACGTGACGGTGTCGGTACCGGAGAAGCCGTCATCAGGCGCGTAGGTGAACGCATTGCTGAAGACTGTGGTGATCGATCCGTGGGCCGGATCCGCGACCGCGTCGACGCTGAAACCGTCGTCGTCCGGATCGAGGTCGTTCCCCAACACCTCCACCGTCACGGCGGTGTCGAGGTCGGTGCGGGCGACGTCGCGCCGGGCCACCGGTGGCGCGGCGGCGGAGACCGGCGCCGATGCGAACGCAGTGACCGCACTGGCGACCACGCTGACGATCACCGCGACGAAGCCCAGCCGGTGCCACGAACTGTGACGCCGTGCACAACTGCACGCCCTCGCGTGCGTGATGGTCCCCGCCCGGGCCGCCCGCCCCATGCCGGACCGGAGGATACACACTCGGCGTGCCGCTGCGGCAAGGGCCACCTATGTTTCGACCGTGTCGCTGTCGATGGACTCCCTCACGGCTGCGCTCGGCGAGATCGTGGGCGCCGAGCACGTCCTGACGGACCACGACGTCACCGCGTCGTACACCACGGACTGGACCCGCCGGTTCAAGGGTGATGCCCTCCTCGTCGTGCGGCCCGCCGACACCAACGAGGTCGCCGCGGTCGTAACGCGCTGCGCCGAGGCCGGCGCGCCGCTCGTGCCGCAGGGCGGCAATACCGGTCTCGTCGGCGGCAGCGTTCCGAGGGAGCAGCCGATGGTGGTGCTCTCGACGCGCCGGCTCGACCTACTGGAGCCGGTCGACCAAGGCGCGATGCAAGTCACGCTCGGCGCCGGCGTCACGCTCGCCGGGTGGCGCCGTCACGCGCGCGCGGCCGGACTCGACGCCCCGGTCGACTTCGCCAGCCGCGACTCGGCGACCGTCGGGGGCGCGGTCGCGACCAACGCGGGCGGCTCCCGGGTCGTCCGATTCGGCACCATGCGGTCCCAGGTCGCGGGCGTCACCGCCGTGCTCGCCGACGGGTCGGTCGTGGGATCGCTAGCCGGACTGCCGAAGGAATCGGTGGGCCTGCACTGGCCATCCCTGGTGTGCGGGAGCGAGGGAACCCTTGCCGTCGTCACGGCGGTCCGGCTGCGGGTCGTGCCGTGGTTCCGCCACACGGCGACGGCGCTGCTCGCGACGGCGGGCCTGGACGAGGCGGTGGCGCTGCTCGCCCACCTGCGCGCCGGGGTCCCCCACCTCGACGCCGTCGAGCTCATCCTGCCCGAGGCGATGGCGCTCGTTGCCGGACACCTCGACGCCTCGCCGCCCGTCACCGCAGGCGACGCCGGCGCGTACGTCCTCGTCGAGTGCGCCGACCACAGCGATCCGACCGACGAGCTCACGACCGCTCTCTCCGGTGAGCCGGAGGTCGTCGACGCCGCCGTCACCACCGAGGGTCCGGCCCGTGACCGGCTCGTCGCGTTCCGCGACCGGATGGGTGAGGCGATCGCCGCCGCGGGTGTGCCGCTGAAGCTCGACGTCGCCGTGCCCGTCGGGGCCCTCGGCGAGCTGATGGTCGCCGCCCGCCGCGCCGTCGGGCGGCATGGCGGCCACCTCATCCCGTTCGGTCACCTGGCCGAGGGCAACGTCCACCTCAACGTGCTCGAGCCCGGTGACTCCGAGGCGATCACCGCCGAGGTGCTCACCGCCGTCGCCGGACTCGGAGGAACGATCTCGGCCGAGCACGGGGTCGGGATCGCCAAGACCCGTTGGCTGCACCTGATCCGCTCGCCCGCCGAGCTCGCCGCGGCGGCCGCCGTCAAGCACGCCCTCGACCCGCGCGGCATCTTGAACCCCGGCGTGCTCCTCCCTTGACGTTCCTTGACGTTCTGTCGGTCGGCAATCGCCCGAAACGGTCGATCCCGACTGACAGAACGGGGGGCGGGGGTCAGGTGCCGGGGGCGAAGCCGAGGTCGGGAGCCGTGAGCAGCGGGCGGTAGGGGACACCGGCGGCGTCCGCCAGCGCGCCGGCGGTTCCGCCGCGGTCGACGATCACGGTGATCAGGACCGGCTCGGCGCCGAAGGCGCGAACCACGTCGACCGCCTCCATCAACGACGTGCCGCGGGTCGCGGTGTCCTCGGTGATCACGACGCGGTCACCGGGTTCGAGGGCGCCGGCGATGCGCCCGGTCACCCCGTGGTCCTTGGCCTCCTTGCGCACGCTGAAGCTGCGCAACGGCCGGCCCCTGGTGGCGGCGACGGCGGCGACGCCGAAGGCCACCGGATCGGCGCCCATCGTGAGCCCGCCGATGGCGGTGGCGTCGTCCGGGACGATCGAGAGCACCGCGTCGGCGACGAGCACGATCCCATCCGGCCGGCAGGCGGTCTGCTTGGTGTCCAGGAACCACGAGCTGGTTGCCCCCGACTTGAGCGTGAACTCACCCCGCTTGAGCGAGTGGCGAAAGACGTGGTCGCGGAGCGCGGCGAGCGAGGGTTCCAGCGCAGGAAGTGCCGCTGAGTCAGGCATCGACGACCGACCGTACCTGGAACAATGCGGCGATGGACCCGCCGGTTGATCTGCCGACGCTCCGCGAGCTGTACACGACCCCGCCGGCGGAGTTCGTCGCCACGCGCAACCAGTTGGTCAAGGAGCGCAAGGCCGCCAAGGACAAGGAGGGCGCGGCCGCGCTCGGGAAGCTGCGCAAGGCGGGGCTGGCCGACTGGGCGCTCAACGTCGTCGCGACCGACCACGCCGACGACGTGAACGCCTTCCTCGACGCCGCCAACGCTGTCCGCGACGCCCAGGCGGCGGCGATCGAGGGCCGGGACGGGCCCGACATTCGAGCGGCGTTGCGTGACCTCCGCGACCACAGCGGGCGGGTCCTCTCCCGCGCCCAGGAGGTACTAGCCGGCGCTGGGCGAGACGCCGGCGCCGAGGCCGGCACGGTGGCGACACGGCTCACCGAGATCGCCGCCAACGACGAGGCGTCGAAACAGCTCGGGGCCGGGGTGCTCGGCTCCGCCGGCGTCGGCGTGGTCGAGCTCTTCGGCGACCTCCAGCCGGCGCGCTCCTCGCCTCGCTCCCGCCCTCGGAAGTCTGTGTCACCGAAACCGCGTTCGACGGCGCCTTCGGTGACACAAACACGAGAGCGGGAGCGTGCACTGCGCGAGGCGCGCCGGCGAACGCGACCAGGCGGCGAAGGACGTCACCCGGGCGACGACCGCCGCGGACAAGGCCGCCGCCGCCGTCCGCAACGCCGAGCGTGCCCTGGAGCGAGCGTGTGAAGCCCTCGACGCCGCCGAGAGCGGCCGAGCCGACGCCGAACGCCGACTCACCGACGCCGAGGAGGCGGTGAGCGCGGCCGAGGGCGCGACGCGCTCGAGCAGCCGTAGCGTCGGGGACCATGTTCGAGCTGTCCCAACTCCGTGTCTTCACCGAGCCCCAGCAAGGGGCCACGTACGACGATCTGCTTGCCGTCGCCCGCGCCGCGGAGCAGATCGGCTTCGGCGCATTCTTCCGCAGCGATCACTACCTCGCGATGGGCCCGGCGCTCGAGCGCGGCGGACTTCCCGGGCCCACCGATTCGTGGGTCACCCTGGCCGGCCTGGCCCGGGACACCTCGACGATCCGGCTCGGCACGCTCGTCACGTCGGCGACGTTCCGCCATCCGGGACCGCTCGCGATCTCCGTCGCCGAGGTGGACCAGATGTCGGGCGGCCGGATCGAGCTCGGTCTCGGCAGTGGTTGGTACGAGGCCGAGCACACGGCCTACGGCATCCCGTTCCCCGGCCTCGGCGAGCGGTTCGACCGCCTCGAGGAGCAGCTCGCGATCATCACCGGGCTGTGGCGGACTCCGGCTGGCGAGCGCTTCTCGTACGACGGCGCGCACTACCAGGTCGTCGACTCGCCGGGGCTGCCCAAGCCGGTACAGGACGGCGGGATCCCGGTCATCGTCGGCGGTGGTGGACCGAAGCGGACACCTGACCTGGCCGCCCGCTACGCCGCCGAGTACAACCTCGGCTTCGCGCCGGTCGAGCGGTTCGTCGAGCAACGCGACCGTGTCGTCGCCGCATGCGAGTCGATCGACCGCGATCCGGCGACGATCCGGTTCTCCATCGCCTCCCCGATCTGCCTCGGTGCCGACGAGTCGGAGTACGAGCGGCGGGCGGCCGCGATCGATCGCCAACCGGACGAGCTGCGCGCCAACGGGATCGCCGGAACCTCCGACGAGGTGTCGGCGAAGCTGACCCGCTGGTTCGACGCCGGCGTCGACCGCGTCTACGCGCAGGTGCTCGACCTGTCCGACCTCGATCACCTCGAGGCGATCGCCGCGCTCGTGCGCTCCTGACTACGCGCGATCGAGCGGATCCCGGAGGAGCGCCTCCTGGGCGAAGGTCGCGACGTGGGTGCCGTCGGCGGCGAAGACGTGGCCGATGGCCAACCCGCGACCGCCGACGTAGGCGTGGCAGGTGACGTCGTGCACGTGCCAGCGATCGGCGCGCAACGGGCGGTGGAACCACATCGTGTGGTCGAGGCTGGCCGTATAGCGCCCGCTGGTGAAGTCGGCGTCGGAGCGGCGGGGGTGTGACCGCACGACGGCGTCGGTCGCCAGCTCGTCCGAGAGGTAGGCGAGCCAACATCGGTGCAGAAGTGCGGCGGCCGGGTCCTCCGGGTCGCCGAGATCCTCGTTCACCTTCAGCCAGCCGATCGTGCGACCGGAACCGGTGCGCCCGGTGACGTCGATGTCGTCGTCGGGCACGAGGCAGCGATCGAACCGTCTCGTCCACGACGACTGCTCGAGTCGCTCGGGCGGCGGCACGATCGGCATCTCGACGCTCTGCACGCTTGCCGACCGCTCGGTCCGCTGGAACGAGGCCTCGAGGTTGAGGATCGCTCCGATGGCCTGCCGGGCGACGACTCGACGGGTCGCGAAGCTGCGCCCGTTGCGGATGCGGTCGACCTCGTACCGGATCGGTTCGGAGTGATCGCCGCGGCGAATGAAGTAGGCACGTAGCGAGTGGGCGGGCAGCTCGGGCTCGATGGTGGCGGCCGCGGCACGCAGCGCTTGCGCGACAATCTGGCCGCCGTACAGCCCGCCCCACGGATAACGCGGACCGATCCCGACGTACGTATCCGGACCATGGGACTCGAGGTCGAACACCGCGACGATTCTATGGAATCCGACGAAGTTCGCTATGATGGGCCGCCATGGCTGCCAAGAGAGGTCCCAAAGGCCCGTTGACCGATCACCACAAGGCCGCGCTGGCGTGTGGTCGTGTCGAAGGCCGCGCGGTTCGTGCCTACCTCGAAGCACTCCGCGGCAACAAGCCCAAGCGGGGTCGCCGGCGGACCGCTGATTCGATCAAGAAGCGCCTCGACGGGATCAACGAACAGTTGAAGACCGCTGATCCCCTCACCGAGGTACGTCTCGTGCAGGAGCGTCGTGACCTGACGACGGAGATGGAAGGGCTGAAGTCGAGCGTCGATATGAAGTCGATCGAGGACGCGTTCGTCAAGGTCGCCGCCAACTACAGCAAGCGTCAAGGGATCTCCTACGCGTCCTGGCGTGAGGTCGGCGTGCCCGCCTCGGTGCTCACCAGAGCCGGGCTCACCCGAGCGTCCTAGCTGCGGCTACTCCAGCTCGATCTCGTCGAGCGCAAGCCCGAAACGCCCGATGTGGTGCAGCGAGCGGGCGAGGTCGAACGCCTCGTCGAGGGCGGCCGGATCGAGTGTCATCTCGGGATCCTGTTCGAGGATCGTGCGAAACTCAGTTTCGGTCTCCCATGCTTGTAGCGAACTTCGCTGCACGATCCGATACGCCTCATCTCGTGATGCGCCGGCATCCACCAGGGCCAGCAGAACCGGTTGGCTGAACACGAGTCCGTGGCTGGAGCGCAGATTGCGGATCATCCGATCGGCGTCGACCTGAAGTCCTGACAGCAGCCGCTCGAGACGGTGCATCATGTAATGGACGAGGATCGCCGAGTCGGGAAGCACGATTCGCTCCACCGAGGAATGCGAGATGTCACGCTCGTGCCAGAGGGCGATGTCCTGCAGGCCGGCCTGAAGGTTCGACCGAACGACGCGGGCCAGGCCGCTGATCGTCTCGGCGGAAATCGGGTTGCGCTTGTGCGGCATCGCCGACGAGCCCTTCTGCCCCGGCTTGAAGCCCTCGCGGACCTCGGCGACCTCGGTCCTTTGGAGGTGGCGCAGCTCGACCGCGATCAACTCACACGTCGCCGCGACCGCCGCGCACGCCCACAGGAACTCGGCGTGTCGGTCGTGGGCGATCACCTGCGTCGCGGGCACCGGGCGGAGGTCGAGGGCGGCGCCGACGTGGCCCTCGACCGCCGGATCGACGTTGGAGTAGGTGCCGACTGCGCCGGAGAGCTTGCAGACGGCGACAGAGTCGCGCGTGGCGCGGAGGCGGGCCCGGTCGCGGTCGACCTGCAGCGCCCACAGCGCGACCTTGGCGCCGAACGTGGTGGGTTCGGCGTGGATGCCGTGCGTGCGTCCGATCATCGCCGTGTCGAGGTGGGCGTGGGCGAGCGGGACGATGGTCCGGAGGAGCCTGCTGCTCGCCGCGATCAGAAGATCGACCGCGTCGCGGAGCGCCCAGCACAGGGCGGTGTCGACGATGTCCGACGAGGTCAGGCCGAAGTGGATCCACGCCGCAGCCGGTGTGGCGATCCGATCCTGGACGACGTCGACGAACGCGGCGACGTCGTGATCGGTCGTGCGCTCGCGCTCGGCGACCGCCTCGACGAACTCGTCGTCGACGATCGGCGCTCGCTCGCGGCACTCCTTCGCCGCCGCGATCGGGACGACGCCGAGCTCGGCCTGCGCCTCGGTCGCGAGCAACTCGATCTCCAGCCATCGACCCATGCGGGCGGTGTCGGTCCACACCGCAGCCATCTCGGGAAGCGTGTAGCGGTCGATCATGGATGGAAGATGACGTGGTCGTCGCGCTCGGCCCCGACGCCGACCACGCCGACCGGCACCTCGGTTTGGCGTTCGATCAGATCGATGAGGTCGCGCGCGGCCGGGGGGAGATCGGCGGGCGTCCGGACGGCGCTGAGCGCGGTCTCCCAGCCGGGAAGCACGAGGTAGATCGGCTCCACTCGCCCGAGCACCTCCACGCGGTCCGGGTAGTGGCCGAGCTCGACGCCGTCGAGCCGGTACCCGGTGCACACCTTGACGGTGGCGAACCCGTCGAGCACGTCGAGCTTGGTGACGGCGAGCTCGGTGAGGCTGTTCAGGCGCACGGCGTGGCGCAGCATGACGCAGTCGAGCCACCCGGCCCGCCGGCGCCGGCCGGTGACCGTGCCGAACTCCCGCCCGACGTCGACGAGCGCGTCACCGTCGGCGTCGGTGAGCTCGGTCGGGAACGGCCCCGCCCCCACCCGTGTCGTGTATGCCTTGGTGATCCCGACGACCCGGTCGATGTGCCGCGGCCCGAGCCCGGTCCCGGCGCACGCGCCGCCCGCCGTCGGGTTGGACGACGTCACGTAGGGATAGGTGCCGTGGTCGAGGTCGAGGAACGTGGCCTGGGCGCCTTCCAGCAGGACGTAGGCGCCGGACGCCAGCGCTTCGTGGAGCAGCCCGACCGTGTCGACGACGTACGGGGCGAGCCGGGCCCCGAACTCGGAGAACCGGGCGACGATGTCGTCGACGTCGAGCGGCTCGCCGCCTGCGGCGGTGAGCTCGCGGTTCTCGGCGACGGCCCGGGTCTTGACGTGGTCCGCGAACGCCGTCGCGTCGAGCACGTCGCCGGCCCGCAGGCCGACGCGGCGGGCCTTGTCGGCGTAGGCGGGGCCGATCCCCTTCAGCGTCGTTCCGATCTTGTCGTCGCCCCGCATCGCCTCGGCGATCGCGTCGTGCGCCTGGTGCCACGGGAAGATCAGGTGGGCGCGGCTGGACACCTGGAGACGGGCGCACGAGATCCCCCGCGCCTCGAGCGTGTCGATCTCGGTGAACAGGGTCGGCAGGTCGACGACGACGCCGTTGCCGATCACCGGCACGACGTGGTCGTAGAGGATCCCGCTCGGCACCAGCTGGAGGGCGTACCGCTCGCCGCCGACGACGACGGTGTGACCGGCGTTGTGCCCGCCCTGATAGCGCACGACGTAGCTGTGTTCCTTGGCCAGCAGATCGATGACCTTGGCCTTGCCCTCGTCACCCCACTGGGCTCCGACGACGACGGTGACGGGCACGTGGGCGAATGGTACCCATCCGAGGGTTTGCGCGCGTCCGAGGGTTTGCTGCGCCCCTGTGGGTCCGGAAACCCTCGGATACCGTCAGTCGCGATGAACGGTGTCATGCGCCGGCTGACGTGGGCCGAGATGTCCGAGTCCGAGCGTGCGGAGCTCTGCGCACGAGGCCTCGCGGCGATCTTCGATCCGGACCTGCGGGCGTCGATCGCCGAGCTCATCGAGGACGTGCGGGTGCGCGGCGACGCCGCCGTGTGTGACGCCCTCGCCCGCTTCGACGGGATCGAGGTGGACCCGGCGGGCCTGCGCGTGACCGTCGACGAGCTGGCCGCCGCCGAGGTCTCCGACGCCGTCGACGCCGCCCTCGACGACGCGATCGCCCACTGCCGGGCGTTCAACGAGGAGGTCCTGGCGAGGACGTCCGGCTGGAGCTTCGAGCCGGAGCCCGGCCTGGAGGTCGGCGAGAAGATCACGCCGATCACGTCAGCCGGGCTGTTCGTACCGTCGGGCAAGGCGAGCTATCCGAGCGTCGCCTACCAACTCGGCGTGCCGGCAACCGTCGCCGGGGTGCCGCAGGTCGTGCTGGTGGTCCCGCCCGTCCCAGGAGGATCAGGTCGGCCGCGGGCGGGCGGGCCAGCGGCCGGGAGGGCGGGCGGGCCGCGGGCATGGTCGATCCGGCGGTGCTCGTCGTATGCCGCAAGCTCGGCATCACCGACGTGTTCCGGGTCAACGGCCCGGCCGGGATCGCCGCTCTCGGCTTCGGCACCGAGACGATCCCGGCGGTGCGCAAGGTCGTCGGTCCGGGATCGCCCGCGGTCGCGTGCGCCCAGGTCGAGCTGCAGCGCCACGGCGTGGCGACGATGATGCTGCTCGGCCCGACGGAGAGCCTCGTGATCGCCGACCGCTCGGCGGACCCGGTCCGTCTCGCCGCTGACCTCCTGATCGAGGCCGAGCACGGGACCGACTCGTCCGTCGTGCTCGTCACCCCGTCGGCGGAACTCGCCGCCGCCGACTGACGTCGAGCTCGCCCGTCAGGTCGCCGAACTCCCCCCGGTCAGGGCCGAGGCGGCGACGGCATCGCTCGGGATCAATGGCGGCTGCGTGCTCGTCGACGATCTCGCCGCCGCGGTCGCGGTCGCCAATCGCTTCGCGCCCGAGCACCTCCAGGTCGCCGTCGCCGACCGCGACGTGGACCGGGTCGTCGATGGACTGCTCAATGCCGGCGAGATCCTGGTCGGCCAGCACACCCCGTTCAGCGCGGCCAACTTCGTCATCGGTTGCCCGGCGTCGCTGCCGACGTCAGGCTTCGCCGAGGTGTCGAGCGGGATCACGGTCGACGCGTTCCTCAAGCGGACCGCGATCGCCCGCGCCAGTGCCGGGGCACTCACGCGGATGGCGCCGTCGATCGTCGCCCTCGCCGAGCACGAGGGATTCCCGGCGCACGCGGCGGCGATCCGCGCCCGTACCGCAACTGTCGGTCGGGAACGGCCGGATCGGGCGGTAGCCGACTGACAGAACGGCCTCAGGTGACGGTTAGCACGCCGTCGGTCACATCCACCGTGATGCCGCCTCCGTCGGCGACCTTGCCCTCGAGGAGGAGCATCGCCGCGGCGTCGCCGATCTCGCGCTGGATGATCCGCTTCAGCGGACGTGCGCCGAAGGCGGGGTCGAACCCCTCCTTCGCCAGGTGCGCCATCGCCTCCGGGGTCACGTCGAGTTCGATGCGGCGCTCGGCGAGGCGGTCCCGCCAGCGCTCGAGTTGGATCTCGACGATCCGTTCGAGATCGTGCTCGTCGAGCGGGCGGAAGCGGATGATCTCGTCGACGCGGTTGATGAACTCGGGCCGGAAGAAGTCGAGCGGATCGACCTGCAGGTTGGACGTCATGATCAGCACGACGTTGGTGAAGTCGACCGTGCGCCCCTGGCCGTCGGTCAGGCGCCCGTCGTCGAGCACCTGTAGCAACACGTTGAACACATCGGGGTGGGCCTTCTCGATCTCGTCGAGCAGGACCACCGAGTACGGCCGGCGGCGGACGGCCTCGGTGAGCTGCCCGCCCTCGTCGTAGCCGACGTAGCCCGGGGGCGCGCCGATCAACCGAGAGACGGAGAACTTCTCCATGTACTCGCCCATGTCGATGCGCACCATCGCGTGCTCGTCGTCGAACAGGAACTGCGCCAGCGCCCGGGCGAGCTCGGTCTTGCCGACGCCGGTCGGCCCGAGGAACATGAACGACCCGATCGGACGGTTGGGGTCGGACAGGCCGGCCCGGCTGCGCCGGATCGCGTTCGCCACCGCCCGCACCGCGTCGTCCTGCCCGACCACGCGCTCGTGGAGATGCTCCTCGAGGCGGATCAGCTTCGCCGCCTCGGCCTCCATCAGCCGGCTCACCGGCACACCCGTCCACTTGGACACGACCTCGGCGATGTCCTCGGAGTCGACCTCCTCCTTGAGCATGCGGTTCTCGTGCTGCAGCTCGTCGAGGTGCTCGGTCGCGTCGGCCACCCGCCGCTCGAGCTCGGGGATCCGGCCGTAGCGGATCTCGGCGGCGACGTTGAGGTCGGTCTCCCGCTCGACCTGCGTGCGCAACGCCTCGAGCTCCTCCTTGAGGTTGCGGATGGCGTCGATCGCCTCCCGCTCCGCCTCCCAGTGCCGCTTCATCTCGGCCGACTCGGCGTTGAGCGCGGCGAGCTCGCCGTGGAGCGCCTCGAGACGCGCCTTGGACGCCTCGTCGGACTCCTTCTCCAACGCCACCTGCTCGATCTCGAGCTGCAGGATGCGCCGCTCGACGACGTCGATCTCGGTCGGCATCGAGTCGATCTCGATGCGCAGCTTGCTCGCCGCCTCGTCGACGAGATCGATCGCCTTGTCGGGCAGGAAGCGGTTCGTCAGGTAGCGGTTCGACAGGACGGCCGCGGCGACGAGCGCGGAGTCCTGGATGCGCACGCCGTGGTGCACCTCGTAGCGCTCCTTGAGGCCGCGCAGGATGCCGACCGTGTCCTCCACCGACGGCTCGGCGACGTACACCTGCTGGAAGCGGCGCTCGAGCGTGGGGTCCTTCTCGACGTGCTTGCGGTACTCGTCGAGCGTCGTCGCACCGATCATGCGCAACTCGCCGCGGGCGAGCATCGGCTTGATCATGTTGCCGGCGTCCATCGCCCCCTCGGCGGCACCCGCACCGACGATCGTGTGCAGCTCGTCGACGAACGTGATGATCTCGCCGGCGGCGTCGGTGATCTCCTTGAGCACCGCCTTGAGCCGCTCCTCGAACTCGCCCCGGTACTTGGCTCCGGCGAGCATCGAGGCGATGTCGAGCATGACGAGGCGCTTGTTCTTGAGGCCCTCGGGGACGTCGCCGTCGGCGACGCGCCGGGCCAGACCCTCGACGATCGCGGTCTTGCCCACGCCGGGCTCGCCGATCAGCACCGGGTTGTTCTTCGTGCGCCGCGACAGGACCTGGATCACGCGGCGGATCTCGTCGTCGCGCCCGATGACCGGATCGATCTTGCCCTCCCGGGCGCGCGCCGTCAGGTCCTGGCCGTAGCGCTCGAGCGCCTGGAACTGGTCCTCGGGGTTCTGCGACGTCACCCGGTGCGAGCCCCGCACCTCCTGGAGCACCTGGAGCAGCTCCTCGGTGCTCACGCCCAGCCGGTCGCCCATCGCCAGCAGCAGGTGCTCGACCGACAGGAAGTCGTCGCGCAGGTCGGACTGGGAGCGCTGGGCGGCGTCGAACACGGCAGTGAGCTCACGGCCGAGCCGGGGCTCGTCACCGCCGTAGGCCTTGGGCAGCCGGGCGACCGCCTCGTCGGCCTTGTTGCGCACCATCAAGGGCGCCTGGCCGAGCTTGGCCAGCACGGCCGGCACGATCGTGTCGTCCTGCCTGGTCAGCGCGGCCAGCAGGTGGTCGGGGGTCAGCTCAGGGTTGGAGTTCGCCTTCGCCTGGTCGATGGCGGCCGCCATCGCCTCTTGCGTCTTCAGCGTCCACTTCTTGGGATCGAGCGCCATGCGCCTCAGGATACTCCTCAGCAGAAAACTTGAGTCACTCCGTATCAAGTTTTAGCCGGGCCGGGCTGGGTAACGTCGCACCTGGGCGGGGACGAGGAGAACCGATCGTGGTCCACGGAGCCCGTTTCTCTCGCACGCTCGGCGCGCTCGCCGTTTCCACCACGCTGGGTGTCGGCCTGCTCGCGCCCGTCGCGGCCTCCGGGGACGCCGACGCCGCCGTCCACCCTCGACGGCGGGTCGTCGCCATCGTCAACGTCCGCCGGGTCGAGGCCGGTCTGCGCCCGCTCCGACTGAACGCCGACGTCCACACTGCCGCCCAGAAGCACAGCCGCGACCAGGCCCGCCGGAGCCTGATGACCCACACCGGCGCCAACGGGTCCGACGCCGGCGACCGGATCAGCCGCGAGGGCTACCGCTGGTCGACCTGGGGCGAGAACGTGGCGATGGGATACCCCACGCCGCGGTCCGTCGTCCGGGCCTGGATGCACAGCTCCGGGCACCGCGCCAACATCCTGACCCGGGCCTTCCGGCATCTCGGCGTCGGGCGCCGCCTGGCCGCCGACGGGACGATCTACTGGACGCTCGACCTCGCCCGGCCCGGCTGACCTCGGGTCCGAGTGGACCCGCGCACCCCCTCGGTAGGGTCGGCTCGTGCGCACGTTGCCGGGACCGAGCGGACGGTCCGGGCCGCGGCCGCCGGACCGAGCGTTGTCGGTCGTCGCCTCGTGGCGTCGATCCACGCTGCACCTCTGGGGGTGGGACGGGCACCACGCCATTGCGCCGGCGTGGTTCTCCGGCATCTTCGACTGGCCCCGTGACCCGCTCCGCCTCGGCCGGCTCGCCGTCGTCGACATCGACCTGCCGGGAGGCGACCAGCTCCGCCCGGTGACCCTGCGGCTCGATCCCGACCGGGTCGCGCCGTGGCTCCGGACGCTGGCCGACTCGCCGGTCCCCGGCGACTCCCTGTCCTGGTTCGTCGCCGTCAACCGCCTCGCCGCAGTCACCGTCGCCGCCGGTCAGCTCACCCCGGTGATCACCACCGAGCGCGACCTGCGCGTGGCGCGCTGGCGACCGGTCGTCGACCACGCCCTCGGCGACGCGCTCGCCGGGCTCGAGGCCGCAGCCCCTCCCATCTGCCTCGCCGCCGACGGTGACGCGAGCGTCGCCGACGTCCACGCCGCGCTCGTCGATGGGCTCGCCCGCGACCGCCTCGCATCCCAGCGCTGGAGCCCCGACCTGCCGTCCGACCGGCGGCCGGCGACGTCGGCCGTCCGGGCGGTGTTCCGGGCGCTGGCCAACCCCGACCCCCTCGTCCGCGGGCGGACGGCGTCACATCTCGAGGCGGTCGACACCCTCGCCGCCCGCCTCGAGCGCCACCATCGCCGGGCGCTCGGCGAGCCCGTCGTGGTGCCCCGCCTCCGGCTGATCGTCCCCGACGACCCGTTCGACCCCTGGGAGGTAGCGATCGAGCTCGTCGACGAGCTCGATCCCGGCCGGTGGTGCTCCGCGGCCGACGTGTGGGACGCCACTCCGCTCGCCATCGAACTGGCCGGCCACGAGGAACACCTGGAGGCGCTCGCCGAGTGCGTCGTCGAGACGGCAGCTCAGGTGGGCGGGGCCGTCGACGAGATTGTCGAGCTCGCCACCGCGACCGAGCCGACCGCCGTCGAGCTCGACGTCGAGGCCGCCGATCGTTTCCTCGACCAGGCGCCGGCCGAGTTGGCTCGACTCGGCGTCGAGCTCATCGGGCCCGAGCGCCTCGTGCGGGCCGACGTCGAGGTGCGCGGGCGGGCGACCCCCGCACCACCGAGCGACCGCGCCGGCGGCTTCGGGCGCGACGCCATCGTCGACTGGTCGATGGTCGTTTCCGACGACGACGATCCGTCTCCCCTCTCGGCGGCTGAGATCGCGCGGGCGGAGCGCGCCGGGTCGACGCTCCTGCACACCGGCCGGCGGTGGGTCCGGATCGACCCGGCGGCGCTGCGCCGGGCCCGGCGGCGCCTCGACGAGCACCGTCGAGATCACGAGCGCGTCGACGCTCTGATGCTGCTGCGCCTCGCCGGCGAGTCCGAGATCGAAGGAGCGGGGCGCGGGTGGACCGCCGACCTGCTCGGCGGCCTCCCCGACGAGCGGCTGAGCGAGGCTCACGAGTCCCCGGGATTCCGCGGCGAGCTCCGGCACTACCAGCGGCGCGGGCTCGCCTGGTTCCGGTTCCTCGAGCGGCTCGGGCTGGGCGGCTGCCTCGCCGACGACATGGGGCTCGGGAAGACGGCGACCGCCCTCGCCCACCTGCTCGACCGGCCCGGCCCGCACCTGGTCGTGTGCCCGCTGTCGGTCGTGCACAACTGGGAGTCGGAGGCCGCCCGGTTCACGCCGTCGTTGCGCGTCGTCGTGCACCACGGCGCCGAGCGGTCGCGGGGCGATGCCGATGATGCCGGCGCACCGGCCGATCTCACGGACGCCGACGTCGTCGTCACCACGTACGGGTTGCTCCCGCGTGATCTCGCCCACCTCGCTGCGGTCGAGTGGAGCACGCTCGTGCTCGACGAGGCGCAGATGATCAAGAACCCGGCGACGCTGGCCGCGCGCGCCGCCCGCCGGGTGACGGCCCGCCAGAAGCTCGCCCTCACCGGCACGCCCGTCGAGAACCGGCTCGCCGAGCTGTGGTCGATCCTCGACACCGTGAACCCGGGCATGTTGGGCAGCCGAGAGCAGTTCCGTCACCGCTTCGGCCGGCCGATCGAACGGGAGGGGAACGCCGAGGCGGCGGCCCGCCTGCGCCGGATCACCCAGCCGTTCGTGCTGCGCCGCAGCAAGGCCGACCGTCAGCTCGTGCCCGACCTGCCCGACAAGATCGAGCAGGTGGCGTGGGCGGCACTCAGCCGCGAGCAGGCGGTGCTCTACCAGCACGTCGTCGACCAGCTCCTCGTCGATGCCGCCGCCGCCACGGGAATGCGCCGACGGGGGTTGGTGCTCGCCGCGCTCACCCGACTGAAGCAGATCTGCAACCACCCGGCGCACGCGCTCGGTGACGGGTCGCGGCTGGCCGGGCGATCCGGCAAGCTCGCCCGCTACGACGAGCTCGTCGATGAGCTCCTCGACGTCGGCGAGCGGGCGCTGGTCTTCACCCAGTTCCGCGCGATGGGCGAGCTGCTGCGCCGGCACGCCGCCGAGCGGTTGCACCTCCGCGTGCCGTTCCTCCACGGCGGCGTCTCCCGGTCGGGACGGGACGCGATGGTGAAGACCTTCCAGGCCGGCGAGGGTCCTCCGCTCCTGCTGGTGTCGCTCAAGGCCGGGGGCACGGGTCTCAACCTCACCGCCGCCGGCCAGGTCATCCATTACGACCGGTGGTGGAACCCGGCCGTCGAAGATCAAGCCACGGACCGGGCCTGGCGCATCGGGCAGTCCCGCACGGTCATCGTGCACAAGCTCGTGTGCGAGGGCACGGTCGAGGAGCGCATCGCCGCCCTGATCGACGAGAAGCGGGCCCTCGCCGACGCCGTCGTCGGGAGCGGCGAGGCGTGGCTGTCGGAGCTCTCGACCGAGGAGCTGCGCGACCTCGTCCGCCTCGACGACGGGAGCCAGCCGTGAGCCGGCCCCGGCGATCGTTCGGGCCGAACCCACCAGGCCGGCTCGCGGCGGCCATGCTGCGGGCGCTCACCGCTGAGCTCGCCGATCCGGGCCGCTTCACCAGGGCCAAGGCCTACGCGCGCGACGGGGCGGTGGTCGACATCGAGATCGAGCCGGGGATCGTCCGCGCCGAGGTGCAGGGTTCGCGCTACGACCCGTACGTCACCGAGCTCCACGTCCCGGCCGCCGACGCAGGCGGGGGTGGGCTCGTCGACCTCGTGCCCGACCGCACCGAGCTGGCGGTCGCGTGCACGTGCCCCGACGACCCACCGCCGGGCGGGATGTTCTGCAAGCACGGGTTGGCGGCGTTGCTCGTCCTCGCCGACGAGCTCACCATCGAGCCCGATCTGCTCGCCCGCTGGCGATCAGGCGGTGCCGGCGACGAGCGGGTACGGCCGAGGGCCCGGCCCGCGGCCGACGAGGACGTCGACGTGCTCGCGGCCCTGCTCGGCTCACCCGCACCCCCGCCCGAGCCGCCTCGCCTGCCGCCCCGGCTCCCGGTGGCGATGCCGGCGGCCGCGGGCGACGCGGCGGCGGTGCTCGCCGACGCCCTGAGCCTGCTCCGCGGTCTCCCGACTTAGGCGGCCGGCGGCTGCCCGCCCGCGGAGGGGCGTCGGGGGAGGGAGACAACGTTGTCCACGGGCGGGCGCGGCCGGAGCCGGCGGGGGCGGGAGATCTCGTCCCGGAGCCGGGTGCGTCGATCCTTGTCGAGCAGCCAGGCGGTTTCGACGGACAGAAAGCTCATTGCGGGCTCCTCATCGGCTCTCATCGGTGTCATTTCGAACGTACGCCCGGTTGTGGACAGTTCCGGTCCACAACTTCGGCGTACGTTGAGACAGTGGACACACCGGCCCGGCTCCTGCGACTGCTCGTCCTGTTCTCCTCGCGCCCGCAGTGGTCGGCGAGGGAGCTGGCCGACCGGCTGCAGGTGACCGGGCGCACGTTGCGGCGGGACGTGACCCGCCTACGCAGCCTCGGGTACCCGATCGAGAGCGCGACCGGGCCGTACGGTGGGTACACGCTCGGCGCCGGGGGCCGGCTCCCCCCGCTGCTGCTCGAGGACGACGAAGCCGTCGCCGTGTCGGTCGGGCTCCGCGACCTGTCCCGGGTCGCCGACCCGGTCATCGCCGAAGCGGCGCTCGCCGCCCTCGCCAAGGTGGCGCAGGTGCTGCCGACCGCACTGCGCGACCGGGTGACGGCGCTGGCCGAGGTCACAGAGGGAATCGGGCGGCCGGACCCGCCGCGCGCCGGCGACGACGACCCGTCGGTTGATCTCACGACGCTCATGACGCTGGCCATGACGAGCCGCGGCCAGGAACGAGTGCGCTTCGATTACCGCACCGGCGACGGGCAGACCGGCCGGCGTCACGTCGAGCCGCATCGTCTCGTGTCCCTCAACCGGCGGTGGTACCTCGTCGCCTTCGACCTCGACCGCGACGACTGGCGCACGTTCCGCATCGACCGCATCGGTCCGCCTGCGCCAACCGGCGTGCGGGCGACGCAACGGCCGGCGCCGGACGCCGCCGCCCTCGTCGCCGAAGGTGTCGCTCTGCGGGCGTACGACGTCCAGGCCGTCGTCCGAGTGCAGTGCGGCCCGGCGGCGGCGGCGCGCCAGATCCCCCCGAACGTCGGCGTGATCGAGCCCGCACCGGAGGACGCGACGGCGACGATCGTGCGCATCGGCGGGGACGTCGACTGGATCGCCCACTACCTCATCGGCCTGCCGTTCCCGTGCGAGGTGATCGAGCCCGATGCCGTGCGTACCGAGATCAGGAGGATCGCTCGGCGCGGACTACGCGAGCACCCGCCCGAGCGGTCGGGATCAGTTCGTCACGCCGCCGTGTCGAGCGCGGCGAAGAGCTCGACGGAGTTCCCGTCGGGATCGAAGACGCTGGCGTAGCGCTGACCCCAGAACGCGTCCCATGGCTCGAGGTGCGCCTCGTAGCCGGCGCCGACGAGACCGGCGAACACGGCGTCGACATCGCTCGGGCTGTCACACGCAAAGGCGAGCGCAACGCGGGCACTGCCGGTGGGAGCAGTCCAGCCCGCGTCGAACGAGCGAACGGTCTCGACGGTGTCGATCATGAGCCGGGTGCCGTTGGGCAGCGGCACCTCGACGTGGGGCTCGGCGTCGACGTCGGACGGGACGTCGAGCCCGAGGGTGCGGTAGAAGGTGAGCGCTCGGCCCATGTCGGTGACGACGAGGCCGATGGCGTCGAAGCGGGCGGTCATCGCGCTCACGGTATGCCGCTCTACGCTCGGGGCGCATGGCCGATTCCGTCGACGACGAACTGCTCAACCGAGTCACGTGGAAGATCCCCAACGCCCTCGCCCTGATCGGCTCCCGTTCGGGTGACGAGTGGAACGGGATGACGGCGAGCTGGATCACGCAGGTGTCGATGGAGCCCGTACTCATCGCGGTCGGCGTCGACAACACGGCCGTGACCCATCGGCTGATCACGGCCGGCGGGTCGTTCACGGTGAACCTCTGGTCGTCCGACGACACCAAGGTGTTCGTGAAGTTCTCCAAGCCGGCGACGTTCGACGCCGACGCGATGACGCTCAACGGGAGATCGGTCCGCACCGGGAGCACCGGCGCGCCGATCTTCACCGAGTCGGTGGCCTGGCTCGACTGCCTCGTGCGCGGGGCCCACGACCTCGGTACGCACACGCTGTTCGTCGGCGAGGTCGTGGACGCCGGCATCAACGACGACGAGCGGCGCGCCGCAGCGATGAGCGACACCCGGATGAAGTACGGCGGCGTCAAACGACACTGATGGTGACATCGGACGACGTCCTCGTTCTCGGACCACGCGGCGTGAGCGCCGGCGATGTCGTCGACGTCGCCCGGCGCGACCGGCCGGTCACGTTGGGCGACGACGCCCGGGCCGCCCTCGAACGCAGCGCCGCCGTCGTCGACCGCCTCGTCCACCAACCGGAGCCGGTGTACGGCGTCTCCACCGGATTCGGTGCGCTCGCCAACACCGTGATCCCAGCCGAGCGGACGGCGGAGCTCCAGCTGGCGCTGATCCGTTCCCACGCCGCCGGCATGGGTCCCGAGATCGAGCGCGAGGTCATTCGGGCGATGATGCTGCTGCGGGCGCGCAGCCTGGCGATGGGCTACTCCGGCACCCGACCCGAGGTGGTCGAGACGATCATCGCCCTCCTCGACGCGGGCATCACGCCAGTCGTGCGGGAGCATGGCTCGCTCGGCGCCAGCGGCGACCTCGCACCACTCGCCGCCGTCGCCCTCGTCATGCTCGGCGAGGGCGAGGCCCGGCGCGCCGACGGCAGCCTCGCCGATGGGGCCACCGTGCTCGCCGAAGCCGATCTCGCGCCGCTTGTTCTGGGGGCGAAAGAGGGGCTCGCCCTCATCAACGGCACCGACGGCATGCTCGGCATGCTCGTGCTCGCCCTGGCCGACCTCGACGCGCTGCTGCGGGTCGCCGACATCGCCGCCGCGATGTCGGTGGAGGCGCTCCTCGGGACGGACCGTGCCTTCGCCGAGGACCTGATCGCGATGCGCCCGCAGCGCGGCCAGGCGGTGAGCGCGGCGAACCTACGTCGCCTCCTCGCCGGGTCGGCGATCGTCGCCAGCCACCGCTACGGCGACGACCGGGTGCAGGACGCCTACTCCTTGCGGTGCACACCCCAGGTGCACGGGGCGGCGCGCGATACCGTCGAGCACGCCCGCACGGTGGCCGAGCGGGAGCTGGTCGCGTGCATCGACAACCCGGTCGTGCTGCCCGACGGCCGGGTCGAGTCGTGCGGCAACTTCCACGGTGCCCCGCTCGCCGCCGTGGCCGACTTCCTCGCCGTGTCCGTCGCCGACATCGGCGTGCTCAGCGAGGCCCGCACCGACCGCCTCCTCGACCCGGCCCGCTCCCACGGCCTGCCGCCGTTCCTCGCCCCCGACGCGGGGGTCAACTCCGGCCTGATGCTCGCCCAGTACGGCCAGGCGGCGATGGTCGCCGAGAACCGCCGGCTCGCCGTGCCGGCGAGCACTGACTCCCTCCCGACGAGCGCGATGCAGGAGGACCACGTGTCGCTCGGGTGGTCGGCGACCCGCAAGTTGAGGACCGCGGCGGCGAACCTGGCCCGGATCCTCGCCGTCGAACTCGCCGCCGCCACGTGGGGTCTCGAGCTGCGCCGGCCGCTCGAGCCGGCGGTCGCCACCGCTGCCGTCGCCGGCCGCGTGCGGGAGTCGGTCGGGCCGCCGGGTCCGGACCGGTGGCTCTCCCCCCGCCTCGCTGCGGTCGAGCGCCAGGTGCTCGACTGCTCGCTGGTCGGTGCGGCCGACGCCGCGCTCGGCGAACCCCTGGCCTGACTGGAGGTTGCGAACGATGGATGCCACGGACGTGATCGACGACCTCGTCGCCGAGCAGGACCGCATCGAGGCGATCCTCGCCGGGCTCGATGAGGATGCCTGGCTGAGCCCGTCTGCTGCTGCCGGCTGGTCGATCGCCGACGTCGTGCTCCACCTCGCCCAGACCGAGGAGGCCGTCGTCGCCACCGTGGAGGCGAGCGACGCTGCGGAGCTCGACGGGATCTGGCGAAGCAGCGAGTCCGTCGATGCCATCGCTGACCGCCTCGTGACGACCGAGCGGGCCGCACCGGAGGCGATCTTCGACCGCTGGCGCACCGCCCGCCGGGCCGCCGTCGATGCACTCCGCGCGGCCGACCCGGACCGGCGCTACTCGTGGGCGGCGGCGCCGCTGAAGCCGCGCACCCTCGCCACCACCCGGCTCGCCGAGCACTGGGCCCACGCGCTCGACATCACGGATCCGTTGGGCATCCCGTTCCCCGACACGGCGCGCCTGCACCACATCGCCTGGCTCGGGCACGCCACCCTGCCGTACGCCTTCGCCCTCGCCGGCGAGGAAGCCCACGACGTGTTCTGCACGCTCACCGCACCCGACGGCTCGACCTGGCGCCTCGGGCCCACCGGACGCGGACTCGACGTGACCGGCCGGCCGGCGCGTTCTGCCGCGTCGGCGCGCGCCGCCTCACGCCCGAAGCGTCGGGCCTGCAGACGTCGGGACCGCACGCCGACGCCGCGCTCCGGATGCTCCGCAACTACGCGGCTTGATCTTTGTTTGTGTCACCGCACACGTCGAAAGTCGACGTATGTGGTGACACAGACGGCGTGACACAGTGAAGACGTGACTTCTGGCGCCCGGGTCGTCCACGCCCCTCGGGGCACCGAGCTGACGTGCCGCGGGTGGCCCCAGGAGGCCGCCTACCGCATGTTGCACAACAACCTCGATCCCGAGGTGGCCGAGCGACCGGACGACCTCGTCGTCTACGGCGGGACCGGGCGGGCGGCCCGCTCGTGGGACGCGTTCGACGCGATGGCCCGCACGCTGCGCACCCTTGGTGACGACGAGACGATGCTCGTCCAGTCGGGCAAGCCGGTCGGCGTGTTCCGCACCCACGAGTGGGCGCCGCGCGTGCTCATCGCCAACTCCAACCTCGTGCCCGACTGGGCGACGTGGGACGAGTTCCGCCGGCTCGAGGCGGCGGGCCTGACGATGTACGGGCAGATGACCGCTGGCTCCTGGATCTACATCGGCACCCAGGGGATCCTCCAGGGCACCTACGAGTGCTTCGCCGAGATCGCCCGGCGGCGGTTCGGCGGCTCACTCGCCGGCACGATCACGCTGACGGCGGGCTTGGGCGGCATGGGTGGGGCGCAGCCGCTCGCGATCACGATGAACGACGGCGTCGCGCTCTGTGTCGACGTCGACCCGGCCCGGGTGCACCGGCGCATCGAGACGAGGTACCTCGACGAGGTCGCCGACGACATCGACGACGCGATCACCCGCTGCACCGCGGCGCGCGACGAGGGGCGTGGGCTGTCGATCGGGCTCGTCGGCAACGCCGCGACGATCCTGCCCCGCCTGCTCGACCTCAACTTCCCCGCCGACATCGTCACCGACCAGACGAGCGCCCACGACCCGCTGACCTACGTGCCGGTCGACCTCACGCCGGAGGCCTGCGCCGAGCTGGCCCGCACCGAGCCCGACGTGCTCGTGCGCCGAGCCCGAGAGTCGATGGCGACGCACTGCGAGGCGATGGTCGGCTTCCTCGACCGCGGCGCCGAGGTGTTCGACTACGGCAACAGCCTGCGCGCCGAGGCCGAGCTGGGCGGGTTCGACCGGGCCTTCGCCTATCCCGGCTTCCTGCCCGCCTACATCCGCCCGCTGTTCTGCGAGGGCAAGGGCCCGTTCCGCTGGGTCGCCCTGTCCGGTGACCCCGCCGACATCGCCGCCACCGATCGGGCGGTGCTCGAGGAGTTCCCCGACGACCCGGCCCTCGCCCGTTGGATCGCGCTCGCCGGCGAGCGGGTCGCCTTCCAGGGCCTGCCGGCGCGGATCTGCTGGCTGGGGTACGGCGAGCGGGCGCGGCTCGGCCGGCGGTTCAACGAGATGGTCCGGCGCGGCGACGTGCAGGCTCCGATCGTCATCGGCCGCGACCACCTCGACTCGGGCTCGGTCGCCTCGCCGTACCGAGAGACCGAGGCGATGGCCGACGGATCCGATGCGATCGCCGATTGGCCGCTGCTCAACGCGCTCGTGAACACGGCGTCGGGCGCGACCTGGGTCTCGATCCACCACGGCGGCGGCGTCGGGATCGGCCGGTCGATCCACGCCGGGATGGTGGCCGTCGCCGACGGCTCCGACCTCGCGGCCGAGAAGCTGGAGCGGGTGCTCACGAGCGATCCGGGCACGGGTGTGATTCGCCACGTCGACGCCGGCTACGACCGTGCCGCGGCGGTCGCGGCCGAGCGCGGTGTCCGCATCCCGATGACCGAGGCCTGAGGAAAGCAGACACCGCGCCCGGCGCGGCCACGTCCGTGCCGACGGTTACGACGTCGGCTGGAAGTGGTGGTCGAGGACCCAGTTGGTGACGTGGCGCCCCATGACGATGGCGTGGTTGACGGCGGTCCGGTAGTGGATGCCGCCCCAGATGCGGGCGTTCCCGACCTCGTTCTGCAGGTCGATCGGCTTGGCGAAGGTGCGGTCGCCGAGGCCGGTGAGACTGGGCACGGTGAAGTCGATCCGGGCGGTGCCGAGGAACCGGGCGATGATCCGTCCCTGCAGCGGAGTGATGCAGGAGTGGGCGCTCGGGTACTCGGGATGATTCGGGGTGCCCGCCAGCAGCGTCGACCACGTCGGGTCGCCCTCGGTTGCCGGGTTGCCGTCGGTAGCGCCGGCGCGGATGGCGGTGATCGGACGCCAGAACTTGTAGTGGTACTTGGCGTCGAAGCAGGCCATGAGGGCGTCGGCGACGGACACCGACATCATCGCGTTGAACCGGGCCGCCTGGACGATGTCGAGCCGGTGGTCGACGATGAACTTCCGGAACGAGCCTCGAGCCTGCTGCACGGGGGCCTCCCCCCAGAACCGGGCGGCGAGGGTCTGCTCCTCGGTGCGGATGGTGCTCGTGGCCGAGCCGATCGCTTTCACCTCGTTGTAGTCACGGGCCCAGCGGCGGCTGCGCAACGGGGGCGGCCCGGCGGGCCGGAACTGGTCGGCCGAGTCGAGGCTGAACGGATCCATCAACCCCAGGTACGGGCCGATCGGCGGGGTGGTCGCGGTGGGCAACCAGACGCCTGGGATCGGCGGATTCGGTGGGGTGTACGTCACCGGGGCCCGGAACCCGTCGTCCGCCCGGAGAGCGATCAACTGGGCCGCCACCTGCTCGCCGACGGTCTCACCGTCAGCCTTCGCCTGACTGTCAGAGATCGAACCCAGCGACGCGACCAGGGCCGGATCGATGATCGTCGCCTTCTGCGCCGGCAAGTAGTGAGCCAGCACCCCGTGCGCGGCCGTAGCCACGGCCGCCTGCGGCGACGCCCCGGCCGGGGCGTCGACGTCCACGGCGAAGGGCTCGTAGCCGCCCTCGATCGCCATCACCGCGTCGTACACCGCCACGGCCACGTACCCGAAGATCGTGTGACCCTCGGCCGGCGACAACGCCGCCGCCGAGAACGCCTGGGTCCCAACCACATCCCACGCCGCGACGAACGTGTCCGGGGGCCCAGCCCCGGACGGCTCGCCTGCCGCCGACGGCGCGGCGGGTGCGGCGAGACCTATGCCGCCCGTCACCAGCGCAAATGCCACTAGCAGTTTCCTTCGTTTCATACCGGCTCCCTCCATTCGTATCCGGTCCTCCGTACTCAACTCCCTGGTCGCTCGTCCTGTCCCTTTCGAAACGGCCAGTTCATTGACACGGTGGAGCCGGCATTCTTACCGATGGCGGCAGCCTGCGCGTCATCGGGCGAGCGCGCCGCGTCGACCCCAACGAGAACTGCCCGCTCTCCGTCGGGTAGCAAACTGCTCGACGATGAGGATCGAAGGCGACTTCGCGAGGGATGGAGCCGTGTGCGTGCGAGGCGCGGTGCGCCGCGAGCATGTCGCGCTCGCCCGCGAGGCGATCGACGCCAACCTCGCCGACGTGTCCCCACTCGCCAAGCGGGCGAGCACCGCGGACGACGGGGCCTTCATCGAGGACTTCTGCAACTGGCAGCGGCTACCGGCCATCGAACGGTTCATCCGGGAGTCGGGAACCGCAGCGATCGCCGCCGAGCTGATGGGCGCGTCAGCGGTGCGTCTGTACCACGACCACGTGCTGGTCAAGGAGCCCGGCACCCGCCAGCGCACGCCGTGGCACCAGGACCAGCCGTACTACAACATCGACGGCCGGCAGAACGTGAGCATGTGGTTCCCGGTCGACCCGGTGCCGCGCGACGCCACCTTGGAGTTCGTCGCCGGATCGCACCGTGGCGAGTGGTACATGCCCCGGTCGTTCCTCGACGACCAGGCCCGGTGGTTCCCGGAGGGCAGCCTGACCGAGCTGCCCGACATCGACGGCCACCGGGAGGAGTTCACGATCCTCGGCTGGGAGCTCGAGCCCGGCGACGCGGTGTTCTTCCACATGCTGTCGCTGCACGCGGCCGGCGGCGTGTCCACTGCCGGTCGACGCCGCGTGCTCTCGGTCCGCTTCCTCGGCGACGACATCGTCCACGCGCCGCGACCGTGGACGACGTCGCCGCCGTTCCCGGGTTTGGCGGACGAGTTGCCGGCCGGCGCGCCGATGGACCATCCCCTGTTCCCCGTCCTGTGGTCGCACGCCCACCTGGCAGCATCGGATCGATGACGATTCGCAAGATCGCCACCGTCGGCCACCCGGTGCTGCGTCAACCGGCGCGGGCGGTCACGCCGGAGGAGCTGGCGAGCGCCGAGATCCAGACGCTCATCGACGATCTCATCGACACGATGCGCGACGCCAACGGTGCGGGCATCGCCGCCAATCAGGTTCACGAACCCGTGCGCGTCGCCGTGATCGAGGTCGACCACAACCCCCGCTACCCGTACAAGCCGCCGATCCCGCTGACCGTCGTAATCAACCCGGTGCTCGAACCGCTCGACGACGAGTTGGTCGAGATCAACGAGGGATGCCTGTCGGTTCCCAACCTGCGCGGCAACGTCCTGCGTCACGTCAACGTCCGCGTGCGCCACCTCGACCGAGACGGTGTCGAGCACGACGAGGTGAAGCGGGGACTGACCGCCGGAACGTTCCAACACGAATGCGACCACCTCGATGGCCGGCTGTTCCTCGACCGCGTCACCGACACGACGACGCTCACGACGTGGGAACAGTTCGAGCGTCATCACCGCGACGCTTTCGTGGCCCGCATCACCGAGTTCGTCGCAGCGCGTCGGTTCGTAGGAGCAAACAATGGAGCATCGTCCGTTCGCCGGCCTCGAGGTCCCCGTCGTCGGTATGGGAACGTCCAAGACGTTCGACGTACCGACTGTCGACGTCGCCCGGCAGGGGGTCACCGACAACGCCCTGGCCGGCGGGGCCACGTTCGTCGACTCGTCCCCGATGTACGGCCACGCGGAGCGCATCCTCGGCGCCGCGCTCGGCGATCGCCGCAACGACGTCACCGTCGCCACCAAGGTCTGGACCCCGGACGACGCAGGAGGCGGAGCGTCAGATCGACGCCTCGCTCGGCTACTTCGGCGGCCACGTCGAGGTGTTCCAGGTGCACAACCTGGTGGAGTGGCCGACTCGGCTCGACCAGCTGGAGCGGCGCCGTGACGCCGGACAGATCGACATGGTCGCCGCCACCCACTGGCAGGAGAGTGCCTTCGGCGAGCTCGAGACGGTGATGCGCACCGGCCGCGTGGCCGCCATCCAGATCCCGTACAACCCCCACGAGCGGGAGGTCGAGGCACGCATCCTGCCGCTCGCCGCGGAGCTCGGGCTCGGCGTCATCCTGATGCGGCCGTTCGCCGCCGGCGGGCTCGTCAGGCGGGCGCCGTCGCCGGACGCTCTGGCTCCGCTCGCCGCGTTCGGCGTGACGACGTGGCCGCAGGCGTTGCTCAAGTACGGGCTGAGCCATCCGGCGACGAGCGTGTCGATCCCCGCCACGAGCAACCCGGACCGGATGACCGAGAACGCGCTGGCCGGTGATGGCCCGTGGTTCGGTCCGGAGGAGAAGGCCCTCGTCGAGCGCCTCGCCGGCTGATGGCGGTGGCTTCGTACCACTGTGAACTGGCCTGGCTCGGTGGTGACTCGGCGGAGCGCGATGTGGTCGTGCGGGTGGATGGCGAACGCATCTCGGCGGTCGAATCCGGCGTCACGGCGCCGGCGACCGACGCCGTGCACCTTGCCGGTCTCACCGTGCCCGGCTTCGCCAACGCCCACAGCCACGCCTTTCACCGGGCCCTCCGCGGTCGCACGCAACGCGGCGCGGGGTCGTTCTGGACGTGGCGAGACCAGATGTACGCGGTCGCGGCGACACTCGACCCCGAGCGGTACCAGCGCCTGGCCCGCGCCACCTTTGCCGAGATGGCCCTGGCCGGGATCTCCGTCGTCGGCGAGTTCCACTACCTCCACCACGGGCCGGCCGGCGTGCCGTACGAGGATCCGAACGCGATGGGGGCCGCGCTGATCGCCGCCGCTCACGACGCCGGCATCCGGATAACTCTCCTCGACACGTGTTACCTGCATGGCGGCATCGGCGTCGACCTCGACGAGACGCAGCTCCGATTCTCCGACGGGGACGCGCAGTCGTGGGCGGCGCGGGTGTCGACCCTCGCTGACGCGCCCGCCGTGCGGGTTGGCGCGGCGATCCACTCGGTGCGCGCCGTCGACCCGACCGCGATCGAGATCGTCGCCGCGTGGGCTGCCGATCGCGGCGCGCCGCTGCACGCCCACGTGTCGGAGCAGCCGGCCGAGAACGAGCAGTGCCTCACCGCGTTCGGCCGCAGCCCGACGCAGCTGCTCGCCGACCGGGGCGCGATCAGCGAGCGGTTCACGGCGGTGCACGCGACACACGTCAGCGACGCCGACCAGGACGCGCTCGGGCGGGCGGCGACGACGTGCTGCCTCTGCCCCACGACCGAGCGCGACTTGGCCGACGGCATCGCACCGGCGCGAGCGTTGCGCGACGCGGGCGTCGGCATCGCCCTGGGCAGCGACTCCCATGCCGTGATCGACCTGCTCGAGGAGGCCAGGGCCGTCGAGCTCGACGAGCGCCTCGCGACCGGGGTGCGCGGGAGCCACGACGCGCCGTCGCTTCTGCGCATGGCCGGTGAACAGGGGCACGCCGCGCTCGGCTGGCCGGACGCCGGGCGCATCGAGCCGGGGGCACTCGCCGACCTGACCACGATCGGACTCGACTCGGTGCGGATGGCGGGAACGCGGGCCGAGGACGCCGTCGACGCCGCGGTGTTCGCGGCGACCGCCGCCGATGTGCGCCACGTCGTGGTCGGCGGGCGGGTCGTGGTCGCCGACGGCCACCACGTCTCGATCGACGTGCCGCGCGAGCTGGAGTTGGTGCTCGCGTGAGTGCGACGGTCGATCGACGGGATCGGCCGGCTCGTCACGAACACGACCGACGGCGAGCTCGTCGACGCCCACGTCGTCGTCGACGGCGATCGGGTGGTGGCCGTCGGCACCGGGCCGGCACCGGCGGCGGACACCCGCATCGTCGCCGACGGGCGGTGCGTCATTCCCGGCTTCGTCGACAGCCACACCCATCTCGTCTTCGCCGGCGACCGGGCGGACGAGTTCGCGGCGCGGATGGCCGGCGCGCCGTATGCGGCGGGCGGCATCAACGTGACGATCGCGGCGACGAGAGCCGCCGATGACGCCGAGCTCGGCGATCTCGGGCGGACACGGCTCGCCGAGGCGCGACGCGCGGGAATCACCACCATCGAGATCAAGTCCGGCTACGGCGCCACGGTGGACGACGAGGGCCGGCTGCTGCGGTTGGCGGGCGAGCTCACGAGCGAGACGACGTTCCTCGGCGCGCACGTCGTGCCGACGGAGTTCGAGGGCCGCGCCGACGACTACGTCGAGCTCGTCCGGGGGGAGATGCTCGCCGCCTGCGCGCCGCACGCCCGGTGGATCGACGCGTTCTGCGAGCGGGGAGCGTTCGACGCCGACCAGTGCCGGTCCGTGCTCGAGGCCGGGCGGGCGGCCGGGCTCGGGCTGCGCCTGCACGCCAACCAACTCGGGCCCGGCCCGGGCGTGCAGCTCGCCGTCGAGCTCGGTTGCGCGTCGGCTGACCACTGCACGTACCTGTCCCCCGCCGACGTCGACGCCCTCGCAGGGGGTGACACGGTGGCGACGTTCCTGCCCGCGACCGACTTCTCGACCCGCCAGCCGTACCCCGACGCCCGCCGGGTGATCGACGCCGGCGCGACCGTCGCCCTCGCGACCAACTGCAACCCAGGATCGAGCTACACGACGTCGATGGCGTTCGTCATCGCCCTCGCCGTCCGCGACCTCAAGATGACCGCCGTCGAAGCGCTGACGGCGGCGACCCTCGGGGGCGCTCGCGCCTTGCGGCGCGACGACGTCGGCTGGCTCGGCCCCGGGTCACGCGCCGACCTCGTGATCCTCGACGCGCCGAGCTATACGCACTTGGTCTATCGACCGGGGGTGCCGTTGATCCACCGCGTGCTGGTGGGCGGCCCCTGACATCCGAGTGTCTTGCTGCATCGGAGTGTCCTAGGAGGGTCCCTCCCTCAAAAGGCACTCCGATGCACGAAGACACTCGGATCGTCACTCCTGGGATGCGTCGGGTTCCCTGGGGTACGTCTCGCCGAACACCGCCACCGCCTGGTGGAGCGGGACGAGGTCACGGCGTTGCCGGCGCTCGGCGTTGGCCTCGGCGTTGGCGGCCGCCTCCTGCGCGGCAGCGAGCTCCTGCCGGAGCCGCTGATTCTCGGCCTCCAGCTCCATCACCTTGCGGATCCCCTCCAGGTTCATCCCGCTGGCGGCGAGCTCAGAGATCCGGCGCAGGACCTCGATGTCGGCGTCGCTGTACCGGCGGTTGCCGCCCTGCGTGCGCGCCGGCATGACCAGTCCCCTGCGCTCGTAGATGCGCAGCGTCTGCGGATGCATCCCGGCCAGCTCGGCGGCCACCGAGATCACGTACACGGCCTGGGTCCGTCGGCGCATCATGATGCAGGCTCCCTCGCCGAGACCGTACTCGCCTCGGCGAGCTGCTCGATGGCTGTCCGCTCGGCGTCGGACAGCGACGTCGGCACGACCACGTCGACCGTGACGATCAGGTCGCCCGCACCCTTCTTGCCGGCGATCCCTCGACCCTTGACGCGGTGGCGGCTGCCCGGCTGCGTGCCCGACCGCAGGCGCAGCTTGACCTCTGGGCCGTCGAGCGTCGGCACGGCGATGTCGGCACCGAGCGCCGCCTCGGCGAACGAGATCGGGACCCGCACCGTGAGGTTGTCACCCGACCGGCCGAACCGCGGGTGGGGCGCGACGTGGATGTCGACGAGCAGGTCGCCGGCCGGCCCGCCGTTCCGTCCCGGCGCGCCTCGACCCTTCAATCGGATCGTCTGGCCGTCGGACACGCCCGCCGGGATCCGCGCCTGAACCTCGCGTGCCCGCTTCTCGACGCCCACGCCCTGGCACGTCGGGCACGGCTCCTCGATGACCGTGCCCGCACCGCCGCATCGGCGGCACGGCGTGGAGAACGAGAACAGACCCTGGTTGTCATCGATCACTCCGCGTCCACCGCACTGCGGGCAGAGCTTGGGCGTGGTGCCGGGCTTGGCACCCGATCCGTGGCACGTGGAGCACTGGGCATCACTCGTGAGGTGCAACGTCGTCGTGAGTCCGTGCACGGCATCGACGAAGTCGAGCGTCAACTCGGCGCGCACATCCGCGCCGCGCCGCGGGCCGGCTCCGGAGCCGGGTCCACCCGGGCCGCTCCGGCCGCGCCCGAACATCTGCCCGAGCAGGTCGCCGAGCCCGCCCACGCCCGAGTCGTCCATGTTGAACGTGAAGCCACCGCGGCCTCCGCCCATCCCGCCGATCGGGCCGAGCCGGCGGACCTCGTCGTACTCGGCGCGCTTGGCCTCGTCGCCGAGCACGTCATACGCGGCCGACACCGCTTTGAACCGCTCCTCGGCGGCGGCGTCGCCCGGGTTCCGGTCCGGATGGAGCTCGCGGGCCAGCTTGCGGTAGGCCTTCGTGATGTCCTTGGCCGACGCGGTCTCGGGCACCCCGAGGATCTCGTAGTAGTCCTTCTCGAACCACTCGCGTTGGGCGGCCATGGTCGCCTCGCGTCAGTCCCGCGTGCGGACCATGGCCGGCCGCAGGGTACGCCCGTTCCACCGGTAGCCGCTGCGCAGCACTTCGGCGACGACGACCTCGCCCCCCTCCCCCGACTCGTGGGTGACCGCCTCGGCGACGGTGGGGTCGAACGGCTTGTCCTGGAGATCGAGCGTCTCGAGCCCGTGCTTGCGCAGCTCACCGAGCATCACGTTGAGGAGCGGGCCGACCTCGTCGGGGTGCCGCAGGAAGGCGGCCTCGGCGGCGTCGAGCACGGGCAGCATCGCCTGCGCCATCCGGGACGCGGCGCGGTCGGCCTCGTCGTGGATCTGTGCGGCGACGCGCTTGCGGTAGTTCTCGAAGTCCGCCTGCAGGCGCTGGGCGATGTCCTTGTAGGTGTCGCGTTCCGACGCCAGTTCGCGGATCTCGTCGGCGACGTGCGTCGCCAACTCCTCCTCCGATTCCTCGCCCGACTCGTCCTCGGGCGCGGCCGAAGCGGCGGACTGCTCCGCCGCCTCGACCGGCTCGTCCGTGGACTCGGAGCCGATCGCGTCGCGATCAGCCGGTTCGGTCATGACTGGGCTTCCCCGTCCTTGGGCTCCTCGTCGACGATCTCGGCGTCGACGATCTCGTCGTCGTTCACGGCCCCGGCGCCGTTGCCGGTCTGCCCGGACGCCGACGTCCCGGCGGCGTTGGCGTCACGCGCCGCGGCCTCGTAGAGCTTCTGGCTGAACGCCTGGCTGGCCGACATGAGCGTTTCGCTGGCACTCTTGATCGCCGCCGTGTCGTTGCCTTCGAGCGCCTTCTTGAGGTCGGCGAGCGGCTGCTCGACGGCGGCCTTCTCGTCGGCGGACACGTTGTCGCCCTGCTCGCGCAGCACCTTCTCGGTCTGGTAGACGAGCGAGTCGGCGTTGTTGCGGACCTCGGCCTCCTCGCGGCGCTTGCGGTCCTCCTCGGCGTGCGCCTCGGCGTCCTTGACCATCCGGTCGATGTCGTCCTTGGCCAGCGTGGACTGTCCGGTGATCGTCATCGACTGCTCCTTGTTCGTCGCCCGGTCCTTGGCCGAGACGTGGACGATGCCGTTGGCGTCGATGTCGAACGTGACCTCGATCTGCGGCACACCGCGCGGCGCCGGCGGCAGGTCGACGAGCTGGAACTTGCCCAACGTCTTGTTGAAGCTGGCCATCTCCCGCTCGCCCTGGAGCACGTGGATCTCGACCGAGGGCTGCATGTCCTCGGCGGTCGTGAAGACCTCGCTGCGGCGGGTGGGGATCGTCGTGTTGCGCTCGATGAGCCGGGTCATGACCCCGCCCTTGGTCTCGATGCCGAGCGAGAGCGGGGTGACGTCGAGCAGCAGGACGTCCTTGACGTCGCCGCGCAGCACGCCCGCCTGGATCGCCGCACCGACGGCGACGACCTCGTCGGGGTTGACCGACTTGTTCGGCTCCTTGCCGGTGAGCTCGATCACGAGGTCCTGCACGGCCGGCATGCGGGTGGCGCCGCCCACGAGGATCACGTGGTGCAGGTCGCCCTTGGCGACGCTGGCGTCCTTGAGCGCCTGCTCGAACGGCACCCGGCAGCGCTCGATCAGGTCGGCCGTCATCTCCTGGAACTTGGCGCGGGTCAGCGACTCGTCGAGGTGCAGCGGGCCGTCGGCGGTGGCCGTGATGAACGGCAGGTTGATCTGGGTCTGCTGCACCTGGCTGAGCTCGATCTTGGCCTTCTCCGCCGCCTCCTTCAGCCGTTGGGCGGCCATCCGGTCAGTGGCAAGGTCCACGCCGTGGGCGGCCTTGAACTGCTGGACGAGCCAGTCGATGACGCGCTGATCCCAGTCGTCGCCGCCGAGGTGGGTGTCGCCGTGGGTCGACTTGACCTCGAACACGCCGTCGCCGATCTCGAGCACGGAGACGTCGAACGTGCCGCCACCGAGGTCGAACACGAGGACCGTCTCGTCCTGGGCCTCCTTGTCGAGGCCGTAGGCCAGGGCCGCCGCGGTGGGCTCGTTGATGATCCGCAGGACCTCCAGACCGGCGATCTGGCCGGCCTCCTTGGTGGCCGTGCGCTGGTGGTCGTCGAAGTAGGCGGGGACGGTGATGACGGCCTGGGTGACGGTGTCTCCGAGGTACGACTCGGCGTCGCGCTTCAGCTTCTGCAGGATGCGGGCCGAGATCTCCTGCGGCGTGTACACCTTCCCGTCGACGTCATCGCTCTTCCAGTCCTCGCCCATGTGACGCTTGATCGATCGGAAGGTGCGGTCCGGGTTCGTGATCGCCTGGCGCTTGGCCACCTCGCCCACCAGGACCTCGCCGCTCTTGGAGAAGGCGACGACGGACGGCAGGGTGCGCGAGCCCTCGGCGTTCGGGATGACGACGGGGTCGCCGCCTTCGAGGACGGCGACGACGGAGTTGGTGGTACCGAGGTCGATGCCAACGGCCTTGGGCATGGGAGTCTCTCCTGTACTGGATCAGATCGGGTGACCCCAGGATACGACGGAAGTCCGCGAGCCAGCAACCGCCGGGCGCAGAAAACTTGAGTCGTAGCGACTCAAGTTGGTCAGAAGAACGGGCCGCCGAAGGTGCGCACGGCCGTGTAGTAGACGTCGGCCACGCCGCGGCACGCGCTGCGCGCGGGCGCCTGCCACCAGGCGTCGTAGTACTCGTTGCACCAGCGCTTCATGTCGGCGCGGAACTCGTCGTCGCAGGCCTTGCGCCCGGCCGCCGAGTCCCCGTGCAGCTTGCGGCCGTAGCACAGGTCGTGATCGTCGCACGCCTCGTGGAAGTTGTAGTACACCGGGACGTAGCCCGAGTCCGGCGACAGGGTGCAGCCGTTGGTGCCCGGATCGTGGGCCGAGGCGACCCCGGAGACGGTGAGCACCGCCCCGCCCGTGCTCGTCCCGATCGCGATCAGTGCGGTCGCCAGCAGCCGTTTCATGGGGGAACCGTGACATCGCCTTGCCGACCCGTCAACGGATTTGGGTTTCTGTCGGTCGGGATCGACCGGATCGGGCCGATGCCGACTGACAGAACGAAGGGGTGGTCAGTCGGGCAGTTGCTCGGGACCGAACGAGGACGGCAACAGCTCGTCGAGGGTGAACGTACGACGCACGCCTTCGAGGCCGGCGGCGTGGATCAGCGCGTCGGGAGCGGCGAACTCGCGGATCTTCTGCCGGCAGCCGCCGCACGACGTGGCGAGCTGGTCGCCGTTGGCGACGGTGAGGATCTCGACGATCTCCCGCTCGCCTGCCGTGACCATCGCCGCGATCGCCGACGTCTCGGCGCACCAGCCCTGCGGGTACGCCGCGTTCTCGACGTTGCACCCGGCGAACACCCGGCCCGATCCAGCCCGCACGGCCGCTCCGACGGGGTACTTCGAGTACGGGACGTGGGCGTTGGCCTGCGCGGCGAGCGCAGCCGCAAACAACTCGTCGATGGAGGTCCGGTCAGCGGCTGGCACGCGGCCAGCGTACGGTCGTCAGTCCGGCAACGGCTCGCCGCGGTAGGTGCCGAAGCTCCACAGGTTGCCCTCCGGATCGGAGACGCTGAAGCCCGTGGATCCGTAGTCTTCGTCGCGCATCTCCCGGACGACCGTGGCGCCGGCCTTCGTCGCCCGCTCGAACACGCCCTTGGGGTCGTCCGTGACGACGTACAACGAGGCGCAGCTCGTCGGCAGCTGCGAGAACTCGCTGTCCGGGCGGTTCGCCGTTCCGAGCATCACGCCGCCGCCCTCGGGCCAGCGGAGCTCGGCGTGGACGACGACGTCTTCGGTCTCACCGGGGACGGTCAGCGTCTCGACGAAGCCGAAGGCTTCGGTGAGGAAGCGGATCGCCGCTCGCGCGTCGACGTAGTTGACGCACGGCCAGATGTTCTTCGGGATGTCGGCGTTGCCGGGGACGGGGGTCTCGGAGGTGGTCGAGTCGGTCATGGTGACCACTCTGACCAGTACGGCGGCTCACCGTCTTGGAGGAATGGGAAGACCTCCGCCTCCAACCACGCGGTCGGGCTGGCCCCGGCCAGGGCGTGCCATTCGTGCACCATGTGGGCCTGGTCGGCGTAGCCGCAGGCGGCGGCGACGTCGGCGAGTGTCGGCCGGTCGGTTTCGGTGAGCATCCAGCGGGCCCGCTCGAAGCGCAGCACGCGGGCCATCTGCTTGGGGCCGACGCCGTACTCGGCCGAGAAGCACTGCGTAAGGTGCCGGCGGCTCCAGCCGACCTCCGAGGCGAGGGTGCCGACCTCGACCGCGCCGGCCGCTCTCGTGAGCCGCTCCCAGGCGTAGGACGTCTCCCGCCGCGCCCCGGACGGCAGCTCCATCCGCGTCGACACGACGCGCAGCAACACCCCGTCGAGAACGGCGAACCGCTCGCTCCAGGCCGAGGCACTGGCGAGTCGGTCGAGCAACTCGCCGGCGAGCCGTCCCCAGACGGTGTCGAGCGGGACGACCGTGCGAGCGAGCTCGGCGGCCGGCATCCCGAACAGCGCGCGGGCGCCGGCCGGCGTGACCTGGAGCTGGATCCCGTGCTCGGTCCCGTCGTGGCGGATCACGGCCGGGGTCGTGTGGAGTCCACCGAGCAGGGCGTCGAACGTCGCCGGACGGTCGGTGCCGTCGGGCAGCCGGCTCAGCTCGAGGGGCGTGTCGAAGCTGATGACGAACGTGAGGTGGCGCGACGGCAGCCCCACGTGCTCGCCGGGCGGGAAGCCCGAGAAGCGATAGCCGACGTACGACTCGACGTACGGCTGGAGCAGCACGGGAGGCTGGTGGACGAGTCCTTCCGTGATCTGCTCGCCGGCGGGCGGCGCGTGAGCCACGGGGTCAGGCTAGGCGGGACGGCCCGGTGCCGTTCGGGGCACTTCCCGGAACGGCACGTCGCGGTCGACCGCCGGCTCCTTCGGGAGCCCGAGCACCCGCTCCCCGATGATGTTGTGCTGGATCTCGTCGGTGCCGCCGGCGATCGACTGCGCCGGCACCGACAGCAGGACCTCGGCGATGGTGCCGCCGAGCAGACCGTCCTCTCCGGTGAGCATCCCCGCCGCACCGGCCAGCAACGAGTGGGTGACCGCGGCCCGGCGCGCCACCGCGCTCGCGGCGAGCTTGCCCAGCGAGCCCTCCGCCCCCGGTGGCCGACCCGCGGCCCGCGCCGCCTGAGCCCGCCGCGCCGTCCACTCATGGGCCGAGCGGAGGGCGGCGAGGCCGGCGAGCTGCTGACGGGCGACGGGATCCTCTTGGCGACCGGTCGCGGCCGCCACGTCGGCGGCCAGCTCGGGCCGTCCGGCCCGCTGCGGGTACCAGGAGTAGGTGGCGAAGAACTCGTCCGCCTCGGCCGCCGCCTCGCGGACCGCACGCCCGCCGCCTGTCGGAACCCGGCGACGGCGGATCGTCGCGAAGCTGCGCTCGTGGGCGAGCGTCGTCACGGCGACCGCCCATCCTCCTCCGGGCTCACCGACGACGTTGCCGGCGGGGATCCGGGCATCGGTGAGGAAGACCTCGTTGAACGAGGCGTGGCCGTTCATCTGCCGGAGCGGCCGAGCCTCGACGCCGGGCTGGTGCATCGGCAGCACGAAGTAGGTGATCCCGGCGTGCTTGGGGACGTCCCAGTCGGTGCGGGCGAGGAGCATGCCGTAGTCGGCGTGGTGGGCGCTCGTGCTCCAGAGCTTCTGCCCGTTGACGACCCACTCGTCCCCGTCGCGGTCGGCCCGCGTGGTCAGGCCGGCCAGGTCGGATCCGCTCCCCGGCTCGCTGAAGAGCTGGCACCACGTGGCCGCACCCGTCACGGTGTCGGGCAGGAGTTCCCGCTTGAGCGGCGTCGACGCGTGGGCGAGCAGCGTCGGCGCGGCGAGGCCCATGCCCGCGCCGAGCGGGGCCCCGGGCGCGCCGGCGGCGGCGAGCTCCTCGGCGACGACCGCGTCGGCCGCCGGCGGCAGGCCGCGGCCGAACCAGTCGGCGGGCCACGACGGCGCTGCCCAGCCGCTGTCGAGCAGCCGGCGCCGCCACTCGCGCAGCGGGAGGTCGGGATCCCAGTTGGCCGCGACCCAGCGGCGGACGTCCTCCCGATGCTCGTCCGCGCTCACCGTCAGCCGAGCTCGTCGAGGAACCCACGCAGCACGGTGTTGAACTCGTCCGGGTGGGTGACGGGAGGAGCGTGGCCGGCGCCGTCGATCGTCGCCAGACGGGCGCCGGGAATCTTCGCAGCCATGTACTTGGATCCGGCGAGGAACGGCTCGTCGCGCTCGCCGACGACGACGAGCGTGGGCACGGCGATGCTGGGCAGGGCCTCGAGGACGTGGCCGTCGCGCTGGCGCAGGATCCCCCGGGCCGCGAGGGCGAGGCCTTCGGCGCTGCGGTGGACGCCGGCGTCGAGCTCGGCGCTCGGGGGCAGGCCGTCGAGCCCCCGTGCGGTGAGATCCGCGGCGTAGCCCTCGGCCATCTCGTTCCACCGCTCGCGACCCTCGTCCTGACGGAAGCCGGGGCCGGTGTCGACGAGCACGAGGCCGTTGACGCGCTCCGGGCGGGCGAGGGTGAACTCGAGCGAGAGGTAGCCGCCGAGCGAGTGGCCGACCAGGACGGCGCGCCCGGCACCGGCGGCGTCGAGGATCAGTGCGATGTCGTCGAGTGACGCCGCGACCGAGTAGGCGGCCGGATCGCTCGGTGAGTCGCTCTTTCCGTGACCCCGCATGTCCCACGTGATCATCGTGTGGTCGGCCGAGAGCTCGGCGACCGTGGCCGCGTACATGTGCGACGACGCGGCGAACCCGTGGGTCAGCAGGACGGCGGGGCCGGTTCCGGCGACTTGGTGATGGACGTACACGCCGCCCATCCTGTCCCACCGGCCGGTTCTCCGGAGATCTTGTGAGCGCTCGGCGCGACCCCAGAGTCTCAGAACCGGGAGAGGGCGGCGACGACGAGGGCGGCTTGGTCGGCGAGGGGGGCCGGGACGATCGTGACGTCGGCGCGCGGCGGGGGCTCGTAGGGATCGTCGATGCCCGTCATGCCCGTCAGCTCTCCCGCCCGGGCCTTGGCGTAGAGGCCCTTCGGATCGCGCTCCTCGCACAGCTCGAGCGGCGTGTCGACGAAGACCTCGACGAAGCGCAGTCCGGCGGTCTCGTGCATCGCCCGCACCCGGTCGCGGTCTGCCCGGTACGGGCTGATCACCGGCGCCAGGGCGACGAGTCCGGCATCGGCGAGCAGCCGGGCGACCTCGCCGACCCGCCGCACGTTCTCGGCCCGGTCGGCGGCGGAGAACCCGAGGTCGGCGTTGAGCCCGTGGCGCAGGTTGTCACCGTCGAGGACGTAGGCGGGCCGACCCTCGTCGAGCAGCCGCTCGGCGACTGCGTTGGCGATGGTGGACTTGCCGGAGCCCGACAGCCCGGTGAACCAGAGCGTCGCGCCGTGCAGCCCGTGGCGTTCCCACCGGACGGCTCGCGCGACCGTCGACTCGTGCCAGACCACTTCTGTCATGGACAACCGGCCGAACCGGGCCGATGCCGACCGACAGAACGCATGGTTTCATCCGGTGCCGGTTCTCAACATCCCTGCCGCCACTGTTTGGTTGGTCGACTCGTCGATCAGCACGAAGCTCCCCGTGGCGCGGTTGCGGCGGTAGTCATCGGCGAACAGCGGGGCGGTCGCCCGGAGCGAGACCCGCCCGATCTCGTTGAGCCGCAGCTCGGTGGCGTCCGTGTCGCGGTGGAGCATGTGCACGTCGAGGCGGTAGCGCAGGTCGGTCACCATCGCCCGCACCGTGCGGGTGGTGTGCTTCAACGTGTAGATCTGGCGCAGCGCCAGCGGGGCCGTCGAGTCCATCCACGCCACCATCGCATCGAGGTCCTGGCTCGGCGTCGGATGGTTGTGGGGTCGCGAGATCATGTCGCCGCGCGAGATGTCGAGGTCGTCGGCGAGCACGATCGTGACCGCCATCCCAGGGCGCGCCTCGTCGACCGGCCCGTCGGCGGTGTCGATGCGTGCGATGCGTGACGTCAGCCCGGACGGCTGCACCAGGACGTCGTCGCCCGGCCGGATCTCTCCTGCCGCGACGGTGCCGGCGTAGCCGCGGTAGTCGTGGTGCTCGGCCCGCAGGGGCCGGATCACGTACTGCACGGGGAACCGCACGTCGATCAGGTTCTGGTCGCTCGCCGTGTACACGGTCTCGAGGTGGTGGATGAGCGTCGGGCCCTCGTACCACGTCATGTTCGACGACCGGTCGACGACGTTGTCGCCCTCGAGGGCGGAGAGCGGGATGAACGTGACCTCGCGCAGGTCGAGCCGGCCGGCGAACTCGGTGAACTCCTCACGGATCGCCTCGAACCGATCCGGGTCGAAGTCGACGAGGTCCATCTTGTTGACGCAGATGACGAGGTGGGGCACGCCGAGCAGGGAGACGAGCAGGCTGTGCCGGCGGGTCTGCTCGAGGATGCCCTTGCGGGCGTCGACGAGCACGACGGCGAGATCGGCGGTCGACGCGCCCGTGATCGCGTTGCGCGTGTATTGGACGTGGCCGGGGCAGTCGGCGATGACGAAGTCGCGGGCGGGCGTCGAGAAGTAGCGGTAGGCGACGTCGATCGTGATGCCCTGCTCGCGCTCGGCCCGCAGCCCGTCGGTGAGCAGCGCCAGATCGACGTAATCGGTGCCGCGCCGGCGGCTCACCGCCTCGATGTGCTCGAGCTGATCCTCGAAGATCGCCTTGGAGTCGTGGAGCAGGCGGCCGATGAGCGTCGACTTGCCATCGTCGACGCTGCCCACGGTCGCGAACCGCAGCGGCGCCCGACGGTGGACCGGCAGGGTGCCGGTGTGGGTCATCGGAGCACCCCGCAGCGATGCGAGCGAGCGAGCGCCAGCGAACGAGCGGCCACAACTGCGCAGGCGGTATGCGGCGTGGCCGGGGAACGCCGTGAATAATCACTGGAGCACCCCGTAGCGATGCGAGCGAGTGAGCGCCAGCGAACGAGCGGCCAGCAACTGCTCAGGCGGTATGCGGCGTGGGCGGGGAACGTTTCCGGTGTTGGTCACTGGGGCACCCCACAACGATGCGAGCGAGCGAGCGCCAGCGAGCGAGCGGCCACCAACTGCGCAGGCGGTATGCGGCGTGGCCGGGGAACGCCATGAACAGTCATCAGAAGTAGCCCTGCCGCTTGCGATCTTCCATACCGGCCTCCGAGATCCGGTCGTCGGCGCGGGTGGCGCCGCGCTCCGTGACCCGGGCCACGCTCGTCTCGGCGACGATGTCGTCGACGGCGGTGGCCGTCGACTCGACCGCCGCCGTGCAGGTGGCGTCGCCGATCGTGCGGAACCGGACCATCGCCTCGAACGGCTCTTCCCCGTCGAGCATGGTCACGTGGGGGTTGACCGCCATCAGCATCCCGTCACGCCGGAAGACCTCGCGCCGGTGGGCGTAGTAGAGCGGCGGAAGCTCGACCTCGCGATCGGCGATGAACCGCCACACGTCGAGCTCGGTCCAGTTCGACAGCGGGAACACGCGCAGGTGCTCCCCGCGGTGGTGGCGCGTGTTGTAGATGCCCCACAGCTCCGGACGCTGGTTCTTCGGGTCCCACTGACCGAACTCATCGCGGTGCGAGACCACGCGCTCCTTCGCCCGGGCCCGTTCCTCGTCGCGGCGGGCCCCGCCGAACACAGCGTCGAACTGGTGCTGGGCGATGGCGTCGAGCAGGGTCACGGTCTGCAGGACGTTGCGCGACGCTCGCGGCCCGGTGTCCTCCTGGACCCGGCCCTTGTCGATCGACTCCTGCACCGAGGCGACGATGAGCTCGACGCCGAACTGCGCGACCGTCCGGTCCCGGAACTCGATCACCTCGGCGAAGTTGTGACCGGTGTCGACGTGCATGACCGGGAACGGGATGCGGGCCGGCCAGAACGCCCGATGGGCGAGGTGGAGCATGACGACGGAGTCCTTGCCACCGGAGAAGAGCAGCACCGGGCGGGCGCACTCGGCCGCGACCTCACGGATGATCGTGATCGCCTCGTTCTCCAGCTCGGCCGTGGGGTGGGGGACTGACGGGGCGCTGGGCACGGGTTGCGATCCTACCGGCGACCCCGTTCGGTCCTTCGGGATAAGTCGCCGAGCTGAGCGGGCCGGCGGAGGGCTACCCGGTGAGGGTGAGGCCAAGACTGGCCCGGCCCGCCCGCTCGTGATGCACCGACACGATCACTGCGGTTCCGGCCTCGGCGCGAACCGTCCACGTCGCCAGCACCCGGTCCGGGGTGGCGTCGTCGGGCCAGGTGAACCGGGTCGCCGAGCGGCCCTCCAGTTGACCCAGCTGCTGCCGCGCCGGGCCGCCGATGACCGTGACGCCGTCGCCATCCAGCTCAGCGACGAGGGGCAGCACCAGGTTCGCCTTCTTCGCCCGGGCCGACACGTACGTCGGCAGCCAGCCGGTGTTGGCGATGCCGACCTCGATGCGCCACGCGCCGCCGCCGAGGTCGACGACCCGGTGGTGGCGCACCTGCAGCCGGGGCGACGAGAGGGCCTGGGCGACGGCGAAGGCGGCGTGCGGGGCGACCTCGTCGCGCAGGGCCGCCGGCGGCGGGTTCGTCCAGATGCCCAGCCGGTGCCAGCCGCCGAGCTCGACCGGGCCGAGCTGGGGGTGGTCGAACGGGTACCAGTCGACGTACTGGTCCGGCGCCCGCTCGTCGACCCAGCGCAGGACCGCGAGAAGCTGCTCGTCGGTCGGACCGAGGTACCAGAAGTCGGTGGCCTGCTTGCTGCCGGTCGCCGCCAGCACGACGTCCCAGAACTCGGTCGTCCAGGCGAACACGCCGAGGTGCTCGTACGCCCAGTCGTCGGCGGCGCCGCTCATCAGGTCGGACTTGTCCCACGTGAAGTCCTCGTACAGCGAGTGCACCGGGTACCCGGTGAGGGCGGTGCCCTGGGCGCCGAGCTGGGTCCACGTCCACACGTCCCGTGGTGGGAGGGCGGAGTCGGGCTCGGTCGACGATGGCCGCAGCAGGACGCCACCGGCCGTGTGGTAGGCGTTGTAGCCGCAGACGTTGCGGCGCGCCGAGACCGCCCGCACGAGGGCGTCGATCTCGGGTTCGGAGAGCGGGTGATCACCGGACCCGAGCACCGTCGTCGACCACCCGGCGGGGAAGTTGCGGTTGAGGTCGAGTCCCTCGGGTGGCCTCGGCGCCGGCACCGTGAACCCGTCGTGGTCGACGACCGTCGCCTCGCTGAACAGCCGGTAGGTCGTGGTCCCGGGCGGCGCGCCCGCCGGCGGAACGGGGATCAGCAGGCGGGCATCCTCCGCGTGTGGCATCCACGAACCGTCCGGATCCTCGATCCGCATCTGGAGCACCCGGCCGTCGCCATCGATGTCCTCGACGTGGGCGCCGGGCCAGCGGTGGCCATCGGGCCACGGCCATGCCCGCGTGCTCGACCGGCGGAACCGCGGCGGATCGCCCAGCGCCCACTCGGCCCCGTCCGGATTGACCCGGGGCACGACGTAGAACGTGCGGGTCGCGAGCGCCTCCCCAACCGTGGGATCGCCGCCGGCGTGGCCGCTGACGAGGTGGTGGAGCAAGTAGCAGGCGGCGACGGTCGCGGTGAGCTCGGTCGCGTGGATGCTCGCGTCGACCCAGTGGGCGGGCTTGGTGTCGGGCGGCCCGGTGGCCTGATCGGTGACGGTGACCAGCCACAGGTCGCGACCCTCGTGGCTGCGGCCGTAGGACTCGAGGGTGACGAGCTCGGGATGGGCTGCGGCGAGCTCCTGCAGCCAGGCGGTCAGCTCGTCGTAGCGGAGGAAACGATCGAACTCGTAGCTCACGTCAGCGCCGGGGCCAAGCGGCGCCACTCGTCGCGCGGGAAGGCCGTGGACTGGTCGGTGAGCACCTGCACGCAGACGTGGCTGGCGCCGGCGTCGCGGTGCTCCTTGACACGAGCGGCGAGCGCGTCCTCGTCGCCCCACGCGATCAGGGCGTCGACCAGCCGATCGCTGCCGCCGCCGGCGAGGTCGTCGTCGCCGAACCCGAGCCGGCGCCAGTTGTTGCTGTAGTTGGGCAGCCCCATGTAGCGCTCGAGGAAGGTGCGGCCGATCGCGCGCGCCTTGTCCGGGTCGGTCTCGAGCACGAGCCCCTGTTCCGGGGCGACGATCGCATCGTCGCCGAGCGCAGCTCGCGCGATCGCGCTGTGCTCGGGCGGGACGAGGTACGGGTGGGTCCCTGCGGTGCGCTCGGCGGCGAGGGCGAGCGCCTTCGGGCCGAGGGCGGCGATGACCCGTTCGTCGACGGGCACCGGGACGTCGGCGGCGTCGACGTCGTCGAGAAACGCCCGCATCCGCGCCAGCGGCCGGGAGTACTCGGCGCCCTCGATCCGATCGATCAACGGGGCGTGGCTGACCCCGACACCGAGAAGGAAGCGCCGGCCATGCTCCGCGCTCAACGCGGCGTGCTGGCGGGCGGTCTCCTCCGGCGTGCGCAGCCAGATGTTGGCGATGCCGGTGGCGATCACCGCGCGCTGAGTCGCACCGAGGAGCATGGCGACCGAACCCCACAGGTCGCCGCCGATGTCCCCAACCCACAGCGCGGAGTAGCCGAGCTGTTCGAGCTCGGCCGCGATCTCGCCTACTTCAGCGGGGTCGCCGTAGCGCAGCGCCGAGTTCCAGATGCCGGTGCCACCAAGAGAGATGCTCATGTCCAGCCAATCTTTCACATGCCCGGCACCACCTACACTCTCCGGGCGTGGACGAGTCCGGTGCGTCCGGGGAGAGCCGGTTGCTCGCCGTCAGCCAGCGCTGGTGGGACGACATCTGGCGCGACGGGAACCTCGACGCGATCGACGAGATCTTCACCGACCCGTTCATCCGCCACACGGGGACCGGCAGCGAACGCACCGGTCTGCGCGCCTACAAGGGTCGGCTCTCGGAGTTTCAGCGGGTGCTGTCGCGCGCCGAGACTGTGATCGACGACCGCGCCGTCGCCGGCGACCGCGTGTGGACGCGCGCGACGAGCCGGGGTATCAACCGGGAGACCGGCGAGCGCTCGATCGTCACGTGGCTCCTCGTCCAGCGCATCGAGGACGACCGGATCGCGGAGCACTGGGTCGCCACGTTCCCCGGCGTCGACTGGAGCGCGTGAGCGCCGACCGCTCTACGCCGGCTCGACCCCGACCAGCTGACGGCGGTGGCGACGCCGCGTGAGGACGAACGTGCCGGTGACGGTGAGGACGAGGAGGCCCATCCCGACGAGCGTCAGCCGGAGGGACGTCGCGTCGGCGAACAGGCCGAGCGGCAGGGCGGCGAGTCCGAACCCGCTGAACCCGAGCACGACCATGCTCTGCATCCGTCCGTGGTACTGGAAGTCCGACAGGGACAGCATCAGCGCCTGGGTCGACGTCTGGAAGATCGAGCGCGGAGGCGCCGACCGCGAGCAGGACGAGCAGCGCCAACCAGTACGTCGACGAGAACCCGAGCGCGACGAGGGCGACGCCGAGCGCCGCGCCCGACACCCCGATCACTCGCCACGGGCGCGCGACCATCCACGAGCGCCGCGGCGCGATCAGCCCGGCGATCACGGCACCGAAGCCCGCCACCCCGGCCATCAGCCCGTAGCCGCCGGCGCCGACGTCGTACCGGTCGTCGGCGAGCGCGGGCAAGAAGATGAGGTACGGGTAGCCGATGACGACCACACCGATGGTCGTGAGGGCGACGAGCGAGAGCTCACGACGCGTACGCACGTACCTGAGGGCATCCACGATCTCCTCCAGCGGGGATCGGGCCGCTGGAACGCGGGGCGCGCCGACCGGCAGGCGGGCGACGAAGAACGTGGAGAGCGCACTCGTCGCCCCGGCGAGCAGGAACACGCCACCGACCCCGAACCAGCTCACGCCGATGAGCACGCCGGCGAGCGCGGGTGCGATGACCCGCATCGCCTCCTGCGCCGTCTGGGTGACGACGACCGCCTCGCCGATCTGCTCGGCGTCGACGAGCTCGGCGATGAACGCGATGCGCGCCGGTAGGTAGAAGGCGAACGCCGTCGCCTGGATCGCCGACGCGGCCAGCAACATCCAGTACTTGATGACGTGGGCCTCGACGGCGACCCCGATGGCGACGGAGGAAGCGGTCAGCGCGAGCACCGCGTAGAGCAGGACGGCGCGCTTCGAGTACCGATCGGCGGCCACACCGCCGGCCGGCGTGGAGAGCAGCATCGCCAGCCCGAACACGAGCAGCACCCCGCCCAGCCCGGCGTTGCTCCCCGTCAGGTCCCGCGCCAGCCAGGCGCGGGCGACGGCCTGGCCCATCACTCCGAAGATGACGATCGCGGCGCTGATGAACAACCGGCGGTAGCCGGCCAGCTCCAGGACCGACCACATCCGGACCACCGTACGTGTCAGGCCTCCAATCGGCGGAGCAGACGGGCGACGGCGTCCATGTCCGTGTCCGGATGGACGAAGACCAGCCGGCCCACGGCGCGGCCCTGCCACGTCGTCGGCAAGACGAAGGCGAGCTGGTCGACCATCGCCTGCTCGGCCCACCGGTACCAGTCGGCGCGGGTCCACCCGACCCGGTCGAACAGCACCACGGAAAGCTGTGGCTCCATGACGAGGCGCACCGCCTCACCCATGCCGGCGATGAGCTCAGCGGCCCTCCGGGCGTGCTCGATGCCCGCCCGCACCGCGGTCGCGAAGGCTTCGGTCCCGTGGACGGCCAGCGTGAACCAGAACGGCAGGCCACGGGTGCGCCGGGTGAGGTGGAAGGCGAGGTCGGATGGGTTGATCTGCTCGTCCCCGAACGCCTCGAGGTACTCCGCGGACTGGCGATGGGTGCGCGCGGCGAGCTCGGGACGGCGGTAGAGCAGCGCCGCGCAGTCCAGTGGCGAGAACAGCCACTTGTGCGGGTCGATCACGATCGAGTCGCACTGCTCGACCCCGCGGAACAGCTCGGCGAGCTCGGGCAGGCAGAGGGCCGCGCCGCCGTAGGCCGCGTCGACGTGGAACCACAACCCGGCGTCGGCGCAGACGTCGGCCACGGCCGCGAGCTCGTCGACCGCACCGGTGTTGGTCGCGCCAGCACTGGCGACGGCTGCGCAGACGGGCCGGCCGGCGATGCCGGCACGCAGGGCGGCGCCGGTCAACCGGCCGTATCCGTCGCCGGCGATCTCGACGACGTCGAGGTCGAGCAGGGCGGCGGCCGTGCGCACGGAGGAGTGAGCCGACGCGGCGCACGCGATCGCGAGCTGATCACGAGCTCCGTGCTCCGCGCGCCACACGTCGCGCGCCACGGCGAGCGCGGAGAGGTTGGCCGCCGAGCCCCCGGACACGAAGCATCCGCCGGCACCTTCGGGCAGGCCGGCCGACCGGCGCATCCAGCCGAGGGCGGCGTTCTCGGCAGCCACCGCGGCGCCGGCCTCCAGCCAGTTCTCGCCGGAGAACGACCATGCTCCGACCACGGCGTCGAACAGTGCCGCGGTCGTGGCCGGCGCCGCGGGGATGTAGGCGAGGAACTGCGGATGATCGAGCGCGACGACGTTCGGCAGCAGCGTGTCGTCGACCAGACGGAGGGCAGCGGCGATGCCGACGCCGTCGGGCGTGATCACGCCGAGTGCGGCCACCTCCTCGGGCGTCGGCGTCCGGCCGAGCGATCGGGGCGGAGCGAAGTGCGATCGGATCCGCTCACCGAGCCCGCGAGCCAGCTCGTCGTGCTCCGCCGACCACCCGTGCATGCTCACCGCGACGCGCCGGCGGCCCGGCGGGCGCGGTAGGCGCGGGTCTTGGCGATGCTGCCGCACGCGCGGGCACCGCCGGCGCCGGTCATCGAGCACCACGTCCGGCGGGCGTTCCGGCTGCTGTCGTAGAAGACCCATCCGCAGTCGGGACAGGCCCGGAGACGGTGCCACCGCCCGGTCGCGATCGCGTCGACCGCGATCGCGAGCAGCGCGGCCGCCGTCGTGCTCCGTTGCGGGACCAGCCGGATCGCCGGCTCGGTCCCCGGTTCCGTCAGCGCGACGTGCCAGCGATGGGAGTCGATCAGCCCGGCCAGCGCAACCGGGTGCGAGACGCCGAGGTTGGCGCGCAGCTCGTCACGCAGGGCGCGCAGCGTTGAAACGGCCGAACGCGTCGGAGGCGGCACCGACGGAAGCGCACGCGACCACTGTCGGCGGTCGACGGCCAGCGTGGGCAGATCGTCGACCGGCTGGCGGCTGTCGTTCGGGACCCACCAGGAGTTCAGGAACGTGCGCAACTCCTCCAACTCGCCGGGGGCGTCACTCGAGCTCATCGCGACCACTGTAATGAATGACTGGTTGCACGGTCGCCGACCGCTGCGTTACTGTCGTTGGCGATGACTGGTAACAGACTCCTCGCCTGGATCGGCCCCGACCCGTCCCGGGTCGACGTCGCCCACGTCGAGCTGGGTCCGGACCAGCTCACGGCGCGCGGGTCAAGCGTCACGGCGGCGTACGCCCTCACGTACGAGCTCGTGACCGGACCGAGGTGGGTGACACGTCGTCTCGATGTCCGCGTCGACGTCGACGGCTCGCGACGGACGCTTTCGTTGCGGCGCTCCCCCGCCGGCGACTGGACCTCCTCGCGCGCCGACCTCACGATCGACGGCGAACCGCGGTCGCTCAGGTTCGAACATCCGGAGCTGGCCGAGGCTCTCGACTGCGACCTCGCCCTGTGCCCTTTGACGAACACGATGCCCGTCTTGCGCGAGGGCCTCGTCGAAGCCTCACGGCGAGGTGAGCCACGGCGCGCCGAGCTGACGATGGCATGGGTCGCCGTCCCCGAGCTGGAGGTCGTCTCGTCGGAGCAGCGGTACGACGCGGGCGTTCCCGTCGCCGGCGGCGGTGCTCAGATCCAGTTTCAGGCGGGCTCGTTCCACGAGCACATCGAGGTCGATGCCGACGGTCTGGTGGTCAGCTACCCGAGCATCGGCCGGCGGCTCGTCGGCTGAGCACTACGCCCGGGGCTCGATCGCGTCGAGGCGGAAGCTGGGGTAGGTGAGCCCCTCGGCGCCCTTGCACGTCAGCGGCGTCGGCGCGGGGACACGGGAGCGGGTCAGCGAGACCACGAGCTCCTTGCCGTCATCTCCATCGGCGTCCGCCGCGAGTCGAACCGCGACCCGGCCGCCGTCGAGCGTTTCGGCCGAGGCGATCGCACCGAGGGCGGTGAGTCCGAGCTCGACTCGCACGAAGTGCTCGGCCGCCTGCTCGACGAGCGTGAACGTCGAGCGCCCACGGAATTGCTCCAGGTCGAGCCGGCCGGCGTCGTACTCGGCGAGCACTCGTTCCGCGGCCGGCTCGTCGCACCGCCCGAAGTAGAGGCTGTCGGGCAGCAGAACCAGGTTGCCGGCGAAGCGGTCGCCGCCGATGTGCGAACACTCCCACGTGCGGTCGGACCACTGCGAGGTGCGCAGCGCGCGCACCAACGGACGGCCGAACGTCGCGCAGCAGGCGTCGTGCCGGCCGTTCGTGCACACGAGCGCGTATGGCTCCTCATCGACGTCCCAGCCCGCGCCGGGTCCTGACCCGGATGCCAACGACTCGGTGGCGATGACGACGTGATGGAGATCCTGGATGGTCCGGCGGTAGGCCCGGGGCTCGGTCACGCCCGGCCGGCCGGCGACGACGTGGACCAGCCGGACGTCTGAGAGCGGCCGCCGGTGGCCCTCGAGGTCCCGGCGGATGGTGATCACCCGGATGCCGCGGGCCCGCATCGCCCCGCGCCACACGCTCGGCGCGTGGGGCCCGAGCTCGCTGTCCGCCACCGCGTCGCGCCCCCACGATCCGTGAACCTCGATGAGGAGCCACGCCCGGACCTGCGAGGCCGTCGCCGACAACGCCTCGGCCCGCTCGACTGACGCGGCGGCGCACTCGAACCGGGCCGGGCGACTACTCAGGGACCACCACTCCTTCGGCGGCGAGGCGGCGGACCACCACGACCCGGGAGGCGTCGTCGAGCCCACCACCCAGCGACGATGCGGTGAACGCCGCGGACCGGGTCAGCAAGTCGGCGAGGAACGAGTGGGCTTCCGCCGGAAGGTCGAGCTCGCGGTCGCCGAGCCCGAACACGGCCCGGCACCCGTCCTGCCCCGCCATCGTCGTCAGCCAGAGCAGCGGGCCGGGCGTCAGGCGCACGGGAGTGTCGACGTCGACCGAGGGTGGCACCAACGGCCGCAAGCGCGTCGCCGGTTGGCGGTGCCAGATCTCCTTCGCCAACCACGGCCGGAGGCTCGATGGGTCGAGGTGGCAGCCGAGCCGGCCCGGCTCGGGTGCGTCGAGGCCGGCGGCGTCGAGACTCCCCGCCGGGACGGACGCGGTCAGGTCGCCGGCCGCGATGGCGGCGTCGATCGCCCGCCGGAACACGCGCTGCCACGTGATCGCGAGCACGCCGATCGTGAGGTGCGACGAGGCCGCTTCGACGGTTTCTGCGGCGTGGGGGAACCCACGCGGCAGGTACAGACAGTCGCCGCGCTCGAGGGTCAGGTCGAGGAGGGGGTCGCCGAGCTCGTCGAACGTCGGGGACGCGATCTTGGCCCCGCCCCTGACCGGGTTCCGCGTGCGCGACAGGGCCTCCCACACCCGCCAGCGCTTGCGGCCGGCGAGCTGCAGCACGAACACGTCGTGGAAGTCGAAGTGCAGCTCGAGCCCGCGTGCCGCCGCCGGTGACAGATAGGCGTTGATCTGCACGGGATGATCGAGCGCGAGGGCGAGGTTGTTGGCCGCGCGCCCGAGCAGTGGGTCGGTCAGCTGCAGCCCCTGGAGCACCATCGTGGCTCCGTCGTCGTAGAGCTCGAGCACCCGGTTGGGCTGGATGACGTCGTCGATGGTGCGGTGGCCAACCCCGGCGGAGCGGCAGTACGCCGAGGGCGAGAGCGTCCCGCCGTCGCGGACGAGCCGGAAGAACGGCATGCGCAGACCGCGCGCCAGGGCATCGTTCCAGAGCCCGTCGGCCGTCGCGAACCGGGCCGGATCTCGGCGCGCGTCGACACCGCACGAGTACTCCGGATGGTGGAAGAGGCAAGCGGCGACGAACTGCGCCGGCTCGGCGACGAGATCGGCGAGGCCAGGAGCGTCGGCGTGGACGAGGCGGCGCGTGACCCACGTGCCGCCGGGTTCAACGGCTCGGTTCAGCTATCGCCACCATCGGCGTCGCCGCTGTCGCTGCCGTCACCGTCGGAACCGCCGCCGTCGCCGTCGGAGCCGTCACCGTCGGAGCCGTCACCGTCGGTGCCATCGGCGTCGGAGCCGTCGCCGTCGCCGTCCATGGTGACGGCGATGGTGTCACCGAGCTCCCAATCGGCCTTGATGTCCTGGTTCGAGATGCTCATGGGACGGACCCTACCGTGCGTTCGGACGCGCAATCGTACGATGCGGTATGCCCTCAGCCGGGACTCTCGTCACGCTTCGCCACGGCCAGAGCACGTGGAACCAGGAGAACCTCTTCACCGGCTGGCACGACGTTCCGCTCACTCCCCAGGGCGAGGAGGAGGCGCGGGCCGCCGGCCGCACGATGGCCGCCGCGGGTCTGCACTTCGACACTTCGCACACGTCGGTGCTGATCCGCGCCGTCGACACCCAGACGCTCGCCCTCGCCGAGATGGGTCAGGGGTGGCTGCCCGTGCAACGCCACTGGCGACTCAACGAACGCCACTACGGGGCGTTGCAGGGCCTCGACAAGCGCGCCACCACCGAGCGCCACGGCGCCGAGCAGACGTTCCTCTGGCGGCGCAGCTTCGACGTCCGGCCGCCGGAGCTCGACGCCGATCATCCCGAGCACCCCGCGCACGACCGTCGGTACCGGTTGCTCCCTCCTGATGTGCTGCCCGCGTCGGAGTGCCTGCGCGACGTCGTCGCTCGCGTGCTCCCCTACTGGCACGACGTGATCGCTCCCCAACTTCTCAACGGGCTCGACGTGTTGGTCACGGCCCACGGCAACTCGTTGCGCGCGCTGCTGATGCACCTCGAAGGTGTGTCCGCGGAGGAGATCCCTGAGGTGAACATCCCGACGGGTGTCCCACGCCGCTACGAGTTCGACGCGCAGCTCCGCGTGCGCTCCGCCGAGTACCTCGGCGACCCCGAGGCGATCGCTGCGGCCGCCGACGCGGTCGCCCGCCAAGCCGGGACGTGACCAAGTCTGTCGACGCGCGCGTGACCGCCTAGCATCAGGCGATGGCCAGCAAGAAGGCGTACGTCGACCACCTGCGCAACGTGTCCCTGTTCGCCGGCTGCACGCGCAAGGAGCTCGAGCGCATCGCCCGCTCGGGCGACGAGATCACGATGACAGCGGGCAGCCTCGTCGTCGACCAGGGTCAGACCGGACGCGAGGCGTTCGTCATCCTGAACGGCACAGTGACGGTCAAGCGCAACGGTCGGAAGGTCGCGACCCTCGGTCCGGGCGCGATTGTCGGCGAGCTCTCGCTCCTCGACCACGGACCGCGGACGGCGACCGCGGTGTGCGAGACGGACTGCACGCTGTTCGTGATCTCGCAGCGGCACTTCCTGGCCGTGCTCGACGACGTGCCGACGATCGCGCACAAGCTGCTGTCCGGGCTGGCCGGCCGCATCCGCGATCTCGATCGCCAGTACTACGGCTGATCGCACCCGTTCTGTCGGTCGGGATCGGCCCGTTCGGGTCGATGTCGAACGACAGAACGAGGTTGGGCCATGATGGGCCCGATGCGTCCGCGACACCTCGTGATCGGTCTCGGGATCGCGTTCGCCGTCTTCACGGTGCTGTCGGGGGTCATGCCCCTGATCACCGAGTGGCACGACGACAGCCCGATCCAGCGCGAGGTGTTCGGCGACATCCCCGGACCGCTGCAGCTCGCCTTCTACACCGTGATCCCGGTCCTGTTGGTCTGGGGTGCGTTCCAGTTCGCCGACCGGGTGAAGAACTGGGAGCGCGGGCGCGCCGCACCGACCCGCCGCACGACGATCCGCAACGCGCCCCGCCGGTTCAGCGACTTCCGCGCCGGGGTGTACATGCGCACCCTGCTCCGCGACCCCATCGCCGGCGCGATGCACTCGATGATCTACTTCGGGTTCCTCGTGCTGCTCGCAGTCACGGCCGTCCTCGAGATCGACCACCAGCTGCCCGAGGACCTGCGCTTCCTCCACGGACGCACGTACCAGGCGTACGCGGCCGTCGGCGACGCGGCCGGGGTGGTGTTCGTCGGCGGGGTGCTGTGGGCGATCCTCCGGCGCTACGTCCACCGGCCGTACCGCATCCGCATCAAGACCAAGCCCGAGCACGCCGTGATCCTGGGCGTGTTCCTCCTGATCGGATTGAGCGGCTTCGCGACGGAGATGTTCCGCATCGCCCTCGGGACGGCATCCGGCGTCGACATGCAGTACGAGGAGTGGAGCTTCATCGGCTACCCGCTGAGCCAGCTCGTCGAGGGCTGGTCGACGTCGACCCTCGACCGCTGGCACGAGTGGCTGTGGATCGGTCACGTCGTGTCGTTCGTCGCGTTCCTCGCGATCCTGCCGCTCACGATGCTCCGCCACATGTTCACGTCGCCGCTGAACATGTACCTGCGCGACCACGATCGCCCGAAGGGCGCGATGAAGCCGATGCCGAACCTCGCCGAGACCGAGCTGGAGACGTTCGGCGCGTCGGTGGTGGAGGACTTCACGTGGAAGCAGCTCCTCGACACGGACGCCTGCACGATGTGCGGTCGGTGCACGTCGGTCTGCCCGGCGCACGCGACCGGGAAGCCGCTCGACCCCCGCGAGATCGTGCTCAAGACCGGCGAGGTGATGGCGGCCACCGGCGAGCCGGTCGTGTCCCCGCCGATCGGCGTCGACAGCGAGATCACGATCAGCGCCAACTCGCTGTTCGAACGGATCACGCCCGAGGAGATCTGGGCGTGCACGAGCTGCAAGGCGTGCGACGAGATCTGTCCGGTCAACATCGAGATCCTCGACAAGATCCTCGACATGCGGCGCTACCTGTCGCTGATGGAGTCGAACTTCCCGACCGAGCTGGGCAACGCCTATCGCGGGATGGAGAACCAGGGCAACCCGTGGGCGATGAGCCAGGGTGACCGCGCCGACTGGGCGAAGAATCTCGACCACGTGACCGTCGTCGAGCCGGGCGAGCCGCTGCAGGCCGAGTACCTCTACTGGGTCGGCTGCGCGGGGAGCTTCGACGACAAGAACAAGCGCGTGACCCAGGCCATGGCGAAGTTGCTCCGGCGGGCCGGGCTCGACGTCGCCGTGCTCGGACCGTCGGAGATGTGCACCGGCGACCCCGCCCGGCGGTCCGGCAACGAGTACCTCTTCCAGATGCTCGCCATGCCCAACGTCGAGATGCTCAACGGCATGGGCGTGCGCAAGATCATCACGCAGTGCCCGCACTGCTTCAACACGCTGCGCAACGAGTACCCCCAGCTCGGCGGGAACTACGAGGTCGTCCACCACACCCAGTTGCTCGAGTCGCTGATCGCCAGCGGCCAACTCGACGTCAGCCAGGCGACGCTCGAGGAGCGCATCACCTATCACGACTCGTGCTACCTCGGCCGGCACAACGACATCTACCTCGCCCCGCGCCGGGTCGTCGGCTCGATCAAGGGCATCGAGGTCGTCGAGATGCCGCGCAACGGCACGAGGGGGATGTGCTGCGGCGCGGGCGGCGCGCGCATGTGGATGGAGGAGTCCGTCGGCGTGAAGGTCAACGACGAGCGGGCGAGCGAGGCGCTGGCCACCGGCGCCAGCCGGATCGCGACCGCCTGCCCGTTCTGCTACATCATGCTCGACGACGGCACCAAGGCCGCCGGTGCGGGCGATGACGTGCGCGTCGCCGACGTGGCGATCCACCTCCTCGAGGCGATCGAAGCCGGCGAGCGTGAGTTCGACCGCCCGACGGTGCCCTTCGGCGCCACCCCCCACCCGGAAGTGTGAGTTCAGCGTGCGGATATCCGCACGCTCAGCTCACAGTTCGAGGGTGGGAGGGAGGGAAGTGTCCCAGCCGTGGCGGGTCGCCGGCATGCCACTGCCGCCCTCGGGCGTCGGGACCACGCCGAGCACCTGGTGCACGTTGATCCCACCGTCGGTGAAGCCGACCGCTGATCCGGCCATGTACAGCCTCCACACGCGCGCCCGCCGCTCGCCGACGAGGCGCACGGCCTCGTCCCAGTTCTCCTCGAGGTTGCGGACCCACGCCCGCAGCGTGCGCGCGTAGTGCTCGCGGAGCGACTCGACGTCACGGATCTCGAACCCGGCGCGCTCCATCGCCAGGACCGCGGTGCCGACGTCGATGAGCTCGCCGTCGGGGAACACGTAGCGGCCGATGAACGACGTGCGACCGAGCCGCGAGCTGCCGACCGAGCTGATCGCGTGATTGAGGAGGCGTCCCCGGGGCTCGAGAGCGTCGTGGAGGATGCGGTAGTACTGCTCGAGGTTCTTCGCCCCGACGTGCTCGGACATCCCGATCGACGAGATCACGTCGAACCGCTCGGCGCCGAGGTCCCGGTAATCCTGCAGGCGGATCTCGACCCGGTCGGCAACCCCGGCCTCGGCCGCCCGCTTGCGGGCGAGGTCGGCCTGCGGGCGGCTGATCGTGATGCCGACAGCGCGGGCGTCGTAGTTGGCCGCGGCGTGGATCACCATCGAGCCCCAGCCGCACCCCACGTCGAGCAGGCGGGCGCCCCGGTGTTCGGGCAGGCCGAGCTTGCGACAGATGAGATCGTGCTTGGACGCTTGCGCTTCGGCGAGGTCCATCGCCGGGTCGGCGAACCGGGCGCACGAGTACGTCATCGATGGCCCGAGCACGAGCGAGTAGAAGTCGTTGCCGACGTCGTAGTGGTGGCCGACGGCGGCGGCGTCGCGCCGCACCGAGTGCCGCCACCCGTGGATGCGGGCTTCCTCTGGTGGTGGTGGGGGCGGCTTGCCGACGAGCCCGAGTCGGTGCGCCGCCTTCACGGCGAGCGGCGCGGCCGCGACGCCGTGGCGGAGGCTACGTGGGGCCCGCTTGCTCAGCGCCTCGAGCAGGGCGAACACGTCACCGTCCGCCTCCAGCTCGCCCGTCACGTATGCCCGCGCGAGCCCGAGCTCGTTCGGACTCCACAGGATGCGGCGAACAGCGTCCGGCGTCAGCACGCGGAGCGTCCCGGGTGATCCGGGATCTCCGGCCGGTGGGCCGAGGCTGCTGCCGTCCCAGAACTCGATGCGCATGGCGCTGGACTCGCCGATCACGGCGGCGAGAACCGGCGCGAGAATCTCTGCGGCGGCCATGCACCGAGACTATGCGGTCGCTGCGATTGGGTCGCTCGTGGGTTCGTCGCTCCCGCCGGCCGGCTCCTGCGTGACGGCGAACACGTCGTCACCGGGGTTCACGCCCTCCATGAGCTCGGCGACGCTCCCGTCGTCCTCGGGCCGGAACTCCCTGACCATCGGCTCCGGTGCCGCCTCGTCGGCGATCCGCCACAGCTCGTAGACGTCGTCACCTTCAGGCGGCTCCACACCCTCGCCGTCGAGCACGGTCGCACCGACGGCGTCAGAGAACACGAGGCGCAGTCCCGTGAGCTCGCCGGTGAGCTCGATCACTTGCCGATCCGGAGCCTCGAGCACCTCGGCCAGATGGTCGCCGGCGTCGTCGCTGCCGAACGGTGACACCACCACCACGGCGACAGCGACCGCGGCCGCGGCGGCCGCGATCCCACCCCACCGCAGCCACTGGTGGCGGCGCCGCCGTCCGGCCGTGATCGGCACGACGGGCGCCACGTCGGGACCGGCGTCGGGAGCTTCGGCTGTGGGCAACGCCGGCTCCTGCGGCGTCGCGGCGATCGTCTCCAACACCCGCGCCCGCAGGCCGGGCGGAGGCTCCTCGCTGACGGCCTCGGCCATCACCGCCGCCGCCCCGCGGAACGAGTCGAGCTCGGCCCGGAGATCGGGACGGGCCTCGATCGCCGCGTCGAGCTCGGCCCGTTCGGTGTCGGTGAGCGCGCCCACTGCCTCGAGGGCGAGCATCTCCCTCAGCTCGTCATCGTTCATTGCGCCACCCCTAACGCGGCCCGCAGCCTGATCAACCCGTCGCGAATCCTCGTCTTCACCGTGCCCAACGCGATACCCAGATGGTCGGCGATCTGGACATGGGTGAGCCCGTCGTAGAAGGCGAGCTCGAGCGCTTCGCGCTGGGCCGCCGACAGCTCGGCCAGCGCGGCCCGCGCCCGCTCCCGGTCCTCCGTGTCGAGCGCGGTGTCCTCGGGGGTCGCGTCGGCCGGCGGGTCGAGCGTGGCCTGACGGGCCTGCCGGTCACGCCGCGCCTGCTCGCTGCGGACCCGGTCGACGGCCCGCCGGTGGGCGATCGTGACCGCCCAGGTCCGCACGCTGCCCCGACCGGCGTCGAAGCGCGTCGCCTGCCGCCAGATCTCGGTGAAGACCTCCTGGGTGACCTCCTCCGCCTGGGCGGGATCGCGGAGCACCCGTCGGGCCACGCCGTACACGGACGCGGCCAGCTGGTCGTACACCAGGGCGAAGGCACCCTGATCGCCGGCGGCGACGCGGCCGATGCAGGTCTCGAGGTCGAGGTCATCCTCCACGCGTCCCTCAATCTGCCAGACCGGGAAGCGCCACAGTGCGCACACCGACGAACCGCTCGGCAGAGCGAAAGCGGTGGGCGCAGCAAGTATCACGTTGATGGTTCGCAGCGATCGTCGATTCGGATTGGTACCCACGGGGGGCTTCGCCCCCCGTGAACCCCCCGAAGAAGCTCCGCCACGGGGGCGCCGCCCCCGTGAACCCCGAAGCAGAAAGCGGCCGCCGCCGCAGGCGGCGACCGCTTCGGCAGTCGGGGCAAAGCCCCGACTATCAGGTCATCGGCATCAGCACGCCGTCGATGATGTGGACCGTGGCGTTGGCCGTCGGCACGTCGGCGCAGACCACCGTGCCCTGGTCGCCGTTGATCGCCAGCGTGTCGCCATCGGCGGTGAACGTGAGCTCGTCGCCCTGGACCGTGGTCACCGAACCGACCTCGGCGAGGTCGGCACTCGACAGCTGCTCACCGGCGACGACGTGATAGGTGAGGATCGTCGTGAGCAGGCCGGTCGGGTCGTTGAGGACGGCCTCCAGGTCGGCAGGCGGGATCTTGGCGAACGCCGAGTTGGCGGGAGCGAAGATCGTGAACGGGCCCTCGCCGTTGAGGGTGTCCACGAGCCCGGCCGCCTGCACCGCGGTCACGAGCGTGGTCAGCTCGGGGTTGTTCGACGCCGCGGTCGCGGCGGGGTCGTCGGCCATGCCGGCGAAGCTGCCCTCGCCCCGGTTCGGGATGCTGGAGCAGGCCGGGCCGGACGGCTCGAGCGCGGCGCCCTGGGCGCCCTCGCCCATGGCGCTCGGCAGGAGGACACCGTCGATGATGTGGACGGTGGCGTTGGCCGTCGGCACGTCGGCGCACACGACCGTCGCCTGCCCGCCGTTGACCGAGAGCGCCCCACCATTGGCCTCGAGCGTGATCTCCTCGCCGTTGACCGTGGCGACCGAACCGACCTCGGCGAGGTCGGCGCTGCTGAGCTGCTGACCGGCGACGACGTGGAGCGTGAGGATCGACGTCAGGTCGCCCATCGGGTCGGCGAGCAGAGCATCGAGGTCCGCAGCGGGGATCGCGTCGAACGCCGAGTTGGCCGGTGCGAAGATCGTGAACGGGCCCGCGCCGTTGAGGGTGTCGACGAGCCCGGCGGCCTGCACCGCGGCGACAACCGTGGAGAGCTCGGGGTTGTTCGACGCCGCGGTCGCGGCGGGGTCGTCGGCCATGCCGGCGAAGCTGCCCTCGCCGTCATCGGGGATGCTCGAGCAGGCCGGCCCTGACGGCTCGGAGGTTCCGTCGGGAGCCATCGGCTCCGTACCGGGGGCCGTGGTGTCGGGGGCCGTGGTCTCGGCGGCCGCTGGGGGTGCGGGCGCGGCGTCGTCGTCATCATCGCCGCCGCACGCGGCAGCAGCGAGGGACAGTACGGCCAGTGCGCTCGAGCGCGGCCGTGCGGGTGCGGCGAATCCTCATCGGGAGGTCCTTTCTGGATGGGTCGGGGTCGATCCGGACGTCACTCGACGATCACGACGATCTGGTGATGGCCGGCGGCTCCGTCGGGGATTGGTTCGGCGCGCTCGGCGGTCTGGATTGCGCCGTCGTTGTCGATCGCCCGGACGGTGATCGAGTGCCGGCCCGGCGTCGCGTTCCAGCGGTAGAGCCACTGGCGCCAGGTGTCGTTGCTCGGCGCGTCAGCGAGCTCGGCCGCCTGCCAGGGACCGTCGTCGATCTGCACCTCGACCGCCCGAATCCCGATGGTCTGCTCCCAGGCGACGCCGGCGACGGGCACGACGCCTGCGGCAACCTTCGCCAAGCCGCGCGGCGTGTCGATCCGGCTCATCAGCTTGATCGGCGCCTTCTGCGCCCAGCCCCGGCGCAGCCAGTAGTGGTCGAACTCGGCGAACGTCGTGAGCTCGATCTCGGTCAGCCACTTGGTCGCCGACACGAACCCGTACAGCCCGGGGACGACGAGGCGGGCGGGGAAGCCGTGCTCGATGGGGAGCGGCTCACCGTTCATCGCCACGGCGATGATCGCGTCGCGCCCGTCCATGGCCGTCTCGACCGGGAAGCCGCACTCGAAGCCGTCGACCGAGCGGCCGACGACCTGGTCGGCGCCGGATTGGACGCCGGCCTCGCGCAACAGGTCGTCGAGCCGGGTGCCGAGCCACCGGGCGGTGCCGACGTACTGACCTCCGACCTCGTTGGAGACGCACGTGAGAGTGATGTCGCGCTCGATCATCGGGCGGGCGAGGAGGTCGGCGTACGTCAGCTCGAGCTCGTTGTCGACCATGCCGACGACCTTGAGCCGGTACGTGTCGGCCGGGACCTGCGGCGCGACGAGCGCGGTGTCGATGCGGTAGAAGTCGGCGTTGGGCGTGATGAAGGGCGTCATCCCGGCCGCGTCGGCCTGGACGGTGGCGGGTAGTTCGGCCAGCGGCTCGGCTGCAGTCGGCAGGACGACGTCGGCCCGCGACTCGGCGGCGCTGAACCGGGACGCGAGGCGCCGGCCTGCCGCGCCCGTCACCGCGGCGAGGCCGGCCAGCACGCCGAGGACGGCCCCGGCGCGTTGGAAGAGCTGGCGTCGATCGGTGGCCGCCTCGGGCGGGGCGCCGTCGGCCTCGGGTCGGGCGACGAGCCGCGACCGGATCAGCCAGAGCGCACCCATTCCGGCCAGCGCGCCGGCGATGCTCGGCAGGGCGACGTGCACGGGCGCGCTCGTCCGCCGGCTCAACGAGGCCCACGTACCGATGGCGCCGAACACGGCGATGCCGACGAGGCCGGCGATGAAGTTGCGGCGAAGCGCGACGACGCCGACCAGCGGCCGCGTAGATCCCGAGGACGACGGCGATGCCGATCAGCAGCGCCGGCTTGTCGTTCGTCCCGAACGTGTCGATGGCGAACTCTTTGACGAACGGCGGCGCGGCGTCGATGACGCGGTCGCCGACGTCGAGCACGGGCGAGCGCCACGAGCGGTTGAAGCCGGCGAACAACTCGGCGACGGCGAGCGCGACCGCCGCCGCGACGAGACCGGAGAGCGCGGCGATGGTGCGAGACGGACGTTCCACGCGACAGCGTTCGTGCCCCGCCCGATCTCGGATGCCCCGTTCTGTCGGTCGGCACCTACAGATTCACGCGGGAATCGACCGACAGAACGGCGTCAGCGGTCGAAGTTCTCCCAGTAGCGGCTCGGGGTCGGGCCGCGCTGACCCTGGTACTTCGAGCCGAGGCGGCTTTCGCCGTACGGCACGTCGGCCGACGTCGTCATCGTCATGAAGCTGAGCTGACCGATCTTCATGCCCGGGTAGATCGTGATCGGGAGGTTGGCCACGTTGGACAGCTCCAACGTGAGATGCCCGTTCCAACCGGCGTCCACGAAGCCGGCTGTGCTGTGGATGAGCAGGCCCAGCCGGCCGAGGCTCGACTTGCCCTCGACGCGTGCCACGAGGTCGTCGGGGAGGGCGACGCGCTCGAGCGTCGAGCCGAGAACGAACTCCCCGGGGTGCAGGATGAAGGCCTCGCCGTCATCGATCTCGATGAGCCTCGTGAGGTCCTCGAGGTTCTGCCTCACGTCGATCACCGACATCGTGTGGTTCAGGAACACCCGGAACAGCCGGTCCACCCGCAGGTCGACTGATGACGGCTGGATCGCCGCCTCGTCGAGCGGGTCGATGACGATGCGGCCGGCGGCCAGCTCTTCGCGAATCGTGCGGTCCGACAGGATCACGCGCCGCACCCTAGCGAGGGGCGCCGGACTGGTTTCGTGGCGGCAGCGGCCAGGTCAGAGGCACCATCAGCTAGCCTCAGGCCGGCTCGCGGATGTAGTTCAATGGTAGAACATCAGCTTCCCAAGCTGAATACGGGGGTTCGATTCCCCTCATCCGCTCCCGCTGAAACGCCTGGTAGATGGCACTATTGACCGTATTCGACGGAAAAGCTGGATTACCGCCCGGCTGGTGTCGTGCCACATTCGTGCCACATTGAGTTAGAGCTCGCCTCGATGGGGCGCAGCCGTTGGGGCAGTGTGCGGAAGTTGCCGTCGGGTCGCTATCAAGCGCGCTACCAGATCGACGGCGTCTGGAAGACCGCGCCGACGACGTTCCGGACCAAGGGTGATGCCGACGCCTCCTCGCCGCGACGCGCGCCGACGTCGGGCGTGGGCACTGGATCGACCCGACGGCCGGGCAGATCGAGCTGGCCGCGTACGCCGACCGGTGGCTGACCGACCGGCCGAACCTGCGCCCGCGCACCCGCGACCTGTACGACGGACTGCTGCGGCTGCACATCCTGCCCGAGCTGGGCACGACCCCGATCGGACAGCTCACGCCGGGGCAGGTGCGGACGTGGCGGGCCGCCAAGATCAGGGCTGGCCGCCCCGGCGCCGTCGACGATCGCCAAGTGCTACCGCCTCCTCCACGCCATCTGCGCAACCGCCGTCGAGGACGGGCTCATCCCGCGGAACCCGTGCGTCATCAAGGGGGCCTCCGTCGAGCGGCCGGCGGAACGACCGGTTGCCACGATCCAGCAGGTGTTCGCACTCGCCGACGCGATCGAACCGCGGTACCGGGCGATGATCGCTGCTCGCCACGTTCTGCGGCCTGCGGGTCGGGCGAGCTCCGCGCGCTCCGTCAACGCAACCTCGATCTCCTCCACCGCACCGTCTCCGTCGTCGAGCAGTACCAGCAGCTCGCCGACGGCACACTGCTCCTCGGACCACCGAAGACCGACGCCGGCCGTCCGGCGGTCGCGATCCCCGAGGTCATCGTTCCCGAGCTCGAGCAACACCTGGCGACGTGGTGCACACCGGGCCGAGACAACCTCGTGTTCCCCGGAGTGAGCGGCCGGCCGTTCCGCACGGCGACCCTCCATGCGGCATGGCAACGTGCCCTCAGCGGCGACGGGGATCGACGGCCTCCGCTTCCACGACCTCCGCCACACCGGCAACACCCTCGCCGCGGCCACCGGTGCGAGCACGAAGGAGCTGATGTCCCGGATGGGTCATGCCTCCCCGCGCGCGGCGCTGATCTACCAGCACGCCACCCAGGACCGGGACGCCGCGATCGCCGCCGGCCTCAGCGATCTCATCGTTCAGGCTCGCGAGCACGCGGGACCATAGTTACAAGGCGCCCGGAAGCTGTTCAGCGGGTGTCAGTCGGTGCCGGGTCATGCCGTGTACGCAGGGCTTTCGCGCCCGAGCCGTTCGTCGCGTGTCGGCCCGTGCCGGCCGAATTTCGACTCGTTCGTGGACAATCCGTGGACACTCGGCCACCCAGCCGAGCCGTCTCGCGGTGGCCGCTTGTGTGTGCACGCCGGCACACGGTGTGTGTGTCGGCGGGCACATAACTCCGCATCGCGTTCGTGGGAGACTGTTGGCTATCGGGAGGGTTGCAGTCAGCGTGCACCCGCAGCGTTGTTTTGGTTCGCGGTGAGCTGGAGCGTCGCGCCCGCAAGTAGAGCGGTGGAGTGAAGATGAACTGGGACGCCGGCCGGATGTGGTGGGGTCGCGGCGGGGTCGTCGCGCTGGTGGTGGGGGCGTGGGTGCTGTCCGGTGTCCCGTTCGTGGGGGCTGAAGCGAGTGCGGCGGCGCCGGGGGATCCGGTGTGCACGATCACGGGGCACGGCGCGTGCGGAGCTGCTCAGGGGGACCGCGGGCGCTGACGTGATCTGCGGGTTGGGTGGCGATGACCAGTTGATGGGGTTGGGCGGGAACGACTTCTTGTTCGGTGGTGGCGGCGACGACGTGGTGGTCGGCGGGGCCGGCAACGACTTGTTGCGCGGCGCCGCGGGCAACGATGTCGAGTTCGGCGGCGGGGGGAACGACCGGCTACGGAACTGGGCGGGTGCGGACCGGTTGAGTGGCGGACGCTGGGAACGACCATCTCCGCGGCGGCCAGGGCGCCGATGTGGTCGATGGGTGGGCCGGGCCGGGACGTGGCCACCTACGCCGGTCACACGGCCGGGGTGCGAGCCTCGATCGGGACCGGTGCCGACGACGGTCGACCGGGTGAGGGCGACAACATCGGGGCCGACGTCGAGAATCTGCGCGGCGGCCCGGGCAACGACACGTTGATCGGCTCGGCCGGGGCGAACCAGTTGTTCGGCACCGCCGGGAACGACCGGGTGACCGGCCTGGCGGGGAGCGATCTGCTCGACGGGGGCGGCGGCCGGGACGTGCTGAACGCCCTCGACGGGTTCGTCGACGTTCTGTCCTGCGGTGGCGGGGCCGGTGACCGGGCCATCGCCGACATGACCGATCGGGTGGGGGCGGGCTGTGAGGTCGTGGTGCAGAACGACGCTCCGGTGGCCGTGGACGACCAGGTGACGGCCGTTGAGGACACCGTGCTCGTGTTGCCGGTCACCGGTGCGGGCAGTCCGGCGGCGAACGACACCGACGTGGACGGGGACACGCTCACCGTCACCGCGGTCTCCGGTGCGACGGGCGGCCGCGTGGCGATCGTCGCCGGGAGGATCCGCTTCCGCCCACCGCCGAGTTGTGCGGGGCGGGCGTCGCCGGTTTCGATTACCGGGTCAGCGACGGGGGCGGTGGAACCGACGTCGGCGAGGTCACGGTCACCGTCACCTGTGTCGATGATCCGCCGACCGCGGTCAACGACACGGCGACGGTGGTCGAGGACGATCCGGCGACGACGATCGACGTGTTGGCCAATGACACCGACATCGACGACGGACCGATCACCGTCGACGACGGTGACCCAGCCGACCAACGGGACGGTGGTGGTCGCGGCCGGCGGGGCCGACCTCACCTACGAGCCGGACGCCGAACTATTGCAACACCCAGACCGGCGGGTCGCCGGACACGTTCACCTACACCCTCAACGGCGGGTCGACCGCCACCGTGTCGGTGACGGTGACCTGTGTCCCGGACACCCCGGTCGCCGTCGACGACACCGCCACCGTGGCCGAGGCCAGCGGGGCGACGACGATCGACGTGCTGGCCAACGATGACGACCCGGATCCGGTGGGGATCACGATCGATTCGGTGACCCAGCCGACCAACGGGACCGTGGTGGTCGCCGGCCGACGGGGCCGACCTCACCTACCAGCCGGACGCCAACTACTGCAACACCCAGACCGGCGGGTCACCGGACACGTTCACCTACACCCTCACCCCCGGCGGCTCCACCGCCACCGTCAGCGTGACGGTGACCTGTGTCGACGATCCGCCGACCGCGGTCGACGACTCGGCGACGGTGGCCGAGGACGATCCGGCGACGACGATCGACGTGTTGGCCAACGACACCGACATCGACGACGGACCGATCACCGTCGACCAGGTGACCCAGCCGACCAACGGGACCGTGGTGATCACCAACGGTGGGGCCGACCTCACCTACCAGCCCGACCCGAACTACTGCAACACCCAGACCGGCGGGTCACCGGACACGTTCACCTACACCCTGGCCCCGGGCGGCTCCACCGCCACCGTTCGGGTGACGGTGACCTGTGTCCCGGACACTCCGGTCGCCGTCGACGACACCGCCACGGTGGCCGAGGACAGCGCGGCGACGACGATCGACGTGCTGGCCAACGATGACGACCCGGATCCGGTCGGGATCACCATCGACGTCGGCGACCCAGCCGGCCAACGGGACGGTGGTGGTCGCGGCCGACGGGGCCGACCTCACCTACCAACCGGACCCCAACTACTGCAACACCCAGCCCGGCGGGTCACCGGACACGTTCACCTACACCCTGGCCCCGGGCGGCTCCACCGCCACCGTTCGGGTGACGGTGACCTGTGTCCCGGACACCCCGGTCGCCATCGACGACACCGCCACGGTGGCCGAGGACAGCGCGGCGACGACGATCGACGTGCTGGCCAACGATGACGACCCGGACCCGGTGGGGATCACCATCGATCGCGCGACCCAGCCGACCAACGGGACGGTGGTGGTCGCCGCCGGCGGGGCCGACCTCACCTACCAGCCGGACCCGAACTACTGCAACACCCAGACCGGCGGGTCACCGGACACGTTCACCTACACCCTCACCCCCGGCGGCTCCACCGCCACCGTCATCGGTGACGGTCACCTGTGTCGACGATCCGCCGACCGCGGTCAACGACACGGCGACGGTCACCGAGGACGATCCGGCGACGACGATCGACGTGTTGGCCAACGACACCGACATCGACGACGGACCGATCACCATCGACCAGGTGACCCAGCCCACCAACGGGACCGTGGTGATCACCAACGGCGGTGACGACCTCACCTACCAGCCCGACGCCAACTACTGCAACAGCCAGACCGGCGGGTCACCGGACACGTTCACCTACACCCTCGACCCCGGGCGGCTCCACCGCCACCGTCGCCGTGACGGTGACCTGTGTGGCCGAAGACCCGGTCGCCGTCGACGATACGGAGACGGTGGCCGAGGACAGCGGGGCGACGACGATCGACGTGTTGGCCAACGATGTCGACGCCGACTCGGTCGGGATGACGATCGATTCAGCGACCCAGCCGGCCAACGGGACGGTGGTGATCACCAACGGCGGTGACGACCTCACCTACCAGCCCGACGCCAACTACTGCAACACCCAGACCGGCGGGTCACCGGACACGTTCACCTACACCCTCACCCCCGGCGGCTCCACCGCCACCGTCAGTCGTGACGGTGACCTGTGTCGACGATCCGCCGACCGCGGTCAACGACACGGCGACGGTCGCCGAGGACGACCGCGGCGACGACGATCGACGTGTTGGCCAACGACACCGACATCGACGACGGACCGATCACCATCGACCAGGTGACCCAGCCGGCCAACGGGACCGTGGTGATCACCAACGGCGGTGACCGACCTCACCTACCAGCCGGACGCCAACTACTGCAACACCCAGACCGGCGGGTCACCGGACACGTTCACCTACACCCTCACCCCCGGCGGCTCCACCGCCACCGTGTCGGTGACCGTCACCTGTGTCGACGACCCCCCGGTGGCGGTCAACGACACCGCCACCGTGCTCGAGGACGCCGCCGCCACCGCGATCGACCGTGTTGGCCAACGACACCGACGTCGAGGGCGACCCGATCACGATCGCCTCGGCGAGCGAACCGGCCAACGGCACCGTGGTGCTCACCGGCGGCAGCCCCGGCGCCCGCACCGGGCTCACCTACCAACCCGACCTCAACTACTGCAACACCCAGCCCGGCGGGACCCCGGACACGTTCACCTACACGATCAACGGTGGCGACGACGCCACCGTGTCGGTGACGGTCACCTGTGTCGACGACCCGCCCGTCGCCGTCAACGACACCGCCACCGTGGCCGAGGACGCCGCCGCCACCGCGATCACCGTGTTGGTCAACGACACCGACGTCGACGGCGGCCCGAAGGCGATCACCGCGATCACCCAGCCGACCAACGGCACCGTCGTCACCACCGGCGGCGGCGCCGGCCTCACCTACGAACCCGACCCCGAACTACTGCAACACCCAGCCGGGCGGGACCCCGGACACGTTCACCTACACCCTCACCCCCGGCGCCTCCACCGCCACCGTCGCGGTGACCGTCACCTGTGTCGACGACCCGCCGGTCGCGGTCAACGACACCGCCACCGTGCTCGAGGACGCCGCCGCCACCGCGATCACCGTGTTGGCCAACGACACCGACATCGACGCCGGCCCCACCACGATCACCGCGGTCACCCAGCCCGGCAACGGCACCGTCGTGATCACCGGCGGCGGCACCGGGCTCACCTACCAGCCGGCCGCCGAACTACTGCAACAACCCGCCCGGCACCACCCCCGACACGTTCACCTACACCCTCAACGGCGGGTCGACGGCGACCGTGGCGGTGACGGTGACCTGTGTCAACGACCCGCCGGTCGCCGGTGACGACTCGTTCACCGGCGTCAACGCCGCCCTCGCCAACACCCGCCTCGTCGTCGGCACGACGTCGACCGGTCCGCAACCTGACGGTCGCCGGCAGCGTGCTCAGCAACGACACCGACATCGACAGCCCGGCGTCCGGGTTCACCGCCGGGCCGGCGACGATCTCCAGCGCCAACTGCGCCGGGTGCAACAACGTGACGATGGAGGCCGACGGCAACTTCATCTACGACCCGCCCGCCGGGTTCACCGGCAACGACACGTTCACCTACACCGTCAACGACAACGACCCCGACACCCCGGCCAACCAGACCGACACCGCCACCGTCACCATCCAAGTCGTCGGCCCGCTCGTGTGGTACGTCGACATCGACGCCGCCGCCCCACCCGCCGGGCAAGGCGGCCGCTCCCACAGCCCGTTCAACAGCCTCGCCCCGCTCACGACCGGCGGCACCGCCGACACCCTCGACGGTACTGGGGACATCATCTTCGTCGGCGTCGACAACGCCCCCGCCACCGGACCCTACGAAGGTGGCATCGTGCTGGAGGCCAACCAGAAGCTGTGGGGCGAACCGTTCGGCCTCAACGTCGACCCCACCGGCGCGAGACCGTCCACCCAACTCGTCGCCGCCACTCCGGCAACACCGGTTGCCAACAACCCGAACGTGCGCAACACCGGCAGTGTGGGGATCACGTTGGCCAACGGGGTCGACATCCAACGGGTCAACGCCGGCATCACCGGCGCTTCCGGCACCACCGGGATCTCCGGGACATCGACCACGACGGCGACGATCGGACCGAACCAGCTCATCCACGGCAACACCACCGGCATCGTGCTCACCGGTGCCGCCGGCGGTGACATCACCATCGGCGCGGCGATCTTCGCCCCCACCGGAAGCGTCGTCCGCGTCGAGAATCGCTCGAGCGGCACCGTCACGTTCAACGGCGACATCACTAGTACGGACGGAAACGGCGGCGTCTTCCTCAACGGCAACACCGGCGCCGCCATCGCCTTCACCGGGGCGATCAACCTCGCCGGCACCGGCCCAGCCGGCACGACGTTCACCGCCACCGGCGGCGGCACGATCACCGCCAACAACGCCGCCAACCAGATCACCGGCTTCACCGGCACCACCGCCGGGGTCAACCTCAACGGCGTCGCCATCGGAACCGCCGGGATCACCTTCAACAACCTCACCAGCGCCGCAGCCGGAGTCGCCAACGGCATCCTGCTGACCAACGTCGCCGGGACCGGCGCATTCACCGTCAACGGTGGAGCGATCACCGCCACCACCCGCGGTCTCGACATCGACGGTGGCGCCGGCAACGTCGACCGTCAACGCTTCGCTCACCACCTCCGGCACCACAGCCAGATCCGTCGAAGTCACCAACCGCACCGGCGGCACCGTCGACATCAACGGGCTCGTCACCGACACGCTCGACCGGCATCAACCTGTCGACGAACGGGACCGGCCTCGTTCGGTTCGACGGCGGCATCAACGCCAACACCGGCAGCCAACCCTGCATTCGCCTCCGCCGTGAGCGGCAACCTCGCCATCACCGACACCAACGGCGCGACAGCGCCGAACAACACGCTGACGACGACCACCGGCACCGCGCTCAACGTCGCCAACACGACGATCCACGCCGACGGCCTGACGTTCCTGAGCATCTCCGCCAACGGCGCAGCCAACGGCATCGTGCTCAACAACACCGGGCACGCCGGCGGGCTCACCGTGACCGGGACTGGTGCCGCGGCGTCAGGCGGCACGATTCAGAACACGACTGGAGTTGGTATCAGTCTCGCGACAACCCGGGATGTGTCCTTCAGCTTCTTGAACGTGACCAGCACTGGCAGCCATGGGCTTGAGGCAACGTCGGTGACGAACCTCACCTATCAGGATGCGTCAATTGTCAGCGCCGGCAACGGCAATGACGAACAGGCGATCAATCTCTCCAACGACTTCGGCACCAACCTCATCGAGGACGTAACCCTCAACCAGATCACCGAGGACGGCATCCAGGTCCGGCACAACTCGTCGACAGCCGGAACCCTCACGGTCAGGCGTCTCAACGTCCAGAACCATGACGCCGGCTTCGGTGAAACCGGCATCGAAGTGCAAACCGATCTCGCCGCGAACCTCACGGTGCTGGTCGACGACTCCGATTTCGCACTCAACGCCAATGCAGTCATTGCCGTGGCGGGCAGCCAAGCAACCACGTTTACCGGCACGTTCACCTTCACGGTCCAGGCCAGCACCTTCAACGCCGCCAACGCCTTCGGTTCCGGATCGATCCAAGTTCTCGGCGGCGGCCACGGAACCCAAAACATCACGATCCAGGGCAACACCATCAACAACACGAAATTCGACGGCATCCGGGTCAACAACGATTTCGGACCCGGCACCGCCGGCGGGCCATCCATCACACGGGCAACGATCATCAACAACGTCGTCGACGGGTCCGGCGCAACGAACAACGGGGAAGGCATCACCCTGCGCCAAGACGGAACGACAGCGGTCACCCCTCCGGCGGGCGACAGCCAGCTCTACACCCTGATCCAGAACAACACCATCACCGGGTTGACCGCTAACCAAATCCGTCTGCAAGCCAGCGACGGGAACACCAACGCCAGCGCTCTCCACGCCACAGTGCTCAACAACACGACCGCAAACGCTGGAACGTTCGGCGCCGGGTTGCTGCTCGACGTCGGTGACGGATCCGGGGTCGCCCATAACTCGGCATGCGTCGACATCTCCGGCAACACCCTCGACGGAACGAACACCACCGCGTTCTTCGACTTCGACATCACCCTCCAACTCAACGAAGCCCCCGGGGCCGGCGACGCGAACCTCCGCGTCCGGCAAGCCTCAACGGCAGCCCTGACCGCAGCGAACAACGCAGCCACCGTCAGCGCCTACGAGTTCAACCCGCCAGGACCCACGAACCCGATCACCTACAACGGGAGCGCGCCTGCACCCTGCCCTAAGCTAAGGCGGAGCCGATCCATCGGGTCAGCGACATGCACCGCTCTCGCGCCTCACGGGATGAGACGTCACGGCGACGTCAGGCGCCGGTCGCCTTGTCACAGCTCAAGTTCGGGACCGGCGGTCTCGCCGTCGGGGTGGCTGACTCGGGGCTCGCGCAGGCGGATGCCGGCGTGCCCGCTCCACTCCTGGACGGCCTGCGCGAGGGCCCGATAGTGGCCGCCTGCGGACAGGAGGGTGTCGACGGCCTCGCCGAGTGGCTGGACGTCGATGCTGTCGCCGCAGGCCCAGCGCCGCCACGTGTCGAGGGCGTCGAGCTGTGCTGCGAGGTGCGGGATCCGGTCAATCCCGTACTGGTCGATCAGTGCGCTGCGGTCGTGGTGGCGTAGCCGGTCGCGCACCGTCTCGACCCGTTGCCACGCGGCGCGGTAGCGCTCGACGTCGGGGCCGACCTCCGTCTGGACCTGGTGGAGGTCGTGGGTGGCCCACTTCAGCTGGTTGTCGGCGGCGACAACGTCGCGTCGCGCTCCTCGGCGTCCGCGGAACCCGACGGCATCGAGGCGGCGCTCGGCGGCGGCGTACTCCCGTCTCGGCTTCGTCCCGCTCCTGTTCGGCGCGACCGAGCCGGTCCCGGTACGGCCGGGTGGCCGTCGTCAAGGCGCGAGAGCGTGTCGTGAGCGCCGGCGAGTTCGGTCTCGAGGCGTTCACGTTTCAAGGCGTTCGCTGAGGCGGTCTGTTCGGCCCGATCGAGCTCGTGCCGGACTTCGCGGTGGAGCTCGTCGAACCAGTCAGGCACGTCACAGCGGCCCGGCTGTGACGGCGGCGTCGGAGCCGGCTCGGCCTGGTGCTGCTCAGCGAGCCGGCGGCGTTGGGTCACCGCCGGGATGTCGGCCCGGTCCACGGCGAGGACGCGTTCGAGGACGTCGCGGGCCTCGGTCACGTCGTCGGTCTCAGTGACGACATGGATCGAGTTCTCCTCGCGTCCCCGGGTCACCGCGACGTACAGGCCGCGACGAGTGGTCGCCTCGCAGGCGAGGTTGATGCCGATGGTGACGGTGTCGGACTCGTAGCCGTGCTCGGTCGCCGCGTAGCCCAGCCGCACATGCTCGGTGACGTACTCGGCGGGCAGCATCACCTGGCCGTGTCCTTCGTGGTGGGTCACGGTGAGCGCCCCGTCCGCGTGGGTGCCGGTGACGGTCCACAGTTCCCGGTTGCGCACCGGCTCACCCTCGCTGGTGACCAGCCGCCGGTTGTTGCGCCGGGTGGCCACCACGTCCCCGACGTGGGCGTGCTCCCCGCCGGCGATCGTCACGGCCGTGTCGGGATCGAGGTCCCCAACCGTGAGCCGGAGGCTCTGAACGGCCGCGTTGAGCAGGTCGACGTGATCGTTCGTAGAGGCCACCAACGCCACCGTGTCGCCCCCGGTGTGGTGGTCGACCCACCGTTTGGCGATCCCGCCGAGATGCTCCTCCAGGGTGCCGGGGATGATCCGCCCGTGCGCCTCGTAGGCATCGAGGGCCCGGGGGTCGCCGGTCCGCAGCAGCAGCGACGCCTCCGCCTCCCAGCGGTGGGTGAACCGGTGGATCTGTTCGAGCTGGTGGACCCGGCCGTTGCGGCACAGCTCATCGAACAGTCCGCCCCGCCCGACCGCCTGCAGCTGACGCGGGTCGCCGACCAGCACCAGCCGCCACTGGTTCTGCTCGGCCAACGTGACGAGCCGGGCCAGGTCGTGGCTGGCGATCATCCCCGCCTCGTCAACCACCACCGTCGTCGGTCTTCGGCAGCCGATACGGGGAGCCCGGCTCCAGCTCGGGGCGGGACCATTCGTAGAGCAGCTTGGCGACCGTGTCCGCGGCCATGCCGGTGTCCCGCTCCAACACCCGTGCCGCCTTCGCCGTCGGCGCCAACCCGAACACCGGAGCGGTGTGACGGTGCAGATCCTCCCGGGCCCGGGCCAGCATCGTCGTCTTGCCGGTGCCCGCCGGCCCGACCACCAACACCAGGTCGTCCCACCCCGCGACCGCCGCCGCGGCGTCGGCCTGCAACACATCCAGACCCTCGACCTCGACGGTGGTCGACGGGTTCGGTTCGGCGAGCTGGGCGTCGATCGCCCAAGCCACGATCTGCTCCTCCTCGACGAGCACCGCCTCGCTCGTCAACCCCGGCGCGGTCGGTTCGATCCACACCGACCGCCCATCCGACGACCGGCGTGACGTCGGGCCGGGCGGGTCCAAGTCGACGCAGTGCTCGACCACCCGGTCGGCGGCCCGCTCCAACACGGCCAGCCAACGGTCGGCCGGCATCCCGGTCACGGGTCGTTGCCGGTCGCAGATCGCCCGCAGCACGTCGGCCCGACCCCACGTCGAGTTGCCGGCGGACACCTCGTCGATGACTTCGCCGACGGTCACCCCGGCGACCGGCCGATCCGCCTGCTCGCGGCCCGCTGTCTCGATCGCCTCCGTCAACTCTCGGACCGGTCCAGCCGACCGTTTCCGCTTCGGTCTGCCAGCGGGTCGCCAGATCGGCGACACCGTGCCCGGTCTTCTTGTGGCGGGTGTCCTTGGCTGCTTCCCGCTCCAACGCGGCGTGCTCGAAACGGGTCGGTGTCCGCCCCTCCCGGTCGATGAACTCCTCGACCTTGTCGATGAGCGCCTCGTCGATCTCGACGCTGCGCTTCGAGAACGTCTGCAACAGATCCGTCGGGACGCCGGCGATCTCGGCCTGCCCGTTCACGATCTCGCTCCAGGCGACCCCGAACCGGTGGGTGAGCTCGGAGCGCAGCAGCGACTGATACAGCCCGCCCAACATCCGCTGATACCGCTTCAGGTACCTGGCGTCCAGCGCGTACCAGCGACCGTCCAGCGTCTGCACCTTCGCCGAGATGACGGCGTGGGTGTGGATCTGGGGGTCGTCATCCCGCGACGTCGACTGCCGGAACGAGGCGATCGTCAACCCGTGACTGTCCGGGTGCAGCCGCCGACCGTCGTGACGGATCCGGGTCGTCGACCCGAACCGCTCCAAATGCTCCAACGCCCCGGTGACGGCGGCGTCGTGGGCGGCGAGCAGCCGGGTGTCGCCGGTCAACGCCCACCACACGCTCAACGACTTCGGGGCCGAGAACGTGGCGTCGAACCCCGCCACCGCCCGCACCACCGCGCCGTTCGCCTTCACCCGATCCACCAACTCCCGACCCAGCCGTGACCCAGACACCGGGTCACGGCCCTCCAACAACGTCTGCAGCGCCTCGGCCGTCACCTCGCCGGCCAGCCCGAGCCCGGCCGCCTGACTGCCCGACCACACCCCCGGCTGCTCCCCCGGCGCCTCCGTCAAATACCGGGTGTAGTAGGCGGCGGTTGCCGCCGCCGACGACGCGTACAACGTCGACACCCGCAGCATCACCACCACCCGACCGCACACCGGCCGCCGGCGGGCACCTGTCTGTCGAACATCGGGAAGTGTCGGATGAAGGGCTCGGGTAGTTGGCATCGGTGGAGCTCCTAGGAGGCAGCGGCAGGGAGGGCTGAGAGGAGCCGAGTGAGGACGACGAGCACGGTTGGAGCGCGACGCGTGTCGACCACGGTGAGCGGCGTGTGTGGGACGACTGATTCGGGCTCCGCGTTCGGAGGCGGCCAGGTGATCGGACCACCCACCAACACCTCGAGCCCGCAGCGCGGCACCGCGCAGCAGATGACCGACCCGCAGCACCGGAATCCCGTCGGGCCCGCCCGACGCCAGGAAGCGGCGGGCG